>CAVVWY010000031.1:0-171683 GCA_963752025.1 uncultured Alphaproteobacteria bacterium | reverse complement strand
CGCGAAATTATAAGCCTTTTGCCCAGTGCTGTTGACGGGCACGACCGAGCTGTCGGCGGTCTCATAGCCCCTTTGTCCAGGCAACTCGTTGAGCGGATCGCTCTGATTGGGATCGGTGGGCGTGGTGTATTGGGGATTGGCGTTGAGCCATTGCAGATAAGCCTGGATCGAGGCGTAGGGATCGGAAGTGAACGCCGGCGCGCCGACCATCGGCGCAACTCCCTCCCCCACCGAGAACACGCGCACATCTTGGCTGAGATAGGCGAGATCGGCGTGGTTCTTCAAATCGACGTTGCTGAACCAGGGGTTCGCGCCGGCGAGCAACTCGAAGCCGGCGGCGCAGGTGGCGCCCGACAGATCCTTACCCCCTACCGTCGCCTTGGCGTTGAACACCGCAGTGACCGGATCGTCGCCGGGCTTGGGGAAAGCGGCATCGCTGGTGAAGACGAGATCGAACGAGAAGCGGATGCGCTGCGGTACCTTCGTATTCGAGCTGTTCTCAAAGATCGGCGTCGCCTGCGCTGGCACCGGCTGGCCAAAACCCACGGGTGACGGCCGGATGCTCACCCCCGACAGCCCCGGCGCGAAGCTGGGCGTGGGGATCTATCCCGTAGGAATTGAACGAATCGATGCTGAAGCCTTCGAGAACGAGATAGAAGGCGTTCCACACCACGCCGCCCTGGTGGGCGATGACATCCTTCACCTGATCGCGGCCGAGCGTGTTGTTTCGTCCAAAAGTCGAGCAGCCCGATCGGGAAGGGGTCGTCGAGGTTCGGACCCACGGTGATCTGGTTCGTGCCGGGGAAAGACTTCTCGATCAGCCGCGCGAAGAAGGGATAGGGATTGCCGGTGTCGCCGGTGAGGTTGCGATAGACGCCGGCCATGGTGTCAGCCCCGCCGTTGATGATCGCGGTGAGCGGGAACTTCAGCTGATCGTAGAGATAATAGAGGAACAAAGTGGTGCAGCCGGAGATCTGATCGGGCTTGTTGTCGTCGGTATTGGCGGTGATGTAATCGGTGCGCGGCGACGACGAGAGCCAGCCGTTCGACACGAAGAAGGTGGAGCCGCCCTGCGACAGCACCGCGGTGCTGAGCCCGTTGGCGACCAGGAAATAATAGCCGAGGAAGCGCGACAGCGCCTCGCCCTTGCTGCCCTCGTCGGTATCGCCGTAGCTGTAGCCCCAGCCGCCGACGCCGTTGGCGGCGAGCTGCTGCATGAACATCTCGACGACTTCCGAGACGAGCAGATAGCGCACGAGAGCGACCGACGAGCCGTTGCCGGGCGTCACCGCGATCGGCGGACCCCAGGCAGCGCTTGCATAGGGCCCCGCGCTGAGATTGACCTGGATCGGGGCGGCGAACGGGGTGCCAATATTGCCGAACAGCGTGTTCATCTGCGCGAAGTCCGCGTCGCACTTGGCGATCAGCGCGTTGCCGCGATTGACGCCGTCCGCCGCCGAAAGCGAGGCATCATAGGCGATCGCATATTGATCGGTGACGCCGGGCGTGGCGTGCCCCGCGGTGACGGCGAGCCCCGCGGTGGTGAACCACTGCGCGAACAACGTGATGTTGCCCGCGATGTTGAAGGTCGCACCGCCGGTATAGACGGTGCCCGAGCCGTTCGCCGCGGTGTTCCAATAGGCGAAGGTTAGGCCGGGCTTCGACAGGCCGCCGGTGTTTCCCTGCACCGTAACCACGGCGTTGGCGGCATAGTTGGTGGAATCCGTCGGCACTGAGCCTCCGGTGGCGCCGTTCGCGTTATAGGTCACCTTCGCCATTGAACAGCCTCCCGTGCCGGCCCCCCCCGGACTTCCATCCTCCGGTGCAATGGAGGCGTTGTTTCGCGCCAGGATTACGAAAGGATGGCGCGAGATTTATGGCGTCCAAACGTATTGCTGACGCCGAGCCGCTTAGGATTACTGCTGTTGGCGATCTATCGGGCGTTTCACGGAGGGGTGTGCGACCCACCCGTGTGCCAGCTTGCCGCCGTTGCAGACATTTCACTGCTGATTACGCGGCGAGTTGAAGATCGGCGAACCTCAACACATGTCAGATACTGACGAAGTTATGTCACCCTGTTCGAACAGGCACCCGAGAACACAGACTTCGAGCTCGCAATAATCGACGGCTGTTAAACGGGGGCAACTCTAGCCCGGGACTATCCGGAAGCACCCTGTCGGCTTCCGGCTATAAGTCGACACTCCGCGGCTCCGTGTGGCCGTCGCCAATATGCCGGGCATGCCGCTAGGCCTTTCGCATCCACGGCCCCCGCCTAATTCCTCCGCCGGCGGTTTGCTCGTTTTTTGAGCGCCTCCTCTAGCCCGGGATTTGGCAATCGGCCCTTGAGCTCCTTTTGATATCTCTCGGGCAAAGACAGGTTGATGATGTCGAAGTTATTCTGCGAGATGAGGGCATTCATCAGTCCCACCTCCGAACGTCCCACCTGCTCGTATGTCTGACGAGCGGAAACGAAATCTTCTTCCCATGCGTCGCGCTCTTTCAAACGCAGCTCCAGCGCAGCTTTCTCTTCCGCATTCGTCGGCCCTCGAACCTCCGCGGTCAGGGTGTACCAATTGAGAAATATGTCGTCAGGACATGGTAGGAAATCCGGTTCCGGCAGACCAACTGCACGACACTCGCGGCGCTCCCGCTCGCAGCGCAGTTTATAGTCGCGCAACGTCTCGAATACCTTCGTGTTTAATTCGGCGACGCGCCTTTCGGCTTCCTGAGTTAACTGGGTGAAGGTCTTTTGCGCCATCTGGCCGCCGGTCGCTGCCGACTTGATCGTAGCCTTTGCCACAGCCCGTATCGCTGGGACTTTTATCGCGCGGCCTCCTTCGCGAATTGGAACTAGCGCGTATGCTTCCTCGAGGATGATGTCGGTCGTAGGCTCCAAGTGCGCGAGCAGCTGCTTGTGCTTGCCTCTCGCCCCGCGCGGACGCCCTTTGGGGTTCCCGGATTGTCCCGGCATGAACTGGCGGTGCTTAGGGGGCTTGCCGTAGCCGACTTCATAATCGCCATTGTCATCGCCACCATTCCCGCCACCGTCGCCTGCCCGGCCGCTCATGCCGCCTCTCCAGCCGCCGGAGCGCTCCGGGCCTCAGCTACATCCTCAAATGTTTCGCCCGTCTCTGCGAGGATTGCGTCTTTTCCGGAGACCTTTCGATAGCGGCTGATAATCGTATCGCAGTAGCCGGGGTCGTATTCGATCAGGCGCGCTAGCCGACCGCACTTCTCCGCGGCAATCAACGTCGTGCCTGACCCACCGAATGCGTCCAGCACCACCTCGCCACGCCTGGAGCAATCCTTCAGCGCATCAACGACCAACGCAACTGGCTTCACCGTGGGGTGCATGTCGAGCTCTTCAGCGCGAGCAGCGCCGAATGCGTTCACGCCCGGATGGTCCCACACGTTGGTGCGATAGCGGCCGGTCTCACCGAGACCGAAGTTGTTGGTGTGAGCCGCTGTGCCGACCTTGAACACGAATATCAGCTCGTGCTGGGACCGGTAGAACGCGCCCATCCCTCCACGGATTTTATTCCACACGATAAGGTTCTTGAGCTCTGAGAAGACGGCGTTGCCCGCGTCGATCAGCTCGCCCGCATGGCGCCAATCCATAGCGACATACGCGATCGCGCCATCACGGCAGTGATGTGCGGCAAGTGCAAGAGTTTGTCCGAGGAATCCCGTGAATTCCTGCGGAGACATTTCGCCGCAGGCCATCGCGAAATTCTCGTGCACCTTCCTGCCGAGGCCGCTGACATGGCCGGGCGATGGGGAGATTATACGGCGGATCGGTGAAGACGATGTTTGCCCGCTCGTCCTCAAGCAGACTTTTGTATGCGAGCGGGTCTCGTGCGTCCCCGCACAATAACTTGTGACGGCCGAGCTTCCACAGGTCGCCTCGGCGCGTGACCGGCGACGCTGGTGGCTCAGGAATGATGTTCTCGGCGGCCAATCGGACGGTCTGTGCTTTCGCCTCCTCGGCGCTGCACAAGGTGAGGTCCACCTCCGCAACCGAGAAGCCGGTCGCAATGGTGTCAAAGCCGACGTCGACGAGTTCCTTGAGCTCGCCGGCAAGAAGCTCGAAGTCCCAATAGGCATTCAGGCCAAATTTGTTGTCGGCTATCATGAACGCGCGGCATTCGATTTCGCTGAGGTGCGTCACGCGGATGGCGGGCACTTCCTCCATGCCGATGGAGCGCGCCGCCGCGAGCCGCGCATGGCCGGCGAGCACGAGGCTGTCTCGGTCGATAATCAACGGAACATTGAAGCCGAAGTCTACGAATGCTCTCGGCCAATTCGGTTATCTTTTTCTTTGGGTGGCGGCGGGCTGACCTGGGATTATTCCGTAATGCCGCGACGGCTACATTTTCGATGCTAAGTGCGTTGCGTCTCATTCGTAAGCTCCTGTCGAATTAGGAGATGACGAAGTCTCGCGAAATGGATGTCCCAGCAGTTTCAGGGCGCGAAAAAAAATAGAATCGGCGAAGAATTCACGCGCGCTTCGGTTTCTCCGCGGGTGACACAATCTGTTAACCGCCCCGGGCGACTTGCGGTCCAGTTCGAACTCACGCTTCCGCAGATTTTGGCCCACGGATGTGAAGCCATCAATGCGCTGCGGCCCCAACAACTGCAGCCTCGTACCCGGTGTTCACATGATATTATCGGAAATCGCGATCGCCGCGGAGATCGGTCGGTCCAGTGCATAAATCCAAATCGCGCACACCGAATGCCAGTGCGGATCGATCGCAGCTGACCGAACGACCGTGTTGTTGGCAATGCGAATCGACCCGCTGAACGGAGCGGAGTGGCGGGTTCCAAGGTTGCGGATGCGGCTCTCGGCTCCCATCGCACAGTGATGAAGACAACAACGCTGCTGAGCCGCTTTTGCAGATGCAATTTCATCCGCAGCTTATTGTGATGAGTTCAAAGATTTCAAAAGGGCAGATCAGCGGCGTACACCAGCCGGCGCTGCATCGGCTGGGTGCGCTTTTGCCGCACTCCCCGCTTGCGCGGCTCAGCATCGCTTTCGAGCAACTCCCATTCCTCGATGGCCACCCGCCAATCCGTGGCCTCTCCCGGCGTGGAGAGTGGAATCGAAACGTCGGAGCGGAGTTCGCCGACCCAGCTGGCGACGTGGCGGTCGCCCGACTGTCCGCGCAGCCTCAGCTCGGTTACGGCGACCGTCTCCCAGCCAAGGTCGGAGCGAATCGCAGGGTCGCGGCGTTGGAGCCGGACCCCCACGTGGCGGTTGCGCCGGACCGCAGTGGCCAGGTCTAGCGACTGTCCCGAGCGTACGCCGACAGGGCCGGCGACCACCACTCGAACATGCTGGTCGTCGGTTCGGCTGACGGACGCGGTCCGCTCCGGGGGCAGCTGTACATAGTCGCATTGCACCGGGGCCGACAGGTGAGCGCCGGCAATGCTTTCCGGCTGGTAGCGGCACAAAGCGAGCCGCACGAAAGGCCAGAACTGCGGACCGGGATCGATCGCGACGTCCACGAACCACAGGCCGCGCTCACGGTTGAACTGCGGGGCGTAGCCAAGCACCGTCACAAGGGGGCTGTCCGGCAGAACCGCGAGTGGAAGGTCCTGTGGCATTCGAACCGGCCGTGCTGCTACTTCGCGGTCGTCGAGTTGGGAGAGGTGAAGCAGGTTGTCGAGACGCAGCGAAGGCAGGGCGCGCCGATCGACCTCGCGCGCTGACCAGATCGGATCGGCGCCCCACTTGCTGACGAACGGAAGCCGGAACCGTCCTCCGGCGCAGGGTAGCCGCTGTCGTCACCGCTGCGGGCTAGGATGATGCCGAGCAGCTCGCCTTCGCCGCTCGTGTACCACGGCCGTTCGAGGTAGATGCGGACGCCCGCCCGACGGGTCCGGCGACGCGCCAGCGGCTGCTCGGTTTCGGCCTCGTCCGACCAGCGGAACAACGGCAGAACCGAATGGACGACCGGCGGTGGAGGCGGCGCGGACGAGGGGATCGACAGGCGCAAGCTTGGCGCGACGACGCTCTGCCGATCGTCGCTGAGCACGCCGTCGGCATCCATGAGAAGTGTGGGATGAAAGTATTCGCGGAAACGGGTGAACGCGCGGAACGTGTAGTCGACGAGCCTATGGCGGGTGTCGCTGAATTCCTGGATCGCGCGATGGACTTGGACCGGTCCGATGTCCGGCAGGTCGGCTGTGAGGTCGAGGCCGCCGAGCAGGGCGATGTCCTCGCGCGCGCCGACGATTGTCTGGAACGCCTGCGCGCCGGACTGGCGTATTTCGAGCTCCGGCAGAATCAAGTCGTCAATTGGCTCGGACCAGCGGGCCTCCGCTACCAGGGTGCCGCTGCTGGGACCGTGCACATCGATCGCACCGGCCAGCGTGACGCTGGTCGAACCGGGCGCGCGGAGCGGCAAGATGCGGACCGGCCGAGGCGCTTCGATCGGGCGATCGACTGCGTGCACGAGGGTAATACGTTCGAACGGCGACAGCCCCCACAGCATCCCGTCGGCGGCGGCCTCGGTGACGTCCGGATCGGCGGTGACGCCTGGCGGCAGGCACGACCAGGGCCCGAACAGCTGCAGCTGGTCGCGCGGCAGCGCGCTTGCCGCCTGGAGCAGCTGAATGTCGCCCGGAGGAAGGCGCATAGTGATGACCCGGCCGGTGACGTCTCCGGCGAGGGCGGCGCTGCCCTCCAGGACTAGACGGTAAGGCTCTATCTCGGGCCATTCGCCGGTGTAGTCGGTGGTGAACCCCTCACCGCCGAATGGAAAGGACCGGTGCAGTCGCCCCCAGCTTCCGGGAAGTGGATTGCGACCCGCGGGCCATCGGGTCCGGCAGGTAAGGGAGCGCGGAATTCTCGACATTGTGGATGATCGTCTGCCCCGGGGCAGGCGGTTCGCCGGCGAGCAAGGGGAGCGACTTGGGTTTGGTGGTCAGGTTGCCGACCTTGACGATCGACATGCCCGGCTGAGGGATCGTGTTCGGCGGATTGTCGATGTCTGCGCGATCCTCGTCGGCGAAAGTGCCGTTGGCGCGCAGCGCCCAGCCCAGCATCTTGCGCCGGTCCTCGTCCGATGGAGCGCCGATGCCGAGATCGAACATGCCATGAAACTCGGCCTGTACCTGGGTTATCTTAGGCGGGGCGAGATGCCGCTCGCTCGTCGCCTGGTAGCCGCACTTGGGCAGGGTAGCGGTCGCTGACGCTGCATAGTCGCCCGGCGTACCGACAGTGATCTCCAGTGTATCGGGATCCTGGGTCACACCGGAGCGGATCACCAGCACCCGCAACGACTCTCCGTCCGTGAACATATGGCGGGGGACGATATCGGGCGAGGGCACCGGCTCCCAGCGGAGGAAGGGCTGCGGCTTGGTGACAGTGTCGATGGCCTTGGCCGCCGGGCCGCGGTCTCCAAAGCCCAGTGCGGGCAGCTGCGACCCAACGAGGCTGTCGAGATCGGTGATGCGCGCCGCCGGACCGGCGGTCGGCTGCCATTTCGTATCCGCAGCAAGCGCCTTGGAAACCGCGGAAGACAATGTCGCCCGGCGATCAGCGGTTGCGAAAGCGGCGGTGGGCGCGCTTGCATCGCGGCGCGTGCGGATGTGCGCACGATCGCATCGGCGATCTCCGGGTCGAGGATGTTCGCGGATCGGTACCGGTTGAGCTTTTCCCCGCGGCGCTGCCCGACTGGCGCGCGATCACGCTGCGGGTGGCCTCCAGCAGCATCGGGCCGCTGCTGCCCGCCGCCGCGGATGGAGCGACCTGCGCCCCGCCGCCATCAAGTTTGACCGGAACAGCTGGCGGATTGAGGTCATGAGGGCGCGAGTTGCCGGCCAGATCGACCGCCCATGCCCGGAATGCGTAGGCTCTTCCATAGCGCAGCCGCGGCAGGGTGCCGGGCCTCACCCGCGTGCGGACGTGGAACGGGTGCGGCGGCCGCTCGGGTGGTTCGGCTTCGTCTTCCAGCACTTCGTGCCCGTCCTGGTGCACGATGCGCTTGCCCGGGCGCGGCGCGGATAGGCTCCAGCCTTCCCAGCCGAACAGGGCTTCATGGATGTGGATGGCCGAATTTTCCGTGCGAACATTCTCGTGGGCCGCGGTTCCCTGGATGAAGCCCTCTTCCGGCCGGTCTTCGAACACGGGGCCGATCCCGTCGATCGACACCGTGGAAAGCCGCTGGTGGAGCGAGTACCACTTGCGGGTGAAATCGTCCCAGACGTCGATCCTCAGGCCTCGGACCACGTCCTCGGTGTCGAGGGGCTGGTCCTTCCCCGACTCCAGGTTGGCCGCGATCCTGATCTGACGGCCAAGGTCGTCCTGGCAGCGGATCGCCTGGCTCTGTCCGGCAACGGTGAAGCCGGGCGAGCGTTGCGCCGGGGTCGCCGCATCGACGGGATCGCCGTTCCCCTCGATCTTCAAGAGACGGGGCAGGGTCCACAGGAACCGCTCGCTTTTTATGGCACTGCCGTCGGTGTCGAGCGACAAGACAGAGAAGCGGGCGGTGTCCCCCAGGCGAAGGGCGCCCTCAGTCCAGTCTGCCGTCCGCGGCACAGTCGTGAAGACGTCGCCGCGGGCATGACAATGGACACGGGTCGATCGGCTGACCTCGACGTTCTCCGCAATCAGCTTGGACGAAAGCCACTTCGACGATTGCAGCCGTGCGCGGTCGACGACCTTGAGGTCGATGACCAGGCCGAGCCGGCGAAGCAGCGCCGGCTGATCGCCCAGGAGGCCGCAGCGGGTGTGGAATTCGGGGAGGTTCTCCGGGATCGACGGTGGGGCGACGCCGGCAATCGGCTCTTCGCGATAGTCGAACGCCGTTTCGGGCCGTTCGTAAAAGCGGCGGCAGCGATGCAGCTGCAACGCCATGCGCATCAGGGGATCGGGTTCGGCCGCTATCCGCCGCTCCAGGAACGTCAGCGGCTCGCGGGATTCGACCAGCTCGTCGAGCTTCTTGGTGACCAGGCTCTCGTCGTAGAAGTAGCGGCCTTTCGCCCGCGAACCTTCGAGGCGAAAGAAGCCATGCTCCTGAATGAGCTGCTGCAGGGCATCGCTCAGCGGATGATTTCTCGGCGCCGGCGGGTTGGCCGGATCCGACAGGATCGTCGCCATGTGCAGTCCGACGGCGATGTCGTGAACGGCCTTGGCGTTGAAGCTGCGCCATTTGCGGCCCGACCAGTCGGGCGCTTCCGAGCGCCGGACGGGCGTGGAGGCGGGGAACATCGCTCGCCAAGCCGCCGGATCGATTGGGGCGAGCAACGGAACGCATTCAATCGTGCCCGCCTGGTCGCTCAGTTCGACCGTCAGGCGGCCGGAGGCGAGCTCGGCCCAGTCGAGGAACAGCGGACATTGCTCGAGCCGGATGTCGTCAACCGTGTCCACCGTGGGCGACAAGAACAGGGAGACGTTGAAGTCGGCCTCAGCGCCGAGCGAATGGGGAAGGGCGCAGGCGATCACATACTCACGAGCCATCTCTCATTCCTCCGCAAAAGCGAGGCAGTAGGTCGTCCAGGCGGGGGAACTTCCATCGGCCTCCACCATGACGTCGCGGAACGACGGATCTCCGTTGGAGCCGGCGAAGCTCCGTTCGGTGTGGATCGACACATTCTTGGAGATGCCGATCACTGAGACGTTGACCGTGATCGTGGCCTGTCCGATCAGCTTGCCGCTGTCGAAGTGATAGGCGAGCGCCAAATAGAGCTCGATCGCCGCGGAGATGAGGCCGAGCACGTCCACTTCGCCGCGCAGCCGGAAATATGCGGTGAGCGACCCTTCCTTGCCTTCAAGCCGGATGTAGATCCCGATCATCGCGGAGACGGAGCCCGAGGCCACGCCGAAGTTCACGGCCAGGATCGCACCCGCCTCTAGCCCGACCTCCAGCACCTCCAGCCCGTCGGCCGACAGCCGGACACCACACCAGCCGCCGCCGCCGATGAATGCGACAGCGATGATGAACGGCCGTTCCCGCGTGCAGAAGCTGAAGCCCACGGTCACCGCCTTGCCGAGGAAAGGTACCTGGATGTCGGCGTTCAGGGACATATTGGTGATGCTGAACACGCCCATCGCGATGTCCGGCAGGGCCAGTCCGAAGCCGGCTGTCAGCCCCTCAGGAGTCACCGCGATGTTGGGTGGATCGGAGAAGCCGTCGAGCGGGATCAGCTCCTTCAAGTCCTCCACGAAGGACAGGACGCCGAGGAAGCGGATGTTCTTGATGACGATATCGAGATCATGCTTGCTGCTGCCGGCACTGAACCCGAACCGGTTGAAGGCGATGCGCACCAGTTCCGCCTTGGGAAAGAGGTGCAGGGTGAAGTCCTTCATCTGTGCCAGCGCCGAAACTTCGTTCTTGCCATTCATCCCGGCGCGGGCGGTGATGGAGAAGAGCAGGCTGTCCTCCTTCACTTCGAGCAGGGGATCGGTCGCGTTCGGCCACGACTTCAACTTCGGCGTCCATTCGAAGCTGACGCGCAGGATGGAGCCGTCCTCCTCCAGGCCGTTTAGGTAGCTGTACATCTCCTCTGCCAGGTCGACCGATCCACCGACAGCGCTGCGGAGCACGTCCGCGACGCCGCGGAGGATGTTGCCCATGACCAGCGGCAACCTGGCCGCAGTGTCATCGAGTTCCTTGGCGGTCTTGTCGACGTCGTCGCGGAAGCCCTTCACCGCATTCTTCGCCTGGGCCGAGGGCCCATCAGCCTTCAGCTTGTCAAAGGCGTCGCCGAGTTTCTTGGGCACGTCCTTGAACGAGTTGTGCGCGCTTTGGGCGGCCGCCAGCGCGTCGTCGGCTTGTTTGGCCCATTCGGCCGGCTTTCCCGGCTTTTCGGCGACGATCCGCTGGGCCTCTTCGACGGCCTTCGCCAGCTTTTCGGTCGCACGGCCGATGTCCTCAACCAGTGTCTCGATCCGGCCGGCGAAGTAGGAGATCATCTTGGGGATGCGTGCAAGGTCGCTGTCCACGGTCACGCCGAGGTCGGACAGGTCGATCAACCCGAACAGCTTGGGCGCGGCGCCGGCGAAGAAGGTCTTAGGATCGACCGTCAGCCTCGCCGTCTTGTCATCGACACTGCCGACCGCCCCGATGACCCGGGACACCCCGCGCAATGGCAGCGAGGGAGCAACGAAGCCGCCGCTGCGGTCGCTCGCCGCCCCGCCCGTACCGAAGCGCAGCAGCGGAAGCGGCACAAGCGGATCGGAGGAATGTTCGGCAGTGACTTCTCCGGCCACCAGCACCCTCGCCCAGATGTCCGCCTCGTTGTCCGCTCCGCCGAAGCCCTTGGCCTTGTATCGGGGGTGATAGTCGATCGGCATCGGGGGGGTCGGCGAGAGCTGCTGGACGCCGGGTAGGACGACGTCGGCGCTGCTCATCCGCGGCGTCGAGCCTCCAAAGGCGGCGCTCCCGAGGAAGCGGATGACGGAGGCAGGCAGAGTTGTGTCGCCGCTCTTGGCCGGAGGCGCGAAGGCGACCGGCTGGCCATGCACCGGCACCGCACGGCGGCCGCTTCCCCCATATTCCGCATCGATCAATGGGAAGTTGAGGTTGAACTCGGGCACCCACAGCAGGGGCATCTGCAGGCGCACCTCGCGCATCTCCTGGTCGCGACCGCGAACGTCGAACAGGAAAGGCTGGCGCCCACCGTGGGCCAGAAGAAGATGTCCTGCGCGGTTCCCGGATCGTCGAGCGCCGGGGTCACGCGCGGGCGCACCTCCATCTCGAGGAACGGCAAGTCGCGGCGGTCGGCATAGGTGCGCAACGGCTCGCCGATGACCAGGAACTTGCGCTGGTAAAGCGCCGCAACTGACGGGGCGGCGTCCTTCATCTTGCGATCGGTGACCTTCACCAGCACAGCGCGATGGCCGAGCGGATAAAGGTAACCCGGGTAGGCGACCTCCACATGCTGGTCGCGACCCAGTGGCGCAATATAGTCGAGTGCAAGGATGGAGCGGATGCTGCCGTGCGAATAGGGCCTGGTGTCCCACTGTCCGCGAAGGTCCAGCCAAGCGCCGAGGCTGGAAAGCCATAGCTTGTCGACGGCGAGCGGCACGGGTTCGACCCGGCGAAAGTTGGCGATGACAGTTTCGGCCGTCTGGCGCACCAGCATGTGCCGATCGGCGGGGTCCAGCGACATTCGGAAGGGGTCGTTGTTGCTGTGTTTGGGCAGCGAAGAAGTTGGGTCCTGCCAGTCGGAACGCGCCATCCGGTCGCGGTCGCGTGCCCAGATCGCCCGCACGATCCTCCGGCCCGGATCGTGTTCGTCGGTCGTTTGCTGGCCCTCGGCGTTCGTCTTCAACTGCCCCAGGCGGCTGTGCCAGAGTTCGACATGGTCGACGTCGCCCACCGGTCGCACCGGTTCGAGGGCATGGACCCAGCGGCCTTCGACCGATGGCGAGATGATCAGCCTGTAGGGAGCCTCGATCGCTGTCTCGTGCGTGGTGGGCGGGTAGCTGAACTTGCCGCGGAACCGTACGCCAGGCCGATGCTCGTCGACGAGCCCGCCCGGTCCCGAACAGGTTGGCCACGTCGCTGCGGCGGCCGTTGACGAGCACCGAGAGGGGGCCGGCGTCCCCGCCTGTGGTGTCAAGGCGCCGGTCGGCGCTCGCGCTGCGGTCAACCAGCAGGCGACGGGCCCGCCGGGTAATCGCGGCTTCTTGATCGATGCTGTCGAGCCGGCCGCCGCCGCGCACTCGCAAGAGGCTGACGATCTCGCCTTTTCGCGCCGGTCTGGCGATCAGAGTGACGCCCGACAAAGCGGCGACCGCGCCGTCGGGCAGCGGCACCAGCCGGAGCCCGCCGGCCAAACCACTGCTCCTGCCCATCGGTATTGTGCCTGGCAACGCACGCTGGTGTACCACCGGTTGGAGCCGGCGCATTGCATCGAGAATGCCCGCCGTTGTGAACGGAATCTCCTCCCCATCGGTAATGGCAAACACGAGGCGTGAACCACGAGCAGCGCGCGCGCCCACTGGCGGGTTGGGCCGCGCTGGAGGGGCGGGGTGAGGGTCGGGGTCGGCCTCCCCTCGGGCTTCAGTTCATTGGGGACGATGCCGGTCCCGCCTTCATAGAAGGCTTCTTCTGCGATGTGTTGGAATGGGAAGCTGACGATCAGGAAACTCTTGTCGTCCCCGCCGAGTGAGCGGAGCTGGGGTGGGTCGCCATCGACCAGGGCGCAGCCGACCGCTTCGATCGAAACTGCGAGCAGGTCTTCGGGCCGGATGAGATCGGCGCGGATAACAGTGTCCGAGCCGCTTTGCGCAGGGGCAGGCTCGCGCTCTTCGAGCAGCCGCCACGCGGCGGAGAAGCGATCGGGTTCAACGCGCAAGACCCGGGCCGCGCTTCTACCAGTCATTGGAGCGTCGGTGCGTTGGGCCCACTGGTCATCATGGCGCCTCCTGGCGGAGTGACGGAAGACCAGCCTCGATTGCGACGCGTGATAATCGCCCCGGCTTCGGCCATCCTAGGTGTTCAGCCTTTGCGTAAACAGCGTCCCGATTGGCGAATATCGGGGTTAGTGCCCAGCCCGTTAGTACTGCGTTAGCAATTTAGGTCAGCTTTGGCGCCCCAGCTAAGGCGCGGCGGATGTCGTACACTGTCACCAGCATCGACCGCTCGGGCAACGACTACATCTCAAGGCGGGAAGAGCTTGCTCGAGGGTCAGCGACATTCGCTGCTCGGGCGCGGTATCTTCCCTATTATGTCGCATCCAATTCGCTGTTCCGCGATTAGCGCCGCAGCTCCTGAGGGTCAGAAAAACGGAATGACCAAGCTCAACGCGCATTTTCTCGGCCGCCGCAGTGCCGCTTCCCTGTAAATTGCTGCCGAACAGGGAAATCGGACGCGGAGACGAGTTGCACCTGACTGTCCCCACCGCCACTTGGTCTACATCATGTCGGAAAAGAAAATATGCCTCGCGGAAGAACTGCGCCCTTCTTTCAGTAGAAGACCGAGAGGCACGGCACAGCGACGCGAGCTGGCCGGCATTCTATCTACTTCTTTCGCGCGTCCGCGGCCGAAGGTGCATAGTGGGGGCCGCGTCGCCAGTGCACCTGATGGGTTCAGAAGCCATAATGAAATCCACTGGCGGCCGTCCCCGGTGCAGCAAGTGCAACCCCGTTCACTTCGTTACCAGCTGGCGAAGGAAGTCCTTCCGTTCGGTCGCTCGCGGAATGAAGGTGGCAAGTCTTTGCCCTAGCTCCTCTACCGTTCCCGAGACTTTGCTTTCGCGTTTAGCGAGCGTGGGGGCGATCGGGCCGAGGTAATGCGTCAGGATTCGCGCGATCGACTCAACCTCTGCTGCCGGGATTGCTGTTTTTTCCGGACGGCTCGGTCGACTCCGGCACGGGCTCCTTTCCCCGCCGGAGTTCCGCGACACATTGCTCGAGCGCCTTGTCATAATTCCCAGTCGCGTCGATGACCTGCATTCGGGTGATCCGTAACGGCAGATTGCATCGCTCGATCATCACCGGGAGTACGCCCTTGCCGCCGTCGATCGCGAAGCTGATCTCGTCCGCGACATTATCCGAAGCGACCGAGCGAGGGGACAGGACCACGACGATCCCGCGACAACTACTAACCGCCCGCTCGATAGCTCGGTCCCAATGCTCACTCGGGCGATGTCGAGCTGATCCACCCAAATGCTGATGCCGTGAGTGCGGAGATCAGAGGCGAGCCGAAGAGCGAACTCCTGGTCGCTTCGCGAATAGCTAAGGAAATAGCTGCCTGCTTCCGCAGCCTCATTCATCGCCAAGCATCCTGAGCGCTTCGGCAAGGCTGCGATGCATGCGATTAAAAGATACGGAGAGCCGGCCGATCTGGTCTTTCGGCCCATAGAAATATTCGGGAGCGTTGATGTCGCCCGTGCTGATCGTCTCTGCAGCGGTCGCAATCCGCTCGAGAGGTCGCACGACAACGAAGTTGAGCAGGACGTTCACTGAGACAAATAGAAGCAAAAGAAAGCCGGCGAAGGGCAGGACGAACAGCCTGCGAATATGCTCGGCTCGCACGGCCGAAGTAGACATCGGAACCGAGACGATCTGCGCGCCGATAATTTCGTCAGGCTTCCACCCGAAGCCGTTTTGGCTGCCGTACAGCGCGATCATCGATGCGGGCGCGCTCGCCGCTGTGTCGTGGCATTCCAGGCAGGCGGCCTTGTTTACCAGCGGCCGCGCGAGCTCTAGCATTGGACCGATTGGCGTGGTTCTCACGAACGAGGTCTCCGGCTTGCCAGGATGAGCCCTGAAGTCATTGATGATGTCGGCTTCCCAATCTTCGGCTCGGTCCTGCGGGTTCGTCGGGTTGAGAGCGGCCTCGCGGTAGGCGAAGTCCGGAAATTTCGAATGGATCACGTCGAAGTTGCGCTTCGCCGCATAGGCTGAGACGGACTGAGGATAGAAGTGCTGCGCCATTTGGGAACGGAGAACGGGTGCAATCTGCTCGGACGTATATTTCCGGGCGCCGGCAGCGCTTTCCATCATGATCCGCGAGCTTTGCAGTACCTCCTCGCTCGCGATCGCATCGACTAGTGGATTGGCAGCGAGCGCGAACAGGCCAAAGCCGGCGATCGCGATGACGAGGAGCAGCAGGTTGAATTTCGCGCGAAGTCCCACCGGCGCCTCCATACTCGCAGGTTCGAACGGCAGCCGTTCGAGGTAGCTGGATAAACGACAGCATGGTTGCGAAAACATCCTCCCGCAATGGAGAAACGCAGACCTAACAGGCTAAGGTTTGCGACGGGCTGACAGCCGACATCGGCGATCATGAGCATTCGTACAGTCTCGGCGGCATGGCTTGCCCCAGATAAATCGCCGTTTCGCGCCGTTTTCGGAAGGCGATACTCGGAGACGACAGGTTGTGGCACACAGCGATCTGACATTGATCGCATCAAACAGCTTACAGGGGTCATTAATCTGGCGCTTGAGAACTGCCAGCGATTGTTCGCCGAGGCTGAGGATGCCGTGGCGCAAATCAATTGGGACAACGAGTGTGAGGGGACTCCAACTGACACTGCGTTTGTGATGCGTCTCGCTCGCCAACGTCGAAAGCTGACGTACCGCTCCAATCGTATCAATTGACGAGCGGTCGCCACTTTGTTGTGTTCACAGCTTATAGGAGATGTTCGAAGCTGTCAGCCGGGGGCAATGGGAATGCGCCGGCAAGAGTGTCGCCTAGGTCATTCCGCGTGTCATGATGAGCGACGGCGCCTGCTCCCAAGAACTGCTCAGGCCTCGTCCACCCGGCGGGTCCCGTTGCTACTCTCACTAAGCGCAAGGCCAATTCAAGGTGCGCTTTCCGCGCTTCCGGCGAGCCGGCATCGGCGGCATTCGAACGCTCCTCCCGAGCCCGCCTTGTGAAATATGTCCGCGCCGTCTCCACAGTTCTCATCTGCAGCTAACATGGTTAACGAAGCTCTAAGGCGAGCGGCTAAGTGTCTAGTGTGCAGGCAAAACCTCGGCAGTTGATCAACGAGCGTATCAAAGTCTGCAATGGGTCGAAAGAACACCCAGCAAACAATAGCATTGAGGCCGAGTGGTCGTGGGGCAACTTCTCCTGGCTGCTGAACTGTTGTTCCCGATGGTACGAACTTGTGTGCCAATTTCAGACACTCTGTTCAGCAAAGAAGTTCTGGAAACCTTTTCGCATAACCGCGTTTGGTTAACTCCGCGATAACACTAAAGGGGTTTCCCATGCGTCGAATGATTACCGCGCTCGCGACGGCGGCAGCCGTCGCTTTCTCCGCAATGCCCGCTCAGGCAGCGAACTTGGTCCTCGCGCCAAACACCACGTTTGGGTCGCCTCCAGGGGAGTTTGGATACTTCTTCACGAGCGGCGGTATCTCGGGACCGATCGATGCGACGTTCGGCCACCAGGGCATTCCCGGCGTGCTCAGCGGAACCAATTTCACTGACATGTTCAATTTCATCATCAACGATGAAGGTGTCGGCAGTGGCTCGGTCACGACCGAGGTTTCGTTAGCTGGCGTAGGGGGGGCGACGGACACAGACCTGCTGTCAGTGTTCATTAACGGCGTTCTCGCCATGCACACCGTCAACGACGGCCTTACAGACCAGTGGTCCGCGACCAACGTGCCGATCCACTTTGGCGCACTGAACACCATCACCATCAACGGCCTGTCACGTGGTCAGGGTCACTACGCTGGCACCGCCGAGTTTACGCCCGTCGCCGGGCCAGTCCCGGAGCCCGCCACTTGGGCAATGATGCTGCTCGGCTTTGGTGCGGTCGGGTTCAGTATTCGTCGCAGGCGCAGGACGGCGCTGATCAGTCAGCTAGCGTAAGCTAATCAGCCAATCGCAGTCGGGCGGCTCAGCGATGGGCCGCCCTTTTTGCTTGGGCATTCCGCGGCGTCGTGCCCAGCAGCGTCATCGCACGGGCCTGGTGTCTGCTTCCATGCTGCGTTTGACGTCGCGGTTACGAACGCCACTGGGAATTTCAAAAGTGCATGAAGCTGCGCAGACCATGGTGGTGAGGCAACTAATCCCGTTTTGAGACAGCGGTACAACGGATAGACTGTGAAGTTGCTTGTGTGGCTTAGTTATTCCGGTTAACAAATCGATAATTCCCAAAAGAAAGTCAGAACCAATGCGACGGATGATCAGTGCCCTCGCGACAGCAGCAGCTATTGCTCTGTCGGCAACGGCGGCGAATGCGACGAACGTTACCTTGACGCCGAATACTACGTTCGGCTCACCCCCGGGCGAGTTCGCCTATTTCTTCACGAGCGGCGGCATCTCGGGTCCAATCGATGCTACGTTCGGTCACCAGGGTATTCCGGGCGTAACGAGCGTGGCAGGTACGCTGTTCACCGACATGTTCAACTTCATCATCAACGACAACGGCGTTGGAAGTGGTTCGGTTACTACGTCAGTTTCGTTCAAAGGTATAAATGGCGCGACCGATACCGATCTGCTCTCGGTATTCGTCAATGGCGTGCTCGCCGCGCACACGGTCAATGACGGGCTCACTGATCAGTGGTCGGTCACCGATGTGCCGATCCACTTTGGGATCGTGAACAACATCACGATCAACGGGCGGTCACGTGGTCAGGGTCACTATGCTGGCACGGCTGAATTCACGCCGGTCGCGGCGGTCCCGGAGCCCGCGACCTGGGCAATGATGCTGCTCGGGTTTGGTGCGGTCGGGTTCAGTATTCGTCGTAAGCGCAGGACAGCGCGGATCAGCCAATTCGCGTAGGCTAATCAACTATTCGCATCGGGCGGCTCAGCGATGGGTCGCCCTTTTTTTGTTGAGGCACTCTGGAGCGCCGTGCCCAGCGTCCTCGCATGGCGCCCAGTGTCTGCTTTGGGTGGAACGTGAGATGTTCGCGGTGCATTCTAGTGCCCACATCGGTTCAGCATGTTGCTTATGCTCGGCTAGTGGGCGGCCGTGATCCGAAGGGCTGGACCCGCGGCATGTAAGGGAGCGAAATTGGACAGTATTACGTGCCACGGCTTGGTCGTTCTCGTTCCGACGGAAAAGTTTTCGCTCGCTATGGTGAGTTCGAGGGGCTTCCCGACCTTGACGTTTGAAAGCGGCAAAGTGCGTTGCCCTTTGTGCATCCTTTGCTACCGCTGTGGACGTTGGAGCACACGTAGGAGCTGTGTCTGTCTTCTTGGCGCGGAGCTTCGCGAAGGTTCTAGCTTTCGAGGCGATCCCTGCCACCTATGCCTACCTTCGAGAGAATACTGCACAGATTAGTAACATACAGGCCCTGAACACGGCGGTCGGCCCTGAAGAGGGCGAAGTCTACTTCACGCATTATCGAAACCATGGACAGCTTTCGCACGTAAGCGGCAAGAACGTAGCAAAGACGGAGCGCATTGGCCCGATACAAGTCAGGACGATCGACAGTTTTGCTTTGGCTGATGCCTCCTTCATCAAGATCGATGTCGAAGGTTATGAGTTGCCGGTGCTTGAAGGAGCATCCGAGACCATCAATCGGTGTCGTCCACTTATCCTTCTGGAGCAGGCGGGTAATGATGAACTGCACTTTGGCCGCCCACGGAACGAAGCATCGGAATTTCTTGAGCAGTTGCTAGGGATGACCCAGCATCCGGAAGCGCCAAAAATGGGCAAAGATCGGCTTTACACTTTTTTCCTAGCCACCGGAGGCGAAGCCGAATGTCTGCAATGGTTCGGGAGCCGCCACCCGACTAACGGTTGGCTTCGGGTTGAGAGCTGACCTCAGCGGAGAAGACTTGGCTGAACTGCGAGGTTGCCTTCGGTCAAATTCACCGCGTCCTGATTAACGCAGTATCAGGGAATTCTGGCGAGGATCTCTCGATGGACGGCGCAGTAGTCAGGGCCGCAGAACATCCCAACAATCTTTTAGCCGCGTGTTGCCCCCCGGGCGAGGAGATCGCCGAATACTGAACATACGCGGCGTGACGTGACCGAGCCGGTATTCAGGGATAACCCGGAGATAACCGCGCCACCGATTTAGGCCTAAGTAGGAGCCATGCGACCGCTCCTGTTGCCAATGGCGCTTTTGGCCCTTGCGGCAAGCCCACCCCCAGCGGCGGAACAGCCGCAGGTCGGGGCAACTTTCCAGACCAGCAAGAGCTCGGGGATCTCGAGAAGTGCCTCACCGAAAAGCTTTCGGGGCTTGGCGACGTGACCGCCTTGCAAAGCGATAACGCGACGACCCTCATGTTGCGCTGGGGCGGCGAAGCACCGATGCTGGTCGAGCTTGCTCCACCAACTGTGAAGGTGACGACGAGGTTCGCCAGCGGCACCCGGTGGCTGGTGGAGCAATGCCTCTAATCCCCCCGTGGGTGTAGTGCGCACAAAGGTTCCCCTCTCCGCCCAGTTCGCCTAACTCGGGCGCGCAATGCATTTCCTCGACCAGGCAAAGATCTACGTGCGCTCCGGCGCGGGCGGCCCCGGCGCCGTTTCCTTCAGGCGCGAGAAGTTCGTCGAATTCGGCGGGCCCGACGGCGGCGACGGCGGCAAGGGCGGCGACATCGTCTTCGAAGCGGTGCCCGGCCTCAATACGCTCATCGATTTCCGCTACACACAACATTTCCGCGCGCCCCGCGGCAAGGGCGGCGCAGGGTCCAACCAGACCGGTGGAGGCGGCAACGACCTCATCATCAAAGTACCCGTCGGAACTCAGGTGCTCGCCGACGACGAGGAGCGGACGCTCCTGGTGGATCTCACTGAAGAAGGGCAACGTGTCGTTCTGCTCGAGGGTGGCATGGGCGGGCGCGGCAACGCCAGCTACAAAACGTCGACCAATCGAGCCCCACGCCAACACCAGACTGGCATCGCCGGCGAAGAAATGTGGGTCTGGCTACGCTTGAACTCCTCGCCGACGCTGGACTCTGTCGGGTTGCCGAACGCGGGAAAATCGACCTTCCTCAACTCGGTCACCAATGCGTCGGCAAAAGTAGGCAACTATCCCTTCACGACGTTGCGCCCTCAGCTCGGCGTCGTCCGCCACAAGGGTCGCGAATTCGTGCTCGCGGACATTCCTGGCCTTATTGAAGGCGCGGCAGAGGTGCGGGCGTCGGCGACCGCTTCCTTGGCCATGTCGAACGCACGCGCCTCCTCCTCCACCTGATCGCTGCCGACGGCGAGGATCCGGTCGACGCGTGGCAGGTCGTACGAGGCGAACTCGACAGCTATGGCGAAGGTCTCGCCGACAAGCCCGAGATCATTGCGCTGAGCAAAACCGACCTGCTGGACGACAAGAAGTGCGCAAAGATCGTCAAGGCCCTGGAGAAGGCGAGCGGCGAGCCGGTCTTTCCGATATCCGCGCCATTGGAAGAGGGCATCGGGCCACTTCTCGATATCGTCATCGAGCGCCTGGGTGATGCCGCGCGCGAGGAAAAAGTCGCGGCTGAAGAGGAAAGCCCCTGGTCGCCCCTATGAAGCTCGCGATCACGGGCGGCACCGGCTTCGTTGGCTCGCACCTGATCGATGTCGCCCTTGCCGCTGGTCATGAGGTTAAGGCCCTCACCCGCCGCGAGCAGCCGGTGCGCGACAAGCTGGAATGGATCAATGGCGACCTTCAGGATCGCTCTGCGCTAGAGCAGCTCGTTGGGGAAGCCGAAGCCGTAATCCACGTCGCAGGCGTGATCACCGGCAACAATGCGTCGGCGTTCGAACTTGGCAATGTTGGCGGGACGCTTGCGATGCTCGCCGCCGCCACCGCAGGCGGAGTCCACCGCTTCGTCCATGTTTCGTCTCTGGCGGCGCGCGAGCCGAAGCTGTCCCTCTACGGCGCTTCGAAGAACCGTGCCGAGGAACTTGTTCACGGCTCCGGGCTCGACTGGGTGATCGTCCGGCCCCCTGCGGTCTATGGGCCCGGAGACAAGGAAACGCTGGAGCTTTTCCGAATG
Source organism: uncultured Alphaproteobacteria bacterium (assembly GCA_963752025.1). Taxonomy (GTDB): domain Bacteria; phylum Pseudomonadota; class Alphaproteobacteria; order Sphingomonadales; family Sphingomonadaceae; genus Sphingomicrobium. The sequence goes on along the minus strand of CAVVWY010000031.1, from coordinate 150,340 downwards.
GCCAAGCTCGGCCTCATGCTCATGCCGCCTCACGGCCACGTGTCGCTGATCCACGTCGATGACCTCGCCCGACTGCTCCTTGCGGTCGCCGAATATTCCGCCCCCTCCCGAATCATGGTGGAAGCCGATGACGGTAAGCCGCACGGCTGGACCCATCGTCAGTTTGCCCGGGCGCTAGGCATCGCCGTCGGCACCAGACCAGCCATCGTCTCGTCGCCCGGAGTCTTCCTCCGGCTCGCCGCACGCGCCGACCAGCTTCTCCGGGGACCGAAGGCGAAGCTTACCGTTGATCGAGCTGCTTACTTCTCTCACCGAAATTGGGTGGTCGAACCAAAGCGCGCCCCGCCGGCCAATCTGTGGCAGGCGCAAATTCCCACCGAAGAGGGGCTCCGGGAAACAGCCGACTGGTATCGAGCGCAGGGCTGGCTTTAGCGGCTCGGAGCGTTGGCAAGACTACAAATCGCGGCGGCACCGTATTCGTCAGCCGAATCAAACAACCGTTCGTTACGCGGAACAAATCCTCCACCATAACGCTTTGATGTCGCTCAACTTAGTCCAAGTTGAGTAAGCGTGAGCCGACACCAACTAACGCATGTTAGTCGCCGATCGAAGTGTTCGAAAGAACTACTGGTGTTCGCCGCGCTTTCTTTAAGTGAGCGTTGGAGGAAGCGTGTTTTCGACTTGGGAAAATCAAAACGATCCGCAAGCCGAAGTGATCACTCCTGGCAAGCCGCCTCTCGAGCTCTGGGGCGGCATCGAATGCACTGTCGTGAGGATCGGCGACGACTTCCGCAATCAGGTGGTGGAGACCGGCCACTCCGCGCGCCTCGCGGATCTCGACGCAATGGCAGAACTGGGCGTCAAAGCGGTGCGCTATCCGATCGTGTGGGAAACCGTTGCGCCGCAAACGCCAACGGAGCTGGATTTCTCCTGGACCGACCGCAGGCTCGAGCGGCTGCGCGAACTGGGAATCCGCATCATTGGCGGCCTCGTGCACCACGGCTCAGGCCCACGGTACACAAGCCTGCTCGATCCGGACTTTCCCAAGAAGCTCGGCGATTACGCTGCGAAGGTCGCGCGGCGCTACCCTTGGGTGGAGACCTGGACTCCCGTCAACGAACCGCTGACCACCGCCCGCTTCTCGTGCCTATACGGCCACTGGTATCCGCACGAGCGCGATTTCGGCGCCATGCTCCGCGCGCTGGTCAACGAATGCTACGGAACCGCCCTTGCAATGGAGGCGATCCGCGCCGCTAACCCAGCTGCGAAGTTGATGGTCACGGAAGACCTCGGCAAGACCTTCTCCACGGACGAGCTGGCCTACCAGGCCCGCCACGAGAACGAACGACGATGGCTGAGCGTGGATCTGCTGACGGGGCGTGTGATGCCCGGCCATCAGTTTCACAATGCACTGGTGAAAGCCGGGGTCGATGAGCAGGTGCTCGAAGCGCTCGCCGCCCGACGCGGAATGCCGGACCTGCTCGGCATCAATCATTACCTCACCAGCGAGCGGTTCCTTGATCATCGGCTAAGTCGCTATCCCGGAGTTCAGCCCGGCTCGAATGGGGAAGACGAATATGTCGACGTCGAGGCAGTCCGCATCGACCGCTTGCAGGGCGAGCTTGGTCCCGCCCCCCGCCTGCGGGAAGCATGGCAGCGCTACGGTCTCCCCATTGCCGTTTCGGAAGTGCATCACGGCTGCACACGAGAGGAGCAGGTCCGCTGGCTCCTGGATGTCTGGCGAGCCGTCGAAAACGAACGCAGCAAAGGCGCAGATATTCGCGCCGTGACTCTGTGGTCCATGTTCGGTGCCGTGGACTGGCGCTCGCTCCTCACTCGGCGAGAGGGCATTTATGATGTCGGTGCGTTCGACACGCGCTCCGAACTCCCCCGGCCCACGCTCGTGGCGAAAACCGCTGCTAAGCTTGGCCGCGGCGAGCAGGTCGATCATCCGGTTCTTGATCTGCCAGGTTGGTGGAAGCGGCCCGGCCGCACCTACGCACGGCCTCGCTATGACATGCTGCCTTCCAAGCGCGCCTCGGCGAGACCGATACTGATCACCGGGGCCACCGGAACGCTCGGGCGCGCATTTTCCAGGATCTGCGCTCACCGGGGTCTCGCGCACGTCCTCACCACGCGTGCTGAGTTGGACATCACCGACGAGACTTCGATCGCAGCCGCGCTCGAGCGGTTGAGGCCGTGGGCACTGATTAACACGGCGGGCTTCGTGCGCACTTGGGAGGCGGAGGAGAAAGCCGACGAATGCTTCCGCATCAACACCACGGGTCCCGAGCTCCTCGGTCGCGCATGCAAGTTGCATGGCATTCCGCTCGTCACCTTCTCATCCGACCTGGTGTTCGACGGGAAGCTCGGCCGCGCCTACGTCGAACCGGACGCGCCGGCTCCCAAGTGTCCCTATGGGCAAAGCAAGGCGGATGCGGAAGCGCGCCTACTTTCGCTCGATGCCGATGCGCTGATCGTCCGCACCAGCGCCTTCTTCGGTCCGTGGGATCGTTACAACTTCCTGTTCGACACGATCGATCGCGTGCAGCGCGGCGACGAAGTTCTGGCAAGCGATCGAACTATCGTTTCTCCCACCTATGTGCCCGACCTAGTCCACGCCACGCTCGACCTCCTCATCGATGGTGAGAAGGGCATCTGGCACCTGACGAACCAAGGCGCGATCAGCTGGCACGAGCTCGCCCGGCACGTTGCCGATATGGCCAGTGTCGACCATCGGAAGATCCGGATCGCAGAAGATGCCGAACCTGCCGATACCAGCCTCACCAGCAACCGCGGCCTCTTGCTTCGGCCATTAGATCAGGCGCTATCCGCCTTCGCAGCGGACGCAAGGCTGCTGTCCTGACCGCTGCGATCCAAATGTAACTTCATCCAACGCTCTTCATCGCCCACAATGGAGCGGTGACACGGCTGAAGATCGCCGGCATCGTTCTCCTGCTCGCTTTGCTTGCGGGCTGGACCGCATGGCGCGTGTGGCCCGTCCAAATCCTTGTCATCGCAAACCGGTTCGCTCACCCGGTCGCGAAGGCACATTCCGTACGATGGGCTGAAGGGCCGGCCACTCCGCCCGCAGGCAATCGGCCCCCCAATGTCATCCTCATCGTTACCGACGATCTCGCGATCAACGACGTGACCACCGAAGGTGCCGGACACGGCGTTGCCGGCGGATTGGTGCCTACGCCGAACATCGACGCCATTGCTCACGAAGGCGTCGACTTCACGCAATCCTATGCCGCCAACGCTACGTGCTCGCCATCGAGGGCGGCGCTGATGACCGGGCGCTATCCGCAACGTTTCGGTTTCGAGTTCACGGCCGTGCCGGCGCAGCTTGCGAAATATGTGCCTCGCTACTCCGACCAGAGCCGTCCCTATCCGACGATCTACCATGCCGACCGTCAGTCGCGGGTTCCACCGATGGAGCAGATGGGCATGCCCGGCAGCGAAGTGACGATTGCGGAGGTTCTCAAGCAGCGGGGGTATCACACGATTCACTTGGGCAAATGGCATCTGGGGGAAGCCCGCGGGATGCGTCCGGAAGACCAGGGTTTCGACGAAAGCCTTGGCTTCATGCCCGGCGCATCGAAGTACCAGCCCGACACTGCGGTCGACGCCAAGCTCCCGGGCGACCCGCTCGACCGACTATTGTGGCTGGCGCTCACCGACGCCGTGCAGTTCAACGGCGGCAAGCCGTTTCACGCCGGCGAATACATGACCGACTATTTGAGCGATCAGGCAGTCGCTGCGGTGCGCGCAAACCGCAATCGTCAGTTCTTTCTCTACCTCGCTTACAACGCGCCACACACGCCGTTCCAGGCAACCAAGTCCGATTATGACGCGCTGCCGGCGATCAAGGACCGACGCACGCGTGTTTACGGAGCGATGGTCCGCGCCGTGGACCGCGGCGTCGGCGAGATCATGGAGACGCTCAAGGCGCAACGCCTCGATGACAACACTCTGGTGATCTTCACCAGCGACAATGGTGGCGCCTGGTACGCCGGGTTACCCGACATCAACCGCCCTTATCGAGGCTGGAAGGGTACCTTCTTCGAGGGAGGCATTCGCGAGCCGCTGTTCATGCGATGGCCAAGCGCCATCCCGGCAGGACGGCGATCTGCTATGCCGACGCACGGCATCGACCTGTTCCCTACCATCGCGGCCGCAGCGGGCGCGGGCGTACCGAGGGGCCGGGTGATTGACGGCATCAACCTGCTCCCCTTTGCCAACGGCAAGGCAGCGCCAATTCCGCGCATCCTCTTCTGGCGCTCGGGCGGCTACGAAGCCGTGCGCGATGGCGAATGGAAGCTGCAGGTATCGCCCAACCCGCAGCGGATCTGGTTGTTCGATCTCGCGTCCGATCCAACGGAGCATCACGATCTCTCCGCTGCCCGCAGAGATATAGTGGCCCGACTCCGTGCGGAACTCTCCGCGCACGACGGCCAAATGGCGAAACCGCTCTGGCCGGCGCTGCTCGAGGAACCCATCCGCATCGACGTGCCTGCCGACGCGCCTTGGAAGAAGGGCCAGGAGTTCGTCTATTGGCCGAACTGAGTCTAGGACGACGCTGACATTCTCTTTGTCAGCCGTTTGGCAAGTTCCTCCTGCGCGAGGAAGTCCTGCATCATTTCCGAGACTTTGCGCTGCGATCCCAGCAGCACCGGCGGCCCCTGGCCATACCAGCTCGCCCAGACCTCACCCCTTTCGAGGCTAAACACGACGCCGCCCATCGATTTGTCCGCACCGCGGCTCTTCATCGAAGAAAATGCGTGGCGGATCAGGAGCGCAATGCCGATCATGATGGCCGATGATCCAAGAAAAATCGCGGCGCTCGAGATGAAGCACGGCAACGCGAAATGCTGTGAAGCTGTGAACAAGCCGCCCGTGATGGCAACAGCGGAGACGGCGACTGCACCAGCCAGCCACCAGCGCAGAACGATTGCGCAGATCAGGACGAACGGCAGAAATGGAGTAAATTCGCAGCCAGTGACGACGCCACTGACCGCGGCGCGAACGGAAGTGGGAACTCCAATAGCAAGACCAGCGAACAATAAGGCGAAACCGCCGGTAACGAGCGGTTCGCGAAGCCAGCGATTCAATGCGGCACGAAACATCGATGTAAGTCCCTCCCCAACCCGTGCGTCGATCGCAAACTTTCCGAGCATCGATCGGGCGCACGCCATTCGCGTGCTGTAATCATTCCGTGAGCGTTAGGGAATCCGTTCAAAGCCGTAGACGAGCCGCAATCGTGCCCCATTGCGTTGCGAAAGAGCTGCTCCCTCACTAACGATCCGCACCATGCCCGACCGCCAGCAGACCTTCGCCAAAGTCCTCGATCTCATCGAACCTTTCAACAAGAAGGGTGTCGCCGCGACCGAGGCGACGCGCTTCGCGCAGGACATGGAATGGGATAGCCTCACCGTCCTCGATTTCGTCGCCAACATCGAAGACGAGTTCGATGTCATGATCACGATGAATATGCAGGCGGAGATCGAGACCGTCGGGCAGCTCGTCGACGCGCTGCAGAGGCTGACGGCCGACAAGTGACCGATCTCTTTTCCAAGTTCGACCCGCTCATCGAGCAGCGTGCAGCCCTTCTCGAGACCGGTGTCACCGACCCGTTCAATCTGGTGATGGAGAAAGTCGAAAGCCCGACTGTCGCGATCTGCAACGGCCGCCCCACGATCTTGCTCGGCACCTACAATTACATGGGAATGACCTTTGACCCGGAGGTGGTCGCCGCAGGTCACCAGGCGCTCGACGCCTTCGGCTCGGGAACGACTGGGAGCCGCGTCCTCAATGGCACCTACGCCGGCCATCGCGCAGTCGAGCAGGCGCTCAAGGACTTCTACGCCATGGACCACGCCATGGTGTTCTCGACCGGGTATCAAGCGAACCTCGGGATCATCTCCACAATCGCGGGCAAGGAGGACTACATCGTCCTCGACATCGACAGCCATGCGTCGATCTACGACGGCTGTGCGCTCGGCAACGCGCAGATCGTGCCCTTCCGCCACAACGATATCGAGGCGCTCGAGAAGCGTCTGAAGCGAATTCCCGAAGGCGCCGGCAAGCTCGTCGTCCTCGAAGGGGTCTATTCGATGCTCGGCGACGTCGCGCCGCTCAAGGAGATGGTTGCCGTCTCCAAAGCGAACGGGGCCATGGTCCTGGTCGACGAAGCGCACTCGATGGGATTCATCGGAGAGCATGGCCGCGGCGTCGCCGAAGCACAGGGCATCATCGACGATGTCGATTTTATCATCGGCACTTTCTCGAAGTCGGTCGGAACGGTGGGCGGGTTCTGCGTCTCGAACCATCCGAAGTTCGAGATTCTGCGGCTGGTCTGCCGGCCCTATGTGTTTACGGCCTCCCTCCCGCCATCCGTTGTGGCGACCGCAGCGACCTCAATCCGCAAGCTGATGGACAGCGCCGATAAGCGTGCGCACCTGTGGGAGAACAGCAAGCGCCTCCACGCCGGCCTCCGGCAGCTCGGCTTCAGGCTCGGCACCGATGAGCCGCAGTCCGCGATCATCGCCGTGCTCATGCCGGACCTCGAGACCGGCGCGGCGATGTGGGAAGCTCTTCTGCAAGAGGGGCTGTACGTCAATCTCGCACGGCCTCCAGCGACCCCCGCGGGCGTGACCCTCCTGCGATGCTCGCTGTGCGCGCTCCACAGTCAGGAGCAGGTCGGGGAGATATTAACCATGTTTGCTGCGGCAGGCCGTGCAACTGGCTGCATCAGTTGAACAATTTATCCACAGACCAAAGCTTCCGCTAAAAGGTTAACGGGGCTAATGTGCGGCCCATGATCGGGGTTGGGGACGAAGAAGAAGTCCGGTTCGACTGGCGTCGAGGCGGCGCTGCAGTCGCGGGCCTCATTGCGGCCCTCGTCCTGGTCGCGATGATCTTCCTCGTCAAATTCGCCAATGATGCGCGAGAACAGGCGCTATCCGCCGAGCGCCACACCTACGAAGTCGCACTCGTCGTCCGCAATGTCAGCAGCAACGTGTCCCGCGCAGAGGCCGCGCTCGCTCGCTTCGTCCTCGACGAGGACGTCAAAGGCAGCGGAAACATTTACGCCAGCGACTGGCAGCTCGCCGGCTATCAAATCGACCAGCTCAGCAACCTCATGCGGACGAGTCCGGACCAGCTGCGCCGCGTCGCTGAGCTCCGCCAGCTCTACCGCCGCCGCAATCAGGAGCTCTCTCTCGCCGCCACGGCGGCTCTCCAGAAGGAGGGCGACACCGGCATTAGCTACTTTTACCAAGCGGCCAAGAGCGGCACTGGCCAGGCGCTCGACAACAAGCTCGAAGATATCATCCGTGCCGAGCGTCAGTCGCTCCGCGATCGTCAGGCCGCGAGCCAGTTCCTCTCGGAAGAGGCAAGCCGCCGCAGCGACTATCTGAGCTGGATCGGCTTCCTCGTCGGTCTCGGGGCGATCTTCCTGGGCGTGGTGGCCGTGCAGGCGCTGCGGCAAAACGCGGCTGCGCGCCGCAAGATCGAGACCGAGGCGGAACGCGCGGAAGTGCTCGAACAGGCCGTCCGCGAGCGCACGAACGAGCTGTGGGAGGCCAACCAGGCCCTGAAAGAAGAGGCGCGCGAACGCGAGGCCGCCGAGGCTCAGCTCCGCCAGGTCCAGAAGATGGAAGCCGTGGGCCAGCTCACCGGCGGCATCGCACACGATTTCAACAATATGCTGGCTGTCGTCGTGGGCGGCATCGATCTTGCACTGCGCCGGCTCAATGGCCCGCGGCGCGAAGTCATGATGCACCTCAACAATGCGATGGAAGGTGCAACGCGCGCAGCGGCGCTAACCCGGCGCCTGCTCTCGTTCGCTCGTTCGGAGCCGCTACTGCCGGAGCGTGTAGATTTAAGCGAGTTGATCGGCGGCATGTCGGACCTTCTCGATCGCACGATCGGGGAGCGTATCCGTATTGAAGTCGACCGTGCATCCGACACCTGGCCGATCTACGTCGACCCGCACCAGCTCGAAAATGCAATTCTCAACCTCGCCGTCAACGCCCGCGATGCGATGGACGGCCAGGGCTCGATGCGCATCTCGACGGAGAACGTGAAGCTCGGCTCGAACGAGGTGGGCGACATCCGGGCCGGCGATTATGTGAAGATCAGCGTTACCGACACCGGCTGCGGAATGCCGCCCGACGTGCTCGAACGCGCCTTCGAGCCCTTCTTCACTACCAAACCCGTCGGCAAGGGCACGGGCCTCGGCCTCAGCCAGATTTTCGGCTTCGCGCACCAATCGGGCGGCGAGGTCGGGATCGAAAGCCAGGTGGGGCGAGGCACCACCGTCTCAATCTATTTGCCTCGCACCGAAGTCGCCGCGTCCGTTCGCATCCACCCGACGGCTCAGCGCAATCAGACCAATGTTCGAGTGCCGGATGCCCGCATCCTCTTGGTGGAAGACGATCCGCGCGTCCGCGCGGCGACGGTCGATGCACTCGAAGACCTGGACTACGAGCCGATCGCCTGCGCCAGTGGCGAAGAAGCGATCCGCATCTTTAACGACAAGATGTTCGACCTCGTGATCACCGACGTGATCATGCCCGAAATGACCGGTCCCGAACTGATCCGCTACCTAAAGGCAACCTCGCCGCACGAGTTCGCAGTACTGTTTGTCACCGGCTATGTCGGCGAAGGTGAGAGCGAAGACCTGCGTGGCCACGAACTTCTACGCAAACCCTTCACGGTCGGCGCACTGGCGAACGCTGTCTCCGCTGCGCTCGCCCGAACGGCTAACGAACCGCCCCGCTCTTCAGCAGCCGGGGCAGCAGGGTAATAGCCGCCAGCAGCGGATGCCGCTGCTGCCATGGCTTCAGCCGGATCTCAGTGCCGGCATGCCGGTTGATCTTCCACGCGATATAGTCCGCGCCGCCTGCAAAGGTGGCGCTCGCCTTGGCCAGACGCAGGATCGAAAGCGCCTTTCCTTCCACGCGCCGCCAACGCCAGCTAGCCCGCGGCTCACGCTCGATCGCCGCTGCGGCAGGCTCTGTGAATTTAACGTATCTGGGCCGATCGGCATCGACGACCGAAACGCTGCGCCCCTTCCGCTCGGCGCGAAGCTCGGCGGAATAAGTGAGCACGAACGCCCGCCGCCACCAGTCGAGCGGCTTCTCGCCCTCGCGGCGGCCCGCCGCCGCAAGCAAAGTCGGCGCCGCGCGGCAAACCGCATCGATCGCAGCTTCCCGAGCCTTCTTGTCGGCCGCCCATACCAGTCGCGAGGGCTGGGCGAAGCGCGCCCAAACCGAAACGCTGCTCGTCTCCGAACCATTTAGGCGCTGGAAGTCAGCCTCGCTCAGCACCGCATATTTGGCGGCGATGCCCTCCTTCTCAAAATAGAAGACGTTTGGGGGGATGAGACGGTTCGCCGCTGCCAGCCAGCGCTTGCGGTAGGCCGAGCGATAATCCGATACGATCAGGTAGAAGTCGAGCATCAGGCCGTCGAGCTTCCGCTCGCGCAGGCAGGATCCGTAAAAGAGCACCGCCCGAGAGGCCGCGCCATATTTCCCCGCTATCCCGGCAGCGATCGCGCTAACCCGCCGATCGACGGGAATGCTCAGTTCCTCGGCAACGAGCTCCCGAAGCTCGGACATGGAAAGCCGCCTACGCTGCCAACTTGACGAACGACAAGGGCTGCGCGGGCATAAGGTGGATAGGCCGTCCCAGCTCAGTGCGGAAGGTTTCGCCGTCCAGGATCAAGTTCGAACAATCGCCCTCGATCGTGATTTCATCGGCATGTTCGAAATGGACGCCAGGGACCGGCCACCGGCCGAGCTTTCCGACAATACTTGCGGCGAGACCGCGAACCATCGACATCGGCTGCTCCTCAACTGCGAGCAACTTCAGCGAGCCCGAACGCTTCTCGCCAAGGTCGCTGTTGAGCAACAGCTTCTCGAGAGTCGTCACGGCAAGCAGCGAGAACCGCCCGCTCAGCCGGTTCGAGCCGTCGCTCAGTGACACGCTCAGCGGCTCCAGATCGGGCGGGAGAAAGTTCGCCTTGATGCGCAGGAGCATTTTAGCGAGGAGCGCAAAGAAGGTGATTCCGTGGGCGATGCCGTTCGGGAGCCCGAGCGGATAAATTCGCTCCCGGCAGTAGAGCATCGTGTCGGCGAGGCCTGCCCCACCGAGAAACATCCCGATGACGGGTCGGTGCTCGCTGCCCGGGCGGCGAAGCGCAATCAGTTCACGAGCCACCGTGTACGGTGCCAAATGGTCCGTGCGGGCAAGCGCAATCAGCCGTTCCAACGTCTCGATGGGGTCGCCCCGCGCGCCAAGGTCGATCGCGATCAAGTTGGTCTTGCCACTCGGCAGCACAGCGACAGGCGGCGGCGATTTGCCGAAATGCCCGCCGTTGTAGAGCTCGGTGAGCGCGGCCTGGACCGTCCCGTCCCCGCCGTTGATCGCGAGCACCTTCGGACGAACGCGCGCGATGACCTTCATCGCCTCGCCGATCTGGCTCGCTTCCTCGACTTCATAATGGAAGACGTCCGGATGCTCATCGCAATAAGCGCGGATGCGCGGCAGCTGTGCGATGTTCCCGGTCGACTTGGGATTGGAGAGAAGAGCGATGCGGACGCGTTCGTGTCGCATGCAGTGCGAAGCCGCGTCGGCGCACTCCGGCGAGACCGACTCCTGACCTTCCACACTAGCCGACACTTTCAACATGAATTTCCGGGACCAGTTGCTATAGGGCGCCTTAATGCCGGAAACGCCGGGGCCTCGGCCCAGGTGCATCCGTCCGTTGTTGGATATCCTCGGCCTTTGCGGCCAAATCATGGTGCCCGGACGACCAAATTTGCGCCGACCAGCTTTAATCGACCGATATCTCGCCAAAGCGATCGCCGTGCCGCTGCTCGGGACGCTCGTGCTCGCGGCGATGCTGCTCGTCCTCGATAAGATGCTGCGCCTCTTCCAGTACGTGGTGGATGCGGGTGGTCCGGTCAGCGTCGTCTGGCGGATGCTCGCGAACCTGCTCCCCGAATATTTGTCACTCGGCATCCCCATAGGCCTGATGCTCGGCATCCTGCTCGCCTTCCGCGGGCTGGCGCTGACGTCGGAGCTCGATGCGATGCGCGGCGTCGGCCTCGGCTACGGCCGGCTGCTGCGCGTACCCTACGCCTTCGCGATCCCACTCGCGATCATCAACCTGTTCATCGTCGGTTACCTCGAGCCCTACACTCACTATCGATACGAAGGTCTCCGCTTCGACCTCAATTCGGGTGCACTGGGCGCGGCGATCAAAGTGGGCGAGTTCAACCGGCTCGGCAAGAAGCTGACCCTGCGCATCGAGCGCAGTGAGAAGAAGGGAACGCAGCTCCACGGGATCTTCGTCCAAATGGACCAGCCCGGCGGAGCTACCGTCGCGGCGACGGCCGAGCACGGCAGGTTCCTGTCGACCGACGATCCCAATGTGATCCTGTTCCGCCTGACTAAGGGTCGGCTTATTCAGGATTCGCCCAAGTTCGCGGTTCCGCGCACGCTTGCGTTCGAGCTTTACGATCTCCCCGTGAGCCTTCCAGCGATCGAGCAGTTCCGCCGCCGCGGCGGCACCGTGTCGGACGAGCTATACCTCCACGAGCTCTGGTTTGAGGGCTATGGCGGCAGAGCGCCCAACCTTCATCAGCAGTTGGAAACCCAAGCCGCCTTTCACTTCCGTCTCGTCGAGGTCGTGATGATGCTGATGCTTCCGTTGCTGGCGATCTCGCTCGCTGTGCCGCCGAAGCGAAGCTCGTCCGGACTCGGAATCTTCCTCGGCATCCTGGTCGTCGTCGCCTATCATAAGATCAATCAATATGCCGCGCAGGCCGCAACCAACGGGAGCGTGAACGCGGTCATCGCTTTGTGGGTGCCCCTCGGGCTTTTCGCCGGGCTCATTGCCTGGATGTACCACGTGCTCGCCCACAAGCCGGGGGGCCAGCCGATCGGCGCGCTCGAATGGTTCGCTTCAAAGACGGCTCGGCGCATTCGGTCGCTCCTGCCGAAGTTTTCTGAAGCATGATCAATCTCAGCTTCTTCCCTTCCAAGCGCCTGGCCCTGTACATGGTTCGCCTGTTCATCACGCGGAGCCTCGGCGTGCTCATCGCACTGGTGCTGGTGCTAATGACGCTCGATCTGCTCGGCGAATCCGGCAAGATCCTTGCGGTCCCCGGGAACACGAACGCGGATCTATGGCGCTATGTGGGCCTACGCCTGCCGCTGCTGATATCGCGCTTCCTGCCCTTCTCGGTCCTGCTCGGCACGCTGATCGCGTTCGTCGGCTTGAACCAGCACAGCGAAACAGTGGCGATGAAGTCGGCTGGCCTCTCCGCGCACCAGATTCTGGCGCCACTCGTCGTCGCGAGCATCGGCATCGCCGCTGGCCTCTTCATTTTCAACGAGACCGTCGTCGTGAACAGCGCACGCGTCGTAAACGTCTGGTCGGACAACGACTATAAACCGATACCAGCTGACAAAGGGATTCTCAGCAACGCCTGGGTCCTGAACGGTGACGACCTGATTCACGCGGGTATCGTCAATGGCCGGGGCAAGCACATCATCGCCCGGCAAGTCCGCATCTACGATCGCCGGGGGGGCATTCTCCAGCGAGTGATCACGGCGGACACGGCGGTTCCCCATGCGGGGGCCGGCGACTGGATCCTGAGCAAGGTCGCCACTTACGACGCCAACATGAACGTGATCCGTACTGTTAAGCAGGCAACCGGGCTTGAAGGCGTCACGCCAAGCCAGCTTAACTCTTGCCAAGGTTGATCCCGCAGAGCTCGACTATTGGACATTGAAGCGCCGTGCGCGGGAGCTCGAGGCCGCCGGGCGTCCCGCGGACGAAGCGCGTGCGGGCCTCGCGCACAAGATTTCCGGTCCACTTTCAACCATCCTAATGCCGCTGCTCGCGGCCGTCGCCGCTTTCGGCCTTGCCCGGTCCGGACAGGTCCTCCTTCGCGCCTGCCTCGGCATGGCCCTCGGCTTCGCTTATTTCGTGGCCGACAACTTCAGCCTCGCAATGGGCAATGCCGGCGCCTATCCCCGTTCATCGCCGCCTGGGCGCCATTCCTGCTGTTCCTGCTCATCGGGGAGACGGTGCTCGTCCGCACGGAGGAGTAGAGTCACTTCACCGGTACAACGAGCGGCGTGTTTTTCTCCACGACGTAGGTCGCCAGCTCTGAGGCCGCTTCCAAGCCCACGTTCGTCGCTTCGTGCGGCATGCCATAGGGGATGAAGATTACATCCCCAGCGTGGAGCGTCGCAACCGGCTGTCCCCGAAGCCGATATTCGATCGTCCCCTTCAGCACGTAGACGATCTCTTCGCCGGGATGCATGTGCTGCGGGACTTTAGCGCCGGGCGCGAAGTCGACGCGCACCTGGATCGCTTCGCGTCCAGCGATGCTGAGATCATGTTCTTGGAGATTGGTCCGCGTGATGCCCGGCGTCTCGGCAGGAGGCGCTTCGACCGCCAGCTGCGCGGCAATCAAAAAGGCGAAAATCATCCGTCATCTCCTGCGAAGAGCGTTCAGCCCTTGCTGACGGCCATGATAGCATCTGCAAAGGCGCGCGGCGCCTCCCGCGGAAGATTGTGCCCGATCCCGCCGAGAAACTCGCGGCGTCCGATCGCCGGCGCGCTATGAGCGTACCGACCGGAAGGTATCACGCATGTCCTGCGTCAGCAGCTGCGGCTGCTCCCATGCGGCAAAATGCGTGCCCACCGGGTGCGACTTGTAGAATACGAGGTGCGGATAGGCCGTCCGCGCCCAGCTTTCCGGCGCCTGATAGATCTCGGAGCGGAACGCGCTCACACCAGTCGGCAGCGGCAACGCGCGCGGATCGAAGAAACCGCCCTTCGCATTGCGGTTCTCCCAATAGAGCCGCGCTGACGAGACGGCCGTGTTGGTCAGCCAGTACAGGGTGACATTGTCGAGAATGTCGTCGCGGGTCAGGCCCTCCGTCGCGCCATCGAATACCTTCGCAATCAGCCGATAGCTCTGGATGTCATGGTCGAGAATCCACGCGGCGAGGCCGACCGGCAAGTCCGCGATCGCGTAGAGCGTCTGGGCTCGCTGGGTCATCTCGTTCGCATAACCGAGCCCGTGGACGAAGAAGTCCGTCAATTGGTCCCAGGCATGCTGCTCGTCGGGCGAGAGGTTGGGCGGCGGCGGACCCGCCGGAAGCGCCTTGCGGATCGCTTCCGGCAACGTCGCAGACATGTTGGTGTGGATGGCCAACAGCCCCGGTGGCTGTTGCAGCGCCATCGTCTCGCTGATCGCATTCCCCCAGTCGCCGCCCTGCGCGACATAGCGACGATAGCCGAGCCGATTCATCAGCTCTGCCCAAGCCCGCGCAATGTGCGCGACATCCCAGCCCGGCGCCGTTGGCTTGCCCGAAAATCCGTAGCCGGGCAGCGATGGGATCACGACGTCGAATGCGTCCGCGGCGGTGCCGCCGTGCGCGGTCGGGTCGGTCAGCGGGCCGATGATCTTCAACTGCTCGATAATCGAGCCCGGCCAGCCATGCGTGACGATCACCGGCAACGCGTTCGGATGCCTCGACTTCACGTGGATGAAGTGGATGTCGAGTCCATCGATGTTGGTCACAAAGTTCGGATAGGAGAAGATCTGCGCTTCGGCCCTGCGCCAGTCGTGGTCGTTCGCCCAATAGTCCGCAAGCTTGCGCATAGTCGCGGACTGGACCCCCTGCGTGTCGTCGTTCACGGTTTCGCGATCTGGCCATCGCGTCGCCTTGATGCGCCGTTTGAGCTCCGCAAGCTCCTCATCGGTCGCCCGATAATGGAACGGCCTGATCGAGGTATCGCCCGCGATCTCGAACGTCGCGGCGGCGCCGATAACCGACGCTTCTCCGGCGGCGACGGCAGGAGCTGCTGTCGTTGGTGCAGCGACCGTACCAGCCCCGGGCAGCGCGGGCGGCGTCGTGGCCGGATGGGCGGGTGACAACGGCAGGAGAAGGCCGACGGAACCGACGATTGTTGAAGCGAGGAAATGTCGACGGCCAAGCGACGGACGAAATCCGGTCATGATCATGCTCCTGGACAGCAGCGGGGAAGACTTGTCGACGCGTTGCTCGGTCGCGGAGATTGCCGGTAGGCTATGCAAAACAGACGCCCAACGGGCGCTTGCTCCTGCTAATTCGAGTCGGTCAAGGTTGATCGATGCGACGCAAATTATGCCTGCGATCGCCTGAGCGGCGGCATCAATGTTCAGCGACAGAGCATCCCTGATGCCGTGTTGGACTATGCTTCAGCTACGCTCACCACGGCGCTGCGAAGGATCAATGCGCCAGTTCGGCCGCGTCGCCGCGTAGCAATTCTTCGAATAGCGAGCGATAGCCGATGAATGCCGCGCGAAGGTCTTCCGTATCGCCGTCGCCGCGCGCGTGACGCCGCGCGATCTCATGCGCGGCTCGATAGTTCTCGACTAGACCTGGGTGCTCGACGGAGATGTCCGCCGCACGTTGGTCGAAATCCTCCACCGGGTAGCCGCGCGCCTTCATCACTTCGCCGACAAGCGCATCGGCGAGCGCAATCGACCGCTCGGGATCATCAACGAACCGCGCCTGTACGTCGCGCCAGTCGTCGGCGAACGCCTGCCGCTCCGGCGGGGGCAAGGGCCTGAGTTCCAGCTTCTGAACACGCTTCTCGCGTTTCAACAGCTCTGTTTCGGCTTTCAGATGGCTGCCGCCCGCCGCCTCGACCTGGCGTTCATATTCCGGACCGAAGCGCTTCTGCAGCCGCTCCCGCTCGCGGCTTCGCATGACCATGACGGCGACTCCGATGATTACGAGCACGGCGACAACCAAGATGGCGATAAGGGTCGGATTCATAGCGGCCTCCAGAAGTCACTGTCCCCGCCTCAACGCACATGTTGGATTGCCGCTCCGTGCTCTCGATAACGCGCGCCTTAGAAGAAGCAGGAGCGCTCCGCGGGCAATTCCCCAACCAGCCTGATCTGCGATCGACGCTCCTCGCGCTGCGCTTCGCGCAGACGGAACGAATACGCGTCGGCAAATTCGAGGTGAACCTGTCGTACCCGCAAATCAGAAGCCCGCATTGCCGCGTTGAGCTCCTGGTGCGCCCGCTGAATGAGATACTCGGCGTCTGACATAACGCCCACTCCAGGTCGCTGTCTTGCGCTTGCCCCACGCGAGTCGTCAAACAGGACCAGGCGGATGATGACACATTCGCTCAGGAACTTTAGTAACTTGGATTACGCGGCTGCGTGCTTGTGGCCGAGCGACCGGGCCTGCTCCTGCGCCCATTGGGGACATTAGTCCTTCAGCGGCATAGCACCCACAGAAACGACGTATCGACCGATCCGCTTGTTGCCCTCATTCAGGGTGACTTCGGCCCCGAAAAAAGGATTGCCGTGCGACACTTGGTCTGCGGCGATCTGAACGGCGCTCCGGATCGCCTTTTGCCAGGCTTTCACGACGTCAGATGACTCCTGCTCTTCTGAAGAGGAGAAATGTTCGTTGACGATGGTAAGGTGGTAGGTGGGCATGTGCCCCCATCGATATGCATTGAAATTCGTTCCCGATGATAATTTAGGTTAGGCGCGAACGAGTCCGACTGAAAGTGAGCGCTGGCCTGCATTTTCGGGACACCCGCGTCCGGTGTTCCCCCGATTGTGCTGCTTGATTGCAAATGCGCCTTAGGAGGTCTGCTTCGAGGAGCGACCAATGACGAACGGACAACGGATAATGGCGACCGCCGCCGGATTTGAGGCCGCGACCGGACTGGTGCTGCTCGTCGCGCCGGCGCTTCTGGCTAGGCTCCTGATCGGCGCCGACGTGGACGGAGCGGCAATCGTCATCGCCAATATTGCGGGACTAGCCCTCCTCTCCCTTGCAATCGCGTGTTGGCCACGCTTCGAGAGAGCTGATCGAGGGAGCTGGTTGGCTCTTCTGGTCTATAACTTGGTGGTCGCGCTGCTGCTCGCCGAAGCCCGACTCTCGTCGACGGCGAGCGGCGTCCTACTGTGGCCCGCGGTGCTGACCCACATCGTCCTGACGACGTTACTTGCGCTGTCGTTCAGCTGGCACGTTCGCGGTGCGAAGGAGAGTACATAGGCTCATTCCAGTCTACCGCTGCCAAATTTCTGCTTGCTCTCCATCAGTGCCGGAGCAGTGGGAGTTTGTTCTGCACCCATTGCGGACCTCAGCGCAGCAATCGGAGGACGGCTGTCGCAACTTCGGGATGGCTCACCAGCTCGTTATGGGGGCAGTGAACCTCGATTTGCTCGTCGGACTCTCCCGGACGGCCGCTCGCGCTCGCGGGAGCGACGATCCCCTCCTCCGACGACCAGATCGCGACGGTGCGCACGGGCGGCTTTTGCTCCGGCGTCACCGAGACGGGCGGATGGTCGACGTCATGGTCGTTGACGGCTTCGTATAGCTTCCACGCATTGTTGTCGCGCAGCCCGCGCGAAAAGGGCGTGCCCAAGGTGATCACCATTCCGACCTTATCGGTTCGTCGCTTGGCGGCTTCTCGCGCGTAGAGGCCGCCGAGGCTCCATCCGATAAGGACGAGCTTCTCGCCCGTCTCGAGAGCGAGGCGGTCAATCCGCCGGAGCAATCCGTCGAACTTCCTTCTGCGCGCGCCCATGTTGAAGCCTTGGCCCCACCCCCATGGCCGGTGACCAGAAGCGCGCAGCTCGCGCCTGAGAGGGAGCGTCGCAAGGTCGGGTGTCAGGAACCCCGGGATAACGATGACGGCGCGCTCACTTCCGCGGCTATCTCTGCGGTGCGGACGGCGGAACTGCGCGGCGAGCAGCCTTGCGGCCGCCGGTGCTTCTCGTAACAGGCGAGCCCAGGATGGCCGCTTGGTGTTTGATGATCGGGTCACGGCTTAGGACCGCAAGATTCCGGTGATCAGCAGAATCAGTGCGGTGCCGATTGCACTGATCAGCAGCGACGCAAGACAGCCAAAACGATTGGAAAAGAAGAACATTCCAACTCCCGCCCGTATGTGGGGAAATCTGCCGGCCTCAAGGAACATCAAGTCGGCACGTCCAAGGAAGTGAGGCTCATCGCCTCCTCGCGTCCGTCAACACGAGGCGACGATCGTTGTTCCTACAGCTGGAGGCGGCCTGAGGAGGTCTACGGGCTCGGGATCTTCCTGAAGTGGTAACGCCCGCCGACGGGCGCCGCGCGGTAGGAATTCCCGGACGTACAGGTGACGTTGAACACGCCGGATGCCCCTTCGACGGCTGCGGTCGAGGCGACGCTGCCGCAGGCATAGCCGATGTGCTCGATGGTGCGCGCGATGACTGCGTTCGGCAGCGGCATTCTAGTGGCGACCGGCTGAGCGGCGGTTGAATTCGGGGCAAGCGGGTCCGACGGAGTGGCCACAACAGCGTCCACGTTTGCTTCTTCCTCGACCGGGACCTGGGCGCTCTGCTGCTGAGGCACAAAGACGGGTGCCTTCGACGGAATCGCCTGCCTATGCATCGGCATCGGTGGGGCGGGAGGAACCGGAAGAGCTTCGGCTGCCGCAGCGTCGCTTGCCATTGAACTGGGGGCCTCTGCAGGTACCGAGGGCACGGCGCCTGCGTGCGATGTCGCCGCTGGAAGCGGCACCGTCAGCGCCCGTTGCGGACTTGTCGAGCCGCCCGCCGAAAGGCCCACGATCGTTCCGATGATTCCCGCACCCGCGAGCAGGCCGCCGAGAGCCAGACCGGGCCGCTTCCAGTCCCGACGCTGATTGCCGTGCTGGTAGAGCCGCGCCTTCTCAGCGTGTCCCACTGCCAGAATGTGGTCGATGACGGGAGTGAAGGGATCGCCGCCAACCCGCCTTGGCTCCTCACGCATCTGCGTTCCAGGGGTTCCATCGACGGGCAGTTCGAGAGCACCCTCCTGCTTTTGCGCCTGTGCCTGCTCCGGGGGGAAGGCTTCGCTTGCAGGCACAGGCGCGCTCGGCTCCGCGAGCTCGCGGAGCGAGGCAATCAAGGAGGAGAGCTTCGCTTCCGCGACTTGCGCGTCGGTCGGCGCTTCCGGTGCCGGCTCCGCGGTAACCTGCGGCTCGGGGACAAACCCGGGTCTCGCGCCCCGCACAGCGCCGCCGGTCATCGCCGAAGCAATGAACGGCGCGCGCAGCTGCGGGGCGATTGCGAATTGCCACTGATATGGCTCGGGCTTGGGTACCAAGCCGATCGAGCGATCGTAAGCGCGCCTTTTCTCCGGATTGCGGAGCACTTCGAACGCCTGACTGATATGGGCTGCGACGGCGACTGGCCGTGCGCCGAACATGCTCATCGCCTTGGCGAATGCGCAGGTGATTTCATCCTGTCCGGCGCCCGGCGAAAGCCCCAGCACTTCATAATGGTTCGGCAGCGACTGCGCCCTACTGGCCATCTTACCCTCCCGCAAGTTGAAGGCCCTTCCAACACCTAAGTGACGGAAGCATCTATCCTTTCCCCGAGGAATCCGAGCTCCACCGATCGCAAATTCTGGACCGTTCACGGGTAACGGAGGCGTGGGTGTATGCCGAGTGAATTGAAAGTCGGCGGATCACGTGAAGGCGGGTCGCCCGCAGCATGGGCTATCGGCTCGCCGTTCAGGCGAGTAGGGCCCGGCAATGCCGCATCCCCAGCTACATCCCGCGCTCGCCCGAGCATTCGAAGACCGCGGATATACAGAGCTTACCCCTGTCCAGTCCGCCGTATCGCCGAAGAGGCGCATGGCCGCGACCTCATCGTTTCTGCGCAAGACCGGCTCGGGCAAGACCGTCGCCTTCGGCCTCGCCATCGCGCCCGCACTCCTCGAAGGCGACACGGCGCACATTCGCGAGGGCTCCCCTTGCGCTGGTCGTCACCCCGACGCGCGAGCTCGCGATGCAGGTCAGCAAGGAGCTTCAATGGCTCTACGCCAGCCGGGCCGCGGGTGGTTACCTGCGTCGGGGGCATGGACCCGATGAAGGAGCGCCGTGCCCTCTCGGGCGGCGCGCACATCGTCGTCGGTACGCCTGGGCCGCCTTCGCGACCATCTCGAACGCGGCGCGCTCGATCTTTCGTCGCTGCGTGTCGCCGTGCTCGATGAAGCCGACGAGATGCTCGACATGGGCTTCCGCGAGGAGCTCGAGGAGATCC
The DNA here is from genome assembly GCA_963752025.1 of uncultured Alphaproteobacteria bacterium. Lineage (GTDB taxonomy): Bacteria > Pseudomonadota > Alphaproteobacteria > Sphingomonadales > Sphingomonadaceae > Sphingomicrobium. The sequence goes on along the minus strand of CAVVWY010000031.1, from coordinate 130,220 downwards.
TCGACGCCACGCCGGCGACGCGCCGAACGCTGCTCTTCTCCGCGACCATGCCGCGCCCGATCGTCGCTCTCGCTAAGCGCTACCAGAAAGACGCTCTCCGCATCGAGACGCTCGGCGACAAGGAGGGCCATCAGGACATCGCCTATCAGGCCGTGGCCGTCTCGCCGACCGACATCGAGCATGCCGTCGTCAATCTCCTTCGCTTCCATGAGGCCGGAGACCGCAATTCTGTTCTGCGCCACGCGAGAGGCGGTCCGCCGCCTGCACGCCAGCCTGACCGAGCGCGGCTTCCATGCCGTCGCTTTTCCGGAGAGCACAGTCAGAACGAGCGCAACCAAGCGCTTCAGGCCCTTCGCGACCAGCGCGCCCGCGTATGCGTCGCCACGGACGTAGCGGCGCGCGGCATCGACCTACCCTCAGTCTCGTTGGTCATTCACGTCGAGTTGCCGCGCGACGCCGAAGCGCTTCAGCATCGCTCCGGCCGCACCGGCCGTGCGGGGCGCAAGGGTACTGCCGTCCTCATCGTCCCCTTCCAGCGCCGCAAGCGGGTCGAAGCCGTGCTGCGCGGGGCCCGCATCGATGCCGAGTGGATCCCCGTCCCTTCGGCCTCGTCAATTCGTGCCAAGGACCGCGAGCGCCTGCTCACCAGCCTTTCCGCCCCGGTCGAGCTCGACGATGAAGACCGCGACCTCGCCGCACAGCTGACGGAGCAACTTACGCCTGCAGCGATCGCAGCGGCGCTGATCCGCTCGCTGAGGACCGACTTGCCCGCTCCAGAAGACATATTCGGCGGCCGGCCGGAAGGACGAACGGGGGGCGGACGCGGTCCCCGGGCGGGCTTCGAGGGCGCAAGTTGGTTCCGCATCAACGCTGGCCGCCGTCACAACGCCGACCCGCGCTGGCTGCTGCCTTTGATCTGCCGCTACGGTCATGTGACCAGGACGGAAATTGGTGCGATTCGCCTCGCCGCCAACGAGAGTTATTTCCAGGTTAGCGAACGCGCGACTCCGGGCTTCATCAAGGCGCTTCGCAGAGCGACGATTGCGCCCGAAGATCAGGGCCTGATCATCGAACTGGCCGAGCCGCGAGAGACCAAGACGACCTATCGGCCCGAACGCGCACACGAGAAGCCGACCCCCAAGAACAAGAAGCCGCGGCACTCAAAGAGAGGCTAGCGCGCTCGGCGTAGGCGCTACTGCGTCACCTAGTCTGGCGGCACCGTCGCAGTGCCTCAACGCTATCTCGGTCACGGCGCCATGATAAACAAGCGGCGTGCTCTAGTGTCCACGTTCCTGGATGCAGATCAACACCCGCTTAGTGAGCGGATCGACCGGATAAGATCGCGGCCGCCCCGGTTTGTCAGCGTCACGACAGCGGTGCCGTTACAGCGCGACCTGCCGGCCGAATAGCGATAGGTAACCCGGTACGCGCCGCCGGCAAGCGGCTCGATGCCGGTCAGCTTGAGGGGTTCCGGCAAACGTCCGTAGAAGCGCGAGATCGCTCCGGCGGAGAACGCGCCGCTGGAGCGCTTTTCCGGAATGACTTGCGACGACGCCGCCGCGCCGTTGCCGGCGCCGAGCGCGCCGTAGAAGGCGCGAACCGTTGCTTCGCTGTTTCGCGATCCGGCAGCAGTGGGCGCTGGCTGCCTCGGTTCAGTAGCGGTCCGGTCCGCAACTTCGGTGCGGGCAAGGGGCTTCGGCGGTGCTGATGGGGCTGGCTTCCGAGGAAGAACGGCCGGGGGAGGTTCAGCAGGCCTGCCTGAGGCGGGCGGAGCGACCGTTGGCTCAGCAACGGTGGTTCGCCGGTCGAGCTCGGCCGGCGCTTGCGCTTCGTCGATCGCCGGGGGCGGCCTGTACGCGCCGGTCCCAAGGTTGAACGCCGCAAGCATGGCGACGATCGGCTCCGCCCCTTTCTGCTGGTAGACGAAGCCGGCACCGTCGGCACTTGCCTGCGCAGTATAGTCGAGATCTGCTCGCAACTGGCGCTCGCCGCCGAAGCCACGCTCGGCACCCGGCGGGACTTCCAGAATGAAACGCCCCTTGCAGCGCGTGACGTCGAGCGAACGATCCCGGCCTTTGACGACAGGATCCTGCAATCGCGCGACGGAATAGTCGGCAAGGACGTCTAGGTTGCTCCGATCTCCGTTCCGTCGCGCGATTGCCGCGTCGAAGATCGCGTTTTTCAGCCGATCGCCCGCCGTCGCCGATCCGCAGGCGGCTTGCTCGTGTTTCACTTCTGCTCGCGCCGCTTGGGGCGGATCGTTGCGCTTCAACCAATCGCAGCCTCCGCTTGCCATCGACGCAAGGAATACAAGGCTGCCTGGAACGCTTGGAATTATGCCTGTACGCACCGTTGACGATCTCCGTTGTTGGCCCGATGGCCGAACCGTTGGAGCGCGTAACGCGCGAATGCACCGATTTTCTCAGCCGAACATGAACGGAACTGAAGCTCGCCTGCGAGAGGTCGATCAGCGTCGAAAGCAGACCCGAACCGGCCAGCGGACGCTTACCCACGACGGGCTCACCGTCACAAAGTCACAGAGAGCGGCGCCCTTGCCGGGCGGTTAGGAGCTTCCACGGGCCGAGCTTAGCAACGGACGATGCGAGTGAGCCGTGCCGCGTTTGCGGTGCGGACAGCGCTACACGAGAATTGAAAGCACACATTGGCCATGGGGGAGAAGGCCGGCTCGCCGCGCTTGTCCCCGCGCCCCACCCGCGTGCCTTTGGTGCGGGTTTTGATCCGCGTCATTCCCTCTGACGCACAAGAGAAGAGTGCATTGACGCATTTTTGACGCACATGGAGTGCTGTTGATGCCGCGGAGCCACGGCAGGCTACGGACTGGTTGTTCCTTGGATGAGGTCCATGAAGTTCCGCGCTGCCTCGCGATCGGCATCGGTCTGGAATACGATATCCAGATCAGGCGCGGCACTGAGCGTATACAGTAGCGCCCACAAAGCGAAACGCTCGCCGCGGTCTTTGGTCAGTCCGAGATCCACCTTCATGTGCTCGATGCCAGCATTAAGAGCTTCAGCTGGAACTGCTGCTAGATTCGAGATGCCAAAGTAGCGACGGATCTGATCATCGAAATTCATGGTTGCCATCCGATCCAGGAAAGTCGCGCGGCACGTCGGCCGAGTGGTCCCGGTACGTATACCTTCGAAAGCAGACATCCGGCACGGCTCGGCGAGCGAGGTTCGGTGGACCAGTCAGATGGTCAGAACCGGTCCGGCCGATAATGATCGGTGCGGCAATGCCCGCGAACACCGCGAAACGGGATAGTTCAGCGCTTGGCGTCCGAGTTCTCAGGAGCGAGAGAAAACCACGAAACTTAAATGGTGGAGAGGGCTGGATTCGAACCAGCGTACGCTTGCGCGGGCAGATTTACAGTCTGCTGCCTTTAACCACTCGGCCACCTCTCCACGAGGTCAGGCAGGCGCGCCACATGGCGGCGCACCATTGTTGTGTCAACGCGTCGGTCGAACGAACGGCCGCCGCCCGTCCGCTACGCTCCGCGCGCTCGCGATTTCAAGAAGCCTCGGCTAGTCGAAATCTGGAGCGGGTGAAGGGAATCGAACCCTCGTCGTAAGCTTGGAAGGCTTCTGCTCTACCATTGAGCTACACCCGCTAAATCGCAGAAACGTGCCATTCCTGATCCTGCCGCGGGGGCGGGTTCACAGTCGCGGTCTCACCTCGTGCGATGCTCTGGCGGATTGCCACGACTGTGGCGCGCTGGTCAACATGCCATCCGAATGCGAGCAACTCCTGCAGCGGCAGTTTAGATGTAACCTTCAATAAGGGATGCCACATGGACAACGCCAACGATCTGCTCGCGCAGGAATACGCAGCGCTCCAAAAAACCGTCGAGGACTTCGACGCCCGCTCGCTGACGATCAAGGCTTGGAGCGTGACGTTCAGCGCGGCAGGACTTGGCCTTGCCTACCAGCAGCACAATCGCATCTTACTGTTGGTTGCGGCGGGAAGCGCACTGGTCTTTTGGATCGTCGAGTCAATGTGGAAGGTGAACCAGCAGGCCTTCTACCGGCGCATCAGGCAAATCGAGATCCACTTCCGCGGCGGACGCCAGACGGCCCCGCTGCAGACGGCGACTTCGTGGTTTGAGGCATTCAGGAACCAGGGCAAGTATCGGCTGGCATTGCGGATCATGTGGTGGCCGCACGTCTTCTTGCCCCATGTCATCGTCATTGCAGCAGGAATAGCTCTTTTCTGGTTGTATCCGCCTGCTGCCGCAAGCTAGGGGTCGTCGCCCATGCGTAGAGCGGCGATAAACGCCTCCTGCGGGATGCTCACCGAGCCGTACTCGCGCATCCGCTTCTTCCCCTCTTTCTGCTTCTCCAGCAGCTTGCGCTTGCGTGTCGCGTCACCGCCGTAGCATTTCGCCGTCACATCCTTGCGCAACGCGGCGATCGTTTCGCGGGCGATGATCTTGCCGCCGATCGCCGCCTGGATCGGGATCTTGAACAAGTGGCGGGGGATGAGGTCCTTCAGGCGCTCGCACATGCCGCGGCCGCGGGCTTCCGCATTGGCGCGGTGGACGATCATGCTCAGCGCATCGACCGGCTCGTTGTTGACGAGAATGCTCATCTTCACGAGGTCGCCTTCGCGGTGGCCGATCTGGTGATAGTCGAAGCTGGCATAGCCGCGGCTGATCGATTTCAGGCGGTCGTAGAAGTCGAACACCACCTCGTTCAGCGGAAGCTCGTAGCGGATCATCGCCCGGGCGTGGCTGCCGGTACCGACGTAGGATAGGTCCTTCTGGATGCCACGACGGTCTTGGCAGAGCTTCAGTACCGCCCCGAGATATTCGTCGGGGACGTAGACGGTGGCGTCGATCCACGGCTCCTCCACGGCCTCGATCGCATTGGCATCGGGCCAGTCGGCGGGGTTGTGGATCGCCTCGACCTTGCCGTCGCGGAGGCGGACTTCGTAGACGACGCTCGGCGCGGTTGTGATGAGGTCGAGGTCGTACTCGCGGATCAGCCGCTCTTGGATGATCTCAAGGTGGAGCAGACCGAGGAAGCCGCAGCGGAAGCCGAAGCCGAGCGCCGCGCTGGTCTCCATCTCGAAGCTGAAGGATGCGTCGTTGAGGCGCAGCTTGTAGAGGCTGTCCCGCAGCTTCTCGAAATCGTTGGCGTCGACGGGGAACAGGCCGCAGAAGACGACGGGCTGGACGAGCTTGAAGCCGGGGAGAGCCTCCGCCGTCGGCTTCTTCGCGTCGGTGATGGTGTCACCGACGCGCGTTTCCGCCACTTCCTTGATCTGAGCGGTGATGAAGCCGATCTCGCCGGGGCCGAGTTCGGTGAGCTGCTCGATCTTGGGCCGGAAGCAGCCGACGCGGTCGACGAGGTGAGTTGTTCCCGCGGCCATGAACTTAACCTGCGCGCCCTTGCGGAGGCAGCCGTCGATCACCCGAACGAGGATGACGACCCCGAGATAAGGGTCGTACCAGCTGTCGACGAGCATCGCCTTGAGCGGAGCAGACGCGTCGCCCTTCGGGGGCGGGATTTTGGCGACGATGGCGTCGAGCACTTCCTCGATGCCGATGCCTGTCTTGGCGCTGGCCAGGACGGCGCCGCTGGCGTCGAGGCCGATGATCTCCTCGATCTCCTGCCGCACGCCTTCGGGGTCCGCGGCGGGAAGGTCGATCTTGTTGATGACGGGGACGATCTCGTGATCATGCTCGATGGACTGGTAGACGTTGGCGAGGGTCTGCGCCTCCACGCCCTGCGCCGCGTCAACGACAAGGAGGGCGCCTTCGCAGGCGGCGAGGCTGCGGCTGACCTCGTAGGCGAAGTCGACGTGGCCGGGGGTGTCCATCAGATTGAGCTCATAGCCCTTCCATTCGAGCCGCACCGTCTGCGCCTTGATGGTGATCCCGCGCTCGCGCTCGATGTCCATGTTGTCGAGCACCTGCGCGTTGCCGGTCATCTCGCGGTCGCTGAGTCCGCCCGTCGCCTGGATTAAGCGGTCGGCGAGCGTGCTCTTCCCATGGTCAATGTGCGCGATGATCGAGAAGTTACGAATGCGGTCGAGTTTCTGCATTTGCCCAAATTTTCTGGAATTCAGCGCGCGCTAGCAGAGGGGCGCGCGGCTGTCAGCACGGACGCGACTTTGATGCAGGTTGGTGATTGTCGGCCTTCCGACTCAGACCAATTCCTGTTAAGCGCCGGTGCGTTAATCAAGGGGGCTTGATCATGGCAAAGTATGCGTTCCTCGCCGGCGCGACGCTGGCGCTCGTTTCCACTCAGGCTTGGGCCGATCAGAGCTCGGGTTACAAGGACCAGCAGCGCGGCCAGGCCGAGATCCCTGTCTGCACGCATCGGATTGGAACGCTCGCCATTGTCGAGCCCGACCAACAGTGGTGGCGGGAACTGAACCTCGGCAGCCCGGAAGCGATCATCAAGGTGTTCGTCCAGCAATCCGGCTGCTTCACCATGGTGAACCGCGGCCGCTCGATGCAGAGCCGCGCGATGGAGCGCGCAATGGCCGAGCAGGGAGAGCTGCAGCGCGGATCGAATATGGGCGCCGGCCAGGTCAAGGCCGCGGATTATTTCCTACAGCCCGACATCGTCAGCGCCAACCGGAACTCGGGTGGGGGCGGCGCTGGCGCCGCGCTCGGCGGGATCCTCGGCCACATGGGTGGTTGGGCGAGCACCGTCGGTTCGATTGCAGGCGGCATCAACGTCAAAAAGGGCGAGGCGAACGTCACCTTGTCGCTGGTCAATGCGCGGACGACGGAAGAGGAAGCGCTGACCCAAGGCTATTTTCGCAAGACCGACCTCAGTTGGGGCGTAGGCGGCGGAGCGGGCTGGTGGGGCGGCTTCGCGGCGGCGGGCGGCTCCGGCTACCAGAACACGGAAATCGGGCAGGTCATCGTTCTCGCCTATCTCGACGCCTACAAGAAGCTAGTGACGCAGCTTGGCGGCATATCGCCGATTCCCCCCGCGCCGCCGCCGCACCGTTAGTTGAGTAGCGCCGGTCGGCGGGGCCATTATCCAAAGCGGGAGGCTCCGCGCGGCATAATCAGGCCTACGGCTGTATCCTGCGCACACTGACGCTGCTTAGTGGCGCGGCGCGAGGCAACACGCCATATGGGGCTTACCGAGTTCAGTTGCGTTGAGCTTCTTATGTCCGATGACGTGATTGCCAATATTCGAACGCGCGTCGCGCAGTGCCGGCGCCTTGCTGCAATGACCACCGACGAGAAAACAGAAGCCATTCTCCTCCAGATGGCAGCCGAAGGTGAAATAGACGTCGCGCGCCTCGAAGCCGAGCGGGACGCGACGGCGCACATCGCAGCGCCGAACAATCCCCAGTCCTAATTACCGGGCGGCTTAATGTGAAACGCAGTCTGATCTGCTCAGCAGCGGCGGCGCGTCGGGGCGCAGTTTCAGTCGCGGCGTAAGCTGAACCAGGCGCCGCACGTATGCGTCGGTGAAAACCGTCGCGCACTTTCCGCTAAGGTGCGACCACTCGGGAAGAACGAGCATCTGGGCCTGCGCCAGCTCGTCGGCATGGATTCCGTTGGCATTCGCGCCCACCAGCAGCCGGTCCCAACCGAGCGCCTTCGTAATGCGCCGCTGCTCATTCACTCGCAGCTGCTGAGCGGAGGGTGGGCGGATGAAGATCACTTCGCCTCCGCGCGCCCGAATGCGCCGCACTGCCTCAGCGCTCCGAGCAATGACCTTATCCGCTACCGACGCCGCGATGGGGGGCCCCTTGAAGCCGTTCCAAGCATGGCGCGCATGAGCCTGGAGGTACGAATCCGTCTCGATCCTGCTCCACATGACATATTGCCGTCCGGGTGAGACTTCAGCGAGCTTCCATACGTCTTCGTAGGGACTGTCCGCGCCTTTGCGCCAGCCGTTGTCGAAGCGCGGAGCCCAACGGCTGAGACGGTAATCGGAGTCCATGAAGGCGAGATGTTTCTGAAGCCAACGGTCGATCCACATGCCGGTGAGCTGTGAAGGCTTGTCGCTTTTGGAATAATTGTGGATCGCGGTCCCACCTAAGCCAATCGCGGGCATCCCGAAGTACATGGTGTCCGCCATTCCAACGATGAGCAGCCCGTGGAATTTGGGGTCGTTGGCGAAATGCTCCAGCAGCGCGCGGGCATCGGTGCCGACGTGTGCGACCTGAATTGGACGAACGCCGGTCAGCGCCTCGAAGCGCGCTTGGTCGGTATCAAACAGAATGCGGCTGTCGCCGACAATTGCCACTTGCGCGTCGTCCGCGGCGCGGCGCGCCTCCGCCCACGCCTGCGGGCTGTCGTCGAGATCTCCTGTCCGAAGGCCGATATTCGCGCGGGCATTCCACTCCCACGCCGCGGTCAACAGCATGACGGCGAAGAAAGCGAACGTCCCCATCTTCACCCATGGCCGAAGGGGAATGTCGCGGGTCGGCACCGGCTGCGCCTGCCCCGGCCGGTTGGCGGCGGTCTCTCTTAGACCGGCCGGGAGAGCGCCCAAGCGCACGCCGCGAAATTCCGCCTTGTGGGCTTCAGAATGCGAAATAGATGAAGGCACTGCCCTGCCCCTGCTCGATGATGACCGCAAACAACAGCATGGTCCACATGCCCGCGATCGCGACTGGCGGCGTGCGCTCGATCACAGCTTCCAAAGTTGTGTTGCGCATTGCGAGATGGATCCCGAAAATCGCACATACGATTGCCACGGCGATGATCATTGGGCCGGCCGCGATGAGCGGCTCAGGCTTCACCTGCAGTCCAGCCATGCCCTTGAGCACAACGCCTGCACTGCCGAAGGTCTTTGCCCGGAAGAAAACCCAAGTGATGTTGACGAGGAGAAACGTCAGCAGGGCGAGGCCGGCTAGCGTCGCGCGTCCCGGCGTGAACTCCTTGAAACGCGCCTTGAGCCAGCGTTCTGCGGACAGGTACAGGCCGTGCAGCCCGCCCCACACAACGAAGGTCCAGCTGGCGCCGTGCCAAAGGCCGCCGAGGAGCATCGTCCCCATCAGCGCCATGTAAGTGCGCCCGGCGCCGTGTCGGTTCCCGCCCAACGGTATGTAGAGGTAATCTCGAAGCCAGCTCGATAAGGTGATGTGCCAGCGGCGCCAGAAGTCGGAGAAGCCGACGGATCCGTAGGGAAATCGGAAATTGTCCGGCATGGCAAAGCCCAGGCACAAGGCCACGCCGATCGCGGACGTCGAATAGCCTGCGAAATCGCAGAAGATCTGGCCTGCGAAAGCAAAAGTCGCGACCCAGCTGTCGAGCATGCCCGGGATCTTGTCGTGCTCGTCGTAAACTGCCTCGACGACGGGAGAAAGGAAGCCGTCGGCGAGGACGACCTTCTGGAACAGCCCGAGCGTGAGCAGCGCGAGACCGAAGAAGATCTGGTTCAAGTTTGCGCGGCGCGGTACCTCGAACTGAGGCACAAGCTCTGTCGGACGCATAATCGGCCCAGCGACCAAATGCGGGAAGAAGGTTACAAACAGCGCGTAATTGAGGAAGCTTCCGGCCGGCGCCGATCGACGAAGGTAGACGTCGAGCGTGTAAGAGAGCGTGGCGAAAGTGTAGAAGCTGATGCCGACCGGAAGGACGATGTCCCAGCCCGGCGGCTGATAGACGATGCCCACCGAGGCCGCGATCGAGACGAAGTTCTCGAGCAGGAAGCCGCCATACTTAAAGTAGCCGAGCATTCCGAGGTTTACGACCAGGGAGGTCACCATCCAGGCCCTGCGGGTGTGCTGGCTCTTCGCACGGACCATCCATTGCGCGGCCCACCAGTCCACCACCGTCGACACCCACAGTAGAATTACGAACGGGGGGTTCCAAGCGGCGTAGAAGAGGTAGGACGCGATCAGTAGATTGATCTTCTTCTGGTGCCAGGAGAAGAACGGCGCGTAGTGCAGCGCCATCACCAGCGCGAAAAACACCAAGAATGTGAGTGAGTTGAAGATCATCTGGCGCGTTTGCTGCGCCGGGTCGAAAGATCGGTCATAGTACAGCCTTCCCCGCAGAAGCTGTACGCACACGGCCGCAGAACTGCGCGGCTCGGCGCTGCATAGGTCGCACGCCCGGCAGTTCCACGCAAGCGCGTGTCATGGCTATCTGAAGCGGTCAGTGACCTCTAAGTAGGGCGTGAGCGGCCCAATGACGCGGACCGCTCACCGGGACCTGAGTTCTCAGCAGCCCCGTGTATACCAGACCATACCGTTGCGATGGTGGCGCCGCGGCCGGCAGCTGTAGTTCGAACGATAAGCATACCCGTAGTTTGAATAGCCGTAGCTCGGCTGGGAGTAACCGTAGTTGGAGTAGCCGTAGCTCGGCTGGGAATAGCCGTAGCTATAGCCATAACTGGGATAGCTACGTGACGTGTAGCCATAAGAAGGGCTGTAGCCGTACGAATACGGCGAATAGCCATAGCCATAATATTGGGCAGCGGCCGGAGGAGCAGCGAGAGCGGCAGCGGCACCTGCCGATGCAATCAGCAATATGCGCATCGTGACTTCCTTTTTCCGCTCCGACAAACCAACGCGTCGAGAGCTTTGGACGGAGAAACGAAGCGAAGTATCGGATGTTGCACGCGGCAAGCCAGACCGGCATGCGGCAGAGGCGAACCGCAGGAACGCGGGAATCCTATTCGATCGCCTGATGCTGCGGCTCCTGCGACTTTACCTTCCGGACTTTTTGCCAGCTCGCAACGTCGTAGCCTCGTTCGCGCAGGCAGCCCGCCATCGCGCGCTGGATCGCCACCTCTTTCTTGTGACGCTTGATCTTAGCCATTCCGACTGCGCCGCCGATTACCGCGACCGGCATGAGTACCAAAGTCGCACTCATCACCGCCGCTCCCGCGTAAAAGCCAGCACTAGCCGCTGCAGCACCGCCGGCAACACCCACTGCTCCGCCTGCGGCAGCCCCAACTCCACCCGAAGCGAGTCGTCCACTGCCATCCAGCTTGCCGGTCACTAGCAGCTGCTTGCATTGCGCATATGTCGCCTCGAACTGCGTTTGGTCTGTCGGCGCGATCCCGAGTGTCGGATTGAACTCCCGGGGCCGCGAGGAACATGCCTCCAGGATCAGGCAGACGGCAGCAGCCGTAATCAATCGATGTCGTATTATCCCCCCTTTTGAACGTGTTAGGCGTTCGTGCGCACGCTCGGCCCCGTTTGACGCGAAGTCAAATGAACCTATGCGTTGCGTTTGCCGGCGAGCTCAACAAGCGACCATTGCCGACGTTCGCCGGCAGGCCCATTCAGGCGCATGACGATGGTGCACGCCAATTTGCCGCATATGCAGAGACCCGATCGCCGCTACCTGATCGTCATCGCGGTGATCATCGCGGTAGGGTTGGCGACAGTGGTACACGGCTATTGGCCCGGCATCATGATCGACGACGCACGTTGGCAGTACCAGCAGGCGGTCGATAACACGTATGAGGACTGGCACCCGCCGTTGATGGCGTGGATCTGGCGACGGCTGATGTTACTTCAGCCGGGCCCTGCTCCGATGCTGGTGGTCCAGTTGTCTCTTTATTGGGTGGGCCTCACGCTGACCGCTCTGTGGGCAAATTGGCGGCGCAATCCCCAGCTCGGCGTTTCGGTGGCCCTCGTCGGCTGGTTGCCCGCTTCACTTGCCCTTACCGGAACGGTGACGAAGGACTGTCTGATGGCCGGGGCGCTGGCTTGCGCCACGGGACTGATCCTGTGGGCGCGCGAGGCTGCCGCACGCTGGCAGCGAGCGGCATTATCAGGGGCCGCGCTCGCTGCGCTGATGTTCGCCGCCGCGCTGCGCTTCAATGCATTTCTCGCGTGCGTGCCGCTCGCGCTTGCAGCGGCTCCGCGCCCATTCACGAGAACGGCCGCCCGCAAGATCGTGACGGCAACCGCAGCGACGGCGGTGTTCATGGCGACCGGACCTGCGATATCTGAATTGGTGCAGGCCGAAAGTACGGACGTGAACCTATCGCTGATCATCTTTGATCTGGGCGGCATTACTGCACGAAGTGGCGTGAGCGCTTTCCCCGACATGGGTGTTCGCGACCCCGTTGCCGTCAACCGCGGCTGCTACGATCCCAATCAATGGGATGGCTATTCCAGCTGGGCACCAAAGCCGTGTCCGCTCGGGTTCGAGCGCTTTCAGTCTCTAGTTGACGACGATGATGTGAGCCCCGTCAGCTTCTGGCTGCGCGCAATCATCAACCACCCTGTAGCTTATGCCGAACACCGGCTGGACCACTTCAATCGTTCGACCTGGTTCCTGTTGCGCGAGAGCCCCCATTTCACCGCCTGGACCGCGTCCGTGCCGAACCCATGGAATTATCAGGTACGGATGAACGCCTTGCTTGCCGCGGTGAGTTGGTACGCGGATGTTGCAGCTCGGACGCCTCTCGGCTGGCCGTGCTTCTGGATTGCGGTGGGTCTCGCTGCATTCGTACTCGCGGCCTGCCAAGGGTTGGACCTGCAGTTCGTCGCTATCGCAGCGTCTGCGCCGCTCTACGGCCTTGGGTACCTTCTGTTCGGCGTCGCAACGGGCATGCGCTACCATTTTTGGACGATGACCGGCGCGGCCCTGGCCGCGGCGCTGGTCATTGGCGAACTGCGGCGAAGCGATGTGCGAGTCTGCCGCAAGGCCGTAGGTTTTGCGGCGATCGTCGTCGCAGTGCCGACATTGATGGCAATTGCGTCTCGACTGCTACTTTGAGCGCACTACCGTGCCTTCCGTGAACGAAAGGTCATTGGCCGGTTCAGTTCTTTACAACTAGCGTAACCTAATGGCCGACCGGCAAGTCTTTCACGACCCTTCAGGGCGCCGGCGCCGGCGGTTTGCGGTCGCCGTTGCCTTGTTCGTCGTCCTCAACCTGCTGGTCCTTACCGCGCTTTTCGCAACGATACGCGTCGTGCCGGCCCAACCGCCCCTTCCGGTCGCCCTCGAGCACGGCGTCCCGCAGCCAACGCCAAAAGCAACTTTGCTCAGCCGGACCGGCCGCGCGGTCGACCTTGCCATTAAGCGCTTGCTCGGAACACAGCCGCCGAGCGCGCGGAAGGTCGGTGCCCGGCAAGCGACGGCGGCGGCAGCAGCGATGAGCAAGCCGCTCTATGTGGGCTTTTACGTTCCCTGGGACGAGAACTCGACCGCGAGCCTGCAGCGGCATATTGGCGACCTGAACTGGCTTGCACCGGTCTGGGTCACGATCACCGGCCCGAACCACCAGTTCAACGTCCTCCCTGATCGCAGCGGCCGCGCCGTCATCAACGGCGCGGGCCATCGCCCCCTCATTCTTCCGGTCATCCAGAACTTCGCCAACGGGCACGTCGACCAAGCGGGCATCCAGTCGATGCTTGCAGACCCTCGGCTGAGGCGGCGCTTCCTCGACCAACTCGAGCCGTTCCTTGCCGCCAACTACGCGTCCGGCGCGGTGTTCGATTTCGAACAGCTCGACCGCCCAAGCCAGGAGAAATATCTTGAGCTGCTGCGTGAAGCGCGTGTCCGCTTCGCGAAGCACCGCTGGCTGACCACTGTCGCCGTTCCGGTCGATCCTTCGTGGGACCTCAAGCGCTTCGCCGCCGTCTCCGACAAGCTATTCGTCATGGCCTATGACGAGCATTCCAACGACGGACCGCCAGGCCCGATCGCGTCGCAGCAATGGTGGGCGAGCTCAGTCGCCGCAGCCGTCCGCCAGGTTCCGCGCAGCAAGGTCATCGTGACGATCGGCAATTATGCATACGACTGGCATGACGGAACGGGCGATCCGGAGAATATCGACGAGGCATGGGTCGACGCCGGCGACAGCGATGCACGCCCTAACTTCGACCTCATCGCGGCGAACAGCACCTTCGCTTACGACGATGAAGAGGGGCATCCGCACAGCGTCTGGATGCTGGACGCGGCGAGCGCGTTTAACGAGTTGACGCTGCTCAAGCGCGCCGGGATCGTTGACGTCGCCCTTTGGCGCATGGGTGCGGAGGACCCGAGCCTGTGGTCGATCTTCGGACGCAACCTGTCCGGCCCGCTCACCACGGCAGGTCTCACACATCTGCGTCAGGGCACGAATGTCGACATCGAAGGCCCGGGCGAGATCATCCGGATCACGGCCTTGCCCACGCCCGGCGAACGCAAATTCTCGTTGAACCGATCGGGTCTGATCACCGGCGTCGATTTCAAACGCGTGCCCAGGCCCTATACGATCACGCGCGCCGGACATTTGCCGGGCGCAATCGCCCTAACCTTTGACGATGGGCCCGATCCGCGCTGGACTCCACGGATCCTCGACATTTTGAAGCAGGAGAAGGTCCCGGCGACCTTCTTCATCGTCGGCGAGAACGCGCTGACCGAACGCGGTCTCCTCGAGCGCATGCTGCGCGAGGGCCACGAAATCGGTAGCCACACCTACACGCATCCGAATCTCGCCAATGCCGATGTGACGCGCACCCGGTTCGAACTGAACGCCACGCAGCGGCTGTTCGAGGCCTTCACCGGGCGAACGCTGAAGCTGTTCCGCGCGCCGTTCTTCGGCGACGCGGAACCGACGACCGCAGATGAAATCCTGCCGGTGTGGGAAGCGCAGTCGCGTGGCTATCTCTCCGTCGGGCTTCACGTCGACAGCGAGGATTGGCAGCGGCCGGGCGTCCCCGCCATCGTCAACAATGTCGTTTCTAACGTGCTCAAGAACGACAAGTGCGACACGGACTCTGAGACGCAGTGCAGTCACAATGTGGTGCTGCTCCACGATTCCGGCGGTGACCGGTCGCAAACGATCGCGGCACTCCCGATCATCATCGATACACTTCGGGCGCGCGGCTACCGATTCGTTCCCGTTTCGGAGCTTGCAGGCTTGTCGCCGCGACAAGCAATGCCAGCGCTGTCGCCTTCAGATCACGCAGCAGCTCGCGTCGATCTCGCGGCGTTCGAACTGGTCGGATTTTCGATCCGCGCGCTCGACTTCATCTTCGCCGCGGCGATCTCACTGGGCATCGCGCGCGCACTGTTTCTCGCTGGCCTTGGGCTGCTCGCCGCGTGGAAGGAACGCCGCCTTATCCGGCCGGCCATGCACCGGGAAACGTTCGTCAGCGTCCTCATCCCCGCTTACAATGAGGAGCGGGTGATCGAACGATCAGTCGCGCAAGTCCTTCAAAGCGAGAACGTGGGCATCGAGATCATCGTTATCGATGACGGGTCGCGTGATCGCACCTCCAAGATTGTCGAGGATGTGTTCGGCAAGGACCCACGCGTCAGGCTGCTGACCCTCGAAAACGGCGGCAAGGCCCGTGCGCTGAATCGAGGGCTGGAGCTTGCGACTGGCGAGATCGTCGTCGCGCTTGATGCTGACACTCAGTTCGAGCCGGACACGATAGCCCGGCTTGCCCGCTGGTTCGCGGCAGATGAACAACTGGGCGCCGTCGCCGGCAATGCAAAGGTTGGCAACCGCATCAACATCGTCACCAAGTGGCAGGCGCTTGAATATGTGACTGCCCAGAACCTGGAGCGACGGGCGCTGTCGCGCCTCGGTGCAATGACCGTCGTCCCCGGAGCAGTCGGCGCGTGGCGGAAGCAGGCGATCGTGGAGGTGGAAGGCTATCCGCCCGACACGCTGGCCGAGGATCAAGACCTGACCATCGCCGTCCAGCGCGCTGGGTGGCATGTGACCTACGATCAGAGCGCGATCGCGTGGACCGAAGCCCCGCAAACGCTGGGCCAGCTTGCGCGCCAGCGCTTCCGCTGGGCTTTCGGCAC
Organism: uncultured Alphaproteobacteria bacterium; assembly: GCA_963752025.1. Classification (GTDB taxonomy): domain Bacteria; phylum Pseudomonadota; class Alphaproteobacteria; order Sphingomonadales; family Sphingomonadaceae; genus Sphingomicrobium. Next base: position 114,511 of record CAVVWY010000031.1, on the reverse strand, counting down.
GATCCAGTGCATCTGGAAGCACAAGAAAGTCATGACCACGGGCCGTCCGCGCGGGCTCGCCTTTCTGGGCCTTCCGCAGGCGATCGTATTTCAGCTGATGTTCGCCGTCGTCTCACCGATCATCGACTTGGCGCTGATCCTCAACATCGTCATGACTATCTCCTCGATCCAGCAGCACGGCTATTCGGCCATGCAGGGCGACCTCTATCGCGTGGCACTGTTCTGGCTGCTGTTCGGAGCGATCGACCTCACCGCTGGGTTCATCGCGATCGCCCTCGAGCGACGCGAGGACTGGCGGCTGATGGCGTGGCTGCTGCCACAGCGGTTCGTCTATCGGCAGGTCATGTATTACGTCGTGATCAAGGCGTTGGTGCAGGCGCTGCGAGGCCCCCGGGTGGGGTGGTCCTCGATCGCGCGGACGGGAAAGGTGCAGGTCATCACGCCGGGCCGCTCGCCGACGGCTCGATAATCGACCGACAAGCGCACTGGAACGGCCGCGCTCGGCCTCACGTTGACTACGTCGAAAAGGAGCTGCGCACGGCGGCTAGTCAACGAAGCCTCGGCAGCCGGAGTGGGAATGGCCGTTCTACGGCATATTAGGCAATTCGGCTGGGACGGCGCGACGGCATTACGCTCGAGCAGGCCCGGTATTTGATCAAGTCTTCGAGCAGGAGAGTAGTCAGTCTTGCTAGAGCTCTTGCGTCGGAACATCGGGATCGCACGGCACGCCTGAAATCGCTGACCAGTCTCAGCGCCGGCCGTACCGCCTTCTCGTCGACGGCAGCCGAGCTGTCCTCCTCATAGTCCGAACCGCGATACCACATGATCGCGCGGGCAACGTGCTCGGTGATCGTCCGGATGGATTCGATCTCTTCCTTCGTCGGGCTCCGCGCCCTCTTGTGATAGATTGCGAATGTTCCCAGCAATCGGTCCTGGGGATTTCGAATTCGGCGTCGACCAGCAAGCGCGAAGTCCGTGGTCCAACGCCAGATCCTTGTAATCCGCCCACAACGGATCGTTCGCGATGTCCGAGACATAGACCGGCCGCCCGAGAAACGCCGCGGTGCCGCAAGAACCCGCAACCGGGCCGATCTCTGAGCCGTCGATTGCATCGCGGTAAGCATTTGGAAGCCTTGGGCCGGCGCCATGGTGCAGCGTGGTCCCGTCGAGCAGGAGGATAGACGTGACCATGTCCAAATCCGCCGACCATTCCACAGCCAGCAGGTGTCGATCCAGCACCAATTCCAGCGGTTCGCCTTTCGCGAAGGAGGCGGGTACCTCACTCTCGCGAAAGCGGAGCAAGTCCCGAAGTTGGGCTGCGAACGGCATCTGCACCTCCGCATTTCACGCTGGCGGCCTCGCCGACGCGCATCATAGTCCACCACGATGCCTCCGCATAGTGCGATGACCTTCGCATGGGCCGGGACAGCCCCATCGCACTTGCATCGACGGACATGTCGGAGGCTCAATCCGGGACGAGCGCGTTCAGCCTTGCTCAAGGGGCGGATTGTTATTGGAGCCGATGAGCCTATTTTATGGACTTAATGGGCCTCCCGCCCGGAAAGACGCTGGAAAATGAACGACAAGGACAAGAAGCCCGGCAATCCCTGGACCAAGAGCCTGCTGATATGGGTGGGCGTTCTGTTCGCGCTGGTGCTCTTTGTACAGATGATCGACGGCGGCTCGCGTGCGCAGGCCGGCCAGCCGATGGCCTATTCCGAATTCGTTCGCGCGGTCGACGAGGGCAATGTTCGCGCCGTCACGATCGCATCGAGTGCGGGCAACAACAGCCAGATCAGCGGTAAGCTTGCCAGCGGCGAGACGTTCCACACCGTCGCGCCGGGCGACGCCAACGTTTCCGATCGCCTGATCAACAAGGGCGTTGCCGTCCAGGTCAAGGGTGAGGAAGGGTCGAGCATCTGGCTGTACATGCTCTACAACTCGCTGCCTTTCCTCCTCATCCTGGGCATCAGCTTCTTCGTGATGCGCCAGATGCAGAAGAACGCCGGCTCCGGCGCCATGGGCTTCGGCAAGAGCCGCGCGCGGATGCTCAATGAGAAGACACGGCCGGGTCACTTTTGCCGATGTTGCCGGCATCGACGAGGCCCGCGAAGAGCTTCAGGAAATCGTCGAATACCTCAAGGACCCCGGCAAGTTCGCGCGCCTGGGCGGCAAAATCCCCAAGGGTGCGTTGCTGGTCGGCTCCCCCGGCACCGGCAAGACATTGCTCGCCCGCGCCATCGCCGGTGAGGCGGGCGTTCCCTTCTTCTCCATTTCAGGTTCGGACTTCGTCGAGATGTTCGTCGGCGTCGGCGCAAGCCGCGTCCGCGACATGTTCGACCAGGCCAAGAAGTCGGCGCCCTGCATCGTCTTCATCGACGAAATCGACGCGGTCGGCCGCCATCGCGGCGCAGGGCTCGGCAACGGCAACGACGAGCGGGAGCAGACGCTGAATCAGCTCCTTGTTGAGATGGACGGCTTCGAAGCCAACGAAGGCATCATCATTATCGCCGCGACTAACCGTCCTGACGTCCTCGACCCCGCACTTCTGCGACCGGGGCGCTTCGACCGTCAGGTCGTCGTCCCGCGTCCGGACATCGACGGCCGCGAGCAGATCCTCAGCGTTCACATGAAGAAGGTCCCGCTCGCTCCGGACGTCGATCCCCGCGTGATCGCGCGTGGCACGCCGGGTTTTTCCGGCGCGGACCTCGCCAACCTCGTCAACGAGGCGGCGCTGCTTGCGGCACGGAAGGGCAAGCGTCTCGTCGCTATGCAGGAGTTCGAGGAAGCCAAGGACAAGGTAATGATGGGGACTGAGCGCCGGTCCATGGTCATGACCGAGGACGAGAAGCGCATGACCGCCTATCACGAGGCCGGCCACGCGATTGTGGCGCTGCACGAGCCAGCGTCCGACCCGATCCACAAGGCGACGATCATTCCGCGCGGTCGAGCGCTGGGCATGGTCATGCGCCTGCCGGAGCGGGACAGCTACAGCTACCACCGCGACAAGATGTACGCGAACCTCGCCGTTGCGATGGGTGGCCGGGTCGCTGAGGAAGTAATCTTCGGCTACGACAAGGTCTCCTCCGGCGCTTCGTCCGACATCCAGTACGCAACAAGCCTTGCTCGCGACATGGTGACCCGCTGGGGCATGTCGGACGCACTCGGCCCCCTGCAGTATGCGGAGCCCGATGAAGAGGTGTTCCTCGGCTATTCCGTAAATCGGACCCGGCAGATGTCGAACGAAACGGCTCAGGCGATCGATAGCGAGATCCGCAAGATCGTCGAGGATGGCTACGGCCGCGCCAAGCATCTGCTGGACGAGCATCGCCAACAACTCGAGACGCTGGCACAGGCGCTTCTAGAGTATGAAACGCTGTCGGGCGACGAGATCAAGGCGCTGCTCGCAGGCGATACCATTGACCGGGGCGGCACGAAGGGGCCGACCATCCCGGCGGCAGGCTCCTCGATCCCGAAAGCCAAGCGTCCGAAGCCCGGCGCCATCGGTGGGCCCGCCGCGGCCAGCGTCTAAATTCGCCCACAATTCGAACGGAAGGCCACTTCGCGGCACTAAGCTGCGGAGTGGCTTTCTTTATGCGCAAGACGATCCTTCTGCTTCTCGCCCTTACCTTGGCAGCACCGGTGCTTTCTGCACCACCGGGCAGTGCGCAGAACTTTCTCGACCGGGCGAACCAGCTCAAGGCGAAAGGGCCACTTGCGCTCTTCGACAGCGACTATGGTCGCCTGAAGGCCGAAGCGACCGCGGCCGGCAAATCCATCGGCGCCGACCGCATCGCCGCGCAACGCGCCGGAAGGCCGATCCTCTACTGCTCGCCGACCCCTCGGGCGCAGCTCGGCTCGTATGAGTTCATCGACGGGCTGGAGGCGATCCCAGCTGGCGAGCGCGAGCGAATGAGCCTCAAAAACGCAATGATCCGGGTCCTCCAGAAGAAGTATCCCTGTAAGGGCTAGCTGCTCGTCCCGATCGCGATCGTCGCTGCGGCGAATAAAGCAGCGGCGATGAATGCAAAGGTCACGAGAGCCATGGTCCGCATGATCGCGCTGAAGCGGCTCAGTTCGTAGGCCTGCTTGAGCTGACGGTACATGTGGAACGGGGGCACGAAGAACAGCATGCCCGCAATTCCCGTGACGCCGGCCGCTACGAGCAAGCCGCTGGCGATCACCAGCATCATCATGAATGACAGCGAGTAGGTGACGAACACGGTGTGGTCGTAGGTATTGTAGCGGCGGCGGAACGGGAAAAGCAGCCACATGAAAGGGACGGAGATGGGGATCAGCAGCCAGCTGTACCTCGACGCCGCTTCCTGGACCTTCATCGACACCATGTCCGGATTGGCGCGCGCGTTCTGCAGGAAAGGACGGATCCAACCTGGAGTCCCTTCGTCGAGATCTCCGCTCGTAACGACCTTTCCTTCGATGAGCTTCTGGGTATCCGCAATGTCTTCCTTGCGCTTAGCAATCTTGCGGTCGAGTTCAGCGACGTCCTTGCCCGCCTCGGCGGTGAGTTTCCGCTTGAGTTCGAGTGCAACAAGCTTCTTCTGACCTTCAGCGATGTCGGTCTTGAGACCCTGCTGCATGTGCTTGGTAGTGTTGGCGGGACTGAACTCACCGGTGAAATTAAGCACTGCGAACATTGCGAAGACCGTGAATAGGTACAGCGCGACGGGCGAGATGAAGTGTGCACGCTCGCCCGCGATGTAGCGGCGCGTCATTTCCCCGGGTCGCCACGCTAGCATCGGCAGGGTCCGCCAGATCTTCCCTTCGAAGTTGAACAAGCCGGCGATGAAGTCCTGGAGGAAGCCGCGGACCGAGCGGTGGACATGCGCCTTCTGTCCACACGCCGAGCAGTATGGGCCAGTCAGCTTCGTCCCGCAGTTGAGGCAGGACTTTTCGTGCGTATGGCCGTCCGCCTCACCCGCCTGAGGTTCGACCGCGCGAGCCAGCAGGCCGCCCGTCACAGCATCGCCGACTGCTTCGATTCCGTCCATTCGTACCCCCGCGACGATATTAGGCGCGCTTGTTTGCTCATGCTAGCGAAAGGCCATGGCGCGCATCGGCCTCCTCGGCGGTTCGTTCAACCCGGCCCACCGGGGCCACCGCCATATCTCCTTGCAGGCCATTCGCGCGCTCGGTCTCGACGAGGTCTGGTGGCTGGTTTCTCCGGGCAATCCGCTGAAGCAAGGCGCAAAGGACATGGCACCATTCGAGGCTCGTTTCGCTTCGGCTCGAGGCATGGCGCGGGGCGCGCCCATTCGCGTCAGTGACTTCGAGCAGCGAGAGGGCACCCGCTATACTGTTGATACGGTGCGCAAATTGAAGGCGCGGCATGAAGAGCATCGCTTCATTTGGTTGCTCGGAAGCGACACCCTGCCGAATTTTCACGAATGGCGCGATTGGAGGGGGTTGGCCCGCGAAGTCCCAATTGCGGTGATTTGCAGGCCGGGGTATGATTTAGCTGCCCACGCGGCGCGCGCGATGGGTTGGCTCAAAGGGTTCGTCCGCCCTTCTAGCCAAGCCACGAGTTGGACGCAGTGGAGTGCACCGGCGATCCTTTTCCTTCGCCTGCCGCCCGACACTACGTCCGCAACGGCCATCCGTGCGCACCACCCCAACTGGCACCAGAGAACGAATGCGTCATCCGCGCGTTCGTATCGTTTCGGATCGCCAATGTTGCCAAGGAGACCCCTTGACCGAACGTCCAGCTGAGACCGCCAAGGCAGGCATTCCCATCGACGTTGAAGAGCTTCACAAGCTCGTTCTTCAATCTCTCGACGACGATCAGGCGCAGGAGGTCGTATCCATCCCGCTCGCCGGAAAGTCCAACATCGCCGACCACATGGTGATCGCGTCCGGCCGCTCAACGCGGCAAGTCGCATCCATGGCGGTTAAGCTTGGCGACAAGATCAAAGAGCGATTTGGAAGGAATGTCCGCATCGAGGGTCTTCCGGCCGCCGACTGGGTGCTTATCGACGCGGATGACGTAATCGTGCATATATTCCGTCCGGAAGTTCGAAATTTTTACAATTTGGAACGAATGTGGGCGTTTGGCGATGATTCTGGCGTGAGCGCTGCTGCACGCGGGTGAGGGCGATGCGGATTATTGCTGTTCTATTGTCGTTTTTGGCTTTCGTCGCGCAGCCCGCGGCGGCGGCTTCGTCTGCCAGCCTGACCGACCTCGAGCAGCAGTTGAGCTCCCTCGTGGCCGGCAAATCGGCTGACGTCGGCATTGCCGCGCTGGATCTCAACAGCGGCGAGAAGGTCAGCATCAAGGGCAACACGCCTTTCCCCATGGCAAGCACCGTGAAGGTGGCCGTCGCCGCGCTATACCTCGCGCAGGTTGATCACGGCCGCCGCTCGCTCGACGACACGATCAACGGTTATTCCGCTCGCGGCCTGATGGCCCGAATGCTGATCCATAGCGACAATCGCGCGACTGACATGCTGCTGAAAGACCTTGGCGGCCCGCGCGTGCTGCACGACTGGCTGCAGGATAATGGCGTCACCGGGCTTCGCGTGGACCGCACCATTGCCCAGCTTTCTGAGCGACAAGCGCGACCTCTGGGATCGGCGCGATTCCAGCACGCCGACGGCGATGGTCGACCTGCTGCGGCGCATCTACAAAGCGGAGCTGATCAAGCCCTCGAGCCGCAATTACCTTCTCGACCTTATGTCACGTTGTGAGACTGGCAAAAACCGCATGAAGGCGATGCTGCCTTTCGGCACCCCCGTCGAGCACAAGACCGGGACGCTGAACGGCCTTGCGGACGATGTTGGCTTCATCACCTTGCCCGACGGCCGGCGGATCGCCGTGGCGATCTTCGCACGCGGCGGCGCCGACCGCCCGCGTACGATCGCGGAGACAGCCCGCGCCATCTACGACGGGTTCAAGTCCACCGTCACCTGGCCGTTCCGCCCAGCGCTCACCGCGCAATAGTGCTCCTGCACATCGTTGCGCGCGGAAAGATCGGGCGCTCTCCTGAGGCCGACCTGGTCGAGCGCTATCTGAAACGCGTCACCTGGCCCACGAAGATCACCGAGCTGCCGGACAAGGGCGGGAACATGCCCCCGGGGCGTGCAAACAGCATTTCGGTGATTCTCGACGAGCGGGGGAAGGCGCTTTCGTCGGTGGAGCTGGCGAAGAAGCTCGAAGGTTGGCGTGACAACGGCACTCGCGAGGCTCGCTTCCTGATTGGCGCAGCCGACGGACACGACGAGGAACGAAGGTGCTCCGCCGACTTCCTTCTCTCCTTCGGGCCCGCGACCTGGCCGCATCTTCTCGTCAGAGCGATGCTCGCCGAGCAATTGTTCAGGGCGACTTCGATCCTTGCGAACCACCCCTATCATCGCGAAGGTTAGCGCATGCGCCGCATCGCGCCTCTCCTGATCGCCCTTCCGTTGCTTGCCGCGGCGAGCGCGCCGGTCGTTCCTGCGGGAATTCCGATCGAGGCAGAGCTTCAGCGCGCGCGCACCGAGCAAGCGAGCGCCGAGCGGGAAGCTGCTCGTTTGGCCAGGATCGCACAGAATGCACGCAACGAAGCCGATCGGCTGCACGCGCAACAAGCCGCAGCCGCGGAGGCGATGGATGCGGCGGAGGCGCGGATCACGGCCGCTGACCTGCAGCTCCGCCTCGCATCCGCCTATGTGGCGGCCCATCGCCAGCAGCTCGCCCAAGAGCAGCGGCCGGTTTCATCACTGCTCGCGGGTCTTGCCGTGATGGCACAGCGCCCGCCTCTGCTCGCCATCGCGGACCGCGAGGCGAGCGCAGACGAGTTGGTGAAAGTGCGGCTGTTGCTGGACGTCACGCTGCCAGTGATCCGCAGCCGCACCGCTAAGATCTCGTCAGAGCTCAGCGAGGGGCAAGCGTCTCGAACTGGCCGCCGCGGGAGCCCGGGCAGAGCTCATCAATAGCCGTCGGGACCTGCAAACAAGACGGCAGCAGTTTGCCGCGCTCGAACAGCGTGCGCTCCAACTCGCCGACAAGTCAGGCACAGCTGCGCTTAGCGCTGGCGATGCGGCGATTTCCGCAAACGAGATCTGTCGATCGGCTGAGCGCCTCAGCCGGAAGCAGCCGCTCTGCCGCGTTCCTCGCGTCGCAGCTCGCTGCCGAAGATCCCGCACCGGCTCGTCCGACGGGGGCTCAGGCACGAGCGCAGCGGTCTCCTTTCGCCTACGAGCTTCCGGCGCAAGCCGCCGTTACCGAGGGTCTCGCCGCGATCGACGAGAGCGGTGTACGGGCCCGGGGGCTTACCCTCTCGACTTGGCGCGGTGCTCCAATCAACGCGCCTGCTGACGGCACGGTGCGGTTCGCTGGTCCCTTCCAAGACTATGACGGAATATTGGTCATCGATCATGGCGGCGGGTGGATGAGCTTGCTCGTTAACGTCTCGTCCACCCTGCACCAGGGCGACCAAGTCCAGCTCGGTCAGCCGATCGGTCGAGCGCTTGGACCGCTGCAGGTCGAATTGTCCCAGAATGGGCGTGAAATCTCGCCTGCTCTCATCGCAGGTTCATCTCAAACTCTGTCAAAGGACGGCAAAGGCGGCTAAATGCCTGGGAGAGCCGCCTTACAGGACGCGACTGTATGAAAAAGTTCACGAAATATCTTCCGCCGCTGGCCCTGGTGGGCGCCCTCGCTCTTGTGCCGGCCGCGACCAGTTCTTTCGCTGCGGCCGATCAAACGAATTACCAAGAGCTCGAAAAGTTCATGAGTGTCTATGAGCGGGTGAAGGCGAACTATGTCGACAAGGTCGACGACCACACGCTCATCAAAGGCGCAATCGACGGCATGCTCGCGGCGCTCGATCCTCATTCGAGCTATGTGGAAGCGAGCGACTTCGACCAGCTGAAAACGACGACTGACGGCAATTATGGCGGTCTCGGGCTCACTGTTTTGGTCGAGGATGGCGCGGTTAAGGTCATCGCTCCGACCGAGGATACGCCGGCGTGGCGCGCGGGCATCAAGGCTGGCGACTACATCACGCACATCAATGGCGAGCTGGTTTACGGGCTTTCGCTGGACGAGGCCGTTGCCAAGATGAAGGGCGACCCGGGGACATCGGTCAAGCTGACGATCGTCCGCCCTGGCCGCGACAAGCCTCTCGATTTCAGCGTCACTCGCGAGCGGATTGAGCTCCGCCCGGTGAAGTGGGAGATCAAAGACGGTATCGGCTACATCAACATCAACACATTCTCGGGGAATGTGGCCGACCAGACCAAGGCGGCCCTGGTGGCGATCGACAAGGCCACGAGCGGTCATCCGCTCGGATACGTCGTCGACCTCCGCTCCAACCCCGGCGGCCTGCTCGATCAGGCGGTGGACGTCAGCGACGCCTTCCTCGAAGGGGGGAGATCGTGTCGCAGCGCGGCCGTGATAAGGACGACATCGAGCGCTACTATGCGCGTCCGGGCGACATGGCACACGGCCTGCCTGTGATCGTGCTGGTCGACGCCGGAACAGCGTCGGCTTCTGAAATCGTTGCGGGCGCGCTGCAGGATCATCGCCGCGCACTCATCATGGGCGAAAAGAGCTTCGGCAAGGGCTCGGTCCAGACGGTGGTCCAGACGGGTCCGGATGCGGCGCTGCGCCTCACCACGGCGCGTTACTACACGCCGTCGGGTCGCTCGGGTTCAGGCCGGCGGCATCGAGCCGGACATCGCCGTTCCACAGCTCAGCGATCCCGATTACAAGGACCGCAGGGTCGTCCGCGAAGCCGACCTCCGTCGCCACTTGCTGGCGCAGGCGAAGGTCGAGGACAAGCTGCTGGAGGCCGACGACATGCCGGATCCGCGCTTCGCCGCGAAGCCGGAGGAACTGGAGAAGAAGGGCATCAAGGACTTCCAGCTCTATTATGCACTGAACACGCTGAAGCGGCTTGCGGCACCGATCGCGCCCACGAACGTCGCGTCGACGACGCCGCAGAAGAAGCTTCACTAGGAAGGTCATGAGCGAAGCGATCGCCGCCGGCCGAGCATCGACCGGATTGTCGCCGGCCGCCGTGGCGCGACTGATCGCGCTGCTGCTTCCCCTGATGTTGCTGGGCGGTGCGCTGGGGTCCCAATATTTCGGCGGGCTGCACCCGTGCGAGATGTGTTACTGGCAGCGCTATCCCCATGCGGCTGCGATCGTCCTGGCGATGCTGGCCTTCACCGGTCCCGCGGAGTCGGCCCGTTCGCGGATGCTGACCTTGCTCGCTGCGGCGGCAATTGCTGGCTCCGGCGCGATCGAAGTCTATCACGCAGGCGTGGAAGCGAAGATCTTCGAAGGCATGACCACGTGCACAGCCACGGGCAAAGGCCTTAGCGCCGCCGACCTGCTGGAGCAGATCAGGCACGCGCCGGTCGTCCGTTGCGACGAGGTACAGTTCCGTTTCCTCGGGATTTCGATGGCGGGCTGGAACGCCATCCTGTCGTTTGGCGGCGCAACGCTGATCCTGATCCTCGGCCTGAAGAAGGGCCGGCGGTGAGCCGTTGGCGGCCAGGCGACCGCCGCGCCGACGGAGCATCGATGCTTCGTGTCGATCAGGCGGGTGAATATGGCGCCACCCGTATTTACGCCGGCCAATTGGCGGTGCTTCGGTCCAATTGCCCGGAAGCCAAGTTGGTGGCGCGGATGGCCGCACAGGAAGAACGGCATCTCAAGCGCTTCAATGCGCTGATGGCGGAACGGGGCGTGCGGCCGACTGTGCTACAGCCGTTGTGGAACGTCGCCGGGTTCGCGCTAGGCGCGGCAACCGCCCTCATCTCCGAAAGCGCCGCGCTGGCCTGCACCGATGCTGTCGAGACGGAAATCGACAAGCATTATTCCAAGCAGCTGGCCGAACTTGGCGATCAAGATCCGGAGCTTGCAGCGGACATCGCAGACTTTCAGGCGGATGAGTTGGAGCATCGCGACACCGCCCGTGAAGCAGGCGCGATGAACGCTCCGGCCTATCCCCTATTGACCGCGGCCATCCGTGCGGGTTGCAAGGTGGCCATCGGGCTGTCGAAGAGAATCTGAGGAACATCCGGCGGGTCTGCCCGCTGAAGTGCTGGAAAGGACGCAATTGAAATGTCGAAGTTGATCATCGGCCTCGCCGCGGCGGCGACCGCAGTAGCCGGCATTGCGGTCCTTCCGGCGCCTGCACTCGCACAAGCGGCGCAGTCCCAAGTGGTGGTCTATGGCAGCGATCCTTGCCCGCGCGAGACGAAGTCGACCGTGGTGGTCTGCGTCCATCGTCCCGAGCAGGAGCGTTTCCGCCTTCCGAAGAACCAGCAGCTGACGGGCACGCGGCAGCAGCGAAGTCTTGGGCGAATAAGTCTCAGCAACTGATGACGGTCGGGAGGACCGGCACCGGCAGTTGCTCGGCGGTTGGACCAGGCGGCACGTCAGGCTGCGTTGTCCAGCAAATCCGTCAGGCGCAGCAGGAAAGTCAGGAGCAGACGGACCAGAGCACGCCGCCGCAGTAGCGCGAGGTCGCCTAGCGTCGATCCTTTTCCGCCGCGATCCACGCGTCGATCTGCGCTTCGAGCGCTTCCAGCGGAACCGGTCCCTGACCGAGCGCCGCATCGTGAAAGCGGCGTATGTCGAACTTCGGGCCTAGCGCCTTTTCCGCCCGCGCGCGCAGTTCGCGGAACTTGAGTTCCCCAAGCTTGTAGGCCAGCGCCTGCCCCGGCGTGGAAATGTAGCGGTTCACTTCCGCGTCGATATTCGCGTCCGTGAGCGCCGTGTTGTCCTTCATGAACGCGACCGCCTGCTCTTTCGTCCACCCTTTCGCGTGAATGCCGGTATCGACGACCAGCCGGCACGCGCGCCACATCTCATACGACAGGCGGCCCATGTTCTTCTCGGGCGTGTCGTAGATGCCCATGTCGATGCCGAGCCGTTCTGAATAGAGACCCCAGCCCTCGACGAACGCCGTGAAGAAGGTGGTATAGCGCCGCCACGGCTGCATCTCGAGTTCTTGTTGCAGCGCGATCTGATTGTGATGTCCGGGCACCGCCTCGTGGGCGGTGAGTGCGGGAAGCTCCCATAGCGGCCGCTGATCGAGGTGGGTCAGGTTGACGAAGTAGGTTCCCGCGATCCCTGCGTCAGGGCTGCCTTGGACATAATAAGCAGTTGTATTGCCCTCGGCTGTCTCGGCAGGGATAGGCTTCACGCCATAAGGAAGCCGTGGAAGCCGGCCGAACAAGGTCGGCATCTTGCCGTCGATCGTCTTCGCCTGGAGCGCCGCCGCCTGCATCAGTTCCTGGCCGTTCTTCGGGAAATACTTCGGATTGCTCCGCATCTGGGCGATCATCGCCTGCCGAGATTGGTAGCCGGCCTTGCGCGCGACCTCGTCCATCTCGGCCCGGATGCGCGCGACTTCGCTCATGCCGAGCTGGTGAATGTCGTCGGCCGTCCGGTTCGTGGTGGTATGAAAGTGCACCAGCCAGGCATAATAATCGCGGCCCTGCGGTAGCGCCGATGCGCCGATCGCCTCCGAGCAGCGCGGCAGCACGTCGCGCGCAAAGACGGTGCCGAGATTCTGATAGGCAGGATTGATCTGTGTGGAGATTATGGCGCGCGCGCGGTTCTGAAGCGCTGACCAATCCGCCTCCGTGATGCTGGTCGGGCGCGCCGCAGCGAAGGGCTCATAGAAGCGTGACTTGGTCGGGTCCGATGCGACGACGCCGCTGATCGATTTCGGCAGCTGCGTTTCTGTAACGCACGGCTGCACATAGCCTTTTCGTGCCGCCGCAGCGCTCATGGCGCCGTAGGCCTCGATGCGGGATTTCACCAAGCCGATGCGTTTGAGATAATTGTCGAAATCGGCGGGCGTACGCAGCGGGATCGCCGTCATCTGGTCGACGAGGCCGTTATGGTAGCTCCCGTTGGACGAGTAGAGCACCATCCGCTCGCCGAAGCGGTTAAAGCTGACGTTATTCTGCAGCTGCCCGCGGAGAATTGCGTAGTTCGACTGGTCCGCAGGCGAGAGCGAGGTCGCGGGTATCGCCTCGAGCCGCTTCAGGAAGGCCGCCGCTTCCGCCGCCTGCCGATCCAGCGCCACAATGCCGACCTCATCGAGCTGCGCGTCATAATCGTGAACGCCGGCCTGGCTCGCAAGCAGCGGCGACTCCTTGAGCAGCGTCGCCCAATAGTCGTTCATCAGCGTGTGGAAGTCTTCCACCGGTCCCGCAACGGCCGGTGACGCGATCGAGAGTGCGGCAACCGCCGCGAGCAGCAAGTTCACTTTGCGCATGTTCTAGGCCCCCCATGCAGAGGGGCGCAGCCTAACTGACCGTTCCGTAAGCGCAATCATCCATTGCTGCCGAACGCCGCTGCGACGCCGCCTCAACAAGGCCCTCAGACCGCCGCGTTCAGTCAGCCACGACTGGTAGGTAGACGGCGCTGGCCGCCGCCCCGCCGTGGTAGACGCTCTGCGTCGCTTTCCGGAAGTCGCCCGGCTTTGCGTAGAAGATGTTGGGGACGAACGTCTGCGGATTGCGGTCGTACACCGGGAACAAGCTCGATTGGACCTGCACCATGATCTTGTGACCAGGCAGGAAGACGTGGTTCACGTTCGGCAGGCCCCAGCGGTAATGCTCGACCTGCCCGGCCCGCAGTGGACGTGGCCGCGCGAAGCTATCGACGTAGCGGCCGCGGAAGATCTCGATACCGATCGGAAGCTCATAGCCGGACATGTCCTGCTTCGATCCCTGCGACGCGCCTTCCGGCGTCTCATTCGGATAGACGTCGATGAGCTTCACCACCCAGTCGCTGTCGGTGCCGGTCGTCGCGGCGAAGAGATCCACCTGCGGCGGGCCCATGATGTGCACCGCCTTGGTCAACGGCGGCGTCGAGTAGCTGACGACGTCGGTGCGATTGGTGACGAAGCGCTGATCCTGAACCAGCCACGTCTTCCACTGGCTCTCGCTGATTGGGCGCGGGAGATAGGGGACGGGCTTGGCGGGGTCGGAGACGTAGTCGTCACGACCGGCGACTGCCGGCTGCTCGAATCCGGCGGTGCCGTTGGCAGCCAGATAGAGCGGAGTCGGCGTGCCCATCGGCCACTTTGGACTTGCTTGCCACTCGTTGATGCCCGTTGCGTAGGTCAGCACGTTGGGCGTCTGCGGATCTGGCGCGCCCTTTAGGTAATGGTCGAAGAAGGGCTTCACATATTTCGCACGCCACTCCTGCGCTGTGTCGCCGGTGAACGTCAGCGCGCCGAGGTCGTAGCCATAGTGATTGGCACCCGAATGCCGCCACGGACCGATCGCGAGGTGCAGCAAGCCGCTGCCCTCATATTTGTCCTTGAGGGCTTTATAGACCGCGGGGCCGCCGTAGCTGTCCTCCTGGTCCCACTGCCCAACCTCGATCAATGTCGGCACCGTCAGCGGGTGCGCTGCCATCCACTTGTCCACCGCCTGGCCCGACCAGAATTCCGTATAGGCCGGATTCTGCATTAACTTCTGGACGAACGGATAATTTTCGATGTTCAGGCGGCGGGCATAGTCCGCCATCGACCCGGCCTCGAGATAGCGCGTGTAATCGTCGCCGGTACCGACCGCGAGGCCGCTTCCCTCAGCCTTCCCGGTGCTTTGTGACACGGCAAAGTCGAACCCGCCGACGCGGAATGCACCGTTGTGAAACCAGTCGTCGCCCATCCAGCCGTCGACCATCGGGCTCTGGGGAACGGCGGCCTTGAGCGCCGGATGCGGATTGATCTCCGACGCCAGCGTAAGGAAACCGAGATAGGATGAGCCAATCGTTCCAACCTTGCCGTTCGACTCCGGCACGTTCTTCACCAGCCACGCGATCGCATCATAAGCGTCCGTGCTCTCGTCAATGCCGGTCTTGTTGAGCGGCCCGACGATGGGCCGGTTCATTACGAACTGCCCTTCCGAATTGTGCAGCCCGCGTATGTCCTGCTGGACGATGATGTAGCCGTCGTTGACGAACTCCTTGTACATGATCGGCAGGATGTCCACGACGGACTGGCTCGGCGTCCGGTTCATGCTGCCCTTGGCGTCATAGGGCGTGCGCGACAGCAGGATCGGCCCGTTTGTCGTGCCCTTCTTCATGACGATGACGGTGTAGAGCTTCGTGCCGTCACGCATCGGCACCATCGCAGTGCGCTTGATGTAGTCCGCTTCGGGCAGAACCGGGTCGTATTTCGCGACGACGTCGGGCGTCATCGGCGTGACCGCCGGGGGTGCGGCGGCAACGGCAAGGAGCGGAAGAAGCGAGGCGGCGAGCTTAAGGACGAGCTTGGTCATGGCGCGCGACCGTAGGGGCGGCGTTGGCGGCGGCAAGCGTCGCCCGCAGCTACGGCTAAATGGCTGTATAGACATCGAAAGTTATAGAACATACTAGGAACAAATGGCTCAGCTCAACCTGCAGGCGAAGCTCGCGATTCTTGCGGATGCCGCGAAGTACGATGCATCCTGCGCCTCGTCAGGAACATCGACGCGCGACAGCCGCGGCGGCAAGGGCGTTGGGTCGAGCGAAGGCATAGGCATCTGCCACGCTTACGCGCCGGACGGACGCTGCATCTCCCTGCTGAAGATACTGCTGACCAACAGCTGCATTTTCGACTGCGCTTATTGCATTAACCGCAAGAGCTCGAACGTGCGGCGAGCGCGGTTCACGGCGGAGGAGGTCGTCCGGCTGACGCTCGCGTTTTACAAGCGCAACTATATCGAGGGGCTGTTCCTCTCGTCCGGGATCATTCGTTCGCCCAACTACACGATGGAGCAAATCGTCGAGGTCGCGCGCGCCCTGCGGGAGGATCACGACTTTCGCGGTTACATCCACCTAAAGACGATCCCCGACGCGGACCCCGAACTGGTGCGCAGGCGGGACTCTATGCCGACCGCGTCTCGATCAATGTCGAGCTTCCGAGCGAAACGGGTTTGACGAATCTCGCGCCAGAAAAGGATGCTGCCCGGATCGAAGGCGCCATGCGCGACATGAAAGCGTCAATCACGGACGCAAGCGACGCTTCCAAGCGCTTCAAGTCGGCGCCGAAGTTCGCCCCCGCGGGCCAGTCGACCCAGATGATCGTCGGTGCGGATGCCGCGAGCGATGCGGACATCGTCGGCAAGGCGAGCACGCTTTACCAGCGCTTCGGCCTGCGCCGCGTCTATTATTCGGCTTTCTCACCCATTCCGGACGCTAGCGCGGTCCTGCCGCTCAAGCGGGCGCCGCTAATGCGCGAGCATCGGATCTATCAGGCCGACTGGCTGATGCGGTTCTACGGTTTCGCGCCCAACGAGGTGCAGAGCGCGGCGGACGAACACGGCATGCTGCCGCTCGACATCGACCCGAAGCTCGCCTGGGCACTCAAGTTCCGCGACAGCTTCCCGATCGACGTGAACCGCGCGCCGAAAGAGATGCTGTGGCGCGTGCCGGGGCTTGGAACCAAGGCGGTCGAGCGCATTCTCTTGTCGCGCCGGTGGCGGAAGCTGGGCCTCGACGATGTCGCGCGGCTTACGCTTTCGATTGCGAAGGTGCGGCCTTTCATCGCCACAGCCGACTGGCGGCCCACGCTGCTCACCGATCGCTCTGACCTTCGCACGTTGATCGCGCCCAAGCAGCAGCAGCTGGAGCTGTTCGCGCCCTGATCGTGTTACGCGAAGGCCCAATGATCGACGCGCATTGCGTGACGCTTTCAGCGCCCGACGACTTCGACGCGTGGCGCGACGCTGCTCGCGACCTTGCCGAAGCAGGCGTTCCCGCAAGCGCCGTCGTCTGGCAGGTCGAAGGCGGGCCAACGGACTTGTTCGGCTCCGACGCCGACCCGGCAGCCGCAGCCAGCTTCCCGGTCCCGCGCGCGTTCGTCGATCTTGCGCAGTCCGTCGTCTGCCACTCAGACGCAGAGCGCTTCGCTTTGCTCTACTCGATGTTGCTGCGGCTGAAGAGCAACCGCCACGCGCTCGACGATCAAGCCGACCCGCTCGTCCGTCGCCTGCAGGACCTCGTGAAAGCCGTGCGCCGCGATATCCACAAGATGCACGCCTTCGTCCGCTTCCGCGAGATCGACAATCGCTTCGTCGCCTTCTTCGAGCCGGAGCATCACATCGTCCGCCGCGCGTCGAGCTTCTTCGTCAATCGCTTCACGAACATGCGCTGGTCGATCCTGACGCCCAAGCTGTCGATTCATTGGGACGGGCAGACGCTTCGCGAGGGGCCCGCTGCCACGCGCGCCGATGCGCCATCCGGCGACCCGCTCGAGGAGACGTGGCGCACGTACTATTCCAGCATCTTCAACCCCGCGCGCCTGAAGGTCGGCGCCATGCTCAAGGAGATGCCGAAGAAATACTGGCGCAACATGCCTGAGACTTCACTCGTTCAGCCCCTGATCGCCGGTGCTCGGCATAGGGAGCTGGAGATGATCGATCGGTCCGCTGCGAAAGAAGGGCTGCAACGAGCGCTCGAGGCCGAACGCCGCATCGAGCCGGGCGGCAACCTGCGCGCATCATGGGAGGCGCTGCTCAAGGACGCGCGCAAGTGCACGCGCTGCGACCTTTACAAGTTCGGCACGCAGACAGTGTTCGGCGAAGGCCCGCTCGACGCATCGATCATGTTCGTCGGCGAGCAGCCCGGCGATCAGGAGGATCTTGCCGGCAGACCGTTTGTGGGCCCCGCGGGGCAGTTGTTCGACGCCGCATTGGAGAAGGCCGGTATCAACCGCTCCGCGACCTACGTCACCAACGCCGTGAAGCATTTCAAATTCGTCCAGCGCGGCAAGAAGCGCATCCACAGCAAGCCCGGGGCCGGCGAGATCGAAGCCTGCCGGTGGTGGATCGAACATGAGCGCGAGCTCATCCGTCCACCGATCACCGTCGCTCTTGGCGCAACCGCGGCGCATAGCCTGTTTGGAAAGGCGATGGCTATCGGCAAGAACCGGGGCGCTCCGCTCCAGCTACCCGACGGCAGCGAATGCTGGATCACGGTCCACCCTAGTTTTCTCCTCCGAATCCCCGAAGAAGATCGTCGACGCGAAGAACGCGCCCTGTTTGTCCGCGACCTGAAGCTGGTCAAGCAACGCGCTGAAGAGCTTGCTGGTTAGAAGCTGTAGCCGACCGTCGCTCTGATTGTCCGTGGCGCACCCGGCGCGATGTTGTTGTCGGCATTCGCAGTTGGGAAATGATTCACGCCGAAGATATTCTCGACGTTGATTTGCGTCTCGATGCCCCGCGGCAGGTTGTAGAACAGGGCTCCGTCGACGCGGGCATAGCCCGGCAGCCTCACGGTATTGCTGATCGTCGCATAGGACTTGGTTCGCGCAATCAGGCCGAGGCCGAGGCCGAACTGCCTGGTCAAATCGTAGCGGTTCCACAGCGAGAAGCCGTGACGTGGCACCAGCGGCACTTCTCGCCCCGCGGGCGCCGCGGTGGTGGTCGTCGTGATCTCCGCCTTTTGAAGCGTGTAGCCCGCGGAGACGAGCCACTTGCTGGTGACGCTGCGCTCGAGGCCCAACTCGATTCCGCGGCTGCGCTGCGCGCCGGTAAGGACGGTGAGGGTCGGGTCAGTCGGGTCCGTCGCGCGGGTGTTGGTGCGATCCAGGCGATACACGGCTGCAGTCGCAAGCAGCCCATCCAGGATCTCCCATTTCGCGCCGACCTCATAATTATCAAAACGCTCGGGCTTGAGCCCTTCCGTCACGTTGGTGAGGCTGCCGAACTGATCGCCCGACTGCGGAAGGTAAGATCGGCTGTAGCTCGTGTAGATCGACAGGTTGCCGGCGGGCTTGAAGACCAGCCCAAGACGCGGAGACCAGAGATTGTCCTTCCGCGAGAAGATCCCGCCGCCGACTCCGCGAAGATCGTTCACGCGCACCTCGAAACTGTCGAAACGGAGGCCCGCGACGATTTCGATCCATTCCGCGGGCCGGATCTGGTCCTGCGCGTAAATGGCCGCGACGTCGGCCGTGACCCGGTTGTTTGCATCGCTGACGATGGGTGCCCAGATGGCGTCCACGTCGCAGGTCGGATCGCTCAGCGGCACGGATCCGTCGCCAAGCAGGCAGTCGCCCGATAGCGCCCCTGTGTTGCGGAGGTTGCGGGACTTTTCGTGGCCGAGCTCGAAACCGATCAGGACGGTCTGATCGACCCCGGCGAGCCGGTTCTCCCAGACGAGATCCGTTTGGCTGAAGATGTTCTGGCGGTCGTTACGATTATTGTACGCGCCGAGCTTCGCGCGCTCCGGGAGCTCGGCTGTGGCCGGCAACACCGGGCTGTTCGCGAAGATGTTCTGGTAAAACTTCTTGTAGTCGCCGAGCAAAGTCCGGTTCCGAAGCGTCAGGCCGTTGCCGAAATCATGCTCGATCGCGAGCGTTGCGATATTGGCATTCACTCGGGCGTAGCTGTCGTCCGGATCGCCGAAGAAGGTGCGGGTGAAGCCGCGAACCGGCTCACCGGCCTCAGACGGCACACCGCGATCGGCCGTGCGTCGATCATGGAAATATTCGTACGAAAAATCGATCCGAGTGTTCTGACCAATCAACAGCGTAGCGGTCGGGTTGATGCCATAGCGTTTCAGGTCGACATGATGTCGAAAGCTGTCCGCATCCTCGTACATTCCGTTGAGCCGGACTCCGACAGTCCCGGACAGCGGCTGATCCACGTCCCCGGTGAAGCGTACACCGCCCCATCCGTCGGCCGAACTCGAAAAACCTCGAGAGGGACTTAGCGTCGGCTTCTTCAGCACCCGGTTGAGGATGCCGCCGCCGCCGCCACGACCGAAGATCATGGCGTTCGGGCCCTTCAGAACCTCGACGCGCTCGACGTTGTAGAAGTCACGGAAGTACTGGACGTCATCGCGTACGCCATCGACGAAGAAGTCGGCGGTGCTCGAATTGCCGCGAAGCACCAGCGTGTCGCGATTGCCTTCGCCGGAATTGTACGAGGCGCCAGGCACGAAGTTTAGCAGGTCGGAAACGGACCGCAGCTGCTGGTCGCCGATCTGCGCCGAGGTGATGATGGTCAGCGCCTGCGGGACACTCTTGATATCCGTATCGGTCTTCGTCGCCGTGCCGGTCGAGCGCACGCCATAATGGATACGCTCGCCGGTGACCGTGATCGTCCGCTGATCCCCCGGATCTGGGCCGACTTCGGCTGCAGCGTCAGCAGCAAAGACAGGCGCAGCGCCGCAGGCGAGCGCGACAGCAAGCGAACAGGAGAACAGGCGGTCCATTTCTTCCCCTCGGGGCCACGGTGGACCGTGTCGTAGTGTTATTGATAGTCATTCGCAATAGCAGGGATCGTTAAGGAATCTTGCTGAGCCGAAGCCCCGAACTGTCGTCTCGACGGAGCTGACGAAGCGCTTGTCGCAGCGCCTCGCGTGTCGGGAATCGGCATGTCGGCGACGGGCCGGGTTGTATTGTGGCGCCCGCTTGCCGCGCCACTTCCCCGTTCTCGTCCTTGCACTCAGGTGCGTAGATCATGAAGTCGCCATCGGCGCGCTTCACCATGAGGGCGTAAAGCTGGTTCTCATCGCTGGGGTCAGTACTGGGCGCATCCTCGTCGAGTTGCATCCACCCGACGAACGTGCCCGCGTCGAGAGAAGCGAAGCCGTAGACTTCCTTCTTCTCCCCGCCGTCGAACATAGTGAGGCCGCTCGGGAGCAGCGAAACGCGATAGACCCGATCGGGCGCGGCGCTCGTGGTGGCACGGTAAACACCCGACGGGATCGCCGGCCGTGCGTCAGAAGCGCTATAAAGGTTCAGCCCCGTCCAGCAGCCTGAGAGCGCAAGGGGCAGCAATCCAATCAGAAGACGCCGCATAAGCCCTCCCAACTTCTATTCCGCGGCGAGCAGGGTCTCCGCGCTTCCGAGGTCAACCGACACGAGTTGGCTCACGCCCTTCTCGATCATCGTGACACCATAGAGCCGATTCATGCGGCTCATCGTCACGGCATTGTGGGTAACGATCAGGTAGCGGGTGTCCGTTTCCTGCGTCATCTTCTGCAGAAGCTCGCAGAAGCGCTCGACGTTGGCGTCGTCGAGCGGTGCATCGACCTCGTCGAGAACGCAGATCGGCGCCGGGTTGGTGAGGAAGATCGCAAAGATCAGCGCAACGGCGGTCAGCGCCTGCTCGCCGCCTGAAAGGAGCGTCAGCGTGGACAGCCTCTTGCCGGGCGGCTGAGCCATGATCTCGAGACCTGCTTCGAGCGGATCCTCGCTTTCGACGAGCTCGAGGTGCGCTTGGCCGCCGTCGAACAAGGTCGTGAAGAGCCTACGGAAATGATTGTCGACCTTCTCATAGGCTTCGAGCAGCCGGACCCGGCCTTCCCGATTTAGATTGCCGATTGAGCCACGCAGCCGGTGGATCGCCTGGGTCAACTCCTCGGCTTCGGCGGCCCCCTTGCTGCGCGCATCGTCGAGTTCCAACAGTTCCTGCTCGGCGACGAGGTTCACGGGTCCGATCCGCTCCCGCTCAAGCGTCAGGCGTTCGAGGTTGACGGATTCAGCGTCCGGATCGCGCTCCTCATCGGGATCGAAGCCGAGCTTCTCCGGCAGCCGCTGCGGCACGCATTCGAACTTGTCAACGCAGCCGTGCGCCAATTCCGTGCTGCGTGCCTGTTGAGCCTCAGCCCGCGCCGCCGCTGCCGCGCGACGTTCGCGGGCGTCCGCAGACCGCTCGTTCGCCCTCGCGATTTCAGCACCCGCAGCAACCACAGCCTCCTCGGCGGCGCGCTCGGCTGACGACGCTTCGCCGACGTTTACCTGGCTCTCGTCCGTTCGCGCGCTCGAGCGTGGCGATCTGCCTGTCCAGCTCGGCCGGTTCCTTCGCCAATTCGGCGCGCTCGGCGAACTGAAGTTGTTCTCGCTCGCGTGCGCCTGCCAGCCGCTTTTCGGCATCCGCCTGACGCTTGCGCCAATCGCCCTGGTCGCGTGAGGCAGCACTCAGCCGCTCGCGATCGGCTGCCGTCTCGCGCGCCTTTGTTGCCGCTGCGGCACGCTTGTCGGCAACCGCTGAAGCAGCGGATGCCGCCGCGTCACGCGCCGCATCGACGTCATGTTCGAGCACCGTCGGGTCCGGGAGTGTCGCAAGAGAATGCTCCGCAGCACTGACCGCCTCGCGCGCCGCCTCGAGCACGGGCTCAAGGTCCGCTTGTCGTTGCGTGAGGCCGGCACGCTGCTCCTCGATCCGCTCGAGCGCGGCCGATGCGGCATCCCCTGCACGCGTCGCATCCCGTGCCTCGCGCTCCGCCGTCAGCGCCGCGTTGCGCGCTTGCTCCGCCTCCGAGCGGTATCGTTCCATTTGCGCGAGAGCGCCGTCTCCGCTCCGCGGAAGCTGTCTCAACCGCGTGCTCCAAAGACGGAAGTTCTGACGCCAGCGCTGCGAGGCGGTTGGCGCGCAACAGACGCTCTGCGGCTGCGGCGCCGGATATTTCTGCAACGAACCCATCCCAACGGCGCAGCCGCCCATCGCGCGTGACCAGCCGCTGCCCAACCGCGAGCATTCGCCGCGATCCTGGTCAACCACTCCGACCTGCCGCAGCCGCCGTAGCAGCTGCGCGGGAGCCGACGCACGGCGGCCAGCACGCCGTCCCTGACGGGAGCGGCGGGTTCGATCAGCGCTTTGCTCCCGCCGCCACCGCCTGGGGCTGTCGCCCTCGCCGATCAGCATCCGCACCTCACCGAGCGCGGCGGCAAGAGCACGCTCGTAATCCGGTTCGGCCTGCAGGCTCGCGATCGCGGCCCCGCCGCCATGTTCCAGCGCTCGCGCCAGCGCGTCATGCTCCACTTCGCTGCCGAATGTCCGGCGCGCGCAGAAGCCAGCTTGCTTTCCGCGACATCGCGCGAGTCAGCCGCCGTGGTGCGTTCTTGCTCAGCCTCGATCCGCCGAGCCTCGGCTGCGGCGAGCGCTTCATTAGCCGCCTTGGCCCTGGCCTCTGCCTCGTCACGCGCCTGGACCTGGTTACTGCCATCGCCAAGGGCGCTCAGCTGCTCCGCGAGCTTCGCGCGCTCCTGCTCGGTGCGCGCAAGTTGAGCGCGAGCCGCTTCCAGCGCCGCTTCGGCGACACGGCGCTCCGCTCGCATTGCCGCCTGCCGGGCGAGAAGCTCGGCGAGCGCGGCCTCGGCTTCACGCGACGACGTTTCCGCCGCGCTGAGCTCGGCAGCGATGCGTGCAGCGCGGTTTTCGCTGTCCTCGAGCTGGCGCTCGATGGTCGAGCGCTCCTGCTCCAGCTGGGCAACCGTGCGTCCGGCATCGCCCTGCAACGCCTCCTCGCGCGCGATGTCGCCGGCGAGCGAAGCGTCCAGCCGCTCGAGCTCCGCCAGACGCCGTGAGACGGTGTCACGGCGGGCCCAGCTGCCGCGAGCTGGTGCGCCAACTCGTGACCTTGCTCGCGCAGCTGCTCCAGCTCCTTGCGCCGTTCCGTCAGCGCGACGCTCGCGCGTTCCTGCGCAGCCTGCGCTTCGCTGATGGCAGCCTGGATCGTGCTGACGTCTTCAGCCGCCGCACGAGCTTCAGCGTTTGCGGTTTCAGCGGCACGGTCGGCTTCGACCCAGCGGGCGTGAAGCAGCCGCGCTTCGACCGAACGGATCTGCTCGGTCAGCTTGCGATAGCGCTCCGCCGCCCGCGCCTGCCGCCGCAACTGCGCTGCGCGCTGCTCCTGATCGCTGAGGATTTCGCCTAGTCGAGCCAGGTTCGCTTCAGTCGCGCGCAGCTTCTGCTCCGCGTCCTTACGTCGCGCGTGAAGCCCGGAAATGCCGGCAGCTTCTTCGAGCAACTGCCGCCGCTCGACGGGTTTGGCTGCGATGACCGCGCCGATCTTGCCCTGGCTGACGAGCGCCGGGAATGCGCGCCGGTCGCTGCATCCGCGAACAGCAGTGAGACGTCCTTCGCGCGAACGTCGCGCCCGTCGACGCGATAGGCTGACCCGGCACCTCGCTCAATCCTGCGCGTGACCTCGCTCTCGTTGCGCTCATCTTCTTCGCTCACGTCCCGCTCGAGCAGGATCGATACTTCGGCAAAGTCCCGCGGAGGCCGGGTAGCGGTGCCGGCGAAGATGACATCGTCCATGCCGCCGCCGCGCAGCGACTTCGGGCTGGATTTGCCCATCGCCCAACGAATTGCTTCCAGCAAGTTCGACTTGCCGCAACCATTGGGCCCAACGACACCCGTCAGGCCGGGTTCGATGCGCAGCTCGGCGGGCTCTACGAAGCTTTTGAAGCCGCTGAGCTTAAGCCGCCGGATCCGCAACTATTTTCCCCCCATACGCTGGGCCTAACCGCCGAGAGCCTTCTTGAGCTCTGGCTCGAGCTGCTCCCAGGTCGCTGCTTCGATCGCCTTGCCGTTGATCAGGAAGGTGGGCGTATGATTTACCCCCGCGTCCTCCGCGCGCTTCGTGATGTTGAGCAGCATTTCGAGCCGCTTCGGATCGGAAAGGCACTGCCGCGCCGCGGCCGGAGTCACACCGAAACGCGAAGCGGTTTCCACGAATCCTGCAATTTCAGCCAAGCGGACGTTTCGCTGCGCATCGGACATATTTTCGATCTCGGCCTTCTGCCTGTCAGTCATGTGGGCGAGCTTATCGAACCACTGTGTTTGGGTGGCATAAACCGCTGCGGTCATCGGGAAGAACTTGGCTGGACCCGCACAGTGGGCCAGCAAGCTCACCGACAGGTCAGGCGCGTTGAGCAGCAGATTCCGGAACTCATAGCTGACCCGTCCGGGCCGCACGTACGCCTGCACGAGCGGCCTGTACCCGGTCTCCTCGAAATGACGGCAGTGAGGACAGGCTAGCGATCCATATTCGACCAGCTTTACCTTCGCGGTGGGATTACCCATCCGGAAACCGCCGTCGGGCGTCGCCGCAACCGTCTGGGACCAATCCCGGCTAGGTACAGGCTTCGCCGCGTTCACCGTCTGCGGAACGCAGAACGCGGCGACCAGCGCGACGGCGGCAAGCCTCACTTCAGCGCAGCCTGCAGTTCAGGCTCCACCTTGTCCCAGGTGTTAGCGTCGGCGAGCATCTTGCCGTTGATGACGAACGCCGGCGTTCCCGTGAATTGCGGGTACTGCGTGCTCACATCACCGGTCACCTGCACCTCATGGTCGATCATCTTCTGATCGCTTAGGCACTGGTTGCTTTTGGCCTGCGGCACACCGCGCGCGGCCGCCCAATCCTGCAGCCCAAGAAGGCTTGCCATCTGCACGAACACTTGGTTCGTCGGCAGGTTCTGGATCTGCGCAACCTTGTCCTGCGGCGCAGATTCGATCTTGCCCATCCATTGCGTCTGATCCTTGTAAAGGGCCTGCGTCAGCGGGAAGAAGCTCTTCACGCCGTTGCAGCGCGCGATCAGGTTTGCCGCCATGTCGACCGGACCGTGGATGATGTACGGGCGGAACTCCCAGCTGACGTTGCCGGTCTTCACATATTTGTCGATCAGCTGCGGCGAGCCCTCGTCCTCGAATTTCTTGCAGTGGGGGCACGAAAGCGAGCCGATCTCGATCAGCTTCACCTTGGCATTGGGGTTGCCCATCAGGAACCCCGCGGGTGTCGCGTTGACGACGTCGGCCCAGGTGCCGCCGGGTGGCGGTGCAGCCGTGGTAATGGTCACCTTTTCATCGGCGGTCGCGTTGCTGGTTGAGCTGCTGCTGTTGTTTTTGTTGCATCCTGCGACGGCCAGCAGGGCTGCGGCGCAAGTGAGTAGAATTCGTCTGCTTCACGGGTTCAATGAACTCCCTTGATGACGGGTATCGGCGTATCACCCTCGGTCTCCACCAAAGGCGGGCCGCTCGTAGCGGCAATTTGGGAGGCAAGCGACTCCAAGCAAGCGCGAAGCTCGGGATCGGCGATTTCGCGAAGCCCTTCACCCAGTTCCTTCGGCACCGGCCGAGGTTCTGGCCGCTTCGGTCGAGGAGCACTCGCGGGCGCCTTGCCCTGTTTGAACACGATGCGATTGATCGCGGAATAGCCGAAGAAGCGATTAACACGCTCTACGATCATCGGCGTCAGATGCTGGATCAAAGGCGCGTGCGCTCCTTCGACCAACAGCGTCAGAACGCCGCCTGCTCTTTTGCCCGCTGGGAATTTGATCGATTCGGGGCACGAGACCTTGGCGTAGCGCGCGCCAACGATCTCTCGCCAACGACTGACGATCGAGCTCTGGACGAAGCCAAAGCGACGGAAGGACATGCCACCGATGTCACCGAGAAGCTCGCCGGCCGCGCGCGCGCGGCAGCTTCGGGGCGAATCTTCCTGGGCCTGCTTTCGCTTCGACATGCGCTTCAAGCATGGCATAGCAACATGGTGACCGCCAATGTCGCAGCACTGCTGCTTCAACATTATGTGGATAACTTCAGGCGCTTGCCGTGGCGTTCCGCGCCCGGCGAGACGCCGCCCGAGCCCTATCGCGTGTGGCTGAGCGAGGTGATGTTGCAGCAGACGACGGTCGCGACGGTACGGCCCCGTTTTGAGCGGTTCGTCAGTCGCTGGCCGACCATCGAAGCACTCGCCGCCGCCTCGAATGAAGAGATTCTCTCCGAATGGGCCGGTCTCGGGTATTATGCGAGGGCGCGCAACCTGATCGCCTGTGCGCGCGAGGTTGCCCGATCAGGAGAATTCCCGCGAAATTCCACGGAACTCCGTAAGCTTCCAGGTGTCGGCGCGTATACCGCAGCAGCGATCGCCGCGATTGCTTTCGGCGAGCGCGCCGCAGCCGTCGACACCAACGTCCAGCGGGTGACAGCGCGGCTGAATGGTCTGCGTGATCCTCAGCGGCAAGACGTCGAACGTCTCTTCCTCGCCATGATGCCGCACGATCGGCCCGGCGATCTCGTCCAGGCGATGATGGACCTCGGCGCGACGATCTGTCGTGCCGAAGAAGCCTCTCTGCGGCACGTGTCCGCTGCAATCCACGTGCGGCGCCTTCGCCAGCGGAACGCCCGAAGCATTCCCTTCTCCGAAGCCCCGCCGCGAGCGGCCCCACCGTTTCGGCATCGCCTATTGGACGGAACGCAATGGACACGTGTGGCTCGTGCGACGACCATCCAAGGGGCTGCTTGGCGGAATGGCCGGGCTTCCGGTAAGCGAATGGACAGAAGCTGGGCCGTCCCGCGTAAACTCCTTGGGTGTCGCGCGGCACGTCTTCACGCATTTCTCGCTGGACCTTCACGTCGTCTGTTCGTCAGAGCCCGTCAGCGAGGGCTGGTGGCAAGCTATCGAGGAGCTCGATCGGGCCGGGCTGCCAACCCTCTTCAAAAAGGCCGCATACCTCGCATTGTCCGCACAGGAGCGCCGTGCCGCCTGAGTTTTTCTTTTCCGGAGCGGGCCTCGACCGCGCCGACCTCCTGCGTCAGTCGGCCGATGCGCTTGCGGCACTGGCGACACGCCAAGATGCGCGCGAACTCGCGTGGCATGAGGGACTCCCAGCGATGGACGAGCGCGGCAAGGTCCAATGGCAGGATCTGGAGGACGCGACGCTTTTCCTTGGTCTCGATAGTGGCGCACCGCGCTTCTCCGCGATCGTCGAGCCGGCCACCGCTGCTTTCAGCGTGCTGCCGCTCATCGCCCAACTCGATTCAGCCGACGCGCCGCTCTTCGCAGCCGCTCTAAGCCTGTCGCGGTGGCATACTCGTCACCGCTTCTGCGCCAACTGCGGCCACGCTACCGACGTGGTGCGCGGCGGCTGGTCACGAAAATGCCCGCGCTGCTCGACGGAGCATTTCCCACGTGTCGACCCGGTGGTGATCATGCTGGTCGAACACGACGGTCGCGTGCTGCTCGGGCGGCAGCCGCAATATCCGGCAAGACGCTATTCTGCGCTCGCCGGCTTCGTAGAGGTCGGCGAATCCATTGAAGATGCCGTGACTCGCGAAATCAAAGAGGAAGCCGGGATCGGCGTGCGCGACGTCCGTTACGTCGCAAGCCAGCCGTGGCCTTTCCCCTCCTCGCTTATGATCGGCTGCCACGCAGAGGCGCTATCGGCCGATCTCACGATCGACGTCACCGAACTGGAGGATGCGCGGTGGTTCCCGCGGGACGAGGTCCGCCATGCGCTGACGGGTTCCCAAAGCGCGTCCTTTCAGCCGCCACCGCGGACTGCCATCGCCCGCACGCTGATTGAGCACTGGCTCGGCGCTTGATGCCTCGCGAAGTCGCCCTTAAAGACGCGCGAAAATCCATCCGTCTCGCGTCCGCGAGGTAAGCAGGGAAACTCCATGGACGATCGCTTCAACACTATTGCCGGCTGGGTGCTGTTCGCAGGAATTGTTGCGCTCGGATCGTCGATCGTTGCGGGCGAGATGTTCCACAGTGAACGCCCCGAGAAGATGGGCTACCCGATCGCAGGCGTGGAGCAGGAAGGCGAAGGCGGCGGTGCCGCCGAGCAGCCGATCGAGGTGTTCCTTGCCAAGGCGGATCCGACAAAGGGCGCGCAGATCTTCAACAAATGCGCCGCCTGCCACAATGCCGCCAACGGTGGCCCGAACCAACTTGGCCCAAACCTGTGGGGCGTCCTTGGCGAACCGATCGGACAGGGGAAGGGCTTCCCATTCTCCGATGCGCTGGCCAAAAAGGGCGGCACGTGGAATTGGGACAATCTCAGCCAGTGGCTGACCAGCCCACGTAACTTCGCTCCCGGCACGAAGATGACCTTTGCCGGCTTGAGCAATCCGCAGGACCGCGCCGACGTGATGGCCTACCTCAATCAGCAGAGCGGCAGCCCGCAGCCACTGCCCAAAGCGCCCGCCGCAACGACCGACGCCTCCCCGGCGAAGCCGGGCACTGGTCCCAACAACGGCCCGCAAAAGGCCGAGAAGGAGCCGACCCTCCCGGTTCAGGCCGAAGGCAAGCTTCCGGAGACGACCGGCGGCGAAGGAAACGGCAAGACGAACGGGCCGACTGCGAAGCAGCCCTAGGGTCTAGCGGTTCATTCCGGCGGGGCCGACTGGACTGGCGCCGGTGCAGGGTGTTCCGCGTAGAAGTTCATCACATAGTCCCACGCTTCCTGAGCGTCCTCCGACCAGTGGATGAGATCGAGGTCGTGCGGCGCGATCACGCCCTCCTCGACCATGGCTTCGAAGTTCACCACGCGGTTCCAGTAATCCTTGCCAAACAGCAGGATCGGCAGCGGCCGTACCTTACCGGTCTGGATCAGGGTCAATAGCTCGAACATCTCGTCAAAAGTGCCGTAACCGCCCGGGAAGACTGCGACCGCTCGCGCGCGCAGCAGGAAGTGCATCTTGCGAAGCGCGAAATAGTGAAACTGAAAGCTCAGACCCGGCGTGACGTAGCGATTGGGCAGCTGCTCGTGCGGAAGCACGATGTTGAGTCCGATCGAGTCTCGACCTTCTTCAGAAGCGCCGCGATTGGCCGCTTCCATAATCGAAGGCCCACCGCCCGAGCAGACAACGAAGTGATGCTTTCCTTCTTCGTCCAGGCCGTTGCGGCTGGCGAGCCGCGCCAGCTCGCGCGCCACTTCGTAATAGTGCGCCTTCGCCTTCAGGCGCTCTGCAATTCGCTCCTGCTCGGTATTGGTCGCGGCCGCGATCAGCGCGTCCGCCATCTCCGGCGAAGGGATGCGTGCCGAGCCGTAGAACACGAATGTCGAGCCGATCCCAGCCTCGTTCAGTAACAACTCCGGCTTCAGCAGCTCGAGCTGGAAGCGGACAGGGCGCAGGTCCTCGCGAAGCAGGAATTCCTCGTCTTGGAAGGCGAGCTTGTAGGCGATGTTCTCGGTCTGTGGGATCGATGGCACATGCTCGGCGGCACGAGCATCGACTTCGGAGGACGGAAATATACGCTTGGGCGGTACAGTCTGACTGGTCATGCGAGCGGCCTAGCGGCAAAGTTTCGCAGCGTCACGAGGGTTGGCTGATGACTAATGCTCCCCGGCGAAACCGGTCTCCCGCTCGAGTGACGAGGGCGACACGCCAGTAATTCGCGAGCGGCTTCAAAACGGTGCGTTGGGTTTTCGCCGGCCTAGCGGCACCGCCGAATATACTGAGATGAGCCGGGCCGCGAGGTCCTGGCTTTGTGTCGCGCTCGGCACGTTCGCAGCGGCTGCGTGAGTGCGCGGCTCGTTTTCGTCACTCGCGCGGCCCGCCGAATATGAGACCGCGGCCACGGCCAGGTAGAAGGCGATCAGGACCGTCCGAAAAATTGTCTTTCGGTGCCATTTCGGTCGACGGCGCGGCGGATCCGGAAGCCAGGGGAGCCTCTCCCAATCATCAACGCAGACACTGCCGATCAACCGATCGGCAAAAGCAGGTGCATTCACGGGGACTCCAGCGACCGAAGGGCAGTGTCAGTTCCCACGCTGGCAAGGAGGCTGCCGAACTGCCATCCCGTTCACGCGGCTGTGCCAAGCCGGTACCCCGGCGCCCGGTGATCCGAACAGGTCTGGTCCTATCGCAGAGGCGTGATTTACCAGCCGTAGTGCACCATTCGGTAACGATGTTTAGTTCATAAGCTGCGGGCGCGTACACGGAGCACAGTTCATGAATATTCGTGCGAAGATTTTCGGCGGCTCGGAATCTTCCGAGGAGCTGCCGCTGCTAAAGGCGAAACAGCCAAAGGGGGCGAAGACGGACGAGCTGCACAGCATCGCCGTCTCGCGGGAGGAAAAGCGCCGCGCAGACATGCGCAAGCAGGATCGTCACCGCTTCGTGAACGAGCGGGCGCGCGTGACGCACAGCGGCGCCGTGCACGACGTCCAGTTGATCAACGTCTCCGGAGGCGGAGCGATGATCTCCGCCGAGTTCGAAGTGCTGCCTTGGGATCGCCTGGACCTGCATCTCGGTGATCATGGGACGATTGAATGCGCGGTGCTGTGGGTGAAGGACGGACGCCTGGGGCTAGAGTTTGCTCAGGAGACGCGGCTCGATTGCTCTGCGGACGAGCAAGCCGAACTGTTGCGCGATGTTATCAAGCGTAACTTCCCCGAGGCCGAGTTCGACCGGCAGCGGAAGCAAGAGGAGCGCGCGGCTGAACCGTCAATGGTGCGTGATGCGAGCGAACACCGCAGCGAGCGTCGTCACCCGCTTATCTGGTCCGGCGTGCTTCATTACGATTACGAGAGCAGGCCCGTGCGACTGCGCAACATCTCGGCGATGGGCGCGACGATCGAGAGCGACATCAATATTGAGCCAAACGCAGAGCCCCTGCTGGACCTTGGCGATGCGGGTTCGATATTCGCAACCGTTGCGTGGGCCGTCGGCGATCAGGTCGGCCTCCGTTTCAGTCAGCCATTCGACGTGTCCCGGCTTTCCAAGTCACGGCCCAAGATCGCTCCCGTGACGTGGGAGCCGCCCAAACACATCAAGCAGCACATGCATCCGGATTCGCCGGTGCAGCATCGCTGGGACCGCCTGTCAGTCAACGAGCTAAACGAGGTTCTCGAAGGCTATCTTAAAAACTGAGATTCAAAGCACATGGACTGGAGCAATCACTTCGAGAAGGCGGTCGACGCCGAAGCTGGCGCGGAAGGGCCGGCCGATCGGCGCTCACGCCGCGCGCCTGTACTGCTCGCGGGCACCATTGAAGTCGCTCGCCGACGCAAGCAGGTAAAGATCCGCAATTTCTCTGCCGACGGCGCGCTGATCGAAGGCGATTGCCTGCCCGCCGAAGGAGCGACGACCCAGTTTTCACGCAATGAGCTTAGCCTCAACGCCACCGTTGTCTGGGTGCAGGGACGCTACGCCGGCGTCCGGTTCGAACGGGCGCTCGGTTCCGAGGAAGTGCTCCGTTATGTGCCTGCCCCGAAGCAGCGCGTTACGCTCGAATTCAAGCGGCCCGGTCTCGCGTGCCGTCCGCTGACTTCCTACGAGCGGCGGATGATCGAAAGCTGGCTGGTCACGACGCCGACGCAGAGCGGCTGATCTTCAGATCTTCGCCGGGTGCTTTCCGGACGAGATAATAACTTCGTCGCCCGTCCTGACCGCCGCGAACAGCTTCGCGGCGAAGGCTTCAGGTACGCCGATGCAGCCATGCGTTGCATAGCCCCAACGCACATTGCTGCCATGGATCGACACGCCATCGTCCGTCAGCCGCAGAGTGTACGGCATTGGCGCGCCGTCGTACGTGGCGGAGCGATGGTCTTTCAGCTTCGCGCGGATCGGGAACTTGCCGGTCGGCGTCTCCTTTGAATCCGCGCCGTACAAGATGACGGCGGTGCCGATCTCCTCGCCAGAGCGGAAGACTGAGATGATTTGCGATTTGAGGTCGACGCGGACCCAGGTCTCGCCATCGGGCACGCCTCTGTCGTCCCAGCGGGACTCGCCAAATTTCATCGGCGAGCGGACATCGAGCATAGTTCGTACAGGTCGATCGAGCTCGCCTGACGCATAAGCTTCGCGCAGTTCAGCGGCGGTGACGGCGATTCTTCCTAGGGGCGCCGAGGGCGCAGCGGCCTCTGCCACCGGAGTTGGCCTGCGAGGTGAGCCGTGCGGAACGGCGATCGCCGCCGCAGCTCCTCCGGCGAGGCCGAGTGCCGCAAAGATGATTGCCCCCGAACGCATGTTCACGAGGCCGCCATGGTGCTTTGCTGGGAACGCTGGCGACGCAACGTCGCGCCAATAAGGCCGAAGCCAAGAAGCATGGTCATCCAGGTGCCGGGTTCCGGCACGGCAGGCGTGTCAGGCGTCTCGGGCGTGCTCGGCGTTAACGGGGTCGGCTGGCCGGGAGTGCTGCCACCGCCACCGCCACCAGAGCCTCCACCGCCACCGCCACCGCCACCGAGCCGCCACCGCCACCGGAGCCTCCACCGCCACCACCGGAGCCGCCGCCGATGAAAACTCCGCCGCCCGGTCCGGGCAGCATCGCCGCCGCGATGGCCGGGGCAGACGAGATGGTTGCGAACTCAGGGACGGGGACTGGTGCGAGCGCGCTTTGGACAACTGCGGCGGGTCCGGCCGCCGCAAGCACGTCCGACAAAACTTTCGGAAGCTCGGGCGCCGCCTCACGCTCGGCAAGCACGTGAGCAGCTCGGTGCTTTGTTAGCTGTGCCTCGGTCCGCTCGCCGGGGGAACGATCGGTGAGCAACTGCATGAAGCTCTTCGCCCGGTCCGCAGTGGCGCCCGCGAGATCAACCTGCATGAAATTCGCGATTGCCAGTGCTGAAGCGAGGGCAAGGAGGAACGCGCCACCGCCCGCGACGAAGAACGGACGACGAACGCGCAGCACTGACCGGGGACCGGCTGCAGTCAGTCGATGCGCATGCGCGCTGATCATTCCCTCGTGCCGCTCCTCTGGTCCACTGAGCTGGAGCGCTCTCCAACTCGCCCCTACGATTAACTACCTGTTTAGGTTCCGCATCAACTTAGCAGTAAACAATGCCCCGTTCTGGTGCAGTGGGAAATGCGAACTTGTGAAGATTTCAACGGAAGACCACCCATTTTAGGTAACGAAGCGTTAAGCATGTTGACGATGCATTATAGTTAATGCACTCAGATCTTGAGTGGGAGGTTGGAACCGGTGGCGAAACGAGCAGTCTTCTCCATTATCGTCGCGAGCATCGCTTCGCAGTCGCTTGCCGTTCCCCACGCAGCCAACATCATACGCAGCAGTGAGAAGCGCGTCGATCCGCTCGTTCGTTGTCTTGCAGATGCCGAAGATCGTGCATTCGCTCCCTGGTGGTTCGTCCCCCGCGAAAGCGGCGGCGGCACTTTTTCCAACCTCGGAGCGCCAAAGGTTCGCAATCCCTATTTCGTCGATGTGGCCGACCGCGGCGGCAAGCGCGAGCTCAGCCTGCGCTCGAGCGACGTCGACGCGGACGCGAAGGTGCGCATCCTCGCCGCGATCGACCGCTGCGCCTGAACGGCGCAGCCTTCATTCATCGAAAATCCATGCCGCCGGCACTAGTGCCGTTGCGCTGATTTGCCGCGTGGCTAAGCTTCGCCGGCAACGGTCACGCCTTCGCCGGAGAAGATCGAACATCATAAATCTGTTGAGAACCGCCGCGCTGCTGGTTGCCGCGACCGCACTGACCGCGCCCGCCTTTGCCGCCGAGCAGGCCAAGTCCGTCCCGATGCCGACGTTAGTACAGGCGGTCTCAATCCCGCACTCGAGCTTCAAACTCGCGAACGGCCTGAAGGTCATCGTCCATGAGGACCACAAGGCGCCAGTTGTCGCCGTCAGCACCTGGTACAATGTGGGCTCAAAGGACGAGCCGAAAGGCAAGACCGGCTTCGCGCATTTGTTCGAACATCTGATGTTCAACGGCAGCGAGAACCTGCCCGGCGACTATTTCAATTATCTCCAGCAGATCGGCGCGACCGATTACAACGGCACAACCTACTTCGACCGCACCAATTATTTCGAGACCGTGCCCGCGGGCGCCCTGGAGCGCGCTTTGTTCATGGAAAGCGACCGCATGGGCCATTTGCTCGGCGCGGTCACGCAGGGCGTTCTCGATAATCAGCGCTCGGTCGTGCAGAACGAGAAGCGGCAAGGCGACAGCCGCCCGGGCGGCCTCGTCTCCTACGCGCTCTTCGAGAACCTCTTTCCCGTGGGTCACCCGTACCATCACCTGACGATCGGCTCGATGGCCGATCTCGATGCGGCCCACCTCGCCGACGTGAAGGAGTGGTTCCGGGACAAATACGGCCCGAACAATGCGGTGCTGGTGATCGCGGGCGACGTGACCGCCGAGCAGGCACGGCCGCTAGTCGAGAAGTATTTCGGCTCCATCCCTGCCGGGCCCGTCAACCACCCTGCGCAAGCGACGGTCCCGACGCTCGCCAAGTCGAAATCCATTTCGATGAAGGACCATGTCGCGACGGTACAGATCTCGCGTTACTGGGCCGTCCCCGGTCTGCTCGATAAGCGCCTCGCGGCGATCGACATCGGCGGTTCGGTGCTTGGCGGGCTCGCGAGCTCGCGCCTCGACAAGATCCTCGTGCGTGAGGAAAAGCTCGCGGTTTCGGTGCAGGCCGGCCTGACACCGCTGCAGCGCGCGGGAATCTTCCAGGTCGGAGTGTCGGTTACGCCCGGCGTCGATCCGAAGAAAGTGTCGAAGCGTCTCGATCAGCTAATGGCGGACTATCTCGCCAACGGCCCCACAGCCGACGAGGTGCAGCGGGCCGTCATGAGCGAAGTGTCGGGCCGGATTCGCGGGCTTGAGCAGGTCGGCGGCTTCGGCGGCAAGGCGGTGTCGCTGGCGGAGGGACAGACCTACGCGCACGACAGCGACTTCTACAAAAAAACACTGGCGACCTACGCGGCGATCACGCCCGCGGCGGTGCGCGCACAAATGAACCAGTGGCTGAAGCGGCCGGCCCTGACGATCACCATCACCCCCGGCGAGCGTCCGGCGTATACCGAGGCGAAAGCCGTCCAGCCGAAGCTCGCACCCAAGGAAAACGGCCTGGTCAAGGGCAACCGCCAGATCCCGCCAGTCGGGCAGCTGGCGGCGCTCCAGTTCCCTGTGATCACGCACACGCGCCTCGCGAACGGGATTGCAGTAGATTACGCGCAGCGCACGGCGGTGCCGGTCACGCAGATCGCGCTCTCGTTCAATGCTGGTTCTTCGTCCGATACGCCACAGAGTCGCGGACTGGCGTCGATGGCGATGGACCTGCTTGACGAAGGCACTGCCACGAAGTCCTCGCAGGAGATTGCGGAAGTGGGGGAACGGCTGGGCGCCGACGTGAGCACCAACAACAATGCCGACCGTTCATACATTTATCTCAATGCGTTGACCCCGAACCTCGCCCCGTCGCTCGACCTTTTAACTGAAGTGACCAAGGACGCGGCGTTCAGGCCCGAGGACATCGAACGGATCCGCACGCAGCGCCTGACCAGCATCGCGCAGCAGCAGAAGGACCCGCAGCGCGTGGCCCACCGCTTGCTCCCGCAGGTGCTTTACGGCAACGAGCATCCGTACGGCGGCGTGCCCGGCGATCCGAAGGCGATCGCGCGCTTCAGCCGCGCCGACTTCGCCGCCTTCGAGCAGCGCTGGCTGCGGCCCGACAACGTCAAGATCTTCGTCGTGTCCGACCGCCCATTGAGCGAAATCCAGCCGCTTCTCGAAGAGCGTTTCGGCACATGGGCTGCCCCGGCGGTAGCGAAAGGCGCCAAGAATTTCACCGCGCTCCCGCCCCGCCCCGCGAGTCAGAAGATCCTATTGATCAACCGTCCGGGCGCGCCGCAGTCGAGCATCATCGGTGCGCAGCTGCTCCCGATCGATCCAAGGGCCGACATTATCCCCTTCGACACTGCCAACGATGTGCTCGGCGGCACTTTCCTGTCGCGGCTCAACATGGACCTGCGTGAAGCGAAGGGTTGGTCGTACGGCGTGAGCGGCGACGAATCGCTACAGGAGCATGCCGTCTCATATGTGGTGTCCGCCCCCGTGCAGG
Source organism: uncultured Alphaproteobacteria bacterium (assembly GCA_963752025.1). Lineage (GTDB taxonomy): Bacteria > Pseudomonadota > Alphaproteobacteria > Sphingomonadales > Sphingomonadaceae > Sphingomicrobium. The sequence goes on along the minus strand of CAVVWY010000031.1, from coordinate 78,217 downwards.
CGGATCGGACCGGCGATGCGGTCGCCGAGCTCAACAAGCAGATCGGGGACTTCGTGACGACCAAGGGTGTCACGCCCGACGAGCTCAAGCTCACCATCGCCAATGACATCAATCGCCTGCCGGGCGAGTTCGAGTCCTCGGGTTCAGTGCTTGGCGCGATGATGAGCATCGATTTGTACGCGCGTCCGGACAATTACTACCAGACGCTCGCGGCGAGATACCGCACACAGACGACCACGACGCTTGATCAGGCGATGCGGGCGAAACTCGATCCGAAGGGCTTTACCTGGATCGTTGCCGGGGACGCCGCAAAAGTGAAGCCGCAGCTCGACAAGCTGGGGATTCCGGTGGAGCTGGTGGAAGCGCCCTAGCCTGGCGCTTGGGACCAGTGTCTGCTTCCGACCTACGCGGACGTCGCTATGCCACGCCGACGTCCGTGGACTGCGCACGTCCAAGAAGGCGACGGATATATTCGACGACACTTTGAGGGTCGTATGGTCGGGCAAGATTCGGGCCAGCCTCACACAGCTCCGCAGCCTTCTGAGCTGCGCTTTCGATGTTCCCGGCGAGCGCGAAGTGAACGTTCTGCCGATGCTCTAATGCCCAGCTACGCAACTGGAAGGCGTTCCTCGATCCCGGTGCTTCGGCATCGCAAAGCACTGCATCGACAGTCAATTCGGAATCGGCGAGCACGGTTGCAGCCTCGTCGATGGAGGAAGCTTCAATCACAGTGTAGCCGCAACCCCGAAGATAGTCTGCGATTGCATGGCGGACGAGCACGTCGCCATCAATCACTAGGACGCAGTCGGACTCCTGAAGTTTGTTCTGCCATTCCGCCCCCACAAAATGTTCGACTAAGGCCACCAACTGTTCCGGTTGGTACGGCTTTGCAAGGAATGCCTCTGCCGCATGTGCTCTATCGGGATCAAGATGAGAAGAGACCAGGACTATGGGCAGGTGCGGCCGAAGCTCCTTTACCGCGAAGGTCAACGCTACTCCGTCTAGCTCTCCGGGCATTCGGATGTCGCTCAAAACGAGGTCCAATGGATGACCGGTTGCGATAAGCGAGAGAGCCTCGGAAGCATCGACCGCTTCCAACACGACATAGCCTTCCAGTCGCAACGTCTCCGCAGTGGTGAATTGCACGAGGACGTCATCCTCGGCCAACAGAATCACTGGGACATGACCTTCGCCCGGCCCTGGAAGTACCTCACCACTGGCCACTAGCACGACCCTTTCGCACAGGGGTTCAGCATCACTCGGGCGATGCCATTGAGGCAACAACGTCTATCAACACTCTTGTGAGCGGTCACGTTCCAGCTGTCCCGTTAAATTCGTGGTTTCCCACCTTGTCCAACGGCCTTGGCGCGGCATTGTTAGGACACTGGCTTCAGGAAGCCGAACTAGAACGCTAATGTTGTTGTTCGATGCGCGTGTGAGTTGTCCAGTGCAGCGGCGCTCAGGCATCCCCAACAGTGGAGCCTGCCATGCGCTTGGCCTTGTCCGTCCTTGCTACACTCTCGGTTTTGGTCCTCCCGGGACCAACTGTAGCGAAGGTTCCGCCTTTTCCTTCGTCTTTCCATGCACGGGACGTGAAGGTGAACGGCACCACGATCCACGTGCGCGTCGGCGGCTCCGGCCCAGCCGTCGTCCTGCTGCATGGCTATGGCGAAACCGGAGACATGTGGGCGCCTCTCGCGACGGCGCTGGCGCCGGATCATACCGTGGTCGTTACCGATCTCCGCGGCATGGGTCTGTCATCGAAGCCAGCGAGTGGCTTCACCAAGATGAACCAGGCAACCGACGTCGCGGACGTGCTCGACGCTTTGAAGATTCAGCGAGCCGATGTCGTTGCGCATGACATTGGGAACATGGTGGCATTCGCGATGGCGGAGAAATATCCGACCCGAAGTCACGAAGCTCGTCGTGATAGACGCGCCGGTTCCCGGCATCGGCCCATGGGAAGAGATTTTGAAAAACCCGCTTCTCTGGCACTTTCATTTCGGTGGTGCCGACATGGAGCGCCTCGTCCAGGGTCGGGAGCGCATTTACCTCGACAGGTTCTGGAACGATTTCTCCGCGGACCCAAAACACTTCACCGAGGCATCACGGCAGCACTACGCGGCTCTTTACGCCTTACCCGGCGCCATGCACGCCGGGTTTGAACAGTTCCATGCCTTCGATCAGGATGCGATTGACAACCGCGCGTGGCAGGCGGCGCATGGCAAATTGACGATGCCGGTGCTTGCCTTGGGTGGAGAGAAGAGCTTCGGCACTCAGATGGCTGACGTAATGCGCGCAGGCGCCGTGAACGTGACCGCTGGTGTCATACCGAGTTCGGGCCATTGGATCATGGAAGAAAATCCTTCGGCTACGGTCCAAGCAGTGACTGAATTCCTCAAAAGGCCTTGATTAGGCGGAGCATCCAACCCCTGAACCTTCCATCACACACCTCGCCGCGCTAAAGTCGGCTGACGCACACTCGGGGGGTATTCGAGATGGCAACTTTGGCTCAGCAGCCGGTCGTCCCGGCAGCGGGAGACGAACGCTTCTTCCTGCGCGGCGCTGTCGTGATGACGATCACGATCATTGCCGGTTTTTCGCTTCAGTATCTGATGGGAAGGTCAACTTTCAACGCGCCGCCGCGCGTTCACATACACGCTTTCCTATTCATGGGCTGGGTAGGGATATACCTGCTCCAGAACATCTTCGTGGCTACCGGCCGCATGTATCTCCACCGGCGGCTTGGATGGATTGCCGCAGCGTGGATGGTGCCGATGATCGCCATGGGCTTCCTGGTCACTGCAGTCATGGTGCGGAATGCCTATGTGCCCTTCTTCTTCAGGCCACTGCAGTTCCTCGTCTTCGACCCGCTGACCGTGCTGACATTTGCAGGACTGACGACCGCCGCGATCGTGATGCGGCGCCGCACGGAATGGCATCGGCGGCTGCACTTCTGTGGCATGTCGATGCTGCTCGGCCCCGCATTCGGGCGATTGCTTCCTATGCCGCTACTCCAACCATGGGCGTGGGAAGCCGCTTTCGCAGTGACCATACTGTTTCCGATGGCGGGCGTCTGGGCCGACATTCGGCGCAGCGGGCGCGCTCATCCGGCATGGCTCTACGGCATCGCCGCAATGATCGCCTCGTTCGTGCTGATCGAGTCGATTACGTACAGCGCTGTGGGAACCGCGATCTACGACGTCGTGACAAAGGGGTCGCCCGGAGCATCAGTAGGGCCGCTGGACTTCGGCACGCCACCGGTTGCAGGCCCAGTGACCGGACGCCCGTAACTCAAACGATGTAGGACGCGGTGAGTTGCTGAGGCGCCCCGACCCGCGGCTCTGCGAGCTGGTGGTGATGTGGCGCCCAGCTTGCGATGGTGTCCGTGGGTTGATCCTCGTCGAACGGACTATCGTCGCATGATTTTTGAACGCCGTCGGTAATAACCGCAATCTCCGCGTGCGCGGAAAGCCACTGCTCGATCACCTCCGCCGCCACATCGGACGGATTGTCATTTTCGTAGAGATCCATGTCGTCATCGTAGGCGCTCTGCCGGATCATCGACCTACGGTTTTCGACGCTTTGCAGGACACCGCAAACGTCCGTCCTGAACCTCAGCAGGTCACTGTTGTCGCTGTGCTGCGAGTGATTGGGGAGGAGGACCATGGCCCCCTCGCCGGAGGTTAACAGACCATCTTCGTAGGCGGCAGATGAATCGGCAGAAAAGCTACCTGCTCGAGAAGTGGGCGCCGCACTCGCCTGTCCGATGACTGCGACAATCGCCGAAACAGCAACGCATCTCCATGTCCAGCGGTTCACGTTCACAGCGGCGAACTCCGTCTACCGGGAGGATCGCGTTCCCGGCACCAGGGCGTGCGTCATTCATCGGCAATGCGAAATCGGGCTAGTCACCGAGACCTTGCTAGGGAAAAGCCTTGGTTCGGCAGTGTTGAGAAGGTGCGGATTGCCTAGCGGCTTACGCGTGTGACATGCCCCATCTTGCGACCGGGCCGGGCTTCACGCTTGCCATAGATGTGGACGTGAGCGCCCTGTTCGCCAATTAATTGGGGCCAGCGGTTCACCTCATCCCCAATGAGATTTTCCATTGTCGCGCGGGCGCCGGCGAGCTCGGTCGAGCCGGGTGGAAGGCCGCAGATAGCACGGATGTGCTGCTCGAATTGTGAGGTGACCGCACCCTCGATCGTCCAATGACCGCTGTTGTGAACCCGCGGCGCGATCTCATTGACGACGGGGCCGCTTTCGCTCGCGAAGAATTCGACCGTGAGCACGCCGACGTGATTAAGCGCCTCAGCAATACGCAGCGCCGCCTCCCGCGCCTCCGCGACCTGGAGCGCGGCGAAGTCGCTGCAGGGGATGGTCGAGACCCGCAGAGATTCCCTCGCGGTGAACATTGTCCGGTGATTGCCAGAAAGCGTGACGCCCGTCCGACCAGCGCGCCACGATCACGGAGAATTCGGCGCGGAAGTCGACGCCGGATTCGGCGACGGCGGGTTCGTGGGCAATGGCGTCCCACGCGCTCTCAGCTTCGCCCTCCGACCGAATCCAGGCTTGGCCCTTGCCGTCATAACCGTAGCGACGCGTCTTCAGGACGATCGGAAGGCCGACCTGCTCGACCGCCGAACGGACTTCCTCAAGCGAGGAAACCTGGCGCCATGACGCCACACGGCCGCCGCAATCCTGGATGAACTGCTTCTCGACCGCCCGGTCCTGCGCGACGGCAAGGGAGCGGGCGCCTGGCCGCAGCTTTTCTCCGAGGATACGCAACGGCCCGACCGGTAGGTTCTCGAATTCGTAGGTTGCGACGTCAACCGCCATTCCGAACCGCTCCAGGGCCTCAGCATCCTCGAAGCTGGCCTGCGTGAACTGCGCCGCAGCATCCGCCGCACAGGGGCGCTCATGCGGATCGAAGATGTGGCACTTGTAGCCGAGTTGAGCCGCGGCGACGCTGAGCATGCGGCCGAGCTGGCCGCCGCCGATGATCCCAATCGTCGAGCCGGGTGGAACGATCATTCAGGCGCTTCGACGACCGATCCAGTTTGACGTTCCCGCCAGGCCTCGAGCTTCGCCGCCAGCGCATCGTCGTTCGTCGCAAGCATGGCTGCAGCAAGCAGTCCGGCGTTGATCGCGCCAGCCTTTCCGATCGCAAGGGTGCCGACCGGCACGCCCGCGGGCATCTGGACGATCGACAGCAGACTATCCATGCCCTTCAGCGCCTTGCTTTCGACCGGCACTCCCAAAACGGGCAGAGCCGTCATCGAGGCAGCCATGCCGGGCAGATGCGCCGCGCCTCCGGCGCCAGCGATAATGATCTTGAGCCCTCGTTGCTTCGCCGACGCTGCATAATCGTAGAGGCGCTGCGGGGTGCGGTGCGCGGACACGACCTTCGTTTCATGCTCGATACCGAGTTCGTTCAGAATCTCCGACGCATGACGCATCGTTTCCCAGTCGGAACTGCTTCCCATGATGATCCCGACCACGCCCGCCGTCATCGTCCCGCCTTGAAACAATGTAAGAGTGAAGGCTCGTTTAGGGGGCCGAATCAGGGTAGGCAACGGCGCTGGAGCAGGGCCACGTTCTCGCCGCGACCCGGCTCCGCAAAGCTACAGCATTTTCAAGGCTTTGGAATCGCGCTATGACTAGTGTCACAACAGGGCAGGCTTAGGGGCAATGTCTGACCAGATGACCGAGGATGCGGACGTGCAGCGGCTCGTCCAGGAGATTAGCCGACTGCGCGGCCAAGTCGCGCAGCTGCAAGAGCGCGTTGAGCAGCTCGATCGCTTGGCGCACCAGGATAGTTTGATCGACCTTCCCAATCGGCGCGGGTTCCTGCGCGAGCTGGAGCGGCTCATCGCGAGAGTGAGCCGGTACAATGCCGTTGGAGCCATGCTGTTCGTCGACGTCGACGGGCTGAAGACCATCAACGACACTTTCGGCCACCGCACCGGCGACGAGGCACTGATCCAGGTCGCGCACCTGCTGTCGAGCGGCGTCCGCAAGAGCGACGTGGTCGCTCGCATCGGTGGCGACGAATTCGGCATCCTCCTCGAGAACGCCGATGAGAAGGTCGCCCATGAGACGGCTTCGCGATTGGTCGAACTCATCGCCGCCTGCGAAGTCGTTCACGAAGGCTTCTCACTGCCAATGAGCGTGGCGATCGGAGTCGGCATCATCGATGCGACGGACACGGCCGAGTCCGTCATGGCCCGCGCGGACGAGGAGATGTACCGTCGGAAGGCTGCGGCTTAGGCTTCGTCCAGATAATATCGCCGCTCGACGCTGAGGTCGTCGCGGAGTTCATAGACGATCGGCTTGCCCGTCGGGATTTCCAGTCCGACGATCTCTTCGTCACTGATATTCGAAAGATATTTGATTATACCGCGCAACGAATTGCCGTGGGCGGCGACGAGGATCTGCTTGCCCGAGCGGAGCGCGGGGGCGATCGCTTCTTCGTAATAAGGAAGTGCGCGGGCGATCGTGTCCTTAAGACTTTCCGTCCGCGGGACGACTATGCCGGCATAGCGGCGATCGTTCGCGACATCGTACGGGCTGCCCTCCTGCAGCGGCGGTGGCGGGATGTCGTAGGAACGGCGCCAGATCTTGACCTGCTCGGCCCCCGCCTTGTCGATCATCTCCTGCTTGTTGAGGCCAGTGAGCCCGCCATAATGACGCTCATTCAGCCGCCAGTCCTTCGCCGTCGGGAGCCACAGCTGGTCCATCTCGTGGAGGGCGAGGTGCAGCGTGCGAATTGCGCGGGTGAGGACGCTGGTGAAGCAGGCGTCGAAGTTCAGACCCTTGTCGCACATCAGCCGACCCGCCCCGCGCGCCTCCTGTATGCCTAGATCGCTAAGGTCGACGTCCCACCATCCAGTGAAGCGGTTTTCCAGATTCCACTGCGACTGCCCGTGCCGCAGCAGCACGAGGGTGCGCATCAGGCGTCGACCTCTTCCTGCTGCTCGGCGGCAACGTTCGCCTTGAGGTCGGGAAGAATGGCGTGGAGTGCATCGAGGCACGAATAAGCAAGATATTTCGATCGCTGCGGCGACCAGCCGTAGACTTCGTCGGGAAGGTCCGAATTATCCTTGAACGGCATTTCCAAGGTCATTGAAACACAGCCATGCCGCTCCGCCAACTGGGTCGTGGACATCGACATATTGGCCTGCCCCGGCGGCGGGATCTCATACCCTTGGCTGCGCTGGAAATCGGGCGACAGGCGCTCGAGCGTTTCCCCGAATTGTTTGAATAGCTTCAGCTGTCGATTGGTAAGCGAAGGAATTCCCTCGAAGCCGGCGAGGAAGTTCGCGGGGATCGCCTCATCGCCATGCACATCCATCGCGAAGTCGACGCCCGTGTCGTCCATTGCGTTGCGGACGCAGAGGACTTCCGGACTCTTCTCTGCCGAGGGCGCATGCCATTCGCGATTCAGGTTCACGCCAGCGGCGTTCGTGCGCAGATGGCCGCGGCGCGATCCGTCAGGGTTCATGTTCGGAACGATGCGGAACGTGCATTCCTTGCGCAGCACGCGCGCGACCGGGTCATCCTCGTCGGTCAGCTTTTCAAGCGCGCCTTCCATCCACCATTCGGCCATGCTTTCGCCCGGATGCTGGCGCGCATAGAGCCAAACGTTTAGCGGGCCTTCGCCGATCGTCACGCAGTCGATGTCCTGCCCATCGAGGCTTTTGCCGAGCGATCGGTACTCGACTCCAGGAAGCGCTGCCGTTTGGGTGACGAGGTCGTGATGGCGCTCCATCGAATACGGAGCGAAGTAAGCGATCCACACCACGTCTTGCGGCGGCGTCAGCTTCATCGTCAGCACACCGTTCGAATAGCTGGTTTCGGTGATCCGCACCCACTCTTCACGGTCGAGGCTCATCACGCCTTTGTAGCCCGGCCAGCCGTTGGGATAGGCCGAGCCGGCGCAGTTGGTGATGCGAAGCGTGATCTCGCGGCCCGCAGCGCCGGCCACGCGGAAGTAGAACCACTGGTAGAAGTCGCTGAGGTGATCCTTGACGATCTCCAGGTCGACGCGGTCGCCATCCTGACTGAGGACGCGGATATTTCCGGCGTCGAAGGAGCTCGAAATCGTTAGGGTCATGCGCTGTTACTCAGGTTGGGAAGGGGTCGCGGCGGCTGATAGTGCGGGCATGCCGATCAGGCAAACGGGGCGTTCGCCCGGACGCGTCAGCCCGCGACCAAGTTCTTTAGGCTGTCAGGCATCGGCCGCACGATACGGTTGTGCAGCCGGAAGTCGCGGCTGAAGAGCACGTGAAAGAGCAGCTTGGTCCACGACCGATGATGGTACAGGTGGTTGTAGAATTCCGGCGCCGCGGCGCGCACCGCCGGCAGGCGTGACCAGGGCACCTGTGGAAAGTCATGGTGCTCGTTGTGATAGCCCATGTTGAACGACAACTTGTTCAAGGGGCCGTAGTAAGAATAGGTCTCCTGCCCGTCCCTGAACACATAGTGTTCCTGGATCCATCGGGCGCCCACCGGGTGCACGCCAAGCGAGAATAACGTTGAGAGGAACAGGTAGGCTACTGGCCACCAACCGAAGAACCAGACGATCGGAGCCAGCGCGGCGGCCATCGCCGCGGCGTTGAACACCGCCCATCCATCGACGGTGCGGATCGCCTTCACGGTGGTTGGTCGAAGGAGGGCTTGCACGGCCCAGAACATGGTGAGCCACAACGTCTTACGCCACCAGCTATTGCCTACCCACCGCGCCTCGCTCGCCGTCGGCACGTCGGCGTCGAGGCCAGCAATGCCGAGGCACTTGTGGTGTAACATGTGGTATTTGCGAAAACCGATCGCTGCCGGAAATACGATGGCGACATTGGCGAAGATCGACCCCAGCCTATTGGCATTGGCGGTCTTGAAGACGACGTTGTGCGTATATTCGTGGATCAGCACGAAGAGCGCATGGTTCGCGAAAGCGCCCACGGCGTAGGCTGCGATGACGATGGTCCACCAGGGGGCATCCATCCACACCAGGCCCATGCCGATGCCAACCTGCAAGGCGACCAGCAGCACGGTCCACAGGACCGACCATCTGTCACGCTTGAACAGCGTGCGTACATCGGGATGCGTCGCGAGGATCCGCTTCGCGCGCGCGCGGTGCGGCAGCGGCGCGTCGCTCTGCGTGAACGCCGCATTGGGCGCTGTCACGGCGACCATCTGGTCACATCCTTCCCCGTACCGCTGCCCCACAAGGAGCGCCTCGGCTCACCTCTAACATGGATTAGGATGCGTGCCCTGATTAAATTATCAGTGCCGAAATGACTTCGAAACGCCCCTGCAACGCTGCAAGAACAGCTAGGGCGCAATGAGACTCAGCTAATCTGGCGCAGCCGCTCGCCGGTCGCCACGACCATGAAGGTGCTGTCATCGATACGCTTGACTTGCTCGCCGGAATTGAGCGCGAGCCGCTTGCTGCCCGGACCTCGGCTCAACCCACGCGTCGTTAGATGAGGCACGAATGACTGATATTCGTAAAGCGTCAGCTCGTCGCCGTTGGCGTCTCTGACGGGGATGGTTTTGCTCACATCTTCCATGGTCGCCACCTTTCGACGAGTGGATGACCGCGGGAAGTCTCGCAGCCGAAGCTTAAGCAAATCCTAATCCATGTTATGCTTATCGCGCGATCTTAGATTAGCCGCACGGCGTCAACCCTCACGCTCATTAGAGCGCCCACCTGCATCGATGTCGGCCGCCTGGCGATCGAATTCCTTGGCCATAGCTCGGAGGATCGAGCCCACCCGCTCGTCAAACTGGCTATCCGCGAGGTTGCGACAATGTTCGGCTTGGCGCCGGAGCTCGTGTGGCGACGAGTCCACAGAAAGTAAGACTCACATAGGTTAAGAAAGGTTCCGGGGCCCGCGAAGGTTTCCTCGCACTGCCAATCTATTGTGCACTGCAACAAATCCCCTACGTAACGGTTGAACCCCGCCGCAGGAGACCGGTATGCGTAACCTTCACAGCACCCTGACGCGCCTTAGCGCGATGCGGCAGCGCCTCGACGAGTGGAACGACGTGAGCGATGACCGGCTGCCACTCTTCAGCGGTTTCGGCTCGAACCCTGGCAACCTCCAGGCAAGAGAGTATCTGCCCAGCGGCCTCCGTCCAGGTGCACCGCTCGTCGTCATCCTTCACGGCTGCACTCAAACTCCGGGCGGCTACAACCAGAGTGCGAACTGGACCCGCGCCGCGGACGAGCACGGCTTCGCACTTCTCTTTCCTGAGCAGCATCGCGCCAACAATCCGAACCTCTGCTTCAATTGGTTCTCGCCGAAGGATGCCGGCCGCGGCCGCGGGGAGGCGCTGTCTATCCGCCAGATGGTCTCAGCAATGCACGCGCGCCATCGCACTGATCCCAACCGTGTGTTTGTTACCGGCTTGTCGGCCGGGGGAGCGATGGCGGCAGTCATGCTCGCGGCCTACCCGGAAGTATTCGCCGGCGGAGCGGTAATCGCCGGCCTGCCATTCGGGACCGCGCGATCCGTACCCGAGGCGTTCGACCGCATGCGCGCACATGGCGGCGCCGGACCTGATGCGCTGGCGGCGCGGGTGCGGTCTGCTTCGGCTCATAAGGGACCATGGCCGATCCTTTCCGTGTGGCACGGCACGAGCGATGCCACGGTAGACCCCAGTAACGCACGCGCACTCGTCGATCAGTGGCGTATTGTGCACGGGATTGCCCCAGACCCCTCACGGACGGACACCGTCAATGATTTCCCGCACCGAGTTTGGAAGGACGCAGGCGGACGCGAGGTCCTTGAGGAATATGTCATCACCGGCATGGGCCACGGAACACCGCTGAGTGCCCGTGGCGGCTTCGGCGAAGTCCCTGGGCCCTTCATGCTGGACGTCGGCATTTCGTCAACGCGTGCGATCGCAAGGTTCTGGGAACTCGACAAGAACCCGCCCGCGAAAGACGAGGCGGCACAGCTGCCCGGGCTCCCCGACGCTCCAAAGCTTAGGCAGCCAACTTGGGCCAAGCAGACCTCCCGCCCAACTGGCGGTCCCGTCGGCATCCAAAAAACGATCGAAGACGCACTTAGGGCTGCCCGATTGATACGCTGAGATCATCCACGGACTCGCCCCGATCGCGTACATTCACAGGGACCAACTGGAACTTCGCGGGCGGCTCGGCTAGCGCCCGCACATGAGCAAAGTCCCTGTACTCGTCACCGGCGGCGCCGGTTATATCGGAAGCCATGCAATGCTCGCGCTGAAGGATGCGGGCTGGAGCGTTTCAGTCATCGACAATCTTTCGAACGGCGTTCGTGAGGCGGTGCCGGACGGCGTGCCCTTCTACGAAGGCTCGATCGCCGACCAGGCGCTGGTCAAACGCATCTTCGCCGAGCAAAGCATCCAGGCGATCATGCATTTCGCCGGCTCGATCGTAGTGCCGGAATCGGTTGAGAAGCCGCTTTTCTACTACTCGAACAATACGATCGCGACACACGCACTGCTGAGCGCAGCAGTCGAATTGGGGGTGAAGCATGTGCTCTTCTCCTCGACGGCCGCAGTCTATGGCGCGCCGGACAAGGTTCCGGTCGCCGAGGACGATCCAAAGGAGCCGATCAACCCCTACGGCGCGTCAAAGCTTATGACCGAGTGGATGCTTCGCGACGCGTCAGCGGCCCATACGTTCAACTATGGGGCTCTCCGATATTTCAACGTTGCCGGCGCAGACCCGCAGAAGCGGAGCGGACAGCAGGGGAAGGGCTCGACTCACCTGATCAAGGTCGCGGTCGAGACGGCCGTGGGTCTCCGGGATCACATCTCCGTTTACGGGACTGATTACGACACGCCCGACGGAACGTGCGTCCGCGATTATATCCACGTCAGCGACCTTGCCGGGGCGCATGTCGCCGCCCTCGAGTGGCTGATCGACAATCCAGGCGAGAACCTGACCGTCAATTGCGGCTACGGGCGCGGCTTGTCGGTGCTCGAAGTCCTGAATGCTGTGGACCGCCTGACGAACCAACCGATCAAGCGCGTGATGGAAGGCCGCCGCGCGGGCGATCCCCCGACTCTGATCTCAGCCAACGAGCGGATCCTGAAGACACTCGAGTGGCACCCGCAGTATCAGGAGATCGATCGGATCGTCGGCGACGCCCTGTCCTGGGAGCGCACGCTGAAGGAGAAGCGCGCGCTTTAGGCCTTTGCCGTTTCTTTACGGTGGCGTGCTTAATCTCTGCGGATGTTACGTGCCTATCTGGTGATCATCGTTGTCGTCGGCGTTGTCGCTTCGATGCTGGGGCAAACGCCCAACACGGCTCCGAAGCCCCGTGCTGAAGCTCACATCGTCGATGCGGTGCCCGCGTCGGGCGTCGATTCGCAGCCGCAAGTAGCGATGCTGCAGGACGCAACCGTGCAGCTGAAACGCAATTCGAACGGCCATTTCTACGCCGATGTCGAAATCAATGGGACGCCGGTCCACATGCTCGTCGATACGGGCGCGACGGCTGTCGCCCTCTCCCGAGACGATGCGCGCAAGGCCGGCATCGCGACCTCCATCGGCATGCCAGATGTTGTCGGCGAAGGCGCAGACGGCAGCGTGCACGGGGAATATGTGACGATAGAGCGCATGAATCTCGGCTCCACTAGTGCCGAGCAAATCCACGCCATCGTGCTTAATGGCGGCGAGCAGTCGCTTCTCGGCCAGGATTTCCTTCAGAAGTTCGCGTCCGTGGAGATCCACGGCGACACGATGACGCTTCGCTAAGACTGGCGGACCAGCACCGCGCAGGGTTTTCCTAAATGATCGGCGATAGCATCGACAAAGGCGCGATATTCCGATCGCTGCACACTCATCGCTGAAAAGTTCGCTCCCTCTCGCAGCGGGTAGCCGCTTGACTCAAGGCGGTTGGCCGCTTGCTTGAGCTCAGCCTCGTCGACGAGAACCTGCTTCGGCTCGACGCCGATGAGAGTGCCGAGGTCCTTGCCCATGCGCACACCCTCGTCCCGCAGGAGCACCGCGGGCCCATATAGCGAATTGTCGTCGATGCAGTGCTCGGCCAGAAGTGCGAGGTCGAGCACTGCTCCAAGCGCCGCCGGCCAGCCCGCGCCAACCCCGATCGATTGGAAATAGATCAGGGTTGGGTGCATCGAGTGGGTCTGGCGCACAGTGGCGACCCAGTCGCGGCTTTCAAGCAGGACGTCGCGGATCTGCTCTCGCTGCTTGAGCGCGGCGAACCGTTCCAACAAAGTGAGCCCTGAAGGCGGCTGGCCGGCGGAGGTGTTGAGCTTGATAATGCCGATATCGCGCTGCGAGATGCTGCTCTGCACCTGGAGCAGGTAGCTGACGGCCATCGTCATGACTGCGAGCCCGCAGAATCCCGCGCCGAGGACGATCCACCGCGCTATGCCGGAAACCGCCGCCTCTTTGCCAGGGCCCAGTGTGAGCATTGAGCTTCCTGCGAGGTATACGCCTTCGGCAACGCTGTCGACGTGCGGCAGGAAATAAGAGCGAGCTGCATAGGCCATCAACCCGAAAGCAAGCGCGAGCAGAGCAATCCACGTGAAGAACGAGCCAACGAGCACCACTGGGGCAAACGTTCCCGATACGCCGCGGCGCTTTCCACGCACCGCCTTCCACAGCGGGAGCAGGATTGCGCCCAAACGCCGCGCGACCTGGAGAGAGGCCCGGCTGCCGCCGGGTACGATCACGGTGTCGAACACGTCGCGGAGCGTTAGTCCGGCGAGGACGAGCCCCACGATTCCGAAGATGATCTTCCACGCCATGGGCGCACCAACGGCGGCGGCTCGAAGTCGGGTGCAAAACAGTCTTGGCCTACGGATCGGCCGCTCCTTGACTTGCTCGGCTGCTCTCTCTAGGTGGGCGCCCGGTCCTAAGGACCTTTCCGACAACTAGTTACGAGACACGAGCAGGCGCCCGGCCATGAAGATTCGCAATTCACTGAAGTCGCTTAAGTCGCGCCACCGGGACTGCCGCGTGATCCGCCGTCGTGGGCGTACGTACGTCATCAACAAGACGAACCGTCGGTTCAAAGCGCGTCAGGGCTAAGCCCGCGCGCACTTTCGAATCCCGTTGCGATTCGGGATTCGCATCGCGACATACGCTCTTGAGGCTGGCGGCTTGACCCGTTCCGGCATGTGACTGAATTTCACCCTTAGTTCACGTGATGTCCGCTAGCAGACACGTCGAGGAGTGATGTGAAGATGCGCAGGGTATCGAAATTACTGGTGCTCGTCGGCATCGCGGCTGTGGCTGCGGGCGGCTGCGCGAGCATCGCCCTAGCCCAGAATCAACAAACTCCGAAGGGCTGGAATTACGAGATCAAGGACGGGAAGCGCGTGCCCAAGGGCGGCAATCGCGTGAACAATCCGGACGGCAGCTGGCGTGAAGAGGTCAAGCAAGGCAATTGCGTGACAGTCAAAGAGATGTCGAAAACGGGCGAGTACAAGGAAACTCGCCAGTGCAACCCCGGCTAAGCCGTTAAGGTCCTAGCCGGCGCTGTTCTCCGCCACGTTCGCCGGTGCAGGCTTGCTCGTCGGCATCGTGTTGAACGACCCGATCGGTCGCCTCTGGATCTTGCATGTCGGAAGTCCGCTGTCTGGCGTGATGTCTTTGCAATCGCGAACCTGAGCACTGCCGTCGGGCCCGGTGAACACGGCCCACTCCCGAGCAGCGCCGCTCTCGTACGTGCAATGCGCCATCCACATATCGAGGTTCTTGTAGGTCCCGACATAGCCTGCGTCAGCGATGCGCTTGCAGGTATAGCCGGCGTCGTAGATCGCGCGCTTCAGCGCGATGGCTAGATTGAAGGCGTCCAACTGGTGAAGCCGGTCCTGGTCCGGACCGCGAACCTTGATTTCAGTCCGGTTCGCCTGCTGCTGAGCCTTATCGCCACAGCCGGCGACCGACAGTCCCGCAGCCAAAGCCATCATCACTTTTCTGCGCATGGTTCCTCCTGGAGGATCAATAACGAATTTTGACGCGCGCGGCTGCAGCCTTGGCGCGATGGACGGCGTCTTCCACCTTTTCGCCACGAGCGAGCGCGATGCCCATGCGACGATTCTTGAGTGTTTTCGGTTTCGCGAAGATACGCAGATCCACCGGCTGGCGCGGCGAACCGAGCGCAAGGGCTTCGTCGATGCCTTCATACGAGACGGTGTCGCTCTCCTCGGAAGCGAGGATGACCGCCGATGCCGCGGGTCCAAGCAACTCGATCGACGGGATCGGCAGCCCAAGAATGGCGCGCAGGTGAAGCTCGAACTGGTTCGGGAACTGGCTGATCAGTGTTACCATCCCGGTGTCGTGCGGACGCGGCGAAAGCTCAGAGAAGATCGCCTGATCACCCCGGACGAAGAATTCAACGCCGAAAATTCCGAAGCCACCGAGCGCCTCGACCACCTTGCGCGCCTGGAAACGAGCAGACTGGAGCGCCTCGAGGGGGATCCCTGCCGGCATCCAGCTCTCACGAAAGTCGCCGGCCTCCTGGCGGTGACCAACCGGCGGGCAGAAGAGAACGCCGTCCTTCGTGGCAACGGTGAGAAGGGTGATCTCGCTGTCAAACTTGATGAATTCCTCGACGATCACGCGCGGGCGGTCGCCGCGCATGTTTTCGACGGCATAGTCATATGCCGGACCCACTTCCTCGAGCTTCTTGGCCGTCGTCTGGCCCTTGCCCGAGCTCGACATCACGGGCTTCAGGATGCACGGAACGCCGACTTCCTGCGCGGCGGTGATCGCTTGGTCCCGGCTCTCGGCAAAGCGGTAGTTTGAGGTGAGAAGTCCGAGTTCGCGGGACGCGAACTCGCGGATGCCGTCGCGATTTATCGTTAGCTGCACGGCCTTCGCCGAAGGCGCGACCTTCCAGCCTTCCTTTTCAAGCTCTGCGAGCGTGGCCGTGTCGATCGCCTCGATCTCGGGAACGATGACGTCGGGCCGATGCTTTTCCACCGCTGCTCGCAGTGCCGCGCCGTCGAGCATCGAGAACACCTCCGCCTCGTCGGAAACCTGCATCGCAGGCGCATTGTCATAGCGGTCACACGCGATCATTCGGCAACCGAGGCGCTTGGCGGCGATCGCGAATTCGCGGCCAAGCTCGCCGGAGCCGAGGAGCATGAGGGTGGCGGTGTACATGCCTGAGCGATAGCCGTGACGCGAATGCTCGACTAGACCACCCTAACTGAGGGGGAGAGACGATGCGTTCATTGTTGTTGATTGCGGCCGCAGGGATCAGCACCGGAGCTGCGGAGCCACAGAAGCTACTGACGCCAACCGACATCGTGAACGGATCGCCGGCGAGCGCATGGAAGACCATCTCTCCCGACGACCTCGTGGTGATGGACCTTGCCAACGGTGGCCATGTGATCGTGCAACTGGCGCCGGAATTCGCGCCCGTGCATGTCGCCAACATCAGGGCTCTTGCCCGCGCGAAATATTGGCAAGGCGCGACCGTCTATCGCGTTCAGGACAATTATGTCGCGCAATGGGGGAACAACGACAGCGAAAAGCCGTGGCCCAAGGCGGTAATGGCCAAGCCGCCCGCGGAATATGTGCGGCCGTTGAAGGGACTGTCGATCAAACCGCTCGGTTCTCCGGATCCTTACGCGCCGGCCGCGGGTTTCGCGAATGGATGGCCGGTGACCTATAGTCCGAAAGCCGGTTGGGCTGACGCCGTTCATTGCTACGGCAGTGTCGGTGTCGGACGCGACCTCTCCCCAGATACCGGCACGGGTGGCGAGCTCTACGCAGTCATTGGCCACGCGACGCGCCAACTTGATCGGAATATCACCGTTGTCGGCCGCGTGATCGACGGGATAGACAAGCTGAGTTCGTTACCGCGCGGGACTGAGGCGCTCGGCTTCTACAAGGACAAGAGCCAATACGTGCCGATTACGCGGATCCAGGTGGCGAGCGAGATTCCCGCATCAGAGCGGCCAGTCTACGAATATATGGATACGCAGAGCCCGACCTTTGCATCCTATCTTCACCTCAGAGCCAATCGGCACGACCAGTTCTACATCCAGCCCCTTGGGGGTGTGGACCTGTGCAACGTGCAGGTGCCGGTGCGGAAGAAGGCGAGTTAGAGGCGCGCCAGCCGGCTACGCCGCCCAGGCGTGGCCTTCGCGGTTTTTGTGGTGGATAATCACCGGGGCGTGATGCGAACGCATGCTCGCTTCGGCGAGTGGGAGGGCTGTCGCGCAGAAGGCGCACTCGGCCGACATACGGCCAATCAGCCAATGCGTCCTGCCGCAACCTGGGCAGTGATTGACCTCATGTTCACGATAAACAACGTGGTAGCCCCGGTCCTGCAGATTGCGGACCTCGCTCGTTGTGGTCGGCATTAGAACTTCCTTCCTTCCGCGACGCCAACGACCGAGACACGAGCCGGTTGCAACAACTGTCGCCCGTGCTGCTGTTTTCAGAGTGGAAGGAAAAGATGAAGCGAGCGCTGTCGCCGATTAGCCGTTGGAGCGAACGAGCCCTTCGATGGAGATTGGTTCGGCGAATTCGGCGCCCAGCTTGTCGCCCGCGGTCCATTTCACCACAGCGTTGGCGCGTTCGCGGCCGGGAAGGATGAGCCAAACGCGAGAACCGACTTCGAACTCGGCGTTCGAAGCGGCCATAAACCCGTGCTCGGAAATATTGATGACCTTTGCTTCGACGCCGCTCGCGCCGAGCTCACGCATCTTGACCTCGAGCTCGACAGGCAGGCGCGCACCATGGCGCCGATCGATCGGGTCCTCGGCAATGCGCGCCCTGATCATGCCGTGACTCATGTCCACTGCGTATTTACTCCCGCGACGGGGCGAACGACAGGCCGATGCGGCCATTTCTCACCCACCGCACTTGTGCCTGCACAAAGCCGTGGTCAAGGAGTTGAAGGGGTAGACGTTCACCTATGTTGGGAGTGTGAGCGAAAATCACCATCGCCCCCGACTTCGAGACGTTGATGAGCTGCACTACATGCTTGCGGCCGCGGAACTCGAGGACGCCCGTGCCGGACGACGCCGGCGCTCGCGGCTCATTCCGCTCGTCGATACGACGGTGTTCGTTGCGGGGGATCATTGCCCCCTCGAGAATGAAACTTGATGCCACGCTACGCATGCCTCCCCACGCAAAAGGCAAACCGACCATATCCAGCGTCGCTTAAGGATTCGTTGCGAGAAGAGGCGCTTGAGAGCGGGTCGCCACTGTGGCGATCCGACACTGGCGGGCTCCGCGCATCGCGTGTATGTGAACCTGCATCGGGTGGGAGTATTCGTTTAAAATGAACGGGTTGAAGCTGCCGAGGGCAAGGCGTGCAAAGTTGCTAATGCTGTCCATAGGAGCCGCAGCTGTCGCGGCTGGGCCAGTTGGCGCACAGGTCCGGACGGGTCTTGCGACTCAGGTGAAGCCCGTCACCCCGCCGGTGAAGCCGCCCGTTACGATGCCGGTGGAAGCCCAGCCCTCCGCTGCCCAGCCCGGGCCAGATGCGCCGGTGCCGGGCAATCCGGATTACGCCGCTCAGCCGGCACAGGCTGCCCCTCCTCCGCCGCCCCCGCCGCTTGCACCGGCGGTCTGGGACATCGTCAGCGCGCAGGACCTGCTCCATTACATCCAGCAGGTCGGCAAGGAGGGCCTGAATCCGGCCGATTACGAGCCTTCGGAACTCGAAGCCGCGATCCAGACGGGCAATCCGGCGATGGTCTCGCCGATCGCGACGGATCGATTCAATCGCCTCTCCTCGGACCTCGCGCTCGGGCATGTGAAGAAGCCCGGCCGGATCGACTGGTGGGTGGCCGACAAGGACCTCGATGCGCAGAAGCAGGATGCACTGCTTCGCTCGGCACTCGCTCAGCACAACGTTCGCGCAGCGCTGGACGGGCTGCTGCCGACGCACCCGCAATATGCGGCGCTGAAGGCGGCGCTCGAGGCGACTCCGACGACGGAGACGGCGAAGATCAACCGCATACGCCTGAACATGGACCGGTGGCGCTGGCTGCCGCGGGACCTCGGGTCGAAATATATCATTGTGAATGTCCCCGGGTTCCACGCGACGCTGGTCGAGAATGGTGTGAACCGCTGGAAGCAGCGCGCGATCGCCGGCAAGCTTTCGACTCCGACGCCGCAGTTGAATGCGACCGCCGTCGGGGTCATCCTCAACCCATGGTGGGAAGTTCCGAAGAGCATTGAGCACGAGGCAGCAGGAAAGAAGGGCTTCGTCGCGGTCAAAGGCGCGGATGGAAAGGTCCAGCGCTGGCGGCAGCCGCCGGGGCCGACGAATGCGCTCGGCCAGATCAAGTTCGTTATGCCGAACTCGAAAGCGATCTACCTGCACGACACCAACGCGCGCAGCCGTTTCAATGACTCGACGCGCGCCCTCAGCCACGGCTGTGTCCGCACGCAGCACATACTTGATCTCGCCACTGAATTGCTTGGGGATGACGGCGGCGAGTGGACGCCGGATAAGATCCAGGCGACGCTCGATAGCAAGAAGAGCGTTCAGGCCAATTTTGTGAAGCCGCTGCCGGTCTACATCGTCTACTTCAGCTCGGCTGCGCTCGTTGACGGCAAGATCGTCGACTACAAGGACCTGTACGGTCGCGATTCAAAAGCGATGGCAGCCCTTCAGATGAAGGATGGGGGCGCATCACTTGCTCCACCCAAGGTGAAGCCGGAGGATCAGGTCGCCGACCCTGTTGCCAAGCCGAAGGCGAAACCCGCTGACAAGGTCGCCACGCGCTGACGCGCTACTTCGGCTTCAGTTCCGAGGTTCGGCTGACCGGTCAAGAATGACGGGGTCGATGAAGGCGAGGCCAACGAGTCCGTCTTCAGCCCATCTTACCACCGCGGGCACGAGGATCCCGCCTTCGAAGCGGACGTGGACTTTCGCGCCCGGAGTCGAATTCGGCGACTTGGTCGCCCATCAGTCCGCCTTCGGAAATGTTGTGGATGGCGAAGCTCGTCGGCGAGCCGTCGACAAGCAGCTTCAGCTTGCGACCCTTCGATGACATCCTCGGGAAGCGGCGCTGATCTGCCGTCCCCGAAGCGGTACGGGAACGCGGGGTCGGAACGACCGCTTCCTGGCGATACGTCTCGGCAAGCGGAACCGCCGTCCCGCAGAAGCCGCATTCCGCACTCACCCGACCGATATACCATTGCGACCGGCCGCAGCCGGGACAGTGATTAGATTCATTCGCGCGGTAGACGATGTGATGCCCACGCTTCGCCAGTCCCGCCGCGAAAGATGGCGTAGCGCGTTCGAAAACGAGAACATCCGACATGCATCGAGCTCCAATTAGCCGAGGTCTAAAGGCCTCTAGGCAAGATAGCTTGGAGTGCTTGCAGAGTGGTTACCGGCAGCGGCCGCGACCTCGCTGGCTCAGGCCGCCAACAGCAGATCAGGACAAAGCGATAGCCCGGCGTCAGGGCCGGGCTCTTCCTTTTTTGGCTATGGCTGAGGACTACGCCAGCTTGTCGGCGTAGATCATCCGGCCGCCGGCAAGCCGGCGCATCACGTCATACTGGCTCTTGCGCGACATCGCGAAACAGCCTTCCGAGCGACCGAGCTTCCCGTGAATCGGGATCATGTCATCCTCGGCATACCACGCGTTGTGGATGACGATCGCCCGCGGCTCCGCATTGTAGTTGGACCAATCAAGGCCGCGGACCTTCATCGAGACGCCATATTTACCGTCGTAATAATCGCCGGTCACATAAGCGCCGTTGGAGGTCGCATAGGAGCCGAAGTCGTTGGAGAAGCGCTCGACGAACCCGCTATGATCGGGATCGGAGCCGCGGCCATGCGCGACGCGGTGCGATTCGACCGAGCCGCTCATCAGGTCGACCACAAAGAAGCGCGGTTCGCTGGACGGCTTGGAGAAATCGGCGATGCCGATCGTGTCGCGCGGCCAAATCTTGTGCTGGTCGAGCGCTGCCTTCGCCTTCGCGAAGATCTGCGGATCGATGCCAGCCGGAGCAGTCGGAGCGACCGGCTGCTGAGGAGGTGTTGTAAGCGGGTTCGGACCACCAACGATCGGCTGCGTCGGCATTACCAGCGACGGCAGAACATTCGAACTTGCTGATGAAGAAAGGATCGCACCGGCTGCCCCCATGGCCCCCAGACGCAACATTTCCCGCCGATTCAACGTCACTCATACCCTCCCGAAACGAAGGACCCTTGTATCATTCAATGGGTTAATGGGGGATAACCCATATGTTCATGTTTCCCGTTCCACCGTCCGGACTTAACGGTTCGTCGCATGGGATCACGCTTTTCCGACGGGTTGAACAGAGGGCGAGGCGCTGCTAAAACGCGCCGCGTCGCCGAGGCATGCCTCTGGAGGCCGCTTCAGTGTTGCTGCCACGTGGGCGCCCGTGAAGCCAGGATATTCTAAGGAGAGTGACGGGAATTTATGCAGATCATCGTTCGCGACAATAATGTCGAGCAGGCGCTGCGCGCGCTCAAGAAGAAGCTGCAGCGCGAGGGCGTCTACCGCGAGATGAAGCTGCGCCGTCATTACGAGAAGCCGTCGGAAAAGCGCGCCCGCGAGCGTGCCGCTGCGATTCGTCGCGCCCGCAAGCTCGAGCGCAAGCGCGCCGAGCGCGAAGGCTCCCGCTAAGCCTTAGACGCACAACACGTGTCCGTCGCCGAAGCCGCTCACCGACCTGCCAGAACCGGCCGGACACTCGCGCTGTGGCTCGGATTCCTGATCATCATCGCGGCTGCCATCGGATTAGCATGGCACGGCGCGGGGTTTCTCCGTCCCGAGGTGAGCGCAAGCGGCCTTCAATTCCGGACACTCAAGGCGGGCACCGGTGAGCCGATCGGTCCGAACGATGCGGCCATGATCGAATATATCGGGACGCTCGATGACGGCACCGTATTTGACTCGAGCGCCAAGCAGGGCGGTCCGCAACCGTTCACGATGGGCGCCGTGTTCCCTGGCTTTGCCGAGGCGATGGCGAAGATGCAGGAAGGTGGACACTACAAGTTCACGATGCCGCAGCGCCTGGCGTTCGGCACCGGCCCAGTTCCTCCCGGATTCCCGCCCAACAGCAACCTGACCTTCGAAGTCCAGGTGGCAAAAGTCGCGCGCGGCGGTGCCGCAATGATGGGCTACATGCGAGCTCGCCAGCAATAGCAGGCTAGCCGGCCGCAACCACCTGCGGCGGCTCTCCTTCCTTCTCGGCCTGACGATGGCTGAGATCGACCAGCACGACCTTCAGCGTTGCCAGGATGGGATCGGCGAACAGAATTCCGACGAGGCCGAAGAGGGCACCCATCAGCAGCTGGAACGCGAGCACCATGGCTGGTGCGAGATCGACCGTGCGACGGGCGATGTATGGGACCACGAGATAGCCGTCGATGTTCTGGACGAAGAAGTAGACGAAAATTGCGTAGACGCCCTGATGCGGTCCGGCGCTGAAGCCCACGGCGACCATCAGTATGCCCGAAGTGATTGCGCCGATGTTGGGGATGAAGGCGAGCACGCCTGTGACAAGGCCAAGCAGGCCGGCCATAGGCACGCCTCCAATCGCCAGCATTATCCAGGTGAAAACGCCTTCGAATACCATGCCGACCAGGCGACCGAAGAGGAGGCGACGCAGCGTGGACCCAACGTGGGCGGCGACACGGTAGAAGCCGCCGCGGTGACGGAGCGGCAACATCCATGCGACCGCGCGATCGTAGAGCCGCGGCTCGGCAGCAAGGAAGACGCCGATCACGATCATGGCGATAGCACTGGTCACCGCACCAATTGCCGTACCGACGGCGCTCGTCAGTCGCCCGACCGAACCCATGAACTGAGATCCAAGGTTCGCTGAATCACCTTTCGGGATGAGACCGAGCGCGGAAGCGAAGTTCATCAGGCGGTCGAACTGAACGGTGACGACCACCCGCAGCGCTTCGAACTGGGCGGCGATCGTCGTGCCTGCAAAGTAGCCGACCCATCCGAGGAAGCCGAAGCCGAGCACAAGCACAAGGAGCAGCCGCCACCCTCGCGGAATGGGTAGCCAGCGACCGAGCAGGCGAATGCCGCCGTCGAGGAACACGGCAAAGATCGCGCCGCCGACGATCAGCAGAAGCGGCTGCGCGAGAAAGATCGCGCCGGCGATTGCCAGCGCCATGCCGAACCACACAGCCGCCTTCGCCATCTCGCGACGGATCAAAGGGTCGCGGAACTCCGCCGGACCGGGCCGCTCGACGTGAGGCTCGGTGGTCGGCGGGCGACTACCCATCAGCTGTTACGAAGCGACGTTCCGGCGCGGCCCGGGCGCAAGGAATGGAACCAGCTCAGCGGATTGTACCACTGCGTCGACCCGTCGAGCGAGAAGGTGATGAATTCGGCGCGGCCGCCGATATTCTCCCAGGGGACAGGACCACCAAGTCCGCCCTGCCATTCTGGCACGCGGCTGTCCGCCGAATTGTCGCGGTTGTCTCCCATTAGCCAGACATGGTCGGCCGGCACGGTGACCGGACCGAAGTTGTCCTCGGGCGACTGGCCGAGATCCACGGTCGCGTACGTCCGGCCATTCGGCAGCGTTTCCCGCACAACCGGCACGCGGCAATACATCTTACCGTCAGGTCCTCGTGTCGCATGGTCCGAAAGCGCCGGGTCGGTCGGCGAGCCGCACGGCGAATTGACGTCGACCGGAATCAACTGGGCCTGCAGGGGACCACGCTTCACTGCCTCGCCGTTGATGTAAAGCTGTCCGTCGACCATCCGGATCGTGTCGCCGGGCAGTCCAATTACCCGCTTGATGTAGTCGGTGCGGGTGCCCGGCGGCGTCACGATCACGATGTCGCCTCGCTCGGGCAGGCGACCAAACAGACGGCCCTCCATGGGCGGTATGACGTGGAAACTGGGCGACACCCATGACCAGCCATAGGGATATTTGGTGACTACCAGCCGATCGCCGGTGAGCAGTCCTGGCATCATTGATTCGGAGGGAATGTAGAAAGGCTTCGCGACCAGGCTGTGGAAGGCGAGCACCGCCAGCAGCACCCACAACAGCCCCCGGATCTCACGCCAAAGGGCGGAACCTTCCTTCTTCTTTTCGGCGGCAGGCGTTGCGGGTTCTTCAACGCTCGCCTCGGGAACGGTGTCGCTCAATCAGCACTCCAATTTGCGGGCGGTCAGGATCACAAATGCCTGCGCCCAAGGGTGATCGTCGGTCATCGTCAGATGAATGTCGATGGCGTGGCCTTCCGGCGCAAGGGCGTCAAGCTGTGCTTTCGCGCCACCGGTCACCTGTAACGTAGGCGCGCCAGACGGAAGATTAACGACGCCAATGTCCTTCATGAACACGCCGCGCCTGAAGCCCGTTCCGACGGCTTTCGAGAATGCTTCCTTCGCGGCGAACCGCTTCGCGAGCGTTCCGGCAGTCGTATGCGGACGGGACGAGGCCTTCCGCCGTTCTGTTTCGGTGAAGACGCGGTTGAGGAAGCGCTCACCAAACCGGTCGAGCGAGTTTTGAATGCGCTCGATGTTGCACAAGTCGGATCCGAGACCGACAATCATCCGGTCGACCGCGGCAAAATATGCGAGAAAGCGAGCACGAGCAGCAACAGCGCCATCGCCGCGGCGGAATAAAGGGTCGACTTTTCCTCCGAAAACCAGGCGCGGCGGCCGAGGAATATGGCGATCAGCGCAGGCACCGGGACAATCACGAGATAGTAAGGCGACCGGTGCGCCGGACCCAGCGTGCCTACCACGAAGAAGAGCAGCGCAAAAAAGATGACGAGACCTGCCAGATACCGATTCCCCTGGCGCTGGGACCGCCTCACCGGGCGCCCTCCATTAAGTCGCGCATTTGGCGCACGCTGGCGTCGAGCCCTGTGAAGATCGCTTCTCCGATCAGGAAATGCCCGATGTTGAGTTCCGCGATTTGCGGAATGGCGGCGACCGGCACGACATTGTCGAAGGTAAGACCGTGACCGGCGTGCGGCTCAATGCCGTTCTTCTTCGCGAGGGCGGCACTGTCACTGAGGCGGTTCAACTCGGTCGTACGCTTCTCGGCTTTCGTATGGGCGTAGCGGCCAGTGTGAAACTCGACGACCGGAGCCCCGAGACGCAACGCAGCTTCGATCTGCCGCTCGGCTGGCTCGATGAACAGGCTGACCCGAATACCAGCGCCTCCGAGCTTATCGACGAAATAAG
This sequence comes from uncultured Alphaproteobacteria bacterium, assembly GCA_963752025.1. GTDB lineage: Bacteria > Pseudomonadota > Alphaproteobacteria > Sphingomonadales > Sphingomonadaceae > Sphingomicrobium. The sequence goes on along the minus strand of CAVVWY010000031.1, from coordinate 53,074 downwards.
TAAGATGATTGTGCTGGCCGGCAGCATCGAGACCACCTTCGGTCGTCCGCTCTTCTCGCCTCTCAGGAACGATGCAAGCAGCATGGGGCCGATGGCGCATAGCAATTTCCAGCATCTCCTCAGTCGCCGCCATTTCCAAATTTAACGGCAAATCGATCTCGGCCATCAGCCGATCGATGTCGTTATCGGTGATGTGCCGGCGGTCTTCGCGGAGATGGGCAGTGATTCCGTCAGCGCCCGCTTGTGCAGCCATGATTGCCGCGCGAACCGGGTCCGGATGATCGCCGCCACGCGCGTTTCGGATGGTCGCGACGTGATCGATGTTGACGCCAAGGCGCAGCTTACCCGTCACGCGGCGGCACGACTCCCCGGCTTCACGGCGGGGATCGCCGCGAGTTCGGGAGGGACCGCGTCCGGCGCGTAGGTCGGAACGTCGATGCGAATGAGGGAGGTATAAGGCACTCCAAGATCCGCTTTCCCACCTGACCGATCGACCAGCGATGCCGCGCGGATGACCTTGCCGCCCGCTGCTTCGATCGCCGCTATGGCTTCGCGCGATGACAGTCCGGTGGTCACGACGTCCTCGACCATGAGGACGCGCTCACCGGGTTCCACGCGGAATCCGCGGCGCAGTTCAAACACGCCTTGCGGCCGCTCGACGAACATCGCGGGCTTGCGCAGCGCGCGCCCCATCTCATGGCCGATGATCACGCCGCCCATCGCCGGCGACACGACGGCATCGATTTGATCCCTGACGGTCGGCGGCAGTTTAGCCGCGAGCGCTCGCGCGAGCCGCTCGGCGCGAGCGGGGTCCATGAGCACTCGAGCGCACTGCAGGTAACGCGGACTGCGCAATCCTGAAGAAAGGACGAAATGGCCTTCGAGCAGCGCGTCGGCGGCGCGGAACTCGTCCAGGATCTGGTCGTCACTCATCATCTCGCGGCCCGCCATTAGGCTGCTTCCCCCGCCGTTCCAAGTGCCGCTTGAGGCTCCTGAAAGCCGCGCCTATAGAGCGCTCAAATTCAGGAGGGCGCAGCCGCGTCCTTTGTCCCAACGCATGCCAACCGGGGTGAAGATGAGATTGATTGGATGGGCGATTGCCCTGGCCGCGGCCGGGCTGACACCGGCAGCCGCGCAAGCGCCGGCAAGTTCGCCTGCCCCTGCTCAGAGTGGCGCTGCTGCTCCGACCGCAACACCTCCAGCGGGGACCGCACAGAACCCCGGCAAGCCCGACGTAGCGCAGCCGGCGATCGTTCCGGGCACCGTCGGCCATGCGATTCCGACGCCGGGCGTCGGCGAGCCGGACGGCCGTAAGGGCATCCAGATGCAAGTAACGCCGATCGGCGAGGAAGCATCGGCCTTCCATAACAACTGGCTGCTCCCGCTCTGTGCAATCATCAGCATCATCGTTCTCGCGTTGCTTGTGTGGACCATCGTTCGCTATCGTCGGGGGGCCAATCCGACGCCGTCGCGCAATTCGCACAATACTTTGATCGAGGTGATCTGGACGCTGGTGCCGGTCCTAATCCTGGTCGGCATCGCAATCCCGTCCATCCGCCTGCTCCGGCACCAGTACACGCCGCCTCCGGCTGACGTGACGGTGAAGGTGACCGGCCACCAATGGTATTGGTCGTACGAGCTTCCCGACTATGGCGTCTCGTTCGACAGCTACATGCTGAAGGAAGCCAACGACCCGACGCGTCAGGCGAACCAGCGTGCCCGCACCGACAATGACGGTCCGCCGCTGCTCGCCGTCGACAACCGCCTCGTCATTCCGCAGGGTAAGGTGGTGAAGTTCATCGTCACTGCCGACGACGTGATCCACAGCTTCGCCATGCCGGCCTTTTGGATCAAGCAGGACGCCAACCCGGGCCAGCTCCACGAGACTTGGGCCAAGGTCGATCGCCCGGGCGTGTATTTCGGCCAGTGCTCTGAGCTTTGCGGCGCGCGTCACGGTTTCATGCCCATCGCCATCGAAGTGGCCTCCCCAGCGCAATTTGCGCAGTGGGTTGGACAGAACGGCGGCCACATGCCGGGTGCTGTGGCAGCTCCGGCGGCCGGCCCGGTGTCGACGACACCAAATGCCGCCGGCAATGCAACGCCCGCTCCGGCCACGCCCGGCACAGCTCAGCCAAACCCTGCCCCCGCACCCCAGACGCCTGACGTCGCCAACCGTACGAACCAGTAAGCCGATCGGACCCGTAGACCCATGAGCACAACCGCTGACTCGCTCCACCTGAGGCCGCACGAAGCGCATGACGCGCATCACGATGCGGACCACAAGCCCGGCTTCTTCGTCCGCTGGTTCATGTCCACCAATCACAAGGACATCGGCACGCTATACCTGATCTTCGCGATCATCGCGGGCATCATCGGCGGCGGCATTTCCGGCATCATGCGCTGGGAACTGATGGAGCCGGGCATCCAGGTGCTCAACCGTGCCTGGCCGATCGGCGCCGGCACGGCGAACTTCGACGAATGGGCTCACCACTGGAACGTCCTTATCACCGCGCACGGTCTGATCATGGTCTTCTTCATGGTCATGCCGGCGATGATCGGCGGCTTCGGCAACTGGTTCGTCCCGCTGATGATCGGGGCGCCGGACATGGCCTTCCCGCGCATGAACAACATTAGCTTCTGGCTACTGGTGCCGGCATTCCTGCTGCTGCTCGGATCGACGTTCGTGTCCGGCGGAACGGGTCTCGGCGCCGGCACCGGCTGGACCGTCTACGCGCCTCTATCCACGTCCGGGTCGGCGGGTCCGGCAGTGGACATGGCGATCTTCTCCCTGCACCTCGCGGGCGCTAGTTCGATCCTCGGCGCGATCAACTTCATCACAACCATCTTCAACATGCGCGCTCCAGGCATGACCCTGCACAAAATGCCGCTGTTCGTATGGTCCATCCTGGTCACAGTATTCCTGCTTCTGCTCGCGCTTCCGGTTCTTGCCGGCGCGATCACCATGCTGCTGACGGACCGCAACTTCGGCACGACCTTCTTCGACGCGTCGGGCGGCGGCAACGTCGTGCTCTACCAGCACCTGTTCTGGTTCTTCGGCCACCCGGAAGTCTACATCATGATCCTGCCCGGCTTCGGCATGGTCAGCCAGATCGTCGCGACCTTCAGCCGCAAGCCCGTCTTCGGCTACCTCGGCATGGCCTACGCGATGGTTTCGATCGGCGTTATCGGCTTCGTTGTCTGGGCGCACCACATGTTCACCACAGGCATGAGCGTCGACGAGAAGATGTACTTCACCGCCGCGACGATGATCATTGCGGTCCCGACCGGCGTGAAGATCTTCAGCTGGATCGCGACGATGTGGGGAGGCTCGCTGACGTTCGAGACTCCGATGCTATGGGCGATAGGCTTCATCTTCCTGTTCACCGTCGGCGGCGTCACCGGTGTCGTGCTCGCGAACGGCGGCGTCGATAACTACATGCACGACACCTATTACGTTGTTGCGCACTTCCACTACGTGCTCAGCCTGGGCGCGGTGTTCGCGATCTTCGGCGGATTCTACTACTGGTTCCCGAAGATGAGCGGCCGCATGTACAATGAGCTGCTCGGCAAGCTGCACTTCTTCGTGATGTTCATCGGGGTGAACGTGGTCTTCTTCCCGATGCACTTCCTCGGCTTGGACGGCATGCCACGCCGCATCCCCGACTACACGCCGGCGTTTGCCGAGTGGAACAAGGTCGCGACGATTGGCTACATGATTACCGTCGCGGGCGTTGCCATCTTTTTCGTGAACATCTTTTGGTCGCTCGTTGCCGGCAAGAAGGCGCCTGACAATCCGTGGGGCGAGGGCGCAACTACGCTGGAGTGGACGCTGTCCAGTCCGCCGCCGTTCCACCAATTCTCGACGCTGCCGCGGATCGATTAAGCTGCCCTTGGGCAGGAAAATGGGCCCCGTCTCGCTCAGGCGAGGCGGGGCTTTTTCGTCGCGTCACAAGAATGAAAGCCAGATAGCGGACATTTCGTCGCGAGGGTGGTATGCGACTCCCTCCATCCCGGGGAAAGATGGAGGGGTTAAGTGCCGCAATTCGTCATCGAAAGAGAAATGCCGGGGGCGGGTTCACTCGCCGCTGAGGACCTCAAGCTGGCTTCGCAGACATCTTGTTCGGTGCTGCGCGATCTCGGGCCGCAAATCCAGTGGGTCCACTCCTACGTGACGGACAATAAGCTCTACTGCATCTATCGCGCGGCGAGCGAGGAGATCATCCGCGAACATGCGCAGCGCGGCGGGTTCCCTGTCAACAAGGTCTCGCAGGTCCGGACCATGATCGATCCAACGACGGCAGAGTGACGAGGGGGCCTTAGGGGCAAGGCGCGGCTTGTCGCATATTTTCATCTCCTACGCGCGAAGCGATGAGACGCTCGCGAGCCTAGTCGCCGACCGACTGCGCGATGCGGGCCATGAAGTCTGGCGCGACGATGAACTCCCCGCGCACATGCCGTACGCGGAGGTGATCGAGGAACGTATCAAAGGCGCAGCGGCGGTGGTCGTGTTGTGGTCGGCCGAAGCGGCCAAATCGCACTGGGTACGGGCCGAGGCGGATAGTGCGCGTGCATCAGTGACGCTGATCCAAGCGACCCTCGATGGCACTCTGCCGCCAATGCCGTTCAATCAGATTCAGTGCGCCAGTCTCGAAAACTGGGACGGGCAAACGACTGACGCAGGCTGGCGCAAGCTGGTGGCGGGAGTTAGCGCGCTCACCGGTCCGCCGAAATCCGATCCCGACAGCGTCGTCCGTCAGTCGTCACGAGATGTCTCGATTTGCGTGCTGCCGTTCCAGAACATGAGTGGCGACATCGAACAGGAATATTTCAGCGACGGCATCAGCGAGGACATCACGACCGATTTATCGAAGGTCTCAGCGCTGGAGGTGATCGCGCGCAACACCGCTTTCACCTTCAAAGGGCAATCGGTGAACGTCTGCGAGGTCGCGAAGAAACTCGGCGTCACCCACGTGCTCGAAGGCAGCGTGCGCAAAGCGGGCAACCAGGTGCGCATCACCGCCCAGCTGATCGACGGACGAACGGGCGGTCATGTGTGGGCAGATCGCTTCGACCGCGACCTAACCGACATCTTCACGATCCAAGACGAGATCTCGAAGGCGATCGTTCGGGCGCTCAAGCTGAAGCTGCTGCCGGAAGAGAAGAAGGCCATCGAGAAGCGAGGCACCAACAGCGTCGAAGCCTACAATCTGTTCCTGCTCGCGCGGCAATATTGGGTGACCGGCAATCACGGCGACGTCCGTCGCGAAGAACGCGTGATGCAAATCTGCGGCAAAGCCGTTGAGATCGATCCCTATTACGCGGACGCCTGGGCGTTGCTCGCCATCGCGCAATCAAGCTTGCGCTATGGCTTCGGGCAGGAAGTCGACGACGGCTTTGTTGCCGCGCACACCGCACTCGCCATCGATCCGACAATCTCCGAAGCACGTTTACCTCTGGCGAAGAGGCTGCAGCAGCGCGGGAACGCCGAAGGAGCCGCAGCTGAAATAGAGACCGCGATCCGCCTCGGGCCAGAATCGTGGCAAGTAAACAAAGAGGCCGGTCGCTTCTTCCTGATGCGGCGTGACGTGCCCTCGGCGATGCGCCATTATGAAAAGGCCGTCGAGCTGATGGAGACCGACTTTCACGCCTGGGCGATGCTTTCGACCTGCTATCAGTCGTTGGGCGAAACCGTGAAATTGCAAAATTGCGCGAAGATGATGGTTTCCGAGGCGCAGCGGGCGGTGCAGCAGGACCCAAGCAACGGCGCGGCGCTGGGTATCCTGGCCGGCGGCTACGCCCTCCTCGGGGAGGAAGAAAAAACGCGTGAGTGGATCGACCGCGCTCTCCTCATCGACCCTGACAATCTGAACATGCGGTACAATTTCGCCTGCGTTCTCGCCGGACATCTTGGCGACAAGGACGGTGCGCTCAAGATGCTCCAGAGCACGCTTCCACTAGCGGGCGAATTCCAGGTTCGGATCGCCGACACGGACCCGGACTTCGATTCGCTACGCGAAGACCCTCGCTTTCAGAAGCTCGTTCGCGACGCAAAGAAACGTGTCGGTATCAATGACGAGAAGGAGACCGTCGCGGCACCTTCGCCACAGGTGCTCTAACTAGCCGATGCTCCTGCGCCGGCGCAGATCACTTGCGCCCTTGGAGCCGCGCAGCGCGTAGGATCTTTACCGGAGGATCGAGGTACTGCCCCTTCATGACTCCGTCGCCTTTGTTGGGATCGGTAGGCGCTTCGAAAATCTTCTGAACGACATCCATGCCTTCCACGACGCGGCCGAAAACGGCGTAGCCGTCGGGATCCGCCGGATTGGCGCCCGCATCGAACCCCGGCATGTCGCTCAACAGAATGAAAAAGTCCGCACGGCCACTGCCTGGCTCAAGGCGCGCCATGGAGATGGCGCCTGCGGCATTCTTCAGTCCCGTCTTGGCAGTCGTCTCGTCCGGGATCGGCGGGAACAGCTTGCGCGTGTCGCTCCGCACGCCACCCTGGATGAGCCCTCCGCCGCCCGTGTGCATGGACCGGTAGATGGTCTCGCCGTCGAGCCGGTGCGTGTCGACGTAGTGGAGGAAATTGGCGCTCGTCACAGGCGCATGTAGGCGATCGACGGCTATCACGATCCGACCAAGGCTGGTGTCAATGGCGACCGGAACCATGTCGGCAGTCGCAACGGGCGACCCAGTCAGATCTCCCGGCGTCAGGGGGGCAGCGGCCTGCCCGAGCAGTGGAGTCGAGCAGACCGCGAGCAGCGCGGCGGCGAGGAATCGGAGCGTCATGCGGAACGGCATAGCAAAGGCCGCATGAACACTGCCACCCAGCCCTTTTCCTCTCGGGGCCAAGCTCTTATAGGCCTGCCCATGCCCGCTCTGGAGATGACGAATTCAGCCGCGCTGCCGGCCGATTGGCGCGACTTCCTCGCGCTGACCAAGCCGCGCGTGATGAGCCTCGTCGTGTTCACCGGGCTGGCGGGCATGCTCGCTGCGCCGCAGTTGCCGCCGTTGGTGCTCGGCTTCACCGCGATACTGTGCATCGCGCTCGGCGCCGGCGCCTGCGGTGCGCTTAACCAGTGGTACGAGGCAGACATCGACGCGAAGATGCGCCGGACTGCCAAGCGGCCCCTTCCCGCAGGCCGCATGGAGCGGCAGTCGGCGCTTCACTTCGGCGTGGGTCTGAGCTTTTTCTCAGTGCTTCTGATGGGGCTTGCTGCGAATTGGCTTTCTGCCGCGCTATTGGCCGGGTCGATCCTCTTCTACGTGATCATCTATACGGTATGGCTGAAACCGCGGACGCCGCAGAACATCGTTATCGGCGGGGCCGCAGGCTCCTTCCCGCCGCTGATCGGCTGGGTCGCCGGCACGGGGCATTTCACGGCCCTGCCGCTACTGCTCTTCGCGATCATCTTCCTCTGGACGCCGCCCCATTTCTGGGCACTCTCTCTTTTCGTCCGGTCGGATTATGCGAACGCGGGCATTCCGATGCTTCCGGTCGTCGCTGGCGTGAGAGCACTCGACGGCAGATCTTCCTTTACAGCCTGCCGATGGCGGCAGCCGCGATCGCTCCATGGCCGCTTGGCCTGGCTGGACCCATCTACGGCATCTGCGCCGCGATCCTCAGCCTCGTGTTCGTCGCGCTGGCCGCGCGGGTGCTCACCAATCGCGCGGCCGATCCAGCCGGAATGGGACCGGAGAAGCACTTGTTCGCTTTCTCGGTTTTCTACCTATTCGCCCTCTTCACAGTGCTGGTGGCGGACCGCTGGCTGGTATCATGACGCCTGAAGACGAAGTTATCCGCAAGCGGCAACGCGACCGGGCGCGGATCATGGCGCTGCTGCTCGTCGCGTTCGTCGTTCTACTCTACTTCATAACCATAGCGAAGACTGGGATGAACTGGTGACTGCGGCAACTGTCGAGCGAAAGAACGCGCGTGTCGCGCTGATCATGGCGACGATTGTTGCGGCGATGGTCGCCCTCGCCTTCGCGTCCTCGCCGATCTACCGCGCCTTCTGTTCGGTGACTGGCTTCGGGGGCACTCCGCTCCGCGCGGAGAAGGCGCCGGGCGCGGTTGCTGGAGAAGTCGGCGTGCGCTTCGACGCGAACACGCATCCTGGCCTACCATGGCGTTTCGAGCCTGAGCAGCTGAAGGTGTCCGTGAAGCCCGGAGCTCAGACGAAGATTTTCTACCGCGCGACAAATCTCTCAGCGCGGACCATCGCGGCGCAGGCGGCATACAACGTCAGCCCCGACCAAGTCGGGAAATATTTCAAGAAAATCCAATGCTTCTGCTTCAATGAGCAGACGCTCAAACCAGGACAGACCGTCGACATGCCGGTAATCTTCTTCGTCGATCCGGCGATCAAGAAGGACCCGGACACGAAGGACATCGACGAGATTACGCTCAGCTATACATTTTACCCGGTGGAAACCGTCAACGCGGCCCGCTAGAGCCGCGACAAAAGCAACGAGGGAAGCTCCGACACATGGCAGGCGCGAAGAACCACGATTACCATTTGGTAGAACCGGATCCATGGCCCCTGATCGGCGCAATGTCCGGCGGCGTGCTCTTCAGCGGCGCGGTCATGTGGTTCCACGAGAACCGCTTCGGCGTGCCGGTGCTGCTGCTCGGTCTCGCTGGCGTGTTGATCACCATGTACAATTGGTGGTCAAATACCATCAAGGAAGCGCATGCGGGCGATCATACGCCCGTCGTGCAGCTCCACCTGCGCTACGGAATGATCCTGTTCATCGCCTCCGAGGTGATGTTCTTCCTCGCATGGTTCTGGGCCTTCTTTGATAGCTCACTATTCCCCTCGCCAGTAGCAGCCGTCGGCGGCGTATGGCCGCCCAAGGGCGTCGAGGTGCTGAATCCGTGGGGCTTCCCGCTGCTCAACACCATGATCCTGCTGTGCTCGGGAACGACGGTCACGTGGGCGCATCACTCGCTGATCCATGGCGACCGCCGCGGACTTAAGCTCGGCCTATTACTGACGATCCTCCTCGGCCTGACCTTCACCTTCGTGCAGGGGTGGGAATATGCACACGCGCCGTTCGCGTTCAAAGGCAGCATCTACGGCTCCACTTTCTTCATGGCGACGGGTTTCCACGGCTTTCACGTGATGGTCGGAACGATCTTCCTGATCGTGTGCCTGATCCGGGCCAATCGCGGTGACTTCACGCCCCGCCAGCATTTCGGCTTTGAGGCCGCGGCCTGGTATTGGCATTTCGTCGACGTCGTGTGGCTCTTCCTGTTCACGACGATCTACGTCTGGGGCGGCTGGGGCGCGCCGCACGCGGGGTGACATTGCCATCACCGCCGAGTGAGCCATCGCCGCTTAGGGCGGCGCTCGCCGGCTACTGCCCCCGATGCGGGGCACGCACCCTATTCCGCAATTCGGTTCAGTTCGCGAGCAAGTGCCGAAACTGCGGGCTAAGACTTTGACAGCTTCAACGTTGGCGACGGTCCGGCGGCCTTCCTGATCTTCATCGTCGGCACGATCGTTGTCGTCGCTGCTCTCGCTGTCGACGGCACCTTCTCGCCGCCGTGGTGGGTGCACCTCGTCTGGATTCCTGTCGCGACAACCCTGACGCTCGCAGGGCTGCGCTTTTCCAAGGCGTGGCTGCTCGCGCAGGAATATCGACATCGCGCCCGGGAAGGACGGATCATCTGATAATCCGACGCCTGCCCATCGCACCAACCTTGATCGTGCTGTTTGCAGTCGGCGTGATGATCAGCCTCGGCATCTGGCAACTTCACCGTGCCGAGTGGAAGGAAACGCTGATCTCGCGCTACCAACGGGCCGATAAGTTGCCGCCGATCACCTGGCCCACAGTGCCGGTCCGAGATGAGCAGCTGCCGCTTTTCCGCCATGCGACCGGCGTCTGCCTGAGGACCGCAGGACAGCGCGCGGTAGCCGGCGAAAATATGAGTGGTGAGCCCGGCTATGTCCACATCATCGATTGTACCACCGGCGCCGAGGGGCCCGGCATGAGCGTCGAGGTGGGGTGGTCCAAAGATCCGAACGCAAAGGTGAACTGGGCGGGCGGCCTGGTCAGCGGAATTATCGGCCCGGACCGTCACACACACATGCGCCTCGTCGCTGCGAGCGCACCGCCGGGGCTTGAGCCCAGCGCGCCGCCGTCCGTCGCTTCGATCCCCAACAACCATCGCTCCTACGCCCTGCAATGGTTCAGCTTCGCGTTAATCGCGCTCATCATATATGGTCTTGCTGTGCGTAAGCGTCTGAAAGGCCAGCCGGAATGAGCGGATCGATGCATGTTCTGCCCAATGGGCTCACCGTCGCCGCGGACCCGATCCCGGGAGCGAAGTCCGTCGCCATCGGTCTGTACGCGAGCGTCGGGTCCCGCTCCGAGCCGGAGAGCCTCAGCGGTCTGGCGCACCTCGTTGAGCATATGGTGTTCAAAGGTGCAGGCGGAACTCGACACGCGGGCACTCGCCGAAGCGATCGAAGATGTCGGTGGAAGCCTCAACGCATGGACAGCGCGCGATCAGACCGTGTTCCACGGACGAGCGCTGGGCCGCGACACGAAGCTCGTCACCGAGCTCATCGCCAGCCTCGTGCGCTCGCCTAACTTCGACGCCGAGCATTTGCCGAGCGAGAAGCAGGTGATCCTTTCCGAACTTGGTGAGGTCACCGACGCGCCGGACGACCTCGTCCATGACCATCTGTTCGAAGCGGCGTTCGATGGTCAGGCGATCGGCCGCTCCATTCTCGGCAGCGAGAAGAGCGTTCGCGCCATCGCGCGCCAAGACTGTTTCGAGTCGGATCGAGAAGCAGTTCGTGCCGTCGCGGCTGGTGCTGGCCGGAAGCGGCAAGATCGATCCTGATGCATTCCTTGCGCTCGCTGAGAAGCTCTTCGGCGACATGCAGGCGCGCCCCGCGCCCGCAGTCGAATCGGCGCAGTTCACCGGCGGCGTCAGGAACGATCGCCGGCGCTTCGAACAGGCGCATTGGTGTCTTGCCTTCCCCGGCCTTCCGGCGGGTGATCAGCGGATCCCTTCTCTGTCGATGTTTGTGCAGGCACTCGGCGGCGGGACCTCCTCCCGACTGTTCCAGGAAATGCGCGAGCAGCGCGGTCTCGCCTACTCCGTTTATGCGTGGCACCATGCCTTCGCCGAGGTTGGCTTGGTGGGGATTGGCTGCGCAGCGGAGCGTGCCCGAGCAACCGAAGCCGTTCGGCTCGCGCGCGAGCTGCTTTCAGAGACAGCCGAGGGCCTGACGCAGGGCGAGCTCGACCGTGCGCGGGCGCAGCTCGAAGCCAATCTGCTGATGTCGCTCGAAACGCCGCAGGGCCGTGCCGATCACATGGCGCGTTCCATCGAGGTTTTCGGCCGGATCATTGGGATGAGCGAATTGCTTGAACATATCCGCGGCGTGGCGGTCGAGCAGGCCCGCGCCGCAGGCCGATCGTTGCTGGACGGTCCGGTCGCCGTGGCCTCTGTGGGTGCTCAACTCGCCCTCGCCGCGTGACCGACCTCAAGACAATCGTCGCCGAACCCTGGGATGACTGGGGCCTGATCGACAGCGGCGGAGGCCAGAAGCTGGAGCGCTACGGCACCTATAAAGTGGTGCGCCCCGAGCCCCAGGCGATGTGGCGGCGCGCGGACGAGCAGTGGAACGCCGACGCGACGTTCATGCCCGGCTCCGACGAGGAAGGCGGCGGCCGTTGGGTCCAGCATCGGTCCGTCCCGCGACAATGGGAGCTATCTCGCGGCGGCGTCCGGTTCCACGCCTCCCTCACGCCTTTTCGGCACCTCGGCTTCTTCCCCGACATGGCGCCGCAGTGGGACTGGATGCGCGAGCGTTCGGCCGATGCCGAAGTTCTCAACCTCTTCGGCTACACCGGCGTCGGCACCCTGCAGCTGAGCGATGCGGGTGCGCGGATGGTTCATGTCGATGCGTCCAAGAAGTCCGTAGAGCAGGGCAAGGAGAATGCGCGGCTCTCGCGAATGGACGATCGCCCGATCCGGTGGATCGTCGACGACGCGACGAAGTTCACGGCGCGCGAAGTCCGTCGCGGCCGAGGTTATGACGGCATCTTGCTCGACCCGCCGAAATTCGGCCGTGGTCCCGATGGCGAGGTGTGGCGGCTTGAAGAGGATTTGGCGCCACTGCTCGGCGACTGCCGCAAACTGCTGAACGAGAACAGCCGCTTCCTCGTGCTGACGGTTTACGCGGTGCGCATGTCCGCCATCGCGATTGGTGAATTGGTGACACAGACCTTTGCGGACCTCGGCGGATCCGTCGAGTTTGGTGAAATGTCGGTTCGCGAAAAATCCCGCGGCTTGCTCCTCCCGACCGCGATCTTCGCGAGATGGTTCAGGTCCTAGCGGCCCGCATCGCAGCTCCAGCAACGAACGGCGACCCTGCAGTCAGAAGTAAAGAGACGGCCGCCTCGATAAAGAGAGCGCTCGATCCACCGCTACTTTCCGCGGCGCCGAATATCAGTAGCGGCACGACAAGCGGAAGTAGCAGCAACCCAGCGAGCGCGCCCGCACGGGGAAGTCCCGCCGTTACCGCCGCAACGGCAACTGCAACGGCCGCCAGGGCTGGCGTACCGATCGCCAGTGCAATCGCCGTCCGCCCAAGGCTCTTTCCGTCCATCGCCAATAGCGCCGAGGCCGGGACGGCTGCGGCGAGAAGTAGTGGCGCGAACGTGAGCCAATGCGCGATTGCCTTAGCCACGGCGATACTCTCGTCGGCGACGCCGTGGAGTGCGAGCTGGTCCAGCACTCCGTCAGCGCGGTCCGGCTCGACAAGTCGTTCGATCGGCAGGAGCGCGGCGGTCAGCGCCGCTATCCAGAGAATGCCGGGAGCGATCCGGCTGAGCAGGCGCGCGTCGGGGCCAACCGCGAAGGGCACGAGCGCCGTGACGAGCAGGAAGAATGCAATCGGCAGCCACGCTGCACCCGTGAGGCCGCGCCGGACATCTCGCGCTATCAGCCGGCCGATCAACGGCTGAGCTCCAACACTCGCCAGTCTCCCGGCAACGACTGATGCGATGCGGCCAGCACCGCACCGCCCAATGCGCGGTGGCGGTCGATGACGACCGCAAGCTGCTCCGACCCTTCAGCGTCCAGGCCATTGAGCGGCTCATCGAGCAGCCACAGCGGAGCTGCCGAGGCGGCTGCCCGCACAAGTGTCGCACGCTTCAATTGTCCCGACGAGAGCAGGCGCACCGGGACCTCCCCAAGATGACTGATCCCGATCCCCTCCATCGGCTCTTCCACCGCCCCCCCCCAAAAAGCCAACGCCCGGCGGAGTGGGAGCTCTCGATCGAGCGCGAGCGCGTCATCAGCGAGCGCCAGTTGCGCTCGTTCGATCCGCCCCCGCTCCTGCCTGAGCAAGCCGGCTGCAAGCCGAATTAGGCTCGACTTGCCGCTTCCGTTGGGGCCCGCAACTTGCAGCGCCTCTCCTGCCCTCAATTCAAGATCGAGATCCTCGAACAGAAGCCGCCCGCCGCGGCGCAATGCGACGCCGTCGAAGTGAAGCAGTGACATCACGCGACGGTGTCTTCCAGCGCGTGCATGTCATCGTCGCTGAGCCCGAAGTGATGGCCGATCTCGTGGATCAGGACGTGGGCGACGAGATGTTCGAGTGTCTCCTCGCCGCCTGCCCATTCATCGAGAATGGACCGGCGGAACAGCCGCACGCGCTCAGGCAGCGTGCCGGACTGATCGACGCTGCGTTCGGTCAGTGGAATCCCGTCATAGACGCCGGAAAGCTCAAACGGATTTTCGATGCCGAGCGAGTCCAGCATCGCATCATCGGCGAAGTCTTCGACGAGCAGCACGATATTGCCGAGGCTGTCGCGAAATGGGCTCGGCAGCGCATCGAGGCTACGTCGAGCGAGAGCCTCGATTTCGTCGGCCGAAGGCGCTGGTCCAAAGTTCCGCATCTTTGCCGCATAGGGTTTTAAGGTTGTGCGCGGCAACCTTGCCCCGCCGCTTCCCTCTCTCTAGAGGAGCCGCTTTCCAGCGATATGCGGAGCGGTGGCCGAGTGGTCGAAGGCGCTCGCCTGGAAAGTGAGTATACGGCAAAACCGTATCGAGGGTTCGAATCCCTCCCGCTCCGCCACTTTGCTGTCCTCCGCGATTTACCTTTTCAAGACGCCCAACAATGTGACCTGATCCGCCAGAGGTGACGTTCGGCGAGCTCTCGGAGTTTTGGGTCAGGCGAAATCTGCCGGAGGCCGACTTAGGCCACGATTCGGAGCTTTCCGCGCTTGCCTGGCGCCGCGTAGCAGACGACGCCGAGTTCCAGCTGAAGCCGCGCAAGTTCGCGCTCCTTGGCTTCCCTTTCAGCGTTGGCATAACGCTCTTCGATCGCCGCCTCGTCCTCGGTGAGAGGACGAAGATAGGCGACTGTTATCTTGCGGCCGAAAACCTCGTCACCGCGCAGGCGCAGCTCAGCCTCGCTTTCATCGGGCAGGATGTCGCGTATCTCGACAAGCTTCCCGATGAGTTCATCTAACGACACATGGTCGTCGATATTGATGAACTCCTTCACGCGTCTGCTCATTGGTAACCCTCCCCGGCCCCCTGCGTTAAATACCGCGTGCCGGAATCGGCGCGCAACGCCTATTCGCCGCTTATCCCCAGCGAAGTTTCGTCCTTGTGAATATTTTTGACAGTGAAGGTGCAGTGATGTCTTCCGCAGCGACCATTAACCTTACCGCGGGCAGTCTCAGAATCCAGCTAAACCCTTTAGTCGGCGGGAGTATTTCTGCCTTTGAATGGCTCGGCGGCGGCGGCGTGCGGCCGATATTGCGGGAATGCCACACCGCTCGCGAAAACGTTCTCGACGCAAGCAGCTTCCCGCTCGTTCCTTACGTAAACCGCATTCGCGGGGGCGCATTCACCTTCCGCGATCGGGAAGTTCGCCTCGCGCCGAACATGGATGGCGACCCAAGCCCGCTCCACGGTCAGGGATGGCTCAATCGGTGGAACGTCGACCATCACGAGGAGGGAAGTGCAGCGCTTCATTTCCACCACGCACCCGGCGAATGGCGATGGGAGTATGAAGCACGCCAGCACTTTTCGCTAGACGAGCGCGGTCTTTCGCTGATGCTTACGTGCCGCAACCTTTCGGATGAACCGATGCCCTGCGGTCTCGGCCAGCACCCCTATTTTCCATGCGGAGGCGGGACGCGGATCGACACGGTTGTCACGCATGTGTGGACGATCAACGAGCATGTCCTGCCAGTCGAGAAGGTCCCTGCCGAAGGCCGCTTCGATCTCCGCAACCGGCTAGTTTGCGGCCAAAATCTCGATCATGGCTTCGGCGGTTGGGTCGGCACCACCCAGATCACAGATCCCAGTTGGCCTTATCGGATCGAGCTCTCCTCGCCAGACGCACACTTCTTCCAGCTCTATTCGCCAGCCACGGGCGCGATCTTCGTCGCGGAGCCGGTCACTCATGCAAACGCAGCGCTGAACGCCCCTGAGCAGCAATGGCCCGAATTGGGAATGCGTGTTCTTGAACCGGGCGAAGAGATGAACCTGAAGATGCGCCTGGAAGTAATTCCGACCTGAACTTTGCGCAGTTGATGCCTGGAATAGCCGCCTCTATAGCGCTCGGCTCCTGAGCCGCTTTACGGAGACGTGGGTGAGTGGCTGAAACCAGCGGTTTGCTAAACCGCCGTACGGGGATTTCCCGTACCGAGGGTTCGAATCCCTCCGTCTCCGCCACTGCCAAAACGTGCCGACTGGAAAGAGCGGAGCGCGTCTTAGCGACCTTCGCTGCATCCCCTGCCCTCGCCCATTTAGGCTTCGATGGGAGCAGTCGTCACGCCTAGCTCTGGTATGCCGATCGAGCGCCTTCCGCCGAAATCGGTGCGAACGACGATCAAGCCGCTCTTTTCGAGGTGTTCGATCAGTCGCCGAATGCGGCCGGGGGAGCTCGTCCCGTAAGCGCGGGCCAGGCTTAGGTCATCAGGGCAGGGATTTCCCTGCTGCGCGGCTTTGGCAATCAGCAGATAGGGACCGAGCAAGTCATCGGGTATGGCACCGGCGAGCCGCAGGATGTCCGCCCATCGCTCGTCGACTGGATCAAATATCCCGGCCGCCGCCATGGCAATTCGACGCCGAAAGGTGTTGAGATCCAGCTGCTTGGCCGACAGACCACGCATTCGGCAACGCACCGAGAAATCCTGGTAGAGGGAGGCCGGTGGTTGGAAGGTGCTTCCCTCGTCGGCCGCGATTTCCGCGAGGATTTCGGCCACCGCTTGCTCGGCGGCCGGGGCGGAGGGCTCGTCGGCTGAATCCGCTTCTGTTGCCTTCGCTTCGCCCACTGCGTGGATGGCGATTTGATCGAGCAGCACGTCCGCGGTCGGCGATGCCGGTTCGCAAACCGGCACCGCACAAGCATCGTCTTCGGCGCTCCTGTCGGCGTGAAGAAGGGCATGAAGCTCGTCCGCGGGAGTTTCCGGCAGCGGCAGCAGGCCCAACGATGCGGCGCGCGAGGAGGTTCGCACAGCGCCGATCCGCACCGCAACGGGCCGTCGGCTGATCGCTGGTCCGAGCCCGAGGAAGTGGCCACGCTCCAAATCACGGATCTGCTCGGCCTGACGGCGCTCCATGCCCAGCAAGTCGGCCGCACGCGCCATGTCAATGTCCAGGAACGTCCGCCCCATGAGGAAGTTCGACGCTTCCGCGGCCACGTTCTTCGCCAGTTTCGCCAGCCGCTGCGTGGCGATAACCCCGGCGAGTCCGCGCTTTCTGCCTCGACACATGAGGTTGGTCATCGCCGCCAGCGACAGTCGGCGTGCTTCGTCGCTCACTTCTCCGGCCGCGGCCGGTGCGAAAAGCTGAGCTTCGTCCACGACAACCAGCGCGGGATACCATTGATCACGCGGAGCATCGAACAGCGCAGACAAGAATTGCGCGGCGCAGCGCATCTGCGCCTCTATCTCAAGACCCTCGAGCGCGAGGACGACGGACGCGCGGTGCTTGCGGATTCGCGTCCCGAGGCGGCTGATCTCTGCTCCGACGAATGCAGCACCGTCGATCACCACATGCCCGAACGGCTCGGCGAGCGTCACGAAGTCGCCTTCGGGATCGATTACGATGTGCTGGACCACGCCTGCGCTCTCCTCGAGCAACCTCCGCAGCAGATGTGATTTGCCAGACCCGCTGTTGCCCTGCACGAGCAAGCGGGTGGCTAGCAGTTCTTCCATGTCGAGACAGATTGCGGCACCGCTCGAAGCGGTGCCGATCACAATTGAAGCACTCACTTGCCGTTCATTAGACGAGGCAACAGACCCCGCAAGCCACTGCGGACGATGCTCTTCGGAACGCTATTCTAGAACTTGAGCATGAAGCGCACCGCCGACCCGATGTCGGGCGCCACGCTAGCGACATGACCGGGATTGCGGCGCACGAACAGGTTGGCGGCAAGCCAGCCGCTATCACCGATCACGCTCTTCGAATAAGCGAGCTCCGCATCGACTTCGCGGCCGCTCGGCGTCATCGAATAATGCTCCCAGCTGCTAGTGGCGGTCTGCGTCGGATAGTCGTAGCCGGTTGGAAGGAAGAGGTCGAAGCCGCCACTTTCCACTCGAAGCGGCTGCGAGAACCGCAGGCCGATTTGATCGTTGCCGGCGACCACTCCGACCTTCGCCACGTCGAACGAATAAGCGCCGGTCTGGAACTTGCCTCCGGCGAAATCCGTCCAGCCGTGCCGGCCACTTACGCGCGCTCTGAAGCCGCTCCCGAGCTCACGCCCTGCTGCAAAATCGACGAAGAGCGTCGATGATCCTCCGCCCCCAAGCACCGGGTTCATCCGCCCGCCGAGGACAAATTCGCGCTCGTCCAGGCGGCTGAGTCCGGCAGCAAGCGAGAATTTGCCAATGTTGCGATCAGTGGATGCGCCCGCCAGCCGATAGGGCGACGAAGCGGCGTTCGGCTTAAGGTCGTTCCAGACCTGACCGGACTCGGCAGACAAGGTCACTCCAAACTTACCCATCTGGCGGCGAACCGCTGCACCGCTACCGACCGAGCCGCGGAAACCCGGATTGGCAGCGCTGTCCGTCGCGATCAGGAATGCGGCGAATTCAGCACCCTGGAGCCGTTGCTCAAGTGCTTTACCGCTTTCCCGTAGCCCGAAAGCGGCTGTAGTGGCTCCGTCGAGCCGCGTGACCGCTGACGCGGCAATGAGCCGCGCGGCGCGCGCATCCTGCGGCCCAATCCCGAGGCGGTCGAAGCCGAGAGATTGGCCTGACCTAGGCGCCATTGTCACCGAGACGGCGATTGGGCCCGCACCGACATTGGTCGTCTGCAGATTGCCCGCGAGCGTCCGCTGCAGCGGCTGATCCTCCGCCGCGAGCCGAAGCGTCGAGGCTAGGTTCACGACATAAGCGCGCGAATAGCCATCAAGCACGATAGCGCCGAGCACGCCCCCGCCTGCCGCGTCGCCTGCTGCCGACGGCAGCTTCGAAACCGAGGCATTGGTGACAACCGTGGAGCTCGCCGCCATTGTCGTTTGCCCTGCCGGAGCGAACGCGCGCGTGAGGTTAAGCCGTCCGTGTCCGTAGACAGAGTCGATGCCTGCGTCGCCGAGATCGTCGGCGGTGTCGAACAGCAGCTTCACGATCTGTTGTCCGGTGAGGTTCGGGAACGCCTGCGCGAGGAGTGCCACAGCGCCCGAGATCGTCGGCGCAGCAAAGTCGCTGCCTGACCAGTAGAAGACCTCGCCGGTCTGGTCTGGCGCGGCCACATACAAACCGAGCGCGGTGAGGAAGTTGCTCTTGCCCACGCCGGCCCGGTTGGAGAAATCCGATATGACGTTGGTATTCGTCACGCCGGAGCCGTCTTCGACGCCGACTGAGCCGGCAATAATGACGTTGCTGGCAAAATCCTGCGCCGCCGTCAGTGCGAAGATGTCGGGATCGGCGCCTTGGGCGGTGTCGCCATAGGAACCTCCGTTAAGTACGATCACCATGCCAGCATCGACCGCGCGTTGCATTGCGGCCACCATGTCTCTCGTCGGCGACTCACCGCCGATCGAAAGGTTGATCACCTTCGCCCCAGCCTGGCGAGCAGCGTCTATGCCGGCCACGACGGCGGACTGTTCGAACCCGCAATCGTCTGCAGTTCCACAGGTGCCTGGGGTGTCCGCGCGGAGTGCGACGATCGTCGAATTGAACGCTACACCTTGCATTTCGCTGCCGTCGTGCGCGCCGGCAGCGATCGCAGCGACGGCAGTACCGTAGCCGGCGTCATCGGAGAGTTGGCGCTGGCCGGCGACATCTCGGCTCGCCGAATCCACACGGCCTGCGAAGTCCGGGAGGGACGGATTGATACCAGTGTCAATGATACCGATCTTCACTCCGGATCCAGTCGCGCCGGCGTTATAGGCCACCAGCGCGTTCGCAGACACGGCCGCTTCCGATCCACGATACTCCGCCGTGTCGTAATTCGGTGTCGGAGTGGGCGTCGGAGTCGGAGTAGGCGTCGGCGTTGGTGTCGGTGTTGGTGTCGGCGTGGGAGTCGAACTCGGGGTCGGGCTTGACGGTGGCACCGGCGTGGAACTCACGCCTCCTCCGCCGCCACAGGCGCTCAACGAGATCGACACAGCCGCAAAGCAACTCGACAAGAGAACACGCTTACGCATCACATACCCCAAGTACTCGAACTAAGCGGGCACTCTGGCTGAGAACGGTTGCGATCTTCTTAACCGCGACTGATAACCATGCTCGACTAGGCGGTTGAGTACTTGCAGTTGCTACGATCCGCCGCCGGCAACTTCACGTCGCCCAGAAGTCGGCGTTCGATTGAAGCGGCTGCGATACCAGCTGCTGAAGGACGCGAGGCTGGAGTAGCCGAGCAGGTGAGCAATGTCGGTCAGCCGCAAATGACGGCTCGCAAAATGATGGCTTACCTGTTGAACACGGACGCGGTCGAGGAGATCGCTGAAGACCACGCCGTCCCGCTCCAGACGGCGCTGGAGCGTCCGGACGTTCGTGCCAAGCGCGTGCGCGACCTCTCCGATCGACGCGCGTCCCATGGGCATGAGGATCCTGATCGATTGTTCGACTTCCTCGGCGACGGAACGATCGCCGGGCGCCATCATCCCTCCAACGAGCTCCCGCGCGTGAGAAGCGAGCGCCATGTCCGACATTGGATTGCGGCGTTGCATGTCTGACTTCTCGACGACGATCCCGTCGAAGTCGGCCCCGTATTGAATGGGGCAGTCGAAGAGGCGATCGTAAATCGCTCGTTCGGGCGGGGCGGGCCGCTCATAGCTGAAGCTCACGCATTGCGGCCGCCATTGTTGGGACATGACCGACCGACACAGCTTGTAAAGCACCCCAAGCGCGAGGTCGTTCACCTGACGTGAGTAAAGCGGGCGCTGCAGCGCGAAATGCTCACGAAGAAAAATGGCATCGTCATGGTGCTCCACCTGCAGCGTCAGGTTGGAATTGATGCGGTTGCGATATTCAGAAAGGACATCAAGCGCGTCGCCGAGAGTCGGCTGGTGGACGATAAGCAGGCTGACCAGCCCAAGGTCGGAGAGCTGCCGGTACTCCGCCATTCTTAGGCCAAACGTCATGCACCCCGTCGCATCGGCGCTGTCTTCGAGCAAGTGAACGACCGAGCCGGCCGGAAGCATTTGCTCCGGATCGCTCATCATTGTTCGTGACAAACCCGCCCGACGCAGAAGTGGCATGACGTTCAGCTGGAGCTCTCCCGCCACCGCGAAATAACCGGTCAGTGATGCGGCCCTGACGAGCTCCATTCGGACGCCCTCATTTGTCGCGACCTATCCAACCGGTGTCGCGATCCATGAAATTCGCACGTCGCATTAGTGATACTTGGCCAGCGAATTCAATCAGGAAAGTTTCGCGTGGCTAAAGCTGTACGCTTCTATGAGGCCGGTGGCCCGGACGTACTCCAGTTGGAGGACGTTGCCGTGGGCAGTCCGGGCGAAGGCGAAGTCCGAATTCGCCACGTGGCCGTCGGGATGAACTTCGCCGACACCTACTTCCGTCAGGGTTATTACCCCGTCCCGCTGCCCAACGGGATGGGCGTGGAAGCTTCCGGAGTCATCGAGGCTGTCGGCTCCAACGTGAACGGTTATCAACCCGGCGATAAAGTCACCTACACTGGCAGCCCGCTCGGCGCATACTCGACCGAGCGCGTGATGCCGATCGCGTCGCTGATCAAGCTGCCCGTCGACATCGATCACCAGACCGCGGCGGCGATGACGATGCGCGGACTGAGCGCCGCCTATTGGATGCTCAAGACCAATCCCTGGATGAAAAGCGGCGACACCGTCCTGCTCCACGCAGCGGCGGGTGGCGTCGGACTTATCGCCGTGCAGTGGGCAAAGCTGCTTGGACTGCGCGTCATCGGCACTGTGTCCTCGCTCGAAAAGGCTGAAGTCGCCAAGGCGCATGGATGCGACGAGATCATCTTTTATCGCCATGAAGATGTCGTCACGCGGGTACGGGACCTGACCAATGGCGAGGGGGTCACCACCGTGTTCGACACGGTCGGGAAGGACACCTTTGAGGCATCGTTGAAATCCCTGAAACGGCGCGGCGTCCTGGTCGGCTGCGGAACGGCCTCAGGCCCATTCCCGCCAATCGACGCGCTGCAGCTCGCGATGCAGGGTTCGGTCTATTTCACGCGACCCGCATTGGCCGACTACATCGCCAATCCGGCAGAGCGCGAGGAACTGGCGAACGCTCTCTTCGGGCACGTCGCGGCGGGCCGAATCAAGATCGAGATCAACCAGCGATACGAGCTGGAAGACGCCGTGCAGGCGCATCGGGACATCGAGGCAGGGAAGACGACGGGCTCGTCGATCTTCGTCATCTGATGAAGGTCGAGAAGCTCACCAATCACATCGGGGCCGAGCTTAGTCAGATCAGCCTTCCCGAGGCTATCACGAACGACGACCTCTTCGGCGAATTGCGCGAAGCACTTCTAGCGCACAAGGTTCTCTTCGTTCGCGATCAGCAGATCAGCAAGGCGGAGCATGTCGCCTTCGCGCAGCGCTTCGGCCAACTTGAGGACCATCCGGTCGCGGGAAGCGACCCGGACCACCCCGGCCTCGTGTGCATCTACAAGGACTTGGATTCGCCGCCGGACCATTACGAAAATGCTTGGCATTGCGACGCCACGTGGCGGGAAAAGCCGCCCTTAGGTGCAGTCCTTCGCTGTGTTGAATGCCCGCCTGTCGGCGGCGACACGGTCTGGGCGAACATGGCCCGTGCGTACGATGATCTCGCGAACAACGTGAAGAAGACTGTCGACGGGCTGTTCGCGCGCCACTCGATCGAATCCAGCTTCGGTGCACGCATGACCATCGAGAAGCGGCACGCGCTCAAGGCGCAATTCCCGGACGCCGAGCATCCGGTCGTGCGAACCCACCCCGAAACGGGCGAGAAGGTGCTGTTCGTCAACAGCTTCGCGACGCACTTCACCAACTTTCACACGTCGGAGAACGTGCGTTACGGGCAGGATTATTCGCCCGGCGCATCGCAGCTCCTGAATTATCTGATCTCACGCGCCGCAATCCCTGAATATCAGGTGCGCTGGCGGTGGCGGCCAAACAGCGTCGCCATCTGGGATAACCGCTGCACGCAGCATTACGCGGTCATGGATTACTGGCCCGCCGTCCGGAAAATGGAGCGCGCGGGCATCATTGGCGACAAACCTTACTGACGGAGAAGAACCATGCAGTTCATGGACGATAGTCTACTGCCCGAAAACCAGGACCCGCTGGTCATCCAGGTGGCCCCTTATGCGCCCAGCTTCCTGCCGCGCGACAGCGACGACATCGCCGTGTCGATGAAGGACCAGGTCCAGAAGGCGGTCGATTGCTACAATGCGGGCGCGACGCTCCTTCACGTTCACGTCCGTGAGCCCGACGGCAAGGGCTCGAAGCGGCTCGAGATGTTCAACGAGATGCTCGACCGCCTTCGCACCGCGGTGCCCAAGATGATCCTGCAGGTCGGCGGTTCGATCAGCTTCGCGCCGAAGGATGAAGGCGAGGCCGCCAAGTGGCTGGCCGACGACACGCGCCACATGCTGGCCGAGTTGAACCCCGCGCCCGACCAGGTAACGATCGCGATCAACACCAACCAAATGAACGTGATGGAGCTCATCACGGACGAGGATGCCGCCGGTACGTCGATGGGCGAACCCGACTACAAGCTCGCCTACACCGAGATGTATTACGAAAGCGGCCCTGCCTTCGTTAAGGAGCATCTAAAGCGTCTCGTCGGCGCTGGCATCCAACCTCATTTCATGATCGGGTCGATCAAGGACCTGGAGACCGTTGAGCGCATTGTTCGCAGGGGCGAATATTTGGGTCCGCTGGTCATCAACTGGGTGTCGATCGGCGGCGGCCACGACGGGCCCAATCCACGTAATCTGATGGAATTCATAAATCGCCTGCCTCAGCATGCCGTGTTCACGGTCGAAGGACTGATGCGCCACGTCTATCCGCTAAATGCCATGGGCATCGCGATGGGTTTCCACGTG
Source organism: uncultured Alphaproteobacteria bacterium (assembly GCA_963752025.1). Classification (GTDB taxonomy): domain Bacteria; phylum Pseudomonadota; class Alphaproteobacteria; order Sphingomonadales; family Sphingomonadaceae; genus Sphingomicrobium. The sequence continues at coordinate 29,553 of CAVVWY010000031.1, read as the reverse complement.
CGCGTCGGCCAGGAGGACAATCTGTACGGTCGCCGCGGCGAGCGCGCGACCTCGGTCCAGCAAATCGAGAAGATGGTCCGGTTGTCGGAAGAACTCTTCCGTCCGATTGCGACTGGCGAGCAGGCGCGCGCAATCTACAAGCTCGGCACGACCTATTCGAACGTCGACGAGACGCTCGTCCAAAACGGCTGGCTTCCTAACCGCAAGCCTGCAGCCGTCGCGAGGCGCGAAGCGGCGTGACCAAAGCGCCGGCCCCCGGGCCGGACGTTTCCGCCTACGCCTGGCTGGTGTTCGCGCTGACGTTCGGCCTGCTGATTTCCGACTATATGGCTCGGCAGGTGCTAAGCGCCCTCTTCCCGCTGCTGAAAGCGGAATGGCATCTTAGCGACGCACAGCTGGGCCTTTTGTCAGGCATCGTTGCGGTGACCGTGGGGGTGCTAACGATTCCGATTTCACTGCTCGCCGATCGGATTGGCCGCGTGAAGAGCATATCTGCCATGGCGGTGCTGTGGAGCGTCGCGACATTGCTCTGCGGCCTGGCAGCGACGTACAATCAAATGCTCGCCGCGCGCGTACTCGTCGGCGTCGGCGAGGCTGCCTACGGAAGCGTCGGCATTGCCGTAATCATCGGCGTCTTTCCCGAGCGCCTGCGCTCGACGCTCACCGGCGCATTCATGGCCGGCGGCCTCGTGGGACAGGTGCTCGGTGTTGGCGTCGGCGGTGCGGTCGCCGCAGCGCACGGTTGGCGTTTTGCCTTCGTGGCAATCGGCGGAGCCGGTCTGCTGCTGGCGATCCTCTATCCGCTCGTCGTCCGGGAAACGCGACTGCGGGCGGACGCGGAAGTGCAGCGCGCCCGGGTCTCGCTGACGAATATCGGAGCCTTGTTCTCGGGCCGCGCGCTCAAGTGCGCTTATGTGGGAAGCGGACTACAGCTGTTCGTCGCCGGTGCATTGCCGGCGTGGCTGCCGACTTACTTCGTTCGCTACTACGACCTGCCGCTCAAGCAGGCGACGTCGAGTGCCGCCGCGTTCCTCGCGCTCGCCGGAGCCGGGATGATTGTCTGTGGTATGATCAGTGACAAATTCGTACCCGGAACACGCCAGCGGGCTCTAATTAGCGCCTTCTACTGCATGGGATGTGCCGCCACGGTCACGGCGGCGTTCACTGTCGGCCCAGGGGCCGCTCAGCTAGTCCTTCTTGGTATCGGCATGTTCTTGGCCGCAGCTTCTGCGGGACCATCGGGTGCTATCGTTGCCGCCCTCACTCCTGCGGCGCTGCACGGCACCGCCTTTGCCATTCTTACGCTCGCCAACAATGCGTTCGGACTGGCGCCGGGGCCGATCGTCACCGGCTGGGCCGCGGACCGCATCGGTCTACTCGGCGCTCTTCAGTTGCTGCCATTCGCGAGCATGGCGGCGGCACTCATCTTCATCATCGGGACGCGGTCACCGCGAGCCGCCCTCGGAGCTGCAAAAGCCGCATGACGATCGAAATTGCGCGCGCCCAGGCGCCGCTCACAGATGCCGCGCGAGCGGCGTCGATCGGCAGCGTCACGCTTCGGATTGTCCCCGGGTTAGCTCTGTGCTGCTGCGTTGCCGGCGCCGGATACGCTTTGCAGCGAATTGAGCTTCTTGCGTTCGGCGGCGTGTGGATCGAACCACTGGTGCTAGCGATCCTTGTTGGTGGGGCCATTCGAACCGCCTGGGCTCCCGGTCCTGCATGGAAGCCGGGCGTCGACTTTAGCACCAAACTGCTTCTCGAAATCGCCGTCGTAATGCTTGGCGTTTCGGTCAGCGCAGCCACTATCCTGTCAGCTGGCTTCCCCCTCCTGATTTCCATCTTGGGGATGGTGGCGGCCGCGATAATGCTCAGCTTTGGGATCGGTCGCGCTCTCGGTTTGCCCAAACGTCTGGCAATCCTCGTAGCCTGCGGCAATTCGATTTGCGGCAACTCCGCGATTGTCGCGGTTGCGCCGGTGATTGGCGCCGACGGCGATGACGTCGCTTCCTCGATTGCGTTTACAGCAGTGCTCGGAGTCGTCGTGGTGCTGATCTTGCCGTTGCTCGGCGCGATTCTGCACATGACGCAGCTTGGATATGGCGCACTTGCGGGATTGACCGTCTACGCCGTTCCCCAAGTCATTGCGGCCGCGGCTCCGATGGGTGCGAAGTCGGTGCAAATCGGGACCTTGGTCAAGCTCATCCGTGTGCTGATGCTCGGCCCCGTTTGTCTCGTGCTTTCACTGATGACCGCGCGATTGCGGGAGGCGCCCGACGAACAGGCGCCGCATGTTACGGCTCGCGATCGCCCTCGGTCGGGACGGCCGGCACTGCACCAGCTCGTTCCGTGGTTCATCATCGGCTTCCTCATCATGGTCGTGCTCCGTTCGGCCGACGTCATCCCCGCCGGAGTGCTCTCTCCGATTGGTAAAGCGGCAACGACCTTGACGGTGATCTCGATGGCGGCGCTCGGGCTGGGCGTCGATGTGCGCACCGTTTCCAGAGCGGGGATCCCGGTAACGATCACCGTCGTACTGTCATTGCTGGCGCTTGGCACGGCAAGCTTTGGCTTAATCCGACTGCTTCATCTCTAGCCGTCTGGCCGATCCCGGCGCGAAGCCACTGATCCGGTAGTCACTAAGGATAAGGATAATCTCACAATCCGAAAAGGTTGGTGGCAATCTAAGCAACTGCGTCCGACCGCCGAAACTCGCTGGGCAATCTGGCGCGAAAACGAAAGTTCGTGGCGCGGCGTCGAAAAGTCGCTCCCGAAACATCTCTACCGTCGCCGCCAATCTGGGGAGGAATTTTAGTGATTCATCGTAATCGTTTGCTGGCGTGCGCCAGCGCGGCGGCACTGGCTTTTGGTCTGTGTTCGGTTCCTGCAGCTGCCGAAGGGCAGCAGCCCGCATCTCCGCCGCAAACAGACACGGCGAGCAGTAAAACAGACGTCGCGCAAAATTCCGGTAACGACACGCAGATCGTGATCACCGCGCAGAAACGGTCGGAAAATGTTCAGCAGGTGCCAATTTCCGTGGCTGCTTTCTCCGGCCAGACGTTGATCAAGTCCAACGTCACCGACATTGCGCAGATCGGAAAGCTCGCGTCGAACTATCAGGCGACGAAGAGCGTCCAATCGTCATTCATGCGTGTGAACATCCGCGGCATCGGCGCGATCGGCAATACGACCATTGAGCCGAGCGTCGCCATATTCGTCGACGGGGCCTACGTGCCGCGCGCGGGCGCGGTTGTCAGCTCGCTCCTCGACATCGAAAGCGTGGAAGTGCTTCGCGGTCCGCAGGGCACGCTGTTCGGACGGAACGCCAGTGTCGGCGCCTTGTCGCTGCATTCCGTTGCACCGCGCTTCAACGAGCTTTCAGCCAGGATCACCGGTGAAGTCGGGACCGGCGACCGCTATAAAGTGGACGGGTTCGTCAATATCCCGGTGGGCACGCAGGCCGCTTTCCGCTTCGCCGGACTTCATCAGTCACTTCAGGGCTATTGGCACAACAAGTTCGACGGCAAGACCTACGGCGGCACTGACGACACCGTCCTCCGCGGCAGCTTCCGGGCGAAGGCCGGTCCCGTCGATTGGATTTTCCGTGCCGACTATTCCCATGTTCAGGGCGACGGGATTCCGAACCTCGGATTCGACAAAAACTCCGTCTCGGCCGCCCAGCTTACCCGCCTTCAGGGCATCCTAGCCGGTGGCCCGGACCTCAATTTCAACGACCGCAATTTCAATCAGTACGTTACGGCCGATCTACACGACCGACAGTGGGGACTGAACAGTACGCTATCTTGGGACGTGGGTGGCGGATCTACGGTGCGGCTGATCGATTCGTATCGGGATTGGAAGAATACGCAGCTGGACGGCGACGTCATTTTCTCGCCCGCTCCGGTCCTTTCCCGCCGGGGCGACTTCGCCTCGAAGAGCCAGAACCACGAGCTTCAGTTCATCTCTCCTACACGGAGCTGGCTCGACGGCCACTTCGATATGGTCGCCGGCCTCTATTTCTTCCGCGAAAAATATAATCTCGGCGAAAATTTCGACATGAACTCGCAATATTGCAATGTGGCGTTCCCGCCGCTCACGCCGCAGTTCATTGCGCTGCGGACCGGCTGCAACACTATGCTGACGGCGAATGGCGGGCATCTCGACAATGCGACCGACCAGAATGTCTACCAGAAGGTCGACAGCTACGCCGCCTACGCGCAGGGCAACGTTTACCTGAACGACAAGTTCTTCGCGACGCTTGGCGGGCGTTTCACCAAGGACAAGAAGGAAGGGACCTACTCACAGACCGCGAACGCCTTCATCGGAAGGGGCATCTTCCGTGCTCCGGAAGCGCTGACGTTCCCGGATTTGAACCAGAGCCGCTTCACGTACCGTCTGGGGCTGAACTATCAGCCGACAAAGGACTATCTGATCTACGGAAGCTATTCGACGGGATACAAGTCGGGCGGCTACAATAGCGGCGGCAGCGCGCTGCCCCTGTCTACGTTCGACGCGAGCGGTGACCTCGTCTCGACCAAGCGCATCTTCGATCGCGAGACGGTGCAAGACTGGGAACTTGGCGCAAAGACGAGTTGGCTCGACCACAAGCTGACGCTGAACCTCAACTTCTACCGGATGGACATCAGTGGCTACCAGGACCGCGCCTTCGACGGGGTCAGTTTCACCGTCCTCAATGCCGGAAAGCTACGCCAGCAGGGCTTCGAGTTCGACGCCGTGGCGCGGCCGCTGAACGGTCTCTCGCTGTTCGCGAACGTCGCCTATCTCAATTCGAACTTCCTCGACTATCCAAACGCCCCAGGCCTTCCGGGCTGTGCAACCGTCAACGCGGCCTGCACGGCGGCCGGACTTCGAGCAACGCAGGATTTGCGCGGCAAGCCTGCGCCTAACTCACCGAAGTGGAGCGGACGCCTAGGCTTCGACTGGACCGGAGACCTTGGGTCGAGCGGATGGAAGTGGGACGCAACGTCGAACCTGAGCTTCTTCTCGAAGCAATATGAGGGGATCATCACGGACGATAACCCGCAGACGCTTGAGCCGTCCTATGCCATCCTGGGCGCGCGGTTCTCGGTCAGTGGACCAGCCGACCGATGGACTGCTTCGCTGTTCGGCAACAACCTGCTCAACAAGCAGTACGGACTGGCGAACCTCTACCAGCCCCTCGACAGCTCTCTCCTTCTACGGAACGGTATCTTTCCCGGCAGCACTGCCGTGCGCCGCCAACATGCCGATCCGCGCACGATCGGGGCGTCACTCACGTTCCGATACTAGGAATTGGTGGGAGGACTCGGCGCGGAGTACGGCGCCGAGTTCACTCCGCTGCCCAAAGGGGCCACTTCTTACGCCAACAAGCGGTAACCGACGCCCGGTTCGTTGACGATCAGCTGCGGTTGCGCTGGCTGGGCTTCCAGTTTCTGTCTTAGGCTGCGGATCGCCACCCGCAGATATTCGGTCTGGCCGGCGTGCGCCGGCCCCCAAACCGATCGCAGCAGGTTTTCGTGGGTGAGGACTCGGCCCGGGATGCTTCGCCAGCTCAGTTAGCAAATGCCACTCCTTCGGAGTGACGTGAACTTCTTCCCCAGCGCGGCGCACCGTCCGCGCCAGGAGATCGATACTCACGCGGCCCGCCTCCACCACCTGACGCTCGGCTTCAGAAGCCAAGCGCTGCCTTAGCGACGCGCGAACGCGTGCAAGCAGCTCCTCTGTATCGAACGGCTTGGTGACATAATCGTCGGCACCAAGATCGAGCGCCGCAACCTTCTGCTCCGTCTCGTCGCGCGCCGAGACGACGATTAGTGCCGAACGCGGCTCCTGTCGCAGCGCCGTGACGAGTTCGAGCCCGTCGCGATCGGGGAGGCCCAGATCCAACAGGATCAGGTCCGGCTTATCGATCGATTTGGCGTTAAGCGCTTCACGCCCATTCGATGCTTCGATGACGGAGTAGCCGGCGCGGTTAAGGGTCGCACGCAGGAGCGTCCGAATATGCGGCTCATCGTCGACGATCAGGACTTTCGTGGCCCTAGCCGGCATCCGCGGCCTCGGCAGGGTGGATGACCAGTGTTTTGGGAAAACGCATCGCGAAGACGGCGCCACGGCGATCGGCTCGATTGGTCGCGGTTACCTTCGTCCCCATGGCTTCGGCAAATGCCTTGACGATTGCCAGGCCCAGCCCTGCGCCACCGCTGCGATCCGAGCCCTCCATCCGCATAAAGGTATCAAGAGCGCGCTCGCGGTCCTGCGGAAGTCCCGGCCCTTCGTCCTCGACGCAGATAAACACTTCCCCTCGGTCAGTGTTTGCAAAAACTCGGATAGGTCCGCCGCCCACGGAATAGCGCAGCGCATTGTCTATCAGGTTGATGAGGCAATGGTGGAGGAGCTGCGCGTCAGCGATCACCAGCGGCAAGTCGTCCGGCAAATCTACGCCAGGTTCTTCTCCGCCGAATTCCCCGCGCAAGTCCTTGAGCGCCGCGGACACCGCGTCGACCAGATCGACTGGTTCCGTCCTCAGCTTCACTGCGCCCGATTCGATCCGCGCCATGTCGAGCAGATTCGAGATATAGCGCTCTAGCTTTCCCGCCTCGGAAGAGATCGTGCGGACCAGCGCCGGGTCGAGTTTGTCGGCGCAGCGAAGCTCAGCGGCCGCGCCGATGATACCTGTCAGCGGCGAGCGCAGGTCATGGCCGACCGATGACAGCAAGGCCGACCGGAGACGGTCGCGCTCGCGAAGGCTCATCACCTCCCCACTGTCGGCATCCGCACGCGTCCGCTCCAGCGCCAGCGAAACTTGATCGAGAAGATTGGTCAGCAACGCCACTTGCTCTTCATGCACCGGCGGCGCTCCATCGTCCCGTGCGAGACCCGCTGCGGCAATCGCGTCAGCAGACGAGCGGACTGGGTAGAAGACCCATTCCGCAGGCTGCATCCGCGCCGTGGCGCGGCCGGCCGCTTCGCCGGACTCAATCGTCAGGGCCGCGGCCGCCACGTCGGTGGGCGTCAGCCGATTACCTTCGGGAAGCGCGGCGACGATCGCTGGCTCCGGCAAGCCAGTTACCAGCATCGTGTTGCACTCGAATAACCGATGAAGCTCCTCACAAGCAGCTTCGGCCACCCCCTTCTCCGTGCGGCAGGAAAGGAGGCGGCCGGCGAACCCGGCAATCGTCGCATTGCGAGCAGAATGCGCTGCAGCGAGGCGGGCTTGCGCCCGGATACGGGACGCTAGCTGGCTCGTGACCAAGGCAACGATGAGCAGGACAATGACGGTCACGACATCGGTGAGCCGGTCCATCCTGAAGGTGTGGATTGGGCTCGTGAAGAAGTAATTGTAGGCGAGAGCGGCACCGATCCCCGCGAGAAGCGCCGGGCCGAGACCCCAGAGTGCCGCCGCGGCAAGGACTGCCGGCAGATAGATCATGTCTACCGGCGCCGTGCCCCACCGAGGCGCGATCCACAGGCCGACGAGCGTCGAGACCGCTACCATCGCAAGCGAACCGGCGTAACGCTCGACCGACATCAGAATGGTCGCTGGAGCGCGCTCGCCGAGCGCGGTCAGTTCATCCGAGTCCGCCATGGCAGTTAAATCGGCGTCGATGGGAGCCGGGTCCATAGGCGAGCGCCCAAATTGCCGCGTTCCTGATCGTCCTACACGATTTTCCACATGGAATCTTTACGGCTTCGCAACGCACATCGCTGCGATGGAAGCAATCGTCTCGCAATCGGCGCTCCAACCCGCGCACGCCCACGCTCATCATGGTCCCGCCGAGCGACTGCCGACGCTGATGCTCGGCGCGATCGGCGTCGTCTATGGAGATATCGGCACTTCCCCGCTCTATGCGATGAAGGAGAGCTTCCTCGGGCCGCACCCGCTGGCCGTGGACCGGCCGCATATCTTTGGCGTTCTCAGCCTGATCTTCTGGTCCCTGATGCTTATCGTCACAGTGAAATATGTTGCGGTGGCGATGAGAGCGGACAACCGCGGCGAAGGAGGATCCTTTGCCTTGCTCTCGCTAATTGCCCGCAACCTGGCCGGGAAGAAGTGGACGAGCAGCCTCGTGATGCTCGGCGTGCTCGCAACATGCCTCTTTTACGGCGATGCGATGATCACGCCCGCCATCTCGGTCCTTTCCGCGGTCGAAGGGCTGACGATCGTGGAGGCACCGCTCCAGCCGCTAGTCATCCCGATCTCCATTGCGATCCTGGTGGGCCTCTTCGTGGTCCAATCGCGCGGAACGGCAAAAGTCGGGAGAATCTTCGGCCCAGTGATCCTCGTCTATCTGGCCGCGTTGGCTGTGCTCGGCGTCAGCAACACACTCGTACATCCGGAGATCGTGGCAGCACTTAGTCCGACTTGGGCACTGCAGTTCTTCGCGACCGATTTTAAGCTGGCATTTCTGGCGCTCGGATCGGTTTTCCTTGCAGTCACCGGCGCCGAAACGCTTTACGCTGATATGGGCCACTTCGGCCGCCGAGCGATCGGATGGTCATGGCTAACCCTGGTCTATCCATGCCTGATGCTGAACTACCTTGGCCAAGGCGCCCTGCTTCTCGGCAACCCTCGCGCAGCCGAGAATCCCTTTTACCTTATGGCGCCGGAGTGGGCACGCCTGCCGCTCGTGTTCATCGCGACCGCAGCGACGATCATCGCGAGCCAGGCGGTCATCTCGGGAGCTTTCTCCGTCACGCATCAGGCGGTGCAGCTTGGCTTTCTGCCCCGCCTGAAGACGCAGCATACAAGCGAAAAGGCGTTGGGGCAGATCTACATCCCAGCCGTGAACTGGGGACTTCTGTCCATGGTCATCGTCCTCGTGCTCGGATTCCGCGAGTCCGGTCGGCTCGCGTCCGCCTATGGCATTGCGGTGACGGGGACGATGCTGATCACGACAGTGATGCTCGGTTTCCTCGTCTTCCAGGTGTGGAAGTGGAACAAGATGCTGGCGACAGCAACGATCGGGACGTTCCTGCTCGTCGACGGTACCTATTTCGCATCGAACATCACGAAGATCCCCGACGGCGGCTGGTTCCCGCTCCTGGTCGCGGCGATCAGTTTCACGGTCCTCACCACGTGGGCAAAAGGGCGGCAGCTGATGCGCAAGCGTCTAAGGAGTTCGGCTTTGCCACTGCCGGTCTTTGTCAAGTCGGCCGCTCAGTCTGTGCACCGGGTGCGAGGAACGTCGGTCTTCCTCTCTGCATCTGCCGACATCGTGCCACCCGCCCTGCTCCACAATCTGAAGCACAATCAGATCCTGCACGAACGCGTGCTCATACTTAATGTGAAAGTCGCGGAGGTTCCGCGCGTGCCCACTGAGAAGCGCGTCGAAATTCACAACGCGGATGACGGCTTCTACCGCGTGATCTTGCACTATGGCTTCATGGAAGAAGTCGACATTCCGCGCGATTTGTCAGGCATCAGCACCTGTGGCGAGCCCTTCAATATGATGAGCACGAGCTTCTTCCTCGGGCGGCAGAAGTTGATCGCCTCGCGAAAGGATCCTGGCATGGCGTTGTGGCGTGAGAAGCTCTTCGCCTGGATGCTGAAGAGTTCAGAGAGCGCGATGGAGTTCTTCAAACTGCCGACGAACCGCGTCGTGGAGCTGGGGAGTCAGCTTCAGATATAAGCTGTCCTTATCGCCCTGGACCGTCGTTTGGTTGGCGCAGACGGCGCCTCGAAGATTAGTGCGGCTCCCGTGACGGGATGGCAGAAGGACCCGATCGATGCCTGAAACGAATAGGCAAGAAGCTGAGCTGGGTGTGCTGGGTACGGGACGGATGGGTTCCCGACTTGCCGCAACGTTCGCCCGCGCGGGACACCGCGTGATCCTGGCGTCGCGTGACTCCGGCCGTGCGGAAGCGCTCGTCAGGGAACTTGGCATCCCGACCCTGAGCGCCGGATGCTATTCGGATGCGCTGAGGGCGCCTGCGATAGTGCCCGCAGTGTTCATCCGTGATGGTCTGTTCGACCTGCTCGACCGCCATAGCGCAAAGCTGTCGGGAAAGCTGGTGATCGACATCAGCAATCCTTTCAATGCGGCTACAGTGACTTCGTCACGCCGTGGGACACCAGCGCAGCCGAGGAATTGCAGCGCCGTTTCCCGCAAACCCGGGTCGTCGGCGCATTCAAGAACGTGTTCTGGGAAGTGTTCGATCATCCGCAATTCGGCGAAACAATCAGCGATGTGCTCATCACCGGCGATGACGCAAAAGCGAAAGCGCGCTTCCTTCGGCTCGCCGAAGGGACGCCCTTCCGTTACCTCGACGCAGGTCCGCTAATCCACAGTAGGACGGTGGAGCGACTGACCTTCATCACGAGCAGCGTTGGTCGGCAGCTGAATTCCTATCCGCGGATGAACTGGCGGATGCTGACCCAGCCGGACAGGCTGCCGCCTAACCGGCCATCCGCTTAGCGCCGAGCCCCCGAACCATCTGGCTCGCGCGCTCATAGGAAAGCGGGCGGCCGAACAGGTAGCCTTGGATCGTGTCGCAGCCAAGATCGCGCATGCGCTCGAAGTCCTCGGCGGTTTCGACGCCTTCCGCGCAAACGTTCATCCTGAAGCTCTTCGCAAGCTGCACGATCGACTGGATAATCGCGACGTTCTCCGGCCGCGATCCGGCTTCGCGGACGAAGCTGCCGTCGATCTTCAGCTTGTGGAACACGGCTTTGTTCAAATAGCCAATCGACGAATAGCCGGTGCCAAAGTCGTCAAGCGCGATGCCAACGCCAAGGGCCCGCAAGCGCTTCAAAACGTCCAGCGTCGAGCCATTGTCCCCGAGGAACACGCCTTCGGTGACTTCGAGTTCGATGCGGTTTCCGGGTAGCTTGTAGCGGCTGAGGGCCTCACTGACGATGTTTGGCAGCGCCGGAAGGATGATCTGCTTCGGGCTGATGTTGAGTGCGACGGTGATCGGCTCGGGCCAGGTTGCGGCCGCTTTGCAAGCTTCATCGAGCACCCAAGTGCCGATCGAACCCATAAGTCCGGTCTCTTCCGCGACCGGGATGAAGACGTTCGGCGGCACATAGCCGCGCTGCGGATGGTTCCAGCGGATGAGCGCCTCGAAGCCGATGAGCTTCTGCGTCTTCGCGTTGATCAGCGGCTGATACACGAGGTGGAACTGTCGTGCGGCAATGGCGGAGCGCAGATCACTCTCCAGGCGGACGCGGTCCTCCTGCTCAGACTGAAGTTCGGACGAGAAATAGCGGGCAACGCCGCGGCCTGCGTCCTTCGCCTGGTAGAGCGCGAGGTCGGCCTTCAGGATCAGGTCGTCGACGGTCGCCCCGTCGATGGGACCGAATGCACAGCCGATCGAGACACCGATGCGAATCTCGGTCTGGTCGATAACGTACGGTTCTTTGATCGCAGCGATGATACGCTCCGCAAGCTGCTCGACCTTTTTGCGGCTCTGCGCGTCGGGAACGACGATTCCGAACTCGTCGCCGCCCATTCGGCCGACATTGCCCTCGGGGCCGACCTGATCGACCAGTCGCTTGGCAACGGCGCGAAGCACCGCATCGCCCTTAGGATGGCCGAAGGTGTCGTTGACGGGTTTAAATCCATCGAGGTCGAGGAACATGATCGCGCAGGGGACATTGCCTGTCGTCGCCTGCCGCAGCGCTTCGCCAAGGAGCTGGCGGACTCGGCCACGGTTGGGGAGACCCGATAGAACGTCCACATTGGCGAGGTGCGTCAGCCGCTCCTGCGTCTGGCGGATCTCGGTGATATCCGATCCAACGCCGCGGAAGCCCTCGAAACGACCGGCCGTATCGATGATCGGGTCGCCGGCAATGGAAATCCAGCGGGTGCCGCGCGCCGTTGCTAGCTCCATCTCGAGGGCGTTGAAAGGCTGCTTCTCGAGGAGCACTCTGCCGAGTTCGGCGTGACCGCCAAGAAGAGCGGGCATCGAATGACCAAGCAGCTGCTGCGCGGGCTTTCCGAGCAGCGCGCTCATGCGCGAGCTGATGTAGCTGACGCGATTGTCGGCATCGACTTGCCAGAGCCAACCCACGCCTCGCTGCTCGTACTCCTGAAGGAGCAGGCTCGCGCCTTCGCTCCGACTGCCGACGTCGACGTTGGTCTTGAGTTGGTGGAAGGCCCAGCGAGCAACGGTCAGCACGCCGAAACTCGCCACGCCGAGCGTAAAGAGAATCGATAGCATGTGCTGGAAAGGCACGCTGTGCCGCTCAATCACCAGCGATCCGCCCACACCGACGGTGAAGGCGATCATCCATGTGGTTACGCAGGGTGGCACGACGACGAGGCCAAGGGCGGCGATGCCTAGCCCCGCCATGATCGAGGCCGCGATGACTTGGGTGCCAGGATCGAGCGACGGGAATACATACAGCGGCAGACTGAGCCACAGGACGGCGCGCAGCGCGACTTCGCCCACCATAGTCCACATCGGAACAGCATGGCCTGACCGACCCACACATTTAATCGATTGAATGCTCGCGAGATGCATCGCGCCAAGGTTCACGACACCAATCGCCGCGAGCCAGGGCAAAAGCCACGTCTTCGGGACGACTTCCCATAGGTTCGGAAGCATCATCAACGCGGCGGCGATGTTCACAACGGCGAAGAAGGGCGCCAGCTGGGCGCGAGAGAGCAGCTGCACGTCCCTGAGAGGTGAGCTTTCCGGCTCTGCAGCTGCTGCCGCTACGGCCGCAAACTCCCCGCCCGGAAGCCGAGCGGAAATCAAACGCTTATAACGATCTGGAGCCTCGTACATCCGCCCGCCGTTCACTGCCAGACTGCGGGGTAGCCAAAGAGAGTTTAGGGCCGGTTAAGGAGCGCGATTATTTTCGTGGCGTGCTTGCCTGCGCGAACGGCTCGCAAAGGCTGCGCGGCGCCTCTATATCGCCCGATATGGCGACAGACAGCGCGACCCTAGACCGCCGTCAGACCCCGCGCCGGCGCTCGCCGCCGCCGGACGCGCCCGAAATCGCGTCTCCAGCCGCGCCAATCGCCCGCGGTATCGGGCTGGACCAGCCATTCTTCGACGATAAGAACCGCGCTTTCTGGATCCTCCAATCGATCGGCTGGATCGGCTATTTCTTCCTGCGTTCGCTATCCGGCTTCGCAAATTCGATGGGCTGGATGTGGCTCGTCCACACGTTGCTGCTGACCGCCACCGGATATTCGCTAACCTTGCTGATGGCTTCGTTGTTTCGTCGGCTCATCAAGATGCAGCCGATCTGGACGCTCGTGTTGGGGCTCATTGCCGTCGGCATCGCCGCGACCTCCTTCTCGATCATCGAGACCTGGAGCTACGCGACGTTCCTGAAGCCGGACGCTAAGCCGGCCGGCGTCGAATATCTTGGCGCGATCCTGCTCAATTTCTCTCTGCTCGCGGCTTGGTCCGCGCTCTACTTCGGAATCAACTACTTCCTGCTGCTGGAAGAGCAGATCGATCAGCGAGAGCGGCTGGAGAATGCCGCGTCGAGCGCGCAGCTGGCAATGCTTCGCTACCAGCTGAACCCGCACTTCCTGTTCAACACGCTCAACTCCATCTCGACGTTAGTGCTTCTGAAGCAAACGGAAAGGGCCAATGCGATGCTTGCCCGGCTCTCATCCTTTCTTCGTTACACCCTTGTTAATGAGCCGACCGCGAAAGTCACTCTCGCGCAGGAAGTGGAAACGCTCAAACTGTATCTAGAAATCGAGAAGATGCAATTCGAGGATCGGCTGCGGCCGCACTTCCGCATCGAGTCCGAGACCATTGGCGCTCGACTGCCCTCGCTACTGCTTCAGCCGCTGATCGAGAACGCGATCAAATATGCGGTGACCCCGAGCGAGAATGGTGCCGACATCTGGATCACTGCCACGCGGGAGGCGCAGGCGGTCCGGATCGAAGTCTCCGATAACGGCAGTGGGGAGGGTAGTGAGTTCGCTGCAGAGTCCGTCGACCGGAGTCGGACTGGCGAACATTCGCGACAGACTGTCGCAGGCCTATGGCGCGGCGCATCTTTTCGAGAACAGAAAGAACGAGAGGGGGGGCTTCAGCGTTACTGTCGAAATTCCCTACGAGACCGGAGATACCGCCTGATGACGATCCGGACCATTTTGGTCGACGACGAACCCTTGGCGACGCAAGGCCTTCAACTGCGGCTGCAGGCCCATGACGACGTTGAGATAGTGGCGACCGCCGCCAATGGCCGTGAGGCGATAAGGCAGATCAAGACCCACAAGCCCGATCTCGTTTTCCTCGACATTCAGATGCCAGGTTTCGACGGTTTCTCCGTCATCCAGGGGCTTATGGATATCGAGCCGCCCTTGTTCGTGTTCGTGACCGCTTACAGCGAACATGCGTTGAGGGCGTTCGACGCGCAAGCCGTCGATTATCTCATGAAGCCTGTCGACGAGGACCGCCTCGCCGCCACCATGGACCGGGTCCGCCAGCGCCTGGCGGAACGGCGCGGCGCCGAGGAGACCGAACGGCTCAAGGAAGCGCTTGCGGAACACGCGCCTGAGGCGGCCGAGGAACTGGCCGAGTCCGCGCCGGATTCAGCGCCCGCCGCGAACCGCTACGAGAAGATGATCAACATCAAGGATCAGGGGCAGATCTTCCGCGTCGACGTCGATACTATCGAGCGGATTGATGCCGCCGGCGACTACATGTGCATCCAGACCGGAGACAATACGCTCATCTTGCGCGAGACGATGAAAGACCTCGAAAAGCGTCTCGATCCGCGCCGGTTCCAGCGGGTTCACCGCTCGACTATCGTCAATTTGGATCTTGTGCGGCAGGTGAAGCCACACACCAATGGCGAATGCTTCCTCGTGCTGGATTCAGGTGCCCAGGTGAAGGTGTCACGCAGTTATCGCGACGTCGTCGCCAGGTTCGTCCACTAGCTTGCGACGGGGAGCCTGACGCTCACCGTCGTGCCGACAGCGACGGTGCTCTTGATCTCCAGTGAGCCCCTGTGGCGCTCCACGATGTGCTTGACGATCGCGAGCCCCAAGCCGGTACCACCTGACTCTCAACTCCGCGCCGCGTCGACGCGGTAGAAGCGTTCGGTCACCCGCGGCAGGTGGTCGCGGGAGATGCCGGCGCCATGGTCAGCGACGCTGACTGTGATCCAGCGGCCATTGCGGGTAGCCGACACATCGATACGGGAATCCGCGCGGTCGCAGCCGTAGCGGACGGCATTACTCAGCAGATTGTCGAAGACTTGGATCAGTTGCGCGCGATCTCCCCGCACGGAAGGCACCTCTTCTGGCAGGTCGACGACGATCTCACATTGTGCGCCAACGCGCATATGGGAGACATTCGCGACGGCCATACCGACGACGTCCTCGATCGAAACATTTTCGTTCGGCGCGATGTAACGGTCGGCTTCGATGCGCGAGAGGCTCATCAGGTCCTCGATGATCCGAAGCATTCTCCGCGCTTCGTCACGAATGGTACGGCCAAAAGTGGTGCGGAGATCCGACGGCAGGTCAGTCTCCTCGGTCAATGTCTCGGCGTAGCCTAGCACCGTGGAGAGCGGCGTCCGCAATTCATGGCTCGCATTCGCGACGAAATCGACGCGCATTTTCTCGGCAGACACAGCTTCCGAGCGATCGATCATTCGAATCAGCGCCCGGTTCGCTGCGAGATTGCGAACGATGAGCCGCCACGATCGGCCGGGCTCGGCAATGCCGGTGACGTCAATCTCAGCTGGCTGGTGAGCAAGAATGCGGTCGAGCGCCTGCGGATGACGGATCGCTAGCCGAAGATCGCGCCCCTCGATCTGACCCCCCAGGAGGCGTCGCGCGGACGGGTTGGCCGCGACGATCACGGCTCCGCTGACGATCAGCGAAGGCTCGTCGAGTGCGTCCACGAGCGCGCGCTCGGTTGGGCTGATTACCTCCACAGGCGGATCTGTAGCGGATTGGTCCGCCTTCGCCACATCGGGGAGGATGTTTGCGCCCTCGGCGCGAGGGCGAGGGGCGGCCTTTCGTGCCAAAGAGGAGAGAAGGATCGAAAGGCGGTTTTGAACATCGCCGTTCAATCGAGCAGTGCATGCGAGCAGTTGCAGTCGCGTGACGGGCTCCAGTCAGAACTGCGACGCCCGCCAATTCCCGGCAGTCACAAAAGCGTAACGCGGCCGTCGCCGAACTGCATTTCTGCGGCGGCATGGCACGCTTGATGAATTCCAAGTTCCTCGCTTCAATCGGCGCTCTCTCGAGTTTACTCGGCGCGGCTGAGCCAGCTTCCGCATTTGAACCCGCTCGGTTGCTCAATGCGCCTGCGAGTGCGACGGCTCCTGCCGCGGCGTACGCTGTGCAGTACGAACTGGAGCTGCGCCTTCACGGCAGCAGTGGATTTACACAGGCGCTTCTCGAGGCGGGAATCGATCGAGTTGACGTGGCAAATGCAAGTCGGCTCGCGAGCGATCAGCTAAGTCATGACAGCAGCCGATGCGACGTCAAGATTTCGATTTCGAAGACAATCGGACGAGATGCCTTCAGCCTTGTGCGCGTCATGCTGACCAGCGAGGCGGGCCAAATCGTGATTGAGCGACGCGGCGCAGACCTCGTCTTGGCATCGAAGGCCGCAGCCAGGAAGTTCCCCCGTCTAGTCTAACGGCTCGCAGGCCCACTCCTTAGCGGCTGAGTGCTCCGGCTTTCAGCGCATCGAGAGCCCGGTACGCGACTTGATGCGATGAGTAAGTGCCCCCGTTGGCGACGACGATTTGAACATCGTCTTCGCGGAGGACCTGACGGAACTCGCGTTCGGCTTTGTCAGCCTGTCCCGTCTTGGCGAATGCTATCCCAAGATTGATCGTGCGTGCCGGATCGTAGCGGGAAACGTCCGACGAGCGGATCTCGCGCTCGGCTCCCGCATAATCGGAGCTGAGCAAGGAAGAATAGCCGGGGGCCGGATCGTTGATTTGCGCAAATTGCGCGGCGGCCGGTGTCGAGGCGATAAGCGCCAGCGCCGGCAGCGGGGCGAGAACCGAGATCTTCACGAGCACCTCCTGCGGTCTATTGAGGTGTTCTAATCTCAAAAGACAGCCTCTGCAATAAAAGTGTCACAGAAGGCTGCTAGGCTCTGCCTAACGGCGAGTTGTATTTGTCGAACTGATTACTCCTTCCGGTCAGATGCAAACGAAAGGGTCCACGCCGATCCGAAGACCGCCGTGAGCCCCTAATCAATTGAACTCTTCGGGCGGTTACTTACTGGCCGCGCTCAGGCGCCGGAGCGGGCGGCGGTGGCGGCGGCGGGCAGACGCCAGGAGCCGTAACCACTGCGCCGCTCTCGCAAGTCACAGTGGCGGGCGGCGGTGGCGGCGGCGCAGGCGGAGCTTCATACGCCATCGGCATCCGCGGAGCACCGACCTTGAACGAGATTTCCGCGCCGAACGTCCGCGGCGGGTTGAAGTTGCCGTAGTCGCCGAGGATGCCGCCGTAGTTGAAGGTCCCGTTCGGCGTCGGCACGCCAGCAACATTGCTGAAGTTCGGAGCCGGTGAGGAGTTAGCCGCCGAACGGCGATAGATATGCGTTTCGTCCAGCAAGTTCCGCGACCAGAGCGCGAACGTCATTAGCGTGCTTCCCTGGTTCATCTCGACGTCGGCAAGGGCGAAGCGGCCATTGACGATGAAGCTCGAAGTCGGTCTTCGTCTTCTCGTTCTGGAAGCTGTACTGCTTGCCCGCGTAATTGGCGTCCAGGTGCAAGCGCCACTTGCCCCCGGCGAAGCCTGCTGGAACTTCAAAGTCGGCGAAGCCCGACGCAGCATTTTTCGGCGTGTAAACGGGATACACCTGGAACAGGGGGTGGCCGGCGATGAACGGGTTTGGCGCCGGCGGAATCTTCACGTTCGTGTAGGCGTAAGAGGCGCCGAGCGTCAGGATGTCGATGGGACGAACGGTCAGGTCCGCCTCGATACCTTTGATCTTCGACACGCCCGGAGCGTTGACCGTTTCTTCGGTGTGCAGGTTGAACGTCGGGCTCGTCGGATTGGTGTCGACGTTATCGAAGTCCGTCTGCGTGTCCGTGCGCTTCATGTAATAAGCGGCGACGTTCAAGCGAGCGCGGTGCTCCCAGAAGTCCGTCTTAGCGCCAATCTCAAACGCCTTCACTGTCTCGGGACCGAACGCCTGGAAGGTCGCCGAGCGGTCGTTTGCGCCGCCGGCACGGTAGCCGGTGGAATATTTGGCGTAGAGGTGAACGCTATTCGAAGCGTCGAACGCGAGGATCGCCAACGGATCGACGCGGCCCTTGCTGAAATGGAAGGTGAACGGAACCGGAAGGACTGCCGCGCCGCCAGCATTCACATTGCCGTTCACGACATCCAAGACGCCGTCGCGCTTATCGTGGGTGTAGCGCGCGCCCAGCGTGATGTGCAGCGGAGGCAGAGGAGTCCAGGTCGCTTGGCCGAACCCGGCATAGCTCTTCGAGACCGCGGTGCTATGCCGCTGGACGCACCAATATTGGCGATCCCAACCTTGCGGCGGCTGCGTCGGCGTGACCGGCGGCGTCGGCACCGACGGGTTCGAACAATTATAGGGAGGCTGCGGAACCCCGTTCCCGTTTTCGCTCAGGATCGTGTAGCTCGTGCCGTCCACGTTCCAGCGATTGGTGCTCGGAGTGGCGGCCGCCTCTTCCGCATGCTCGTTGAAGTAATAGGCGCCCACAACGTAATCGACGTTGGTGAAGCTTCCGACGGCCTGGAATTCCTGACTGAACTGGTTCTGGAACAGCTCGGAGAGGCTGTAGCGGCTGAACGGCGTGTTCGGCGCGAAGGTCGTGCGGTGCGCGCCGCCCGAGTTATCCCACTGGTTCGTCGAAACGCCGCGCCATGCAGTGATCGAGCGCAGTTCGAGATTGTCCAGAGCCTTGTACTTGATCGTGCCGCTGAAACCGTGGGTCCGATCGACGCTCGGCTGCTGCGGTACGCCAATTTCGGCCACGCCCTGGCGGTTGCGTCCGCTGACCACCACGATCGGCGAGAGGGGGCGGATGCAGGGGTTGGTCGTGACGCCGCCGACGGTGACGTTGCAGGCAGCGCCATTGAAGAACAGCGAGGTGCCGACTGCGCCAGTGGTCGGGTTCGTATAGGTGCCGACGTTGAAGCCGTTGGGATTGTAGTTGATCAGCTGGCTGTAGTTCGGCGTGTTCTGGTTCTTGGTATAGTCGTATACCAAGTCGACGCTCAGACCGTCCACTGGAGTCCAGCGACCGGCCGCGCGTCCCCCGACCGTGTTGTTATAGTTCCAGCCATACTGACCGGCGAGCGGGTTCCGAACCGTCGCATCCTGGTGCTGGACGATCCCGTCGAGCTTGATTGCGAAATTATAGAATGCCGGAAGGTCGACGTGGAGCGCGCCCTCGTAGCTGCCATAGTTGCCGTACCCGGCGACGCCGCGAACACCGAACACGCCACTCGGCGCCTTGGTGATGATGCTGAGCGCACCCCCCTCCGTATTCCGGCCGAAGAGCGTGCCCTGAGGACCGCGCAAAACCTCGATCCGGTCGATGTCGAGCAACGACGCATTCAGGCCCTGCGAACGGCCGAGATAAACACCGTCAACGTAAACGCCGATCGGGGTGTCGCGCGCGGTCTGGTTCTGGTCGAAGGGTACGATACCGCGAATGCCGACCGAGAGCGCTGACTGGCGGGCTTCGAAAGTAGCGACGCGAAGGCTCGGGATTGAGCCGTCGCCGAGATCGAGCAAGCTCTGCGCGTGACGGTCAACGAGTGCCTGTGTGTTCGCCACGGTGAGCGCGATCGGGGTGCGCTGAAGGTTCGTCTCACGCTTGGTGGCGGTGACGACAATGTCGCCGAGCGTACCGCGAGTTGCCTGCTGCTCCTGCGGTCCCTGAGGGCTGTTTTCGATTGCGGTCGAACCCGTCTGCGGGTTCGCGACGTCGCTGGCCTGCGGAGCGGCCGCTGCGTTGCTCGGGCTCTGCTGAGTCGTTTGCTCAACCTGACCCGAGTTGGTGGAGCTGGGCGTCGGCGCCTGGACCGGTGCCGGTGTGGTCTGCGCCAGCGCCGGCGTGGCGGCCGAGCTCAGCAGCAGGGCTGCGACAACGGCGCGGCGCGCACGGCTATTAGCGATATCAAAAGATGAATTCGCGGGCGACGCCGCGAGCGGCGAAGTCGTGTTCATTGTGAGCTGTTCCTTCCCCGGACCTTCACGGTCGGTGAGGCGGGATTAGGAGCGGGCCGCTACAGCTTTGTGTCGACTGCGAGGCGTTCCGATGAAGCTAGCGCGTCAGATTTGTGTCACTGCTGTTCGCTTGTCGCCAGCGCGAACTTGCCGATCAGAAGACGGTCGTCAGCCAGAAGAATAGCGCCCCGACCGCCGCTGAAGCGGGGATGGTAATCAGCCACGCAATCATGACATCGCCCGCCACGCCCCAGCGCACGGCCGAGGCGCGGCGTGCTGCGCCGGCGCCGATGACGCATCCGGTGATCGTGTGCGTGGTGGAAACCGGAATGCCAAAATAGGAAGCGGCGAACAGCATGATCGAGCCTCCCGCAGAGGCTGAAAATCCCTGGTGCTGGGAGAGTTTGGTGATCCGCGTCCCCATGGTTTCGATGATGCGCCAGCCACCGGTCAGGGTGCCCAGACCCATTGCGACGTAACAGCTCAGAGCGACCCAATGCGGGATGTGAAACTCACCGTGGAGACGACCGGTCGAGTAGAGCAGCACCGTGATGATGCCCATGGTCTTTTGGGCATCGTTCAGGCCATGGCCGAGCGAGTAGGCACCGGCAGACACCAAGTGAAGACTGCGAAATGTTCGCTCGGCTCCCCTTGCTGTGGCGCTGGCGCCAAGCCAGCTCGTGACCAGCATGATGAGCATGGTGACTATCAGTCCGAGCACGGGCGAAAGCACGATCGCGACCAGCGTCTTGGTAAGCCCATTCCATTGGATTGCTCCCATCCCGGCATGAGCAACGCCGGCACCGATGAGTTCACCGACGAGCGCGTGACTGGAAGAGGATGGAATACCCTTGAGCCACGTCACTATGTTCCAGAACATCGCGCCGACGAGCGCCCCGAAGACCACTCCGGGCGTGACGAGGTCCTTATCGATCAGGCCTTTGCCGATCGTGTCAGCGACCTTGTGCAGCGAGGGCCACTGAAGCGCCAAGAAATAAGCAGCGAAGTTGAAAAAGGCGGCGAACGCCACCGCCCCAACCGGGCTGATTCGGCGCGTCCCGACCACGGTCGCGATCGAGTTCGCCGCATCGTGGAGGCCGTTCAAAACGTCGAACAGAAGCGCGACGACAACGAGGCCAACCAGAAGGGGAAATGCAAGCTCGTACATCAGGCGTGATCGATGACGATCCCGTCGATCTCGTTCGCGACATCCTCGAACGCATCGGTGACCCGCTCGAGGTTCTTGAACACCTCCCGGCAGACGGCGAACTGAAGCGGGTTCTCCCGAGCTGTCTTGAACGCGCTTTTGAGACCCGCCGCATGCACCTCATCAGCATGCCCCTCAAGGCTAACGAGCCTTCCGGTCAGCTGGTGCAGCTTAGCACCATTGCCAGTGACGTCACGTAGCAGCGGCACGGCCTGGGCAGTGACATTCGCAGCTTCAGAGATGAGCCGCACCATGTCCTTCATTTCCGGCCGAAGCTCACGCAGCTCATAGAGGTCGATGGCCCGCGCGACCGCGAGCATCTCGTCGATCGCATCATCCATTGACCCGATTAGCGAGGTGATCGAGCCGCGGTCAAACGGCGTCAGGAATGTCTTGCGGACGGCTGTGAGCACTTGCCTGATGACGTCGTCGGCGCGGTGCTCGTCGTCGCGGATGTTGCGGAGCGCCTCCTGAGGAGAAGCACGATCTTCGGCCAGCTGCTGCAGAACGCCGGCTGCACTGACCAGTGTTGCGGCGTGCGCTTCGAACATGCCGAAGAAGTCGCCCTTCTGGGGCAACAGCCGCTGAAACCAGGCGAACATAATCCCCCTCGAACGTATGTTTGGCTCCGCGTTTAGCGGAAACTGGCGCGGTAGCTATAGGGGTTCGTTCAGACGAGCTCAGCCCTCTGCGTCCAGCGAATAGCCCGCCGATCGGACGGTTCGGATGATATCCGGCTTATCGATGCCGTTCATCGCCTGACGAAGCCGCCGGACGTGGACGTCGACCGTTCGAGCGTCGATGTCGGGATCGTGCGACCAGACCGCATCCAGCAGGCGCTCGCGCGAAAAGACCCGACCTGGATGCTCGAGGAAGTGCTTCAGGAGCCGAAACTCGGTAGGGCCGAGCGGTACGGGTTGCCCGCCGCGCCTGACCTTGTGCGCGGCGACGTCCATCTCGACGTCGGCGTAGGAAAGCTGCTCGCCGGCCAGCGCAGGGCGGATCCGGCGCATGACGGCGCCGACGCGCGCCACCAGCTCACGCGGACTGAACGGCTTGGTGACATAATCGTCCGCCCCCGTTTCGAAGCCGCGGATCCGGTCGCTTTCCTCACCCCGTGCGGTCAGCATCATGATCGGCACGTTAGCCGTTGACGGACGGCGGCGCAGGCGACGGCATACCTCGATGCCGCTTATGCCTTCGATCATCCAGTCGAGCAGGATGATGTCGGGTTTCATTTCGTCGACCAGGACCAGCGCTTCCTCGCCATCACCAGTGCGCGTTACTTCGTAGCCCGATCGCTCGAAGTGGAAGGTCACGAGATCGGCCAGAGCGCGATCGTCTTCGACCAGTAGCAGACGCGTATTGTTCATAATGCGCTCGCTGACTTGCCGGGCCGGTCCGTCATGTGGTGACCGGCGGCGGCGTAATAGACCATTTCGGCAATGTTGGTTGCATGGTCGCCGACACGCTCGAGGTTCTTGGCGACGAACAGGAGATGAGCCGACTGACCGATATAGTGTGGGTTCTCCATCATGTGCGTGAGGAGAGTCGGAAAATGGAGTCATAGAAGTCGTCCACTGCGGCGTCGCGCTCGCACACGCGCACCGCGGCCTGCGCATCGCGCTCGACGAATGCGTCGAGCACGTCGTGCACCATCTCCGTTGCAATCCGCGCCATCTCCGGCAGCAGCGACATCGGCTCGATCTTCCCAGCACTTTCGAGAAGCGGCACGCGCTTAGCGATATTCTTGGCGTAATCGCCGATGCGTTCGACCACGCCGGAAATCTTGAGCGCGGCCACGACGTCGCGCAGGTCACCGGCCATTGGCGCACGAAGCGCGATCAGCTGCACAGCACGGCGCTCGGTCTCGATCTCCAGCGCGTCGAGCTTCTTGTCGTCTTCGACGATCCGCGCAGCACCTTCGATGTCGCGTTGGATCAGGCAGCGCATCGCCTCGCCGATCGAATGTTCGGCCAAGCCGCCCATCTGGCTGATGAGCGCGCGCAGGCGTTCAATGTCCTCATCGAAGGCCTTGAGCGTATGTCCGCTAGCTTGCTGCATTCATCCTGCTCCGATCAGCCGTAACGGCCGGTAATGTAGTCGGTGGTGCGCGGCTGGCGCGGGTTCGTAAAGATCTCCGAGGTCTTGCCGTATTCGACGAGCTCGCCGAGGTGGAAGAAAGCCGTGCGCTGCGAGACGCGTGCGGCCTGCTGCATATTGTGGGTCACGATGGCGATCGCGTACCGGCCACGCAGCTCGTGGATGAGTTCCTCGATCTTCGCGGTAGCGATGGGGTCGAGCGCCGAGCACGGCTCGTCCATGAGGATCACCTCTGGATCGACGGCAATCGCGCGGGCGATGCACAGGCGCTGCTGTTGGCCGCCGGAGAGGGCCGTGCCGCTCTCCGACAGACGGTCCTTCACTTCATCCCAAAGACCCGCGCGCTTGAGCGACTTCTCGACGATCTCGTCGAGGTCCAACTTCGAATTTGAAATGCCGTGGATGCGAGGACCGTACGCGACGTTCTCGTAGATCGACTTCGGGAAGGGATTGGGCTTCTGGAACACCATCCCGACACGGGCCCGCAGCTGCACCACGTCCATGTCGGGACTCGTGATGTCCTCGCCGTCGAGCTCGATGCGGCCGGTTACGCGCGCCGAAGGAATGGTGTCGTTCATGCGATTGAGGCAGCGCAGAAACGTGGACTTGCCGCAGCCGGACGGACCGATGAAGGCAGTGACCAATTCTTCGTAGATCCGGATCGACACGCCATTCAGCGCGCGCTTCTCGCCATAGAAGACGCTCACGTCATTTGCTCTCATCTTAGACGCGCGACCGGCGTCTACGCCCTCGGCGACATCATCAGTGGGGACCACTTGGGGTGGGATCATAGGGCCGGAATCGAGTTCGTGCGGCCCGTCGGGTGCCCGGAACTCGGGGGCGTTCTCGTCGGCAGTCGACGGACCTCTCCTATTCGCCTCGGCAGCAACGGCCGTCGAGGTGGTGGGCATCGGCGTCGTGGGTGTGATCGGCATTTTTTCCTTCATGTTCATCACCAGCGGCGCTCGAAGCGGTTGCGAAGGTATATAGCGAGGCCATTCATGAGCAGCATGAACAGCAAAAGCACGATGATCGCCGCGCTCGTCTTCTCGACGAAGCCGCGGTCGACCTCATCTGACCAAAGGAAAATCTGCACCGGAAGCACCGTCGCAGAGTCGGCGATCCCGCCCGGCGGCGCGGCAATGAAGGCACGCATGCCGATCATTAGTAGCGGCGCCGTCTCCCCGAGCGCGCGTGCCATGCCGATGATCGTGCCGGTAAGAATGCCGGGAAGCGCCAGCGGAAGAACGTGATGGAACGTCACCTGCATCTTCGACGCACCAATACCTAACGCGGCATCGCGGATCGACGGCGGCACCGTCTTGATCGCGTTGCGCCCTGCAATCACGATGACCGGCATCGTCATCAGAGCGAGAGTCATTCCGCCTACAAGCGGCGCCGAACGAGGCAGGTTCATGACGTTCAAGAACACCGCCAGGCCAAGGAGGCCGAAGATGATCGAGGGCACCGCCGCAAGATTGTTGATCGAGACCTCAATCGCATCAGTCCACCAATTCCGCGGCGCGAATTCCTCAAGGTAGACCGCGGCAAGCACGCCTACCGGAAAGGCCAATGCCATCGTGACGAGGATCGTGAAAAAGGTGCCCTTGAGCGCTCCCCACACACCAACTGCCGAGGGATCGGTTGCGTCCGATGCCGTGAGGAACGTCGTATTGAAGGCACTGCGGAGTGCACCGCGCTGCTTGAGCAGGCTCACCAGCTTTTCGCTTGCGGCATCACCCTCCTGCTTCGCCGCTATGTCGATCCGGCTGGAGACAGGCAGCCAGACCTGCGAGCTGCCATTCAGCATATCGGGATTGCGGACGATCTGATCCGCAAGGCTGTACGAAGCGGCCTCGCTGAACATCTGCTCGGCTTCGGCACCGTAAGCGGCCTTTGCAGCCGTCGCGATCGCACCCTCGAGATCCGCCGCCCTCACTTTTTGGTTCGCGTCGGGCGCACGCAGCGTCGCTGGATCGAGGAACAGGTCCGTTTTCGCGAACTCGATCGGCAGCCGTGCTTCGTAATGGACGAAGCCGCCCAAGCCCTTCGACCCCATGCTATAGAGGAGAAAGGCGAGGAACAGCACCGAAATGCCGATTGCTAGCAGGCCGGCCGCGCGGAACCAGCGCTCGACAACGTAGCGCCGGCGCACTCTGCGGCTCGCCGCAGCATCTCTCCAGCGGGCGCCCGGCTTCGCCGTTGCGGACGCCGGAATGTCCGTGCGTACGTCGGTCATTCGTATTGCTCCCGATAACGCCGCACGATGTGAAGGGCGATCAGGTTGAGGAGCAAGGTGATCAGGAACAGCGCGAGACCGAGCGCGAAGGCTGCAAGGGTCTTCGCGCTGTCGAACTCCTGATCGCCAGTTAGCAGCTGGACGATCTGGACAGTCACGGTCGTGACGCTCGCAAACGGGTTGGCTGTGAGATTTGCCGACAGGCCGGCCGCCATCACGACGATCATCGTTTCGCCGATCGCGCGGCTGACCGCCAGGAGGATGCCGCCCATAACGCCCGGGATGGCCGCCGGGAAGAGAACCTTGCGGATTGTTTCCGACGTCGTCGCGCCAAGCGCCAGGCTGCCGTCGCGCATGGACTGAGGCACTGCCGCGATCGAATTATCGGCCATGGAGCTGATAAAGGGGATGATCATGACCCCCATGACCAGACCGGCCGCCAGGGCGCTCTCGCTGCTTGCGGACTTAACGCCAAGCGATAGGCCGAAATCGCGAACCACCGGTGCGACGGTCAGCGCGGCGAAGTAGCCGTAAACGACTGTCGGCACGCCAGCGAGGATCTCGAGGATCGGCTTCAGCCAGGAACGAAGCCGCGGGGGCGCATATTGCGTCAGATAGATGGCGCTCATCAGACCCAGCGGAATGGCGACCAGCATGGCGATGATCGCGCCGATGAAGAAGGTTCCCCACATGAGTGGGATCGAACCGAACGCACCTGAGGACCCGGCCTGGTCCGCGCGGATCGCCGTCTGCGGGCTCCACTCGAGCCCAAAGAGGAACGACTGCGGCGGAACCATCCGGAAGAAGCGTAGGCTCTCGAACATCAGTGATAGTAGAATGCCGAGCGTTGTCAGGATGGCGATGAGGGACGCCGCGAACAGGACGACCATTACCCACCGCTCGACACCGTTTCGCGCGCGGAACTGCGGGGCGCTCCGCCGATACGCGAGGACACCTCCGCCCAGCGCCACCAGCAATGCCACGCCTCCTCCCATCGCGGAGTAGAGGGAATGAGCCGCGTGGATCCGAGGGGCGATGGTCGAGGAACTCAGGATTGAAGCCCTGCTCACGCTCGCCGGCGGCAATTTCTCGCGCCTCCGACAGGATTGCCTCACGCTGCATGGTCGAAGGTGGGAGCGCCAGCCCCTCAGGACTCGACAATACCGACTGATCAACGAGGCGGGACTGGATGGGCGCCCAGGCGGCAAGGATCAGCAGAGCAGGGATCGCCGCCCACAGCGCCGCATAGCCACCGTGGTAGAGCGGCAGCGAGTTGAGTTGGCTGCCCGCGCGCAGGCGACCGGCATGGGCGTAAGCTGCCCAGCCGGCACCAAGCGCAACGATGAGTACTGCGACGAGCGCAATCGCGAGGCTCATGCCGCGTGCCGATCCAGTCCTACTCGAGGCCGGTCGCGGACAGCGGCTTAAGGTCGTTCGCCTGGGCGGCGGCTGCCGCTGCGTCCGCACCGCTCATCGGGACGAGACCACGGCGCTCAAGCGGGCCATTATTGCCCCACATCTTAGCGTAGGTCGCAACGAAATCGCGAAGCTTTGGCTTGGCCTGCATGTGCTCACCCTTCACGTAGATGAAGAGCTTGCGCGCGCCGGGGTAAGAGAGGTCGGCAATCGTCTGCTCCGTCGGAGCGATGCCGTTGATGGCCACCGCGCGTACCTTGTCGGCATTCTGCTCGAGGTACGAATAGCCGAGCACACCGAGCGTGCCGGGATCGCTGGACACCTTCTGCACAAGCAGGTTGTCGTTCTCGCCGGCCTCCACATAGGCACCGTCCTCACGGATCTTCGTGCAGACCTGCTTGTGCTGGTCGTCGTTCGTCTTTGACAGCGCCTTCATCGCCGGGTCCGTATCGCAGCCCTTGGTGAGGTAAAGGTCCGCAAGGCTGTCACGTGTGCCTGATGTCGGCGGCGGGCCGAGGACGTGGATCTTCACGGCGGGAAGCGAGGGGTTCACGTCTTTCCACGTCTGTGCCTTGTTCGGGCCTTTGCCGAACGGGTTGGCGGCGAGTGCCTTGTAGATGTCCGCAGGCGTCAACTTCATGCCCGGGCCGTTCGTCGCCTCGATGATCGTCAGCCCATCGATGCCGACCGGAACTTCGATAACCGTCTTCACCCCATTCTTCACGCAGGTGTCGAATTCGCTCTTCTTGATGCGGCGCGATGCGTCCTCGACATCCGGATACTGGCTGCCCACGCCCGCGCACCACAGCTTCATGCCGGCGCCCGTGCCGGTCGACTCCACGGTGACGTTAATCCCGGTGGTAGCCCGCATGAAGGTTTCCGCGACTGCCTTCGGAACGGAGAAACCGTCGACGAGCCCACGATCCGGATGTCGTTCGTCGAGCCAGCGGATCCGCCCGTATTTGATCCGCATGAGGCAAGCAGCGCCGCCAGTGGCAGCGCGACGATCTTCCTGTTCACAGGCTGAGGCTCCTTCTTTTAGCACTTCTTGCGAAACGCCGTAGCTTCGGTTCGGCGGCTCAACTGTTACAGAAAGATTGCATTTTTGTGACGGCCTGGCCGGATTTGCGCTCGGCGCGCGGTGGGCCTAGTCGCAACAGCCATGGCGGACACATACGAAACCTTCGCCGCGCTTCACGTGCCGGGCAATCCGGTCGTCCTTTACAATATCTGGGACGTGGAAGCGCCCTTGCCGTCGATTGCCGGCGGGTGCAAAGGCACTGGCACCGGCAGCCATCCGGTCGCCGACGCCAACGGCTGGCCCGACGGTCAGAGGTGCCGATCGGAATTCGTGTTCGCCAACGCCAGGCGGATCGTCGACGCCGTCGAAGTGCCGCTCACGGTGGATTTCGAAGGCGCCTATTCAGCGGATCCCGAGCCGAAGGCGGCGCAACGTCGCTCGGCTCGCGGAAACCGGCGCGGTGGGCTGCAATTTCGAGGACCAAGTCATCGGCAGGCGAAGGCGTTCATCCGCTCGACCTCCAGGCAGGGCGCATCGCCAAGATCCGCCAAACGGTCGGCGATGCATTCTACATCAACGCGCCGGACCGACCTGTTCCTAAAGACGCAAACCCGTGACGAAGCGCTGATCGATCAGGTAGTCGAGCGGGCAAGGCCTTCGCCGACGCAGGCGCCGAGCGGCTTTTTCGTCCCCCGTCTGCCGATCCGGCACAGATCGAGCGCGTCGTTCGCGAAGTGCCTCTGCCGCTCAACGTCATCGCTTTCCCCGGAGCGCCCGACAAAAAGGTCTGGGCCGGAGCAGGCGTCGCGCGGATCAGTCACGGCCCCTTCCCGCATCGCGCACTGATGGCGCATGAAAGAGGGCAGAGCAGCGATAAACTGAGCTCATGTGTTGAGCGCAATAATCGAGAGGCGCCGACAGCCGATCTGCCGCAAGACACTTGCACCTCCGAAGGCGAAAGGCCGTCATGAGCAAGTTCGATGACTTCGCAAAATTGCACGTCGCGGGCGATCCGCTGGTGCTGTTCAACGTCTGGGAGCGGGCAGCGCCGAGGCCGTCGCCAAGTCGCGGTGCCAAAGGCGATCGCAACCGGCAGCGCGTCGGTCGCCATGGCCAATGGCTTCGGCGGACGGCCAAGAAGTGCCGACTCGACTTCGCGCTGCCGAACGCAGCTCGCATTGTGAAGACGGTCGACGCTTCCAGTGACCGTCGACTTCGAAGGTGGGTACGCCGACGACGTCGAAGCCACAAGACCAATGGACGGCGCCTCGCCGCAGACCGGCGCGATCGGATGCAACTTCGAGGACCAGGTCGTCGGCACCGATCGCCTTTACGACGTACAAGATCAGGTCGCGAGACTGGCTGCTCTGCGGGCTGGAGTTGGCGGCAGCTTCTTCATCAACATGAGGACCGACCTTTTCCTGAAGGCTCCCGCGGCCGCTGATAACGAGGCTCTCACCGCTCAGGCGA
>CAVVWY010000030.1:0-121395 GCA_963752025.1 uncultured Alphaproteobacteria bacterium | reverse complement strand
TTTTTTTTGTTCCTGCGGGGGGGGGGGGGGGGCCGGCCGGCCGCCGCCGCCGCCGCCGCCGCACGGCGGCGGCGGGCGCGCGCGCGCGGGGGGGGGGGGGGGGGGGGGGGGGGGGGGGGGGGGGGGGGGGGGGGGGGGGGGGGGGGGGGGGGGGGGGGGGGGGGGGGGGGGGGGGGGGGGGGGGGGGGGGGGGGGGGGGGGGGGGGGGGGGGGGGGGGGGGGGGGGGGGGGGGGGGGGGGGGGGGGGGGGGGGGGGGGGGGGGGGGGGGGGGGGGGGGGGGGGGGGGGCCGCCGGTTGCATCTGTTAACTCGCCGGCGTCGTCGGCGCCTTGATCGTGGCGGTGGTGATGGTTGCTGCACCGACTCTGTTCCGCAATCTGCCTTATGCCGCGCTCGCGGGCGTGGTGATTGCCGCTGCTATCGGCCTGTTCGAAGTCGTGACCTGGCTCGGATCTATCGGATTCAGCGGTGGGAGTTCTGGTTGTCGATCCTGTGCACCGTTGGTGTCGCGGTGTTTCGGGCGATTCAGGCATCGGCGTCGCGATCGTCATCGCCATCTTCGAATTCCTCTGGGATGGCTGGAAGCCTCACTGGGCGGTGCTCGGCGAGCCGGAGGGGGTCGAGGGCTACCACGACACCGAGCGCTATCCCAAGCACGGGCGCGTGCCTGACCTGGTCCTGTTCCGCTGGGACGCGCCTCTCTTCTTCGCCAATGCGGAGCTGTTCAGTGAGCGAGTGCTCGATGCGATTGAGCGTCACCGACGGCAGTGCGGGAGGTGATCGTTTCGCGTCGCCCATCACCAGCGTGGACGTCACTGCGGCAGACGCTCTCGTCTCGCTCGAGCAGACGCTCAGCCTGCGCGGCATCAGGCTCTGCTTTGCGGAACTCAAGGACCCCGTGAAGGACAAGCTCAAGAGGTTCGGCCTGCTGAGCCGCTTCGACGAAAGCCGCTTTTTCGCGACGATCGACGCCGCAGTGCGCGATTATCGATACCGGCAAAATTCAAAGCCCCACATTGCAGCCATGTAATTCGCGCGCGGCGGCAGCAGTCGCTAAGCTCGATCGCAGATGAGCAGGGGGAATGTCGTGCGCCTATTGTCGATCCTTGCCGCCGCCGCACTTTCGCAAGCCGCGCCGGCAGCTGAACCGCACTACCGCGTCGTCGCGCAGCTTCCCGCCGGCGACGGCGGCTGGGACCTGCTGAGCGTCGATCCTGCACGGCAGAGACTTTACGTCGCCCATGGGGACGGCGTGACGGCAATCGACTTACGGACCGGCAAGGCGACGGACCATCTCGTAGCCGGCAAGCGGCTCCATGCAGCGCTCGCCATCCCCGGCACGAACGAGGTGCTCTCGACGAACGGCGAAACGAACGACGCGCTGCTTTTCGACGGAACCACCGGCAAGCTCCGCGCGACGATTCCCACAGGCACTAAGCCGGACGCTGCTGCGTACGATCCTGCGACGCGTACGATCTGGGTCATGAATCCCGGCAGCGGCGATGTGACGGTCATCGATCCGGAAAGTGCGAAGGTCCTCGCGACGGTTCCAGTCGGCGGATCGCTCGAGCTCGGCGTCGCGGACGGGCGGGGCGGGCTCTACGTCAACATCGAGGACAAGAACGAGGTTGCCGTGATCGACACTCAGGCGCGCAAGCTCGTCACGCGCTTCGCGCTTGAAGGGTGCGACGGTCCCACCGGCATTGCCTACGATCCGGGATCGCGTGAGCTGCTGTCGGCCTGCGCGAATGGCATTGCAGTGATCTCAACGACAGACGGCCGACAAGTGGCGCGGCTGCCGATCGGGAAGGGTGCGGATGGCGCCGCTTTCGACGCGCAGCGCAAGATCGCACTGGTTCCGGCGGGCCGCGACGGCAATCTCACGCTGATCCGGCTGGGCGCTTCTCCCGAGGTTATCGGCCAGATTGCGACGGCTGTAAGCGCGCGAACCATCGCGCTCGATCCCAGCACGGGCCGTGCCTATCTGCCGTCGGCGACGCTCGCACCGCCGGTCGGAAACCAGCGGCCGAAACCTTTTCCTGGAACTTTTCGCGTCCTCGTCGTCGCGCCTTAGAAGTAGAGGCCGAGCGCCGCGTAAAAGTGGTAGCTAGTTCGATGGCCGGCCCAGGTCGGACCGCCGGAGAACAACAGCGCATAATGGTCCGAGAGCTTCACCGTGGCGCCGACGCCGGCGCGGGTCTGTGCCGTCTCGCCGGTGGTGTCGGATCCCTGTCGCGTGATCTCGGCACCTAACGATAGCTGTTTGCCCACGTCCTGCGTGGCGGCGATGCCTGCCTGCCAGAAGTCGCGATTTGCGCTTCCCGGATTCATCGTGAAGCCGGCGCCGCCGAACAGGCTGGTGCCGCCGGCGAAGTCCTTCTCCAACCACATGGGTAGCAGGAAGCTCGCTCTTTCCCCGGGGCTGTGCGCCGCCGTCGGCAAGATGACGCGCGGGAAGATCGCAGCCGAGAGACCTGCGTGCTCGTCATCCATGAAGCGGTATTTCACGCCGAGCTCAATGTCCCCCGAACCACTGCGCCAGCCGTCGAGCGGCGTGTGGCTGAAGCTAAGTGGCAGCGTGGCGGTAAGCTGGATACCTTTCACCGCTCCGTAATTGAGGTCGACGCCGGCGTCCGCGCCGAGGTTCGACTTGCGGCCTTCGCCGGAACCGAAGGCGTAGATTTCCCAGTGGCCCGTGTCCGTCGGGACGGGATCGTCCGTAAGGTATGGCGGGCCGGCGAGCGCTGGAGCCGCCCCGCCGATCAACGCGAGCGCGGCGAAACGGCTGAGCTTCACGCGTGCGCTTCCGTCCGTCCGGGATGCTGACCGGGCCGCTGCGGCAGTATGATGATCAGTGCGATGATGACCATCGCGAGGGCCGCCGAAGCGAGCGGGCGGCTCATGTCCAGGCCGCCCTTTGCCACCGGCTTGTCGAACCAGTCGCCCACCGTCGCGCCAAGTGGGCGGGTTAGGATGAAGGCGGCCCAGAAGAGGAAAACGCGGCTGACCCTGGTCGTGAAGTAGAGGATGGCGAGGATTGCCAGTCCGGCGCCGAAGACCACTGCGCCGCCGGAATAGCCGAGGCCCCAACCCCCATCGCTGATCGGGTCTGCGCTCCAGTCACCGAGGGCGGTCCCGAGCGTCTGCGAAAAGGTGATGGTGATCCAGTAGAAGGTCTCTTCGGCCGGATCGGAGACGGTGTTCACGTTGATCGTGCCCAGCGCTCGCCACCAGGCGAACAGCGACAGCAGCACGAGCGTCAGGAGCAGGAGCGATCCGCCGGGATAGCCGATCCCGAGCGAGCGGTCCGCGAAATCGGCGAGCGTTGTGCCGCAGGTCGTCGAGGCGACGATCGTCGCCCAATAGAGCCATGGGTTGAACTTGCGCGAGCGGATCTGGGCGATGACGAGCGCCACCAGGATGACCCCAAAGATCGCTGTCCCGATCAGATAGCCGTATGGCACGGGATGGTCTGTCGTTTCGCCGAGCCAGCTCATGGTCACGGTGTCGCCGCCGGTCTCGCCGAGCGTGGTTGCAAGGACCTTGATGATCCAGAAGCCGAGCGTCACCGCAGGGACCTTGGCGAGCGCTTCGGAACGGGCTTCTTGATCGGTCATCCGCGTCTAATAGTTGAGCGGCGGTTTAGTGCCAGTCGTAGGTGAGCGGCGCTTCCCGGAAAGCGAAACGGCCGAGATGGCGCTCGACGGCGCCTTTCAGCCCTTCGAGCTGATCGGCCGACGACGCATCGATGCGAATGGCGAGGCCGTCCTGCAGGGCGTTGAAGTTCACCGCCGCATCGGCCGGGTAATCGGCCCCGCGCGCATTGCGGGGAAAGATGACGCGCCCGCGCCCCAGAGTGAACTCGGTCTCGAGGTTATGCGACCAATGCTTGCAGAGTTGCTGCAGATAGCGAGAGCCGTTGCGGGGCGATACGACCGCGGTCGAAGCAAGGGTAGGGAGCGTTTGCTGCATATCTATAAGATATATCTTAGCTCGATCTTGGTAAAGAGCTCAGGCGGTGGATGGAACCGCCCCGGGCCCGGTCCATTGACCTCACTCATTCAGGAGCAGCTAGATGAACGCGCCGAATTCGGGTCTTAGAGAGGGCTCACGCGTCCTCGCCGGTGACGACGGGACAACCTATGACAATGTCGCGGTTTTTCTGCACTGGGCAACAGCGGCGCTGGTGATCGCGAATTTCTTGCTGGCGATCACGTGGGACTATTTCTCCCACGACACTGCAGAGAGCCTTCAGACCCTGCACGTGTCCCTTGGCGTCTTGCTTACCGCGGTGATCATCGCACGGCTGGTGTGGCGCCTGATCCCCGGACATCAGGTCTCTTCCCTCGAAGTCGGCTGGGTGAGGCTTGCGTCGAAGGCCGTCCACTACCTGCTTTATCTGCTGCTCGTCGCGCAAGCCGCGACCGGTTTCGCATTCCGATGGGCGCAAGGCCATCCTGTAGAGTTCTTCGGTCTGTTCGGTATTCCGGGACCTTACGGTGCCGCGGGCCGGCCGACACGGCACCTGCTGCATTCGGTGCACGAATATCTTGGTTGGGCGATCATGATCATCGCGTTCGCGCATGCGCTTGCCGCACTCTATCACCATTATGTGCTCAAGGACCGGCTGCTGTCGCGGATGCTGCCGGCGGTTCGCGGGCAGCGGCCACGTTGACTCGCGATTGACGGCGGCGCAGCGTCCCGCCCTCGTATAAGAGGGGGGCAATCCATGAACGGATCGTTGGTGCTGGGGGTGGCTGTGCTCGCGGTGACTTTGGCCGCATGTCAGAAGCAGGAAGCGAAAACCGATCCGGCTGAGGTCAAGACTGTGATCCAAGCCGACGAGAAAAAATGGAACGAGGAATTCAAGGCGAAGAACCTCGAAGGCTTGATGAGTCACTATGCGGACGACGCGCATTTCGTTGCCGATGGCGCGGTGGCGGACGGGTCGACGGCGATCCGCAAGGTTTATGCAGACGCGCTCTCAGATGCGTACTTCGGCGTGACCTTCGCGAGCGACAAGATCGATGTCGCAAGCTCTGGCGACCTCGCATATTCACGCGGACACTTCAGCGAGAAGCATGAGGACCGCAAGACGACGCAAATCGTCAGCGAGAGCGGCACTTACGTGACTGTCTACACGAAGCAGCAGGACGGCACGTGGAAAGCGGTCGAGGACATTACCGTCAGCGATCCGGCGACGCGCAAGACGTCACCCGTGGTCGTGACGGGTCCGAGGTTGATTTCGTTCTAGCTGCAGACGAGCCGTTGCGGATAATTCCGGAACGTCAGTCTTCGCGGTTCAAGCAGCGATGTCGTAGGGCTGGATTTCGCCCGACAGATAAAGATTGCGCGCCTTGGTGCGGGACAGCTTGCCGGAGCTGGTGCGTGGCAGCGTGCGCGGCGGGACCAGCTCGACGACCGGCGTGATCCCGGTGATCGCGCGGACGCGCTCCCGAATTTCGTCGCGCAGCCGGCCGCGCTCTTCGGCATCGGACACGCGGCAGTGGACGAGAACCGCCGGGGTCTCCTCGCCGCTTGGACCGGTGATCGCGAAGGCGGCGATGTCACCGGACTTGAAGCCGGGCAGCTGCTCGACGGCCCATTCGATGTCCTGCGGCCAATGGTTGCGCCCGTTGATGATGATCATGTCCTTGGCGCGTCCGACGATGAAGATGTAGCCCTTCGACATGTAGCCCATGTCGCCGGTGTCGAGCCAACCCTCGTCGCTGAGGCAAGCCTTCGTGGATTCTTCGTCCCGGAAGTAGCTGTGCATCACGCTGCCGCCGCGGACATAGACCTTGCCGATGCCGCGATCGGGCAGGATCTCGCCCGAGGGGCCGCGGATCTCGATCTCCATGCCGGTGACCGGCTTCCCGCAATTGACGACAGCGCGGTAACGGCGCGGACGTTCGTCACCGTCTGGTGCGCAGCCGGAAAGCTCATTCTCCTCCACCAGCTCGAGGCGGATGCCCTCGCCGGGCGGCATGAGCGAGACGGCGAGAGTGGCTTCAGCGAGGCCGTAGCTCGGGCAAAAGGCCGAAGCCTCGAAACCGGCCTTTGCGAAGCTGTCCACGAACGACTGCATTACATCCGGGCGGATCATGTCGGCGCCGTTGCCGGCGATGCGCCATCGGGAAAGGTCGAATTGGTCCTCGGCGCGCGTTTGCGAGCTCATGCGGCGCGAGCAGATGTCGTAGCCGAACGTAGGCGAATAGCTGACGGATGTGCCGGGATTGCGTGTGATCATGTCGAGCCACGCAAGCGGGCGGCGCGCGAAATCTTCGGTCTTGAGATAATCGACGGAGAACTGAAGCGACATCGGCGACAGGAAGCACCCGACCAGCCCCATATCGTGGTACCACGGCAGCCACGAAATGCAGCGGTCGGTCTCCTCGACTTTGAGCCCGATGCCATGCGAGCGCAGGTTGTCGAGCAGCGCGCGGTGCGTGACGGCGACACCGTGCGGGAACCGCGTCGATCCGCTGGAATATTGAAGATAAGCGATATCGTCCGGACTGGCCTGCGGAAGCTCAACATCGACGGTGCTGACAGTAGCAAGTGAATCCCAGGCGCGGGAGGGCACATGGGCCTTGGCAGCGGCCTCTCCGCAGAAATCCGAAAGCTCTGGTGGGTACAGGAAAAGCACCGGGTCGCAGCTCGTCAGCTGGATGCCGAGCTGATCGACATAGGCTTCACGCCCGCCGAAGCTGGTCGGCAGCGGGAGCGGGACCGGCCATGCGCCGGCATAAACCGCACCGAAGAAACAGGACGCGAACTCGGCGCCGGTCTCGGCAACGAGCGCGATGCGGTCGCCGGGCTTGATCCCGAGCGCGATGAAGCGGCGGGCATGCAGCATTGAATTGTCGCGCAGCTCGGCGAAGGCGTAGGCCTGCGTCAGCGAACCGCGTGCATCGTGGAAATTGAGACCACGGCGCCCTTGGGCCGCATAGTCGAGCGCCTCTCCGATCGTCGCGAAATCCGCGAGGCGTCGCGGCAGCGTGTCAAGAGTGGGTGTCGCGCCTGGCGGGGCAAGCTCGGTCTTCACTGAGGCGTTGCGATCGAGCACGCCGTCCCTTCCCTGGTTGTTCTAATTCGTATCATTGCCGCACCTCTCGTGCGGACGGTTCCTGATGGTCGGCGACTATGGCACAAAAAGGGCGTCATGAAACAGTCAAGAGCGCGCCGCCCTCCAAAACCGCTCGATGAAGCGGCCTTGAACGAGCTTGCTTTGCGCTACGTGGGCCGCTTCGCCACAACCCGCGTGAAGCTGAAGTCGTACCTCGCGCGAAAGGTGCGCGAACGCGGCTGGGTAGGGGAGCGGGAGCCGGACTTCGCGCGCATTGCAGACCGGTTCGCCGAGCTCGGGTACGTTAATGACGAGGCCTACGCGATAGCGAAATCGCAAGCGCTGACCTCGCGCGGCTACGGGAAAAGACGCGTGATGGACGCGCTTCGCGTCGCCGGTATTGACGAGGAGGGCGGGGCCGCAGCGCACGAGCACGCGGAATCTGAGGCTTTAAGTGCAGCTCTGAAATTTGCACGGCGCCGGCGGATCGGACCGTTCGCGGAAAAGGCGGAACGCGACCCGAAGCAGCGGCAGAAAGCGCTCGCGGCGATGGTGCGGGCAGGCCACGATTACACTCTGGCCAGTGCCATCTTAGCAGTCGAGCCCGAAAATCTTTCTAACCTTGATCAAGTTTTTGACCGCTTTCGGTCTACCGCAGCGTAAAGTCGGTTTGCCGACACTCGCGTAAATGGTAATAGGCGGTGTGACACGCGCTAACGCAAAGCTGGCTGAGCCCTCTCCTAGTCCTCAAATGGATCCTGATGAATCATCAGCAGCGCCCGATTTGCCTGCGGTAACAGGCCGGGTGAAATGGTTCGATGCCACCCGTGGCTTCGGCTTTCTCATCTGTGATGGACTCGAGGGCGATGTCCTCCTCCATTTCAGCGTCCTTCGCGAGCACGGCCGTCGAAGTGTGCCGGAAGGCGCTGTGATCGAGGTCATTCCGGTGAAGCTTGAGCGCGGGCTTCAGGCGAAGAAGGTTATCTCGATCGACCTCTCCGCGGCCTTGCCGCAGCAGCCCCGGTCGTCCATGTCTCCCTCCGAACGTTCGGACCGCAAGGCGCTCTCAGACGCGGCTGGTGGGTACGAGCCGGTGGAGGTGAAATGGTTCAATCGAGTGCGTGGGTACGGCTTCGTGAAGCGGCCCGAGGAATTGGGCGGCGAGGACGTGTTCGTCCACATGGAGACGGTCCGTCACGCGCATCTCGGCGATCTTCAGCCGGGTCAGATGCTCGAAGCGCGCATCGCGCCGAGCGGCAAGGGTCTGACCGCGGTCGAGCTTCGCATCCAAGACGACGACTTCACGGACTAACCGCCGCTGCCGCCGCGATCCTCGTCGCGTGCAGTCCGGAAGCGCCGGCGCAAAACATTTCTCCCGACAAGCAGGCGCAGACCGGTTTGCCAGAGACGGCGTTGACAATTCATTCGGCGAACGGGAATCATCGCTTCACGGTTGAAGTGGCGGGCACCCAGGATCAGCAGGAACGCGGCCTTATGTTCCGCAAATCGCTTGCGGGTGATCGCGGGATGATATTCCCGTATGAGCCGCCGCAGGAGGTGGCCTTCTGGATGAAGAACACTCTGATCCCGCTCGACATCGTCTTCATCCGGCCGGATGGTACGATCGGGCGCATCACTCATGCGAAGGAGCTGGACCTAACGCCCTTGCCGTCGGGCGAACCGATCGGCGCCGTGCTCGAGATCCGTGGCGGCCGCGCCGCCGAGCTGGGCATTCGGGAAGGCGACAAAGCTGAGTGGCGGCTTTAGCTTGCTTCGTCGGTTCTGACGCGGCACAGGCACGCACCCATGGGTTTCTGGTCTAGAACATTCACTTGGTGGAACGGCGCGACGTGGGGAACGGCGCTGTTCACGCGTCGCTTCGGCAACGAAGTGGGCAAGGATGATGCCGGGAATGTCTATTTCGTCGACAAGAAGAACCCGAATCGGCGCTGGGTTATCTACGCCGGCGACAATGACGGAAGCCGGGTGCCGCCAGGCTGGCAGGCATGGCTGAAGGGCACCATCGACGAGCTACCCGACGAGGCGCTTCCGCCCGTGCGCAAGTTTCAGAAGGACCCGACGCCTAACCTCACCGGTACGATGGCAGCATTCCGGCCAGACGGCGCTCTTGGTTCGGGCAAGATCCGGCCCGCCTCGACCGGCGATTACGAGCCGTGGATCCCTGAATAAGTGAAGGTCTTGCCCGTCCTGCTGCTAGCGCTCGCCGCCGCGGCCTGTTCGCGCGGGCAGCAGGGCCAAAGCGCGAAGGCGCCCGTAGCGAAAAGTGCGGCGCGCTCCGCAGTGAACCAGGCCGGCGTTACGCCGATGGCGCAGCGTGTTGCCGTCATCGGCATGCTCAACAAACGCAACGGGATCGTGAAGGACGTCGCTCTTCATCCCGGTCAATCCGTCCGCTGGAAGGACCTGCTCGTGCGCCTTCGTGCATGCGAGACGACGGCGCCGTGGGAAGAAGAGAAGCTCACCGGCGCTTTCGTGCAGGTCGACGTGCAGAAGCCCGACCATAGTTGGAACCGCGCCTTTTCGGGCTGGCTCTACAAGGAATCGCCGTCGCTCAACGTCGTCGAGCACCCGGTTTACGACGTTTGGCCCAAGAGCTGTGAGATGACGTATCCGGCTGGGCCCGCGGCGCCGGCTGCTCCGGCAAGTTCCAGCAATCGGTCCAGCGCGCCGAAGTCAGGTGGCCCGTCGGGCGCTGGGACAAGACCTTCCGCTCCCGCCACGCCGGCACCCGCCGAGCCCGCTCCGCCGCTAAACGCTGCGGCCAATAACGCAACGTAGGTTTCGCGAGTCACGCTGACCGCGCCGAGCGAAGCAAGGTGGTCGGTCATGAACTGGCAGTCGAGAAGCGTGAAATTGCCTACCCGGAGGCGCGCAACCAGGCAGGCAAGAGCGACCTTCGATGCATCGGTCGCTCGGCTGAACATGCTTTCGCCGAAAAAGGCGCGGCCGAGCTTCACACCGTAGAGACCGCCGACCAGTGCATCATCCTTCCACACCTCGACCGAATGGGCGTGGCCCGAGCCGTGGAGCGCAAGCATCGCGCGCTCGAGCTCGGCATTGATCCAAGTTTCCTCGCGGTCCGCGCAGGCGGTGATGACGGCCGCGAAGTCACGATCGCGGGTTACTTGAAACTTGCCCGACCGGAGGGTCCGGTTGAGCGAGCGCGACAGATGAAAGCGTTCGAGGGGGATGATCGCCCTGTTGCGCGGCTCGACCCAGAACAGTTCGTCGGCATCCCGGCTGTCCGCCATCGGGAAGATGCCGGTCGCGTAGCCCTGGAGGAGAAGGCGCGGGTCGAGGCGACTCATTGTGTTCCCAATACAGACCGCTTCGACCGCGGTCAGCGTCAGATAATCTCGCGGACCGTGTCCTGCGGACGGCAGAGGCGGACGCCTTTGTCCGTCTCGACGAGCGGGCGGTTGATGAGGATCGGGTGTTCCATCATCGCGTCGAGTACTTCATCGTCCGTAACATCCGGCCGGTTCAGCCCCAGATCCTCGGCAAGCGGCTCTTTCGCACGAAGTCCTTCACGGGGCGTAATCCCGGCGCGGTCATAGAGACGTTTGAGTTCTTCGCGGGACGGCGGGTTCTTCATATACTCATGTATCCAGATGTCGAAACCGCTGTCGCGCAGGATCTCGAGCGTCTTGCGAGAGGTGCCGCACATCGGATTGTGGTAAATCGTCGCTTTCATAGGGTGATCTGGTCCTCGCGTGGATTCGAGTGAGTTAAACAACTATTTAACAAACAGCCGAGCTTTTCTTGCAGCGTCATTGTCGCGCTTGCGGAACGATGCGCCGCAATCGTCGTTCCAGCCCCCGTAACATGCTCGCTTACGCGGCAGCGATGGCGTTTGGCATG
Organism: uncultured Alphaproteobacteria bacterium; assembly: GCA_963752025.1. GTDB lineage: Bacteria > Pseudomonadota > Alphaproteobacteria > Sphingomonadales > Sphingomonadaceae > Sphingomicrobium. The sequence continues at coordinate 110,444 of CAVVWY010000030.1, read as the reverse complement.
TTCTGCTGCTCAACTGAACGGGAGAAAGAGCGATGCGTAAATCCATTCTAGCACTGACGCTGGCTAGCACCATGACCCTCGGTGCTTGCGCGAGCAATCCGCAGATGGCGAGCGACGTCGGCACTGGCGCCGCTGTCGGCGCCGTTGGCGGCGCTGCGGTCGGCGCAGTTGTTCCTGGCGTCAGCCCGATTGCGGGCGCCGCGGTTGGTGCGGCGATTGGCGGCCTCGCCGGAGCGATCTGGTCGGACAGCAACAATGACGGTTACGTCGACGGCTACACCTACAACGGTCAATATTATGCTGGTACGCCGCAGGGCTATGATCCGAACACGCATAGCGTCTTCGCGGGTGCGGCTACGGCGCTCTTGGCGGCGCAGCTCTGGGTGCCGCCGCTGGCGCGGTCATCCCCGGCGTCAGCGTTCTCCAGGGCGCGGTGATCGGCGCTGCGGTCGGCGGTCTCGCCGGTGCGGTGTGGGCCGATCGAAACAACGACGGACAGGTGGACGGATACGTCTACAACGGGCAATATTATGCCGGTGCGCCGTCGGGTGCGGCCCCGGCTCCGGCCCCGGCCTACACGCCCCCGTCGCGCAGCGGTGAACGCGGCTAATCTGGATCCATCAGAGTGGAACTTTGATGGTATCCACTTTGATCGGAGAACAGGTGGAAAGTTTGCGTAGACAGTGCACCGGCTCACCGCCGGTGCACTTTTATCGGAAGATCGGCGTTGCGGCGGGCTTGTTTCTCGCCGTTGCGCCGCTTTCCGTTGCTCATGCGGCGACGAGACCCCCACCACCGACGGCAGTGCAAGCGCCGGCCATTGCGCCGCAGAGCGTCGATCACTTCTATTGGCTTCGCAAAGGCGAGCCCCTGTGGCTTGCCTCCGCATCGGGCGACGCGGCGCAGCAGCTTATTTCCTTGCTGAGCACGTCCGGGCTCGATGGGGTCGATCCAGGCAAGTATCACGTTCCGTTGCTGCAGCAGGCGCTCGATACCGCCCGGTCGGGGAAGAAGAAGGAAGTTGATGCGGCCGATCGCGTGTTGTCCGACGCATTCGTCGCATATGTGACCGACCTCAGACGCGATCCCGGGCTTGGCATTCTGTACGTCGATGCCGGCCTGAAGCCGACGCCGCCCTCCGCGCTCGCGGCGCTACTTGGCGCCGCCAATGCGCCGTCGTTGTCGGCGTATCTGCATCAATTCGGCTGGATGAACCCGATTTACGGTGAGCTCCGGCAGGCGCTCTCCAATCACGCGTATTCGACCGATCACGAGAAGCAGCTCATTCTGCTGAATCTTGAGCGAGCACGAACGCTCCCGGCAAACAAGCAGCGTTACATCCTCGTCAATGCGGCGCAGCAGCGCCTCTATACCTATGAGGACGGCCATCAGGTCGACTCCATGGTCGTGGTGGTCGGTAAGCCGAAATATCCGACGCCGATGATGACGGCCTATGTCCGCTTCGCCGCGCTCAATCCTTATTGGTACGTGCCATCGGACCTCGCGTCTGAGCGGATCGCCCCGAAGGTGGTGAAGCAGGGCCTTAAATATCTCGATGAGCTTGGGTACAAAGTCCTGTCCGACTGGACCCCAGACGCGCAAATCATCGACCCCAAGACGATCGACTGGAAATCGGTCGCCGCGGGCAAGACCGAAGTGTTGATGCGCCAGGACCCGGGGCCGCATAATTCGATGGGTCGCATGAAGTTCATGTTTCCCAATGAGGCCGGCGTATACCTGCACGACAATCCGGAGCGCGAGCTCTTCACGGAGGCTTCGCGGCTGTACAGCGGCGGCTGCGTCAGGCTTGAGGACGCGGCGCGGCTAGGCCGGTGGATGTTCGGTCATGACCTGGACTGGGAAGACGCCGCCACTGAGCAAATGGTGCCGCTGACCAACCCGATGCCGGTCTACATCACCTATCTAACGGCGATGCCGAACTCGACAGGCATGACCATCGCTTATTCCGACGACGTCTACGGCCGTGATGCGGCGCGGCTGGCGACGCTGGAGAGTAACGTAGGGACCGTCGTCAGCGCGGCGCGCTGATCAAATCCTCCACGTCGCAATGTACTGGAGCCGGTAGGGAATCGGCCGCCCGAGATTGTCGAGAGCGGGACGGAAGCGCAGCCGCTCCAGGATCAGCGGGCACAGGCCTTGGTCTACATATGCGTCCCCGCTCGAGCGGGAGATGACGCAGTTGCTGGGCATGCCGGTCGGCTCGACCATCAGCGACACGACAGCCGACCCAATTGGGAGGCGCCCCGCAGCAAGCGTCCGATAGTCGTGTCGACCTAAGTTCTGGACGAGCCCCGGCGGCGAATAGCCCGCGAAATTGCTGCTTCCGACCGCCACCTGTTCCGTTCCCCGAGCCGCCGGCACCGGTGCCGGCACCTGACGTGCTTGCGCCGGAAATCGATGCGCTCCCAATGCCAGCGACCTTCGCCGCGGGAATGGGTGAGGGCTCCGGAATCCTGGGCTCTGGTGCGACAACAGGAGTAGGTTCGGCCTTGCGCGCGGGTGCGCCCGCAGACTTCTTCATCCGCTGAGGCTTCGACGTCGGCGGGGGCAGCGGCACGCGTGGGGGAGGCGGAGGCTCTCTGATGTCGAGGGTCGTCAGATGTTCGACCGCGCGGCGCGCGAACTCGACGTTGAGCCCAGTGAGTATGACGGCCGCCAATGCAACGTGAACCGCTGCGACGGCGGCAATCGCCCTCGCTTGATCCGGCCGATCGGCGCTTCCACGATAGCTGGACACCTGCTTTGTCCTCTCGCCTAGGAAACGCAGCTCAGGGTCGAAAGTTTTTGGGGGGAACCGCTGCCCTAAGACTGCGAGGCGGCGATGCGGATAATACACAGCAAGCCCTCTGGCCGCCATTCCTGCGACAGCTTTCCGTGCAGTTGGCGCTTCACGCTCGCCTCGATGATCTTGGAGCCGAAGCCGCTGCTCTTGGGCGCGGTTACCTTCGCGCTTCCGCTTTCGTCCCAGACAAGTTCCACGTCCCCGTCGATGGGAATCCAGCTGACGCGCAGCCGTCCGTCTCCGCTGGAGAGCGCGCCATATTTGGCGGCGTTCGTCGCTAGTTCGTGGAGCACGATCGCGAGCGACTGGGCCGCGGCGGGGCGCAGGAACATCGGCGGGCCCTCAACCGTCACCTGTCCTTCGGAGGCCCCGGAATAAGGCGCAAGCTCTTCACGGACGAGGTCGCCGAGCTGTGCGCCATCCCAGCGCGACTCTGCCAGCAAGCTGTGCGCGCGGGCCAGTGCCTGTATCCGACCGACGATAGCGGACTTCAGCTCGGCGGGATCGCTTGTGCGCGTGAGTTGCACGACCGACTGCACGACCGCGAGCAAATTCTTGGCACGATGGTCGACCTCGCGGGCGAGCAGCGTCTCGCGTTCCTCGGACCGTTTCCGTTCGCTTATCTCGATCACCCAGATGCCGACCGCATCGACGCTGTCGTCCGTGTCCTTCACCGGATAAAGACCCATGAGCCAGTGGCGTCGGACGCCTGGCTGTTGCGGCGTTTCGCCGCTCACCTCCAGGTTGCGCACAGCTTGGCCCGTCTCGAACACGCGGTCGATAGCGGGTTCGACGTAGGGAGCGTTGGCGGAAAGGACGTCGCGGATCGTGCGTCCGATATGATCTTTCGCCGGCACACCGTTAATCTCGGCGAGCTCGTCATTGATCCGTATGTAGCGATAATCGCGATCGAAGAATGCCAGTCCAATCGGCGCGCTCTCGTAGAGTGACGTAAGCTCGGCGAGCCGCCTCTCGGCCAGGCTTTCGGCCCGCTGCGTTTCCGTTTCAGCCAGCGTCCTTCGCTCTTCGGAGACCACCGCGACGAGCAGGGTCATCAGCGTTGCAATCGCCAGATACTGCTGCATCCGGACTACGTCGATGTGCCCCGATCCGTCGGCAAACGGCCCCAGCCCGGCAGACGTGCCTGCAACGGCGATGATCGACATCACGGCAAGTGCTGCGGTGGCCCCGGCAGTGCGGAGGTAAAAGGCCGCCCAAACGAGGATCGGATAGAGGTAGAAAGCGGCCGAGCGCGGTGCGCCGTAGTAGATCAGCCAGGCGGCGGCCGCCGTAACGGCGAGGGTCGCTACGAAATTGGTCCACTCGCTTCGCCTCCACCTTTCGCCTCGGATCCGCTGCCAGGAGATGAAAAGTGCGCCGAAGACCAGCACCCCGAGTATGTCGCCCAGACCCCATGTGACGAACAGCGAAGGGAGCTCGGCGGCCGTTCTCTGTCCCTCAACCCAGAACAAGGCGGTTCCGCTGACGGCGCTGACGAGCGCAGCTGCGCAGCCCGCAGCCAAGAGCGTGGCGAGGTCACGCAGTTGCCGAAGATCAGGGGTTCCCGCCGAGCCTTTCCTGAGCACCGCGGCGCCAGCGAGGCCAGCGAGCGCCTTACTGATCGCGAGGAGGAACTGAACGGTTAGCGGATGCGAGTTCGTTGTAACCGCAAAAGCAGCGAACATCGCAAGCGCGACAACGAGCCAGTAGCGCCGGCCGGCAATCGCGAGTCCCGCGACGGCGACGCCTGCAGCGGGCCAGATGGCAGGCGCAGCGTGGTTTACGAGCGACCATTGACTGCTCAGCGCTGCCGCAAGGAAATAGCCGACGAAGATAAGGAGAGCCGGCACCACTCCGCCTACGGCATGGTCTCCTGGCGCCTCCGCCCCTGAACCGATCTCCTCGCTACGGCTGCTCACGCGTGAGCCACGATTGAACTCGCGTCGATTGACCACCCGAGATTAGGTCCGGGTTGCCGTTTCAATGAGGGCTCAAGATGTTCCCTGGACTTCATGCCCGTAGCCGTGAACTTCCTCTCATGCGCATCGCGCTTAAGGACGTGCGTGCTGCCACAGAGCAACAGTTTCGTCCACGCACTCAGTAAACGGGAAAATACCGCCGGTCGTCGCCAAAGAACGTCCGCGGAACGTTAGCGGCCACGAGTTAATGGAACGAGCAATTCAGCGTCGGCGTTGCAGCCTCCGACAAAGGAGAACGTCATGAAGACTGTTATTGCGTTGAGTGCAGCGTCTGTTCTCGCGGTTCTGTCCGCGGCTCCCGCCCAAGCCCGTGAGGGCTGTGGGCAAGGGTTCCACCGCACATCGAACGGCATGTGCCGGCCGAACAGAGGAACTCAAGCTCGCTGGCTCGAGGGGCATTATTACCAAGGACGCGGCTACTGGTATCGCAACCAGTGGTACCAGCATCGGCACCGTCGCAACGGCGTCTACATCTACCTCTAAGTAGTGACTATTCCGCGTTCTTCGCGAGCCACTGCTCGAGCCATTTGATGGTGTAGTCGCCCGCTAGGAACTCTGGATCACGTACCAATTTCTGGTGGAGCGGGATGGTGGTCTTCATCCCCTCCACTACGAATTCCTCTAGCGCCCGCTTGAGACGGCGGATGCAACTGTCGCGGTTCGAGCCGTAGACGATCAGCTTGCCTATCATGCTGTCGTAATAAGGCGGCACCCTGTAACCCGTGTAGAGGCCGCTATCCACGCGCACGTGCATGCCCCCGGGCGCGACGTAATTCTTCACCAAACCCGGTGACGGCGCGAACGTCTCCGGGTCCTCCGCGTTGATGCGACATTCGATGGCGTGACCATGAAGCTGGACTTGATCCTGCGTGCAGGAGAGGCCTTCGCCTGATGCGATGCGGATCTGCTCCCGGACGAGATCGATGCCGCTGATCATCTCAGTCACCGGGTGCTCGACCTGCAGCCGGGTGTTCATCTCGATAAAGTAGAACTCGCCGTTCTCGTACAGGAACTCGATCGTCCCGGCGCCGCGGTACCCCATTTCCGCCATCGCCTTGCGAACGACCTCGCCCATACGGGCGCGCTCTTCCGGCGTGATGACGGGGGAGGGCGCTTCTTCCAGTACTTTCTGATGCCGCCGCTGGAGCGAGCAGTCGCGCTCGCCGAGGTGGATTGCATTGCCCTTGCCGTCACCGAACACCTGGAACTCGATGTGGCGCGGGTCGGCGAGATATTTCTCCATGTATACGGTATCGTCGCCGAAAGCGGAGCGCGCCTCGGACGCGGCTTGGCTCATGAGGCTTTCTAGTTGCGCCTCGTCAGGCACGACCTTCATGCCACGCCCGCCGCCGCCGGAAGCGGCCTTGATCAGGACCGGGTAGCCGATCTCGGCGGCAAGCTGGTGAGCTTCGGCCACGCTCTTGATTGCGCCGGCTGAGCCGGGGACAAGTGGGAGGCCTAGCTTGGCGGCGGTGCGCTTCGCCTCGATCTTGTCGCCCATCGTCCGGATATGCTCGGGCTTAGGGCCGACCCAGATGATGTTGTGACTCTCGACGATCTCCGCGAACTGCGCGTTCTCGGAGAGGAAGCCATAGCCGGGGTGAATGGCGTCGGCATGAACGATCTCGGCCGCCGAGATGATGTTTGGGATGTTGAGGTAAGATTCGGCCGCCGGCGGCGGACCGATGCAAACCGTCTCATCAGCGAGGCGCACATGCATGGCATCGGCATCGGCGGTCGAGTGAACTGCGACGGTCTTGATGCCCATTTCATGGCAGGCGCGATGGATCCGCAGCGCGATCTCGCCACGGTTCGCGATCAGCAGCTTCTGAATTTTGGTCTGCACGGGAGCCTTAGCCAATGACGACGAGGGGCTGGTCGAACTCGACCGGCTGGCCGTCGCTGATCATGATCTTCTTGATGACGCCGCCCGCGGGCGCGGTGATCGGGTTCATCACCTTCATCGCCTCGACGATCAGGAGCGTGTCGCCGGCCTTCACTGCCGTGCCGACTTCGATAAACGGTTTTGCGCCAGGTTCGGGAGATAGGAAGGCGGTGCCGACCATCGGCGACTTCACCGAGTCACCCGCGACTTCGTCGGGCGCAGCGCCGAGGTCTTCCTTGCCGTGTGCCGGCGGCCCGGTGAGCGCGGGCGCGGCAGCCGGGACGGGAGAAGCAGCAAAGGGAGCGCCACCAATCACCTTGGCAGGCTCACGCTTCACCTTGATCCGGCGGTCGCCGTCTTCAACTTCGATTTCGGTTAGTTGATTGTCTGTCAGGAGCTCCGCGAGCTCCCGCACCAAGTCCGGGTCAATGCGCATCGCGCTCTTGTCGCCGGGACCGGTGGGGTCCTTCGATTGGGCCATTGTACTTCCTGTTGTCTGCTTGGCGCAGCGCTCTGTCAGACCGTCGCGCTTACGTCCACCCTGAACCGACTTGGCGCGGCTGGCGGCGGCCCCTATTGGCTGCCCGCGTGAGCCTCGATGGAAGCCTTGGAATTCGTGTGAACGGCGAGCACCGGCGAGTGCAGGGCCCGCTGAGCGTTGCGGAAATGCTGAATGAGCTTGGGCTCGATCCCGTGCGTGTGGCCGTGGAACGAAATCTCGAGATCGTGCCGCGCGGTATGCTCGTCGAGGTCCCCGTCGAGGACGGCGACGACTATGAGATAGTGCATTTCGTTGGAGGCGGTTGAGTGACGGCGCAGCAGGACATTAAGGCGGATATCTGGACCGTTGCCGGCCGCAGCTTCAGCTCGCGGCTGATCGTCGGCACGGGCAAGTACAAGAGCTTTGAGGAGAATGCGGCCGCGGTCGAAGCGTCTGGCGCGGAGATCGTCACGGTTGCCGTGCGCCGCGTGAATATCTCCGATCCCAACCAACCGAAGCTGACCGATTTTATCGATCCGAAGAAGATCACCTACTTGCCGAACACGGCGGGCTGCTTCACGGCCGAGGACGCGATCCGGACGCTTCGCTTGGCCCGTGAAGCGGGCGGCTGGAACCTCGTGAAGCTTGAGGTGCTGGGCGAGGCGAAGACGCTTTATCCGAACATGCGCGAGACGCTGCGCGCCACCGAGGTCCTGGTGAAGGAGGGCTTCGAGCCGATGGTCTATTGCGTCGACGATCCCATCGCCGCGAAGCAACTGGAAGAAGCCGGCGCCGTCGCAATCATGCCTCTCGGGGCGCCGATCGGCTCGGGGCTCGGCATCCAGAATCGCGTCACGATCCGCCTGATCGTCGAGGGTGCTGGCGTGCCGGTACTCGTGGATGCCGGCGTCGGAACGGCAAGCGATGCCGCTCAGGCGATGGAGCTCGGCTGCGACGGCGTCCTGATGAACACTGCGATCGCCGAGGCCAAAGACCCGGTTCTGATGGCGCGCGCGATGAAGTCCGCGGTCGAGTCCGGTCGCTTCGCTTACCTTGCCGTCCGCATGCAGATGCGGCGCTACGCCGACCCGAGCAGCCCGCTCGCGGGGCTCATTTAGTCGCGGTTACGATGTGCGCCGAAAGGCGCGATTCGAGATGACCGTCGCGCTCGAGGCTCCGCAGTGCGTGAGCCGCCGCAATGATTGCGGGGTCGAGCCCTTCGGAATCCCGCGCTTCGACCTCGCTGCGCAACGGAGATCCGGCAACCAGCCCAGTCGCCGCGTCACTGGCGGATACCGGTCTGCTCGGGAGCTGCACCGTCTCGGTGTCAACCGTTTCGAACCCGGCCAGGCGCATGTCCCGCTCGATGGTCGCGACGTCCGCGTATCCGTGCGGCGTGCGCGCCAAGAAGGACGGCGGATCGTGGAGATAGAGGTCGGCGACTGCGTCATGTGCGATCCGCGATACGGGGTTTCGGTCCAACCGATCCCAGATAGCGGCAACGTAGTGCCCGCCGTCGCGCAGCACGCGGCGTGCTTCGGAATTGCCCTTCACCCGGTCGGGATAGAACATCACGCCGAACTGGCTGACGACAAGGTCGAAGCTATCACTCTCGAAGGGAAGGTGCAGCGCGTCGGCGGTTTCGAAATTGACCTTGTCCGAACGTAACCGCTGGGAGGCGATGTCGAGCATCGCGGCGTTAAGATCGGTCGCCACGATCTCAGCATCCGGCAGAGCGCGGTGGAGCGCTTCCGTCACGATGCCGGTTCCCGCGGCGATCTCGAGGATGCGCTTCGGCTTCATGGCCGCGGCGCGGCGCGCGACTTCTTCCGCATAAGGCTCGAACAGCAAAGGTCCGAGGTAACGATCGTAAAGCCCGGGAATCGACCCGGCGAAGACGCTGTCGGTCGCAGACATTGGAACGTGCCCCTTAGTTCCGAATTGAATGCTGGAAGGCGGACAATGGCAGACTTCGCATCAGAGCGCGAGGCCATGGTCGAGCGGCAGCTGAAACGCCGCGGGATCTCCGAGAAAGCGATCCTCAACGCGTTTCGCCAAGTGCCGCGCGAGGCGTTCATCGGCGACGAATACGCGCACCTCGCTTATGGCGATCATCCGCTGCCGATCGAGGCAGGACAGACCATCTCACAGCCGTACGTTGTCGGCCTGATGATCCAGGCGGCAGGAATCGGACCGAGCGATAAGGTGCTCGAAGTCGGGGCGGGTTCCGGTTACGCCGCCGCGGTCATCAGCCGGATTGCGTCGAGAGTGATCGGGATCGAGCTGGCAACACGATCTCGTGGAGGTTGCGCGCAAGCGGCTTACCGAGCTCGGCTACGATAATGTCGAGATCGTCGAGGGCGACGGAACCAAGGGCTGTCCCGATCTTGCGCCGTTTGATGCGATCCTTGCGGCTGCGAGCGGAAGCCATGTGCCGAGACAACTCGTCCAACAGCTTGCGCCAGGGGGGATCATCGTCATGCCTGTGGGCGATCCAGGCTCACTTCAGAAGCTCGTCCAAGTGAAGAAACTCGGCGACGGAACATGTACAGCATTCGGACCTCGGCGAAGTCCGTTTTGTCCACTGATCGGCGAGGGAGGATGGAGCGATGATCGAGGTTGAGTTGAACGTAGCCGGCATGATCGCCGACATGGCGTGAGCCGCTCCCGGACATCGACGATCCAGCATTTGGCGCCATGTTCGATCGCTATGGCGAGGCGCGGGTCGTGCTGCTCGGCGAGGCGAGCCACGGAACGAGCGAATTCTATCGCGCCCGCGCGGCGATTTCTCAGCGCCTGATCGAACGGTACGGGTTTAATATCGTGGCCGTCGAGGCGGATTGGCCCACGCGGCGACGATCGACGGTACGTTCGTCACCGGCCATGGCGTGAAGGCGAGCTTCGCGCGTTCGAGCGCTTCCCCACCTGGATGTGGCGTAACGTCGAAGTGGACGGGTTCATCCGCTGGATGCGCGAGCACAATCAGCAGCATCCTTACGAGCAGATGTGCGGATTCTACTGCTTGGATCTTTACAGTCTGAGCGGTTCGATGCGCGCCGTCATCGACTTCCTAGAGGAACAGGACCCGGGCCTCGCCCGATTCGGCGCACCGCCGCTACGGCTGCCTTGAGCCCTGGGCCGAGGAGCCGCAGCTCTACGGCCGCAACGCGCTGCTCGAGGGCTACGCGCGATGCGAGGTCGGCGTGCTGCAGATGCTAAAGGACTTGTTGCAGAAGCAGATCGACTGCTTCGCACCCGAATGCGATGAGTGGCTAGACGCGGCGGCGAACGCGAAGCTCGTGAAGGATGCCGAAGCCTATTATCGCGTGATGTACCATGGCTCCGCCGAGAGCTGGAATTTGCGCGACACGCACATGTTCGAGACGCTGAACATGATCCTCGATGCGAAGGGACCCCGGTCCAAGGCGATCGTGTGGGCGCACAACAGTCACATCGGCAACGCGGCGTTCACCGAAATGGGCATGCACCGTGAAGAGCTGAACATCGGCCAGCTGGCGAAGGAGAAGTTTGACGCCAGGGCGCGGCTGATCGGGTTCGGCACCCATGCGGGCACCGTCGCCGCCGCGGACGATTGGGATTCGCCGATGGAAATGAAAACGGTGCGGCAGTCGCTACCGGGAAGCTACGAGCGGCTGAGCCATGACAGCGGCGTCCAGCGCTTCCTGCTCGATCTCCGCGAAGGCGAAGTCGGGCGCGACATTAAGGAAGTGCTGTTGGAGCCCCGGCTCGAGCGCTTCATCGGCGTCATCTATCGCCCCGATACGGAGCGTTGGAGCCATTACAGTGAGGCGATCCTGCCGCGGCAGTTCGATGGCTGGGTATGGTTGGACGAGACAAGGGCGGTCACGCCGCTGCCCGGCGAGCAGCGGCCTGGTAATGACGAGACATATCCGTTCGGGCTTTAGCTCACGCCGCAAACGGGCGGTCGTGGATCCATTGTGACAAGATGAACTTCTCGCCGCGCGTGACCGGGCGCGCGCCATGAAGACTCATGGGGTCTCGAACCTTGTTGCGCTGGCTAGCGAAAAAGATCGCATCGCCGATCTGGCCCTTGTGGGTGTGCTTGGCGTGCGGGAATTCGAGCTCGCCGCCTTCGAAGCCGTCATTGAGATACATGAGGAAGGTCGCGAGGCGGTCGCCCATGTACGTGCCGTCAGCGCCGTAGGCCTGCTCTCCGTCGGAGAGGAAGTCGTGATGGGGGTGGATTTCCTGGCCCACTGCGTAATGGAAGATCTGGGGCGGCTCCATGTGCGGCACGGGAATCGTCGTGACGTTCGAGACCTTGATGCGCAGCAGAAGCATCACGATTGCGCCATCGAGCACGTCGAAAACGAAATCGGTGCAGGTGCGGGAATCCAGCGCGGACGTAACGCCAGTGCTCCGGTCGAGGAGTAGCGCGGGATTGAAGCCGCGTACGCGTGAAATCAGCCATTCGCACAGCTCCGGCGTAGCAAAATTCTCCGCGACCCAAGCTTGCGGAGATTCCAGGACCTTTACAGGGGGCTGCGGCGTAATCCACGCTTGCAGGTCGAGCGGCTCGCGAAGCCGGCGCCAGCGGCTGGGTTCGCGGTTGTGTCCACGGCGGATCGATGCAGCGAGATCCGCGTCAGGCGAGAGGACAAGCAACTGGCTGCGCGCAAGCGCCGACCCAAGCTCCGCAGCCTGCTGAAGCAGATCGAGGGCGTCGGGCCAGCTCTGACGGGTCCATGCGCCTGCTCCGCGCAGCGTCGCCAGCGTGCACAGCGCGTCGGCGTCGCCTTCGGCCGCGAACTTCTCGATTGCCGCAACGCCTTCGTCAGGCGAGAAGGGCGCATCGCGTCCGACCAGCAGACGCTTGGCGGCCTCGGTGTCGGTCGCTGCAATTGGCCGCTCGGCAGCCACGACTCCACTCACAATCGTTCCCCCGTGGATGTGCTTGTCCTAGCGGTTTTATTGACAGGGCTGTTCGTCCGCAATCGGGCGCGAGCACCAATTCGACCGCCGGACGTGACGAGAAGTCTACGTCACTTGATCGCCGCGGTGAAGCGAAGCCCTGAATTCTGTGCCGATTTGACACGTTTCATGGTTAACAGACCCCCTAAACTCTGTGGATAACCTGTGGAAAAGTGCTCTTGATGGGGGTTCGAACAACCGTGAACGCGACTTTCTAATGTTAGGTTGACGTCATGACTCCATTCATCGCCGTCACCGCACGTTCAGTCGATAAGTAGGAAACCGCGGGTTCCGTAACACACCTATTCGGCGTCTTCTCTGCTCCGGGGCAAGAACAGACATGAACATCTGTTCTAACTCTGGTGGGGAGGTAGAGAGTTGGGCAATATTCACGGTATCGTAGGCAGCTTCAGCGAGCCAATTGACGAACTGATTTCTTATGTTTCACCCCAAGCGGCGAAGATGATGTTGCCGGTAAAGCGGGACTATCCATGGCGCCGGCGCGCTTATGACCGGACGCTCGCTTGTCCAGATCTTGCACGAGCCATCAATGACTTCCTGAGTTCTGGCGTAGAGTTCGTATCGAATGACGAGATGCCGGTTCAAATGTGCGCCTGACGCTGAATTGATTTCGTAACGGAGCTTCCATCAAGGAATAGTAATTACGTTTCAGTCGTTGGTGTTTACGCGTTTGTTCGCCGGAGCATGGCATGGCTAACGTCGACGATTGGAAGAGTGGCGAAGAACAGAGGGCGGCCGCTCACCATCTTGAGCCGCATCAGGTCGAGGCCGCGGCCGCGCCCTCCGTCCACATCAGAAAGCCGGCCGGCGTTGCGTCCTCGTCCACGGCGGGCGGCAACTTCAAAGATCTGGACCAGCTGATCGAGCAACTCGGATCGCCGCCGGTCTTCGAGCTAGGCAAGCCCGAGCCGCAGGATAAATACATCCCCAGAAGCCGCGCCGGGAGCTGTCCGGCCGCGCACAATCAGGCACTCTTGGGGGATTAATAGCCAGCCTCAGCGGCCGGCGACGAACTCGCAAATGGAGAAGGTGAGGTCGCCAGCAGCCGGTGGGTCGTAGTTCGAAAGGACGACGATGGTCCAGTCGCCATCCAGGACGTGATAGGCGAGCGAGGAGACTCCGCTGTTTGCTCCGCCGCCTTCATGCCCGAAGATCGGATGGTTCCCGCACCTGGATAGATCGACGCCATAGCCGTATCTCGACGGGCGCGGTGAACCGGCGAACTCGATGCGCGGCGTCAGCATCTCCTTCGTCATCGCGGGGCCGAGGAGCGTCCCGTTCGCAAGCGCGCGGAGGAAAGCGAATAGGTCGACCACCGTCGAGTATTCGCCACCCGATCCATTCGCCCCATATCCCAGGAACTGCTCGTTCGAATAGCGAGGACCGAGGCCGAGCGGGTCGTCTTCCGTGTGAAGGTAGCCGTGAGCGCGGTTCGGAATGATCGCGGTGACGGGCCAAAGACCGGTGTTGGGCATGCCGGCAGGCTTGAAGACGAGGTCGTCCAAGGCGGCAGCGAATGGCTTATCCGTCGCTTTTTCAATGACCGCCTGAAGCAGAACATATCCGGCATTGCTGTAGCTGAAATGCTCACCCGGTTTGAATTGCAGCGGCGCGGTCATCGACTTCGCCGCTTCGGCGCCGGTGATCTCGCTCCTGACGTCCCGCCCTTCCCAGTCGCCGACGCCGGCACTGTGAGTCAGCAACTGCTTCAGGGTGATCTGCGTGACTTCCGGGTGCGGATATTCCGGCACCCATTTCGCAAGCGTGTCGTCGAGCGAGAGCTTTCGCTCATCCGCCAGTTTCAGGACGGTGGCAGCAGTGAACATCTTGCCGACCGAAGCGATATGGAACCTGGTGTCGGTGCGGTTCGGCACCTTCCATTCTCGATCGGCGAGACCGTAAGCACGCTTCAGAATAACTCTGTCACCCTTGGCGACAAGCACCACCCCCGAGAAATTGTCCTCGGCGCTCATCGTTGCCACGCGCTTCGCGATTTCGGCTGCAAGCCGGTCGGGCTGAAGCTTGGCCGTCGGCCATGCCTCGGCTTTCACCCTTGCCGGGTCGCGAGCAGCGAGCAGGAACAGGTCCGAGATCTTTCCCGGCTCGTTCTTACTGGTGAAGATCACGAGCTTGCCGAACCGATTGCCGCGCTTGCTGTGAACGATGGCCTCGACCATCCGCTCGCCCTGCGGCGCAGAGGAGACGAGCGCGAGCCCTGCCGAATCAGCAGCGAGCTTGTCGAGCCACTTCAGCCGAATCTCGGCACTCTCGCTTTGGAGCGCCTTCGACGAGAACGCGCTCTTAACAAACGCCTTCCGATCCGCCGCAGCGCCGTTGACCGCCGCAATGACCGTGTGCGCTGCCGTTACGGCCGGGCTCGCAACGAATTCCGGCGCGGGAGACTGCGCTTCAGACATTGACGCGGTACACAGCGCTGCGCCCGCAATGAGCAAAGTGGATCTACGCAACTCGGCCCCCCAATAGGCTCCTACTGCTTGGATCTCTCCCGCAGCTTCGCGATCGTCAATGCATTGCTGATCTGCTCGACGTCAGTCTTGCAGTGGAGGAGGCGAATGCCCTTCTGCGCCATCGCTCGATCAAGCGCGGGAGCGAAGTCCTCGGTCCGCTCGACAGTCTCTGCCCAGCCGCCATAAGCGCGAGCGAGAGCGGCGAAGTCAGGGTTCTTCAGCTCGGTCGCCGACAGGCGTTCCGGATATTCGCGCTCCTGATGCATGCGGATCGTCCCGTAGCTGCCATTGTCCACCAACACGACGAGCAAGTCGGCACCGTACTGAGCCGCGGTCGCGAGTTCCTGGCCGTTCATCAGGAAGTCGCCATCGCCGGCCACGCATACCACCGGACGGTCCTTGAATCGGATCGCGGCGGCAACCGCAGCTGGGAGGCCGTAACCCATCGTGCCGCTCGTCGGCGCCAGTTGGGTCGGCATCGGGCCATAGCGCCAGTAGCGATGCCACCAGCCGGAGAAATTGCCGGCGCCGTTGCAGATGATCGTGTTCTCGGGGAGCTTCTCGCGCATAGCAGCGACGCACGCGCCCAGGTCGAGCTTTACGCCTTCACGCGGCTTCGGATCGGACCAGTCGAGCCATTCCTTGTGCGCGTCTTCGCCGCAGGAGAAGCGGACGAGGTCGGGATCGATCCACTCGTCAATCATCTCGGCAAACTCTCCCATGTCGGCGCAGATCGGCAGGTCCGCATGATAGACGCGACCGAGCTCGTTCGGGTCGGGATGGACGTGGACCAGCGTCTGATTTGGATGATCGGGCGTGACTAGCGTGTAGCCGTCGGTTGTCGCCTCGCCGAGGCGCGGTCCCACGGCGACAATCAGGTCCGCATCGCGGATGCGCTGCTGGAGCTTCGGATTGGGTCCGTAGCCCAACTGGCCCGCATAGACTTGGCATGTATTGCAGATCGCGTCCTGGCGCCGAAAGGCGGCGGCGACGGGGATGCCGTACCGGAATGCGAAGTTGGCAAAATGGTGCGATGCGCGGGGGCTCCAGTCGGCACCGCCGACGATTGCAACGGGCGAGGCGGCTTCCTTGAGCAGTTCGAACAAAGCCTGGATCGCTCCGGGGTCCGGCTCCTCAGCGACAGGCGGAACATGAGGGCGGTCGAGCGAATCGACCTCATCGCGCAGCATGTCCTCCGGTAGCGCGAGCACCACCGGACCGGGGCGCCCCGCCGTTGCGACGCGGAAGGCGCGGGCGACATATTCCGGGATCCTCCGCGCGTCCTCGATGCGCGCAGCCCATTTCGCGATTGGTGCGAAGAAAGCGGGGAAATCGATTTCCTGGAAACCCTCGCGATCGCGGTCGCCCCGCGCGACGTCGCCGATGAACAGGATCATCGGAGTAGAATCCTGAAAGGCGACGTGGATGCCGGCGCTGGCGTTAGTTGCGCCGGGGCCTCGAGTAACGATAGCGACGCCGGGCCGTCCCGTCATCTTGCCATCGGCGTCCGCCATATAAGCGACTCCGCCCTCTTGCCGACAGACGATGGTGTCGACCTCGGGGCTGTCGTGGAGGGCGTCCAGCACAGCGAGGAAGCTCTCGCCGGGAACGGTGAAGATGCGATCGCAGCCCTGGATGCGAAGCTGGTCGACGAGGATGCGGCCACCGGTGCGTTGCGTCATCGCGGCCCGTTAGCGGGTTAGAGAGGCGGCCGCAAAGGCCACAAAGCTACTTCTTACGTGTGGAGAACCACATGAAAGCCAATGAAGTTGCCGCCACAGGCCATGCAGAAGAGGACAAGAAAGGGAAGCATGGGGAGTACTGCACTTTGAGGAAATTGCCCCAACAAAGATGACGATGGCGAATACATAGATCGGCGCCCAAGCCGTTCGGCTACTCATTCCCCCCGCCGCGTCAGGCCTGATGGATGGCCTTCACCACCTGATAGCTCTCCAGGCCTTCCTTCCCGCCCTCGCTTCCGAAGCCTGAATCCTTCACGCCGCCGAATGGCGTGTCGGCCCCCGAGATGGCGAAGGTGTTGATGCCGACCATACCGCTTTCCACGAGGTCGCCGATAAGGTTGGCGCGGCGACCGTTCTCCGTGAACGCAAAGGCGGCCAGCCCAAACGGCAGGCGGTTGGCCTGCTCGATCGCTTCGTCGAGCGTGTCGAAGGCGCGCGAGACGGCGACGGGGCCGAACGGTTCCTCGTTCATGATCTCGGCGTCGTTCGGCACGTCGGCGAGGAGGGTCGGTTGGAAGAAGAAGCCCTGTTCGCCCCGTTCGCCGCCGGCAAGGACGCGGGCGCCCTTGGCCTTGGCGTCCTGCACGAGGCGCTCGATGGCTTCGGGGCGCCGCTGGTTCGCGAGCGGACCCATCTTCGTGCCGTCCTCGAGGCCGTTGCCGATCTTCACCTTGGCCGTGCGCTCGGCGAAGCCCTTCACGAAGGCGTCGTAGATGCCGCGTTGAACGTAGAAGCGAGTGGGGGACACGCAGACCTGGCCGGCGTTCCGGAACTTCTGTGGGACAACCATGTCCAGCGTCTTCTCGAGATCGCAATCGTCGAAGATCATGACCGGCGCATGGCCGCCGAGCTCCATCGTGACGCGTGTCATGGTTTCGGCGCAGAGCTTCATCAGGTGCTTGCCGACGGCGGTTGAGCCGGTGAAGCTGACCTTACGGATCACGCGGCTGCCGATGAGCGTGCGGCTGATAAGGTCTGCATCACCGTGGACGAGCTGCGCCACGCCTGCGGGAATGCCTGCGTCGGCCAAGGCACGGAACAGCTCGGTGGTGCAGCCGGGCGTCTCATGCGGCGGACGAGAGATTACCGTGCAGCCGGCGGCAAGCGCGGCGGCCACTTTCTTGGCGAGCAGGTAGATCGGGAAGTTCCACGGCGTGAACGTCGCGGTGGGACCGACGGGCTGGCGGATCACGCGGCTGAGCTGGCCCGCCGGGCGAACGAGCGTGCGACCATAGTCGCGCTTGGCGTCCTCGGCATACCAGTCGAACAGCTGCGCGGAGGCGAGGACCTCGGCCTTCGCCTCCACGAGGATCTTCCCCTGCTCTTGCGTCAGCGTGGCGGCGATCGCATCGGCGCGCCCGCGCAGCAGCTTGGCGGACTTGTGGAGGATCACTCCGCGCTTCTCGACGTCGAGCGCGCGCCACTCGGGCCAAGCACGCTCAGACGCGGCGAGCGCTTGGTCGAGATCGGACTTAGTGGCGTAGGGCACTTCAGCGATCGGCTGTGCGTCAACTGGATTGACAACCGTGTGACCGGTATCGGAGCCCTTCCAGACGCCGTCGATGAAGAGCTTGAGCTCGGTTTCGTATCCCATGGGCAGGCAGATAGGCGTCGCTTGATGCGCCCGCAACGGCCCGCTACCCCTACTGACAAAGGAGAAAGCGAGCGATGACCAAGCAGGAACTCGTCGATCGGATGCAAAAGGGCCAGGCTTGGGTGCCGGGCAAGCGCGTGAAGATCGATTTCGGCGGCAGCGAAGGCGCCATCATGCTCGATGGCGGGGCGCAGCAGGTGAGCGAGGAAGATGGCGTTGCGGACACGACCGTTCGCGTCGGCTGGGACGACTGGCAGCAGATGGCGGCCGGGCAGCTCGACGGCATGACTGCCTTTATGATGGGTAAGCTCAAGGTCGAAGGCGACATGGGCAACGCGATGCAGCTTCAGGGCGTCCTATCGAAGCTCCGGAGCTAAGCGGCGTACCCGGACTTGCTTCCGCCCCTCCCAAAAGGCTCTGCAGAATGCGAGCAGGAGGTCAGGTGAAGGCGATTGCGTTCGGCAAGTTGGCGCTGGTTTCGACGATAGCCGCGGCGCAGGGGTTCAGTGACACGGTCATGGAACTCTCGGGTGGTCGCTGGACGACGATGATGACGCAGCACTCGCGGCGAAATTGCTTCCTGAAGAGCTTGCGGCGCGCAGGTCATCTCTCACGAGACTATCGAGCCACCGGTCGCTGAAGGCGCGCCGTTGGCGGTGACGGTTCGCGCTAGACCAGCGGCGGCGGGCGGCTTTTGCGAGCGCAGGACCTATTACGTCTCGGTTTATGCGCGGGTGATCGTTCGACCGACAATGCTTGCACCGACGTTCAGGCAACACTCACCAAGCTACTGATCGGAAATGCGTTCATCGTCAGCGCGCCGAAAGGCGTCGCTTGACCCGGTTTCACGGCGGCTCCTATTGGCCCGCGACGGCTTCGTTTCGGCGGAGCGACAAAGTTGAAAGTCGGTTCAACTTTCAGTAGCTGAGCCTCAGGAGGGGTCGGTGCAGAAGATCTATCAAAGTGCAGAGAGTGCGCTCGAAGGGCTGCTGTTCGACGACATGACGATTGCCGCGGGCGGATTTGGCCTGTCCGGCATCCCCGAGCGGCTGATCGACGCCATTCAGGCGAGTGGCGTGAAGGACCTCACCATTGCCTCGAACAACGCAGGCATCGACAACGAGGGGCTCGGCAAGCTGCTGCGGACGCGGCAGGTGAAGAAGATGATCTCGTCCTATGTCGGCGAGAACAAGGAGTTCGAGCGCCAATACCTCGCTGGCGAACTCGAGGTGGAATTCTGCCCCCAGGGCACGCTCGCCGAGCGCATGCGCGCGGGCGGCGCTGGCATTCCGGGCTTCTACACCAAGACAGGCGTCGGAACGCAGGTGGCCGAGGGCAAGGAAGTGAAGCTGTTCGACGGAGAGGAATATATCCTCGAGCTCGGCATCCGCGCCGATCTCGCCATCGTGAAGGGCTGGAAGGCCGACGAGTGCGGCAACCTGATGTTCCGCAAGACCGCGCGCAACTTCAATTTCCCGGCTGCCACGTGCGGCAAGATCTGCGTCGCCGAGGTCGAGGAGATCGTACCGGTCGGATCGCTTGATCCCGACTGCATCCATCTCCCCTCGATCTACGTGAACCGGCTGATCCTCGGCGCGCCCTACGAAAAGAAGATCGAATTCCGTACGGTGCGGCAGAGGGAGGCCGCTTAATGGCGACGCAAGTGGAAACCAAAGGCTGGACGCGCGACCAGATGGCGGCACGGGCGGCAAGGAGCTGCGCGACGGCTTCTATGTGAACCTTGGCATCGGCATTCCGACGCTGGTTGCGAACCATGTGCCGCAGGGCATGACGGTCACGCTCCAGAGCGAGAACGGCATGCTCGGGATTGGGCCTTTCCCGTACGATGACGAGGTGGACGCGGACCTGATCAACGCGGGCAAGCAGACGATCAGCCAGCTTCCGCAGACGAGCTATTTCGACAGCGCGCAGAGCTTCGCGATGATCCGCGGCGGGCATATCGACCTTGCCGTACTCGGCGGGATGGAAGTGAGCGAGAAGGGCGACCTCGCGAACTGGATGGTGCCCGGGAGGATGATCAAGGGCATGGGCGGTGCAATGGATCTCGTTGCCGGCGTCAAGAAAATCATCGTCGTGATGGAGCATGTCTCCAAGAACGGCGATCCCAAGTTCATTCCCGAATGCACGCTCCCGCTGACCGGCAGGAACGTCATCGACATGATTATCACGGACTTGGCGGTGTTCCAGCGGCCGGACCACGACAGCCCGTTCAGGCTGATCGAGCTAGCGCCCGGCGTCACTCGTGGAGAAGTGCGCGAAAAGACAAGCGCACATTACCTGGAGTGACCTCGCGCGAGTCTCAGGCAGGTGGCACTCACCGCCACGCTGC
Organism: uncultured Alphaproteobacteria bacterium; assembly: GCA_963752025.1. Taxonomy (GTDB): domain Bacteria; phylum Pseudomonadota; class Alphaproteobacteria; order Sphingomonadales; family Sphingomonadaceae; genus Sphingomicrobium. The sequence continues at coordinate 90,168 of CAVVWY010000030.1, read as the reverse complement.
TGGCGCTGCTCCTCATACTCTACATGCAAGTCGACTATTACATACGGCACGTGGGCGGTTAGGCCGGCCGTTCCGGACTTATTTCCCGAGCGGTAAATAGGACCGCAGCGGTCTTCACGGCGGGAACGGCTCCGCTGCCGGCCGACACAGGCGTGTGCTGCAGCTTGCCGAACACTTCGCTGCAAGCAGCATCCGAAAGCGCCTTTGGTTGGTGCGCGCTTTCCGGAAGCACCGTGCACGACGAAGGGTTGCCCTGCGCATCGACATAATAAGCGAGCTTCACGGCCGCGGGCTGCATGGTTCCTGCAGGCAGGGCATTCACCTTGACCTCGAGATCGGGACCCGGGTCCGTCTGAACCGAAGTCGCGGTCGGGGCGCGACCAGATGACGTTGCTGCGGTAGAGCCCGTAAGCACGTTGGCCGTTCGGATCGATCGCGGGCGAGAACTTCACCCGCCGCATCGCCACCCAGCAGGTCTGCTTGTCGAGCTCGGCATAACCGCTGGATTTGACGACTGAGCAGTCGGCGACGCGTCCTGCGGGATCGATGAGGACGGCCATGGTGGTCGTCCCCTGCCATTCGCGATCGAATGCCTTCTGCGGATAATCCTGGAAATTGTACCACGGCAGCGGCGTTGCCGGAGTTGCCGCGATGACGGCATTGGCAACGAGCGAAGCAAACAAGGCCATAATTCGCCTCCATTGAGCGTAGCGTGACGATATGCTCGGGGCGTCGCGCTGACCATAGGAAAGTTCGACGCTCGACGTTAGGACGATTGGATGCGCGCTCTCCTTTCGTACGAACCCGGCGGGCCCGAGACGTTGCGGCTGGAGGAAATGCCCGATCCGGCGCCGGGCGTGGGCGAGTTGCTCGTCAGGGTGCGGGCTTGCTCGATCAACTATCCGGACGTGCTGATCATCGAGGACAAATATCAGCTGCGGCCGCCGCGCCCCTTTGCGCCCGGGAGCGAGATTGCGGGCGAGATCGAAGCGGTTGGAGAAGGCGTCCAGGGCTGGTCGGCGGGCGATCGGGTGATTGCGGCGACGGGTTTCGGCGGACTGGTCGAGAAGGTGATCGTCCCCGCAAAGTCAGCAATTCCGCTGCCTCCCGAGCGCAGCTTCGAAGAAGGCTCGGCGCTGCTCCTGACTTATGCGACATCAATCCATGCGCTGTTGGATCGCGGCAAGCTGAAGGCCGGCCAGACGCTCCTGGTTCTTGGCGCGGCAGGTGGCGTAGGCATTGCCGCGGTCGAGATAGGCAAAGCCGTCGGTGCTCGCGTGGTCGCTGCAGCTTCTTCAGGGGAAAAAGCGGCGGCGGCGCGAAATGCCGGCGCCGATGAGGCGGTAGTCTATCCGACTGGCCGACATCGATCGCAAAGCGCTCGCTCAGATCTTCAAGGACGCGGTCGGTCCCGCGGGTGCGGACGCGATCTACGATCCCGTGGGTGGTGATTACAGTGAAGCGGCACTGCGCAGCATAGCGTGGGAGGGGCGGTTCCTCGTCGTCGGCTTCCCGGCCGGAATTGCGAAGCTTCCGCTCAACCTCACGCTACTCAAGAGCTGCGACGTCTGCGGCGTATTCTGGGGTGCGTTCGCGGCACGGGATCCGAAGGCGAATGCCGCCCATGTCGATCAGCTCTTTCGCTGGTGGGCCGAGGGCAAGATCGCGCCGAAGATCAGCGCGACTTACGAGCTCGAGCGTGCCGGCGAGGCGATCGCCGCCCTTCGCGATCGCAAGGCAATCGGAAAGCTCGTCGTTACGATCGACTAGAGCGCGAAGAGTGCAACTCGGTCCATCGAGAGGCTTCTTGCTGCGATTGGCGTTCGATCTCGGGAACTCGGACAGCAGCGGCCGGATCGAGGACGACGCCGAGAAATTCCGGAACGTTTTCGATCGCCGCGCGCGGGTCGTCGAGCAAATCCTCGTACCAGAGCAATATCTGCTGGGCGCCCCGCTCGCGGAAGAGCATGTCCCAGTCCGCCTCCTGCTGGTCCAGCGCGCGGCTCGCCTGCTCCACGATGTCGGCGGAATACTCGATTGTCGGCGCTGACTGGCCTTCCTGCTCCTTACGCCAGACGCCTGACATCGCGGCCCGCGCGTAAGAAACCGCGTGGGCCACTCTGTCGCGCCGCTTGAGTTCGACGACCTTCGCAGCCCTCCCGGACGGAAGCAGTGTCTGGAGGACTTCGAGGAGCAGGGAAGGGTTCGGCTGCTGGAGACCGCGCAGCTGCTGCGAAAAGCATTTCACGCCGAACACGCCGTTCGGCGACGTTCGCCGCTGGAAGACTCTGTGCCATAGCTTTCGCTGCTGCTCCGGCGAATTGTGTGAGAATCCGAAAGGGCTGCCAGGCAGGAAATTCAGATAGTCGAGAGGCGCGCCGAGGCATCCCGATTGCCATAAGAGATGGCTGGCGTACGCTTCCGGTCCTCGGAACGCTTGCCAGCGTGTAAATCAGCGCGGGCGGCGCTGATCGCTCCGGAAAGTCGAACTTCTCCTCGTACCCGGTCTCTACGCCTTCGACCATATGCTTTCTTGGTGCGTTTCGCTCGCAAGCTCAATCAGCGATGTGCAGTCGTTGCCTCGCGGGCGCTCCGGTCCTATCTCGCGCTGCGAACGACAAGGGGAATGTGAGTGACTCAGTTCGACGACCGTGAGCGTGCATTCGAGGCGAAGTTTGCCCACGACGAGGAGATGCAGTTCCGCATCACCGCGCGCCGCAATCGCCTGCTTGGCGAGTGGGCCGCGCGGCAGATGGGTCTCACCGAGGCCGAGATGGAATTCTACGCAAAGGACGTCATTCGCTCGGACTTCGAGGAAGCCGGCGAGAATGATGTGATCCGCAAGGTGCTCGGCGATCTCACGGCTGCCGGCGTCGATTGCGACGAGGACCAGATCGCGCGAAGCGCTCAGGAACAAGGAAATCGAGGCGCGTCGCCAAATCATCGAGGCGAGCAACCTCTAATGGCGATGGCGGCCAGCGAGATCGAGACACTGATCAGGCGTCCATTCCCGACGCCGAAGTGACGATACGCGATCTGGCCGGCGACGGCGAACATTATGCCGCGCGCGTCGTGAGCCGGAGCTTTGCCGGCCTCAGCCGCATCAAGCAGCACCAGGCGGTTTATGCCGCACTCGGGGGGCGAGTAGGGGGTGAACTTCACGCACTGCAGCTCGAAACGGCAGTGCCCAACCGGAGACCAATCAGTGAGTGACGCGCAAACCCGCATCGCAGACCTCGTCAAATCGAACGAGGTCGTGCTTTTCATGAAGGGCACCGCCCTTTTCCCGCAGTGCGGCTTCTCCAGCCGCGCCATCGCAATCCTCGACCGTCTTGGCGCGAAGTACGAGACCGTGGACGTTCTCCAGGACCCTGAAATCAGGCAGGGTATCAAGGAATATTCCGATTGGCCGACGATCCCGCAGCTATACGTGAAGGGCGAGTTTCTCGGCGGTTCGGACATCATGATGGAGATGTTCGAAAGCGGAGAGCTTCAGCAGTTGCTGGGAGCAGAGGCCTAGAAAAGAAGAAGGGGCGGAGCAGCTGGACCAGAGAACCGCTGCACCGCCCCTTCCTGGCGTGGAACCAAGTGGACGCAATATATGTAGCAATCGTGCGTGCCAATTGAAGAAACGGCTGATTTCGGCCTTTTCTTATTCGAACCGACCAGGGAAAGACCGCCGCATTGCGTAAAATATTCCGACAGAATTCGCGGGCTTTCACCTGCCGTTGGCACTTTGCAGCTCTTGCCGGGTTCATTTCCTTCGTGAGCAGAGAGGATCCCGATGTTGGTCCGCGCCAGTTCGGCCGAAGCTGTTCTGTGATCTGACGCAGAGCTGGTCCGATGTCGGCGGCGGCGTGCGCACCTACCTTCTGCACAAGCGCCGGCACATCCTGGAGTCGACGCCACATCAGCCATTTGATGATCATCCCTGGCGTTCGCGACGACATCGTCGAAGACGATCGCTCAATTACAGTGACGATTGCCTCGCCGCATGTTCCGAATAGTCCGCATTATCGGCTGCTTCTGCGAAACGGCGCCGTGCGCTCCGCGCTTCGAGCGCTTCAGGCCCGATCTGATCGAGTGCCAGGATGCCTACAATCTGCCGTGGGCGGCGATCGGCCATCGCAAGCGGTACCCAGATACGGCGCTGGTCGCGGCTTACATGACCGATTTTCCCACAGTTTACGTCGAGCGGCCGCTGTCGAAATTGTTCGGCCGCGCCCTAGCCGGCGGACTATCGCGGGCATCTGCTACTCCTACTGTGGCGCTCTCTATGGGCGCTTCGATTCCGTGTTCGCGCTTAGCGAAAATGGCGGCGCGACCAAGCTGCGCGGCCTCGGCATCGACGGGGTGGAAATCATGCCGCTCGGCGTCGAACTCGGCGAGTTTGGGCCGGAGAGGCGCGACCAGCGTCTGCGGGCGCAACTCGGCCTCGGCGACGCCGAGCCTCTGCTTATCTATGTCGGGCGACTCGACGGCGAGAAGAAGCCGAACGTGGTCGTAGACGCGTTCCGCAAGCTCCCGCGCGCACTCCGCGCTCGCCTTGTCCTGCTCGGCGAAGGCCCTCTTCGCGGCGAAATCGAAGCGCTCGGCGACGAGCGCATATCCATGCCCGGATATGTCAACGGGCCGTGCGGAGCTTGCGCGCTGGTTGGCAAGCGCGGACATCTACGTGTCTGGAATGGCCGATGAGACCTTCGGCATTTCCATTGTCGAGGCCCAGGCGTCGGGGCTGCCCGTCGTAGGCGTGGCTGCCGGGGCGATGATCGATCGCGTCACCCGTGCGGTCGGAGGCTTGGGCCGGTCGGCGATTCCGACACAATGGCGCGCAACATCCTCGATGTTCTGCAGACGGACCGGCGCGCGATAGCCGAGCAGGCTCGGCGCAGGCGCTGTCGGTATAGCTGGGACCACAGCATGGAGGCCCTGTTCGGCAGCGCGTCTATCCGGCCGCCTTCGCAAGCGGGCCAGCCCTCTTGCAGCGCTCGGCCGCCCCGCGCTTGCAGCCTGACGGTTCAACGCGCATTCACTTGATATTGCGGAAGAATTTACGGCCGATAAGGTCGGGGGATAATAATGCCGCTTGTCGCGATGCGGATGATCGCTGCCGCAGGCCGCACGGCGGCTCGCGCCGCCGGCCGCGATGCAGACCTGCTGCAGAATTGCGACGCGCATAAGTTCGAAACCGATCGTCGAGACGGTGATCGACGGCATCCCCAAGCCGTCGAAGCTGAAACTGTGCGGTAACGAAGGCCAGAGCGACGCCGACTGGATAAAGACGTTGAAGGACGCCGTCCGACAAGAATGGCGAAGCCAGTGCAGATGGATAAGCGCGATGCGCGATCAGATCGTCGCGGCGATCTGAAATCGAGATTGCGCCGCCTGAGTACGCGGCCGCCGGGGACGGACGGCTGTCAGCGCCGATGCCAGCTCCGCGTCAGGCTATTAAGCCGATCGCTTCGTCCGACTTTGCTCCGCTGCCGCCGATGCCGACCGCTCCGACGCGCCAACGAAGGTTCTTGGCGACCGGTCCTGGACGTGTCCGTTCCGTTTCTGCCGCAGCCGAAGCTGAGCCTTCGCTGCTTCAACCCGAACGATATTGTGGGCGACGGGCCCTGCACCGGCTTTGAGCGTGAAACGATGCTGACCGTGCTGCGCGGCGAGAACCTCCCGGCGGGCACCAGCACTCAGCTTTGTGCGTGACGGCGACGCGCAGGCCGACGTCCAGCTGGCGCAACTCCAGCGGGGCAAGTCGATGCGGGTCCACTGCCCTCAGACGTCTGCTGCACTCGGGCGGCGGCACGCTGGAGATCCGGATCGTGCGCGCGACCAAGGAAACGGGGCCGAGCGGGCAGGTGGTCGGCAAGGACGGGCCTTACAATCTGCGCTGCTAGCAAGCGCGCCGCGACCGTGGCAGAGCCGCGGCCGATGGACGCTCCGTACGCGAAACTGGAGGAACTTAGAGCCGGGCATCGCCCGTGTGCTCGCGCACAATCCGTCCGCTTTCACCTACTACGGGACGCAGACCTATTTCATAGGCGAGCAGAAGGTCGCGGTGATCGATCCCGGCCCGGACCTGCCGGAGCATGTCGACGCGCTGGTCGACGCAATCGCCGGTCGTCCGGTCGCCGCGATCATGTGCACCCACACGCATCGCGATCACAGTCCCGCATCGCGTGCCCTGGCCGAGCGACTGGCGCACCGATCATTGGCTGCGCGCCTCTGGCGCTGGAGACGGTCGGCCCACGCGCTGATGCATCGTTCGATGGAGATTATGCGCCGGATCGGGTGCTCTCCGATGGCGACGCCCTTGAAGTGGATGGCAAGGCCGTCACCGTGGTGGGGACACCGGGTCATACGTCGAACCATCTCTGCTTCGCCTATCGAGGGCGCCCTGTTCAGCGGCGACCATGTCATGGGCTGGTCGACGACAGTGGTCGTTCCGCCGGATGGCGATATGGCCGCCTATATGCAAAGCCTGGACAAGCTGAGGCGACGCGACGACCGGGTCTACTATCCGGCGCACGGCGAACCGGTGACGAACCCGCAGCAATATGTCCGGCATCTCGCCGGCCACCGCATGCAACGAGAGCGGCAGATCCTCGGCCTGATCTTGAGCCAAGGGCGCGACATTCCCGACATCGTCGCGAACGCGTATCCGGGCTCGATCCTCGACTGACTGCGGCTGCAGGTGGGTCGGTGCTCGCGCATCTGGTGGACCTTGAGCGGCGCGGGCTCGTTCCAACAGCAGGGAAAGCTATGGAAGGCCGCCTGAACAAGCCGCTCGCGCTCGCCATGATCGTGGTGGCGTTGATCCTTGGCGTTTTGCTCGGGGTGACGAGCGGGCTCGCGGGCAGGATTTTCGCTGGTCCAAATCCGAAGACCATCGCCACGTCGAGCCTGGAATCGATGCGGGCGCAGAACCGGCTGATCGCCTTCGTGGCTCGCTATGTGTCGGTGGTCAGCAGTCAGCAGGACCGGTTCGGCGGGCTCGTCAGCTCGGAGCGCACGCTCGTTCTTCCGGGTGATGTGCGCTACGAGCTCGATCTCTCTAAGCTCCAGCCTAACGACGTCACGTGGGATGCCTCAAGCCAGACCTTGCGAGTAAAGTTGCCGGAGATCGAAGTGGCAGGCCCCGACGTCGATCTCACCGCCGCGCGTGAGTTCGGGGAGGGCGGGTTGCTGTCGACACTGACGAACGCCGGCCAGGAGCTCGATCAGGCCAATCGTGCAAAGGCTGTCGCCGACTTGCGCAAGCAGGCGCAGGCAGAGGTGCCGATGCGTCTGGCGCGACAGGCAGCACGGCAGTCCATCGAACGCAGCTTCGCCATGCCGCTGACCGCTGCCGGCTTCAAGGATGTAAAAGTGATCGCGCGTTTTCCGACTGAAGGCACCGACGATCCTTCATATCTCGACCTCTCCACCCCATATGAAGAGGCGATCAAAGAAGCGGAACGCAGGCACGCTCAGGGGCAGAAATGACGGTTCAGACCAACTCTTTGCGCGGACTGGATTTGCTTGGCGAGATCGAGCGCCTGAAGCGTGAACGCAACGCTGTGATCCTCGCGCATTATTATCAGAAGCCCGAGATTCAGGATCTCGCCGACTTTGTCGGCGATAGCCTCGACCTGTCGCGCAAGGCGGCGCAGACCGACGCGGAGGTGATCGCCTTCTGCGGCGTCCGTTTCATGGCGGAGACCGCCAAGATCCTGTCGCCTGAAAAGACAGTCATTCTCCCCGACATGGACGCAGGTTGCTCACTCGAGGACAGTTGTCCGCCGGACCAGTTCGCGGCCTTCCGAAAGGCACATCCGGATCATATCGCGCTGACCTACATCAACTGCTCGGCCGCGGTGAAGGCGCTCAGCGACATCATCGTTACGAGCTCGTCGGCCGGCCTCATCCTTGACCAGATACCAAAGGACCAGAAGATCATCTTCGGCCCGGACCGTCACCTTGGAGGCTATCTCGCGCGAAAGACCGGGCGTGACATGCTGCTGTGGCCGGGCATCTGCATCGTCCACCAGGCTTTCAGTGAGACCGAGCTTCTGAAGCTGAAGGCCGAATATCCAGACGCCCCTGTTGCCGCGCACCCGGAATGCCCGCCTCACATTGTCGATCACGCCGACCTAGTCGGGTCGACCAAGGCGATTCTCGATTTTGCCTTAAGCTCGCCGGCTGAGACGATCCTCGTCGCCACCGAGCCGCACATCATTCACCAGATGGAAAAGGCGGCGCCGGAGAAGACCTTCATCGGCGTTCCGGGCGGCGACGGGAATTGCAACTGCAACATGTGCCCGTACATGGCGCTCAACACCCTCGAGAAGCTCTATGTCGCGCTGCGTGACCTTGAGCCTCGCATCGAGCTTTCACCGGAGGTCATGGACCGCGCGCGCGTTCCGCTCGAGCGGATGCTGGAAATGGCCGGACGCACGGTTGGGCGGGGCGATGTCGGCAGGCCTGTCCTGCCGATCGTCGATCATCCTGAAGAGATCGATCCCGCAATCAGCGGCGACTGAGACGGGCTCAGAGCCCGCCTCGTGCTATTAGTTGCCGCGCTCCGAGGAGCTCGTTGGCGCCTGTCCGCTTCCGTTCTTGTTCGGCTGCTCGGCAGGAACTTCGACGGTCTTGCAGATCTTGCGATTCCCGAGACGAGAATACGAAATCCTCGTCGACCTGCTCGCAGACGCGCTTCTTGATCATCTGCGGCTTGGCGGGCTGCACCTGGTTCGTGGTCGCCGGGGTGGTGGTGGACGGAGTCGTCGTCTGAGCGACTGCCGGCATGCTCGTCGCGCCCATAATCGCCAGCCCGGCCAAGAACTTACGCATTCATTCTGCTCCCGAATCGTTGACCGGCGCTTAAAGCAGGAAAAGGTCCGTTCTCAAAGGGACATTCGATAACTGTTAAGTAACCCTCTTGGGGGCATTTCCTGGCGGCGTGTTCAGCCTTTCTCAAGGGCTGCCGAGCTATCGGCCGCCGAAGTGGGTGCTGAGCCGCGCGATCGAGGTGCGGCGCGAGCATGTGGAAATCCCGGGAAGGCATCATTTCCGTGTTGCGTAAGACGGCGTTCGCCGCGCTGTCGGCTGCTTGCATTGCAAACGCTTCAACGGCGGCGACTATTCAACCGAGCGAATTTCCGGCGCGTATCCTCGCCGCCCATAACGCGGAGCGCGCTCGGGCCGGAATGCCGCCGCTCGTCTGGGACAATGGTCTTGGGGTGGGCGCTGCGGTCTATGCGCAGCAGATGGCGGTTACGGGGGTCTTCCAGCACTCGAACCGGCAGGCGCGCCGGGGCATTGGCGAGAACCTCTGGATGGGCTCGCACGCCGCTTTCAGCTTCGAGACGATGGTCGGCGGCTGGGCGTCCGAGAAGCGCTTCTTCAGGCCCGGCATCTTCCCCCACAACAGCACGACCGGGAACTGGGAAGACGTTGGTCACTATACGCAGATGATCTGGCCGGCGACGACGCGCGTTGGCTGTGCGCTCGTCTCGACCGCACGGACCGATTATCTCGTCTGTCGGTATGCGACGGCGGGCAATATCGACGGCCGGCTGGTGCCTTGAGGGCCCAATTTGAAGGCGATGCGGCCAATACTGTCGCATCGCTTTCGAGGACGTTCATCAGCCCGCAAGTTCAGCTTGGATTGGTCTCTGTTACCTAACGTTTCGCCGTTACCGCATTGCGTGTGGAAACATGAACAGGCGACGCTCGTTTGATTAGCGAAACGGGAGAACGAGTAACATGAAGACCCTGAAGAAGTTCACCACTGCAGCCGCTCTCGCGGCAACGGCGGCGACTGCGATTTCGGTTCCCGCGGACGCCCGTACGCGCCACCGTCACTATTACAGCAGCAGCCGCTATCATTATAAATATTGCCGCCATTCGTCGGCTGCGACCGGCAAGGTCGTTGGCGGCGTCGCCGGCGCGCTCGTCGGGCATAGTCTGCTCGGCCACGGCCTTCTCGGCACTGCAGCAGGCGCGGTTGGCGGTGTCGTAGCCGGAGGCGCGGTCGACCGTAGTATGAGTGCCCCCAGGCGCTGCTACTACCGGTAAGCAGATTGCGGGCGGCCGGTGCCCGCTTACGTTGAGCATCGAAGAACCATTCGATCGCGGGAGCGCGCACTGGCGCTCGCCGCGGTCGTTGGCGTTCAGCTGTTGCTGGGCTTCGCCTTGCTCACCGGTCTGCGCGTGCGCGTTGCCAGCTCAGCCGAGGTGGTTCAGCACCTGATCGAGATTGCCCTGCCGCGGACGCCGCCTGCAGTTCCGCCGCCGCCAGTGCCTAGGCCTGTGCGGGCGCATCCTTCTTCTTCTGCGGCGCCGAAAGCCGAGCCGAAGCCGATCGGCGGTTCGCCAGGGGCAGAACCCGCACATGCGCCGCCGTCCGTCACGCCGATTGTCGCCGTGCAGCCGACCGTCGCCCCTTCAGGCGGAGGAACGGGGACCGGCCCTGCACTTGGAAGCGGCGCCGGCGGGGGGCAGGCGGGCAGGGCTATGGTGACGACGATGGCGGCGGGACCGACCTCGAACATACTGCAGGGGAGATACTCGCTTCGGACTACCCCCGCGAGCTGGGCCGAGAGGGCATCGGCGGGCGGGTAAGCGTCACCTTCACGGTGGAAACGAACGGTCGCGTGACCGGCTGTCACGTGACCCGCTCAAGCAGGGTACCCGAGCTCGATGCACTGACGTGCCGGCTGATCGAGCAGCGTTTCCGGTTCCGGCCGAGCACGGACCGCTACGGCCGGCCGATCCGCGACGAGGTGGATTGGGACCACGACTGGATTGTTCCCCGCGGTCGCTACTGACGGCGGGTGACTTCGCCTTCGATGACGCCGGTCGTCGCATGATGCTTGTCGAGGTGCTTCTTAATGATCTTAAGGTTCTTGCTGTTCGATCGGTAAAAGAGAGTGGGGAGCACACCGACAACTGGCACCACCGAAAACAAGCCCAGCAGCCAGTTCACTCCGACATTGCTCGTCATGCGCGTCATCTGCCATTTCGACATGCCGAGGTTTTTGGCTTCCCAAACGATGTAAGCGCCCAGCGCGGCCGCTGCGATATCGCCGACGACCGGAACGAGGTCCAGAACGACATCGAGACCGAATGTCTGCTTCGTTCCCGGGATCACTACCAGCCGCTCCAGCAGCTTCTCCATGGACTCAACTCGCTGGCGCACGGATGCGGGGTCGGTGCCGAGGTGCGGCAGGGACAGCTTATGCTGTTTCGTGGTCTCCACCTTGCGTCAGTCTCCGTTAGCGGGCCGTTGCTCCAGGTCTGTGAGCGTGTGAACAGCGTAGCGGTTCCCGTTGAAATCCCTGGATGCGCCCGGAAACTAGCGACCAGCGGATCGGCGCGGCGATGGGAATGAACAGCTCGCCGTCGTCGATCTTCGCTGCCGCCTGTTGGAGCAGGGCGACACGCTGCTGCGGAATGAGGGTCTGGCGGGCAGCCTCCATGAGCTGGTCGGCATCGGGATCGCAGATCGGCGCGGCGCCGCAGCGGAAGTGGCGCACGAACCATGCCGCGGAAGAGGAGGGCGCGACCTCGTCGATCAGCCGGAAATCAGCGTCGTCCTCGCCGCTGGCGCGGGTAACGGCGAAACCGAGTGCTCCCCAGTCGGTGGCCAGTTGACGAAGGACCAGATCGGCGCCCGGCCCTTGCGGCAACAGGATCCGAATCTCGGGCTTTGGCATTTTCCCGAACAGGCGCGCAGCTTCGGGCGTCATCGCTGTCCGGCGTTGGTCGATCGGCGTCCCTAGCCATGCCGGAGGTGTGGGCGGAGCCATACCGTCGAGACCGGCTTCGAGAACGGTTGCTCGCGGGGCGAGACCAGGCACGCCGAGCGAGGAGATAATGCCTGCGCGATCGATGGCCTGGCTCAACAACCGTCGCACCTCAGCATTGTCGAGGGCGCCATTCGGCTTCAGAGGCATGAGGCCGAAGAGGCCGGAGGCAGAATCGAAGTGCATGCTATTGCGCGGCAATTGCACCCGCTCAGCGACCGGCAGATCCGCGAACGTGCCACCCAGTACCAAGTCAACTCTTCGACACGAAGCTCTTCACCGCGTCCGCCGCGCTCGTTCCAGTCAGTAGCACCTCTTCTTTCTGGGTTTCTTCGTCGTCGCTAGCCGCGATCTTCCGGGTGAGGCGAAGCCAGCCGGGCTCTTTCGCGTCAGGTGCGGCGCTGAACGGACCGGTCCCGTAGCGGCCTCGCACAACTCCCATCTCAGGCTGCGCGAGCAACGCCAGCAAGCTTGGGCGGGGTGCAGTGAGGCGGATCTCGATCACTCGGTCCGTCATCGCAACAATGTCGTCGATGGCGCCCAGCGTGTCCTTGATCGGGCTCCGCGAACGTGGGGCGAGGTTGCGCTGCAGGATCTTTGCAACCTGCTCTGCGGTGATCTTCTTGCCGTCCGGCCATTCGGCGGAAGCGAGCCGGAAGATGTAGCTGACGCCATCATCGCTGAGGTTCCATCGCTCGGCGAGCCCCCCGACGATGTTTCCGGAAGCGTCGAAGCGCACCAGACCCTGACCCACATTCATGAGCAGGACGGCATCAGGTGTCGCGAGCGGACCACTGGCCGGATCGCGCATCTTCGGCTCGCCGCCGATGGCGATCACCTTGACCGTCCCTTCCGGTTCCTTGCGGCATGCAGAAGGGATCAGCGCAAGCGCCGGGATCAGAAGCAGTGCCAGCAAGCGCCGCATGGCTTTGGTTTAGCTGCAACGATGCGTTCAGCAAGCGTCTGGATATAAGTGATCAAGTGTCTTACTAGGGTAAGGCAGTTGGGGCGACTCCGGCGAGCGAGAGGCGACAGTTCTAAGAGTGGTAGCGAGGGATGACATCTGGAGCCGTGGCGGCGTGCCGTTGGAGGAGCTTCCCGACCCCTTCGCTCCTGAACCGGTGCATCTCGATGCTCCTGAGCAGCAGCGGACGGAGAAGCCGCGCAAACGCCGGCGCTGGCCGGTCGTGCTCTATGCTACCTTCGGCTTGCTCTTCACTACCGTGGTTTGGCTGGTGATCACAGCACCATTGTCACGCGCGCTCGAGCCGCTCGCGAATCCCGCGCTGCTGATGCTGAGCAGCGAAGGAGGACCGATTGCCCTGCGGGGGGCCCTCAAGGAAGCGCCGGTCGATGTCACCAAGCTCAACCCGCAGACGCCGGCTGCGTTCGTCGCAATCGAGGATCGGCGTTTCTACCGCCACTGGGGCATCGACCTGCGGGGCATTGGGCGAGCGATGGTTGCCAACCTGCATGGCGGCGGCGTGCGGCAGGGCGGTTCGACGATCACGCAGCAACTCGCGAAAACAAGCTTCCTTTCAAACAATCGAACGATGAAGCGGAAGGCTCAGGAAGTCATCATCGCCTTCTGGCTTGAGGCCTGGCTGACGAAGCAGGAGATCCTCTCGCGCTATCTTTCGAGTGTTTATTTCGGCGATGGCGTTTACGGGCTCCGAGCGGCGGCCCACCATTATTTCAATCGCGATCCAGAGCGGCTTTCGTTGTCCCAGTCGGCAATGCTTGCGGGCCTGGTGCAGGCGCCGTCCCGGTTGGCGCCGACGCACAACCTTGCCGCCGCTCAGAAGCGCAGCCGACTTGTTCTTCAAGCGATGGCGGACACCGGGGTCATCAGCGCCGCGCGCGCTCAATCAACCTATCCCGCGCGCCCCGTCGTCGTCAGCTCCAGGGTACCGACGGGCACTTATTTCGCCGATTGGGTCGCCCCTTATGCGCAGAACGCGTTCGAGACCGATTTCGGACAGGTCAAAGTACGAACGACTTTGGACGCCGACCTGCAGCGGGCGGCGGTTCGGGCGATCGCCAACACACCCCTCGGCGGAGCCCAGGCAGCACTTGTCGCCATGCGTCCCGACGGCCGCGTGGTCGCGATGGTCGGCGGCAAAAGCTACAAGGATTCGCCTTTCAATCGCGCAACCCAGGCGCAGCGCCAGCCGGGCTCTGCGTTCAAGCTGTTCGTTTATCTGGCGGCGCTCCGCGCCGGGTGGGAGCCGGACAGCATCATCGAGGACAAACCAATCACGATCGGTGGCTGGACGCCGGTGAACAGCGACCGGGTGTATCGCGGACCGATCACGCTGCGCGAGGCATTCGCCCGATCGAGCAACGCAGCCACGGTGCGCCTCTCCGAACAAGTTGGACGCAGCAACGTCATCCGCGCGGCACGCGATCTCGGCATTACCACGCCGCTGCCGGACAGGCCGAGCCTTGCGCTTGGCACGGCTGGCGTGAGCCTGCTCGAACTGACTTCGGCCTACGCGACGGTAGCGAGCGGCCATTATCCGATCCGCGCCCGCGGCCTTCCCGAGCAACAGGCTCCCGAAGGACTGGCCGCCTTCTTCCGTCGTGACGGGTCGCTCGATCCGCGGCGCGATCGAGGGCCAATGCTCGACCTGCTCTACGCAGCCGCGAACAAGGGGACCGGCAAGCGGGCAGCGCTGGCGATCCCGACGTTCGGCAAGACAGGCACCACCCAGGAGAACCGCGACGCTCTCTTCGTGGGCTTTGCCGGCAATCTCGTGGTGGGCATCTGGGTCGGCCGCGACGACAATGGCTCGCTCGGAAAGATTAGTGGGGGGACTGTGCCCGCCGACATCTGGCGGAGTTTCATGACGTCGGCCCTAGCCATCGACGGTTACCGGGGACCGCCGCTTCCAGACGAGTTCCGGGTACCCGAGCGGCAATCGCACGACAGAGAGGATATCAAGAGCCCGCTGCCGCCGGAATGGAGCAACGCTACGAAGCGACTGCGTGCGGTGCGCAAGGATCTTGAGGGCTTGTTCGGACTTTAATTGGTAAACACCAATCGTTTAACCGGTGAATGATTTGTAATCCGCCGCTTTAAGAAATTCTAAACCTCAAAATCAGAGATTGGGCCGTCCTACGCGGCGCTGTTCGCGCGGGCGGGTGGCGTATGTCGCCTAGCGGGAGACCAGAGATGGCCAAATTTGTGAAGCTGTTTAAGAACGAAGAGGGCGCGACTGCCATTGAATATGGCCTGATCGCAGCGCTCATTGCCGTTGCTGCCATCGGCGCGATGCAGGGTATCGGCAACAAGCTGAACACCACGTTCAACAACGTGTCGAACTCGCTCAACTAAGGACGAGGGGTGTAGAGGCGAGCGGCGGCGCTAAGGCGTCGCCGCTTTCTTTTTGCCTGCCGATGCGGAAACGCCACACAGCGTGCTGAAACAGCATTCCGCCGATTGCGGTGCTTTGTCTCGAGTGTCATGTTCCTGCGCGGTGAGGAGGGCGATCGTTTTAGCGCTGGCCGTATGGGCCGCCGCTCCGGCGGGTGCGCAGCCGCGCGCACCGCTGCACGACTCCGTCACCCTGAATATCGGCATCAATTGTCAGTGGCGGCAAAGATGCATCGACCAGCAACAGCACGCCATGCGTCGGGCACTCTTTTACGTGAGGACGCAACGGCCAGCGAACTGGAAGATCCAGCTGTGCAATCGCAACGCCGCGCGTGGACGGTATCGAGTTCGACTGGATCGGCTTCGACAATTGCATCCGTAATGCCGCCTTGCGCATTCCGAAACGGATGAGTCAGCTACGGGCAAGCAAGCTGATTGTAACGCGTACGTAACTGCTCCACGTTTGCGGGGCGTCGATACGGAAGCTCCCCCATGCTGATCTTCCTGCTCGCCTATTTCGGCGGCATCCTGACAATTCTCAGCCCGTGCATCCTGCCGGTGTTGCCGTTCGTCTTTGCGCGCGCGGACCGGAGCTTCATGCGCAGCACCCTGCCGATGCTCGTGGGGATGGCCGCGACCTTCGCAATCGTTGCCACACTGGCGGCCGTTGGGGGCGGTTGGGCAGTACGGGCGAACGAGGTCGGCCGGTGGGCGGCGCTCGTGCTGCTCGCCTTGTTCGGCATCGCGCTCGTATTCCCGAGCATTTCAGATCGGCTGACGCGGCCCATCGTGGCGCTTGGATCGCGGATGACCGAACGCGAGGGGCAGGGCGACAGCGTCTGGTCTGCGCTGGTGCTCGGCATCGCAACGGGCCTGCTCTGGGCACCCTGCGCGGGCCCTATTCTCGGGATCATCTTCACTGCAGCCGCGCTGAATGGCGCGAGCCTCAACACGACCTTGTTGCTGCTTGCTTATGCACTGGGAGCAGCGACGTCGCTTGGTCTCGCGCTGCTGGTTGGCGGCAAGGTGTTCGCGCGCATGAAAAAGTCTTTGGGGGCGAGCGAGCGCATTCGCCAGGTGCTGGGCGTTCTGGTCTTGCTCGGCGTGGCGGCAATCGCGCTCGGTCTCGACACACGCGTCCTTTCGTCATTCTCGAGTGCGCAGACGGCGCGGCTTGAAACCGGCCTCGCACGCAAGCTCGGCGCCAGCCAGAAGATGGGTGAGACCGCCACCCGAACGAACAATATGGGCGACCTGGTTCTTCCGGTCGAAGGCGAGCTTCCGCCGCTTACCGGCCTCGGTCCGTGGTTCAACAGTGCGGAGCTGACCCGCGAGCAGCTCCGGGGCAAGGTCGTGGTCATCGACTTCTGGACCTACAGCTGCATCAACTGCCTACGTTCGATCCCCTACGTGAAGGCATGGGATGAGCGATATCGCAAGGACGGGCTCGTCGTGATCGGCGTGCATGCGCCGGAGTTCGCGTTCGAGCGCGAGCCGGCGAACGTGGAGCGGTCCGTGAAGGATCTCGGCATCCGCTACCCTGTCGCGGTCGACAACAATTACGTGCTCTGGCGTGCCTTTCAGAACAATTATTGGCCTGCCCATTACTTCGTCGATGCGCAGGGCCGGGTCCGCTACCACCATTTCGGCGAAGGCGATTACGACGGTTCGGAACGGGTAATCCGCCAGCTGCTTGCTGAAGCGGGGCACGCTCCCGCGGGGCAGCCGATGCAGCAGGTGACCGCCACCGGCGCGCAGGCGGCCGCGGCGGCCGAACAGATTGGCTCGCCCGAGACTTACGTTGGCTATGCACGAGCGGATCGCTTCGTTTCGCCCGGCGGCCTCCTGCAGGACAAGGCTAAGAGCTACGCCGGAGCGCCCTTGTCACTAAACGACTGGTCGCTTGAAGGGCAATGGCGTGACGGCCGGCAGAGCGCTCATTCGCTTTCGGCGAGTGCAAAGATCAGCTTCCGCTTCCACTCGCGTGACCTGCATCTCGTGCTCGGATCCGGCACCGGACGCTCGATCCGGTTTCGCGTGACGCTCGATGGAAAGGCGCCGGGCCCAGACGCCGGCGTCGACATCAACGGCGACGGCGTGGGCACGGTGACGGAGCAGCGACTCTACCAGCTCGTTCGGCAGAAGGGCGCTGTTAAAGATCGCACCTTTACGATCGAATTCCTCGACCCCGGCGTGGATGCCTTCGCGTTCACCTTCGGATGAGATGAAGATGGGCGCTGTTGCATCGGCGCTACGCCAATCTCAGCAATAACCCCGATGCCAGCGCCGAATCGCAACATCTAGGCTTGGCCTGTCCTTTAACGGGGGTTGATGATGTTGACGAAACTGACGGCGAAGCAGTGCCTTATGCTCGGAACGGTGCTCGCAGGCACAGGAGCCTTCATTCTACCCACGGCAGCGTATGCGGATTGCCTCCCGGATGCGGCGGGAACCACCGTAATTTGCAACACTGCGGATCCAGATGGATATCAAACGACCACGAATGCTGTGACCATTCAGGTCGAGCCCTCGACTACAGTAGGCACCGGCGCCGCCACACCCAGTCCGCTGCTTCAGGCGGGGACAGATAGCGTCGTCAACAACGAAGCGATCATCAACTCCTCGGCGACGGCGATTTCGCTCGGCGGCGGAAGTACGGTCAACAACAGCGCCGCGAACAATGGTCTCATCAACGGCGACGTCGTCTTCGGCAGCACGACCGATACCCAGGTCAACACGTTCAACAACCTGGGTGGCACCGCCACGCTGAATGGCGACATTACGTCGGCCGGCGCGCTGACTGTCAATAATAACGGTGCAGGCACAGTCATCACCGGAGACATTACGTCGGCCGGGCCGCTCACGGTCGTCAACGATGGCGGCACGATCGGCGGGATCATCACGGGATCCGGTCTCAATGATTCGATCAGCATCCTCAACGGCGGCACGGTTGCGGGGGGAATTGTGTTCGGTGCGGGCGATGATATGTTCACGATCGGAACCGGCACGACCTACACGGGCGACGTCGATTTCGGAGAGGGCGACAACACGCTTTCGAATGATGGAACGCTCAACGGCAATGTGACCGCAGGGGCGGGCGACGACACCGTTACCAATACCGGAACGCTCACCGGCGACGTCGCCCTTGGGGACGGCGACAACTCGGTCGACAATAGCGGGACTCTGAATGGCAATCTGACCGCTGGCAGCGGCGACGATACGCTGGACAACAGCGGGACGCTCAATGGCGACGTCCTCCTCGGGGACGGCAACAACTCGGTCGACAATAGCGGCACGCTGGCCGGCAATTTGACAACTGGGAGCGGTAACGATTCTCTCAACAACAGCGGAACCCTCACCGGCGACGTCGCCCTCGGCGACGGAAACAACACAATCGATAATAGCGGCACGGTTACCGGCAACGTCACTACGGGAGCGGGCAACGACACGCTTGCTAATGCAGGCGGCACAGTCACCGGCGATGTTGATCTCGGCACTGGCACCGATGCAATTAGCGATCTGGCCGGAACGGGCATGGTCAACAAATCGGGTTCCGGCACGCTAACGCTGAGTGGCGACAACACCGGGTACACCAACGCCGGAACGGTGCTCGACATCAATAACGGCGGCACGGTGGCGATCGGCGATTCGAACGACATGTTCACCGGCGGCATCAATATGGACGCGGGCACGCTGCAAACGACAGGCGCGGCGACGGTTACCAACGACGTCACGCTCGGTGCAGGCGGAGGCACGTTCGACACGGGCGGCGATCTGACTTCTGAGTGGCGTCCTTTCGGGCGCGGGCGGTCTCACCAAGGCCGGCACGGCGAGCCTGATCCTGAGCGGCGCGAACACTTACTCAGGTTTGACGACGATCTCCGCGGGGACATTGGTGCTGCAGGATGCGGCAATCAACAACACCAGCGATATCGTCGATAACGCACATCTGATCTTTGATGATTCGATCGGGGGCACCTTCGCCGGCGACATCAGTGGCACGGGAGATCTTACCAAGATCGGAGTTGGTACCACCACGCTGACGGGCGATAACACCTACTCCGGTGCCACTTTCATCAACGACGGTATCCTTGCGGTTGGTCCGACCGGCATCGGCGACTCTTCGGCGGTCACCGTGAATGATCCTGGCGCGCTGCAACTGAATGCTAACGAGACGATCGGTAGCCTCGCCGGCAATGGTGCCGTCAATGGCGCGTTCCAGCTGACGACCGGCGGCAATAACTCGACCACGACCTACTCGGGCGACATGGCGATCAACTCGCTCGTCAAGGTTGGCACCGGCACCTTTAACCTGACGGGCACGGACACGCTCACCACGGGCATGGCAGTCAATGCAGGCACTGTGGCCGTCGGCGGATCGCTGACGAGCCCAATGAATACGGTAGCTGGCGGCGCGACGCTGAACGTGCTGACAGCCGGCTCCCTGACTGGCGACGTGACTTCGGCAGCCACCGCGACCACGATTATCAATGGAACGGTCACAGGTAATGTCGTTAACGCCGGCGCTCTATCGGGAACCGGCACGGTAACGGGTGCGCTCACCAACAGCGGCACGCTAAGCCCCGGTAACGACAATATCGGCATCTTCAACGTAACGGGCTCCTACGCGCAGACTGCTGATGGAACACTTGCGATCCAGGTAGCTCCGGCTGCGACCCCGATCGCGGGCGTCGCGTACGACCAGCTTTCGGTCACCGGTACGCCGGGCACGGCCGCTCTGGGCGGAACGCTCGCGGTATCGCTGTCGAACGGCCTCTCGTCGCCCCTTGGGCCGTACGTCAATGGCGCTGCCTACGACGTAGTCCAGGCGACTGGCGGCATCACCGGCAACTTCGCAACGGTTACGGGCACGACCCTCTCGCCGTTCATCTCGTTAACGAACACGGGCATCGTGACGGTTGCGGGAACGACCCAGGTTTATCGCCTTACCGTCGCCAGGACCGCTTACTCGGTGGGTATCGGGACTGGCGCCACGCCTAACCAGATCGCGACGGCGAACGGGTTCCAGGGACTTGTCAGCGGCGCTACCGGTGACGCGGCAGCGCTTGTTTCCGCGGTGGACGTGATGACCGCTGGCGAGGCTCAGTTGTTCTTCGACGAAGCCAGCCCGGAGCCGTACGGTGCTTACGCCCGCGCGCTTTTGAACCAAGGCGAGCTCTTCTCCCGCCAGATCCATCTGCAGACGCATGAGAATCCGAACGTGCTTCCGGGCTTCGACCTCTGGATGCGTGGCTACGGCGGCTGGGGCAAGGGCGGCAGTGATTCATTCCGCTATAGCTCGGACATCGACATCTGGGGCATCGCCGGCGGCGCCACCTATCGGTGGACCGATTTCTACGTCGGCGGTGCTCTCGGATGGTCGAAAGACAAGGTCGATTATCAACTTGGCAACAGCAATGGCGACAACAAGAGTTGGCAGGCTGGTCTTTATGGCGGCTGGCAGGGCGGCCCTTGGAGCGCCGATCTCCAAGTCGACTACATCCACGGCAGCATGAACGCATCGCGCTCGATCAACGTCGCCACGGTTGTGCGTGATGCGAGCGCCGACACCACCGGTCACATGTGGAAGGCTGTCGCGACCGGCGGCTACGACTTCGATCTTGGCGGAATGAAGTTCAGGCCGTTCATCGGGGTAGACTGGACGAGCGGTCACCTGAATTCATTCACGGAAACCGGAGCGGGCGCCGCGAACCTGACGGTAGACGAGATCAGCGCGAAGCGGTTCGACGGCTTGATCGGCTTCGATCTCAAGTCGAACCCGCACACCTCGATCTCGCCCTACGCTCGGTTGATGTACCGTTACGACTTCAACAACGACGAGAACAACATCGACGCGATTTTCAACGGGAACCCGGCGACGGCGTTCACTGTCGAAGCGGTTCAGGCGCGCCGCAGCGGGTTCGATGCGGATCTCGGCATCAACTTCCAGGCAAATCCGCAGCTGGCGCTCTATGCTGGTTACCAGGGCACTTGGAGAAAGGACCTCAAGCAACACGGCTTCTCCGCCGGCGTCAGCTATTCGTTCGGTGCGCCGCCACCGCCACCGCCACCGCCACCGCCTCCGCCTCCGCCGCCTCCTCCTCCTCCGGCGACGCAGACCTGCCCGGACGGCTCGGTAATCTTGGCAACGGATGCCTGCCCGGCACCACCGCCTCCTCCGCCGCCGCCTGCGCCTGCGCCAGAACGCGGACGGTAAACGACTGCCACTTAGTCAGCGTGTCGAACAGGGGCGGGGCCTAACGGGCGCCGCCCCTTCTCTTTGGATGCTGAGCGTCGAGAGGCCGAACTGATCCGGGCTGTCGTCGTCGACGGTCGGGCAAATGCCGATGTTGCAATGGCGCAAGATTCGCCTGCACGCTGCCAATCAACGCTCTTGATTGATGAGGAGTGGTGGAGCCGAGGGGGATCGAACCCCTGACCTTCGCAATGCCATTGCGACGCTCTCCCAGCTGAGCTACGGCCCCACGTTCTTCAGCGCCTTAGGCGAACTTGTTCCCGCTGGAAAAGAGGAAATTTGTCATCGCCTGGGCGATTTCCAAACTTTTCAGGCCTTCAAAGTAACACTTCGACGGGGAATTCTTAGCTGTCGTCGTCTTCGCCGGCGGTCTCGACGCCGAGATCGTCGTCACCCGTCTCGAGATCGACTTCCTCGTCGGCGCTGACTTCCGCGTCTTCGTCGATCGCCAGATCCTCGGCCGCGAGCTCGTCGTCACCGGCGGGTTCCTTTTGCACCGCGGGCGCTACCTCAAACGCGAGCGGCTGCTTCGACTTCAGAACCGGTTCGGGCACGAAGTCGGTGCCGCAATTGATGCAGTGTACCGGATCCTCGACACCGAGGTCATAGAAGCGGGTTGAGCACTTGGGGCAAGTGCGCTTGGTGCCCCATTCGGGCTTCACCATGAGAGAGGTCTCCAGTGTTGAAACGGCGGGCCGCTCCGGCAATCGGGCGGCGTTCGGGGGCGCGCCTTGCCATAGGCATGGGCCCCTGTCAAAGCGCGCCAACCGCCATGAGTAGAGAGCTTAGCGAAAGCCGCGCGATTGTGATCGCCGTCGACGGTCCCGCTGCCAGCGGTAAGGGTACGATCGCGCGCGCTCTGGCCGGGCATTACGGGCTTCCGCACCTGGATACGGGCCTGCTTTACCGTGCGGTCGCGCTGACCCTTTGGCGCTGGGGTGGCGACCCCTCGAGCGAGTTCGAAGCACTGCGGGCATGCAGCGATTTCGGCTTCGATCCCGACGATGAGGAACTTAGGAGCGAGCCAGTCTCGAGGATCGCTTCGGCAATTTCGGCCTATCCATCCGTGCGTGCGGCTCTGCTCGAGCGGCAGCAGGAGTTCGCGGGACAGCCAGGCGGCGCCGTGCTAGACGGCCGTGACATCGGTACGGTGATCGCGCCGGAGGCGCAGGTGAAACTGTTCGTCACCGCATCCGCCGAGGTCCGGGCCCAGCGCCGTGTGCGCGAACTCCTCGAACGCGGCATGCCCGGCCATTACGATGACGTTCTTCTCGACATTCGGGCACGCGATGAGCGCGATTCCAGCCGTGATACGGCGCCGCTCAAGCAGGCCGTGGATGCGATACTTCTCGACACCAGCGAGCTCGACGTGGAGGCGTCGATCGCGAAGGCGGTTAATCTGGTCGAAGGTCAGTTGGCGACGGCGGGATGAAGGAAGGCCCGGCGGGAAGGAGATTCCCCCCTGCCACCTAGGCTTGAGACCCGCCCCTGAGATTGCCGTCTAGAGAGGCGGGTCCCAAGCCAGAACGAACGTACGGTTCCGTGGTTTCGGCGCGGAAGGTGGTGTCTAGAGCTAA
This sequence comes from uncultured Alphaproteobacteria bacterium, assembly GCA_963752025.1. Lineage (GTDB taxonomy): Bacteria > Pseudomonadota > Alphaproteobacteria > Sphingomonadales > Sphingomonadaceae > Sphingomicrobium. The sequence goes on along the minus strand of CAVVWY010000030.1, from coordinate 67,170 downwards.
GACATTGCAGGGCAGTCCCGAGACTGCAAGGGCGTCACGAATGACCGACTTGGTGAAGTTGCGCCCCGCGACACCCGGCGATGAGGAGGCGCTGGGCCGGCTTGGGCGCTTGCTGGTTGCCGAACATCACGAATTCGACGGCGAGCGTTCGCTGATGCGGACGGGCGACATCACTGCTGCCTACGGGCGCTTCCGGGCAAGTCAGCTCTCCAGGGAGGAAGCGGTCGTGCTCGTTGCGGATCGCGACGGAAATGTTGTCGGGTATGTCGTCGGAGCGCTCCGGGGCGCGCCCCGGCCGGAGGCGAGGGTGACGACCACGAACATGAGGCCAATCGACGCGGCGGCGGAGGAGCCTCTCATGAAGAAATATTCGGTCCACCGCTCGACATGCTTGAGCCTCTGAGCAGAGGTAGCAACGCCACTCGCGGGCGCAAGAGGCTCAGGGCTTCCGGCGAACGCTCCACACAAGCGCGGACAGGCTGCTGATGAGAGCGGCGAGGGCGATCAGCAGAGAAGGATCGATCATGAGCATAACAGCGACTCCGTAATTCACTGTTCACTATCTGTTCCCTATCTGCAATAGGAAAATTCCTATCCAGCCAACATGGTCAAAGTAGCAATATCTTCATCTGTTTAGGCCTAAGCGCGGACGCGTAACCGAGTGTAAGTGGGAGTGCGTGAACGGTGCAAGAAAAGGCCGTACGGATCGCGAGCAGCCACCTGATCATCAGCTGCGCCACGATCGCGGCGATCCTGGTGTTCGTTGGATTGGGGAGCCAAGTGCTCGGCCCGGCGCTGGGCGGTGCGAGCGTACCGAACAGCACGTTGACCATGGCGTTCCTGCTCAACATTGCCATCATCCTGTTTGGCTGGCGTCGCTCGAAGGACCTCAGGGAAGCGCTGGACGCCTATGAGGCCGCGGAACGCCTGGCCGAACGCAACGCCAACACCGATCCAACGACCGGCCTTTCCAACCGGCGTGAGCTGCTGCGCTCCATCGCCGATACGCTGGACGGAAAATGTCCGGGCGTCCTGCTCCTGGTCGACCTCGACCATTTCAAGCGCGTGAACGACCTTCACGGCCATCTCGTGGGCGACCAGTTGCTCAAGAATGTCGCGGAAACGCTGCTCGCTGCTGCGCCCACCGCGAGCTGCGCTGCTCGCACCGGCGGGGACGAGTTTGCGGTGCTTCTCGCGGGCGACGCGGCCAGTCAGGCCGATGAGGTCGCCGGCGCCATCCTCGCGCGGCTCGCGGCTCCGACCTTTGCCGCCGGCGCACAGGTCCAGGCTTCCGCGTCCATCGGCATGACGGCGATCGACAAGCTCCACAAGGCAGAGGACGTACTGCGCCGGAGCGAGGTTGCGCTTTACGCCGCCAAGCGCGCGGGCCGTGGACAGTTCGCCTGGTTTGACGCCGAGCTCGATCGCGAACTGACGGAGCGCCTCGCTTTCGAAGAGGACATGCGGGCGGGCATTGCGACGAAGGAGTTCGTACCCTTTTTCCAGCCGCTGATCGATCTCGCCACGCGCGACATCGTCGGGTTCGAGGCACTTGCCCGCTGGCGTTCGTCGAAGCGCGGCTTCGTCGAGGCAGATCAGTTCATCGCAGTGGCGGAGAGCAGCGGTCTAATCGGTCCGCTCACCCTCAGCGTGATCGAACAGGCGCTTAAGGAAGCGCGCACTTGGCCGACGAACCTCAAGCTGGCCGTGAACATCTCGCCGGTCCAATTCCGCGACGCTCGCCTGGCGACCCAGATCATCAAGCTTCTAACTGAAGCGGGCTTCCCCGCGAGTCGCCTGGAGATCGAGATTACGGAAGCCGCCTTTCTCGAGGACCGCGACCAAGTTCGCGCAATCATACAGGGCCTAAAGAACATCGGCGTCAGCGTCAGCCTCGACGATTTTGGCACCGGCTATGCGAGCCTCGCGCAAGTCAATTCACTGCCGTTCGACCGGGTCAAGATCGACCGCACGTTCATCAGCACCATCGTGAAGAGCGATCAGACGGCCGCGATCGTCAGCTCCATCGCGGGTCTTGGCCATCAGCTCAACGTACCGATCACCGCAGAAGGCGTGGAGTCCGAGCAAATCCGTTCCGCGCTGACAAATCTCGGTTGCACCGAAGCTCAGGGTTGGCTGTTCGGTCGTCCGGTGTCTGGCGACAGCGTTCGCACGTTCCTCGGCCTCAAAGAGAAGAACGCCAAGGGCGGGGCACAGTCAAACGAAGGCGAAGGTTACCGGTTCACGCCCCGCATTAAGCGCAGCATCTAGGCCCGTTAAGCAAACGGCCCGCCAAAGGCGGCAAACCCAATTCTAGGCCGTCGGAGGCTACGGAGGCGAGTCCCGCAGCGCCTATACTCGTTCCGTGAGCGGAATAAAGCCTGTCGTGAAGTGGTTAGCTCCTCCGGACCAGCGCGGCGCCGGCCACGACCAGCAGGAAGCCAGCTGCGCGAGTGATCGTCACGGGGTGTTTCGCGAGGCCGAGCAGGCCGTAATGATCGAGCACCAGCGCCGCTGCCAGCTGGCCCGCGACGGCTGCGGTGAGCAGGACGCCGATGCCGACGCGCGGCGCCGCGAACGCAGCGACCGCGACGAAGAAAGCGCCGTAGAAGCCGCCGATCCAGGCATACCACGGCACTTGCTTCAAGGCCGGAGAGAACAGCTTGCCCTGCGTCGCAGCAACGACGGCGCCGAGCGCCAGCGATCCGACGATGAAGGAGATGAACGCTGCCACGATCGGTGAGCCGGATGCCTTTCCCAGCAGCGCGTTGGTGGGAGCCTGGACGGCGATCAGCACGCCCGCGATGATCGCCAGACCAAGCGACAACGTTGCTCCGTTCATCCTATTCCCCCCAGTCGAACAAATCCCGATGCTGCCGTGGCTGCGAGCGGAGATATTGCGGCGGCGCCTTCACCTTGCCCCCGAGCTCCGCTGCCGCATGCCACGGCCAGCGCGGGTCGTAGAGGATACCGCGGGCGAGCGCGACCATGTCGGCGTCACCAGTGCCGACGATCGCCTCAGCCTGTTCGGGCTCCGTGATCATGCCCACTGCGACGACGGGCATATTCACGGCCCTCTTGACCTCGCGAGCAAGCGGCACCTGATAGCTCGGTCCGACGGGAATTTCCTGACGCGGATCGAGGCCGCCGCTCGACACATGAATGGCCGCGCAGCCTCGCGCTTCGAGTGCCCGCGCGAACTCGACAGTCTGGTGGATATCCAAGCCGCCTTCGACCCAATCGGTCGCCGAAACGCGCATCGTGACCGGCCGGTCGGCCGGAAACACCCGCCGTACGGCATCGAACACTTCGAGAGGGAAGCGCATCCGGTTCTCGAGGCTGCCGCCATATTCGTCGGTACGGCTGTTCGACAGGGGTGAGAGGAACTGGTGAAGCAAATAGCCGTGCGCTCCGTGGAGCTGGACGACGGCGAGGTCGAGCCGGGCGGCACGGACCGCAGCATCGGCGAACGCCTGGCGAATGCGGTCGAGTCCTTCGCGGTCAAGTTCAAGGGGCGGGTTCTCACCGCTCTGAAATGGCAGGGCAGAAGGCGCGACGGTCTGCCATCCGTTCTCCGCATCCGGCGCGATCTGCGCGCCGCCGAACCAAGGCTTGTCGGTCGAAGCCTTGCGGCCGGCGTGGCCGAGCTGGATGCCGATCGGCATGTCCGACCAGCGGCGCACGCTCGCGAGCACCCGCGCCATCGCTTCCTCGTTCTCGTTCGACCAGAGGCCTGTGTCGCCGTAGCTGATACGCCCTTCCGGCGTGACCCCCGTCGCCTCGATGGTCAGCATTGAAGCGCCCGATAGAGCGAGGTGGCCGAGATGGATGGTGTGCCAGTCGGTCATGTTCCCGTTCTTGGCCGAATATTGGCACATGGGCGCGATGACGATGCGGTTGGCGAGCTTCAGGCCGCCAACTTCCAGCGGAGTGAACAGGGCTGACACTGGAACTCCTATTGGGCGAGGGCAGGTAAGGGTGCGCGAACGGCCTGGATGAGCAGTTCGTAGGATTTCAACCGGGCCTGATGGTCGAAGACTTGCGCTGTTACCATCAGCTCGTCGGGCTGGCTGCGTTCGACGAACTCGCTGACCTGGCACCGGGCCGTTTCCGGACTGCCGATCGCCGAGGCGGAGAGAATCTGGCGTAGCGTCGCGCGGGTTTCGAGCGGCAGCCCGTCGGCATATCCTGGCTTGGGCGGCGGGAGCTTGATCGGATGGCCGGTGCGCAGCGAAACGAACGCCTGCTGCACGGAGGTCGCCAGCAGCTCCGCCTCCTCATCACTGTCGGCCACGATCGCGTTGAAACCGAGCATGACATACGGCTTGTCGAGCTGCTCCGACGGCTCGAACCGCTCGCGATAGACCTTGATCGCTTCAATCATCCTCTGTGGCGCGAAGTGCGATGCGAAGGCGTAGCGTAGGCCAAGCATAGCCGCGAGCTGCGCGCCGAACAGGCTCGAGCCCAGGATCCAGAGCGGGATGTTCATCCCTTCGCCGGGGATGGCCCGGACGCGGCCGTTCTCCCCCCGATAATAGCTGGCGAGCTCGACGACATCGCGCGGGAACTGGTCGGCGTCGGAGCTCAGGTTGCGGCGCATCGCGTAGGCCGCCGCCTGGTCGGTTCCTGGCGCTCGCCCGAGCCCGAGGTCGATGCGCCCCGGATAGAGCGCCTCCAACGTTCCGAACTGCTCGGCGATGATCAGCGGCGCGTGGTTCGGAAGCATGATCCCACCGGCGCCAATCCGGATGGTCGATGTCTGCGAGCCCACGAAGGCAAGCGCCACCGCCGTTGCCGCGCTCGCGATGCCGGGCATCGAATGATGCTCCGCCATCCAGAAGCGGTTGTAGCCGAGCTGCTCCGCGTGGCGGGCGAGGTCGGCGGAGTTCCGGAGGGAAGTTCCGGGGTCGCTTCCTTCCGTCACGGGTGAGAGGTCGAGGACGGAAAGCGGAAGCGGAGCCATGGGCGTGCATGTGGGGCAGGGGGCGCAGGATTTAACGGCCTCCAAAGGGGGCCGAGCTTCTGCAGCGAATTGGGACGCTTGGGCCATAGGCAAGTCATCTTTTGGAACCAGCCGACGAGGTAAGCGCTTAGGGCGCGTGCCTAGGTACTATTTCCATCTCATCAACGACATGGACGTGGCGGATTTTCAGGGCGTCGAATTGAGCAATCTGGAGGATGCCCGCTCGGAAGCGGTTTACCAGGCGCGCGGGATGATCGGCGAGATGACCAAGACGGAAGGGCGCATCGTGCTCAGCCACCGGATTGACATCGAGGACGGGGAAGGGCGCGTGCTCGATTCCGTCGTTTTTCGCGACATACTCCGGGTGGAAGATTAAGCGCTCAATTCAGCTGGAGCGGAGGTTAGCCAAGTCCCCCCCCCCCCAACTTGGTCGAGATGAAGGTAAAGCTCGCTGAAGCCGGCGACATCCCGCAGCCTCTCCCAATCGGGGATGAAGACAAACCTCCTCTGCCGCTGGATCAACCCCTCGGCGTCCATTGCCTTGAGCGTCCGGTTGACGTGAACGGCAGTGAGGCCGGTCGAGTCCGCCAACTGGTCCTGGGTCATCGGCAATTCGTATCCACTTGTTGAGCCAAGCCCCGAGATCTCCAGGCGCCGCGCGAACTCACAGAACAAATGGGCAAGGCGCTCACGTGCGTCGCGCCGCCCGATGTTCATGATCCACTCGCGGAAGATCGAGCCGTCGATCAAGGTATCGACCCACAAGGCGCGCGCGATGCGCGGATGAGAATCGAATAACGCGCGAAGCGCAGATCTGGGGACGGTCGCAAGCTCGCATCGAGTTCAGCGCCTGCACATTGTGATCGGATATGTTCAGCAGAGCGCCTTCGAGGTCGACGAAATCGCCGGGAATGTGGATGCTGACAATTTGGCGGGAGCCCTCTGCGGTAAACTTATGACGGTAAGCGAGTCCCGACAGAATGATGATGGAGTGGTCGGTCGCAGCACCTTCGCGGACGAGATAACGTCCTGGCTCCGCCTTCGTCACACGATAGGGCAGGCTCAGAAGAGCTTCGCGGTCATCGTCGTCCAGCTTCGCCCGCCGTTCGAACTTGTGCAGCATGCGCTGCAGAATGATGGCAGGGTTGGGCAGCGCACTCTCCGCGTCGAAACTGGGCGGGAGCATCGCGTCTCTCAGCCGCGGGCGCCCGTTCAGTCGGCCCACGATCACATGTGTTTAACAGGACCGATTGTCGGCGATCTGACATAAGTCAGCCCTTCCGAGCTTACATAGGTTTGTTTTGTTGCCCGGAAGACTGGGAAAGCTTACACTTCTCTCATCGCTGGGTGATTTCGAATCAGGCCCCGGCGGCTGAGAGACCATCCGCGCTCCCGCCTCTGGAGGAGCAATGCGGTGCAGACGTATTACTTCCATTTGCGTGACGGAACGGACGTATTGCTCGACCCGGTTGGGCGTCTTCTGCCCAGTCTTTCGGCGGTTGCCGGGGCGGCTCTCTTCGAAGCCCGAGCCATCATCAGCGCCGATGCAAAGGGCGGCGAGATCTCGCTCGGCCAGTCGATCGACGTGGAGGACGAATTTGGCGCGCTGGTGCACAGCATCGCTTTCGTTGACGCCGTCCGGATCAAGAGCTCGAGATGAGTCACTCGGCGCGCCGTGAGCGGGCCCAAAATGCGGCGTAAGTGTTGAAATGAATTCGGAACGAACGACCCACTGCGGCGACGCAGAGGCCTTTCTCGGCCGACTTCGTGCGTGCGTGCAGCTATCGAGCGACGACGAGCACGCCCTTACTGATGTCATCAGAGATGTTCGTCGGCTCAGCGCCGGCACGCATCTGATCAGGAAGGGCGACCGGCCGCACGACGTTCACATCCTCCTGGAAGGCTGGGCGGCGAGATATTGACGTCGTTCCGAACGGCGGCCGCTCGATAACCGCCTTTCTCCTGCCGGGAGACTTGCTCGACCAGCACGTGACCGTCCTTGGAGAAATGGACCATTCGATCGTGACGCTCACCGATGCGAGCGTGGCTTTCCTCCCGAATGGCCGACTTGAAATTGGTCGCGGTCCGCCGTCCGGTTGTGGCGAGCGCCTTGTGGTGGTCGACCCTCGTCGACCAGGCGGTACTTCGTGCATGGCTGGTCAACATCGGCCGACGCGATGCGTTCGAAGCCATCGGTCATCTTCTGTGCGAGCTCCACGCGCGGCTCGCAAAGGTCGGCTTCACCATCAACACGGACTTCGAACTGCCGCTTACGCAAGAGGAGATTGCGGATGCCCTCGGGCTCACGCCGACGCATGTGAACCGCACGCTGAAGCGCCTGCGGGAGGAGGGCTACATCACGTTGCGGCACAACATGCTGGTGATCCTCGACATTGCGAGCCTGAAGGCGGCGGCGGGGTTCGACGCGTCATATCTCCACAGCAAGCCTGTCGACCTGATGCGACTGATGGCCTGAACCACCCGTGGCTGTTCCTTTGCTTGCTCCGAAGCGCCCTCTGAGCTAAGGGCCACGCCGTCCGGCGGCGGTGGTCCCCTCTGGACAGCCCGTCCTTTGGCGAGCGCGTGCGGTGTCCCGGGGTTCGGCCGGCACCGTGACGCGCTTTTTCGTCTTGGCGAGTGGCTGTTCGGGAACCGTCCCGAAGGACGCCGCTCCGGCATGGTGCCGCCGCGGCAGTGCATGCAACCAGGTCCGCATGTGAAGGCTCGCCATGGTGGCGCGTCACGCGGCAGGCCCGATTGAACGACTAGGAAACTCTATACTCATGGCAACTACGACATTCCCGACCCGCGACGATTTCGCGGCCCTCCTCAACGAAAGCCTCGGCGGCGAAAACGAAGCCTTCGAAGGCAAGGTGGTGAAGGGCACCGTTACGGGAATCGAGAATGACATGGCCGTCATCGACGTTGGCCTGAAGAGCGAAGGCCGCGTGCCGCTGCGCGAGTTCGCAGCGCCCGGCCAGAAGGCCGACCTCAAGATCGGCGACGAAGTCGAAGTCTATGTCGACCGCGTCGAGAATTCGCGCCGGCGAAGCGATGCTGTCGCGCGACCGCGCGCGCCGCGAAGCCGCCTGGGACAAGCTCGAGAAGGAATTCGAAGCCGGCAACCGCGTCGAAGGCGTGATCTTCGGCCGCGTGAAGGGCGGCTTCACCGTCGACCTCGGCGGCGCCGTGGCCTTCCTTCCCGGCAGCCAGGTGGACATCCGCCCGGTTCGCGACGTCGCGCCGCTGATGGACCTTCCGCAGCCGTTCCAGATCCTGAAGATGGACCGCCGCCGCGGCAACATCGTCGTGTCGCGCCGCGCGATCCTCGAAGAGACCCGCGCCGAGCAGCGCAGCGGCCTCATCCAGAGCCTGGCCGAGGGTCAGGTCATCGAAGGCGTGGTCAAGAACATCACCGATTACGGTGCGTTCGTCGACCTCGGCGGCATCGACGGCCTGCTGCACGTCACCGACATCAGCTACAAGCGCGTCAACCACCCGTCGGAAGTGCTCAACATCGGCGACACGGTGAAGGTGCAGATCATCCGCATCAACCAGGACACGCAGCGCATCTCGCCTCGGCATGAAGCAGCTCGAGAGCGATCCTTGGGAAGGCGCCGCGGCCAAGTATCCGGTTGAGCGGCATGTTCCGCGGCCGCGTGACCAACATCACCGAATATGGCGCGTTCGTCGAGCTCGAGCCGGGCATCGAAGGCCTGGTCCACGTCTCCGAGATGAGCTGGACCAAGAAGAACGTGCACCCGGGCAAGATCGTCAGCACTTCGCAGGAAGTCGACGTAAAGGTGCTCGAGGTTGACGAAGAGAAGCGCCGCATCTCGCTTGGCCTCAAGCAGGCCCAGTCGAACCCGTGGGAGGCCTTCGCGGAAGCTCACCCGGTCGGCTCGGTCGTCGAAGGCGAAGTCAAGAACGCGACCGAGTTCGGCCTGTTCGTCGGCCTCGAGGGCGACGTCGACGGCATGGTCCACATGTCGGACATCGCCTGGGGCGTGTCGGGCGAGGAAGCGCTGCAGCTTCACCGCAAGGGCGAGACCGTCAAGGCGCAGGTCCTTGACGTCGACGTCGAGAAGGAGCGCATCAGCCTCGGCATGAAGCAGCTCGAGGGCGGCGGCGCTGCGGCTGCCGGCGCTGGCGCCGGCACGCGGTGCGGCGGTCGGCGGCGTCAAGAAGGGCGAGACCGTCACGGTCACCGTCCGCGCGGTCCAGGACGCCGGGTCTCGACGTCCAGGTCGGCGACGACGGCGCCGGTCGGCTTCGTCAAGCGCGGCGACCTCGGCCGCGACCGCGACGAGCAGCGTCCGGAGCGCTTCCAGGTCGGTCAGAATTTCGATGCGATGGTCATCGGCTTCGACCGTTCGAAGAAGCCGAACTTCTCGATCAAGGCGATGCAGATTGCCGAGGAAAAGCAGGCCGTTGCGCAGTACGGATCGTCGGACTCCGGTGCGTCGCTGGGCGACATCCTCGGCCAGGCGCTGAAGGAAGCCCAGGAAACCAAGTCCAAGAAGAAGTAACGAGAAAGGCGGCGTTTCTTGATGGGACGCCGCCTAACTTTCCCGCTTGCGTGAGACACTGTTTCCTGACAGCCTAACTCCCAAGCGGCCCCGCTGCGGGAGAGTTCGGGGCCGCGAAAATCCTGATGCGGGGATGCCGATGATCCGTTCCGAGCTGGTGCAGAAGCTTTGCACCGACTTTCCCGACCTTACGCAACGTGAGGTCGAAGGCGTGGTAAGCGCCATTTTCGATTCCATTACCGACCAGCTCGCCAAGGGCGGCCGCGTCGAGCTGCGCGGATTCGGCGCTTTCTCGACGCGCCAGCGCGACGCGCGCGTCGGCCGCAATCCGCGCACCGGCGAGTCCGTTTCGGTTGATGCTAAGCGCGTGCCCTATTTCAAGCCGGGCAAGGAAATGCGCGAGCGGCTGAACTTAAGCGAAATCACAGCGGAATAGGCTCGGCTGATCTACCGTCGCCGGGCTCGCGGGCGGACGTGGCGGAACGGTAGACGCTGGGGACTTAAAATCCTCTTCCCAATAGGGAGTGTGGGTTCGACTCCCACCGTCCGCACCACAGCGTAGCAGCCGAACGTACGCCGAGGTTTGTGCAGCGAGCATCGACTTGCGGGTGAGGCTGCAGCGGCGATGAACTCACGCCGGTTCATGGGTGGAACGAATTCACCAAACTTCGAGAATAATGCATGTTTACGGAGAGAGTTTATTAAGCGTTCCTCGTTAACGACAATGGCGTGTCCAGCGGTGAGGGATCTGTAAACGCGCCGACGGCGAACTCGCGACTTGCGAACGCGCGCCGCGATGCCGTTGTGCTCGGGGTGCTTATTTCGGCCGTGATGCTGCTGATTTGGAACGGCAGCACCTTCTTCGAAAATCTGCGATTCGCCGGCAGCTTTGGTCCGGACGTTCAGATCGCAAGTACCGCGCTGACCCTCAACGTTGCCCTGATCCTTTTCGGCTGGCGCCGTTACGTTGACCTGCAGCATGAGGCGGAACTTCGCGCCGAGCAGGAGCGCAGGGCAGCTGTGCTGGCAAGCACCGACACGGTCAGCGGGCTGTACAATCGGAAGGGCTTTGCAGACCGCGCCGGCGAGTTGCTTGTGCGCAGTGCGCAGCGGGGTGAGCATCTTGCTGTCATTTCCTGTCAGATACAGCGGTTCAAGACGGTTAACGACCAGCACGGCTATGAGGTCGGTGACCGGTTACTGAAAGAGATCGCCGCCGTTCTGAACGAAGAGCTCGGCCAGGACATGGTCATCGGACGGATGAGCGGTGATGAGTTCGCAGTCGCCATGGCCGTTGGGCCGCAGAAGACCGAAGAAACCGAGGCGGTGGCCGAGAAGCTGCTCCGGTCGATTACCAAGCCATTCATTTTTGACAATCGCATCATCCAGGTGGGCGCGTTCGCCGGGATCGCATCGGGAGCGGCGTCGGAGGCGCGAGTGCCCGATATGCTCCGACGTGCGGACATCGCCCTGGATCGCGCCAGGAGCGGGCGGATCGCGCGGCCCGTCTGGTTCGACGCTGGGATGGAGCGGGCGCTGCTCGCCCAAGGCGAGATAGAGCAGGGCATCCGGTTCGGCCTCGAGAACAGTCAATTCGTGCCGTTCTTCGAGCCGCAAGTCGATCTTGCGACAGGGCAGATTGTCGGCTTCGAGGTCCTCGCGCGCTGGAATCACCCGCTCACCGGCATCATCGGCCCGGATGTCTTCATCCCGATCGCCGAGGAAATTGGATTGATCGGGCGGTTGTCGGAGCAGGTGATCGGTGAAGCGCTGCGGGAGGCAGCAAGCTGGGATCCGGCTCTCAAGATTTCCGTCAATATCTCGCCCTCGCAACTCGCCGACGGCTGGTTTGCCCAACGCATTGTGCGCTTGCTCACCGAGACGCGCTTTCCGGCGGAGCGGCTAGTGATCGAGATCACCGAGAGCTCGCTTTTCGCCGACGTCGAGTTGGCCAGATCGATCGTCACGAGTCTCAAAAACCAGGGTATCCGGCTGGCGCTCGACGATTTCGGCACCGGCTTCTCCTCACTGTCGCACCTGCGCTCGCTTCCGTTCGACATAATCAAGATCGACCGCAGCTTCGTCGCCGATCTGGACGCGAAGCGTGAGAACAGCGCAATCATCCGCGCAGTAGCGACCCTGGCGAACGCCCTTTCGGTTCCCGTCTGCGTCGAGGGCATCGAAAGCGAAGCCGCGATGGACGCAGTCGTCGCTCTCGGATGTGAGATCGGCCAGGGCTGGTATTTCGGCAAGGCAATGCGCGCCGAACAGGCCCGCGAGATGCTCGCGGCACACGAACGCAACGAGCACCCGCAGCAGCCTCCGAACGCCGTCAACGGATAAGAGAACCGCAGAAAACGGGTCTTCTGTCCCGTGACGGGACGGAGGGAGCACCTTTTTACATTTCGAGTTTTGAACATGGTGAATGTCCAGTTAAGGATTTACCATGTTGCTTGCGCGTTCCTCCAGTGCAGCTCAGCCGCGGACCTTCGGTCGTGGCCCGCCACGGCACTTGGAGCCAGTTCCAGCGAGCACCGGCCTTAGCGACGATTTCAAGCTGTTCCTCACAACTTTCGCCGCAGGTTTCGTCTTCGTTTCGATCTTCTTCGGCTGATCTCTCAGTCGCAGGCCTGATGCAGCATATAGCCTAGCCACGCGGAGATTAGGCACATCGCGGCGACCAGTAGCAGCTGACCTACGGGCCCGATGCCCAAACTGCTCAGCCCGAAGGCGAGCAACGAGCCCACCACCATTGCCCCGGAGTTGACTATATTGTTCGCGGCCACGGTGCGCGCGGTCTCCGTCTTCGGGACGCTCGTGGTTAGAAATGCGTAGAGCGGCACGACGAACATGCCGCCGGTGATGGCAACGCCCAGCAGCGCAAGGATCATTAGGCCCGCCATCGGGTGCAGGACGAAATTGCCGAGCGTGGTCAATTCCGGCCCGTTCTTGCCCCACGCCAGCGAGACGAAGTGCAACAGCAGAACAAAGATCCCCATCGCAATGACGGAGGCCGGCGCAAAGCGCGCTGACACCTCGCTTTTGAGCAAGCGATTGATCGCGACCGAGCCGATCGCAATCCCGACCGAGAAGATCGCAATGAAGAGGCTGGCGACCTGCTCGTCCGCGCCGAGCACATTCTTCACGAGCGGCGGGAAAATGATGATGAGCACCGCGCCGATCGTCCAGAAGAAGCTGATCGAAAGGATGGCCAGAAACAGTCGGCGGATGTGCAGTGTGGCGCTGACCAGCTCGATCGAGGCGTGGATGATGTGCCAATTGAATGGAATGCGCTCGGCGGCTGGCGGTGCAGGCGGTACCTGACGCCCGGCGAGGTAGCCGAGGCAAGCCAACCCAATCGTGCAGGCGGCAGCGACTGGCGGCTTTGTCGCTAGAATGCCGGCCAAGATCGTTCCTCCGAGAATGGCGAGGTAAGTTCCCGCCTCCACAAGCCCGGTTCCGCCGAGCACTTCGTCCTTTTGGAGATGCTGCGGCAGGATCGCATATTTGATAGGGCCGAAGAACGTCGAGTGGACGCCCATGGCGAAGACCGCCGCAAGCATCAGCGGGATGTTCGCCAGCATGATGCCCGCGCCGCCGACCGTCATGATCCCGATCTCCGCAAGTTTAATGATGCGGATCAATCGGGCCTTGTCGTGATCGTCGGCGAGTTGCCCAGCCAATGCGGAGAAAAGGAAGAACGGCAGGATGAACAGCGCCTGCGCGAACGAGCTGAACTGCGTCTCCTTCGCTGCGTTCGAATAAAGTTGATAGGTGACGAACAACACCACTGCCTGCTTGAACAGGCTGTCGTTGAACGCGCCGAGGAACTGCGTTGCGAACAGCGGCAGGAAACGCCGCGCACGCAGCAAGTGCGATACGTTCTGGATCAAGCGTTGGCCGCGCGCGTCTTCATCTGGGGTACCGCATCGCATAGCCAGCTTTGCGCTTTGCTCCAAACCTTATAACGACCCTGTTTCAGAACGATGCTGTCGCTGCCCAACCTGCTGACGCTTTCCCGCATCCTTGCGGTGCCGATCCTGGTCTTCCTTCTGTGGCGGCCGGCGCCGTGGGATTATGCGATCACATTCGTCCTTTACTGCATCGTCGGCATTACAGATTATTTCGACGGATATTTGGCACGCGCGCACGGGCTGACGTCGAGGCTGGGCCAATTTCTCGATCCGATTGCCGACAAGATCATGGTTGTGGCGGTGCTCATCATGCTGATCTCCAGCAGGAAAGCTAATCCGGTGCCCGAGATCGCCGGCCTTCACATTATCGCCGCGCTGATCATCCTCCTGCGAGAGATCACCGTTTCGGGACTTCGCGAGTTCCTGGCCGGCCTTCAGGTGTCGGTGCCTGTGACCGCGCTGGCGAAATGGAAGACTACCTTCCAGCTCGTCGCTCTTGGAGCGCTCATCCTGGGCGGTGCGGTGCCGCAATATCCTTGGGTCCACACTGTCGGAATCGCGTCGCTGTGGGCGGCCGCGGCTCTCACCGTGGTGACAGGATATGATTATCTGCGCATCGGCCTTAGGCACATGGACTGAAAATGTGCAGCACTGATCGATTCCGCTGTTCTCATTGACGAAGGAATCCCGTTTCCGTCGATCTCCGGGCGCGACTAGCGTCGCCTCGACGACAGTACAAACTGGAGGGATTCTAACATGGACGCGAAGACCGGCGAACCGATGGGCTGCCCTGTGGATCGGCCAACAACAGTCCGCTCCCTGCTCGGCCGCACCAACCGTGACTGGTGGCCGGAGTCTCTCCCCATCGACATACTTCATCAGGGCGGTGTCACGCCGGACCCCATGGGCGACGACTTCGACTATGGCGAAGCGTTCAAGCAACTCGACTATAAAGCGCTCAAGCGCGATCTCACCGCGTTGATGACCGACAGCCAACCGTGGTGGCCGGCGGACTACGGCAATTACGGTCCCTTCATGATCCGCATGGCGTGGCATGCGGCAGGCACCTACCGCACAGCGGACGGGCGCGGGGGCGCCAACAGCGGTCAGCAGCGCTTCGCCCCGCTCAACAGCTGGCCGGACAACGGCAACCTCGACAAGGCGCGGCGCCTGCTGTGGCCGATCAAGCAGAAGTATGGGAAGAATATCAGCTGGGCCGACCTTTTCATCCTCGCCGGCAATGTCGCAATCGAGTCCATGGGCGGCCCAATCTTCGGCTTTGGGGGCGGCCGTCCGGACGTATTCGAGCCCGAGCGCGACGTTTACTGGGGCGCGGAAGAGAAGTGGGTGGACGCCGCAGAGACGCGCATCCAGCCCGACCGGGAACTGGAGCTGGAGCACCCGCTCGCTGCAATCCAGATGGGTCTGATTTACGTCAACCCGGAAGGGCCGGGCGGCGTGCCGGATCCGCTGCAGTCGGCGCGAGACATCAAAGTCACGTTCGAGCGGATGGCGATGAACCATGAGGAGACGGTGGCGCTGACGGCCGGCGGCCATACGTTCGGCAAGGCGCATGGCGCGGGAGATCCGAGCCTGGTCGACGCTGCCCCGGAGGGAGCCGATATCACCCTGCAAGGGCTCGGTTGGGCGAGTGCTCACGAGAGCGGCTTCGGCGAGCATACGATCACCAGCGGCATCGAAGGGGCATGGGTGAACACGCCGACGCAATGGTCGGAGAACTATTTCCGCCTGCTGCTCGATTACGACTACGAGCTCGTGCACTCGCCGGCGGGCGCGCAGCAGTGGCAGCCCATCGACCAGAAGCCTGAGGACATGGCGCCAGCGGCGCACGATCCCAGCAAGCGCGTGCCGACGATGATGACGACGGCGGACATGGCCCTTCGTGAGGACCCCGAGTTCCGCAAGATCTCGGAGAAATTCCGTAATGACCATGAGGCGTTCAAAGACGCCTTCGCTCGCGCCTGGTTCAAGCTGACCCACCGCGACATGGGGCCGAAGGTCCGATATCTCGGGCCGGAAGTGCCGGCGGAAGACCTCATCTGGCAGGATCCGGTCCCGGCCGGGACCAAGCCGTCGGAAGGCGACGTGTCGGCGTTCAAGTCGAAGATCCTCGGCGCTGGTTTCACCATCGGACAGCTGGTGAAAGTAGCCTGGGCGTCGGCATCGACGTTCCGCAAATCCGACTTCCGCGGCGGGGCCAACGGTGCACGCATCCGGCTTGCTCCCCAAAAGGATTGGGCCCTCAACGAGCCGGAAGCGCTTGGCAGGGTGCTCGCCAAGATCGATGAGCTGCGCGGCGGCCTCTCCATGGCGGATGCGATCGTTCTCGCAGGTACTGCGGCCGTCGAGAAGGCGGCCAAGGACGCCGGTCACAATGTGAGCGTTCCGTTCAGCGGTGGTCGGGGCGACGCGACCCAGGAGTGGACCGACGTCGAGAGCTTCGAAGTGATGGAGCCGGCGGCGGACGGATTCCGCAATTACCTGAAGACCAAGCACTCGGTTCGGACGGAGGAGTTGCTCATCGACCGTGCGCAGCTGCTGAACCTCTCGGCCCCGGAAATGACGGTGCTGCTGGGTGGTCTTCGCGTTCTCGGCGCGAACTACAAGGACCGCCCGGAGGGCGTCTTCACCAAACGCAAGGGGCAATTGACCAACGACTTCTTCGTCAACCTGCTCGACAACGACACCTTCTGGGAAGTGATAGACGAGAGCGGCGACGAGGAGTTCATCGGCTATGACCGCGGCGGGCGGCAGGAGAAATGGCGTGCGACGCGGACGGACCTGATCTTCGGTTCGAATAGCCAGCTTCGCGCGACCGCGGAGGTCTATGCCGAGAAAGGCAATGAGGAGAAGTTCGTCCGCGACTTCATCAGGGCGTGGACGAAGGTCATGAACGCCGACCGGTTCGACCTCGGAAACAAGGTCGTCGGTTCACGGGTCGATACAGGGGAGCCTGCCTTGGCCAAGTAGCGCTTTGGCGGTTCTACTGCCGAAGGAAGCTCAGTCGGATGGTTCGAGGACTGGAGATCTGGACCGCTCAGCTGAGCCGGTGATGTCCGTCTTCGGTCTGAGGTCGAGCAATATTCGGCGCAGCGTCGCGGCAAGTAGCTGGAACTCCGTCTCGCGCGGGCTTGAGTGGCGCCAGATGAGGGCGATGCGCCGGAATCCGTGAACCGAGCTTAATGGTCTTGCGTCCACCTGCGTGCCGTCGAGGATGCCCGCTTCGATCGCCATCGACGGGATGAACGTCAGTCCCAGTCCATTGTCGACCATCTGCACCAGCGTGTGGAGCGACGTTCCCATCATCGCCGCGTGGGCGCGAAGGTCCGGACGGTTGCAAGCCGATAGAGCATGGTCCTTGAGGCAGTGTCCGTCCTCAAGGAGCAGCATACGGTTCTCGTCGATTTGCTCGATCGGCACCTTCGCGCCGGCCGGTGCTTCGCCGCGCGGGAAAGCGACGTAGAGCGGATCGTCGAACAGCGGCGCTGAATCGATGTCGCCGCAGCTATAGGGCAGCGCGAGCAGCACGCAGTCGAGCTGTCCGCGATGGAGTGCATCGCACGCGGCCTGGCTGGTCTCCTCCCGCAGATAGAGCTTGAGGCTTGGCCATTCGCTGCGGAGTGGTGGCAGCATGGTGGGGAGCAGGAACGGGGCGATGGTGGGGATGACGCCCATCCGAAGCTCGCCATGAAGTGGTTGCCCATCCGCACGCGCCATTTCGGCGAGTTCTTCGGTTTCGCGCAGAATGCGGATCGCTTTGTCGGCGATCTTCTCCCCAAGGGCGGTGAAACGGACCACGCGACGAGTCCGCTCGACCAACGTTACGTTGAGCAAGGTCTCCAACTCGCGCAGCCCGGCGGAGAGCGTCGACTGCGTCACAAAACAGGCTTCAGCGGCCTTCCCGAAGTGGCCGTGCTGACGCAGCGTGACGAGATATTGGAGCTGTTTGAGCGTGGGCACGTGAACTGTCATGGTAATCGAAAATTCCAATCAATAGTCGCGCTATAATGGACTTGAACGATTGAAGCCAGAACCATAGATGCCGCGCTGCAAGACTGATTTTGTGCAATGCAACAGGATGGAGTTTCATTCGAATGCTGACCGTTGGTGACAAGATTCCCGCCCTTAAGCTTCCTGTCCAGCAGGGCACTAACGCGCTCCCGGCGGGCGAGACGATCGATCTCGGCCAGACCGACGGCAAGTGGAAGGTCCTCTTCTATTGGCCCAAGGACTTCACCTTCGTCTGCCCGACGGAGATCGTCGGCTATGGCGAGCTGAAGCAGGATTTCGAGGATCGCGACGCGCTCCTGATCGGTGCATCGACCGACACCGCGCACGTTCACTTCGCGTGGCGCCGCTCGGACAAGGAGCTCGCGGGTGCCGACTTCCCGTGGATCGCCGACAACAAGAAGGAACTCGCCGAGACGCTCGGCATCCTCGACCGCGAAGAGGGAGTTGCTTTCCGCGCGACCTTCATCATCGATCCGGACAACGTCATTCAGCACGTGACGGTCAACGGGCTGAACGTCGGCCGCAATCCGGCGGAGACGCTCCGCGTGCTCGATGCGCTGCAGACGGACGAGCTGTGCCCCTGCAACTGGACGCCCGGCGAAGAGGTATTGAAGCCGGTCGCCGCCTAACCATCTAAAGAAGACCCCTCCTTGTCCCCTCCGGGAGGGTCTTCGGCCGGCAGCCCCCTTAACCGGCCAACAAGAAGGGGCGGGTCAATCTTCCCCAGGCCCGCCCCTTTTCCCATTTCCGAAAGCCGGAGCAATCCATGTCCCTCAAGCAATTCGCGGAGACCTTGCCCGGCTACGCCAAGGATCTTCGGCTCAATCTCGGCTCGATCCTCTCCGACCAGTTGATGGGTGAGGAGCGCAAGCTCGCAATACTGCTCGCCTGTGCCCACGGGTCGGGCCACCGGCCGCTAGTCGCCGCCGCGGAAGCGGAGATCGAGGGCAAGCTGTCGGAGGAAGTGGCCAATGCCGCGCGTGGCGCCGCGGCAGTGATGGCGATGAACAACGTCTATTACCGTTTCGTCCACCTCACCTCGAACCCGGAATATGGCACTAAACCCGCGCGCCTGAGGATGAATTTCATCGCCTCGCACGGCATCGCAAAGGACGATTTCGAACTGATGAGCCTTGCGGTGTCGGCGATGAACGGCTGCGGCATGTGCATCGACAGCCACGAGCGCGTGCTGCTCGAACATGGCGTGAAGAGCGACGTTATCCAGTCGGCGGTGCGGATCGCGGCAGTGATGAAGGCGATCGCGACGGTCGACGCGACACTTTAGCGCGCGAGCGGTTCCAGCCCGGGATTCTGGGACAAGAAGATCAGCGGCAGTGCGAAAGCCTGTGGGATGACGACGAGGCCGATCAGGGTGTTCGCAGTGCAGATCGCGAGTGCGAGCGCTGTAACGCACGAGAGGCCGGTCAGCAGGACGAAGAGGATCAGCGCCGAATTCTCCGTAACCGTCCGGCCAAGCTGGTTGCGGTCGGAGAACAGGCGCTGGAGCAAGTCGACGGTGCGGCTACAGGTTGTCTGGCAAATGGCGGGAAAGATCGCGTGCAACATGCACGCGAGGCCCGCTCCCGCGGCGAGCGCGCCCACCATGAGCGCAAAGCGCATGTGCTCGAAGTAGCTCTCGCCAACCTCGGCAAGGTGGGCGCGGCCGGACTGCAGCATCGCTCGCTTCTCCCTCACAGCGGCGGCGATGTTAATCCCCGGCGTGTGAGTAGACAATTGGGCCTGAAACGGCCTGGCTTTGCCGCGCCTCAGGTCGGCGAAGGGATTGATATTTGAGTGCGCTTTCCACCCACTGCGGACATCCTGGCCTTCTCCGGTTACTGCTGCTTGCTGGCACAGAGTGCCGGAGGCTAGTCGATGAGCCGGTTAATGGGGTTCTACGGCCTGATCCTAGGCCTGGCGCTGACGCGCCTGATGGCAGAGTTTCGATCTATTGAGGTCGCGCGATCGTGGCCCGCTGGGCCTTCTAGTACCCACGGGCGTGGCGCTCCTGTTCGTCTAGATCATGCCAACTTTCTTCGACGCTAATATCAAACTCCAGCAGACGGCTCCGAACTTCGCCGGCCTCGCCCTTCCGACGATGATTGGGACTGTCTACTTCGCTGCTGCCGTTGTGGTCGTGCTGCGTGAGCGGCCGGACCCATGGCACTAGACGCTTACTTCTACCGGCAGCGGAAATGGATCATCGGTTGGGTGATCGCGGCGAACTTGGGAACGGTTGGCATCGAACTGCCAATGGTTGATGGGTTCGTGCAGCCAATGAGGGGGGCCGCACCGGCTTTTATGTGGCCGTGAATCTGCTGTTGTTCGGAGCGCTGTTCGCGGCGCTCCTTGCGCGACGGCGAGCAGTCGTATTCAGCGCGATGCTTTTCAGCGTTTTCTTCGTCATTTATCTGTACAGCCCGATTGCCTTCAACCCATTCACCGACAAGTGAACTGCCAGAGGTCTGATTCCGCTTTCGACCCAAAGCAGACATGCCAACAACTCAGCGCATCAACAGCCGGATCGAGACTAGCAGCAGGGTCACGGCAAGGACGGGCCTCAGAACCGTGTCCGAGGAGCGGCTCGCGAGGAGGCTGCCGACGATGATGCCGGGTATCGAGCCTACGAGGAGTCCGAGCATCAGGCCGAAATCGACGCTGCCCATCAGCCAGTGGCCCGTGCCCGCGATCAAAGTAAGGGGCACGGCGTGCGCGATATCGCTTCCGGCAATCCGCGCGACCGGAAGGCGGGGGTAGAGCAGGAGGAGGGCGGTGGTCCCGAGCGCTCCTGCTCCGACCGACGTGACTGATACGAGAATCCCCAGCACGGCGCCGAGTAGTACGGTCCAGTGCGAGATGCGGGCTTCAGGCAAGCCGCTGAAATGCGGTCCTGCGCGCCTGATGATCCATGGGCGGAAGAAGACCGCAAAAGCGGTCAGCAGCAGTACGCTGCCGAGCGCCACGTCCAGAACGAACGGATCGCCGCTCAGCGTGTTGGCCCGGCTCATTACGAACAATGTAGCAATTGCTGCTGGCACGCTGCCGAGGGCAAGACCGCCAACGATGTGCCAATCGACGGTTTGCCGCTTTCCGTGAACCGCTGTTCCGACCGTCTTCGTGACGGACGCGTAGAGCAGGTCCGTTCCGACAGCTGTCACCGGATGGAAATCGAACAAAAGCACGAGGATGGGGGTCATCAGGGATCCGCCGCCGACGCCGGTCATGCCGACGAGCATGCCGACGAGGAAGCCTGCCACGGAATAGAGCGGATTGTAGGCGGAGAAGAGAGCGGTTCCCACTAGTTCATACGATCGGAATGCATGGAAATACCGCGGTCCGCCCCTGTTCGATGTGCGATGTGCCTCAACGCGGTGCCATTGGGCAAGCTCCCGTCCTGGGACGTTTTTCAACTTGGCTGGAATTTGTCGCGCTTCGTACTTAAATTGAGGGCAGCAACGGCAAGAGGTTGAAGAGCTTGCAATCTGGGCTGACCGCCTATCTCGAATTCCGTCAAATCCCGCGATCCTGCCGCTCGTTCCCGGTGGGACGTGCTGTTCTATCCCGGCGTGTGGGCGCTCGGTCTGCACCGCGTCGCCCATTGGTTGTGGGAAGGGAAGCTGACTTTCCTCGCGCGACTTTTGAATCATTTCGCGCGCTTTTTGACGAGCATCGACATTCATCCCGGCGCGAAGATCGGGAAGAGGTTTTTCCTCGACCATGGCTTTAGCGTCATCGGCGAAAGCGCTGAGATCGAGGACGATGTCACGATCTACCAGCACGTGACGCTTGGCGGCACGAACCCGACCACCGGCGTCGGCGGCAAGCGCCATCCGACGATCAAGTCTGGCGTCGTCATTGGCTCCGGCGCGCAGGTGCTTGGCCCGATCGAGGTGGGCGAGGGCGCGAAGATCGGGGCCAACTCGGTCGTGACGAAGGACGTCGCCCCCGGCTCAACCGTTGTCGGCATCCCGGCACGGCCGGTACCGGTCGACGCGGTTCATTATAGTCCCGGCTTCATGGCCTACGGCACGCCGTGCGGGGAGGACGTCGATCCGGTCCGGGTTCGCCTCGGCGAGCTCGAGAAGGAGCTCGATGATTTGCGCACCGAGATCGCGGTGCTGAAGGGAGCCCGTGAGCCCCAGCCGAAGGTGAAGTCCGCTTGAGCGTCATCGCGCCGTTCCCAGGGTCACGGGACCGGCGCCCAATCGCGACTTTCGACCGGAAGGAGCTTACGCGGATCCTCGACCTCTATGGTCGCATGGTCGCCGCGGGCCACTGGCGCGATTATGCACTGCGGATCGATCCCGATGTTGCCGTCTTCGCCGCCTTTCGCCGTCACTCCGAACGGCCGGAGGTGCGCATAGAAAAACGCCCCGAGCTTCGACTGAAGCAGGGGGCGTTTGCCTTGATTGGTGAACATGGTGTGGTGCTGAAGCGGGGGCACGAGCTTGGGCCCGTGCTCGCCCCGCTAGAGCGTCGCCTCATGCGGCTGGTTGGTTGACCACTATCGCGCGATCGAGATTCGGCAGCCGTTCCTGCAGGTTCGCCGGAAGTCGCACGACGATCATCCGCCGCGCCTGATGCCAATAGGCGGACAGCAGCAGCAGCGCCGAGCCGATCACTAACGCGGTCAGCGCGACATTCAGCTCGACCGCCCCGAACTGCTTGAACAATTCGGTGAGCGCGAACAGCACATAGGCCAGTGCCGAAACAAGTAGCGCTCGACGGTCGACTGCGAGTGCGGTCAAGCCGAGCAGCACGTACAGACCCACGACAATCAGCGCCTCGCCAGTGCCGATGCTCCCGCTGGTCACGCCCATGAGCGTGAAGATCGGGTGAGCGATCATCGGCGCTGCCAGCAAGTGCAGCCAGAACGCGACGTCGGAACGGCGTGTGAGCCGGCCGCGATCCGATGAGTCCCACCACATCGCAAACAGGAACATGCCGATTCCGAGCAGCAGGATGAAGCCGAGGATCAGGTTCTTCGCGCTCTCGGTGTCGCCGGGCTGAACGACGCCGAGAACGACTGCGAGGAACAGGCCGGCTACAGCGGCGGCTCCAGCAGCGACCGTGATCGGCACATGGAAACGGCGCCAGTGCAGCCAGGCTGCGCCGGCGGCGATAGCAGCGCTGATGCCCCCAATGACGGCTCCGAGGAGGTCGTTTTGACCATTCAGGCGATCAGGGCCAATGATCTGAACGAGCAGGAATCCGGAACTCGCAAGCACCCCGCCGACGAACGCGAGAAGCAGGAGTATCGACGGAAGCGCCATGCGCCGTTTGGCGGTGAAGAAGAGCGCGAGCGGCCATGCCGTGGCCGCAACCGCGAGCGGCGCGAGGAAGCTCGGACCGGGGCCGCCGCTGCCGCTCCTGTCGAGGATCAAAAGACCAGTCGACTGGCCGATGCTTTGGCCGATCCAGCCGACCGCAAACAGGAGGATAGCAGCGGCGATGGACACGAAGATGTCGTTGAAGCCCGTCAGGAGCCGGAATTGCTCCTCGTCGGGAATTGCGGTTGATCGCTGCTGTTCGATGTAAACGCGCAAGGCATCCGCATCGGCCGCACTAATGACGCCGGCGGCAATGGCGTCGTCTAGCTCTTGTTGACTGTACATTCAGTCCTCCCGTTTTCCAGAAGGTTATGCCAAGTGTGTTATAGTGTCAATACAGCAAGGCAGTTGACCTGAGCGACGGCGCCGCCAATTGAGCGCCGCTCATGTGCAATCTCTACAACATGACTGCGACGGTCGACGAGATGCGGCGCATCTTTGGGCCGTTCGAGGGTGATACGTCGAACCTGCCGCCCTACGACGAGATCTTCCCCGGTTATTCGGCGCCGGTGCTGAGGCGGACGGCGGACGGCGGCCTGAAGCTCGATTTCATGAAGTGGGGATTTCCGGGCCCGCAGGTCGCAGGCGGTCGACCGATCACCAACGTACGCAACCTGAACAGCGGCTTCTGGCGCAATGCGCTGACCGATCCCGCGCGGCGCTGCATCGTGCCGGTTACGACCTTCTGCGAATGGACGGGAGAAGCCGGCCGGAAGACCAAGGTGTGGTTCGGGCTGACAGAGGAGCAGCATCCGCTCTTCGCCTTTGCGGGCATCTGGCGGCCTGGTGAAGACGGGCCGTTCATGGCTTTCCTGACCTGCGAGGCCAACGGAACGGTGGGTGCTGTGCACCCGAAGGCGATGCCGGTGATGCTTCGACCCGGGGAGGATGTCGAACGTTGGCTCGGCAGCGAGCGCGCCGACGCGTGCTCCCTTGCAAGACCGTTTGCGGATACCGGCATGCGTCGCGTGAGTTAAGCGTCCCAAAGAGAAGGACAGGAGACCAGGAATGGCGAAGAAAGCATCGGGCAAGAGCGAAACGAAGAGCGGCGCCAAGCGCGCCAGGAAAAGCAGCTCGAAGCCCAGCACCGCGGTTGCACGCGTGTCCTCGGCAGGCCGCGGCAACGGATCTGAGAAGCAGGAGAGCGGCTTCGATGCGGGTGAGGCATTCATCAAGCTTCTGCAGAGCCCGCTGGTAGCGGAGCTTGTCGCCGTCGCAGCGACCGCAGCCCTCGCAGCGCTCGCGGAGCAGGGCTTTTCTACAACCGGCACGACGACGTCGGGCAAGCGCGCGGGCAAAGCGGTGAAGGCCGCGGGCAAAGCGGCTGCGGCTGCAGTCGGCCGTCGTCTCAGTACAGAGATCGACGAGATTCGTAAGGCGGCTAAGGACGCCGTAAAAGCGTAAGCCGCGCCCGACCGACGTCGCGGGTTGCCTCGACCTTCAGGCTGCCAGGATCGATGTCGTCACCGCGGCCGGTCTCCACGCTCATCCAGCCGCCGGGAGCGAGCCACTCCGCCTTAGCGACGGCCTGAACAACGGCGCTTCCGGAGCTGGCTTCGTAGGGCGGGTCGGCAAAGATGAGGTCGAACGGCGGTGAGCGCGGAAGCGCCAGTGCCGAACTGCCGAAGACCTGCGCCGATGCGCCGAGTTTCTCGGCGTTGCGCTTGATTATTGCTTGGGCCTTCGGGTCGGTTTCCACGAATGTCGCCGTCGCAGCGCCGCGCGATAGCGCCTCGAGGCCCAGCGCGCCGCTGCCCGCAAACAGGTCGGCGACGCGCAGCTCCTCGAACGAGCCGAGTCGGCTGGCGAGCATCGAGAACAGGGTTTCGCGCGCGCGATCCGAGGTAGGACGAGTGCACTGGCCCGGCGGTGCCTCGATCGGCCGTCCGCGCCAGCGGCCGGCAATGATTCTCACTTCAGCGTCTTCCGGAACGCCTCGATCTCGCCGGAGTCCACTTCATCCGCATCGCTTGGGTCGAGCCCTTCGAGGGTGAACGGGCCATAGGCAGTGCGGATCAGGCGCGAGACCTGCAGGCCAAGATGCGCGAGCACGCGGCGCACCTCGCGATTTTTCCCTTCGGTGAGGCTCATTTCGATCCAGCCGTTGCGCCCGGTCCTCCTTTCGAGGTTCGCGTTGATCGAACCGTAGTGAATGCCTTCGATGGTGATGCCGTCGGCAAGGCGTTCGAGCTGGTTTTGCGTGACTTCTCCGAAGGCGCGGGCGCGGTAGGTGCGAACGACCCCGGTACGGGGAAGCTCCAATTGCCGCTTGAGCTCGCCGTCGTTCGTCAGCAGCAAGAGTCCCTCGGTCATGAAGTCGAGCCTTCCGATGGGCATGACGCGCGGCAAGCCGGGAGGAAGCCGGTCATAGATGGTCGGCCGCCCACGCGGATCGCGCTCGGCCGTGATCGATTTGTCCGGCTTGTAGAATCGGAACAGGCGCGTCGCCGCCGCAGGGCGCACCGGCTTCCCGTCCACGGTGACACCGCTCAGATCGCGCAGCAGCGTCGCTGGGGTCGTGAGCTTTTCCCCATTGAGTGCGATGCGTCCTTCAGCGATCATCCGTTCGATCTCGCGGCGGGAGGCGACTCCGGCGCGCGCGAGCAGCTTGGCGATGCGTTGCGGTCCGCCCTCTTGCTGTTGCTGGACAGGCACAGCGCGCCGTCTGTTATGCTGCCGCGGCACCGGGCGCTTGGTGGTTCGTTGCGAAGGCGAAGTCATAATGGAGTTCCGATGCTGTTCGGGAAGCGTAAGCAGGTCGTCAAGCGGATCCTCATTGTTGAGGACGAGCCGCTGACCGCGTTCGACAATGAAAACACGCTCGGCGACGCCGGGTACGAGATTGTCGCAACGGTCGACGACCTCGACGAAGCACTGAACGTGCTCGAACGGGAAGAGGTGCACCTCATTCTGAGTGACGTCCGCCTTCGCGGCGATCGGACGGGTATCGAGCTTGCGACCGCCGCGAAGCTGAAGGGCATTCCGACGTTGTTTGCAACAGGCCATCATTACGAAGGCGCGCACGAGATCGCCATCGGCTGCGTTCGCAAGCCCTACACCGACCGGCAGCTGTGCAAGGCAATCGAGTGCATCGACCGGCATCTCCAAGGCGAAAAGGTGAAGGCGCCCAAGGGCGTGGAGATCTTCATCATCGTTGATGAGAACGACTGAGCCGACGGCCGTTCATCGCAGGGCTAGGCAGCCCGTGAAACCAAGCTAAAGCATGGTGCAGGCAGCCTAGAAGAGGGGGAGCGGTGGCCAATCAGCGTCCGAAGGGATGGAAGCTGTTCAAGGCAGCGCTGCAGACGCGCAAGTCTGCGACAATGCTGGCGTTCGGCTTCTCGTCGGGATTGCCGTTCGCACTTCTTATAGGGACGCTTAACGCGTGGCTCGGCGAGTCGAAGATCAATCTCGCGACAATCGGCGTGCTGTCCTGGATTGGCCTCAGCTACAGCTTCAAGTTCCTCTGGTCGCCGGTAGTGGACCGCATGCCGCTGCCGCTCCTGGAACGCATTGGACGCCGCAAGAGCTGGATCGTCCTTTGCCAGGCAACGATGATCGCTGCCTTCGCGGGCCTTGCCGCGACGAACCCGGCGACGAACATCGGCACCTTTGCAATCTTCGCCGTAATCGCGGCGCTCGGCTCGGCGACGCAGGACGTCGCAATCGACGCGTGGCGCATCGACGTTGCCGACGAGCGGACGCCGGTAGAAGTGCTCTCGTCCATCTACCAGTTCGGCTATCGCATCGCCTCGATCGTGGGCGGCGCTCTAGCGCTGGTGATGGCCGCGCGAATGAGCTGGTCGCTGGTCTACTTAATGATGGGCGGACTGATCGCGCTGATGGCCGTCATTGCGCTTCAAGCGCAGGATACGCCCCGCCCGGATGCCGATGTGCTCCACAAGGAGTTGGAAGAGCCTGGGGCGCTCGAGCCGAAAGCCCGCGCGGTAGCTCTTGCCATTGTAGGTATCAGTTGGGCGTGGGCAATCTATAATATCGCTCACTTCATGATCTCGATGCTGACGACAGCGCCTGGTCAGAAGCAGCCCTCGGTTGCCGATTTCACAAAATATTATGGGCCTTGGATCATCCTCGCGACCGTGCTCGTGCCATTGGTCGTCGCGTCGGTGATCAACTCGCTGCGCACGCGGAAGCGCTACGTCCTGACCGCGCCGGATCACCAACACACGCCGGCGCGGAATGCGCTCAATCACCTCTATGTAGCGCTCGTCGCGCCGCTTGGGGAATTGTCGGGCCGGCTGGGTTGGGGCGTGCTGATCGTGATCGGCCTAATCCTGACCTATGCGCTCTGTTACAACGTATGGACGTCGTTCGCCTTCCCGTTCTACCTCGATTATCTGCATTATACGAAGGATGAGGTCGCATTCGCCTCAAAAGTGTTCGGCATCTTCATGACGATGATCGGCATCGCTCTTGGCGGCTATCTCTTTGTGCGGCTGGGGCGGCTCCCGACAGTGCTCATTGGCGCAATCCTGCCGGTGTTCGGCAACTTCGTTTACGCGGACCTCGCCGAGGGTGGGCCGCACCTCGATGCGGTTGCGGGCACGATCGGAATTACGCGGCTGTTCGGCCTTTTCGGGTTTGACGAGCGGATGGTGCGGCTCTTGCTCGCAATCTCGATGGAGAACATCTCGACCGGCATCGCGGGGGCGGCGTTCGTTGCTTATCTGTCGGGCATCGTCAGCAAGCGGTTCACAGCCGTGCAATATGCACTTTTGTCCTCGCTGACATTCCTGATCGGGTCGCTTGGTCGCGGGATCGCGGGCGAGGCGTTCGATACATACGGTTATGCAACCGTCTTCCGGTGGACCGCGGCGGCCGGCGCATTCGCGATCCTTTTCGTCATTCTCGAATGGATGCGCGTTGCATCTGAGGGTCGGAAGGCCGAGCAGGACACTGCGGCCAAGGTAGCCGAAGCTTAGTCTGGCACCTGATCGTTCGCGGCAAGGATTTCCCCGGCGAGATAGAGCGAACCGAAAATCAGCGCCCGTGCGTCATGCGGGATCGCGCTCAGTGCATGCTCGACGTCGCCGTAGGCGTCGGCGTGGAATGCCAAGCCGGTTGCCACATCCTTGAGTTCGCCGGGCGCGAAGCTCACGTGGCTTTCGATCGGAACCGTGTGGATGTGCGCAGCGATGCCCACGAACGGCTCGAGCATGCCGGCCGGGTCCTTCGTTGTGAGACTCGCGAAAATCAGGTGCAGCGGTTTGCCGTCGGTGAACGCGTGCTTCGCCCAACTCGCAATCTGCCGAGCGGCAGAGGGATTGTGCCCTCCATCAAGCCAGACATCGCGATCGCCGATCAGGGGGCCCGGCGCCAGATGCTGCAGCCTCGCGGGCCAGTCGGCCCAACCCATGGCAGCGCTCAGCGCGGAGGCAGGGACCCTAAGCACATTCTGGTGCCGCAGCATGGCGACGGCGAGCGCGGCGTTCAGCGCCTGATGGCGGCCGGGCAGGCGGGGCAGCGGCAGATCGAGGGTGCCCTGCTCGTCGCGATAGCGGAGCTTCCCGGTCCGCGCGATCGCATCCCAAACGCCACCGCGCGGCAGCCAGGGAGCATGCTTCTCACGCGCGATTTCGCCTACGCGCGTCGCCGCGGCCGGCGGGTAGAGTTGGGTAATCAGCGGGACGCCTCTCTTGGCGATGCCCGCTTTCTCGCCCGCAATGTCGGTGAGCCCGTGGCCGAGGAACTGCTGGTGATCGAGGGCGAGGTTGGCGATGCCCGTAATAAGCGGTTTCTCGATGATGTTGGTCGAGTCCAGCCGACCGCCGAGACCCACCTCCAGAATGCACGCGTCCGCTCGCGTGCGGGCGAAGGCCAGTATTGCCACGGCCGTCGCGACCTCGAAAAAGCTCGGTTCGATGCCCTCGCTGACGTTCAGAATCTCGGTGAGGAGCTGCGACAGATGCTGGTCGTCGATCAGGCGTCCTGAAACGCGGATCCGCTCGTTGAAGCGGACCAGATGCGGGCTGGTGAAGACGTGAAGCTTGTATCCCGATGCTTCGAGCGCCGCGCGGAGGAAGGCGACGGTCGAACCCTTGCCGTTGGTCCCGGCCACGTGCAGCACCGGCGGCAGGCGATCCTGCGGCCGGCCGAGGCGATCGAGAAGATCGCCAATGCGCTCCAAACCGAGCCGATCCCCGGCGGGCGATAGCTTGGATAGCCTGTCGAGCTGGGCTTGGACCGCCGGGTCGGTGGAACGCGCGAAGTCGGCCATCAGGCCGCTTCCTTCGCCTCCGGCGCGAGATAGGAGACGAGCAGCGCCAGCTTCTCTCTCAGTTGCGAGCGCGGCACCACCATGTCGATCATGCCGTGTTCGAGCAGATATTCCGCGCGTTGGAAGCCCTCGGGAAGCTTCTCGCGGATAGTCTGCTCAATAACGCGCTGCCCGGCGAAGCCGATGAGGGCGCCTGGCTCGGCGATCTGCACGTCGCCGAGCATTGCGTAGGAAGCGGTCACGCCACCCGTCGTCGGATCCGTCAGGACCACGATGTAGGGCAGGCCTGCCTCGCGAAGCTCCGCCAGCGCGACGGTCGTCCGTGGCATCTGCATCAGTGACAGAATACCTTCCTGCATGCGCGCTCCGCCGGCGGCGGTGAAGAGGATGTAGGGGCTTCGATCCTCCATCGCTGCGCGCACTCCGGCAAGGAAAGCGGCGCCAACGGCGATGCCCATGGAGCCGCCCATGAAACCGAAGTCCTGCACGCCCACGATCACGCGTTGCCCGTCGATCTTGCCGCGCGCGTTCATCAACGCATCACGTTCGCCACTGGCGGTGCGCGCCGCCTTCAGCCGCTCGGTGTAGCGTTTGGTGTCCTTGAATCTTAGCGGATCCTCCCGGACCTCAGCCGCCGACAGCAGCTCATATTCGGCAGCATCGAATAATTGGTCGAAGCGTTTGGCCGGCCCGATGCGGTCGTGAAAGTCGCAGCGCGGGCAGACGCTGTAATTTTCTTCCCATTCCTTGACGAACACCATCGTCCCGCATTTGACGCACTTGTGCCACAGGTTCTCGGCCGTCTGGCGTTTAGGCAGGAACGGAATGCCGCTGCGGACGCGGCTCAGCCAACTCATACAACAACCCTCGATTTCGGTTGGGATGGCGAAAGGCTTTCCACAATGTCGGCGATCGCCTTGGCCGGATTTGCAGCCGCAGTAATGGGACGGCCGATTACCAGGACCGAAGCCCCGTCACCGAGCGCCTGAACCGGCGTGACGACTCTCTTTTGGTCGGCGACCTCGAAGCCTTCGGGGCGAACGCCCGGAACGACGATGGTTCCATCCGGCCATGCTGCCCGGGCGGCAGCAACCTCCTCGCCAGAACAAACGATGCCATCCACGCCAGCTTCGCGTGCCAGTGCTGCTAGGCGCTGCACCTGCTCGGCTGGCGAGCTCGTGACGCCGATTTCCTGCAAGATCGTCACGATCGAGGCTCGTTAGGACCGTGACTGCAACCACCTTTGTGCCCGGCGGGGCGGCGGCTTTGGCTGCAGCCATCATCTCACGACCGCCGGCAGCGTGCACCGTGAGTATCGCGGGCTCGAGCGCTGCGATTGCCCGCACGGCCTTCGCCACTGTGTTGGGAATGTCGTGCAGCTTGAGGTCGAGAAAGACCGGCAGCTCATGCTCGGAAAGGCGGAGCACGCCTTCATGGCCGTGGGCACAGAAGAATTCGAGGCCTAGCTTAACGCCGGCAGCAACGCCCCGGATCTCGCGGGCGATTGCCGCCGCACGGTGTACGTCTTGCGTATCGACTGCGACGAAGATCGGACTCATATAACAGGCTCTCCTTCTTCCTCGAACGGCCGCGATAGCGGGGTCGCAGCCACTTGTTGGCGCTCTATGGCGTCGAGGCGACGCCGGTGGGACCACATGCGAGCGCGCATGACGATCCACGTCGGAAGGAACGCGAGCAGGAACGACATAAGGATCAGGATGGGAATCTTCACCTCAGCCTGAATGTCACCCCACAGGTTGAGCGTCACGTCGTTCCAGTTGCGGCTCGCGAACAGCGCAACAAGGACAGCCAGGAGGACCCAAAAAAGGGTCGAAAGAAATCGCATTTGTACCTTTTCTCCGCTGACGGCGTTTAGGCGAGGAGTTCGTCGTGCGCCAGAGTTGCTTCGCCGCAACCGGCAAGCCAGAGCGTTGAGCAGAAAACAGCAGATCGTCACACCGGCTTTTGAGGGCGGGGAGTGAGTTTTTGAAGAATAGCAATAAGATCGCGGTGGGAGCCGGCATTTTGCTGATGGGCGCGACGGTTCTCGCGATGCGGCCGCATGGCCCCGTACAGAAGGCTCACGAGCGGGCCGAATTGGCAGCCGCGCACCTTAAGCTGGCCTCGCTTTCGACAGAATTCGCGACGGGACATCGATTATCGCCTGCTCGACGCCCGCTTGCGCCAACTGATGGCCAAGCCGCCGATGGTCGGTCTCGCGGTGGGCATCGTGGAGGACGGCCGCATCACGTTCCTCCAGGGCTACGGCGAGACGCTTGCCGGTTCAGGCGATCAGGTGACGCCGGACACCGTGTTCCGCTGGGCGTCGACGTCGAAGGGCGTGGCCGCGACGATGGTCGCGAAGCTCGCCGAGAACGGCAAGATCAACCTGAATGCGCCGGTCGCGACCTATGCACCCGATCTGAAATTGCCCGGCGGGAACGAGAACCGGGCGACCGTCGGCGACCTGCTGTCGCATCGGCTCGGCCTTTATCGGAATGCCTACGACAACAAGCTGGAGGAAGGGCAGGATCCGAGCTTCCTGCGCGCCAGCCTCGCGTCGCTCAGCGCGACTTGCCAGCCGGGCACTTGCTGGTCCTACCAGAACATCGCCTACGACGCGTCGAGTGAGATGGTCAGCCGCATCACGCACATGCCGTATGAGCAGGCGGTCAAACGCTATCTGTTCAACCCGATCGGCATGAGCAGCGGCAGTGTGTCGATGGAAGGGCTGCAGTCGAACCGCAGTTGGGCCAAGCCGCACAGCTCGGGGCGACGCCCCGAGCCGATCGTGGACACCTATTACAAGGTGCCGGGCGCCGCGGGTATCAACAGCAACATCAAGGACATGGCGCTGTGGATGGAAGCGCAAATGGGTGAGATGCCCGATGTACTAGACGGCAAGGTGCTCGACACCATCCATGCGCCCTACGTCGTGACCCCAACCGAGCGCGGACGGATGCGCAAGTTTCTCGAGCGCCTCGGCACCGCGTGGTACGGCTACGGCTGGCGCAGTTATGAGTATGCGGGGCATAGGATAATTGGTCACCGCGGCGGCATTCGCGGCTATCGTTCGTTCATCCTATTCGATCCGGACAAGAAGAGCGGCGTCGTTGCCCTGTGGAACAGCGATACGTGGCAGCCCGGCGGCCTGGAGTTCGAGGTGATGGACCAGATCTACCACCTGCCGTTCCGCGACTGGCTCGAATTGAACTCGCGGCCGGGCGTCGACACGCAGCAGATCGCCTCTGCCGATCCCGAGATCGAGAGCGGAAGCGGCGATTTAGCCGACGTGCCTGCGCAGCGGAAGGCTCGCCGCCGCTAACGGCGTTCGGCTTCCCGCTTCGTCTGTTCGATCTCTTTCCGCTGCTTCAGGTGCGCCATGTAGCGCACCCCAAAGCCGGCGATCGTCGTCGCAACCCCGGCAATGAGTGCAGGCAAATGCCACGCCGGGTCCTCCGGGTTCGGCCACGCGATAGCGCCGAGCAGCACGGCGCCTACCATCGACAAAAGGTAACCGATGCCCTTCCAATCGAGTCCGTGAGCAAGGGGTATTGTTACAGTTTCGTGACGCATGTCCGCAGGAACATCTAAGCCGTTCAGTTTGTTTCGTTCTTCGAACATTAGGAGGACAAGTAACAATGGCCGAGTCCAAGTCGCAGGACGCAATAGCGCTGCTGAAGGAAGACCATCGCGCGGTCGAGAAGCTGTTCGAGGAGTTCGAGAGCGCCAAGGGTGCCGGCCGCAAGGAAAAGCTGGCCCGCCAGATCTGCCTGGAGCTGTCGGTCCACACCAAGATCGAGGAAGAGATTTTCTACCCGGCTTGTGACGGCAAGGTCGAAGAAGACCTGCTGAAGGAGGCCTTCGTCGAGCATGAACTCGGCGAAGCTGCTCATGGCTGAGATCGAAGCCGGCAACGGCCAGAGCGACGACTTCTTCGACGCAAAGGTTCAAGTGCTATCTGAGCAAATCGAACATCACGTGGAAGAAGAAGAGAAGGAGCTCTTCCCTGAGGTGCGCAAAGCCGACATCGACTTGGCGGCGCTGGGGAAGCAGCTTGCCCAGCGGAAAAAGGAACTGATGAGCGAATATAAGGGGTCGGGCGTGCCTGAACCTGAGCTCACCACCATGGACGAAGTGTCGATCTGACCATTCGTCCGGCGTTCACCACGCGTTTTATGTAAAATCGCGCGTTTCCAGAGATTCGCATAGCGCCCGTAGCGAAGGTATATACCCGCTGCGGGCGCGCTACATTTTAGGCATCGTGCTCGACGCGGCCTCCAAGCTGCGCTTGAAGAGGGCGAGGGGCGATGAGTTACGAAGACCATGTCCATTACCGCGAACGCGAGCGCCATGGCCGCGCAATGGCAGAGATCGCGCAGGTCCGGACGTTCGCCGCCGGCGCGAGGAGCTTGCATCGCTCCATGCCGGACGTGCGGCTCTCCACGGCAGCGCTGACGTCCTTCCGAGCGCCAAGTGAGCCGTGACTGAGCTGAAGGAGCAGGCTGCTTCTCTCAGCGTCGAGGGCTTCTTCGATGAAGCCACGAACAGCATCACCTATCTCGTTGCCGATCGCGCAACGCGATTTGCAGCAATCATCGATCCGGTGCTCGACTTCGACCCGGTCAGCGGGCATGTCGATACGGCGCCGGCGGGCAGGGTTTTGGAGGCGGCCGACGCCGCGGGCCTGAAAGTCGTTTGGGTGCTCGAGACACACGCCCATGCTGACCATCTCTCGGCCGCAGATCATATCCGCCGGAAGACTGCGGCGAAGCTCGGCGCGGGCGTTGGCATTCGGGAAGTTCAGGAGGTTTTTGGCGCTCAACTCGGCGTCGAAGACATCAAAACCGAGGGCGCTGATTTCGATCTGCTGGTTGTCGACGGCGACCGCATTCCGCTCGGTGGTTTAGAAATCGAGGTAATCGCAACCCCGGGCCATACGCCGGCGTGCGTAAGCTATCGTATCGCCGATGCCGTGTTCGTGGGGGATACGATGTTCATGCCGGACTATGGCACCGCCCGGTGCGACTTCCCCGGCGGCGATGCTCGGCAGCTCTACCGGTCGATGCACAAAATCCTGACTCTACCGCGTGAGACCCGGCTCTTCATGTGCCACGACTACAAGGCTCCCGGACGGGACCAGTTCGCCTGGGAGACCACCGTTGGCGATCAGCTCGACCGGAACGTGCATGTCGGCGGCGGTGTCAGCGAAGACGATTATGTTGCAATGCGCGAAGCCCGCGACGCGACGCTCAAACTTCCGAAACTGCTCTATCCGGCACTACAAGTGAACATCCGTGGTGGGCGGATGCCGCCGCCTGACGCGAACGGCATACGGTACATCAAGGTGCCCCTAAGCCAGGCTTAGTTGGCGAGCGTTGCCATTTGGCGCGCGTCGCGGCCGTAAACGTCGTCTACGAAGCTCAGCTGCCCATCCTTCACCTGCGCAGTGACGTAAGTAACGTAGATCGGCACCGGCGTCGGAAGCAGCACATGCTGCTCAGGCTCGCTCGATGCTACCTGCGGATCGCGCTCCAAAAGCCAACGGCCGAGGCGTTCGGCATCTTCGAGCCGGATGCAGCCGTGGCTGAGGTTGCGATCGTCTTGGGCGAACAAGTCTTTCGAAGGCGTGTCGTGCAGATAGATGTCGTCTGCATTGGGGAAGCCGATCTTCAGCCGACCCATCGAGTTGTACTGACCTGGCAGCTGACGGACCCGGATCTGCTCCCTCCCGTCCGCAACAGCGTGCCAATCTACTTGCTTTGGATCGAGCAGCGTGTCGTCCGAGGCATCGGCTGGCATGATCTGGTAGCCGTGCGACTTCAGATAACCCAAGCCTTGGCTCTGCACGTTTTTCGCGATGAGGCTCCGAATGAGCTCAGGCGTGACGTGCCAGTAGGGGTTAAGCGTCGTGTAGTAGATAACACTCGCGAGCATTGGCGTCTGTGTAGAGGGATCCGCCTTCCCCACGATTACTTTCATCGAGTCCGCGATGCGGCCGTTCTCGATCATGTAAAGGCGGGCCCCGGCCGTATCGACCATCACGTAGCGATGCTGGAACGGCATGTCGCGCACACGGTCTAAACTGGTGAGCACGCGCGGATCGGGCGTGCCGCCCGTCGTCTGCATGGTCGACCAAGCTGCGTCCCGGATCTCGGCGTAAATTGGATTGACGTTCGAAACGTCCCGCACGTGGGATGACAGCGACGGAGCCGCTGCTGCCTGCGCGAGGATCTGCTCCGGTGTGGAGGTGCGGGGCGCCACCCAATTGTCGGCATAGGTCATGCCGGCGGGCGGGCGTTGGAGTGCCTGGACGTAGAGCACCCATGCGGTCGAAAGGAGGTGATCGGCGTCGGCTGCTGCGTTGGCATCACCGGTGCTTGCGCGGGCAAGCAAACCCTGGACTTGGTCGGCGAGCGCAGGGCCGCTCGGAAGACCGTCGAGGGCTGCACGCTCGAGGACTTGAACGAGCTCCATCGCCGCCGATGTTGGTGCGCCGCCCTTCAGCCACAGCGGCGTATTCGCACGGCGCGCGTAGAAGGCGCCGACAGCATCGGTGGGCACCGGCGCCGCAACTACGACGGGGATCGTGCCCGCCGAAGCGGGCGTAGACAGGGCCGTCAGCGCCGCAGCAGCGGCACCGGCGAGGATCCATTTTTTCACGGTCGGAAACCTTTGAAGCTCTTTTGCCGGGAATAACGCGAGACTGGCGTCGGGGTTCAAAATTACCGTTACTAGAGGCGGTTAACGCCAATCTTCTCTGTGAGGCACGTCTTCAATCGGGAACTCATTACCATTTGCGTCTCAGGCTTTTCGTAAAGACAGGGGCCGCACCGAGGGTGCGGCCCGCACGGCAGGTTACGCGCCGATGTAAACCGGTGTTCCCACTTCGGTTACCGAATAGAGTTTCTTGGCGAACGCGCTGGGGAGGCGAACGCAGCCGTGGCTGGCAGGAACGCCCGGGTTGAAACCCGCGTGTAGCGCGATGCCGTAATTATCGATCCGCTGCATCCAGGGCATCGGCGCATTATCGTACTTTTTCGACCTGTACATCGGCTGCTTGTCGAGGACGGAGAAGATGCCGGTCGGTGTGGGCTTCTCGTCCTTGCCGCTCGAGATCGTCGACACGGCCATCAGCGTGTCGCCGCGATAGACGAATGCCAGCTGATCGGAGATGCTGACGACGACCCGCATCGGGCCAACCCCCTCGGGGACGTCCCGCCACAGATATTGACCGGGCCTCAACTCCTTGGCCCAAACGCGCCCATCATGTCGATGCGCCCCTGAGAGGCGGCATCGCTTGCTTCCATCTTGGCTTCGTAAGTTTCCAGCGCAAAGGCCGGCGTAGCAACGACGGCTGTCGCAAATACGCACGATCCCGTCAGCGCAAGCGCATAGGCTAGCTGCTTCATTTTACACCCGATTTTACTAATTGACTTTTGATGCGAGAATGCACTGGACCCGAGTTCGGGTTCCTGCTGATTTGTCGCGATCTGTCATGGGACATGGCACGAGCAGGCCGAATCCATCCGTGCTATGGGCCGAGAGTGATGAGAAAGCTCACTCCCGTAATCGCCGCATTGATCGCCGGAACAGGCGTCTTCACACTGCTGCGTTGGCGCCGGTCCAAAGGTGAAGGTGCCGCTGCGACCGACCCAGCCCCGGTTTCCGATGGCCGTGTGGATGAGGCGGACCTGGAGTCCTTCCCCGCGAGCGATCCGCCGAGTTGGACGCTGGGAGAGGACGAGTCGCCTGAACGACGGAACGCTGGTTTAGGACGATCAAAGCTGTCACCTCCGCGCCTTCCGTTCGTTCGGAGACCGAAGGAGAATGGCGATTACCGGCAGCAAATATGAGAAGAGCGACGGCCTGTTCACCAGCGACTTGGACCGCAATCCCGGCATTGGTCAGTCGAAAGGCACGTTCATGACGGGCGACGATCCGCAGTCAATTGACGGCGAAAATACAGTCGAAGGTGATGTGGAGAATGACTTCGACCGCTAACGACGGCGTTCCCGAAGAAGTCCGGGAGCGGACAAATAGCTGACGACTGTTCTGCTGGCTGAAGCTTCTGTTCAACGACTTAGCGCGGCACGTTCGGGACGCTCTTCAATCGATCCCGAGGCGAGCGCGCCATTTGGCGCTGAGCAGATCCTGTTCCTCCACATGCTTGGCGATATAGGCGGCGAAGAACGGGCAGAGCGGCACAACCTCGAGGCCTCGCTCACGGGCGGCTGCCAACGCGAAGCGGATGAGCGCGCTGCCGACGCCTTTGCCTTCATGCTCCGGCGGCACTTCAGTATGCGTGAAGATGATCTTGCCCGGCTCGAGCAAGTACGCCGCGATCGCAATGCTGCCGTCGCCCAGGTTGGCTTCGAATCGGTTCTCGTCGAGATTGTCGCGGATCGCGGGTTCGGGACCAGGTGCCATCAGCCGGCTATAGGCGACTGCTGTTGGAGCCTGCCAGACGCATCTGCGTTCCAGCGCCATGGCCGACCGAGAGCAGATGATTTCAGGGGAGAAGCAGAAATCGCCGCTCTCGGATCGCGAGATTGAGGAAGCCGACGACCGGTCCAGCACCACCGCGAAGGTCATCCATGAAGCCATACGGCTCGAAGGAACTGAAGAGCTGGAGCGGCCGGCAAGCTCCATCGGCTGGTCCGGTCTCGCGGCTGGACTGACGATAAGCTGTTCGATGCTTGGACAGGGGATCCTTCAAGCGCTGCTACCCGACGCCGCGTGGCGCGAACTCGTAAGTTCGTTCGGCTATTGTACGGGATTCATCTTCGTCACGATGGGCCGGCAGCAGCTGTTCACCGAGACGACACTGACGGCCATGCTGCCCGTGCTGCACGGGACGCACGGCACAAGCGACGTGCTTCGCTACTGGTCGATTGTTTTTGTCGCGAACATCTTCGGTACATTGCTGTTCGCGGCTTCGTTGACGATCCCAGGACTGTTCCCGCCGGATGTGGTGCGCGCATTCACAGAACTCGGCACCAAGGCTGTCGAGCCTGGCTTCCTCGCCGTGCTGATCAAGGCCGTGTTCGCCGGTTGGCTCATTGCGCTCATGGTGTGGTTGTTGCCCGCGGCGAGCGGTTCGCGCTTCTTCGTGATAATCGCGGTGACGTGGCTGATTGGGGTTGCGCATTTCAGCCATGTGATCGCCGGCTCCGCTGAAACTGCGTTCGCCGCGATGCACGGTGGAAATCGGCTGGCAAGATTATCTCTTGGGATTCCTCCTTCCCGCTTTCCTGGGCAACTCGATCGGCGGCGTCGTGTTCGTTGCGCTGCTCAACCACGCACAGGTGAAAGCGGAGGTCTGACGTAAAACTGTGGCGATGGGATAAACGACCGTGGCAACTCACTGATATGTTTCGCGTTCATGCGCCCAAGTCTCAACTTGGATCGAATGATGAACGTCGAATTGCCCAGCTGGGTCAGTGTGTTGTCCAAGGCTCTAATGCCACTCAGTCCGGCCCTCAGGTTGGCCTTCGCCCCCTCCGACCCGGCTCCGTCCGAGTTCCACAAGCTTCTGAGGGAGCTCGATCGGCGGCCCCAGCGGAAGTCTTGCTGAATCATAGCGCTACCCATGTAGCCGATCTGTGTCGAAGTAGGTCGTCGTTAGCGACTTGTTAGCTCTCACGCGCGACATCTGGGCTGAGAGGTTCCGGAATAAGCGCTCATGGCTGAACCATCGTCAGTCACCACCGTCGTTGTTGGCGACCGATTACCGTGGCCGGACGACGCGTGGGCTACGCGCGAGAAGGGGCCCTTCGACGCGAGCGCCATCTACCATTTCGGCGTCCGGCAGGAATGCACCATTCGGACGATATCCTCGCTGGGCGTCACGCTCTGCAGCGATCTTGCTCCGGCGTTGGGGGAGCGTGTCTCCGTCGAGCTTGCGACCGGACAGAGACCCTCGGGCAAAGTGGCCTGGACGAGCCGCGACGAAGTCGGAGTTCGGTTCGACGATTGCGTCGATGTTATCGCGCTCCTCAACCGAAAGCTGGTTAGCCAGACGCCCGACCGCCGCACCATGCCTCGCGTCGAAATCCGCTGCCCGGCACATGTGAAATGCGGCGAGAGCTTCCGCGTCGCCATGCTGCGCAACATCTCGGCGAAAGGCCTTCAACTCGAAGGGGACGAGCTGCCGGCGATCGGCTCCTATCTGTCGGTCTTCATCGAAGGTTTGAACATCCCCCCGGGGGAGGTTGTTTGGCGCCGCGACAAGCTTGCTGGAGTCGAAATAATCGATGAGCTGAGCTGGAACTCGATCATCCCCTGGATCCGGAGCCTGGTCAGACACTCCTGAGCGCTTGAGCTATTGGGGCATTACTGGGGTTGGCGTAAAAGCGGCCCAAAGGGGGTGCCGCATGCGCAAGATCGTTCTCGCGTCCTTGCTCACAGTCGCGATCATCGTGCCGCGACCGGGCTCTGCCCAGTCGCACGACAGCCACACTGCGCCAGTGCTGCCTGACACGCTCGCCGGATGGGCGCAGGGTGCCCAATTGTTCGACGGCCTCGGCAGCTTTCATCGCAAGGTGACGACCAACTCGCCGGTCGCGCAGCGATATTTCGACCAGGGCATGCGCTTCATCTGGGCGTTCAATCATGACGAGGCGACGCGGTCCTTTGCGAAGGCGGCGCAGATCGATCCGAGCTGTGCCAGCTGTTACTGGGGCGTCGCGCTGACGCTCGGCCCCAATTACAACATGCCGATGATGAGCTCCTCCCGCGCTCGCGTCGGCACGGAGGCACTGCGCAAGGCACAGGCGAACGCCAATCGTGTGACGCCAGTGGAGCGTGCGCTGATCGACGCGGTGGCGAAGCGATACGCCGGCACGGAACAGGTGGATCCGTCGAACAGCGGGCCTCTGCTCAAGAATTACGTCGAGGCCATGCGCCTCGTCGCACAGAAGTATCCGAACGATCTCGACGTGCAGACGATGTACGCGGAGGGGTTGATGAACACCAATCCGTGGAAGTTGTGGAATGCCGACGGGACGGAGAACCCGGGCACCCAGCAGGTTCTCGATGCGCTTCGCGCGGTGCTGAAGCGCGATCCCAAGCACCCCGGCGCCAATCATTATTACATCCACGCAGTCGAGGCCTCCCCACACCCGGAGCAGGCGCTGGCGTCGGCGGAAGTCCTGACCGGCATGATGCCGTCCGCCGGTCATCTCGAACATATGCCAGCCCACATCATGCAGCGGGTGGGGCGGTACGAGGAAGCGGCCGAGGCCAATCGGAAGGGTGCGGCGGCTGACCTCGCGTACATCAAGGAGACGGCGCCGCCCGATTATTACCCGATGTACCTCATCCACAACTTCCAGTTCCTGGCCAACTCGGCCGGGATGGAGGGCCGTAAGGCGGAGACGATCCAAGCGCTGAAGACTGCACGGAAGCATATGCCGGATGCCATGCTGCTCGCGATGCCGGGCTTCGATTGGAGCTCGGGCTTCATCTACGACGGTTACACGAAGTTCGGCATGTGGGACGAGATGCTGGGCGAGCCGGCGCCGAACCCGCAGCTGCCCGGTGCGACCATTCATTATCTGCAGGCGCGGGCGGAGGCTTTGGCGGGCAAGGGCCGCCTGGGTGAAGCAGGAGCGGAGCTGGCGAAATCGGAGAAGCTGATCGCGGCAGTTCCCGCCGAGGCGACGCAGGGCAACAACGCCGCGAAGCCGCTTTACGACATCGGCGAACTGAAAGCGCAAGCCCGTGTCGCAAGCGCGCAAGGCAAGCGCGACGAGGCGGTTGCCCTACTGACCCAGGCCGTCGCGATCGAGGACAAGCTCGCCTACAACGAGCCCAACGACATGATCTTCCCGACGCGGCATGCGCTCGGCGCCGAGTTGCTTGCGGCAGGCAGGCCGGTCGAAGCTGAAGCCGTTTTCAAGGCCGACCTGAAATATCATCCGAACAACGGCTGGGCCTATTACGGCCTGAGCCTGGCGCTAGCGGCACAAAAGAAGGACGCGGAGGCAGCCGAAGCGCGCAAGCAGTTCGAGCAAGCGTGGGCAAGGGCGGACGTGAAGCTGGTGACTGCGGGCTACTGACGGTTCGGGCACAGTCTGGTTTTAGTAGGGAGCGGATACTCATCGGGCGGGATTAAGGTCACAAATGACACGGACTGCGGCGCCTTTGCAGTGACG
The DNA here is from genome assembly GCA_963752025.1 of uncultured Alphaproteobacteria bacterium. GTDB lineage: Bacteria > Pseudomonadota > Alphaproteobacteria > Sphingomonadales > Sphingomonadaceae > Sphingomicrobium. The sequence goes on along the minus strand of CAVVWY010000030.1, from coordinate 26,006 downwards.
TTATCTAGGTCGCAGCAGCCAAGCCTCACGAGCGGACGACCGGAAGGCGCCGAGCCGCGATTGAGGCGCAGGGTCGCGAGAGGCGCTCGAACTAAGGTGCCCATTTTTGCACGGGAGTGGCGCACCCGACAGGATTCGAACCTGTGGCCTCTGCCTTCGGAGGGCAGCGCTCTATCCAGCTGAGCTACGGGTGCTTGCCCGCCGACTTAGCGACGGCTTGTTTCAGCGGCAAGGCGTCAGGAACCCTTTTAGCTCGCGGTGCAGCTGCGCTCGCGACGAGCCGACGATCATTCCGACGTGCCCCGATGCGATACCGATCCTCCTGCCACCCGGCGCTGTGGACGCCGGGGCGATGCGGTCGTGCTCGGCCGTGAGATTCAGGATCGGCGCGGGGACGTCGTCGGTCATGGTGCGGCTTCCTACCTGCCATCCACCGGTGCCGGGCGTATCCTGGCGGAAGATTTCCTCCACCAGCTCCTTGGCCGCGGGGTACGGCAGCGGCTCGCCTTCGTTCGCCCAGTCCTCGAGTTCGACGAAGCGCGCCGCGTGCGCGCCGGCTGGGTCCAAACAACCGAACTCAGCGAACTTCTTGACGGTGCGTTCGGGATCAAGAGACCAGAAGCTTGCCTGCAGAACCTCCATGGGAAGCGCGCCAAGTTCTCGGCTGGCAGGTTCGGCGTGAGTCCACATGTCTTCGAGCGACTGCCGTGATGCATCCGGATAGAGCGAAAAATGCCAAGGTGCGGCCAGCGTTGCGACGCGCTCGCATTCAATGAGGTTTGCCGCGGCGATCGCCATTGTACCTCCAAGGCAGTAGCCGACGAGTGCGACCGGCTCACCGATGCTGCGCAGCAAGGGAAGCAACAATTCTTCGACATGCGCAGCAACGTCGAGCTCCTGCCGTGCGCTCGCTTCACCCCAATCGAGAAGTATCGAACGGCGGCCGATCTGTGCAATTGCTCCCGCGAGCGTCACCTGCTCGTCGAGGTCGAGGATGCGCGGCGGGTTTATTAGTGACGGGATTAGCAGCGCCGGTGGGCCGTTCCCGCCATGATCGCTGAGACAAGCGCCGCGAACGCGTGCGACTTCCGGCTTCGGTGCGGACCGCGGACGCCGCTCTGCGTTCTCGTATGCGCGCAACCCCGCCAGTGCATCGCGCGCAAGCTTCGGGTCGTGCTCCGATACGCGCCGTACCAAATCGAGAAAGAGCGGAAGCGGGCGTGGCGCTTTGCCGTTCGCCCGTTCATGTTGCAGCGCACTACGCTGCGGTAGTACAGCTTGTCGCTGAATAGGGGTTCGGGAACGGTCCATGGTGAAATCGACGGGCAAGGTGACGATCAAGAAGTACGCGAACCGGCGGCTCTACGACACCGAAAGCTCAACTTACATCACGCTCGACCGTCTCGCGCAAATGGTTCGCGAGGGACGCGAGTTCGAGGTCGTCGACGCGAAGTCGGGCGAAGACATTACGCGGCAGGTGCTGACGCAGATCATCGTCGATGAGGAATCGCGCGGCTCGACCATGTTGCCGATCAATTTCCTGAAGCAGCTAATCGGCCTCTACGGGAACTCGATGCAGAATTTCGTGCCGCAATATCTCGAAGCCGCGATGGATGCCTTCAGCCGCAACCAGAGCACGGTGAAGGATGCGTTCAGCGGCAATGTTTTCGCCGATCTCGCCAAACGCAACATGGCGATGTTCGAGGATGCCAGCCGCGCCTTCAACCCGCTCAAGAAAGATGCCGCGGCGAAACAGGAAAATGCGAACAGTGAACTCGACCAACTGCGCGCCGAGCTCGCCGAGCTGCAGGCTAAAGTCGACCGCCTGAACCGCTAAGCCACCTATGCACATCCGATTTGCTGCAGCGCTCGCGCTGACCGCCGCCACTTCGCTTCAGGCTCAGACTGCAAGGCCGGCTCCGCAGACCGCCACGACGCCGCCCGCGCCTGCTGCAACGCCGTTAGTCGATTATGCGACCGCCACTCCCGCGTCGGGCAGTTGGATGTGGACGCAGGTGGCCGGCGGAAGCGAAGCGACGTTCGTCAACGCGTCGGCGATGCCGCAACTGACGATTCACTGCACGGTCGCATCGCGCCGAGTGACCATCTCGCGTCCCGCGACAGGTGCGGCGCCATTCCTGTCGGTGTGGACCAGCAGCGCCACGCGTAACCTGCCGTCCAGCTATCTCCCGGCGACAGGTCGTCTGACGGCCGACCTGAGCGCATTCGACCCCTTTCTCGACGCGATAGTGTTTAGCCGCGGACGCCTGGCGATCGGCGTGTCTGGGCAGGCGACATTGGTCGTGCCGGCCTGGGCAGAAGCTGCGCGCGTCGTGGAGGATTGCCGCGCCTGAGCGGCGCGAAGCAACGAAGATTGCCGAATGTTCACATCAATACAAGTCTTGTGTTCAGTCGGAATCCGAATCATCTTCAAGGCTGCTTCAACGCAGCGAAAGGAGGTGATCCGATGTCTCATGGTTCAGCACAGAGGTCGGAGAGGGGTGTTCGCAGGGTCTAATCGCTGACGAACGGCCACACCTTCGGCCGCTGACCATGTCGAAGGGCATCGCTGCAGGGAATGCGGCGGTGCCCTTTAGCATATCTGCCGATCCGAAACGGCGGATTGCCCTAATTTCAATCAGGGAAATGACCTGCTTTAAACTAAGCTTCGAGTTCATTAGGGAACCGTTACGGCAGTCAGGTGTCTTTCCGCCAAACGGAGGGAGTTCAAGCAATGGCCAAATCTCCAAACAAAGGTTCTTCTTCGCGCTCGACTTCGGGCAACGACACCATGGACAAGCTCGCCAAGGCGGCAATGAGCAAAGAAATGCTCGCCGCTGGTCTCGCGGCTGCGGCGGCGGCGATTAGCGCCAGCCCGGCTGCCCGCCGCAAAATCCGTGACGCCGGCCTCGATGCCGCCGACACGGCGTCGGCCGCGGCGAGCAATGTGGTTTCCAGCGCGACCAAGCTCGGCTCGATCATCGCGGAGGCTGTCGCTGAAGCGGCGCAGCGCGTGATGAGCGGCAAGTGGTCGATGGAAGGCAGCGCGAGCACCTCGTCCGGAGCCAGCTCATCGTCGTCGGCGGGTTCGACCCGCGGCAGCGCTGGGCGCAAATCCGCGACGAGCGGCGCGAGCGGCACGCGGAAGACGGCGGGCCGCACGAAATCTGCGGGCACGGGTGCACGCAAGACTTCCACGCGAGCCAAATCGACTGGTACCGGGCCGGCGCGTTCGTCCGCCGCGAAGAGTGGCGGAAGCGCTGCGAAGTCGCCGCGGAGCACGAGCACGAAGTCGCGCGGGGCGGGTACTCGCACGCGCAGCACCACGGGACGTGGTCGCGGACGTGGGCGTTCTGGTGGCGGGAGGCCGAGCGGTGGGAACGACGGCGACAGCCAGGGCTGACGCTTAGGCGGCCCGATCCTCGAACTGCAGACGAGCTAGGCGCGCGTAGAGCCCTCCGCGTGCGTTGAGGCTCGCGTGCGTTCCTTCCTCGACGATCCGGCCGCCGTCCATCACGACGATACGGTCGGCTGCGCGAACGGTCGCGAGGCGGTGCGCAATTACGATCGTCGTTCGGTGCTCCATCAGCCGGTCGAGCGCATCCTGAACCAGGCGCTCGCTCTCCGCGTCCAAGGCGGACGTCGCCTCGTCCAGCAATAGCAGAGGCGCATCGCGGAGCAGTGCGCGGCCGATCGCAATCCGTTGGCGCTGGCCACCTGACAGGCGCGCGCCGCCTTCGCCCATGAAGGTGTCGAGGCCGTCCGGGAGGGCTCGCAGGAATTCCTCGGCGTTCGCGTCACGTGCCGCCTGCCAGAGCTGATCCTCACTCGCGGCCCAGTTGCCGTAGCGCAAATTGTCGCGCGCGCTTGCGGCGAAAATCACCGTGTCTTGCGGGACCATTGCAATGCGAGCCCGGATGTCCGCAGGATCGGCGTTTTTGAGGTCGACGCCGTCGAGGAGGACGCGGCCCGACTGCGGATCGTAGAAGCGCTCCGCGAGCTGGAAAATGGTCGTCTTGCCCGCGCCGGATGGACCTACGACGGCAAGGCGCTCACGCGGCTCGACGCGCAGCGTGAAGTCGTTCAGCGCCGACGTTTCGGGCCTCGTCGGATAATGGAAGACGACGTCTTCGAATTCGAGCTGTCCTCGCGGCGGCTGCGGAAGCCAGGCCGGCTTTGCCGGCGCGCGGATGTCCGGCTCCGCATCCAGCAGCTCGGAGAGCCGCTCCGATGCTCCAGCGGCGCGCAGCAAATCGCCATACACTTCCGATAGGTTGCCGAACGCGCCTGCCAGCAGGCCACCGTAGAGAACGAACGCCGCGATGGTTCCGCCCGTCATCCGGCCAGCGGCAACCTGAATCGCACCGTTCCAGATCACCATCGTGATCGCGCCGAAAATCAGGAAGATCACGATCGACGTCATCATGGCGCGAACGAGGATGCGGCGCTTGGCGGTCGCGAACACGTTGCCGACGGCTTCGGCGAAGCGGCTTGCCTCGCGGTCCTGCTGATTGAAGGCCTGCACAATCTTCATCGCGCCGAGAACTTCGCTGGTGACGGTGCCCACCGCCGCAATGCGGTCCTGGCTGCGGCTGGAGATCGCGCGGACCTTTCGTCCGAGGATGGCGATCGGAAAGACGACCAGAGCGGTGCCGAACATGATCTGAAGCGCAAGCTTCGGCGCCAGCGCAAAGAGGATCACCACGCACGCAATCCCGAGGATGGCATTGCGGAGCGCAACGGAGACGGTCGTGCCGACGGCCTGCTCGATGATGGTAGTGTCGACGGTGATCCGGGAAGTGATTTCGGCCGGCCGGTTCTCCTCGAAGAAGCCGGGCGAGAGACGCAGCAGGTTGCGGTGCACGGCGAGGCGGATGTCTGCGACCGTCCGCTCGCCGAGCCAGGAGACGAAGTAGAAACGCACCGCAGTCGCGAGCGCCAAGATGCCGACGAGCAGCAGGAGATATTCGAACCAGCGCGCAATATCGCGGCTGGTGCCGGCGCCCTGCGCGAAGCCTTTGTCGATGATCAGCTTGAATGCGTAGGGAACTCCGGACGTCGCGCCGGCTGCAACCAGCAACGCGAGTACGGCGATCGCGATATGGCCGGGGTATCGCAGCGCGAAGCCCCAGACCATGCGCAGGTTCTTGATGGAACGCCCCTTAGGGCGATTGATGGGAGGGCCGGCCATGAGCCAAGGCAGTTAGCAGTCGGAAGGCGTGGCCTCAATTCATTGCACGTGCGAACATTCACTGCGCCCATAACGGAAATGCCGCCTCGTTTCCGAGACGACATAATCCGATCCGTTGGGGGGAATTCAGGCAAGCTGCCTTGTGAGTGCTTTCTTACTGCGGCTGGTGCGCAGCGCGAAGCGGATCGCACCGAAGCCCACAAGCATCATCGCCGAGTTCGACGCTTAGGCCACCGTCCCGATCAGCGTGCTGCGGACACCCGCGCCCAACTTGAACGCTGAGCAACAGGGCGCCGCCATCTGCGTGATCGTTTGAATCGGCGGCGAGTAGACCTCCGCACAGACGACCTGCAGTGGATCATCGATGCCGATGAAACGGAGCGAGCACCTGCGTTGGCAGTTGCGCTCGCAACCCGAAACATTCAGCGGCGTGTTGGGAAAGTTTCGTCCGAGCACACCGCCGAGCAACTTAGGCAAGTCAGTGATGAAGTCGACCGGATTGCCGCAGCCCTCGCGCGATTGTCGAGCCCCCTTCCTCGCCGAGCCCTGTCGCAGCGCTGTTTCCCGGTGACGGTCGCGACCGTCGGCGCAGGCGACTGGCGCGATCATTCGTGCGCGATGCCTTCGGGCAGTGGTTCTTTTCCGAAGAGCTGTTCGCCGATCCAGCGTGGGAGATGCTGCTCGATCTTCTGCAGGCGGAGATCCGCCATTTGCGCGTGCCTGTCTCGAGCCTGTGTAGCGCCGTGGCCGTGCTCGCTACGACGGCGCTCCGTTGGCTCAAGACCATGGTCAGCCGGGGGATCTTCGTCCGTCCCGCCGATCCGCTCGACGGTCGCCGAGTGTTCGTCGAGATGGCGCCGGATGCGAGCAGTGCGCTCACGCGCTATTTCGCGGAACTTCGTCCCGTCCTCGTAATCTGAAGCGGGTTGCGGCTTTCGCGCGACCATGGCACGGCCTCAAGATCGGGCGGTTAGCTCAGTTGGTAGAGCATCTCGTTTACACCGAGAGGGTCGGCGGTTCGAGCCCGTCACCGCCCACCACCTAAAACGCAAGTTTTCGAGCTGTTTGTCAGGACCCCCGTCGTGTCTGCCATCTGGCGGGTGGTGGGCACCGACGGGTTCGGTCCTCGCGTAGGTCGCCCGAGCGTTGCGCCGGGAGTTTCCCGGAGAGCCATCCAGGCCGCCGGGGTAAGCCGCAAGGCCTGGCGAACACGTACTGCCATGCAAGCAAACTGCTCGGGACTTGTCCTGATGGCGACGGCGTTTCGGCGGTGTCAGACCGCTGACGCACTACCCGCATCTCATCGTTCAAGAGGAAATCAGCGTATGAACTCCGTTCGGTATGCTGCGCTTACTGCAGTGATTTCGATCATGATGTTCGCCGGTAATCCGGCCGTTGCGCAAACCGTCGATCATCCGCCCGTTGATTTGCCAGACGCGCAAAAGATGGTTCCGACCGGGGGCGAAACGTGGTCGTACAACGATCCGTCGGCGAACTTTCTGAAATATCGTTCGGTGATCGTCGACCCGGGTGAAGTGTACATCGGCCCCGACGCTCAGTTCGATGGCGTCGACCTGGCTGACCGCACCAAATACGCTGGCATCATGACAAGTGAGCTTCAGGCAGAGCTTGCGAAGTCGTTCCCGGCACCCGCTAAAATCGGCCCTGACACTCTGCGAGTGCATCTTGACCTTATCGGAGTTCAAAAGACCGAAGGCGGACTCGCGACGGCAACTCGGGTGACGCCCATTGGCCTCGGCCTCAGCGCTCTGAAGAGCATTCGGGGCAAGCAGGGAACATTCACTGGATCGGTTCTGTACGCCGTATCCGCATACGATGCGAAAACCGGGAAGCTCCTGCTCGTTGCGGTGCGTCGCCGCACACCAGACCCGCTCGATATCCCTGCGACACTTTCCACCACCGATACGGTTAAGGCCGTGGCGAGGGACTTTGCCATTACTGCGCGCAAGGCGCTCGAAAACATGACTTAAGTACAGCCTGGCCAATGAAACCGGCGGCGGATGCGACTTCTGGCATGATCGGCCACGATGCGAGCACAGAGTTGGCCTCGAACAGAACTGCCATGTCTTTCGACCGAACCGCGCTGAGCAGTGATCGAACCCTAATGTCAGTGGTCAGGACGTCGTTATCGCTGATCGCGTTCGGGTTCACCATTTTCCAATTCTTCCACAAGGTCAGCGACACGTACATCCGGGGTGGCTTGCCCCCGCTCGCGCCGCGGCGCTTCGGTCTCGCACTGATAGTCCTTGGCGTGATCATGCTGTCGTTCGGGATCCTCAATCACTGGAACGAAGCGCAAGCCCGCCGCGCCAGGCGACGGCGGTTGTTCGACGAGGGCTTGATTCATCATGCCGAGTTCATTGGGCCCAACAGTGCGATGATCGTAGCCATTCTCCTGCTTCTCGTGGGCATCGCGGCAATCTTCCGCGTCGGCTTCAGCGTCGGCCCATTCTGACCATCGTGGACATGAAGGACCTTGTGCCCCTTTTGGCCCAGGTCGGGATCGTACTCATCGTCACGAGCTACGGCCTTGAGACACATCCTCGCGACTTGTGGGCTGCACTGCAGAACAAGGGTCTTATGGTCAGGGCACTGATTGCCGTGAACCTCGTCGTGCCGGTGGCGGCAGTTGTCCTCTGCTCGCTTGTGCCAATCGATCCGAATGTTCGCATCGGCATTGTCCTCATGGCCGTTTCGCCGCTGGCCCCGCTGGTGACCTTCAAGATACATCTCGGTGGTGCTCGAACGTCCGCCCTCCTCGGCCCATACGTGGCGCTTCTTGTGGTTGCGGTCGTATTAGTCCCGCTGACAATTGCCCTTCTGAGCGCGCTTTTTCCTCCGAGCGCTTCGATTTCGGTAATCGCGCTGGCAAAGCTGGTCGCAGTGTCGGTCTTGCTCCCCATAGGCGCGGGCCTTGCGATCAATGCTTGGTATCCCGGGTTCGCCCATATTGCCGCAAGAGTTGCCGTTGTTCTCGGGTTCGGAATCATAGGCTTGCTGGCGGTTGTCATCCTGTATGCCGAGGGCCGCGCCCTGTTGACCCTTCTCGGTGACGGGACGCTCCTCGTGATCATGGGGACGATCGCTGCGGGACTGCTGGCCGGCCATATTCTGGGGCGTCCGGATCCAAGAGAGAGTAGCGGACTCGCGATCGCGGCAGCAATGCGTCACCCGGGCATCGCGCTGTTGATTGCTCACCAAAACTTCAGCGACCCGCGGATCAAGCTCGTGATCGTCCTGTTCCTGTTGACTGGCGCTGTCATGTCAACGCTGTATCAATTTTGGATGCTCAAGAAGTCGGCCCACCCCGCCGCCGCAGTGAAAGTGGGCACTTAGGCAATCGGGAGGAACCTTCGGGGTTTCTCCTGATGAGAGTTGCCCGCGCGAACAGTAAGTTTTGAGCCGATGACTGTGAACAGGAGCGCGCAGATGGCAGGCAAGCAAGACACCATGGTTGCGTCGGTCAAGACACTCGCGCGCCTGCTGGCAGTCGTCGCCGCGTCAGCATGTGCCTCCGGCGCACTTGCAGCTCAGCGGGTTGCTGGTTCTGAACCTCCCTCCGTGGCCCAGACCGCTCCAGCAGATTCCGAGTCGACTGTCCGCACGACTGCGGCTGAAGGTCAGTCGACGGATGGGACAGCAGCATCTCAAAAGTCCCATGGCGGATGGGTGTTTGTCAGCACCCCGTATGTCTGGATGTCGGGCAGCAAGACAAAGTTCACCACCCGACAGGGAGAAGATCTAACGACGAAGGACTCCTTCTTCGATCTGCTCAAAGACCTGAAGTTCGCGTTGATGGGCGGTTCCGAAGCAAGGCATGGACGCCTGGTGCTGCTTGGCGACCTCATGTTCGTCAAACTCGGCAGTTCAGCGCAGGGGCATCTTGGACCGATCCCTCTGAGCGCCGACGTGGACCTGAAGACGCTGCTGGTCACGGGTCTAGTCGGATACCGTGCGGTCGATCGCGGACCGATGTCCTTGGATCTGCTTGCCGGCGGCCGGCTAACCGGTCTCAAGGCCAATCTCGAGGTCACCGGACCACTGAACACGCACGAAGCCGATTACAAAAAGACGCACCTTGCACCGGTCTTTGGGGCGCGTGTTCGAATGCCACTGGGCGGGAGGTGGGGAGCGACCGTTTACGGTGACGTGGGCGGCTTCGGAATCGGCTCCGATATCTCTTGGCAGGCGCTCGGTACGGTCGAGTATGAGCTCAGCAAGCATTGGCAGCTCGGTGGAGGATGGCGTCACTATTATGGTCGCGCCAGCGACAGGGGCTTCAAGTTGGCGCAGACGCTGGACGGTCCGCTGATAATCCTCAGATATCAGATGTAGGCGCGGCCACTGCGGCAAGCGCCCTCGCATCCTTGAAATCGCGTGCGAGGAAGAAGCCGAGGAACGTCCGGATCACAGCAATGGCTGCGAGCTTCCCGATCGCATCCCACGTGGGCGCGATAGCAGTCCCAATAACGTCGGCGCCGAGAGAGAACTCAAGGGCCAATAGAATCCAGCCGGCGAAGTTGAGCCAGATCGTGCGAAGCTCGAGCGATCTGGACTTCCGAAATGCGTTCTGCAGCGAACGCAAGGTCGCGTCCAGGGCGGCGACGGCGACCATCAGGATCGCGAGCCCATCGACAACGAGTTCGATCCATTGCGCAATGGACTGGAAAAGGGCCTGGAGCATCGAACGGCATTAGAGTTTGCACACTCGGCGCTCCCATCCGGGCTTATCCCGAGACATGCTCACGTTCGAGTGGTTGGCATTTGTCCTGCGCAAGGTCTCCTGAGGAAATAGTCCGGCCTTTCACCGATGGAGCGACAACTCATTGCGCTTCAAAGACCAGCTTCCACTCCTGAGAGGATAATGACATGCGGTCATTGCTATTGGCGCTCTCCGCCGCTGCGCTCGCCATAAGTTCGACTGCAGGTTTTGCCGATGAACCAGCTACCTGGGACGGTTTGGTTCACGTCAAGTCGAAGAAGGTAGAAGCACTCTACCTCCTGCCGAATGCGGATTTCCGGCCGTACACGCAGGTAATGTTCGATCCTCCACAAGTCGCATTCCGCAAGAACTGGGTCGAGGATTACAACGACTCTCAGGATGACCTCGATAATCAGGTTTCGAATTCGTATGTGAAGAACGCGATCGCGCTCGCGCAGAAATATATAACGAAGACCTTCCCCCAAACCTTTGGCCAGTCAGGCCTGACCATAGCCACGGCTCCTGGACCTCATGTCCTGCGGCTTGGAGTCTACATTCTCGATCTGTCCGTTGCAGCACCCGACGTGGGGGGCAGCATCGGCGCGACCTTCAGCGCAGATGCGGGGAGCGCAACCTTCGCTATCGAGGCTCGCGATTCACAGACGGGTCAACTGCTGGGCAGAGCTGTCGATGCGCAAGCGGCTGGCGACACAGGAGCCTACCAGCGAAATTATTCGACGAACGTAGGCGACTTCGAAAACCTCTTCAAAACCTGGGCTCAAATCAGCGCCAAGGGTTTCGAGCAGCTTCGTAGTTCTTCCCCGATCAATACCGCTGGGATTCAAAAGAAATAATTGCCGGATTGAATCACCGATCCCGTCGCTCGAGTTCATCCCGCTCCCAAACGGCTTGGGCGACGGAGCCTCATCAGATGCCGATCCGACTAATTTCTGATGCAGCGGAAGCCTATGTGGCTCGCTGACGTGTCGATCGGCTGAGCGTGGCGCGCCGGCGGCCGGTAGCGGCGGCAATAACTCGGTGCGCACAGATGGGAGCCGCCCTTCAAGGTCTTGCGCGGAATGGCGATGGGATCGCACTCCGAGTGGCTCCCCGATTTAGGCCCGCCACGCGGGTTCACCGGGATGCAACATGCTTTCGGCTTCGCCGCCGGATGCTTGTCGCGATACCAGTCGTCGGTCCACTCCCATACGTTGCCAATCATGTCGACAAGCCCGAAGCCGTTCGCAGGGAAACTGCCGACAGGCGAGGTGCGGTCAAAGCCGTCGGAGCATGAGTTTCGCCAAGGGAACTCACCCTGCCAGACATTCGCGAAGTGCCGTCCGCCCGGCTCCAGCTCACTGCCCCAGACGAATTCGGTGTCCGTAGCTCCGCCCCAAGCCGCAAATTCCCACTGCGCTTCCGTGGGAAGGGATTTTCCGGCCCATTCCGCGAACGCAGCAGCGTCGCCGTGCGTGACGTGCACGACGGGATGGTCCATCCGGTCGCCGATGCCGCTTCCGGGCCCGTACGGATGTTGCCAGTCGGCGCCGAGACGGAATTCCCACCACTGCGACCAGTCAGACAGGTCGACGGGATGTGCCGGCGGCGAAAAGACCAATGAGCCCGGATTGCAAAGCTCCGGAAGCGCGCCCGGATAATCCTTGGGATCGGGCGCAATCTCTGCGGTCGTCACATGACCGGTCGCCTTGACGAATGCGGCGAACTGCCGGTTCGTCACTGGGGTCCGATCGATCCACAAACTGTCTACTTGAACGAGGTGGCGCGGCGCTTCTTCCGGATAATGGCTATCCGATCCCATCTGAAACTGACCGCCTTCAAGGCGGATCATGTCGAGATCGTCGTCCTCCGCGCTTATGGCACCTGCCTGGCGAACTGATCGCATTTTACCTCGCTATCTACGATACTAAGCCGCTTGTGGCGCTGAGTGCCTGCCGCGTGCCGACTACTTCTTCGGCGGTGTCGTCGCGGCCGAAGCTGCCGCTGTCGGCGGGAACTTCTGCATCAGCCTGCTGATCGCAGAAATCGATAGCGCCCTCGTTGGGCTTGTCCGGATTGACGGTCTCGGTGGCTTGTCCGTGCCAGAGTGCCTGCTTTGTCTTCGTATCGAAGGCATCAAGCGACAACTGACCCTGAGTATATTGATAGACGCTGGTCTGAAAACCGAAACGGCCCCAGGAATCGAAGTCGGTCTTGTTTTGCGTTCCGACCGTGAGCGCCAACGCCATGTCGCCTCCGCTATCCGCTTTGCGATACCCCAGACCGGCGAGCGCTGAGTCAAAGTCGCCCATGACCCGCTGGTAGAGCACCGGATTCATCCCTCCGGGCGGCTGGCTGCTCACCCAGGAGTAGGTGTGATACGCCCCGAAGTTCACTCCCGGAGCGGTATCTGTCGAAATTTCTGGTCTCGCCGCCTGAACCACTGATGGAATCAAAAGCGCGCTGGCAATTCCGAGCATGAAGAACTTTGCGTGCTGCATCGTAGGCTCCCTATTCCAAAAGATCGTACGAGACCCGTTGCGCAACATCGACAGTTCGCGCGGCCGATCCATCGGGCGAAACCCGACCCAAGGTGTTGATCGTTCCTAGTGCGCATTTACGGCGCATCGTGGTTGCTGTGCGGCGAACGCCAAAAGCGTGCGGATCAGCAGTCGGCACCGAAATGAGTTTTGGATGTTGGCAAAAGTCCTACGCCACAGAGTGGCGCCATGTTCAAGTGAGAGACCTTATGCCTTTCGATGGAAGTCCGATGCCGCTGCCCATCTGGGGGTTGCGACAGTGTCGAAGCTGCAATCGTCCAATTACTGCCGGCCAGAACGTCGAACGACTGTGCTTCGACGACGACCCCATTCACGGTGTTCACGAAGCCAATGGCATATATCATGCCGCGTGCGCCAAGCCGATCCTCGCCTTGATGCGTGCGATGGAGACTGCGCGAAGCGTAGGTCGGTAGTGACAGTCGTCTATCGCTAACTCGCGCCCGATGTGTCGAAAACGACATGATCGTAATTCCAGAGGCGTTCGAACAGGGTTCGGGCAGCTGGTAGAGCTTCCTCGTTCGCCACGAGTTCACGAATTGACCGCCAGCCGTCGATGCTGTCGAACAGGGCCTTCTGCGGCGAGTTGATGGGCAGATAGATGTCCCGGAACGTGTGATTGCGGTTGATCAGTACTGCCGCCGCCGTCGCGGGCAGCCCTTCTTCGACCACGACGGTATCGGGTACTCGAACGGGCACAAAGTCGACCAAGGTGCGACCTTCGAAGTCAGGTGCATAATGGCGCCCTCGTCCGTTGCGGCAAGCTACGAAACTGTGAGCGGAAATGGAGCCGCGGAAGAGTTCGACAGTGGCGAATTGATCCGGCAGCGGCAGGCGCATGCATCGTTCATGATGGGGCGAAACCGCCAGGGCTCCGCAACTCGGCAGATAAGGCGCCTGGCGTAGCCACCGCCCGAATTCCAGTTCGGCTTCGGCAAGCAATTCGAACAGTTCCGGTACGGAGTAGGAGCGATCCCGTGGATTAAGCAACGCATCGGCAAGGCCGGCAGCGTTCTGAAAATCCGCCACGCTGCGCAAAAGCGGCATCAACGGATGGTCCGGCGGCAACGCGCTGATGTTTGCTGCCAGATCGCGGATTTCGTCAGCGGACGTCCCGATCCCCAATCGCCGGCAATATTCCTGCAACATGTAGATGCCGACGCGGCCGAATGGCGCGTAGACCATCAGGTGCATAGCGCCTTCCGAACTGAGGACGTCGCGAAGCGCCCGCAGGCCAGCAACGGGATCCGGCAAGTGATGCAGCACACCCGTGCAGACGATATGATCGAAGCTCAGGCCTAAGTCGCTTGCCCGCTCGAGCGGCAACTGATGCAGATCGAGATTATGTATGCTGTGCTTGCGCTTCAGCTTCGCGGTTTCGGCGATGCTGGACGCGCTGAAGTCGATTCCGGTGACATGCGCCTGCGGCCATCGCAGCGCATATTTCGCCGCTTGCGATGTGCCGCAACCGGCGACCAGGATCTTCCGATTTTCGCGATACGACAGGTCCGGCCAGAGAAGATGGCTATCGGCGCGCCGCCGTTGATGATCCCATGCCGGACCATATCCCGTAAGGTCCGAAACGGGCAGCGGATAAGGGTGGCGCTCGTAGAAATCTCTGACGGAGTCGCCAATGGCAGCGCCGGCGACTTCGTCGTCGATCGCTGCCATTGATCCGAGGCTGGGCCCGTCCATCAGACGGGTCTACTTGGCCGGCGCGGGCTCCTTCTGCGCCGGTGCCGAGCTTTGCGCTGGATCGGCTTTCGGCTTCTGGGCCGCTTTGCCCATCGCCTGTGCCTGCTCCATGACCGAGTCCAGATTGAAGGACGCCGGCTTTTGCCGCGGCGGGTACTTGACGAAGTCATCGATCTGCTGGGCGATCACCGCCTGCATGAGATAAAGCTGCGGGGCGTGGTCGACGATCCAATCCCAATAAGTGTTGGAATTGAAGTCGGCCCGTTCGAACGGATCGCGACGCAGGTTCGTGATGTGCGGCAGCCGAAGCTTGACGAACGGCTCGGCCCACTGCGCCATTGTATTCGCCCGCTGCAGCGACAGGTTGAACTTGTAGTCGCCAACTCTGACTGCAACGACCTCGCCGTCATCGCTGAAGTAGACCAGCGACTTCCTTGGGCTCTCCTTCACCTTGCCGGTGACGTACGGGAGCTGATTGTAGCCATCGAGGTGGACCTTGTAGGTCACGTCGCCGACCTTGTAGCCGCTCAGAAGCTGCTTGGTGATGTCGTCGGGGTCAGCCCCGGCAACCGCCAGCAGCGTCGGCAGCATGTCGATGTGCGAGACAATGCCGTTCAAGACTGAGCCAGCTTCGATCTGGCCGGGCCAGCGGAGGAATGACGGGACCCGCCAGCCGCCTTCCCAGTTCGAATCCTTCTGCCCACGGTAAGGCGTGTTGGCGCCGTCAGGCCAAGTGTCGTTTTCCGGCCCATTGTCGGTGGAGTACATCACGAGCGTGTTATCGGTGATGCCGAGCTCGTCGAGCTTGTCGAGGATCTCGCCAATCTGCTCGTCATGGACGACCATGCGATCGCTGTATGGGTCCTGGCCGCTCTTGCCGATGTTCTTCTCGGCGACGTGCGTCCGGAAGTGCATCGCAGTGGAGTTGTACCACATGAAGAAGGGCTGGTCAGCCTTCACCTGCTCTTCGATCCACGCGATCGCGCGCGCTGTGATCTCCTCGTCGACCGTTTCCATCCGCTTCTTGGTCAGCGGCCCGGTATCGACAATCGTCTGCTTGCCGACTCGGCCGAAACGTTCATCGACTGTCGGATCGTCCTTGTCGGTTGCCTTGCAATGCAGGACGCCGCGCGGACCGAACTGCGCGAAGAATGCCGGGTCCTTCGGATAATCCGGTAATTCCGGCTCTTCCTCGGCATTGAGATGGTAGAGGTTGCCGAAGAATTCGTCGAAGCCGTGCACGGTCGGCAGATATTCGTTGCGGTCGCCCAAATGGTTCTTGCCGAACTGGCCGGTGGCATATCCTAGCGGTTTGAGCAGCTCGGCGATCGTGGGATCTTCCTTTTGAAGTCCGACATTCGCACCAGGCATACCGACCTTCGTCAGGCCCGTGCGGATTGGGTTTTGCCCGCAGATGAAGCAGGCTCTGCCTGCCGTGCAGCTTTGCTGTGAATAGTAATCGGTAAAGGTGACGCCTTCTTCGGCGATGCGGTCGATATTCGGCGTGCGGTAGCCCATCGCGCCGCGGCTAAAGTGGCTGATGTTCCAGATGCCGATGTCGTCTCCCCAAAGGATGAGGATATTTGGCTTCTTCGCGGGCATGAGAGCTCCTTTTCGTAGGCACGCCAGATCCCGTCAAATCCATCTTCAGGAGCGATAGGTCTGGGTGTCTGAGGCGAATTAGGGCTGCGGGAGAAGAGCGAACATCGGGCCAATTGCCGACCATCAACCAAGGGTTGCCCGGGGGGCGGTGCGGGGCGCTCGCGGAATTGCGCTGATTGCGTGTCCCCAGGAATGCCGTTGACACTTTGGCGCCGCGAAGAATTCGACAAGCTCACCCGCTACTTTGAATCCCTGATACCCAATGGCTGTGGGAGGCGGCCAAGTTTGCCCAATGGCACCTGTCAAAACACAAACCTGGCGGTTCGCTGTGATGCTATTGGCCTTGGCCGCAAGTGCACGCGCGACCGCTCAGCAGGAAGCTCCATCGACAGGTGAAGCGCAGGGCCAGAATGAGGAAGCTGGCGAAGCGGTTCCTTCCGACGACGCCGCATCACTAGCGAAGAAGCTGTCCAATCCAGTCGCATCGCTAATCAGCGTTCCATTCCAGGGGAATGAGGACATCGGCATCGGCCCCGGCGGCGACGGAAACAAGTTCACGCTCAACATCCAGCCTGTCGTTCCGATTAGCATCACCAAAGATGCAAACCTCATCGTTCGAACGATCGTGCCGGTGATTTACCAGACCGACGTTCGCGGCAACCATCAGGCCGACTTCGGTCTCGGCGATACGGTTCAGAGCTTCTTCTATTCGCCCAAGAAGCCCACGTCGGGCGGGATTATCTGGGGAGCCGGTCCCGTCTTTCTTTATCCAACCGGCACCAGCAAATACACGACCGGAAAGAAGTGGGGGGCGGGACCGACCTTTGTCGTTTTGAAGGCATTCGGCCCGACCACCGTCGGCTTGCTGGCCAATCACATCTGGTCGGTGACGGGCTCCGACAGCCGGCCGCCCGTGAGTAGCACGTTCCTCCAGCCGTTCATCGCCTACACGACAAAGCGCGCGACGACTTTCAGCCTGAACAGTGAGAGCACGTATAATTGGAAGACCAAGCAATGGGCTGTTCCCGTCAACGTGCTGGTTTCTCAGTTGGTGCGCGTCGGCAAGCAGCCAGTTTCGTTCGGATTGGGCGGCCGCTATTATTTTGCCACGCCCGATTTTGGCCCGCATTGGGGCATGCGCTTCGTCGTGACGCTGCTGTATCCGAAGAAGCGATAGCCCAGCGGCGCGTCTGGCTGTGAATTTGAGCTCGGCTACCTCCCTTAACCTATGTTCCGATCAATACTAACTTAGATTATTCTATGTAATTCCTGCTGATCGCGAGATAAGCTCACGAACAAAGTGGTAAATAGTCCGTTATCCGTTCTTTGTTACTCTACTTTCATCTGAATTCGGATGAATCCTGTGCGTGGGACAACGGGTGGGGCATCGTAGGGAGAGAGTAGATGCCTTCGTTCGGGAAGAGAGTCGACGGACCTGAGGGTCGTCGACGCAACATCAGACAGACTGTGGTTCTCGCAGCGTCGGCAGTGACGCTCGATCGCTCCCGTTCTGTCCTTGTAGAGGATGTTTGCGCGCAAGGCGCGAAATTGCGCGGGTGTGATCTTCCAGGTTCGGGAGCGCAGATCCTGTTCAGGATCGGAAACGACCAGGTCATGGCGTCCGTCGCGTGGCGTAGCCGCGATGAGTGCGGAATCACCTTCGACGAGCCACTGAACGACGCTGGTATCCGCCGCATCGAGCGCGAGGCGAACTGGGGCACCATGATGGGGCTCATTTAAACCTTCTTCGCGTGTACCCGTCAGACTGCGTGAGCCGCGTCCGGCGAACATGAAGGCTGCCGCACCCGCAAGGCAGCCGAAAGCTCCGAAGTACCGCCAGCCGATGGGTTCCTTGAACACGATCGCCGCGAAAACAGCGAAGACGCCGAGGGTGATCACCTCCTGAATGATCTTGAGCTGGCTCTCGCTGAAACCTTGCGCATAGCCGATCCGGTTGGCTGGCACGGCGAAGGAATATTCGATCAGGGCGATGCTCCAGCCGATCAGAATTGCCTGCACCATTGGGAGGTGCGGGAACTTTAGGTGCCCGTACCAGGCTAACGTCATGAAAATGTTCGAGACGACGAGGAGTCCGATGGTCAGCATCGCACCACTCTGATCCGCTAGCGCATCTCTCGCCAATTTGTTGGGGGAGGGCGCCTGTGCTCGCGCTTTCCGTGGGTTTTCCCGAGCAGGAGAAGTGCCAGATCCGCTCGGGAGTCTTCCCGATGGCTTGGCGGATAAACTGCTGAGATATTCGATGCTTACGATTGCTGATGAGTTCAGTACCGCCTTTTCCCCGGCCGGGTCACCCCGGCACAGAAGCCGCGGAGCCGGCGCGCCGGCTCTATACCGTTCTTGTGTTTGAACCGGATTTGCACGTTCCATGGGTGACGCTCGTCGAAGCTGCAGATGACAGGGAAGCGGTGCGGATGGCGCGATCGATCCACCCGCTTAAACGGCGGGAAGTTTGGGATCGCCACCGACTTGTCGCTGACATCGGCTAGATGAACATGAGCGGGGAACAGGACGAACATGGGGCGAATGGCGAAGCCCGCCTCGAACAAGAGATCCGTCAGGGACGTAAGTTTAGTCCAGAAGAAGCAATCGGCCGACTTGCGGGATCAGGCGCCATGAAAGGCGCATCGGTCGTTTCTCGGGTGCAGGAGGCGGAGATCGAAGTCGGGACTTGGCTCAGATCGCATGTCTCCGATCCGGTCGGGGCGCTGCAGTCGGTGCTCGAGCGTCAACTCAAGGGAAGCCGATTGCTGCTCGACAATCTTGACCGGCCAACCGCCGCGGTGCGTGATTATTGCAAACACCTTGTAGCGGCGGACAATCGCCTCGAAGAAGTCGTCCGTGCGGCCGACGTCGAGTGGGGACGCCGAATGGATGAGCGTCCGCATTTCGAGAGCGAGGGTCGCCCCGTCAACCCCGACGACCCCTATACAATCGAGTCCGTCCGCAAGGCGCTGGCTGAAGCTCTGGCGAGTGGCGGTTAGAGGCTCCGAACGAGCTTCGTGGCTACGGCGAGCCAAGGCGGATTTGCCACCACCTGCTGTCGGCTGCCTGCCTCGAGCGGCAGGACTTGGAGTTTCTCTCCATCGCCGTTGATCAATCGCCCGAACATGAAGCGACCGGCGGTGCGGGGCACGAGCACGTCGCGATTCAGTGCCCGCGAGAAGTCCTCGGCTCTTAGCGTCTCGCACCAAATCTCGTCGCCGGAATGATATTGCCCGACGCTTGCGGAGACGATCACCGCGACTTGTCCCTCGTCGACACGCGGGGGGACCACAATCGCTGCGCGCTTTGCTGCGGTTGCTCCGTCGGGTCCGAGCATTGCTGCCACCTTGAGCTCAGCCGCCTTGCCCGCTTGCACGAGGTCCTGAGCATCGACGCCGAGCGCTTTCGCGATCCTGTTGAGCCACCCGACCGAGACGGTGCGCGTCCCAGTTTCAAGCCTGCCGATCGTCTGCGGCGTCGTCTGCGGCTCGCAGGCCTGCGCTACGTCGTCGAGTGTCATGCCGCGTGCGCGGCGAACTTCCCTTATCCGTGCAATCACCCGCGCCCCCGCCGTTCGTGAACCAATAAGGTTTTCAATCTGTCCTACAGATTTCCCGTTCTGGCAAGCTGGTTCTCGAAATGCAGGAAGGAGCGAGCATGACGATCGCATGATGGACGAACGCGAGATGACGACGGTGCAACGATATCGGTGAGGGCCGAACGCAATGCCGGTCAGACCGCTTGGTGACCGTCAACCTGGCGGAGTCACCACTCGGCTGGCTGCTTTCGCGCGGGCTGGTTAGCGCGACGTCCTTGGCGAGTGGTGTGCTCAGGCGAGGGAGTGCGGGGGGGCGAAAGCGCCCTTGGCTGGCCGTCGGCGCTGCAAAACTGGTACCGACCTTTGCGCGTCGCGGACTTCTATCGCATCCTGTGAGTTTTCGGCGACTTGTCCTGCTGTCCCTGACGATGATCGGCGGGTGCCTTGGGCTTCTTCTGGGCGGTCGCCGTGCCGCCGCGGCCGAGCTCGCGATCACGCATCGTCGGGTCGTGCATGTTGTTGCGGCCTTCGTCCTTGCCGCTGTTGCTGCGCATGGGGTTCACTCCTACTGAGTTCGGGTCATCAACGGGCGAGCGCAGTCAAATGTCCGCCGCTTGCCGCATTCACGGAGGCGCTGGCCATGATTCTCTACGGCTCTTCAATGTCGCCGTTCGTCCGGAAGGTGCTCGCCTTCGCCGGCGAGAAAGGCGTCGAGCTCGAGGTGCAGCCAACTGGCTTTCCAAACCCTAGCGCGGAGTTCCTGGAGGCGAGCCCGTTCAGGAAAATGCCCGCGTTACGTGACGGCGATTTTACGCTCGCCGATTCTAGCGCGATCATTCACTACCTTGAAGCGAAACATCCGGATCCAGCGCTGATCCCGAGCGATCCGCAGCTCCGTGGCAAGACGATCTGGTATGAGGAATTTGCCGACACGATCCTCTTCTCGTGCGGCGCCAAGATCTTCTTCAACATGATCGTTGCGCCGCTTTCATGGGGCGGCCCGGGCGATGAGGAAGCGGCGACGCAGGCTGAAATCAACGACCTGCCGCCAATCCTCGACTATCTGGAAAAGGTCGCTCCGGCGACGGTGAGTATCTGGTTGGCGACCGCATTACGCTCGCGGACATTGCGGTCGCCGGGCCCTTCGCGAATTTCCGCCACACGAAGACGCGGATTGATCCGGATCGTTATCCGCGCACTGTTGCTTACGTCGATCGCATACTCGCGCGGCCAAGCCTGCGCAGTGGGTCGATCGCGAGGCGGCCTACCTCGCACAGAAGGCGGCCTAAAAGAGAAGCGCCGCGCCTCCTTATCGGAGACGCGGCGCTGTCTGTTGGACGGAAGCGATCCTTAGAAGGATCCGCTGCCGCCGGAGCTGCCCGAGCCACCCGAGCCGCCGCCGCTGAAGCCGCCGCCGCCGGTTCCGATCGAGCCGCTGTCGTCTTCATTGGCATCTTCATCGAGAGCACCGCGGCCCTGATTGGCGAAATCGGAGCCGCCCGTAGCACTGGACGAGGACGAGCTCGCAGAGCCGCCCTGTGAACCCTGATCGTCCTGCAGGTAATCGTCCGAGCCGGTGCCCTGCGAGCCGATGAAGCCTTCGCCGCTCGAGCCCCCACCGGAACCGCCGGTCCCGATGCCACCGCCCAAGCCGCCGCCTTGGCCCGTGTTCGTCCCGCCGTTGGAGCTCTGGTCAGCCGTCAGCGTCTCGTTGCCGCCGCTCGGTTGCGCCTGGCCACTCGAGCTCTGGCCAGCGAAATCGGCGCCCTGACTTAGCGTCGTACCGGAACCTGTATTGCTGTCGTTGCCGCCGATGGGCTGGCCGCTCGTGCCGTCGCTCTGGCGTCCGGAATTCGCACCACCCGAATGCTGCTGCCGCTCGCATCGGCCGAGCCTCTGGCTGCCGCTGCTCTGGCCACCGAGCTGCCTCGCTTCTCTGGTTGCCGGAGGACTGTTGCCCCTGCTGGCCGAACTCATTCTGCTGGCTCTGCTGACCTGTGGTCTGCTGGCCGCGCTGCTGCTCTGATCGATGTTGTTCTGGTCGTCCCGTTCGTCAGCCATTGCGAATACTCCTCACAAGGCCCCCGCTTTGCTCTGCTTGATAGAACAAGAATTTGAAGCAAACCGTTCCGACCCTCGAATGAGCGATGCGACGAACGGCTTGGCGCAAAGAAAAAGGCCGCCGCTCGGGCTGAGCAGCGGCCTCAATCTTTCACTGTGCGAGACGACTTAGGCTTCGTTCTCTGCGTGCCGGCTCGGCCGGAGCGGCAGCTTCTGCCGGAGGCGTCTTCGGCCGTTGCGCCAGGCTCGGCGTTCGGATCGTACTCCTCGGTGAACGCGGCAGTGTCGCGCTCGAACATCTGGGCCATGACGTCGACGCCCTGCGCCTGCAGGTCCGCCTCTTCCGGCGAGCGGGCGACGTTGACCTTCACTGTCACGGACACTTCCGGGTGCAAGCGCGACCTTCACCTCGTGCACGCCGATCGCCTTGATCGGACGGTCGAGCACGACCTGGCTCTTGGTCACCTTCGCGCCATCGGCTTCGAGCGCATCGACGATGTCGCGTGCGCTGACCGAACCGTAGAGCTGGCCGGTGTTCGAAGCCTGGCGGATCAGCTGGACCGTCTTGCCGTCGACGCCCTTCGAAGCCTTCTCGGCATCCGAGCGGCGATTGGCATTGTCTTCCTCGATCTTCGCGCGGTTGGCTTCGAAGACCTTCCGGTTCGCTTCGTTGGCGCGAAGCGCCTTCTTGCGAGGCAGCAGGTAGTTACGGGCGAAGCCGTCCTTGACCTTCACTACGTCGCCGATGGCGCCGAGCTTCTCGACGCGTTCAAGCAGGATGACATCCATGGGTCGTTCTCCTTACTTCACGACGTAGGGAAGAAGGCCGATGTGCCGCGAGCGCTTGATCGCGCGCGCCAGCTCACGCTGCTTCTTGGACGAAACCGCAGTGATGCGGCTGGGGACGATCTTACCGCGTTCGGACACGAAGCCCTGCAGCAGACGGACGTCCTTGTAATCGATCTTCGGCGCGTCCTTGCCCGAGAAGGGGCACGACTTGCGGCGGCGGAAGAATGCGCGGGCCATTACTCGACCTCCTCTTCGCGGGGAGCGGATAGCTCGGACGGTCATCGCGGTCGCCGCGATCGCCACGCGTCGGAACGTCGCTCGCGCTCCTTCTCGCCGCGGCGCATCATCGCGGACGGGCCGCTCTCATGTTCGTCGACGCGGATGGTGAGGAACCGGATGATGTCCTCGTTGATGTTCGACTGGCGCTCCAGCTCGGCGATCGCCGCCGGCGGGGAGTCGATGTCGAGGGCGACATAATGCGCCTTGCGGTTCTTCGCGATGCGATAGGCAAGGCTGCGAAGACCCCAGGTCTCCGTCTTGGCGATCGTACCGCCATTGTCGGTGATGATCTTGGTGGCGTTTTCCGCGAGCGCATCCACCTGGGCCTGGGCCAGGTCCTGACGCGCGAGGAAAACATGCTCGTAGAGCGGCATGTTTCGTCGTCTCTTCTGTTGGCCGATCGCTGACGCCGCCCAGTGCGACGCCCCTCCGGCTGTCTTCCAAACAAAACCGGCGCAAGGGGCAAGCCCGTGCGCCAGCGGTGCGCCCTATGACTTAAGGTGTCCGAAAAGGCAAGCAACCCATGAACTTCACGACACCTGGACGCCACAAAAGGATGCAGGCGAAACGACCTTGGGAGCCACGGCGACCTTGCTCCGTTGTTACGCACGAAAGGAGCTGCATCATGACTGCATTATCGATCAGGGCCGCAGTTGCGTCACTTGGCGCGATCGCGATTGCAGGCTGCACCACGTCAGGCATTGGAACAGGACAATCCATCGGCGGCAATCTCGGTGCCACATTCAGTTGGACGGAAACCGGCGGAACCCAGGGCACGATGGTCGCCCAGCTAAGTAACGGCCAGGTGTTCCAGGGACCGATGTTCCAGATCACTTCCGAAGCCCGCGTTGACTACGGCCCGCTGTGGAACGGCTGGGGTCCTGGTTGGGGCTGGGGCGGCGGCTGGGGCGGCCGGCGCTGGGGCGCACCTCGATCGCCGTCGGCGATGATGTCGACATCGTCGGCGATCTTTCCGGCCGCCGACACACTGGCCCGCATCGTGCGGCGCGGCCAGCGGCGAACGGTGTTGCGGCGCACCGCCGATGACACCGATCCCACCGAACGCGTCTTCGTCGCCAACGCCGACCAACTCCTGATCGTGGTCGCTCTGGCCGATCCGCCACCGCGCACCGGCCTGGTCGAACGCGCACTGATCGCCGCCTACGCCGGCGGGCTGGAGCCGATCCTGTGCCTGACCAAGACCGACCTCGCGCCCGCCGAGCCGTTCGCCGCGCAGTTCGCCGACCTCGACCTGACGATCACCACCGCCGGCCGCGACGACCCACTCGACGGGTCGCGCCGCTGCTGGCCGACAAGGTCACCGTCCTGCTGGGCCATTCCGGGGTGCGGCAAATCCACCCTGGTGAATCGCCTTGTCCCGGAGGCAGATCGGGCGACCGGCGAGGTGACCGATATCGGCAAGGGCAGGCACACGTCCACCCAGTCGGTGGCGCTGCCGTTGAAGCTCGGCGGCTGGGTGATCGACACCCGGGCATCCGGTCGTTCGGCCTGGCCCATATCGAACCCGACGACGTGATGCTGGCGTTCTCCGACCTGGCCGAGGCGATCGAGGACTGTCCGCGGGGCTGCGGGCATATGGGCCCGCCCGCGGACCCGGAGTGCGCGCTCGACACGCTGACCGGCCCCGCCGCGGGTCGGGTCGCCGCCGCCCGGCGGCTGCTCGGTGCACTCTCGGAATCAAGCTACTAACCGCGACTGTGCGGGTCTGCCCGCCAACACGCCGCAATTCGTGAGCATTTTGTGCACGCTCGCGGGCGACGACGGCAACTGAGGCCCTCCCCGGGGGTGGGAGGGCCTCAGTTGGCTTCGGTTGTGATCAACGGTGGTAGCCGGGCTCCAAGTGCTGGATCTTGGCCGGGCCGTGGTTGTTGTGCCAGCCCGGCATCGCCTCGGGGGCGGGCGGCGCCTGAACGCTCGGGATCGCGATGACGTCCGGCCCGGGCGCTTGTCGGGGTCTGCATGGCGGCGTTGGCCATGCCGGCCAGGCCGAGGGCGGCGCCACCGATGATTCCCGGCCGAGACGATCGGCAGGGCGAAGTAGCGGGCGAAGCGGGTTGTGTTCATGTGAGTTCTCCTGTGTCCGTTGGCTTTTAGTGTGTGTCGCCGGTGTGTTCCGGCGATGACTCAAGACTGCTGCAGCGAGGCGGAGTTGTATGTCGGGTGATCGGCGGTTGATCCGGATGAATCCCATGTCCCCCGATCGGGAAGCGGACACGAAAATGCCCTCCCGTTACGGGAGGGCATTCACATTGAAGTTCTCAGCGAGCGTGCGCAAAATGCACGCGCGACGCGGCGTGTCGGCGTGCAGACACGCACGCTCGCGGTACTGGCGTCAGGCGGCCAGATCGTCGCGCTGGCGCGTCCGCTTCGGCCCGCTTGCGCGGCGCCAGCCGCGCACCGTCGCGATCGCGGTCTTCAGCCCGCGACGGCGGCCGGTGCCGGATCGGTGGTCGCGAAGCCGGGCTCCAGCTCGGTCGAACATCCGCTCGCTGCGGGTCTCGGGCGCGTCGTCGGCGGTGTCCCGCAGGTAACTTGTCCGGCAGCGACAGCTTGGCGATGGTGCGCCACGTCTTGCCGTACTGCACCAGGAACGACCCCGTGGTGTAGGGCAGGTCGTACTTGTCGCAGAGCTCCCGCACCCGCACCGAGATCTCGTGCAGCCGGTTGCTCGGCAGGTCCGGGTACAGGTGGTGCTCGATCTGGTGGCACAGGTTGCCGCTCATGAACCGCAGCACCGGACCGGCCTCGAAGTTGGCGCTGCCCAGCATCTGCCGCAGGTACCACTGGCCCTTGGTCTCGCCGACCATGTCGGTCTTGGTGAACTTCTCTGCGCCGTCAGGGAAATGGCCGCAGAAGATCACCGCGTTGGACCAGACGTTGCGGATCACGTTGGCGACCGCGTTGGCCTTCAGCGTGGACGTGTACGTCGCCCCGGGCGACAGCGACGTCAGCGCCGGGATACGCGACGTAGTCCTTGGCCACCTGCCGGCCGGCCTTGACGCCGAACTCGCGGACCCGCACCAGGGTGGCTTCGCGGTCGTCGCGGCCCTTGAAGATCTTGCCGAGCTCCAAGTGCTGCAGCCCGACTCCCCACTCGAAACCGATCGCGAGGATGGTGTTGAACAGCAGGTTGCCGAGGTTGAACGGCTTCCAGCGCTGGTCGCGGGTGACCCGCAGCACGCCGTAGCCCACGTCGTCGTCCATGCCGAGGATGTTGGTGTACTTGTGGTGCATGAAGTTGTGGGTGAACCGCCAGTGCTTGGACGCCCCGCTCATGTCCCACTCCCACGTCGAGGAGTGGATCTCGGGATCGTTCATCCAGTCCCACTGGCCGTGCATGACGTTGTGGCCGATCTCCATGTTCTCGATGATCTTGGCCACGCCCAGGGTCACGGTGCCCGCCCACCACGCCGAGCGCTTGCGAGCTCGCGGCCAGCATCAGCCGGCCCGCCACCTCGAGGGCGCGCTGGGCGGCGATGGTGCGGCGGATGTAGCGCGAGTCGCGCTCGCCGCGGGAGTCCTCGATGTCCAGGCGGATCGCATCCAGCT
>CAVVWY010000029.1:0-63478 GCA_963752025.1 uncultured Alphaproteobacteria bacterium | reverse complement strand
GGCAAGAGCATCTTCGCCGGCCAGGGAGCGGTGATCGACACCGGCGCCGACATGGATCCGGTCACTGCGGCACGTAAATTCCAGTTCGTCGAGCTTGGGCAGAGCGGCGCCGAGCCGCGGAGGCTCGCGCGCTTCCGCGTTCGCTCTGTTCCGGAATGCTCTCAGGGAAGCGTCCCAGCTGCGGCGTTATGCGACGCCGGTCCAGTCAGGCCGAGCGGAAGCTCCAGACGAGCGCGATCGCCCGGTGTCGCGACCCCGATGAATTGCGGGTTTACGAAGCACGCCGCAATCAAGACGTGCTGCTCACCCGGTTCGACGCGGCTGCCCTGGTACCCGTATTGCAGGGCCGCCAGTACCTTCTCGTTCATGTCGAACGCGCCCGCGACATCCTCAACGTCCTCGACCTCAAGCGCGAGTTCCCCTCGCTCAAGATCGTGCTCGTCGGAGCGAGCGAGGGCTGGACGGTTGCGGATCGCATTGCCCGCGCGGGCACCCCGGTGATCGCATCCGCCGTCAACGACCTGCCCGCGAGTTTCGAGCAGATTGCCGCGACGCAATCGAATGTCGGCAGAATGCGTGCTGCGGGGGGAACGTCTCGATCGGCACGATCGACGACAATGATACGCGCAACATCTTCTGGGAGCGGCAATATGCCGGCAATCTCGTAGCGTTGCAGCGCGTACCTGGTGCGACCGGTGTGAGCTGGGAGAAGCCCTGGCGATGATCACTTCGAAACCTGCCGAAGCGATCGGAATGGGTGGAGAGATCGGCAGCCTGGCTCCTGGCCGGCGAGCGGACGTCGTGATCTGGTCAGACGATCCGCTCGAAGGCACGAGCGCGGCGGAAGCCGTATTCATCGACGGCGTTCGCCAGCCACTCGAAACGCACCAGACCAGGCTCCTGGAGCGCTATCGTTACCTGCCACGTCGTAACCTGCCGGAGGCGTATCGGCATTGACCCTGCAGGTTGGCCTCGCACCTTGAGCGATCGCATGCGTCGGTACGAACTCGCTGCTTTCGCTCGCGACCCTCGCGCACGCGGGGCGGGCCGGCTTCTGGCATTGGATCCGCGAAAGCGCTACAGCGCGTGCAATGACACGGAAATTCTTCGGAACCGACGGGATTCGCGGCACAACCAATCGCGACCCGATGACTGCGCAGATGGCGCTCAGCGTCGGCATGGCTGCAGGAGCGCACTTTCTTCGCGGCGACCATCGCCATCGCGTCGTGATCGGAAAAGACACGCGGCTGTCGGGCTACATGATGGAGTTGGCGATGGTCGCCGGGTTCACGAGCGTCGGCATGGACGTCGTGTTGCTCGGGCCGATGCCGACCCCGGCCGTTGCGATGCTGACGCGATCGATGCGCGCCGATCTCGGTGTGATGATTTCGGCGTCGCACAATCCCTTTGCCGATAACGGCATCAAGCTGTTCGGGCCCGACGGTTACAAGCTCAGCGACGAAGACGAGCATGCGATAGAAAAGCGCCTCGAAGACGGCGCCGAAACTCGCGGAGCCTGAGCTCATCGGCCGTGCGCGGCGGATCGACGATGCGCGAGGGCGCTACATCCATTTCGCAAAATCGACCTTTCCCGAGCATCTGCGCCTCGACGGTCTCAAGGTGGTGCTCGATTGTGCGAACGGTGCTGCTTACCACGTGGCGCCCGAGGCTCTTTGGGAACTCGGTGCAGAGGTCATCTCGCTGGGCGTCTCGCCCAATGGCCTGAACATCAACGACGCTTGCGGTTCGACCCACCCGCAACTCATGCAAGAGACCGTCGTGGCGAGCGGCGCCCACATCGGACTGGCGCTCGATGGCGACGCAGATCGCCTCATCGTCGTGGACGAGAAGGGACGGATCGTCGACGGGGATCAGCTGATGGCGCTGATTGCCCTGGGACTGCAGCAGCGCGGCGAGCTGAAGGGCGACGCGGTGGTTGCAACGGTCATGTCCAACCTCGGTCTCGAACGGAAACTGTCGGACAAGGGTCTGAAGCTTC
The DNA here is from genome assembly GCA_963752025.1 of uncultured Alphaproteobacteria bacterium. Taxonomy (GTDB): domain Bacteria; phylum Pseudomonadota; class Alphaproteobacteria; order Sphingomonadales; family Sphingomonadaceae; genus Sphingomicrobium. Next base: position 61,479 of record CAVVWY010000029.1, on the reverse strand, counting down.
TGCGTACCAAGGTCGGGGATCGCTATGTGCTCGAGGAGATGCGCAAGACCGGCTGCAACATAGGCGGTGAGCAGTCCGGGCACATCATCCTCGCGGATCATTCGACGACCGGCGACGGCCTCGTCGCTGGCCTTCAAGTTCTAGCTGCATTGGTCGAGGCCAATGCGCCGGCAAGCGAGCTGCTTCGGCAGTTCGAGCCGCTGCCGCAGTTGCTGAGGAACGTCCGGCTTCAGCGAAGGCGCCCGCTCGAAGCGGACAGCGTACGCAAACGGATTGCTGCGGCCGAGGCGGAGCTCGAGGGCAGGGGTCGCCTGGTCATCCGCAAGTCGGGTACCGAGCCTTTGATCCGGGTCATGGCCGAAGGTGATGATCCCGCGCTCGTCCAGCGCGTCGTCGACGACATATGCGAGGCCGTTCAGTCGGCGGCGTGAACGCTTTGTTCGTATTTGTCCGCCAAACCTCTCAATTGTGCACATGGAGAACTTCGCGCCGGGGAGCGGCTCGAAGGCGAAGAGGATGACCTCGATCGCCCGTATCCTCATTATCGCCGGATCTCGATTCCGGCGGCGGCGCCGGCATTCAGGCGGATATCAAGACGGTCGCAATGCTTGGCGGCCACCCCATGACGGCTGTCACGGCAATCACTGCCCAGAACACGATGGGCGTCAACGCGGTGCACCCGGTCCCCGCCGAGACCATCCTCGCCCAGATCGATGCGGTCATCAGCGACATTGGGGTCGACGCCGTGAAGATCGGCATGATCGGGAGTGCCTTCGCGGCTCAACAGGTCGCTGCCCGCCTCGAGCGGTTGAAGGAAGAGCAGCCGGAGCTGCCGATCGTCTTCGATCCCGTGATGGTGGCGACGAGCGGATCCGAGCTCGCCGATGATGCGACGATCGCCGCATTCGGCCGACTGATGGACGTTGCAACGATCGCGACGCCCAACCTGCCGGAGCTGAAGCGCCTCACAAGCGAGGATGACCCCGTCGCGGCGGCACTTCACCTGGTCGGCGAACATCGCTGCGCAGTGCTGATCAAGGGCGGCCATGAGGAAGGCGATGCTCTTGCCGACGCCCTCATCGAAGAAGACAATATGACGAGCTGGCAGGGCCAGCGCATCGATACGACGAGCACGCACGGGACGGGCTGCACGCTGGCCAGCGCGATCGCATTCTTCCTCGCGGAAGGGGCGAACCTCGCATCGGCTGTTGCCCGCGCACGCGAGTTCGTGCGGGTGGCGCTCTATGATGCGCCGAGCTTGGGTGAAGGCTCCGGTCCGATGGGCCATTCGCGTGTTCGTCTCGACGTCGGCGCGGGTCCGCGTCTCAACCAGGTTACGGTGACGGGCACTGACTACGCTCGTTCCGTCGAGTTCTACAAAAAGCTTGGGTTGAAGCAGATCGTCGACAACCCGCCCGATTACGCTCGCTTCGAAGCGGCAGGCGGTGGGACGTTCTCGGTTCAGATCGACCCTGAGGAAAAGATCGTTGCGACGACAGCGGTCTACTTTGAGTGCGACGACCTGGACGAACGCGTAGAGCAGCTTGCGAGAAACGGGATCATCTTCGAACATGGGCCGCGCAACCAGCCATGGATGTGGCGAGAAGCGCGGCTGCGCGATCCCGACGGCAACATCATCTTCCTCTACAAGGCCGGTGAGGCGAGGCGCTTTCCGCCCTGGCGGATCGAGACCTAGGCCGTGCTCCTGCGCCGGCAGGAGCCCAGAATTTTCTGTTGATATTGCAATTGGGTGGCTGGACCCACGCCCTCGGCAGGGGTGCACAAGCGACTCAATGCCGCGCAGCTGCACCTTCAAGCTCGAGTTGGAATTCCCGCAACCCCTCGCGGGCGTCGACGAGGCGGGTTGCGCGCCGCTCGCGGGGCCGGTCGTCGCCGGTGCTTGCATCCTGGACCGCGAGAAATTCCCGCGCGGCATAGACGACAGCAAGAACCTGCCGATCGAAAAGCGCGAGGCGATCTATGCGCGGCTCGTGAAATGCTCCGTGTGGGGTGTTGGCATCGTATCGGTCGAGGAAATCGATCAAATCAACATCTACTGGGCGCGGATGCTGGCCATGACGCGTGCCGTCGAAGCCCTGGGATTGGAGCCCGCATGGGTATTGGTCGACGGCAACGCATGTCCGAAATGGCAGCGGCCGTCGAAAGCGATCGTTGACGGTGATGCCAAATGCCGTTCGATCGCTGCGGCTTCGATTATCGCCAAGGTCACTCGAGACCGCATCATGGCCGAGTATGCGCACGAATATCCCGGCTACGGCTGGGAGACGAACCGCGGATACGGTACGCCCCACCATTGGCGGGCACTTCATGCGCTCGGACCGACGCCGCTTCACCGGCGCAGCTTCCCGAAAGTGCGCGCCGCCATCGACGCCATTCCTGTGTCCGATATCGTTTTCGAAACCGTCGAAGTCTTTCGAGTCACACCCACCAGAATTTAGTTCTGCGCCGGCCTTGGTGACTCAATATTTGTGGACGAGCCGCGCTCCGCCGCCTGAATTTCGGCGTCCCGGAGCCCTCCATTAACCGTTGATCGCTTGACCGGGAGTTAGTCGTGACTCGCCCTCGCGCGTCAACAGAGGCGCACGAAGGTCACATGAAATCTCATCGCCCGCATTGCGGAGCCGCAAAGGCTCGTGCGTCCGGTGCGAACGCCTGCAGCGCGAGCTTCCGCTCGACACTATCTTCAGGGCGACTGCATCGCCGAAATGGCGCGGCTGCCCGACAAGAGCGTCGACATGATTTTTGCGACCCTCCGTACAATCTTCAGCTCGGGGCGACCTTTTCAGGCCGGAGGGCAGCCGGGTCGACGCGGTCGACGACGATTGGGACAAATTCGACAGCCTTGCCTGCCTACGACGAATTCACCCGTCGACTCGGCTCGAGCAGGCGCGGCGTATCCTCAAGGATGACGGCACGATCTGGGTGATCGGCAGCTATCACAACATTTATCGCGTCGGCGCGCTGCTCGGACGCCGAATTATGGATCTTGAACGACATGGCGTGGCGTCAATTAAACCCGATGCCGAATTTCCGAGGCACGCGCTTCACCAACGCCCACGAGACGCTTATTTGGTGCTCAGAAGGTGCAAGGCGCGCTATACGTTCAACTATCGCGCCTGAAGGCGCTCAACGACGACCTGCAGATGCGCAGCGACTGGTGCTGCCGACTTGCAGCGGCGAGGAGCGGTGAAGCGGGATGACGCGAAGGCGCATCCGACGCAGAAGCCGGAGGCCCTGCTCTACCGGTGATCCTGCGCGGCGTCTCGAGGCCGGGCGACGTGGTGCTCGACCCATTCTTCGGCACCGGCACCACCGGGCGCGGTGGCGCAGACCCTGAGCCGCCGCTGGATCGGCATTGACGAGGAACGCGCTATGTGAAGGTCGCGCTGGAGCGGATCGAATCACGCTTCCGCTCGACGAAAGCGCGATGCAGACCGTGCCTGACAAACGTGAGCAGCCGCGCGTCGCGTTCGGAATGCCTCGTCGAGAGCGGGAGACCTTCGTTCCAGCACGAACGTCCACGCGACCCAAGCACGCGCTGGACCGCTACGGTTTGCGCCGATGGATCGATGTCTTCGGGCCCGCATGCGGGTCTATTCACAAGGTCGGCGCCGCATTGCAGGGAGCACCTTCGTGCAACGGCTGGACCTTCTGGCATATCGCCACCGACAGCGGGCTTCAGCCGCTCGACGCACTGCGGCAGAAGCACCTCGCGCCATCGGCTGATCGCTGCTTGTCACCAGCCATACAGCCGTGGTGATGTGCGCGCATGAGGATCGCCTCGCGTCTTCTTCTCCGCTCTGCCTGGTGATTATGCCGGCGATCGGGGACGCGCAGAACGCAACCCCGCCGGAACTGATAGCCGCCGATCAAAACGAACCGAGCAAGCGCTCAGCAAGCTCCAGCCCCAGCGCAAAGGCGTAGTCGACGCCTATGTGGTCGTCGTCGCTTTGGACTCCGACACCGTGTTCAACCGCGAGGCTCGGGAAGCTGGCCGCGTGCTCGCGCGCCGCTTCGATGCCGTCGGACGGACAATCGTGCTCGCCAGGCGACGAAGGAATAGACAAAGGGGATGCGCCGGCACGACACGTGATCTCGCCATCGCCCTCGAGGTGTCAGCCGCATCATGGACCGTCGGAGGACGTGCTCGTCCTCTACAGCACCAGCCATGGCGTTCCGAACGAGGGCCTCGTGTTCAAGGACGCCGTGCGCGGCGCACGGCCCGCTGAGTCCAGGCCGCTTCGCTCAGGCTGGACTCCCTCGGTTTCAAGAACCGCCTGCTGATGCTGCAAGCCTGCTTTTCCGGCCAGTTCGTGCCGCTCCTGCAGAACCCGGCACCATCGTCGTCACGGCCGCCGCGGAGGACCGTTCGTCTTTCGGCTGCCAGGCGGGGAACGACTGGACATTCTTCGGCACGGCGCTGATCAATCACGCTTTGCGGCAGCCGCTTGCCGCTCGACGTGCAGTTCGCCGCGCTACGGCGTTGATTGCCGCCGCTGAGGACCGCGCCAGCCTGTAGCCCTCCAATCCGCAGATGAGTATCGGCGATGACACTGGCGCTGGGTCAACGCTCTGGACGAACGCGAGCCAAAGTCGAAACGACGAAGCCTGTCGGACAACCGGTTCAAGGTTTAGGAATCTAGTTTCATTCATGCGCACGCTTCATTCGTCCCACCGCCTTCGTCGATTCGCCCTTTGGTCATGACGGGAAAGTCGCGCGGCTCGCCGGCGGCCTGAACTGGTTCGCCGCAGTCGAGCTGTTTCAAGTCGAAGGAAATCGCCGCACATCGACTGAACTGGTGCCGGTCGAAGGCATCGAAGAGCCGCTTCGACGACGATATGGCCGCGCAATGGAAGGCCCTGACGGCAGCCGACGGCCGCCCTGCAGCTCGGCGAGCGTACGATCCGCCTCGATCAGCCGCAAGTGATGGGCATCATCAACGCTACGCCCGACAGCTTTTCGGACGGCGGCCAATTCGCAGATGCCGCTGCGGCAGCGGAAGCTGGCGCTGACATGGCGGGCCAAGGCGCGGCGATCATCGACGTAGGCGGAGAGTCGACCCGGCCGGGCGCGAAGCCCGTCTGGGAAGGCGACGAGGTCGAGCGCGATCGCGCCCGTCATTCGCCAGCTTTCGATGGGCGGTGCCGCGGTCTCCGTCGACACGCGCAAGGCCGACGTCATGACGGCAGCCATCGAAGCCGGCGCACGAATGATCAACGACGTCTCCGCGCTGACCTATGACGGCCGCTCGGCGGGCATGGTCGCAGCCTCGCAGGTTCCCGTCGTGCTGATGCACCACAAGGGCGCGCCGGAGACGATGCAGGACGACCCGCGCTACGACGACGTGCTCGTCGAAGTCTATCTGCTGGCTGGAAGAGCGGATCGACGCTGCTGAAGATGGCCGGCATTTCCCGCGATCGGATCCTGATCGATCCGGGCTTCGGCTTTGGCAAGAATGTCGCGCACAACCTCGAGCTGATGAACGGCCTTGCGCATGTTCCATTCGCTCGGCGTGCCGATGGTCGTCGGCGCGAGCCGCAAGCGAACGATCGGCGCCTTGTCGGGCGAAGCGCCGGCCGACAAGGTTGGCGGAAGCATCGCCTTCGCGCTGAAGGCGGTGGAGCAGGGCGCGCAAATCGTCCGCGTTCACGACGTCTTCGAAACGGTGCAGGCATTGCGGTTTGGCGCGGGCCTGCGCGACCAGGCGCTGACGCCGCGGCTTTAGGCTGCGGTGTCGATCCCGAGGTCGCCGAGCTTGCGGTAAAGCGTCGAGCGGCCGATGCCGAGGCGACGCGCAACTTCGGTCATCCGGCCGCGATAATGGCCGATGGCAAGGCGGATGATGTCCGCCTCGATTTCCTCGAGCGGCCGCAGGTGGCCTTCGCTGGTGTACAGCGTGACCGCCGGGCGCGCCGGCGATCGCTTCCTCGCTGCGCGCCTCGCTGAGCGTCGGCGCGAAATCGGTGCGCCGGCCGCGAATAGCGCGACTGGATCGCGATGTGCGGGAAATGCTCGGCGGTGAGCGAGCCGCCCGTCGCACTGCAGCGCGGCGCGGAACAGCACGCCGGCGAGCTGGCGGACGTTGCCCGGCCAGCCGTAGCGCATCAGCACCGCCAGCGCGTCATTGCCGATCGACAGCGGGCGCAGCCCGGTCTGCTCGGCGAGGCGGTTGAGCAAATGCCGGGCCAGCGCCGGGATGTCGCCGCTGCGATCGCGCAGCGGCGGCAGGCTGACTGTCGTCGCGCCGATCCGCTCGGCGAGGCCCGGATGGAAATCCTCCGGGAGCGGACGGCTGCTGGTCGCGATGATTCGCACGTCGACCGAATGGCTGCCGTTGAGGCCGACGGGCCGCACTTCGCCGGTCGCGAGCACGCGGTCGAGCCGCTCCTGCGTTTCGGCGGGCAAGCGCGCCGATCTCGTCGAGCAGCAACGTGCCGCCGTCCGGCCTGGACGAGCTTGCCGACCTTGGCGGCGAACGCGCCCGGGAAGGCGCCCTTCTCGTGGCCGAACAGCTCGCTGTCGATGATGTTCGCGGCATCGCCTTGCAGTCGAGCGTGAGGAGCGGGCCCTTGGCGCGCAGGCTGGCGGCGTGGATGGCGCGGGCGATTGTTTCCTTGCCGGTGCCCGGCTCGCCGATGATCAGGATCGGCAGGCGGTTGCGCGCGCGCCTTGGCGGCGACGGCAAGCGCGGCGCGGAATTCGCGGCGCGGCGCCGACCAGCTGCTCGAGGGCGAGTTCCGGCGCCAGCTTTTCCGACACCGGCGCCAGCTCGCCCGCTGCTTCGCGGCGATCGGCGTTGGCGGCAAGCGCCTCGATCAGCCGCTCCGGCGCGACCGGGCGGACCAGGAAATCGGAGGCGCCGGCGCGCATCGCGTCGACCGCGATCGGAAACGCTGTCGCCGTGGCGAGCGACGATGACCGGGAAGCTTGTCCGCGCTTCGCGCGAAGTGCCGCGATCAGCTGCGGGCTGCGCTCGGTGTCCCAGCTGCCGAGCAAGGCGGCACGTACATCGCGTCCGTGCGGTCCCTGGAGCAGGCGCGGCGGCGCTCTCTCGTCGGCGGCGCCGACGACGCTCCAGCCCGCGCGGCTGGCGATGGCCGAGATCAGCCGTCGCTCGTCGGCGTCGGTGTCGAGCAGCAATAGGGACCGGATCGGTTCTTCGCGCATCGGGCACCCTTCAGCGCCGCAGCTAGACGCAGAAGGAGTAAAGGCGCGCCTTAAGAGCTTGATGCCTGAGGTTCAGGGCTTGGGGAGTGCCGCGGGCGTTGTTATGGACGACCCGACGCAAGCGACCGAGAAGGGGAATACGCATGGCCCATGACGAGGAGCCGCTTCTGGCAAATCCGCCGACGCAGGAAGTGGCGACGCACGTCCACGACTATGAGAGCTTCACCGAAGCTGCTGAAGTGGGGCGCGATCGTCTGCCTCATCATCGGCTTCATCGTCCTGATGATCCTGTACCGCTGAGCGCGGCCGGCATGAAGATCGCGGTGCTCAAGGAAGAGGCGCGGGGAAACCCGCTGCGCCGCGATTCCCGAGACGGTGAAGAAGTTCACCGCGCTCGGCGCCAGTCGCGGTCGAGAAGGGGGCCGGCGAAGCTGCGTCGGTCAGCGACGCAGATTTCGAAGCGGCCGGCGCAAGCGTCGGCACGCGGGCCGACGTGCTGAAGGGCGCCGGGATCATCCTGTCATCAACGGTCCCGATCCACGATCGCTCACCGGCGCCGAGACAGGGCGCCTGCTGGTCGGAGCGCTTGATCCTGCCAGGCGCGGTGATGCCATTCAGGCTTATGCGTCTACGGGGCTCGAAGCTCTGGCGATGGAATGGATGCCGCGCATTACCCGCGCGCAGTCGATGGACATCCTGTCGTCACAGTCGAACCTCGCGGGCTACAAGGCCGTCGTCGATGCGGCGATTCCTATGGCCGTGCCTTCCCGATGATGATGACGGCCGCGGGCACGATCAGCCCGGCGAAGGTGTTCGTCATGGGTGTCGGCGTCGCTGGATTGCAGGCGATCGCCACCGCGCGGCGCCTTGGTGCGCAGGTTAGCGCAACCGATGTCCGATCTGCGACCAAGGAACAGATCCAGTCGCTCGGCGCCAAGCCGATTTTCGTCGAGAACGTCGCCGGCATCGAAGGCGAGGGCGCCGGCGGCTATGCAACGGAAATGTCGCCGGAATATCAGAAGGCGCAGGCCGAGCTGGTTCGGGCCACATCGCCAAGCAGGACATCGTCATCACGACTGCGCTGATTCCCGGAAAGCCTGCCCCTCGGCTCATCAGCGATGCGCAGGTCGCGACAATGCGGCCCGGCAGCGTGATCGTGGATCTGGCGGCGGAAGCGCGGCGGCAATGTCGAAGGGACCGTCAGCGGCGAGCGCGTCGTGAAACACGGCGTCACGATCTTTGGCGCGGCGAACCTGGCGCGAAGCCTCGCCGCGGATTCTCGGCGCTCTTTGCCCGCAACCTCTACAATTTTCTGAGTGCGTTCTGGGACAAGGAGCGGGGAGCGCCGGTGCTTCCGGACGATGACGAGATCGTCAAAGGCATTCGCCTCACCCAAAACGGCAAGGTCGTGCACGAGCGCCTGACCGCAGCCTGACGTGACTAGAAGCGCCGATATCCTCGTCATCGGCGGCGGGATTGCGGGCCTGTCCGCAGCAGCTGAACTTTCGCGCAGACGCGCGTCGTGACGGTGCTCGAAGCGGAAGAGCAGATCGGCTATCACTCGTCCGGGCGCAGCGCGACGATGGTTCATTATGCGCTCGGCGACCGTCTCGTGCGCGAGCTCACGCTTGCGAGCCGCTCCTTCTTTGAATCGCCTCCGGCAGGGTTCAGCGATGTGCCGCTAGGGCCGGCGTATGCCGGTGCTGGTCCACGCGCGCGAGGACGAGAGGCCCGCACTTGATGCGCTCGAGCGGGAAATCTCGTCGTTCGCTGAGCTCGAGCGACTTGATGAGCGCAGTGTCCACGAGCTTTGCCCTCTCCTGAAAGACGACGCCTTCACGGCATCGCTGATCGCGACGGCATCCGGCTCGATCCCCATGCGCTGTTGCAGGGCAATCTGCGCCAGCTTCGGCCGCAATGGCGGCGAACTGCTGACTGGCGCGCGCGTCGGGCGAATTCAAAGACGACGCGATTGTTGGGAAGTCACGACCGCGAAGGGCGAAGTCTACGCGACCGGCGTGTTGGTGAATGCCGCGGGCGCATGGGCCGATAGCGTGGCAGAGCTGGCCGGCGCCAGTCCGATTGGACTGCAGCCGATGCGCCGAACGATCATTACGTTCGATGCTCCGGAAGGAACGGAGCTGGAGCATCTGCCTTTCACCAAGACGGTCGGCGACGGCCTCTATTTCGCACCCGAAAGCGGCCGCTTGTTCGCCTCGCCGATGGATGAAGTTCCGACCGAACCATCCGATGCGCAGCCCGACGAGATGGAAGTGGCGCTCGCCGCTTTCCGGATGGAGGAGCGGACGATCGTGAAGGTTGACCGGATCCATAGCCGCTGGGCGGGCCTCAGGACCTTCACGCCCGACCGCCACCCCGCCGTCGGCTTCGCTCCGGAACTCGACGGCTTTTTCTGGTTGGCAGGGCAGGGCGGTTTCGGTCTCCAAACCTCGCCGGCCGTGGCGCGCATCGCTGCGGCACTGATCCTCGGCATCGATTGGCCGCAGTTCGACGTCAGCGCCGAGGAGTTAAGCCCTGCTCGCTTCTTCCGGCAGACGGCATAGGTCGACCCACCGCTCGGCCACGAGGTCGAATAGACGGCTCGTCGGCACTTCGACCGACGTGTTCAGGGAACCTCCGGCAGGATAAACGCACGTCGAACGCCCGGAGTGACACGTCGAGATAAACGGGAAGATCGCTTTTCAGGCCGAACGGGCAGACACCGCCGACCGGGTGGCCCGTCAACTCGAAGGTCTCCTCCGCCCCCAGCATACGAGGCCGGGCGCCGAACTCGTCCTTGCACTTGCGATTGTCGAGCCGTGCATTGCCGCGCGTGACGAGGAGAAACAGCTGCTCGCCAGCCCGCACGGCCAAGCTCTTGGCGATCCGGCCGGGCTCGACGCCGAGCGCCTTTGCAGCAGTGTCGACTGTCGCCGTGCTTTCCTTGACCTCGATCAGACGAAGATCGGGCGCATGAGCAGCCAGCCAGGCGCGGACGGATTCGAGACTCATTTGTTGAACAGGTGCAGGAGCATGGCCCTGCCGCTTACGCACGGCTTCGCTGCGTGCGCCACGGCATGGATGTTGACCAAACGAAAACGCCCGCCAGTGAGGCGGGCGTTGTGACTGGTTGGTTTGTCGGTCCGATGTTTCGGACGGATCAGGACTTAACCGTGCGATCCGCCACCACACCAGCCGCCACCGAGAACATAGTCCCAAAAGCCCCGACGAGGGTCGTTCTTCTTCATTTTGAAGCCCCTTATTCCTTAACTGCGATTCGGCAGTTGGGGGGATATTAACGTTAATGGTTGTGGTTAGCAAACCGTTAACGATTTGCAGTCCGTGATGCGCAGGCTCGCGAACTCATTAGGGCTGAATACTAAAGCGCCCACCGGTGGGTGGGCGCTTTGCTTCAAATAATGGCCGGTGTTCGGGATCAACCGTGCGAGCCGCCGCCTGTCCAGCCGCCGCCAAGAACATAGTCCCAGAAACCACGACGCGGATCGAACTTCTTCATGTGAGCACCCCTTCGAACGTGATTCGACAGTGCTCAATGAACCTTAATTCTTATGGTTAGTAAATGGGTAACCATGTTTCCGGTGCAGAAACAGCGCGGCATCCGGATAAATGCTTATAAAACGGCAGATTTTTTTAAGCGGCGCCGCGCTTGCGGTCGGACGTGAGGCGCTTGCTAAGGCTATCGAGGCTCATCGGACGGCCGATTGCGAAGCCTTGCGCGATGTCACACTTCATCTCGATCAGGACGTCGAGAACCTCCCGGTGCTCGACACCTTCCGCGACGACCTTGCGTCCAAGCGAGTGAGCGAGGCCGATCGTGGACTGGACCATTACGCGGTCGCTGCGATTGTCGACGACACCTTTTACGAAGCTCTGGTCGATCTTGATCTCGTTGGCCGGGATCTTCTTCAGATAGTCGAGGGTGGAGAGGCCCGTGCCGTAATCGTCGATGGAGATGTTGACGCCGAGATCGCGCAGCCTGGTGATCATGTCGAGGGCTTCACCGCCGGTCAGTGCGGCAGTTTCCGTGAGCTCGAGGGTCAGGCGTTCCGCCGGGAGCCGGTGCCGCGCGAGCATTGCCGACAGGCGAAGCGTGAATCCCTTGTCGGCAGCAGGCGCGCGGAAAGGTTGACCGCGATCTCGAAGGCGGTCCCGCGCTTGTTGATCTGCGCTGCTGCAGCGATCGCCTGCTCGAGCACGAAGTCGGTGAGCTTACCGATTCGATCATTCTGCTCTGCCGCTGCGACGAACTCGGACGCTGCGATCGGGCCCTTTTCCGGGTGGGTCCAGCGCGCAAGCGCCTCCGCGCCGATGATGCGCTTCGTCGATAGTTCGAGCTTCGGCTGGTAGGCGACCCACACCTCGCCACGGTCGATTGCTTCGTCCAGCTGGCTGAGCATCGACAGCTTCCACGAGGCGTTCTCGAGGGTTTCCGGATCGTGGTATTTCCACTTGAGACCGTCGTGGGCTGCTTCATCGGCCGCCACGAGCGCGCTAGCGAGCCGGTTGCGCAGTCGAACGGCCGCTGCCCACTTCGACACCGAACGAGATAGACAGGTCCAGCGACATGTTCGTTACGCGCGCCGGAGTTCGGAAGAGGGCATAGAGCGCCTCGAGATGGTTGCCGACGGGCTGGCGCGGCTCTTCGAACCAGGCGAAAATGCCCGCATCGCCCTGGTAGAGCACGCGGTTGGGCGCACCCACCTTTAGGCGGGCGACGATCTGCTCGATCAGCTGCGCTTCGCTTTGCGGCGGCAGAGTGGCCACGATTTCTTCGTAGTTGAGAATGCGAGCGGCGATGAGCGCATGCTCACGCCCGTCACGGTTGCCGCGCAGCGCGTTGAGGTTCGGCAGGTTGGAAATCGGGTTCACCAATCCGCGCGCCTGGTAGCGCCGCCAACCGACCGCGGTCGTGATGACCACAAGAACGAAAAGCGCTGGCGTCACGTCCAGGTAGATGGCGCGGCTTTCGGGAAACGCGGGCCCGACCAAGATCGCGATCGCGCTTCACGCCGAGGATCAAGCCCTGCCGGCCTCGCCGCGGATAGCGCGAAGCCGCTCGCAAGCAGAGCCAGCAGGAATAAGGGCGTCCAGCCCAGGTCGATTGGGCGGCCGTTCTTGAGCGTTTCGGCGCCGATGATGTGGACATAGGCGCCGCCCATCTTGCCCGTGCCTGGAACGAAGAATTGATCGCCGATCTCGTCGCTGGCGGTGCCGATGACAATGTCCTTGCCCGCGATCGCGCGCCGATCGAACGTTCCGTCGAGAATTTTCGCTGCCGAGACGGTCGGGATGGACTGCGGATTGAGGGAATAGTCCGGAACGAAGGTAGCATTGGGTTCGCCTTCACGCCCCGACAGGATTGAAGAGAAGGAGCGAACCGTATGGCCGTCAGCCGTCGCGGCGTAGGGAATTGCGGTTACAGCAACCTGGAAATTGTAACGCCAGCTGATCGAGCCGAGACCCCGTGCCGCCGTGGCCAATGACTCCAGGGGTCGACCTTCCTGAGCTGTTCCGTCGCTGGGCCCAAAGCGCGTGCGCGTTGCGAGGATCGTACGCCCAGAGCGCTTCAGAGCATCGGCGAATGCACGATCATCGGCAGAAGTCGTGGTTCCGAAAAAGCTCAGATCGAAGAGAATGCGCTTTGCACCCGCGTCCGTCAGGCGATCCGTCAGCTGCGCGTGATAGCGGCGCGGCCACGGCCACCGGCCGACCTTGCGCAGCGACTGGTCGTCAATCTTGACGAGGACGATGTCGCCGCTGGCCTTGTGCCAGTGCAGGCAGTTGCGCAGCGCCCGCAGCGAACCTTCGCCGATGTCTCCGAAGCCGATCAGGCCGAAGATCAGGCCGGCGAACGCCGTCCACAGCAGCAGCTTCCACTGCTTCCTCTCCAGCATCTGTTTGCCGCGCTTCGACACTTCCCGAGCTTCCTCCATTGAGCCGCCCGTGTGTGCGCGCGAAAAGGTTAGAAAATTGATAACCGTGTCGCGATTAACGAGCTCCGGGGGCCACTCTGGCCTCGACAGTCCGGCACCGACCCGGCATCAATGCGCCCGAGCTGCGGAGGGATCATGGACTTTATTTCCATCCTGTCGATTTTCGTGCTGGCCTGCTTTGTCGGCTATTTTGTCGTCTGGTCTGTCACGCCAGCCCTGCATACGCCGCTCATGAGCGTAACCAATGCGATCTCGTCGGTGATCGTCGTCGGAGCGCTCATCGCCTCCGCTGCTGCGGGCAACCCGACATCGAAGTGGCTCGGCCTCATCGCTGTTGCCTTGGCAAGCGTGAACATCTTCGGCGGCTTCGCCGTCACGCAGCGGATGCTCTCGATGTACAAGAAGCGGGACCGCAAGGATGCCTGAGACGGCACACGCGCAACCGGCCTGGGTTCTGCTCGCCTATCTGGTCGCGGGCGTTTGTTTTATCCTTGCGCTGAGAGGGCTCTCGAGCCCCGGAGACGAGCCGGCGCGGTAATTTCACCGGCATGCTCGGCATGGCGATCGCCGTTGCGACGACGCTTGCGACGCACCCGTTCGCCACATTGCCGGAGATTGCTGCGGCCATCCTCGTCGGCGGTGGCATTGGGTTGGTCACTGCGCGCAGGATCCAGATGACCGCGATGCCGCAATTGGTCGCGGCCTTTCATAGCCTCGTCGGCATGGCGGCGGTGCTCGTCGGCGCGGCCGCCTACCTCAACCCTGAGGCATTCGGGATCGCCGTGCGGATCACGCCGATCGCCAGCCCGTCCATCATTAGCATCCTGCCGGTCAGCCGGATCGAGATGGGGCTGGGCGTCGCGATCGGCGCAATCACCTTTTCGGGCTCGGTCATCGCCTTCCTCAAGCTCAACGGCAACATGTCGGGCAAGCCGATCCTGTTACCAGCGCGGCACGTCATCAACTTCGGGACGCTCGCGGCGATCCTGGGCCTCATTGCCTACTTCGTTCAGGACCAGTCGCCTTGGGTTTTCTTCACGGCGATGGGCCTGAGCTTCGCAATCGGTTTCCTGCTCATCATCCCGATCGGCGGCGCCGACATGCCCGTCGTGATCTCGATGCTGAACAGCTATTCGGGATGGGCAGCGGCGGCGATGGGCTTCACGCTGCACAACAGCGCGATGATTATCACGGGCGCGCTCGTCGGCAGCTCCGGCGCGATCCTGAGCTACATCATGTGTCGGGCCATGAACCGCAGCTTCATCTCGGTGATCTCCGGCGGCTTCGGTGCCGTTGCGAGCGGGGGAGAAGCCGCAGCAATCGACCGCCCGTACAAGCGCGGCTCCGCCGAAGATGCCGCCTTCCTGATGAAGCAGGCCGAACAGGTCATTATCGTGCCGGGCTACGGCATGGCTGTCGCACAGGCGCAGCATGCGGTCCGCGAAATGGCAGACCTGCTCAAGAAGGAGGGCGTGCGCGTGAAATACGCGATCCACCCTGTCGCCGGACGCATGCCAGGGCACATGAACGTGCTGCTCGCGGAGGCCAATGTGCCCTATGACGAGGTGTTCGAGCTGGAGGATATCAACAACGAGTTTGCCCAGACCGATGTCGCCTATGTGATTGGCGCCAACGATGTGACCAATCCGGCCGCAAAGAGCGACAAGAGTTCGCCCATCTACGGAATGCCCGTGCTCGATGTGGAAAAGGCACGCACCGTCCTGTTCGTGAAAAGATCGATGGGCGGGGTGGGTTACGCCGGCATCGATAACGACCTCTTTTATCGCGATAATACAATGATGCTACTTGGTGACGCGAAGAAGATGACTGAAGAAATCGTCAAGGCGCTGGGTTGATCACCTTTCCAACAAGTCGTCGCAATCTCGTTTAATTTGCGCTAAATCAGCTATTTACGGCTTGTCGCCCGAGGCAAGTTGCTGGACATTCGCCCTACGCCGATTCAGTCGGCAAGTCGTTTGGGCCGGTCTGCGCCGACGCTGCTGACCGGACGGGAAAGGGGGAGCGCTTGCGCAAGCTGGGAATCATTGGCGGGACGAGCTGGTCGTCCACCGCGCTCTATTACGATCACATCAATCGCGGTGTCGCGCAGCGGCTCGGCGGCCTGCACAGCGCAACCCTGTCGATCGAGAGCCTGGATCTCGCGCCCGTCGCCGAAATGGAGTTGTCCGGGGACTGGGACGGCGTAGCGAACGTCACTCTGGAAGCGGCGCGCCGGCTGGTTGCGAGTGGCGCAGAGGGCGTGATCATCACCTCGAACACCGGGCACAAGGTCTACGACGCCGTCGCCGCGAACATCGATGTGCCGATGCTCCATATCGGCGATGCCGTGGCGGAGCGGCTCGTCGCTGATAAACAGACGCGTGTAGCCCTGCTCGGCACGCGGTTCACGATGATGGAACCGCACGTGCGCAGCCGGCTCGAAAGCCGAGGCATCACGCTCGTCCCGGTGGATGCCGCCTGGATCCACGAGGTGAACCGGATCATCTTCGAAGAGCTCGCCGCGGGGCGCGTGGTCCGTGATAGCCAGCGCAAGCTGAAGACGCTCATCACGGAGCTAGCCAAGCTAAAGACGCAAGCGGTCGTTCTCGGCTGCACCGAGCTCGTGATGGCGGTTGACGTCCGTGCCAACGTGCTGCCGGTCTATGACTCGACCGCGATCCATGCCCGTGCGGCACTCGATTGGATGCTCACGGTAGAGAAACAGGCCCATCGCGCCGCCGCGTGACGGCAACGCTGGATAGGAGCGGCCGCGCCTCCTAGATACGAAGGCATGGACCGAACTCCGGCCGACCGTCCCGACCATCCCAGAGCCGCCGAGCGCTTCAATGAAGAGCAGGCGACCTATGCCGTGCGTGGCGCGGACCAGCCAGATTTAGACAAGGGCGTTGCGGCGATCCGCGAGGTGTTGAGGACGCTTCCGGTGCGGCCCGGCGTCTACCGAATGCAGGATAGCCGAGGTGACGTGCTGTACGTCGGCAAGGCTCGCACGCTGAAGAACCGCGTCACCAACTATACGCAGGTCGCAAAGCTGCCGAAACGGCTCCAGCGCATGGTCGCACAGACTCGGTCGATGACCATTGTTACCACTCGGACCGAGGCCGAGGCGCTGCTGCTCGAGGCGCAGCTGATCAAGCGGTTCCGGCCGCCCTACAACGTGCTGCTGCGGGACGACAAAAGCTTCCCATTCATCCTGCTGCGAGAAGATCACGAATTCCCCCGCGTGCAGAAGCATCGTGGGGCGCGGCGCATCAAGGGTCAGTATTATGGGCCCTTTGCAAGTGCGGGATCTGTCACGCGCACCCTCAATGCACTTCAGAAGCTCTTCCTTCTAAGGAGCTGCTCCGACAGCTTTTTCGAGAACCGGTCGAGGCCGTGCCTGCTGTATCAGATCAAGCGGTGCTCGGCGCCGTGTGTCGGCCGAATTGGCGAGGACGAGTACGGGGAGCTGGTCGGTGAGGCGAAGGAGTTCCTCGCCGGCAAGTCGACGGGCGTACAGGCCCGGCTGAGCAAGCAAATGGCTCTTGCCGCCGAGCGGCACGATTACGAGCTGGCTGCGATCTATCGCGATCGGCTGCGAGCGCTGACCTACATCCAGGGCAGCCAAACCGTGCATGCGGAAGGGCTCGGAGACGCGGACGTGTTTGCGCTGGCCTGCAAGGCGGGGACGATCTCGATCCAGGCCTTTTTCATTCGTGGCGGGCAGAATTGGGGCCACCGCGCTTTCTTCCCGGCTCATGTGCACGAAGTCCCGGAAGTCGAGGTGCTATCGAGCTTTTTGGTGCAGTTCTATGAGGACATGCCGCCCCCGCCGCGCATTCTTGTCGATCGTGACCTCCCGGATCGCGAGTTGCTCGAGGAAGCGCTCTCGGAACGAGCCGAGCGCAAGGTCGTCATCGAACGGCCGCAGCGCGGGGCACGCCGCAAGCTCCTGGAACAGGCGCAGCGCAATGCGGAAGAGGCGCTCGACCGCCGCCTCGCCGAAACGACCACGCAGGGGAAGATCCTGCGCGAGCTCGCGGACACGTTCGAGCTTCCGGACGTGCCCAAGCGCATTGAAGTCTATGACAACAGCCACATCATGGGCACGAACGCGACGGGCGCGATGATCGTCGCGGGGCCGGAGGGATTACGCAAGAACAGCTACCGCAAGTTCAACATCAAGCGTCCGGAAACGCAGCCTGGCGATGACTTCGCGATGATGCGCGAGGTGCTCGAACGGCGCTTTGCGCGTCTCGAAAAGGAAGACCCGGATCGCTCAACCGGCGAGTGGCCGGACTTGCTGCTGATCGACGGAGGCAAGGGGCAATTGTCGTCGGTCTGCGAAGTGATGGAGGACGCCGGCGTTCACGACATACCGGTGATTGGCGTGGCCAAGGGGCCGCACCACGGTCGCGAAGGCCGGGAGGTGTTCCACCTTCCCGGAGGGCGCGAGATCACTCTGCCTCCCAATTCGGCATTGTTGTTCTATCTCCAGCGCTTGCGAGACGAAGCTCACAGGTTTGCGATCGGCACGCATCGCGCGAAACGAGCGAAAAGCCTGACGACTTCGACCCTCGATGAAGTACCCGGCATTGGCCCCAACCGGAAACGCGCGCTGCTGATGCACTTCGGCACCGCTCGTGCGGTGAAGGGCGCCGCGCTCGAGGATCTCGAGAAAGCGCCTGGCATCAGCACGGCGATGGCACGCCAGCTTTACGACTATTTCCACCCGCGCGGATGAGGTTCGACGCGCATGCGATCGTTTGCGCGCTGAGGAGTCACGGCGAGCATGGGGCCGTGGTCCGGCTGATGACCGCCGAGCACGGACTGCAGGCCGCCTATATCCGCGGGGCGCGTGGACGGCGAATGCGACCGGTGCTCATGCCCGGCAATGTCGTGCAGGCATCGTTCTCGGCGCGAACAGAATCACAGCTTCCGCAGGCAGAAGTTGAGCTGATCCACAGCCGCGGGCCGCTTCTAACCGAACCGCTTCCCGCCACAGCGATCGAATGGGCAACAGCACTTACCGCGACCACGCTGCCGGAGGCGCAGTCTTACCCTCGTCTCTATGCCGCACTCGAAGGGCTGCTCGATGCTGTCGAAGCGGCACCTTCCGCGAGCGGATGGGGCGCGGCGCTCGTGCGGTACGAACTGCTGCTGTTGGCAGAGCTTGGGTTCGGCATTGATCTCGACCGGTGCGCCGTCAGCGGGACGAATGACAATCTCGTCGCAGTGAGTCCGAAGTCAGGCCGAGCGGTCAGTGCCGCAGAGGCGCAGCCTTATGCCGGCAAGCTGCTGCCGCTGCCGTCGTTCATTCGTGAAGGCGGCGGTGCCTCATGGGAAGAAATCGCTCAGGGGCTGGACCTGACCGGTCATTTTCTGATGCGCGACGTCCTGACCGACCGCGCCCGGCCAATTGCGGAGGCGCGCGAAAGGCTCGTCCTGCGGTTGCGCCGCGCGGGTGGACTCGCCTAGGCTCCAGCGATGACGATGGACGCCATCTCCATGCTGTTCCCAAACGTCGAGATCACGCGCGCCATCGCGGTGCGGGTGGCGGTCAGCTATCTTGCCGAGCAATCCGACCCCACCGCCAACCGCTGGTTCTGGTCCTATCATGTGCGGATCGAGAACGGCTCGGAGCGCGCGGTGCAGCTGCTCTCGCGAAACTGGACGATCATCGACGGTCGCGGGACGGTTCATGAGGTCGTAGGGGAGGGCGTCGTGGGCGAAATGCCGCTGATCGCGCCCGGAGCGAGCTTCGACTATGTCTCTGGATGCCCGCTCGACACACCGTCCGGCTCAATGAGCGGCAGCTATCGCATGGTGGACGAGGACGGCACGGCCTTCGACGTCGCCATCCCGCGGTTCCAGCTGCTCGGCGCTTGAATTCACGCCTTGTTGAGCGGAATCGTTATACCGGCTGCGATTTCGTGGGATTGAGTAGAGCGAAGCTGCAGAAAGCTTGGGTATCTTCAACTTCATGAGGCGTAGCAGCGCCATGCCCGAGGGCCCGCGCGACCAGCGCGCCTACGTGATCGGGGACATCCACGGCAGGCTCGACCTGCTGGATCAGCTTCTCGCCGACATTCATCGCGACATTGCCGAGAGGCCGGTCCGCAAGGTTCTGCTCGTGTTCCTGGGCGACCTTATCGACAGGGGGCCGAGCAGCGCCCAGGTTGTCGAGCGCCTGCGCACTTATCGGCGCGACGGCGTTCGGCCCATCTTCGTCATCGGCAATCATGAGGAAGTGCTGCTCCGGATCCTGAACGGAGACATCGGCCTCATTCCAAGCTGGCTTCGCTATGGTGGATCGCAGTGCCTCGAGAGCTATGGTGCCGATCCTCGCCAGCTCGTTGAGCAGTCGGACGAGGAGGCGTTGGCGACCATCCGCCACGCGATTCCGCGGCGCCATCGCGATTTCGTGTCCAGTTTCGTCGATACCTGCCGCTTCGGTGATTATCTGTTTGTCCACGCTGGCATCCGTCCAGGAGTGCCGCTGGACCAACAGCTCCAATCCGATCTTCGCTGGATCCGTGAGCCGTTCCTGCTTGACGATACCGACCATGGCTGCGTCGTCGTCCATGGCCATACGATCAGCGAGGAAGTGGAGGAGCGGTCGAACCGGATCGGCATCGATACGGGCGCTTACCGCAGCGGCATCCTCACAGCGCTCGTCATTGAAGGCGCGGAGCGGCGCTACCTCGACACCCGCTCTTCGGCTGATGCGACACGCTAGCGCGTGAACTCCTCTTATATCGAGGATACGACCTTAGCTGGATGATCATCGGGACGGCCCTCCGATGCTGGTCTCGCGGACTCTGTGCTGGGATCGGTTGCTGGCAACGTGCTGTTCGTCGTCGAATCCGGCTCCACTCGCACGCGCGCCGCCATCAAAGCGCTGAACGGTTTGGTAGCGGCTGGAGCACGAGTCCTTGGTGCCGCTCTGACACAGGCGGAGCCTGAGGCTGGTTAGCGTATGGCCGTTACGGCTATGCCTCGGTGGACACAAAGCGCACCGAGATCCTGATGATTCCTCGAGGAACCGAAAACTGAGTTCTAGTCCCTTGGTTCAGCTCTGAACGTGGCGAGCCGCTTGATTGCGATCCTGCTGGCGTTGCTGCTGGCCGTTCAGGTCGTGAGGAACGCCGGCGTCGCCGCATTCGCCAATCGCTCTCCTGACGCAGCGGCGCGATTTTGGCCAAAGCATCCGGCAACAGAGATTTCGCTCGGACTTCACTGAGATTGGTCGGGCAGCGCGCGATCGCAAACGCGGTGCCGACGAGCGTCTTTTCAATAATCGACGATGTGGCCGTGAAGGCGCCCCTTGCTCCGGAACCGTTCCTGGTACGCGGCGTGCAGTTCGCCGTTGAAGACAAGACTGCGGCCGCAATCGGGTCATTCGAGCAAGCAGAACTCCGCGATCCGCGATCCCTGGTTGCACGCTATTTTCTCGCTGACGCATACTTCCGCGCCTGGGATGCGCGGAACGGGCTTCGCGAGATCCTGGCGCTGAGTCGGCTTGCGCCGCAGGGAATCGACACTGTTGCGCCCTATGTCGCCGTTTACGCCGCCAACCGGGCAACTTGGCCGCAACTCCGCGAGCTGTTCCGGTCGAGCTCAAGCCTGGAAGATGCGTCGCTGTCGAGGTTGGCCGCGAATGCAAGCAACGCCGATACGGTTCTGGCACTCGCAAACTGGGGCCACGTCGTGCCCGGAACGGCGTGGCTGCCCACGCTCGTGAACAGCCTCGTGGCGCAGGGTCAATATGAGCGAGCGAGGGCGCTCTGGGCGAGGCAGTGGAAAGTCGAGGATCAGCCCGGCCAAACCGTGTTCAATCCGGATTTCAGCAATTTGAAGGCCGCAACGCCCTTCAATTGGGAACTGGTATCGTCGTCGCTTGGGCTCGCTGAAGGGCAGCCCGGCGGGCGGCTGCACGTCATCTTCCATGGCAAGGAGAATGGCATGCTCGCGCGCCAGCTGCTCGTGCTCCAGCCCGGGCGATACATTCTGTCCATGCGCGTCGCCGGCGATCCAGCAAGAGTTCACTCGCTGCACTGGTCGGTCCGGTGCGATAAGAGCGACAAGCGGTCTGCGGCTGCCGGTCTCGACTCCATAGGGCAAAGACCGCTGACGTTCACCGTGCCTCCTGGTTGCCCGGCGCAATGGCTCGAGCTCAGCGGCGCCTCAGGCGACACCTCTCAGCAGGTCGATGCGACCATCGACGATTTGCAGCTGAAACGAGCGCCCTCGAATGGCTAGTCGCGCTCGCGAACTGTCGCACCGGTGTACCTGCTCGCGTGCCTGCTCGCCGGCGGAAGTGCGCAAGGCGTTTGGGGCAATATGGCGCTCCAGCTTGCGGGTCTTGCGATCCTCGCATGGGCAGCCGCGGATCGATCGAACCGGACGATGCCCGCCGCGGCGCGCCAGCTGTTCATTCTGGCGGCTGTCGCCGTCGCCGTCGTTGCTCTTCAGCTGGTGCCGTTGCCCGCGAGCGTCTGGACTCACCTTGGCGGGCGGGAGGACGTCGCGCGAGGTTTTGAGGTTCTCGGCCTCGCAACGCCCTCACTTCCGGCTTCATTGACGCCCTATGCGTCGCTGGACTTGCTGCTTGCCCTGATCCCACCGCTGGCGATGTTCGCCGCCATCGTCCGGCTACGGGCTTACCGCGCGGCTTGGCTCACTGCGGCGCTGTTGCTCGGGACAATCGCGGGCATCGTGCTTGGCGTGCTCCAACTCTCGAGCAGCGACTATTCGGCCTTGCCTTGGTATCTCTACCCGACCAGCAGCTTCGGCGTCGCGACCGGCTTCTTCGCCAATGGCAATCACATGGCGATTTTGCTGGTTGTTACGTTGCCTTTCCTGGCGATGCTCCTCGCGTCTCCTCACGGCTCCAACCGGGAGTTGAACGCTGCGATCGCGACGCTTTCCCTGACAATGGCAATCGTCGTGCTCATTGGAATCGGGCTGAACCGCACTGTGGCCGGAATCGCGCTTGCTTTCCCGGTGCTTGCGGCAAGCGCATTGATCGTGCTGCCTTCGCGAAGCTCTTGGCGGCGAATAGCGCGTGCAGGCGCGGGTCTGCTGCTCGTGGGCGCGATAGGCGCACTCGCCATGAGTTCAACAACCGGTGCGGGGCGGGGCCCCGACGTGGGCGGGATGGTGCACAGCCGCCAGGAAATGCTTCAGACCAGCATTCGGATGATGCGGGACTTTATGCCAGTTGGGTCCGGCTTCGGCTCGTACCGGCAGGCTTATCAGCTTTACGAGCCGCGTGATTACGTGACCGACATCTACGTCATTCACGCCCACGACGATTATCTCGAGATTGCGGTGGAGCTCGGCCTTGCCGGAATGCTGCTGATGACAGCATTTCTTGCGTGGTGGATTTATGCGGTCCGCCGCGCGTGGCGGGAAGCGGATGCGGACGCTTACGCCAAGGCTGCCTCAATCGCTTCAGCGGCGATCCTGGTCCACAGTTTCTTCGACTTTCCCCTACGAACCGCTGCCATCGCCGTGGTGTTCGTGATGTGCCTCGGCCTGCTCGTCCAGCGCCGCGCACCCGGGACGCGGGAGAGGAACCAGCTGTGGCCCACTCGGCATGTGGTGGTGCATTAGGCGCATCCATCGATGTTGCGGGCCCGCCTGGATTCAAACCAGCATCTACTACTTTCCGATCGGTGGTGCCTCCTACTTCGCTCTCTTGAGTGTCTGAGAGGTTCGGAACGCGACTTTGGCGCTTAGGTGCGGCAACGACGTTCTGAACCCCAGGCAATCAGCCTGGGATGGACATGATTGGCTGCCACCCGTTGTCGACATCACGGCTGTGCATTTTTCAGACCTTCCGCGCGACCACGGTGCGGTCCGGACCTAACGTCTGCAATGCGCCCATCTCGGCCGTTGCCAGGCAGCTCGGCCCAGCCCGTAAGCTGACGTTCGTTCAGCCGCGCGCTAGTGGCAGCTTTCGACCCATTGCAGACATTAGCTCTTTGGCTACGTTGGTGGGGTGAGACGGCTGATCCTACTGATTGCGATGGTCACAGGTGCTTGTGGGATTACGGTTGAGAGGACGGACCAAGATAACTTCGCCTTCCACGCCTCAGATCAACAGGCGGCTCGGTTCATTAATGCTGTTTCAAAGCGTTTTGGCGCAGTACCTGACATTCGTGCACTGAACGTTCCCGACAGTGACCCCAGCCAGCTAGTTGAGCTCGACGAAACATCTGCAACGTTGATGATAGTGCAGCAGGCGGATGATCGTTGTGACGTCCACGCGCCCGTGCACGCGACGTATCACCAAGGCGAGTATCGAATAGATCTCGCCTATCGCTCAAAGTCAGCTGATAAGCGGCAATCCGCCAAAGGCGCTCTCATTCAAGCTGCTCGTGATGTAGGGTTGACGATCAGCAAGTTCGAAGAGTGCCGGTAGCTAACGTCAGCTTTTCACCCAAACCTGCCGCGGCAGCTTTCGACCCATTCCTGCCATCGAGCGCAGCTATCTCGGCGCCCCATTGCACACATAAGCTCGTCTGTTAGGCTTCTCCCGCTGGGGGGCCGGTATGCATTTCCATTTACCCAAGCCGCTACACGGCTGGCGCGAGTTCGCGGGCGAGGTCGGGATCATCGTACTTGGCGTGCTGATCGCTTTGACAGCGGAAAGCCTGCTAGAAGATCTACGTTGGCACCGCCAAGTTGAGCAGGCGACCGATGCGTTTAAAGCGGAGCTCGCCGCGGCGGCGCTGGCGGCTTATGAGCGCCAAATCGTGCAACAGTGCTTGATGCAACGGCTGAAGGCCATCGCGGACAAGCTCAACGAGCCGGGCGAGCAGTGGACCGGGATGCCCGAGCATTTCAGCGGGGCACAGAAATATTACAACAATGTGCTTCCCGTTGTTTACCGCGCCCCGTTTCGCCCAATCGTCAGCGATGCGTGGCAAAACGCAATTGATAATGGCACCATCAATCACCTTTCCGCAAAGCGGGCGGGGGCGCTGGAAAGCGCTTACGAAGTGGTGCGCGGGTTCGTCGCACGTCAAAACGACGAGGGACTTGCCGAAACGAGGCTGGCGCCCCTAGCTACAAACAGGATGCTGGACGCCAACGCGCGCATCCAAATGGTGCAGGCGGTCGGCGATCTCGATCGGATCAACAATACCCTAGTCGGCGGTGGCGAGACGCTGCTCGATGCGATCCGCGGCGCGCGGCTAGAGTTCAACAATGGGGACATACAGAAATACCGCGCAGACGTGATTAAGCTTCAGCGCGAGTACCGAGGCGTTTGCGTGCGAACCGACCTGCCGCTGAGCCTCGACTAGCCGTAACGTCCGCTTTCCACCCAAACTTGCCGCGGCAAGTTCCGACCCAAAGATACGGTAATGGGCCGCGCCTCCAGATCGTCTGGAGGAGTGGCTGTCCCCCGGTCATGATGGAGTGACGGGGTTTCAGGTGTGGTGCCTTGCGAGCCCCGCTAGCCTGATGGAGGACAGCCGTGGAGCATTATGCCGGATTGGACGTGTCGCTGGAACTGACGAGTGTGTGCGTGGTCGACGCGCAAGGCGGGGTGGTGCGTGAAGCGAAGGTGGCGAGCGAGCCTGAAGCTCTGATCCGCTTCTTGCGGGCGCAAGGGCTGGAGATCGGCGGGTTGGGCTTGAGGCAGGTCCGCTTGTCGCAGTGGCTCCACGCTGGGCTGGTCAGTGCCGGCTTCGAGCGGTGCTGCTCGAGACGCGGCACGTGAAGGCGGCCCTTGTCGGCGATGACGGTGAAGACCGACCGGCGCGATGCCCGCGGCATCGCCCAGCTGCTGCGGCTCGGCTGGTATCGGCCGGTGCATGCCAAGTCGGTCAGTGCGCAGGAGGTGCGTTCGCTGCTGACCGCCCGCAAGCTCATCCAGGGCAAGCTGCTCGACATCGAGAGCGGCATCCGCGGGGTGCTGCGCGGGTTCGGTCTCAAGGTCGGCCCGATCAGCCGCGGTCGCTTCGAAGCACGGATCCGCGAGCTTGTGAAGGCCAGGCGATGCTCGAGATGGTGATCGGCTCGATGCTCGCGGCGCGCTCCGCACTGCAGGCCGAGTTTGCACGTCTCCATCGAGCGCTGCTCGCGCTCGTTCGTGCCGATCCCGTCTGCCGTCAGCTGATGAGCGTGCCTGGCGTCGGCGCGATCGTTGCGATCACCTTCAAGAGCGGCGTCGATGATCCTGCGCGCTTCCGAGCGCTCGCGCGATGTCGGACCGCACTTCGGCCTGACGCCAAGGAAGTACCAGTCAGGCGAGATCGACGTCACCGGCTCGATCAGCAAGGTCGGCGACCGGATGGTGCGCACCGCGCTCTACGAGGCGGCGAGCGTGATGCTCACGCGGACCGTGCGCATGTCGCCGCCTGAAGAGCTGGGCCATGGCGGTCGCCAAGCGGCGCGGCACGAAGAAGGCGCGCGTCGCCTTGGCGCGCAAGCTCGGCGTCATCCTCCACCGCATGTGGGTCGATGGCACCAGCTTCCGCTGGACCAACGAAGAGCCGCCATCGCATAAGAAGGAGAGCTTAGAGAGATCGGGTCGGCTAGCCAGGCTGCGGCCCGTAGTCCCACCGCTGGGACGGTGAAGATGGTGAAGCCGCAATGTCCGCAGTCGCTGCACGCAGACGACGCTCGAAAGATAGGCTCACCGCTTCCTCTGACCGTATGATGTGGCAGCTCCAGGCTGACCACGGACAGAAGCAAGTAACCAGCGGCAGGACCTAACCGGGGCAGCTTGACACAAGGGCCCATTACAGAAGCAGACATTCGCTACTTCGCGTCGGGTAAGTTGTCTTTCCGTTAGCGCCTTCGACTGGGGTGCTGGGGGCGGCCCTAGGAGCCGCCGCTTTCGGCACCAATATGGATGCATTAACCTTGGTAGGTGGAAAGAAAGATAACGACGATTTAATGAGCCTTTGTCGGCAAGGGGCCGGCGTGTAATGCTCGGAGTGTACCAATGCGTGGCCGGAGGGAAGAACTCCTTGTCGAGGCTCTGCGTCTGCTTACGGCAGCTCTTGAGCTGCTGGATTGCGTTGACGCGCCCGGGGACATCGGTGCTCGCGTTGATCACGCGTGCCAACGTCTCACGGAGATTCTCAACTTGGGTGGGGACAATGCGACATCGTAATTGCGCTGAATAGCCGGTGGTGCCGACCGCGATGGCTGACTGATCCCACATCAAGTGCGAAGGTTTCGGGTATGAGATTGGGCCGGGGCGCCGTGAGCTGCCGCAAGAAAGAGCACTTTAGAGCGGCAACGAAGGCCAAACTGCGGCCAAATAGCTCTCCATCCGGACCCTTCCGGCGGTTGATAGCTCCAGCAAAGACAGCGGGTCGTCTAGCGGATCATCCGAGCACTTCAGCCAACCATCCTGCTTGAGCGCTTTCACCCAGCGCAGCGTCGTCGTTGCGGGAACAAGGCTTGTCCGAAGCAGAGTGCTAATTGATAAGCGTTCCTCGTCCAGCAGGGCGACATAGGCCCGCAAGAGAATGTCCCAGGCCGGATCATGGAACAGATGTGAGCCGAAGAAATCCGCCCGAGCTCGCCGAGCCGTTATCAGTTCCTTCAGCTGCGCACTTGATCGAGCTGCCTCTGGAACGGCCGATTTTTCACCCTCAGATCGTTCAATTGGCGTACCGAGATGATCGCATGGAGTCTTGGACTGACACGGGCCTAGTGCTTCATTCCGCAACCGATATCTCAACACTAACTCGCGAATCACTAGCCCCCCTATGAGATTATGTAACCGGACGTGGATCGTCCGACCGCTGTTCGTGTACGGTTTTCGACGACAACGGAGTTTTCAGTGGCACAACCTGTGCGGTTTTAAGTCGGGTGGCTGACATGCGTGGAGCAAAGTCGAGCCCTGGCGCTTTCAAGCCCATGGCCCTTTCCGTCGACGATCAAGCCGCAGGAGCCAAGAGCCGGCTCGTTCACATCTCCCTGCTTAACCTCAATCTTCGCTTTATGGAGAATTGGCGGTCAGCTCAGGTCCATTCAGGAGGCGCTTCACTAGATCATGAGTCGTTGATGATCCTCATGGCGGTCATTGTGATCAGTTCCGAGAGGGTCCTTCGGACTGATCTGGATCCCGAATTGCAAACGTTTACCCGGCAGCTGCCCGCATCGAAAGTTGGGAAGGTGAATTTCAGCTCTATCGCTGCCGCCACCGCGATCAATCGAGAGACGGTTCGGCGCAGAGTGAACAATCTTGAAAAGGCGGGATGGCTTCGACGGGACAAGGACGGCATCCGAACGGTTCAGGGTGTGATGCCCTACGAAGTCTTGCTCAAAATAATTGGTGCGCAGCTTGATGCTCTGACGCGCACTGTCAACCAACTTGCAAAGTTGGGCATATTATTGCCCCAGCAGGGACACCGCTGATTTTGCGCCGTTACGCGCGCGCGCCGCGCTTTGGCGACTTGAAGCTACTGTCTGCTTTCCACCCAAACCTGCCGCGCGGCAGCTTTCCACCCAAAGCTGCCATTAGGACTACGCTGGGCGCCTTCTTCGGGGACGCAAGCGCGTGTACGGCCATGGGGGCAAGCAAACATGGAGAGCTCAATGGGCCGCAAGCACTCATTTCTTGGCGCCGTGCTAGTCGTCACTTCAAGCAGCGTCGTCGCAGCTGATATGTTGCCGTTGAGGCAGGGCATCTATGTGCCGGTCGCAACAGCCTGCAAAGGTGCCCCCAACAGTGACATCGTGAATTACTGGGGCGGCAAAAGTTCCATCGGTGCCTCCCAGGCCGAGTGCACGATCAAGAAGCTCAGCAAGAAAGGCAGCGTCTACACCTTGGTGGACCAGTGCAAAGATATTCAGAGCGGCGATGTCATCGAAGGCGGACCAACTGTCGTGACGGTGAAAAGCCCGACGAGTTTTGCGATGAGCGGTGTGTCCTACAAATACTGCGGAACGAAGGTTTAATTTTGATCCGATACTAGCGGCAGCTGCCCAGCCAAAGTTGCCGCGCCAGGTTTCGACCCAAAGCTGCCATAAGCGCAAATGCTCAAGAGCCAATTTTGCCTGACGCGCGGTCAGTCGCTAGCTAGTGGTCGTTGCGACCGAACAGCGCTCGGAAAGCGGTGCGCGCTGCCGGATGGTAGATCGTCGCGTGCGTCTCGTTCGTGCGGACAAACTTCCAAGAGAGCGCCGCCGGCTTAGCTGTGCGAAACGCATCTTCAAGCTGTCGCTGCAATGCGCGGTCCTTGGCTGCGGCCTCGGCAGGTGGGGCGGGGATATCGAACGCTACCCAAACCCGAGCCCTCTTGAAGCGGGACTGACGAAGCCGACGTGCGGCAATGTGAACCAGATGCCCATCATTCCACCAGAGACTTGGACTGATCGAAATGAAGTCTGAGAAGCTGTTCGGTCGGTCGAGCATTGTCTCAAGCACGAACAAGCCAGCGAGTGACTCACCTATGAGCGCGCTTCGATCGGTGGTGCGGTAGTGCGAGGCCACCCACGGCTTCAGCTCTTCGATCAAGAACTGGCGATAACTCGCTGCCCCTCCGGAAGTCGGCGCCGAGTTGCGGTCTGCCGCAACGGCTGAAGGCGACGTGAGATCATGGCGGCGGTCGACGCCCTCAACTCCAACAACAATTAGCTCCTGCCCCTGTCCGTAGGCGGCATTGATCTGCGCCAGCGCGGCGATGTGTAAGAAGTCCTCACGCTCGCCGCCGTCCAGCAGGTATAGGACAGGGAACGAACCTGAGCCGCTTTCGTAGCTCTCGGGCAGGTAAACGTTGACCACCCGAGTGTCGCCGAGGACGTGGGATGGCAGCTGGTACGATTGCCCGATAACTATCGGTCGGCCAACTTCCGCGGTCCGGGGGAGCGGCGCGGAGATGGCCTCTACAGATCCGACAGAGAACAAGAGCAAGGCCGCTAACACCCGCGATCTCGTCATTGCGAAGGCACTCTCGCGGAACCTGTCGCGCGCGCTGCTAATGCGTCCGCGACAACCCAAGCGGCGCTGACCAACGCGAAGTTCATGGCATTCCCGGCCCAAGCATCATGCTGCGTGGAGTTCCGCAGTAAGGCCGGGATCCAGATGCACGCGCTGTAACTAGCAAACATCACCGTCAGCAACCGGGCGGCGAGGCGCGCCTGAATGAGAAAGATGATGGCTAGTCCGGCAGCGACATCGGCGATCCCCGTTGCGAGAGCCCAGAACGGTTGGTTGGGCGGTATCCACGATGGGACCATCGCGGCGGTCTGCGCCATGTTGAAGAAGTGATTTAACCCGAAGGCCATAGCGCAAATGCCGAATAGCACTCGCAAGACGTCGAGCGTTGGCCGCTTGCTCCAATCCCCCGCCCAGTTGCGGCGAAACGCTAGCAGCAGCGCCGCGCCTAATAGTGACAGCTCTTCGGCAAAACCGCCCCAGGTGCCGAAGACGAAGGGCAGGAGCAGGATGCGCTTGACCCAGAGTCCGGCGAACAGCCCGTAAAGCGCAGCAAGTACAAAACCCCCGGCCGGCTCGCCCCGGCTCCATTGAACCGCCACTCCAGCGATCAGGAAGGCGGCAGCTACTGCGTACGGGAACCAATGCCATTCCGCCGCAACGTCCGGCATCGGTTGCCAAACTCCAGCAAGCTGCCCGAAGAACATACCTACCAGTCCGAGAACTATCGCCGCGAACCCAAAAGCATGTCGTCCGATGTCGCTCATCACGATCAGCATACGGCGTGTTTAACGGCAGTCGAGATGGCAAGCAGACTGCGTGCATTTCGATGCGGACACTAGCGGTCACTGCGCGGGGTGACGTTTGAGCGCCGCGCCCCGTGTTTGCTTTCAAATCGCTGACGACGAATGTCTGATGGCATTCAGGTGCAGCATGCAAGTGCAGACGCAAGCGGGGATATGATCCAGCCGCGTCGGACGCGGCTCTTTGAAGGAGTCAGTATGCGTAAGTTGGTTCTCGGTGCCGCCTTGTTAGCGACAGTCTTGCCGTCGGCGGCGTTAGCTCAATCATACGGAGAGATCCGGCACGATCGTCAGGTATTACGGCACGACCGTCAGGAGCTGCGCCGCGATCAGCGTGACGCTCGGCGTCATGTTGCATACGTTGCGCCGTATCGAGGATGGGCATTTCGACCGGTCAGGGTTGGGCACCAACTGCGCCCGGCCTTCTTTGGCTCTCGCTATTACGTGACGAACTATGGAGCCTACCATGTCCGTGCACCCGGGCGTTATCAGCGTTGGATCCGCTATGGCGATGATCTGGTGTTGGTAAACGTTCGCACGGGCCGCGTCCTCGAAGTGATTTAGAACCGGTTCTGGTAAAGGAAGTTGCGGCTCCGGCAATGTCGGGCCGCAACACCCTTCATCACAGAGCGATCGCGACAAGTCGTTTAACGCCTACGAAGACTAGGAGCCATTTATGCGTAATTCTCTGCTGACATTCGCGATGTGCGCTACTTTAGCGGCCCCCGCTGCGGCGCAGAGTGCCAACACTGCCACGCAACCGACGAGCCAGACCGCGCCAACGAAACCTGCGCTGGTGAAGAAGCGGGTTTGCACATACGCTGAGGAAGACAGCTACTCGCGCCTCGGCGGCCGCAAGATTTGCAAGACGATTGAGGTCCCTGCGGACAAGGCTGAAAACACTGCCCACCTAGGCGCCTCGTCAGCTGCGCCGACGCTGCGGCGCGACTGAGCGCCTGGCGAGACGAAGTTGGGCTGTTTCCGGAATGTACAGCTAGAGAGAGAATGGCAGCTTTCGACCCATTCCCGCCATTAGGGCCACCGAATGCCCCATGCGGTCTACACGGCAAGATTGACCACATTGAACAGGTGCAGCACGCCCATTGCGAGGTAGGTCAATTGACCCACAGCGATGACCGCCTGGATTGTTCCACGCCGCACGAGAATCCCAATGATGCTGCAAAGAACGAGCACTGCGTTGAAGATCAATGCCGTAGCGCCAAGCGACGCAAAATAGTCCGGGCCCTTGGCCCAAGTGTCGGTTACATCGATCACCGACCATCAGATCAGTAATCCGAAAAACCAACCGCGCCGGGCAAGGAAATAATCCCCTGTACCCGTCATATCCCCCCACACTTCTGGGGAACAGCACGGCGCAGATAAGATACAGATAGAAGGCGTAGAAAATCACGAAGAGATAGATGGCGAAGGACCATGTCCGGATGTGCTGAAATCGAAATTCCCACCACCACCAAGAGACAATGGACAAAAACATGTAGGCGATCCACACGAGGTGAACCCACCAGAGTCGAGTCCGTCTCGGGTTCTGGATCAACTCCGCGATTCCATACATGAGATGCGTCAGCGCCAACCCGATGACGATCGAAATCAGAACGATCACATATTCGAACATCTGCATGTCAGCCCCCTGCGCGCTCATCTCATGGTACTACGGCAGCGTTCCACCCGCAGCTCACTTTACAGAGCGTCTTCTCACGACGCGAAAGCGGTACGAGCGAGTGCTCGTAGAACAACTCCATTCGGCTATTTGCGTGTTTCAGCGATATAGAGCATTAATACGGCTGACCTTGATCCGAGGAGTGCGGCATGTCGAGTTAGCGTCTCGCGCGCATAACTGGCGCTCTTTATGCTCTTAATTTCGTGCTTGGCATAACCGCCATGGTCTGGACGCGCCAAGGGAACGCGGTTGCGGGCGACTGGATAACAATCGCTGGCTCTCTTGAATACGCTTTGGTCGTGGTGCTGCTTGGCCGGCTGTTTGAGGATAAAGGACCAGGCTTTTCCTGGGGGGTTGCGGCAGTCGGGCTCGCGGGCTGCGCAACTGGTCTTGCTGGCGCTTTGCACCTGTTCGGCTCGACAACCACTGCACTCGCGGTGTTCGGTGTCTACTGTATTGGCCTCGGCGCACTGGTGCTGCGCACCGCCATTGTGCCCCGCTTCATCGGCGGGTTGCTCATGATCGGCGGCATCGGCTGGTTGACCTACGCCGATGCATCGCTGGCGCGCAGTCTCCAGCCGTACAACATGGCCTGTGGGATTGTCGCTGAGCTCATCTTTACGCTTTGGCTGATTGCTGCCGGCGTTCGAGACGATAAGACTCCGGTTCTCGCCTAGCGCGCGTCCACTTCCCACCCAAAGTTAACTCTAGCGAAGTGTCTGCTTTCGACCCAAATCAGATTTTAGCAGGCCCGTGGGATTCAGGCAGTGGAATAGGCGGACAGGGTTCGCCATCCGATCGCCTCATAAAATCGCCGACCGTCTTCAGTCGCGACGAGCAACTCTCGTGAACTCACCTGGATCTTGCTGGTCCTGAGAAGACTGACAAGCGCGCTTCCCAGTCCCTTTCTGCGATGCAGCGGGTCCGTTTCGATCCGATCATAGACGAAGACGTGCGCGGTTTCCGCGGAATAGCCGCTAGCAACCACGGTCCCGTTACAGTCCCTGATGCGTGCGGTCGTTCTTGGGCCGTCGCTTTTGACATCGCCCATGTATCCTTGCGGGACGGCCGTCTTCACGGGGCTTCCCCCGAGCCCCATGAAGTATCCGACTGCGTGCGGACACCATCGTTTCGGCAGCGCCGTGCACAGTTCATCCATAGAGCCACAAAGCTTAATCAGGTGCCGGGGCTCGGAAATAGCCCGCCCGAGTTCGGTCAGTCCGGGCCGAACTTCTGGAAAGACCCAGCGAGCAAACTCGCTCGGACTGCGAGTGTCGACGCGATAACCGCCGAAGTCATCCACCGGATACGGCAGGCCCCGAGCAATTGAGCGCGCTTCGACCCAACCTCGGACGAGTGTAGATGGCAACTTAAGCTCCACGTGAAGCTCTTAACGCGACCGATGCGGGATGTCCGCTTCCCCCCCCATTGCGGACATTAGCCTTCAGCTAACATTCCTGGAGGTTGGCGTTCGGAGGCGAAGTTGCGCGGGGTACCAGTGTGTCTTGCGGCGTCGGTCCTTCTGACCAGTTGCAGTTCGGAAGAGGGCGATGCTGCGATCCAAGTCGTCCACGGCCAGATCAATACGCCGAGACGGCAGAATACGGCAGACTTTACCACCTTAAACCGAGGAGCTCTCGACTGCATCGAGGTAACCTTCGAACGAACCGCGGACCACGAAGGTGGTTCCAACGTTCACATTTGTGCGTGTCTGCCATTCTCTGTGCCCCGCGCGTTTCGCAATTTTCATCAACACCGAGCTCCCCCACAGCGATAGCCAAGCGCGGCCAATCGATCTTTCGATACAAGGGTGCTTCGGATGCAATCGTTACGGTGGAATTGCCACATTCTGGATCGCCGGAACTGCGGCGGCTTCCATGGCTGGAGAACAACCGCGCATCGCCATAGTCGGCGCGTGCGTCCTGCCGATGGCCGGCGCTGAACGGTTCCGTGACCAAACGTCGAAACCTCCTGGGTTCCCGGGCTGAGCGGCTGATACGGTCGCACGAGTAGAGGGCATTACAATGCCATCAAGTACTAAATAAAATGGCGAGCGTTGCTCTCGCGCTAACGCTCTGCGCCGGAGCTCCGCCGCCCACGATTGAAACCCTCGTACGCGCGAACAGGCATGCGCTAACAATCGCTAATGGGACGCTTTCAGGCGACGGTGGGGCACTCGTCGCAAACGCAGTGAGAAATGCGCGCATTGTTGCGCTGGGCGAGGACCACTTCACGCGGGAAGTGCCTCAGTTTGGCGAGGCTCTTTGCAACCTAATGGCGGACGATCTCGCTGCGCTTGTTCTTGAAACCGGCCCAATCGCGACGGCAGATCTCGCGCCGTTGCTGAAGAGTCACGACGGTGAGCGGCAGGTCGCAGCCTTCACAACGCGTTACCCGAATGGCGTCGCTTTCCTGGACAGCCGGTCGGACAGCGCCTTCGCATCTCACTGTGCTCAGGTCAGCCGTAACTCCCGGTACAAACTCATCGGGGTGGATCAGGAATTCCTCGGATCTGCAGGTCTGATCATCGATCACATTTTGAAGACCAAGCTGTCGCCACAAGCACGCAAAGAGATGGTGGCGCTAAGTGCGGACGAGCGGACCACCGCAGCACGCGCACGGGGCACAGGTGACCCGTCGGACTTGCTTCTGGACTCGATCAGTGACGCGCGCATTGCGGAGGTTCGGCGCGTACTTGCGCTGGGCGCTTCGTCAGAGGCGCGGCAGATGTTTGATGCTCTGGCAGAAAGCCACGACATCTATGCAAAGAATTGGGTGGGCGCGTGGGACTCGAACCTGGTTCGATCGAACTTGATGAAACGATTATTCGTAGCCCAGGCGCCCCGAACCGGACGAGTGCTCCTGAAGTTTGGCGATTTCCATTTGTACAAGGGTGTCGGGCCGCTCGGCCTGCGCGACCTCGGAAATTACGTTGCAGAACTTGCCGATGGTGAGGGGCGCCCATCGCTACACATTTTGATGCTCGGAGCGCAGGGAGTTCGTGCGACCTTCGGCGGCTACGGCCGCCCGTATGGACGGGAGCCGTTCAAGATGGTGGACGACCCAGATTACCGATGGTTGAGACCGGTCGTTGACTCACTACTGCCCGGTGGATGGACAGTATTCGATCTACGTCCCTTTCGCCAAACGCGCATTGCTGACCTCGACACTGATTGGCGCCGCACAATCAATGGCTACGATTTGCTGGTTGTTGTTCCCGAACTTACGCCCAGCGCAACCGTCGGAAGTCAGTGAAACGTGGGGCCAAGGCTAACTCCCGCGCCTTGGCGCCGCCGCATCTTCGAACTCGGGACTCGGCCTGAACTCCGGCAAAAAGCCGAGACGGCCCTCACTTCAGCTCGACACCAGTCTTCATCCCTACATGAAGCCGGGCCAGCTGCATCGCCTCTTCAACGCACTGCCGCCGCATCTTCAGCTCGAGCAGGCTGGGTGGGCCGCCTTCGCTGCAGACACTGATGGCCGCCGCGCGGAGGCGCCGCGCCAGCCGGCGCCTTCCGGCCTCGCTGCTCAATTCGTCCGCGCGGTAGCTGACCTCCTTGTGCTCGTGGCGATAGAGATCGGCGCTGTCGTCGATCGCGGACGTGAGGCCGATCGATTGCGCAAGTGCGATAAGGGCGAGGAGGGTCATGGCCCGATCCTAGGAAGCGCTGCAGCCAGCTGTTGACGGTTATTGCTATTCTTGACCGGACCTTGCGCGCGGCGACGTTTGCGCGTCGTGCGGGAGCCTCGGCGCGCGCCCCTGAATTCGCAAGAACCGTCAACTCCGGCGCCGCTTCGGCGCTAGCGTCCTCCCCGTGGTCCAGTCTCTCCCTGAACTGCGCGGATCGCGCCGCGCGTTTCCGCGTGCTCACGTCGGCGCGCCTGTCCTCGCGTCGCCGTTGACGCCTGGAGTCGGGCGCCCGCGGCCCGGCCTGTGACGGCGCCCAAGGCGAAGGACTTGACCGAGCTTGTTGCCGGCATCGTGTCGGCACATCTCGCCGGCAATCGCGTGGCCGCCGGGGAGATTGGTCCTCTGATCAGGGAAGTCCACGCGGCGCTCAAGGAAGTGGCGGAGGACCATCCGGTGCGGCAGGCCAGGCCGGCGCTGTCGGTCGATGGCTCCGTCGATCCCGAGAATATCACCTGCCTCGTCTGCGGGCGCAAACGATCCATGCTTCGCCGCCACCTTCGCAGTGCGCACGGGCTGTCGGAAATGCAGTACCGGGAGAAATTCTCGCTTCCCGAAAGCTATCCGATGGTCGCGCCCAATTATTCGGACAAGCGCCGCAACATGCTCGACAGCCTGAGGTCTGCCCGTGCCGCGCGGCGAAAACGCTGATCGCGGGAGGGATTGCATGCTCCGGACCGTGGCCACGCCATAACCACCACTACCGCAAGCGCGTAATACGGGATGAAGGTTGGCCCCTTTTGAAGGGCGCGGGAATCACCGGCTGTGGCGCCGTGTAAGTTCGCGGACGGGTGGTTTGCCGAACGCTCGGCGATATGCATGGCTGAAGCTCGCCCCGCCGGCGAACCCGAACCGGTCGGCGATAAGTGCGTAAGGGAGCTCGCGGTCCTCGGCTGCCTTGCGGGCGAGCGTCAGGCGAAGCCGCCGGTGGTATGCCGCCGGCGTGTCCCCGAAGCAGTCGCGGAAGCAGCGCAGAAGCTGGAACGGCGACATCGCGGCCTCGCGGGCAAGTTCATCGAGCGCGACGGCTCGGTCGGTAACCTGGTGAAGATAGGCTCGGGCAAGGTTCATCTTGCGCACCGCCTCGAAGCGCGTGCGCCGCTTGAGCCCCGCAACGGACTAATCTGTCGGTCGAGCGCCAGGATCGTGTCGCGGACCCGGAGGCGTGCGTTGCCGGCAATCCGGTCGGGCTCGCCGCCCGGCCGGCGCGGCGATCGCAGCCGCTCGAGCGAGCTTTTTAGCCCGAGCCCGAGGTCGCAGCTCGCAGGAAGGACGACAGGGCTGTCGACCAGCATGTCGCTGCCGTCACCTACCTCGGGAAAGAATAGGCAGAGGCCGAGCGTGCCGGCGCGGTCGGCTTTCTTGATCTCGATTTCCGCGCCGAGCTTTTGCGGCGCGATCATCAGCTGGTCCTCGCTCAGTCGATAATAGCGGCCGTCGATCCTGTAATGCTCCGTCCCGCGGCCGACGTAGCGGATGGTCATGCCCTGCCATGCCGGGCTGGTCGAGACGCCGTGCGAGATGCTGGTCAGGATGACGTTGGTCGTCGGGGCGCTGCTGCGCGCGACGGTCGATGGCTTCAGCTCCCCGAACAACTCACCATAGGCAACGTTCATCGCCCGCTCCCCCAAAAGGCTGGACTGTTGGGCCGATGATAGCCGAGCGCGCGGTCACTGGAAGTGCAACCCGTTGATGTTGGTCGAAACGGCGTGGCGCTTCGCAGTCACCGTCCGCCGCCCGCCATCCTTTCTTCCCGACATCCTCGGCGAGGAACTTGCCGAGGTTGCTAACGAAGGCTCAGCGGATCGCTTCGAAGCCGCCCTCGAACGACCGGTCGCCGATATGGAGTTCGAAGTGGCAGGGCAGAGCCGCGATAGACGTCACGATCGCTGCTGCCGACATCTTCTGCATGGGCCGGCTAGGGAGCAAGCCTTGATGCTCATCGAGTTCCGAGGCAGCCTTCGACGAACCAACGCCGCCTTCGACCGACGGAGCGCAGTAGCCTTGACCCTGCAAGCCTCGGTCGTACGCTACTTTTGTAGCGAAGGGGGCGGCCATCCCGAAGAGACTGCAGATTGTGACAGTGCTTGCGATGGTGTCGTCCATGCCGGCAGGTTCGGAAACTCCGAGAAACCTCGGTGCCAAGGCATCCATCAATCGCTATCTCGGCCCTTACGTCGATACGCAAAGCTGCTCGCTTCGACGTCAGTCACGGCAATCAGGGGTTGTGGGCGCACAGACTCCTCCACCTGCGACCGCACGTTAATTGTCCAGACGTCCGTTTTCCACCCAAAGCTGACTTTAGCGAAGTGTCACCTTTCGACCCAAAGCTGACTCTTAGAGAGCTGCGCGAGATGTCACTAAAAACGAGCCTGCGGCCGATGCGGGCGATGGCGCTCGACCCGACCCAGTTTTCAAAGTTGCCGACAATGGCGCAGAAACATAGGCACAATTGCGAGGGAGAGTTGGGTTGGCCCGCTACATAGTTCGTGCCACCGGCGCGGCAGGTCCTGTGGAGTTCCAAGAGCGCCTTACGATTGAGGCCGCACTCGTGAAAGCGCAGGAACTGCGTGACGCGCACTTTAGCCATATCACGATCTTCAACGTTCTAAACGGCGTCGAGATCACCGACGTTGAGTCGCTTCTCACGTCGCAGGGAAATGATGGCGAACGCGGTAGCTAAACTCGGCTTCGGCCCATTGCAGACGTTGGGCGTGAGGCAACTAACTTGCGCTAGTGCGGTGCTCGCGGGACTTAGGTACAGACTCGCGGTGCTCTATTTCTTCGACACACGGGATAACGGGACGTTTATCTCCGACGAGGTGGGAGTTGAGTGTGCCGACCTCGAAGCGGTCAAGAGAAACGCCGCGTTGTCCTTAGCAGAGTTGGCCCGCGAGGTACTTCCGAACAGCATCCGACGCGTGCTTTCAGTCGAAGTGCGAGATGCTTTTCAGCCAATCCTTAAAGACGTCCTGACGTTTGAAGCTGTCTTACTAGCGAATTGAGAGGCAGGCCCGTTCGGTTAGCGCGGTGCGCGAAATGTCTGCTTTCCCCATTGCGGACACAAGGCGGCCCTCGGAACTGCGAGGATGGTTATTGGATAAGCAAACGGCTCGGAAAAGAGGGCCGAGCCGTTCGTTGGGGACCAGTTCTCTCTGATCAATGGTGTTCGAGTCCCGCACTCACTTTACCACAGCCCCATGGAAAAGGCGCGTGGATCGAATGTCCGCTTCCCACCCAAACTTGCCGCGGCAGCTTTCGACCCATTGCAGACATTAGGTATGGGGCTGGAGGTCGTCGAGTGCCGGCAGGAGCGGCCGGCTTCGATCCCTCGTGTGGACGCTCGGGCGCTGCTTGCCAGCAGGCGTCTTAGAGGCGCAAGAGCCCAGGGCTACTTCGGAAAGTCGCAGAAAAGGAGCGACAATGACCGTGGGAAAGGAAGACGACCGGCTTTCTCGCGAAGAGATCCACCGGCGCGTCATAGGAAGATGGGAGAATGAAGGCGGCTCTGTCCGCGCTTGGCACCGCGAGATACCTGCTGAAGCGAACCCCGCCACTGTCGCCGGAGAGATCGGGGACGCCGAAGCCGCGAACATCCGCGTCCGGCTCATCGCCATCGAGAACATCATCGTTGCGCTACTCGCGAACGCTTCCGATGATCGGCTCGAGCTAATCCGAGAGATGGCGGATTTCATCTCCCCGCGACCTGGTATGACACCTCACCGACTGACCATCGAGGCTGCTCGCAACATGTTGGCGATCGTTGAGCGGGCGGAACACTATAGGACAAGTCGTCGCAGACATTAGCGTAGCGTCTGCTTTCGACCCAAAGCCCCAGTAGCCTAATGTCTGTTTTCGAGGAGGCTCTGGCTGCAAACAGTTAAGGCTTCATCGCGAAAGTGCAAATGTGGCAGATCCACCGGATCTGGGAACCTAAGCGTGCTCGGGCCGGACCTACGTATCCTTTTGCATCGTCTGCACCGGCACCGGCTCGCAAACGTGGGTGCGTTGCTTCCCTGACGAGGTCAACGCAGCCATCCCAAGAGCGCTCAATTGGCGTTCGTCCCATCGAGTTCGTCGAGGATGCGTTCAGTCTCCGCGACGAGGCGCAGCCGCTCTCGTTCGTGAATACCAGCGGACGCCAGGCCACCCGCTAACACCGAAGCCGCGTCCTCCGTTGAGATCCGCCGCAATCGCTCGTCGATGACTTTGAAGTCTCCGCAAGGATGTTCCCGTCGTTCATGGTGCTTTCTTCCGCCCCGGTCGTTCCAAAGTCTGAGGCAGGGCGATCATAGAGGGATGAAAGGGCGGCACGGGGCACCGGCGTGTTCCGTTCAATGAAGGCTTCGGCCTCTCGCATTGTTGCAAACGGATGTTCCGTTGCTTCGCACTTCTGGTGCGTCAGGGTTACCACGAACGGCAAGTCTGCCCCGGCCACATGCTTCACGCGGCCGGCGGTTGCACCCATGTGGCCGCCCTCACTATCCCTATCTTGCATAGACCCCATGGCAACTTCCTCGGCGGCAGAGCTAAAAGCCGTGAAGGACTTAGGAGTAGGGTGTTTATCGGACGGCATCGGTGGGTCCTTCCTCGCCGGATCGCGGCAATGAGCTCGCTAACAGTCGCCAGCGATGGAAGGAAACGCCGGGTTGGCGTTCAGAACCGTCGATAACGACAGGTTGCAACGTCAATGTGGGATGCGGGGCCAACGTTTACCAGTGGGTTTCGCGCACGGTTTGGGCTTTGCCCTCCGCTACCTGCCGGTCGTTAGCGGGTCTGTATCACATCTACGAGGCCGCTAAACGCGAGGAAGTGGAGCTTGTGTCCGCTTTCCACCCACTACGGACATTGGGTCGCTGGGGATCGCGTTAGAAATCTGCTTACGGGTGAAGCTTTACGACGTCCTTGAATACAACCGTCGCAATGGGCGCGTCATTGGCGTCGGTGACCTCGATCCGGTGGTTGAGACCAAGGTGGCCGTCTAGAACCTCTGCGCAGGCCAAGTGGCGCGCGTTTCTGACCGCCTCCTTCCGAGCGGCGTCGATCGTGGGAAGAACTTTGCCTTCCTCGTCGAGCGACACCATGTCGTCATACAGGTGGAAGTAGAAGCGCGGCACGCCAACCCTCAACGACTGCGTCGCGTCGAGGTTGCTACGGCTGAATGAGTGTCGGCTTTCGAGCCACTGCGGCGGCCGCCACGGCCGTTACTGCGCTTTGTGCGGCAGCCCTTTCAGCCGGCGCTGACCACGAGCGGTGACCGCCCCTTCAATCAAATTGTCCGCGGTTTCTTCCGCGGCTTCCGGAGTGACCTTCACGTCAACACCATCGGGGCCATCCAAAATCACCTCACCGTCTTTGGCGGAGACTTCAGTTGCTTCATCGTAGAGCTTATCTCGTGTCATGGCGGCGTAACGCCCGCAGTTTGTGTGCGTTCCTAACGTCAGCGTTCCACCCCAAAGCTGACATTCGCTCTTTGGTTTGCCCCCACACGCTCGGACACAATTGGTGCAGGGGCTACCTAACTGAGAGACTAGCTTTTCGTCGTCGTGTGCGTCGTCTTCGTCACTGTATGCGCATGGTGATGGTGGTGTTCTGGGCAGCTGCAATGCATCGTGTGATGGTGCTCGACGGTCGTGTGGTGATGCATGCTGGTCGTATGGTGCTGAGTGGGGTGAGTCGTCTCCTGAACGTGCGTCGTCTTCGTCGTCTCGTGCACACTCATAGCGTTAGGCTGAGCCGTCTGAGCGAGAGCGGGCGAGGCAGACAACCCGATTACGGCCAGAGATGAGATGAGAAGTTTCATTCTTTCCTCCTGGTTGCCGAGAGTCGGCAACGCTCCAATTTCCGACGCGAGCGCTTTGTTGCGTGAAATTCTGTTCACCTTCCAACCGTAAGGTCGCTTTCCACCCAAAGCTGCCACTAGGAAGCGGTTCGCCGCACCCACGCATCAGTCGTGCGGTCACAAGCTAAGAGGTCGGGATACGGTCGACACAGCAGCCCCGCAGCATCGGGCGCGCCGTCGAGCCAGTCGCTCCAATCGTCGCGCTTGAGGATCACAGGCATGCGGTCGTGCACATCGGCGACGCGGATGCACGCCTCGGTCATGACCATGGTGTAGCATAGCCCCCATTCGGGACTGTCGCGCCATAGGCCGGCGACGGCGAATAGGTCCGCATCGGGTAGCGAGAACCAGGTGCGCGTCTTGGCGCCTTTCTCGCCCTCCGCCTCGGCAAAGGCGGTGACTGGGATCAGGCAGCGCCGCTCCTGAAATGAATAGCGCCACATGAAGCCGTCGAGCTTGTCGGCGCGGGCGTTGTTGACGGGCTTGGGCTTCAGCGGCTGGCCGGTCTTGCCCTTGAGCACGAGCGGAAAGCCCCAAACCATCGAGCGCAACTCGCCATTTGCCACGACTAGGGCAGGGTACCCGGGATAGACCTCCCGGCCGCCCGCATTCCCGATCTCGCCAACCGCTGCGCCGAACAGATGGGCGACCTCGGCCGTGGGCTTGGTCATGCGGTATAGATTGCACATGGGCCAATCTTAGCCGGATTGGGGCATCACATCCCACCCAATGGCAGCAATGGGTGGAACGCTGACATAAGCTCGGTCGGTAGGCCTCTAGCGCTTCGATCTAATGCGTGAGCCTTCGAAATGAACAAATCCAAGATCTGCGTTCCACCCGCCGCGGGCTTGGACATCCGCGAGATCGCGAAGTTTGGGCCAACGGCAGCCCCTTAGGCTCATCTCCGCATACATCTCGATTTCGAGCAGCCTTCATCTCGGAAAGGATGGGCTAACCGATTGTTTGCAGGCGTACTCGTATGGCTCACCAGGAACAGGACCTCGATGCGGCTCACCTGAGGGAGTTGGCGGCCAAGTGTCGGCGGCTCGCAAGTGGGACGTCCGACAACGTCACTGTTGCAGCCTTGCGGCAAATGGCCGCCGAGTACGACAGGCTGGCGTGCAACAAGGAGCAACGAATTTCACCGCCGCCAGCACGTATCCTGTGACGTCGATTTTCCAGACGCGCAAAGAAACCAGACCTCTGCTTGGGATCCAAGTCAGCCATTAGAAATGAGGCCCAGCAGGGGCGACGCCGGGGCTCCACTGGTGGGGCAGGCGCACTGGAGGCAGCTCTGCCCCAGTTCCGATTTACTCCTTACAATTCAGATAAGTAACTGGGGCTTCTCTGTGGCTGAACCGGAACGCGTAGCATTACAGACGTTTAGGTGAGACGATCGGCCCTCTCCGTTTCGAGTTCTAGAATGAGCGATTGAAGAACCTCGCTGGAATCGCCGCCGAGTTCGCGACGAGCGTGGTGGAGAAGATCTGTCCCGTGAGTGAGTGTATCCGCGTGAACCGGATGGCCCCTCAAGCGGCGCGCGCTTTGGACGGCGGACGACAGAT
This sequence comes from uncultured Alphaproteobacteria bacterium, assembly GCA_963752025.1. Classification (GTDB taxonomy): domain Bacteria; phylum Pseudomonadota; class Alphaproteobacteria; order Sphingomonadales; family Sphingomonadaceae; genus Sphingomicrobium. The sequence goes on along the minus strand of CAVVWY010000029.1, from coordinate 18,850 downwards.
TTTCCGCGATGCTGCCATGCACGTCCACAGGAGCGCCTTAGAGCAGGACTGGCCAAATCGGGCATCAGTTGTTTCCCTACTGCCAGATTCAGGTGAAAGCAGACGCTCGGCCCATCGCGGCTCAGGATCTAAGATATTTCACGAGCTCAGATCGCTGGCTCTGTGCGAAGCTGGCGCTGACCCTGCGAATATCCGAATCCGGGAAGATACGCTCTCACGGTGTGTGGAGTTATTTCAGGAAGCTCCTGCAGCAGCTCCGCCGACAGGTTTGCGATGGCAAACCAATCTGCATCTGGGCCATGTTCCTCTATGCCGAGGATGACGCCGAGGCGGCCTTTCAAATCAGATTCTGTGAGCACAACCGATGCTAACAAGCAGGTGACTGAATGCTTGCGATTCCACGACAGATAATTGGCAAGCGGCGACATAACCGCAGTCCTTCACGTCATCCGACGAAGGCAGGATTTGCGCAGCTATTGTGGCCCTGGATTGGACGTTAAGCCAAGTCTAACATGGATTAGTTAGCGGTATCGCTACTGCTGATATTTTTACAATGCGACTTAGACGAAAGGAGGCGCGTCGTCACTTGGCCGGGGGGCCCAATGACCGACTATCGGGTCTATTGTCTCGATGCCAAGGGCCACATTGGCCTGGCCGATTGGATTGAAGCTGCAACGGATGAAGATGCCGTCGCACAAGCGCGACGCATGAAGCGAGACGCTCTAAAATGCGAGGTCTGGCAGCGTTCTCGGCTCGTTGCGGTGCTCGATTGTCAGGAGCCCTTAGGTAAAGTCCTCATTCCGCCCGGTGAGTCATCCGACCAAGCCTTCGCTGCCCTCTAAGACTTCGTTCGCTATTGTCGGTTTTGGGTCGAAGCTGCTGCGGCAGGTCGCTAAGCAACCAAACCTAGATCATGAAACGCAACGACGAGGCGGCCTAAGCGCTTCGCATCAATGCCGGACGACGCCAGACTCCTTTGCGAGCGAGCCCGAGATTGCCTCAACCTCGCGAAGAGTGTTGGAACGCAAGCGGACGCATCAATCCTCGAAGACATTGCTAGCGAATTGAAGGCTCTCGCCACAAAGGTCGCTAGTCTCGATGAGCAGGGATGGTGGCCACCATACGGTTCCGGTGCCAAAGCTCACACACAACAGCCTGATTGAGCTCTTTAGCCCTCGCGATTGCCTTCGCGTCGTCGGCAGCTTTGATTTCTGTGACCCGCGTGATGCGCGACAGTTTCCCGTCACTGGCAAGCGCCATGCAATAAAGGCGATATTCCGGCATTGCCGCACTCCCCCGAGTGTTACGCTGCCTATACGACTTACCGACCGGCGCAATAACACTCTCTGGGGTAGGTCGCGGCTCGCCGGGGAGTGGGGAGAACGAGGGACGGCGAGCCGCTGGCGTGCCCCATAGGCAATCGGGCGATGGTCGCCGATTGGGGTAAGTCGCGACCTCGCCCTAGGGGGAAGGGCCAAGTCGGCCAAGAGGGGGTGAGACCCGCCGCACATTTGGTCGTTGCTCTCGCGGAGACCAAAGAATGCAACACAGCAGCGGGCCTCAAGTAAGACGTTAGCGCGGCAAAGTTAAGATATGATCCCAATGAGATAACGGCCCGACTTGCCCGCCACACCTTCATGGTAACCTTGTGCTGAGGCTTGTCGCTGTTCTGAGCCCCCTGAGCAGAGAGTGCAGAGCGGCGATGAGTTTCTGGCCCGACGTCCGGTTTCCCCCGCGGCGTCGGGCCACTATTGATGGCCGCTGGAATGCCGAAGCGCTGCCTCACCGATCCGCCCGACGACCTTCAATGGTGCGTGATGCCGCAGGGTGCTTGGCGATCACGGCGGCTGATGGGTGGAAGGCTGACATTAGCTATCCGAGTGTGCAAAGGACGCCGACTTATCAGTGGGAAGGCCGACTAGATCCAACGCCGCCAAACCGCGACTGCGAGAAGCGCTACCGACGCGAATAGCATCGCGCCGGTAACCAGAAGGAAACCGTTCAGTCCGGTATGGGCAATGGGCGTGTCGAAATTCATTCCAAAAATGCCCGCAACTGCGCCCACGATCCCGGTGACGACCGTCGCGATGGTGAGTGCCTTCAGCAGCTGGTTGGTGTCTTGCGCGACCCGACTGGCATAAAGTTCGAAGCTTCCAATGATCGTATCGCGAGCGCGGGCCACGTCATCTTCGACACGTTCGAAAACTCGATTTGTCTCAACGAGAAAAGGCTGGTCGGCCGACGTGACGTGCGCAAAGAAGTCGGGTCCAATGAGACTGTGAATCACATCACGCTGGTCGCCTAAGCCGGCTCTTAGGCCGGCCACTCGCCGTCGAAGGGCTGCGAGCACGCCAAGCGGGGTCCTCTTTTCCCGAGAGCGCAGGATTGTCTCATCGAGCTTGTCGATGGCCGTATCGACCAATGCGAGTTCCTTGCGATACGAGTTTAGCTGCCTCATCAACAACGTCGCGGTCAGGGCTGTTGGCGACATTCGCCCCTTAAGCGTCTCGCCCTTGTCCGCTTCGACGAAATCATCGAAAAACGACGGGCGCACTTTGCTCAACGTGAGGAGCCAGGTTTTACCCACGACGAATCCCAATTGCGACTGGTCTTCGTCGTGTAGCGGGATCGCAAATCGATAATGATCATCGAAGATCTGAAGACTGCCAAGCTCTTCCAATGAGACCTCGGCAACTGGGAGATGCGGAGGAAGCCCGTGCGACTGGCCGTCGTCGAATTCACTCACGTCGACCCAAAGTAATTGCTCCGGCCCGAGGGAGGAAGGGTCAACCTTGTCAAGGTCGTCTACCTTCCGGTCATGACCGGCCGCATCGTATAGAAGCGCGAGCGTTTTCATGAACGTGCGGGTACGCGAAAATGCAGCGAGCGCCTATTGAGGAAGTCTCAACGCATCTGCGAGCCTGAGGCTCTTGTGGCAGCTTTGGGTCGAAATCTGCCGCGGCAAGTTTGGGTGGAAAGCTGCCATCCGAAGTCGGCCCAGCTAAACTCCCAGTAAGCGGTGCGCGAAGTCCAGCCAGACAGCTGTTCCGCCAATCCATTCTTCTGAAAGACCCAGAAGCAAGAGAACGGCGGCTCCGAACATTGTGGCAGGATGAACTGCACGGCGGCTGGCTAGATCATAGGCCGCGACCGATGCGATCAGGCCCAGGTAGATGTACAGAAAGTAGCTGCTGATCTCTGGAATGCGGCCGATCGCGGCGCCGACGAGGCCAAGGCTGCCAAGGATCACCCATCGTTTGTGGAAGTCGGGCTTGCTGGCGAAGCAGCATGGCCCCTCCCGCAAGCAGACCGAACATCGCCAAGTCAGCGAGCTCGCCATAGTAGAACGACAAAGCCGCGTCGCCATCACCAGCCTTGAAGTCGTGGACCGTATCTCGTGTCGCTACGATAGTGCCGAGGAGAACCATCGGCAGAACCAGCCAGCCGGCGATTGACCCGACTTTGCGATGAAGTCTCAGCCGCTTTGTGGCGGCGAACACCGCCTGCGTCACCAGCAACCCCGTCCACGCAAAGAAGAATGCGCCGTGAACGTGGACAATCAACGGCTTTGCCAACGTGCCGCGTGCCATCGGCAGGAAGAAGGTGCGGGAAAATCCGGTTAGCACGATGGCGGCGAACACGAGGGCGAATGCAACGAAGTAGCTGTGCAGCTTGCGCGGAGGAGTTCGCCGAGGGGCTCGAGCTACTGAGGACAGCGGAACATCCGCGACTACTGCACTAGAAACCTGCTGCATGCTCACGCTCCCCCGATGACCAGAGAGCACGTCCACCTAACGTCCGCAATGGGTCGAAAGCTGCCACTAAGCGGACGGTCTGCTGACGGCCAAAAATGACAGTTATCGCCCCCTTCCCCAGTGTCGTGACGGCCCGACGAGCACAGGGGGCAGTCTGGCTGTCGGGCCGGAGGTCACGACACTGGGACGAGCCTCGGGAGGGCGCATAACGTCGAGTGCTACCTGGAAATACGGGCGGAGCGCTCAGGACAACGGCTAGACGCACCGAGTTAGCGTTAACGTCGGACACTCGACGTTTGAGTGCACCTCATCGGCCTTGGATTGCTCGCGGCCCGATCCTGGCTTTGGTGGGCCTTCGCTATGCCGTGTTTGGCAACATAAGGAACGGCCCTCCCGAAGTCTAAGCGCAACTCATGCGCAGGGCGTCGGCAAACGGGAGACTATAAGCAACAGCTCCAGCTTCATTCTCCGCGTCTATGCGCAACTCCAGGCGCAGACGGCCCGCCTTTAGGTCGTGGCTCATTGTGTCACGCGCACCGGCCAGCACCAGCGCTTTGAGCGCCTCGAACGTATCGAGGTCCACCCCTTCTTCGTCTAACGCTTCGTCGGTGCCCTGACGTACGTGTAGGAAGTATCGGGCCGTTCATGCCTCCCCCCGGAGAGAGGGCGGGAGCTTGGCTCCCAATCGTAAGCGCCCGCTGAAACTGGCTCACAACAATATCAGTGGTGCCGCAGTCGACTGGCAACTTCATTAGCCTATGCTAGTTCGAGGGCGGTTCACCGAGCATGCAGATGTCAGCTTTCCATCACGTGGAGTATGCGCGCGGCGGCTCAATTTCCGAAGAGAGCAGACGTTGGATCTTAGTCCCAGGCTCCTGCGTAAGCCTCGAAAAGCTCAAGCGGGATGCCGATGATGTAGACGTCTCTGGTCGCGCCCCCTGAACTGCTCCCGCAATCGTAGATGCAGACATCGAGGGTCGGGACAAGTAGGCCGTCGGGCCCGTGAACCTGAAGGCTGCAGCGAGAGGTGAGCGGCTTGGTTTGCCACTCATGCGCGTCGCATGGTTCTCCGGCTCATATTCGGCGGTTGGAACGAACTGACCGATGAGAGTGCAGCCGGCGCGATCGAACTTGTGAGGCACTGTTCGACCGATCATCGCGTCCCCTGCAAAGATATGGAACTGAGTTCCACCTCTGAGATGCCGCAATGCGAGCGCCACGTCTAAACTCGCTTAAGTTCAGGGCCGGGTTCAGCCAGATACGGCGGGATGCAAGCCGGTGTCTGGGAGGCAACTGTCTGCGCTCTGTCGATCCGCAGTTCGAGGCCTGTCCGAGCAGACCTGCTATGGCACGCATGGCAATCTCCTCTCGGTCGATTGACGGCGCAGGGGCCTGAGTCCAAGCGTCACGCTTGTTAATTTTCGGCACGCATCGCTTGAGTAAATGATATATGAATTAGCGGTGCTGTGCTAATCGTTTCAAAGCAAAACCTCCGAGTCAGAGCACACACCGCGGGCCGGAGCGGGAGCTGCTCGCGCTCTGAGTTTCCGCGCGACGAACGGCGCTGCAATCGGCAGTTTAAGCAATCGCCAGCAGAAGGATCGCACCGAGAGGTGCAGCCTGCGATGTGGCGTTTGTCCCGAAAGGGTACACGACGGTTTAGGAGCTCGTTGACCGATCGTTGATGTGCAATGAGTTTACGCCGGATTAACACTTATGACCGGGGGCATTCATGAAACTTCGCGCAACGTTGGCGTTGGCCGCCAGCTGCATCACTAGCCTCTCGATGCTTATCGGTGCAGCTCAAGCAGATGCAGCGACGCTGATCGTCAACTCGACAGGCGTGGTCTACCCCGGTCCATCTCCAGTGACTGCAAGCATCCACCTTACCAGCCCTTCAAAGGACTACTCGTCGGTGTATGTCTCACCACAGTATCTGAATGGCACTCTCGACGGCAATGTTGTCAATCTATTCGCCTACTGCGTCGACATTCTCAATTATTCCGGGCCGGGCACGTTTGAGGTGGTCTCCTTACTCGACTACCTCGGTGGCAACACGGCCAAGTACAACCAGCTGGCTGCCCTGATTGCTGCCCACGGCGGGCCTGCGGGCAAATCTGCGGATGCGACGACCCAGGCTGCCGTCTGGGAGGCCATTTACGACAACGGCACCTACGACGCTGCAAGTGGAAACTTCTGGATGAACAACGTCCACAACGACCCGTCCTTGGTTGCCGATGCGAACGCGGCCTTGGCTCAAGCGGTTAGCAGCGCTGGAACGACAGGCTCTAACCTCCATCTGTTCGTTGCGAAGAATAGCGAGCGGCAAGACATGTTGTTTTGGACCACGTCGGCTGTGCCAGAACCGGCGACGTGGGCAACGATGTTGCTCGGCTTCGGTTTTGTTGGTGGTGCGGTGCGCATGTCCAAGCGCAAGCGGGACCTCAGAGTTTCGTACGCTTAAGCGTCTGGCGACGAACGCCGCTCGAGGTCGCGTTTATCAGATCGTTTCCCAGCTGGGAGAACGCTAAGATAGGGGTCGCCCCCGGCATCATGACAGTCATCGGGCGGCTGCTGACGTTTCAGCGTACTGCTGCGGAATGCCGAAGCGTCGCCTCACCAATCCCACTGCCGATCTTCAATGCCGTGAAATGCCGCAGGGTGCTCGGCGATTTAGACGGGAAAGGTTCGTCACGCCATGTGGCTGCTTTGCCGCGTGAGGCGCAACCCGGTCGCTTCGATTTGCCGTTGATGGCACAGGGGGTGAGACCCGCCACACGTTATTCGTTGCTCGAGCGGAGACCAGAGACGAAACACAACCGCGGGCTTCAGGGGAGGCGTTAGCCCGGGACAGTTAATAAATGGTCCCAAAGGTTGTCCGCCGCCGCCAAAAGGCCTCTGCTAAGTTGCACAAATCACGACAGCGGACGCAGCTTACCTAGCATCAAAAACCTGAGAATAAACGGCCCGATGACGGGCGCCGTCTGTGCGCTTTTTGCCTCTATGGACTTCCCGTATCGCTCGCTTTTCGACGTTCCTTGGCGAGCCATTCATCAAACTGGCGTCTAGCGGCGAACTTGGCTGCGTGACTGTCGTCTGCCTTGTCGCGCTTTGGCTCGTCCATAGAAACCTCTCGCCCTGCTGACGGTAATATCACATGGAAAGGCTGAAGCGACCATCACGCCTTTTTCTTTGCGCGCTGGAGTTGATCTCCGACGGCTGAGGCGTTCCAGATCGCCCCGCAATAATTGTGGATAGGTCCTGTTTTCGCGAGTTGCATGGGGCAGCTCGCGGACAAGCGGGGCACGGAAGGCGTATGTCAGACGCCGAATATCTCGTGCAGCGCGCTCACGAAGAGCTAATTGCTGCGATGAAGTCCTCTGACCGTCGTGTCCGCGAAGTCCATCTCAAATTGGCTGATGCGTACGCCTTCAGGCTGCGCGAGATGAAGCGGCAGGAACGAACGTCGGCAGTGGCGGACGCGTTCCCGAAGCTTCCCGCGGAGCATATGTCAGCTGAATGCCGAAACGCCGCCTCACTGATCCGCCCGCCGACCTTCAATGGTGCGTGAAATGTCGCAGGGTGCTCGGCGATCACGGCGGCTGGTTCGGCGCTCAGTGCATGGGACACGAGCCGCCTAAGCCGCGATCGCTCGGGCCGGGGAATCCTTGGGGTTAGTTGCTGGGGCTCTTCCATCTGTGGCTCATCACGAGCATCCCAGTCCCGCCACAGCTCGCGATCCGCCTCATCGATGGCCTGCAGCAGCTGGGAGAAGCACGGCGTATCCTCGACCGGCCAAAGCCGTTCAAACGTTGCGCCGAGAGCTCGAATGTCCCGCTCGGTGAGCAGCCCTACAGCGATGATGCGGTCTTGGGTCACGGGAGGGAAACGAGCGCTTACTGCCGGTGTGCCTAGAATTTCGCCTCCGGAACGGAGCGTTAGCCGCCGGTTGATTGGCGCCACGCTCGGCCCTGTTCTGCCTTATCTCGATTTCTAATTGAGCGACGCGGCTGTGCATGGCCTCGAGCCTGGCTGCGTTCGGAGGGAATGCATCCTGCTCGAGACTGATGCGGATAAGCAGATCGTCGCGCTCATCTAACAACGCTTCGAGCTTACGCCCAAGCTCGGGGATTTTTCTGATCATACGCCCCTTAGGTATCGGCGTGTTCGTACTCGGCCAAGATGGCTTCAAGATTGACCAGGCTCTTCACATGCCAACCGAGTTGTTTGTCGGTTACGTCCTTCCCGTTGAACGCGCATGTAAGCTGACCGTCCTCCATAAGCTGCAAGTTTTCCCTGATCCGAAAGGCGTTCTCGGCAATCAACCTAATCACCCGGTCGCGGTCCACTACAATTCTCCATGGTTAGCCTGAAGCGTGACACATCGAGATGCCAAGTGATTCGGATTCAAGCTAATTTCAAGTGCGACAGTGCCCTCCGGCGCCGATTGCTCAAATCCTGTCGCAAATCGGAAAACACGTTAGCTGGAACCTCGTATGAGCGCACGCCGCGCGGGGCAGTTGTACCCGCACGGAACTCATCGCCCTCGCTGCTCTCGCCCACCGAGCGCAGAGATCGGCACAAGCGAAGAAATGGGGTTAGTCCTAATGTCCGCAATGGCTCGAAAGCTGCCGCGGCAAGTTTGGGTGGAAAGCTGCCACTAGCGCTGTCAGCATGAAGCCGTTCCGCATGCACGGAGGCCGCATTGGACTTCACCTACTTCTTCGCTGCATTTCTGGCGTTCATCGTCGGGTTGTGCGGCGCCGCGCTATTCGTCCTGCAAAAGCGACATTCCGTTAGCAGACTTATCGGCGTTGCGTTTGTGGCTTCGCTAACCGTGAACGGATCGGCACTAATTGACTGGTCGGCAATCGACAGAGAATCCCTCAGGTTCTTGCTTTTCGATTTTGCTTTCATCGCAGCTTACAGCTTGGCTGGCTGCGTCATAGGCTTAGTCCCGCCTCTCGCTATACGCGGTACCTGGCGTTGGCGTGACAAACGCTTGTCGTAGCGTCGCGCAATGCACTGGATTGCCCGGAATGGGTCGAAAGCTGCCATCTCTCTCTAGCTGTACATTCCGCAAACAGCCCAACTTCGTCTCGCCAGGCGCTCAGTCGCGCGGCAGCGTCGGCTCAGCTGACGAGGCGCCTAGGTGGGCAGTGTTTTCAGCCTTGTCCGCGGGCACCTCAATCGCCTTGCAAATCTTACGGCCGCCGAGGCGCGAGTAGCTGTCTTCCTCAGCGTATGTGCAAACCCGCTTCTTCACCAGCGCAGGTTTCGCTGGCGCGGTCTGGCTCGTCGGTTGCGTGGCAGTGTTGGCACTCTGCGCCGCAGCGGGGGCCGCTAAAGTAGCGCACATCGCGAATGTCAGCAGAGAACTACGCATAAATGGCTCCTAGTCTTCGTAGGCGTTAAACGACTTGTCGCGATCGCTCTGTGATGAAGGGTGTTGCGGCCCGACATTGCCGGAGCCGCAACTTCCTTTACCAGAACCGGTTCTGAATCACTTCGAGGACGCGGCCCGTGCGAACGTTTACCAACACCAGATCATCGCCATAGCGGATCCAACGCTGATAACGCCCGGGTGCACGGACATGGTAGGCTCCATAGTTCGTCACGTAATAGCGAGAGCCAAAGAAGGCCGGGCGCAGTTGGTGCCCAACCCTGACCGGTCGAAATGCCCATCCTCGATACGGCGCAACGTATGCAACATGACGCCGAGCGTCACGCTGATCGCGGCGCAGCTCCTGACGGTCGTGCCGTAATACCTGACGATCGTGCCGGATCTCTCCGTATGATTGAGCTAACGCCGCCGACGGCAAGACAGTCGCTAACAAGGCGGCACCGAGAACCAACTTACGCATACTGACTCCTTCAAAGAGCCGCGTCCGACGCGGCTGGATCATATCCCCGCTTGCGTCTGCACTTGCATGCTGCACCTGAATGCCATCAGACATTCGTCGTCAGCGATTTGAAAGCAAACACGGGGCGCGGCGCTCAAACGTCACCCCGCGCAGTGACCGCTAGTGTCCGCATCGAAATGCACGCAGTCTGCTTGCCATCTCGACTGCCGTTAAACACGCCGTATGCTGATCGTGATGAGCGACATCGGACGACATGCTTTTGGGTTCGCGGCGATAGTTCTCGGACTGGTAGGTATGTTCTTCGGGCAGCTTGCTGGAGTTTGGCAACCGATGCCGGACGTTGCGGCGGAATGGCATTGGTTCCCGTACGCAGTAGCTGCCGCCTTCCTGATCGCTGGAGTGGCGGTTCAATGGAGCCGGGGCGAGCCGGCCGGGGGTTTTGTACTTGCTGCGCTTTACGGGCTGTTCGCCGGACTCTGGGTCAAGCGCATCCTGCTCCTGCCCTTCGTCTTCGGCACCTGGGGCGGTTTTGCCGAAGAGCTGTCACTAGTAAGCGCGGCGCTGCTGCTAGCGTTTCGCCGCAACTGGGCGGGGGATTGGAGCAAGGGGCGAAGCTCGACGTCTTGCGAGTGCTATTCGGCATTTGCGCTATGGCCTTCGGGTTAAATCACTTCTTCAACATGGCGCAGACCGCCGCGATGGTCCCATCGTGGATACCGCCCAGCCAACCGTTCTGGGCTCTCGCAACGGGGATCGCCGATGTCGCTGCCGGACTAGCCATCATCTTTCTCATTCAGGCGCGCCTCGCCGCCCGGTTGCTGACGGTGATGTTTGCTAGTTACAGCGCGTGCATCTGGCTCCCGGCCTTACTGCGGAACTCCACGCAGCATGATGCTTGGGCCGGAAATGCCATGAACTTCGCGTTGGTCAGCGCCGCTTGGGTTGTCGCGGACGCATTAGCAGCCCGCGCGACAGGTACCGCGAGAGTGCCTTCGCAATGACGAGATCGCGGGTGTTAGCGGCCTTGCTCTTGTTCTCTGTCGGATCTGTAGAGGCCATCTCCGCGCCGCTCCCAGGGACCGCGGAAGTTGGCCGACCGATAGTTATCGGGCAATCGTACCAGCTGCCATCCCACGTCCTCGGCGACACTCGGGTGGTCAACGTTTACCTGCCCGAGAGCTACGAAAGCGGCTCAGGTTCGTACCCTGTCCTATACCTGCTCGACGGCGGCGAGCGTGAGGACTTCGTACACATCGCCGCGCTGGCGCAGATCAATGCCGCCTACGGACAGGGGCAGGAGCTAGTTGTTGTTGGAGTTGAGGGCGTCGACCGCCGCCATGATCTCACGTCGCCTTCAGCCGTTGCGGCAGACCGCAAATCGGCGCCGACTTCCGGAGGGGCAGCGAGTTATCGCCAGTTCTTGATCGAAGAGCTGAAGCCGTGGGTGGCCTCGCACTACCGCACCACCGATCGAAGCGCGCTCATAGGTGAGTCACTCGCTGGCTTGTTCGTGCTTGAGACAATCCTCGACCGACCGAACAGCTTCTCAGACTTCATTTCGATCAGTCCAGTCTCTGGTGGAATGATGGGCATCTGGTTCACATTGCCGCACGTCGGCTTCGTCAGTCCCGCTTCAAGAGGGCTCGGGTTTGGGTAGCGTTCGAACCCCCGCCCCACCTGCCGAGGCCGCAGCCAAGGACCGCGCATTGCAGCGACGGCTTGAAGATGCGTTTCGCACAGCTAAGCCGGCGGCGCTCTGTAGGAAGTTTGTCCGCACGAACGAGACGCACGCGACGATCTACGATCCGGCAGCGCGCACCGCTTTCCGAGCGCTGTTCGGTCGCAACGACCACTAGCTAGCGACTGACCGGCGTCAGGCTAAATTGGCTCTTGAGCATTTGCGCTTAGGACAGCTTTGGGCCCACCCTATGTGCGAGGATTTGGAGGTCCCAAAGTCGCCCCGTTACCAACACGCCCGTAGGTGTGCGTTTCAGTCTGATCGCGTCGGTGCTCCACCGTTTCAACCGACCGCGCGTACTAATCCATTCGTCACCGTGCCCGGTTCGCTTTAGAAAACGCGAGCCGTCCAACACTTCGATCACAGCCATTTCCTGGTCGGGGGCCAGCAAGAGACTAGACGGTGTGGACCTCTGCATCGTCAGCATCGCTCCGATGTAGCCCCCCACTCCCATGTAGAGTGCGAGGCGCGGTTCAACGCTTGCTACCCAAATGAATGGCACCGCCATCACGGCGAAAAAAATGAGCTGGTCCAACGCATAGATCGGCAACAGTACGCGTCTGACGACACCGTGTGACGGACGGACAACACCAACCTGAGCGCAGCTATTCATGTGGCCAGAGTAACGCGGGACGTAATGTCTTCAATGGGTCGACAATGCGCGGCAGCGCAGCTGGCACGTTCATGAGAGGCTCCCTTGCTAGGAGCGATCCTCAACCAGTGGCGTCCAGGCTAGTGGCAAGTTTGGCTGGAAAGCGGACGTAGGCTTGCCGGAGTTCAAACGGTCGTTAGCATTCCGGGGGTGGTTTCAAACAACCCGAGAAACGCGCCGTTTAAAATGCCCTCTCGGCCTGCGGGGTGGCTTGTCCTCATTGGGATGATCGCGGTGTGCTTTACACTCTCCTATTTTATGGGCGAGGCGCAGGGATGGATGTTGGGGACCGCGATCGGCGTCATTACGATGTTCATTCAGTTTTCGTGGCCTCTTCGCAAAGAGTGGTGGTTCTGGGTGTTGGCGGCCACGTTCGCGATGGTGCAAGTTGCAGGCGTGTTTCGGCTCGACTGGTCTTGGACCGCCCGAGCTACCGGCAAAGCGCTCGGCACTCTCGCCCTCACTGACCTCTTGGTTATGGTTGCGATCACCTACGGCATATATCGTCTGAAGTACGGAACGCCGGTCCAGGCGATCGAGCCGAGTGCCGACGATTGCCCCAGCTACGCGGAACGCGATCTAGATCTTTGAAGTCCAGAAAAGCTCCTTGCGCCCAGAGTTCCGCTTTGGTGGAAAGCTGCCATTGAGCCAAGCCGCCCAACATGCGAGCACGACGCATGGCTTTGTATACGATGGTCTTGGACTATGCGGCGGCACTTATGTGTCTCAATCGGATGCAGACAACGAACGTGAAGCGCTATCCGACTGGGTTCGCAGATTGCGTTCCGAGCGCATCGCAGAATTGGGTCTCCCATGAGATGGCCGATGATTTCGCAGGCCGCAACGCATAGCAATCTTGCAGCCCTCGACGGCGTTGCGGGCGTTTGGTGCGCGACTGCTACCGGACGTGAAGGCCTAGCCTTGGTGAATGTCGTCGCAACTGCCAGCTAGTGGCAGGCGTCTGGGTGGAAAGCTGACATTAGCTACGTCGCTCTTCTGCGAGCCGAATGATGGCGACCCACTGCAGGATGTATATCCAGCCGATGAGAACAGCGGCGATGAAGATGAAGCCGACTGTCGCTGTCGCTGAATATCCGTGATGCCTTGCGACCTCAATCGCGTGGAACAAAGCCTGCAGAGTCACCATGCCGACGAATAGCCATCTGAACGTTCGCCAAAAGGCGGCGCCAGCGAGCGCACGACCGAACGCGTAAATGAAGACGCCCAGGATACTGACCATGCTCACCGCGTATGCGGCGAAGGTCAGCCACGACTTTGCCGACCAATCCGCGCTGAGCTGAAGGCGACGAGGCCGCATACCAACAGAATGGCAAAGATGAGCCACGGCCACCGCATCATGCCCTTGGTGGCATCGCGCGCTAGGTCTGCAATGGGTCGAGCGGCCACGCCGCTTGTGGCAAGTTTGGGTGGAAAGCTGACATTAGGAATTCCCGCGTAACCCGCTCAGTCCGGTTGTGAGTGTGCAATGCCCAAAGTTTATGTCGATGCGTCGATTTTCACCAAGGCTAAGGCTTTCGGAAAAATCTCAGGGCACGTTGATTTGGAGATTGTCCCCCAAGTTGGCGACCTGATGACCTTTTGGGCCGCGCGGCCCCGCATCCGTTTTCGCCGACGTCGGACTCTTGCGCGTAAGGAACAGGCTCGTCCACGCGAATGACCATCTTCCGGTTAGCCTCGAACTCGAGGACATGACGGTCGAAACGGACGATGACGCTCGAAAGCTCATGCGCTTTCTGGAGGAGGGCACGGTTTACTCGGAGACGTTTGGGACGAACCAGCCTGAATTTCGCTAATGGCAGGAATGGGTCGAAAGCTGCCGCGGCAGGTTAGGGTGTAAAGCGGACACTAGCGCATCCCCATTGGTCGATTCACGGAGACGCTGGGTCTCCGTAGAAAATTCCGTGCCCGTCAGTTGCGACGTAAACGCGGCCGAAGATCCGCGGATCGCCGGTGACAACACGATACCTGAGTCCCCATTGGTGAGCGTCGTCGTTGATCCTGGCCCAAGTCGCCCCACCGTCGGTCGAACGATAGAGCCCACCGAAGGTCGGGTTGAAGTGGACTCCGAAGGCGTAAATGGAAGGCGCGGGTGCACCCGCAGCGGCCTTGCCGAACCCGAACTCAAGGAACGACATATCCCGCAAGAGCGGATTGGGCTGAACGACCGGCGTGAACGAGCGCGCGTAATCCGTGCTGCGATAGAAGTGTCCATTGGTGAGCAGCCAAAGGTCGCCGGCGGTTCCGGGCACCGCCGCCATTCTCGGGTGGATGACAGTCGCAAAAGGCCCGGTGCGGCCGGAGATATCCGCAGGCAAGCCGATGGCTGCCGCTCGTCGGAAAGAGCGCGCGCCGTCTTGGCTGATGAAGAGCCTTCCGCCCGCATAGTCGACTCCATACCAGACCCGCGCATCCGCTTTGTCGGCAAGGGCAGTGAGCCCGGCAGGAACGCCTGTCGGCCTCCACCAGCTGCGCCCGCGGTCGGCGGTAGCGAGCAACCCGGCACTTGAGATGACGAAAGTCTTGCCGTCGGCCGAGACGGTGATCGGCGCCTTTCCGTCCGTGTCGCTCCGAGCCGGCGCAGCCGTGCCCACCTGCCCGGGGGCGCGATCAGTTCATGCCAGCTGCGGCCGCCATCGGCGGACCAGCCAAGCGATGCGCCCTTCGGATCGGGGAAATAGCCGGAAGCACTGCGGACGATGATATTCGGCGCGCGCCCGGCCCAATCGAGATTGAGCGTGTGCGGCAGGTCGGGATTAAGCAGCCCCTTCGGCGGCGAAATGTCGAGTTTGTCGTGCACGAAACCGTGAACGTCGCCGATGGCGGAGATCAGGTGTGCGCCTGCCGATGGACTGATCAGGTCCATCGGGACGGTTTCTTCGACGCCTTTGACCCACTGGTTCCACAGCAACTCGGGCTTCAACGCGTCAGTGGTCCGGTAGACCGTAGCGCCCGTCGTGTAGGCTAGGGTACCGCCGTCGAACGGATCGAAGGCGAGGCCCGAAATCCACCCTCCGAACTCGCCATGATCGTATTTGAGCCACGGCACCCCGCTCTCGTCACGCCTGCTGTGCTCGCGCAGGCTCGTCCAGTGAGCGCCGCCATCGTTTGACAGCCACACCGTGTCCTTGTGATTCCAGCGATCCACGGTGGAGACGGCAACCCGGCCATTCCTCTGTCGGTCGAGGCTGAGGCCCATGTAACCACCTTCGGCGTCTTCGCCGCGCGCGGGCGTGATGTCAGTCCACCCGCCAGTTTGCGTGTCGAGCTTCCACACCGCTCCATCGTCCGCGCCGTTGGGTCCGATCCCGGTCGCATAGTCGACGTAAAGGACGCCGTACGGGTCCATCGCCGCCTTGGTGGGCAGCATCTCCGGTCCCGGGCCGCCGCTTACGGCTGTCCAGCTCTCGCCGCCGTCAGTCGAGCGGAACAGATGGTTCGGCGCTGGATCGGCCACTCCCAAATAGATGACTCCCGATCCGCCGATGACGACGAAGGAAAGGCCGCCGTGCGTGTGTTTGGGCGCGGGTGTGCCGAGGCCGTGCCAAGGGAAGCTTTCGACTTTGTGCCACGTCTTGGCGCGGTCGTCGCTTTGCCACAGCCCGTCATGGCGCGAGCCGAAGAAGAGGGTGGACGTCCGCTCCGGATCGACCGCGAGGCGCTCGCCCATTCCGCGCCCGTCCTCGTTCCCGCCCATCTTGAACGGCACGGGGATAATATCCCAGTGCGCGCCGCGATCATTGCTTCGCATGATTGCAGCCGGCGCCCAAGCGTACATCCCCGCCGCAACGTAGACGATGTTTGCGTCTTTCGGATCCGGCGCGATGCTCTCGATGCCATAGTAGCTGTCGTTCCAGATATCGTCCTCGAGGGGAATCCAGCGCTGCTGCCGCGCATCCCACCGGTAGGCACCGCCGACGTCGGTGCGCAAATAAGCGAGCCCCTTCTCCACCGGTGAAAAGATGATGTTCGGCGAAAACCCGCCGCCACCAATGACTACATTGCGCCAATTGTAGGGAACTGCCGGAGGATGGGCGGCAACGACCATCGAAGGCGCAAACGGAAGCGAAAGTGCGCCAAACAGTGAGGCAAGACATTTCAACGGGACCCCCTCAGTTTGGTACGCGATCGTGTGTCGCGATTAATCTAATCGCCGACTGCGAACGTCGGCAATGGGTCGAAAGCTGCCGCGGCAAGCTTGGGTGGAAAGCGGACGGCGCTAAACGAGTGGCTGCAGATTGACTGGAGTGATAACTTTCACCTCATGGAAGTTTGTACTGACGCTCCCGGAGTCCGCGTATCCGATTTCCTGGCCGGCGGCGGCGAAATGGGAGCGCTCATCCGGGCGCATGATTGGCGCTCGACGCCGCTGGGAGCGCCGGAAGGCTGGCCGCCGCCACTGCGCACAGCCGTCCGACTGATCCTCAATTCCGGCCACCCGATGTACATCTGGTGGGGTCCTGAGCTTCGCTGCTTCTATAATGATGCCTATCGGCGCTCGATCGGATCGGAGCGGCACCCGGCCTCTCTTGGACGACCCGGACGCGAAGTGTGGGATGAAATCTGGGACATCATCGGCCCCCAGATTGAGCATGTCATGTCGGGTTGCGGCGCAACGTGGAAAGAAAACCATCTCGTCCCGATCACCCGCGACGGCGTCCGTGAGGACGTCTACTGGACCTACAGCTACAGCCCGATCGACGACCAGAACGCTCCAAATGGGGTCGGCGGCGTGCTGGTCGTGTGCAGCGAGACCACCCAGCAGGTGCTCGCCGCGCGGGAGCTCGAGGCGGAGACCGAGCGACTTCGCGGGATGTTCGACCAGGCGCCGGGCTTCATGGCCCTGCTCAGCGGTCCCGATCATACGTTCCAGTCGACCAATACCGCCTACCTGCAGCTGATCGGCCATCGCAATCTCGTCGGCAAGAGCGTGCGCGAGGCAGTGCCCGGAAGCCGAAGGCCAGGGCTTCCTCGATCTCCTCGATCACGTGTACCGCGACCGGCGAAGCCTATGTCGGCAGGGGCATCGCGGTCGACCTTCAGCGAACCCCCGATGCGGCGGTTGAGCGCCGCTACCTCGATTTCGTCTACCAGCCTCTCACCGGCCCCGATGGTGAAGTGACCGGCATCTTTGTCGAGGGCTCGGATGTCACCGACCGCCAACGGGCGGAAGCGGCGCTGCGCGAGAGTGAGGAACGCTTCGAGGCAATCGCCAACTCCGTCGATCAGATGATCTGGTCGACGCGGCCCGACGGCTTCCACGATTACTATAACGACCGCTGGTATGAGTTCACCGGCGTGCCGCCGGGCTCGACCGACGGTGAGGCATGGAACGGGATGTTCCACCCGGAAGATCAGGACCGCGCCTGGACGGTGTGGCGCCACAGCCTTGAGACTGGCGAGCCATACCACATCGAATACCGCCTGCGGCACCGGTCCGGCGAATATCGCTGGGTCCTTGGGCGCGCTCAGTGCGTGCGAGATGCCGAAGGCCGCATCGCTCGCTGGTTTGGCACCTGCACGGACATCCAGGAGATCGTCGAGGCGCGGGAACTACTCGAGCAATTCCCGAGAGCAGCTCGAAGCCATGGTCGAAGAGCGCACGCGCGAGCGAAATCGCGTGTGGGAGATGAGCAGTGACCTGTTCGCCATCATGGACTTCGACGGGCACCTGCGCGCCATCAATCCCGCATGGACCGGCAACGCTCGGCTATGATGAAGCCACGCTGCTTTCGTGTGACGCCACCGTTCAGGTCCATCCCGACGATCAGCAAGCGCTTTGGCAGGTCGTCGAACGGCTGCGGCGCGGAGAGACGATCTCGAGATTCGAAGACCGGCTGCTCCATGCCGACGGATCATGGCGGTCGATTTCCTGGGCGCTGGTTCCCGAACGGGATGTCTTTTACGCGGTCGGGCGTGACGTGACCGCGGAACGACACGCAGCAGCGGTGCTCGAGGCTGCGCAGGAGGCTCTCCGCCAAAGCCAGAAGATGGAAGCGATGGGCCAGCTCACCGGTGGCGTCGCGCACGACTTCAATAACCTTCTCACGCCGATCATCGGCGGACTGGACCTGCTGCAGCGGCGCGGTGTCGGAGATGAGCGGGCGCAGCGAACCATCGCTGGAGCGCTTACCTCCGCCGAGAGAGCGAAGACGCTTGTTCAGCGCCTGCTCGCCTTTGCCCGGCGGCAGCCGCTCCAGCCGACCTCGATCGATCTCGGTGAGCTTGTCCGCGGCATGGCCGATCTGGTTGACAGCACTACTGGTCCTCAGGTCCGCGTGATCGTGGACGTGCCGGACGAGCTGCCGCCCGCCCTTGGAGACGCCAACCAGCTCGAAATGGCCCTACTAAACCTCGCGGTGAATGCCCGCGACGCAATGCCGGATGGTGGTACGATCACGATTGCTGCGGCCGCCGAGCAGATCGGCAGGGGTCACTCCTCGGGCCTTGCTCCGGCAGACTATGTCTGCGTCTCGGTGACCGACAGCGGAACCGGCATGGACAAGGCGACGCTCAAGCGTGCCGTCGAGCCGTTCTTCAGCACCAAGGGAGTTGGGAAAGGCACGGGCCTGGGCCTGTCCATGGTCCATGGTCTTGCCGCGCAGCTTGGCGGTGCGATGACGATATCCAGCCAACCCGGATTGGGCACGCGGGTCGACCTCTGGCTTCAGCTAGCGGCGGAACCGGCCGAGGCCGACCGTCACGACAAAGCCAGCGGGACGATCAACGCGACCGGCACGGTTCTGCTTGTCGACGACGAAGATCTGGTCCGTTCGAGCACCGCCGACATCCTCGCCGACCTCGGCTATGCGGTACTGGAAGC
>CAVVWY010000028.1:0-112031 GCA_963752025.1 uncultured Alphaproteobacteria bacterium | reverse complement strand
CAACTCAGAGAGAACCCACGCGCGGCGCTTCTGTTTCACTGGAAATCGCTGCGACGCCAAGTACGGATCGAGGGTATGGCCGAGGCGGTCACCGAGGGCGAAGCCGATGCCTATTTCGCCAGCCGCGCGCGTGAACTCGCAGCTTGGCGCCTGGGCCTCAGACCAGTCTCGTCCGATGGAGAACCGCGAACGCTTCGAACAACGCTTCGAGGAATCGGAGCGGCAGCACGCCGGACAGGACGTCCCTCGCCCGCCGTTCTGGAGCGGTTACCGGATAGTCCCGAACCGCATCGAATTCTGGACCGAGCGCCCTTACCGCCTGCACGAGCGCCGGCTGTTCCAGCGTGATGAGAGCGGCTGGACCGAGGGACTGCTTTACCCATGACCACGGCCAAGACAGCTGCCGAGCATTCCGTGCATTCGACGCGAGCAGCATTCGCCAGCGTGTCCGTCGCGCTGGTGCTGCTCATCGCAAAGGCCTGGGCGGCCTACCGTACCGATTCCACCGCAATGCTCGGCTCCTTGGCGGACACGGCACTCGATGTGATTGCAAGCCTGACCACGCTTGCGGGCGTACGCATCGCAGCCGTACCGGCCGATCACGACCACCGGTTCGGACATGGCAAGGCCGAAGCGCTAGTCGCGCTCGCGCAGGTCGCGCTGATAACGGTGTCCGCCGGGGGATTCTCTGGCGCGCTGTGGACCGGCTGATGACCGGCAGCCAGACCCAGGCGATGGAAGACGGCATCGTCGTCTCCGTCCTCGCGATTGCGCTGACCTTCGCACTTCTTTGGTATCAGCGCCGGGTGATCGCACGGACGGGCTCAGTGGCGATCAAGACCGACAACATCCACTACGAATCGGACCTGTTCCTCAACGGATCGGTGATCGTCGCGTTGGTCCTCGATCAAGCGCTGCACTTATCGGGAGCCGATGCGGTCTTCGGGATCGGCATCGCACTGTGGCTGTTGTGGGGAGCATTCCGTGCGTCCAGCAAGTCTATCCACCAGCTGATGGACCGTGAGTGGCCCGAGGATGAGCGCCAGGAGTTTCTCGATGCCGCCGCCGAATATGATGAACTTCGCGGCCTTCACGACCTTCGAACCCGCAAGAGCGGCACTCTTCGGTTCGTCCAGTTCCACGTCTGGGTGCCGGCCGACTGGACGGTGCAGGAAGCTCACGACCGCTTGGACGAGGCCGAAGAAGAGTTGCAGAAGCGCTTCCCCGACACGGAAATACTGATCCATGTCGATCCGGAGGGTCAGACGGATCGGGAAACGCTCCTGCCGCAGGAAATCACGGAGCAGGCAAGTTGAGGACAATTCCCTTCTTCCAGGTCGATGCCTTCGCCGACACCCCGCTGACCGGCAATCCCGCCGCCGTTATGCCGCTCGAAAGGTGGATCGACGATGCAGTGATGCAGGCGATCGCCGCCGAAAATAATCTCAGCGAGACGGCGTTCACCGTTCCGAGCGACAGCGACGAAGCCGACTATGATCTACGCTGGTTCACGCCGGTCAGCGAGGTCGCCCTGTGCGGCCACGCGACGCTCGCGTCTGGACACGTGCTGATGACCGGCGATCATGTGCGTTTCTCGACCAAGTCGGGAATGCTGATCGTCAGTCGGCACGATGGCGTGCTCGAGCTCGACATGCGCGCGGCGAACCTCACGCAGGTGGAAGAGCCGGAGCTCTGCCGTGCGCTCGGCTTGGCAAACAGCGACGTCTGGCTCGCTGATGGATATAATGACGCCGCGATCATCGAGGTCGCGGACGAAGACGCTGTTCGCGCGCTGAAGCCCGATTTCGCGGGGACTCAAGAAGATCCATCGGATGGCGGTCGTGACGGCGCGCGGCATTTCGTACGACATCGTCGACCGCGTGTTTGTGCCATATCTCGGTATCGACGAGGATCCGGTGACCGGTTCTGCGCACGCCGCGTTAGTCCCCTATTGGGCGGAACGTCTCGGACGAACCGACTTCACCGCGCTGCAGGCGAGCACGCGCAGCGGCGTGCTTCACTGCCGGCTGAGGGGCGATCGCGCAGTGCTCGGCGGCACGTGCCACACGGTGATCGAAGGGCAGTTCCAGCTGTGACTTCTACTCACGGCGCTGGCGCTCGCTGCCGCCAGTCCGCAATCGGACAAGGCGGCGATCCTCGGCACCATCCACCACATGGAGGAGGCGTGGAACCGGGGCGACTTCTGCGGCTACATGGCGGGGTTCAAGAACCCGGACGTCGTGTTCGTCTCAGGCGGCAAGTTCCAGGAGGGCTGGCAAGGGACTCTTGATCATTATGTCCGCGACTACGGTGGATCGGCGGAGCGGCGCGGTAAGCTCCACTTCTACAACATGAAAGTCGACGTGCTTGCGCCAGACGCGGCAATGTTGGTCGGCCAATATCGGCTCGAGCGCGGTCCGCGCGTTACGGAGGGCGTCAACACGCGCCTCTTCCGCAAAGTGAATGGCAAATGGTTCATCACCATGAACCACGTCTCTGCGTATGACGTCGCGCCTATTCCGAGCGCGCCAGAAGCTCGCTGAGGTCGGCCTTCCAGAATTTGCCCCAGGTATGCGTGCCGTGGCCGTGCGTCTCGGCCGTTTCAGGGATCAGTCGGAACTTGGCATTCTTCATCCGCCGCGCCGCCTCCTCGGGGAACGGCAGGTTCCGCGGATTGATGAAGTCGTCGGCCGAGTTGATCCACATCACCGGCACCGTGATCGACTCCAGCTTCGGCCAAGGGTTGTAGTTCCGCGAAGCATCGAGTTGGTAGATCAAGTCGTTCGCGTCGAGGCTCTTGAGCGCGTTCGACACGCTCTGTTCGGCGAAAGCACTGGCCTTCTCTCGCGTGGGATATTGCGCCTGGTAGAAGAGCGGCGCGGACCCGGCGACGAACAGCAGGTTCTGCGCGGCGCGCAAGCCGGCCATCGGCTCAATTGTGTAGTTCCCGTTCTGCCAGCCGGGATCAGCCTCGATCCCGTTGATTGCCAGCTGCCGCCACATGCGATTGAGTCCGGCAATCTCGACCGGCTGGCACGCCAGCGGCATCAGCGCGCTCGCGAAATTGGGGTGCGTCTCGCCCCAGACGAACGCATGCATGCACCCCATCGACGTGCCCATGATGAGCCTGAGATGCGTCACTCCAAGCTGCTGCAGCATTCGATACTGCGCCTCGACCATGTCGTCATAGTCGTATTTTGGAAACTTCATTCGCAGGCCGTCAGACGGCTTAGATGATTTCCCGTGCCCGACGTTGTCAGGTAGAATGATCCAGTATTTGTGGACGTCGAGTGGCTGCCCAGCGCCATAGAGTTCGTCGGCAAACTGCGGCCGAAGGAATTGCTGGCCGGTTCCCCCGGTGCCGTGGAGCACCATCACCGCATTATCGATCTGTCCCTTGGCGTTCCGATGAGGAGTGCCGAGCGTCGTATAGTGCATACGCACCTCGAGGAAAGTCTCACCCGAACGGAACCGGAAGTCCTTCAGCAGCACATCGCCTACGCGCACGTTCAACACCTGTGCCGCTGACGTAGCCACCGGAGGTTTCGGCATCTGCGCCTGTGCTGTCGTCTGCGCAGCGGTCGCAGCCAGGAAATACAACAGGCTCATCATTTCAGCTTCGCCTCCAACGCGTCGAGCAGCGGGAGCTGGCTTCGAAGCATCAATTGACGTGCCTCTGCAAGCGTCATCCAGCGCGCTTGTTCGACCTCGGGAAACAGCTCGAGTCGCCCGCTGCGCGGCGGCCACTCCATTTCGAAGTCGGTCGAGGTAACGGCTTCAGAGTCGAGGTCGCCTTCGGCAGCGAAAGCCTCGACCCACTTTCCACCGGCTTGCCGGATCTTGGCCAAAGGAAACGGCAAGACGGTCAAGCGCGTGCCGGTTTCTTCCTCGAACTCGCGCAGTGCGGCTTCGGCGCTCTTCTCACCCTCTTCGACCTTGCCTTTGGGGATCATCCACGCGCCGGCATCCTTATTCCGCCAAAATGGGCCGCCCGGCTTGATCAACAGGACCTCGGTTTCGCTGCCCTGCTGACGAAAAAGGAGAATGCCGGCGCTAAGCGGCGGCGGCATCCATCACGCTCTGGTCGGCTGCTACGGTCTCGGCGATCCATCCGCCACCAAGCAAACGCGTGCCGTCATATGCGACCGCCGCTTGCCCCGGCGCGACGCCATATTCCGGCGTGGCGAAGCGCAGCCACTCGCCACTGCGGGTGCCTTCAACGGCCGGCGCAAGCGAGCGCACCTTCACCGAAACGTCGCGCTGATCCTCGGCTAGCCAGTTCCAGTCCACGACACGCATCGACCGGACCGCCAGAGAGCTTCGCGGACCGACCACGATCCGCCGTTCGTCCGGCTCGATTCTTACCACATAGAGCGGCTCACGCTGGCCACCGATCTCGATGCCGCGGCGCTGCCCCACCGTGAAATGCACGACGCCCCGGTGATGTCCGAGGACGCGGCCGTCCACATCGACGATCTCGCCGGGTGCTTCGGTCTCAGGACGCACACGCTTCACAAGTGAAGCATAATCGCCATCCGGGACGAAGCAGATGTCCTGGCTGTCCGGCTTCGCAGCAACTTCGAGCCCGACCTCAGACGCGATTCGGCGCACGTCATGCTTGGGTAGATCGCCGAGCGGAAAACGCACAAAATCGAGCTGCTGACGCGTCGTGCCGTAGAGGAAATAGCTCTGGTCGCGACGCACATCGGCGCCCTTGTGCAACTCGATTCGGCCGTCGTTGACGACGCGCCGCACGTAATGTCCCGTTGCCAGACAGTCGGCTCCAAGCTCACGCGCGAAAGCGACCAGGTCGACAAACTTCACGCCCTGATTGCACGAGGCGCACGGGACAGGCGTACGACCATGCGCATATTCGTCGACGAACCGCTCGATCACGCCCTCGCGGAAGCGGCTTTCGTAATCGAGCACATAATGGGCGATGCCAAGGCGATCGGCGACCTGCTTCGCATCGTAAATATCCTGTCCGGCACAGCACGCGCCGCTTCGCTTCACCGCCTCTCCGTGATCGTAGAGCTGCAGCGTTACGCCGATGACCTCGGCACCGGTTCGCGCGGCGAGCGCAGCCGTGACGGAGCTGTCGACGCCGCCTGACATGGCAACGACGATCCGGGCATCGTCCGCGGGACGGCCGAGCTGAAAATCGATCCGCATTGGAGGTCTAATTTCGGCGTTCTTTACTCGAATTTCACCATCCCCGCCTAGACCGATTGGGTGGAGAGGCAACGAAGGGGGCTCGATTGGCGCGTCACGAGGGGAACTTTCGCCAAAATGCGGAAGAGCCGCTCAGGATCGACGAGCTACTCGCGATCCTCGCCAGTGTGGAGAGCGGCGATGCCATCTCACGTGAAGATACGATCGCCTGTGCCTTGTCAGCAAGTGAAGGCTGGCAGGAAGCGGTCAGACGGCTCGGCGGCGCCTTCGCCGCGAGTGGGTCAGAGTTAAGGGAGCGTAAGGACGAACTACCGGGTGATTAACCACCGCGTTTCAGAATGTTTTTAAGCGCCGGGATTAAACAGCAGTGCAGTGTCCATGATTAAGCAGGTGTAACTAGATGCTCGAGAACCAGAAAATTCGTCCGGCCCAGGTCATCGGACCGCTCGGCGAGCCCCTGACGCTCGATTCGCTGCCGCCTCCCTCGACGACGCGGTGGGTAGTGCGCCGCAAGGCCGAGGTCGTAGCGGCCGTTGCGGGCGGCCTCCTGAGCATCGACGAAGCCTGCAAACGCTACACGCTGAGCCTCGAGGAGTTCACGAGTTGGCAGCGCGCGGTTGATCGCAGCGGCATGCCTGGCCTGCGCGTAACGCGCATCAAACAGTACCGCGACCAGTACGAACGCCAACAGCGTTATTGAGCCGATTATTCGTTACTGACCGGTATCTATCCAGCTTTCTCGCCGTTTCGACCCAACGCTCCTTAACCAATTTTCTTGCCAGACCCTTCCGAATCCGGAACAACCGGCGCGCATCGCGCGTCTGTGATGCCGGAATGACCGTCCTAAGCTGGACGGTCACGATAACAGGAGGGAAGAGGCTCATGAGTATCATCATCTGGCTTGTCGTCGGTGGTATTTGTGGTTGGTTGGCCAGTCTAATCATGCGGACTGACGCTCAGCAGGGAGTCATCCTGAACATCGTCGTCGGCATCGTTGGGGCGGTTATCGCCGGCCTGCTGTTCGGCGTGAACATGAATGCCGGGATCTCGGTCGAGAGTTTCCTCTATGCCCTGATCGGCGCGGTCATCCTTTTGGCGATCGTCAATTTGATCCGCAGGGGAACGGTCCGCTAGTCGGACGCGGATAGTCTGCTTTCAACGAAGGCCGCGCGGGATCCCTCGCGCGGCCTTTTCCTTTCACTGCAGCTCGAACGTCATCGCGACGCTGACCTGCAGCTTCTGCTCGCCCGGATCGATCTTCGTATCTGCCGCCTCCGCGCGCGCTGCCATCATGGCCGGCATCGGCGGCGGCGCCGAAAAATTCTCGCTCTCGCTCACCGAAACGACCCGCGCGACGCGAAGTCCCAGCGATCGCGCATAGAGTTCGGCCTTGGCCCTGCCCGCCACGATCGCCTTCGCCCGCGCCTCGTTTAGACCAGCTTCGGGCTTGTCGACTGTCAGTGTCGGCCCGTTGATCTGGTTTGCGCCCTCGCGAACAAGCGCATCCAGGATTTTGCCGGCCCTCGCGACATCGCGGAAGCGCACCCTCAGCTGGTTCGAGGCCGAATAGCCGACGATCACGGGCGGCTGGTTGTTCTCGTAGCGATATTCGGGATTCAGGTTGATATTGCTGCTCTGGATGTCGCGATCGTCCAGGCCCGCGGCCTTCAGCGCCGCCCGGACGCGCTGCATACGGGCGGCAGCGTCCTGGAGCGCGCCGCCCGCCGATGCGGACTTCGTTACAACTCCGGCCGAGATGATCGCGATATCCGGGACGCGCGTGACTTCGCCGGTCGCGGTGAAATCGAGCCTGGTGCCCGAGATCGACTGGGTGATGGAGGGTGCCTGCTGCGCCTGCGCGGCAGCCGGAAGAATCGCGGCGCCAAAGGCCAGCGCGGCGAGCACAGTTGCTTTCATTTCTCGTTCCCCTGAGACAGTCACAACCAAGCCGCAACGATCAGCGGTGCGCCATGGCTGTTAGCTGAACGGGGTTATCTTCTGTTGGCGATGAGCCGGTAGATGCCCAGCAAGATGAATGCGCCGATGATCGCAGCAATGAAGCCCGCGCCTTCACCGGTCTTGTACCAGCCGATCGCATGCCCCAGCCAACCGGCGATCAACGCGCCAGCAATGCCGAGCAGCACTGTAATGATGCAGCCGCCCGGGTCTTTTCCGGGCATCAGGAGCTTGGCGATGGCGCCCGCGAGGCCGCCGATTACAATCCAGCCAATAATTCCATATTGTTCCATATGGCCGCGCTCCTATTAGACTGTCGTTCATCCGACCGTTGATTTAATAGCGCCGAACGCGCGCTTGCGACACTAGTGCCACCGTTAGTCGAAAAGCAGTAGCTATAGTTAACGCGCCAGCGCCCTGTTGCACGGGGTGCCCTATTCGGGTAATACAGTCGCTCAGGCACCACGAGAGTAGAAAATTGGCAGGGGAATGATGAACCGGGAAACTTCGATCCGCACCTCGGACACGCTTATTGTGACCGACGGTGCTCGCCGTCGACGCTGGGTCATCATTGCCGCGATCGCGGTGGCCGTGCTCGTCGTTTTCGCGGCGGCAATGTTGATGGGCAAGGGCGCCACGAAGCCTGAGGGCGCGTCGGCGGCCGACGGCAAAGGCGCAGGCCAGATCCCCAGCGTCACTATTGTTGTTCCGGGCCGCAGCTCCGTCTCGCGCGTCATCACCGCCAGTGGGCCGCTTGCCGCCAAGCGTGACCAGCCCGTCGGCATCGCCGGCCAGGGCGGCCGCGTTATCCGCGTCCTTGCCGATGCCGGCAGCTGGGTCCGCGCGGGCCAGGTGCTCGCGGTCGTCGATCGCTCCGTGCAGACGCAGCAGGCGGCACAGCTCGCAGCTCAGGTTCAGGCGGCGAAAGCCGACGCCGCGCTTGCCCAAGCCAATTACGATCGCGCCGTTTCCCTGCAGGGTCGCGGCTTCGTTTCAAAGGCTGAAATCGATTTCGAAACGGGCAACGCGGGATGCCGCGAACGCACAGGTACGTGTGGCGCAGGCCGCACTGGGCGCGAGCCGCGCACAGATTGGGCAGCTCAATGTACTCGCCCCCGCTGCCGGCCTGATCCTCTCGCGCTCCGTCGAGCTCGGACAGGTCGTAAGCCCAGGCACGGGCGCGCTGTTCCGGCTGGCTGAAGGCGGGCAGATGGAAATGCAGGCCCAGCTGTCGCAGCAGGACCTTGCGCTAGTTCGGGTCGGCATGCCGGCGAGTGTCACTCCCGTGGGCGCCCCGGCCAGCATCTCCGGCAGCGTTTGGCAGGTCGCGCCCGTGATCAACACGCAGTCACGCCTCGGCGCTGTGCGCATCGCGATCCCCTATACGCCGGCAGTCAAGCCGGGCGGCTTTGCTGAAGCACGCATCACGGCGGGAGAAACTGCCGCACCGATGCTCCCGCAGAGCGCGGTGTTGAGCGATGCCAACGGCAATTATGTCTACGTCGTCAATGGCCGGAACGAGGTCGAGCGGCGGAACATCACCATCGGTACCGTGAACGAGACCGGCGTCACGATCGCGACCGGTCTGTCAGGCAGCGAGGCGGTGGTGCTCTCGGCGGGGCCCTTCCTCAATCCGGGGCAGAAGGTCAGTCCGCACCGGGAAGCAGCGCACTAAGCGTAAGCGAAAGCAATTAAGACATGAATTTTCGCAACATTTCGTCCTGGTGCATCCGCAACCCGGTCTTCCCCATCGTCCTCTTCGTGGGGCTGATGCTCGCTGGCTTAGTGTCGTTCTCCCGCATGCAGGTGAACAACAACCCGGACATCGACTTCCCGGCCGCGATCGTGTCCGTCACGCAGCCAGGGGCTGCACCAAACGAGCTCGAGACGCAGGTCACGCAACGCGTTGAATTCGGCGATCCGCGGCGTCAATGGCGTCGAGGAAATGAGCAGCACAGTGAGCGAGGGCAACAGCACGACGTTCGTGCAGTTTCAGCTCGGCACACCGACCGACCGTGCGGTGAACGATGTGCGTAACGTGATCGCGCAAATCCGTGGCAGTCTGCCAGAAGGCATCCTCGAGCCGCAGGTGACGAGGGTCGACGTTAACGACGAACCGATCTCGTACATCGGCGCCCAGACCAACGACATGACGCTCGAGCAGCTGAGCTGGTACATCGACAACACCGTCGCGAAGCGCCTGCTTGGCTTGCCCGGCATTGCGGCCGTCCAGCGCATCGGCGGCGTCGACCGCACCATTCGTGTCATCCTCGATCCCGCCGCACTGGAATCGCAGGGCATTACGGCGGCGCAAGTCAATCAGCAGCTTCGCGCGAGCAATATGAACGGCGCTGGTGGCCGGGCTGAGATTGCTGGGTCGGAGCAGTCGGTCCGCGTGCTCGGTAACGCATCGGACGCCTATCAGCTTTCGCAGACGCAGATTGCGCTCCCGGGCGGACGCTTCGTCAGGCTCGTCGATCTCGGCGAGGTGCAGGATAGCAACTCCGAGCAGCGCTCGATCGCCAAGCAGAACGGCCACCAGGTCGTCACCTTCATGATCCAGCGCGCGAAGGGTGCGTCGGAAGTCACGGCCTACGATTCGCTTCAGAAGGAGCTGAAGCTCATCCAGAAGGAAAATCCGAAGATTCAATTCTCCGAGGTCTTCACCACGGTCGACTACACCAAGGCGCAGTACCGATCGGCGATGGAAGGCCTGATCGAAGGCGCGATCCTTGCCGTACTCGTCGTCCTCCTCTTCCTTCGCGACATCCGTGCTACGGCGATCTCGGCGCTCGCCATTCCGCTTTCGGCCATCCCTGCCTTCTTCTTCATGAGCATGTTGGGGATCACGTTGAACTTCATGTCGACGATGGCGATGGGCCTCGTCGCCGGCGTGCTCGTGGATGATGCGATCGTGGAGATCGAGAACATCGTTCGTCATATGCGCATGGGTAAATCGGGCTATCAGGCCTCACTCGACGCAGCCGACGAAATCGGCCTTGCCGTGCTTGCGACCACAATGGCGATCGTCGCCGTCTTCTTCCCGGTAGCGCTCATGCCAGGCATCGCCGGGCAATATTTCAAGGCATTCGGCTTTACCGTCGTGCTGTCCGTCCTGATGAGCTTGCTCGTCGCGCGGATGATCACACCGCTGATCGCCGCTTACTTCCTGCGTTCGCATGGACAGCAGCCGCACGCCGCCTGGAAGTGGATGGATATCTACCTCAAGGTCCTGAACTGGAGCCTCGACACGTCGAGGGCAAATGCCCTGCTCGCAAGGCTTCCGAAGCCGGCGAAGAGCATTGGCTATTACCTGCTCGGCGGGCTGCTTCTTCTGCCTGTCCTCGGCGTCTTCGTTGGCGGCATTGGTGCGGTGGTGATGGGCTTGGGCAAGGCCGGGGTTCCCACCGCTTACGGCTTCCCGTTGGCCTTCCTCGCCGGCGCGGCGCTCGCCTACGGCGCGGCCAAGCTGATCGCGATCCTCGTCCAGCTGGTCGGCGGCTCCCGGTTCGCGGATTGGCACGGGATCATGGCCAGCCGGTGGAACGCGCGAATGCACGACCATCGAATGGCGATGGTCGGCGCTGGCGTCCTGACGCTGCTGCTCAGCTTCACGCTATTCGGCACGCTGTCCATGTCCTTCTTCCCGCCCCAAAACAGCGACTTCTCGCGGGCCAACATCACCATGCCGCCGGGCACGACGCTCAAGGAAACCGAAACGGTCGTCGATCGCGTCGCGAACAGGATTGCGCAGGATCCGAGCGTCGAGCGCGTCTTCGAGCGCATCAATGTCGGCGAAGGCCATGTGAACATCGTGCTCAAGAAGGACCGCAAGGTGAAGAGCACGGAATTCGAGCGGAACTTGTCGCCCGCTTTGGCGGCGATGCCGGATGCTCGCGTCAGCTTCCAGAGCCAGCAAGGCGGCGGCCCTGACCCAGACTCGCGCGACATTATGCTTTACCTCGGCGGCGAAGATCCCGGCCAGCTGATCGCGGTCGCAAACCAGATCGCCAAGGAAATGACGACCGTCCCGGGACTCCGCGCACCTCGCGTCGGAAGCAACCTCGCGCAGCCGGAAATCACCATTACGCCTCGCTTCGACCTCGCGGCCGACTTGGGCGTGACGACGGCTGCGCTGAGCCAAACGATCCGCATCGCGACGCTTGGCGAGATCGAGCAAAACAGCGCGAAGTTCTCCCTCTCGGACCGCCAGGTTCCGATCCAGGTTTCGCTATCGGAAAGCTCGCGGCGCGACCTCTCGACGCTCGAGAATTTGCCGGTACCGACATCGAACGGCTCATCGGTGCCGCTGAAGTCCGTCGCGAAGATCGGGTTTGGCTCAGGCCCAACGACGATCCTTCGGTCGAACCAGCTTCGCCGCCTAGCGATCGGCGCGGATCTGGCGCCGGGCGTCGTCGAGGGCGACGTATGGGCGAAGGTCAACGAGCTGCCGAGCGTGAAGCACCTTCCGCAAGGCGTGCAGAAGATAAATCTGGGCAACCAGAAATGGCAGTCGGAATTGCTGTTCAACTTCGCGGTCGCGCTGATCGCGGGGGTGCTGCTGGTCTTCGCCGTGCTGGTCCTGCTCTATCGCCGGTTCCTGGCTCCGTTTGTGAACATGGGGTCGTTGCTCTTGGCGCCGCTTGGGGCGGCGGTGGCGTTGCATATTGCCAACCAGCCGGTGTCCCTCTTCGTCCTGATCGGCGTGCTGATGCTGTTCGGCATCGTCGCGAAGAACTCGATCCTGCTCGTCGACTTCGCCGTCGAGATGATGAACCACGGCCTCCCGAAGGACAAAGCCATCTGGGAAGCCGGTCACAAGCGCGCTCAGCCGATCGTCATGACCACGGTTGCGATGGTCGCCGGCATGCTGCCGACTGCCATCTCGATCAGCGGCGACAACAGCTGGCGGGCGCCGATGGGTATCACGGTCATCGGCGGCCTCATCTTCTCGACGCTTCTGACTTTGCTCCTCGTCCCGTCATACTTCTCGATCGCGATCTCGATCGAATCGAGGATCGGCAAGCTGTTCCACCGGTTTATTGGTGCCGACGCGCACCAGGCTGGACAGCCCGTTCCTGCCGAATGATGAACCTCAAGCCCGGCTCAGCTATTGAGCCGGCATGAGGTCGACGACCAACAATAGTTTATCCCGGTTCAACCCTGCGCAGCCCGGTGCGCAGGGGATGAAGGTTGTCGCGACCGGGCTGCTCGTCGTGATGGCGGCCGTTTTCGCCGTCACGCGTTATTTTGAGCCGCAATATCCGTGGCTGAGCTACGTAAAGTCATTCTCCGAAGCCGCGATGGTCGGTGGACTTGCCGACTGGTTCGCCGTCACCGCACTGTTCCGCCATCCGCTCGGGCTTCCGATCCCGCACACGGCGATCATTCCCCGCAACAAGGATCGCATCGGCGAGGCGCTCGCTCGCTTCCTGCAGGAGAACTTCCTGACTCCGTCGGTCGTCGCGCGGCGTATGCGTAACATGGACGTCGCGGGCGCGGTCGGCGCCTTCCTCCAGACCCCGAATCCCGACGAGCAGTCACGCATCAGGGGCGGTGCATCTCGCCTCATCGCGGATATTTTCGAAAGCCTCGACGACGAGCGCCTGGGCGGCATCGTCAAGGGCGCTATCGCCTCGCGCCTACGCAGGACGGAGGTCTCGCCGCTTCTCGGCCATGCGCTGGCCAGTGCGATCAACGACGACCGGCACGTGCCGATGCTGGAGGCCGGCATCCGCTGGATGGCGCGCGCGCTCGACGCCAACGAGCCGCTAATTCGCGAGATCGTGCACAAGAAGGCGAATTGGGTGCTCAAGCTCGCAGGTCTCGATGAGAAGCTCGCCGACGCCATCATCGACGGCCTGCGCAAACTGACCGTTGAGATGTCCACAGACCCCGGCCACCCTGTCCGCATGAAAATTGAGGAGGCACTCGCGCAACTCGCCAACGACCTCCAGACGAAGCCGGAAACCCGCGAGCGAGTGGAGAACATCAAGGAGCAGCTGCTCGACAACAAGTCGGTGAGCCTGTGGCTCGACACCTTGTGGCAGCGCGGCCGAGAGGCGATCATAAAGGCTGCCCGCAACCCAGACGCGGTCATGGCCGGCAAGCTCGGCGAGATCCTCAAGTCGATGGGCGCGACGCTCGAAGGCGACGCCCGCATCCGCAAGGCGATCAACCAGTTCACTCGGCGCGCTGTCGTCGGCATGTCCGCCAGCTACGGCGGCTCCATCGTGAAGCTCGTGTCGGAGACCGTGCGCGGCTGGGATGCGCAAACCGTTACCAACCGGCTCGAAGCCGCGGTCGGGCGCGACCTCCAGTACATCCGCATCAACGGCACGATCGTCGGCGGGCTCGTCGGCCTCGTACTGCACGTGGTCGACACGCTGTGAGCGATCCCGATCTCGCGGCTCTCGCCGAAACAGCCCGCAACCGCGGCCTGAAGCTCGTCCGCTCCCGCGTGCGAACGCCGGGGAAGCGGCGCTTCGGCAAGGTCGGCCTCACCGATCCGAACGGTCAGGCGGTGTTCGGGATGGACGAAAAGGGACCGACTGCGAAGCCGGAGGACGCCGAGGACTACCTTCGAAACCTCGGCGCCCAGGACTGGGGCGCCTCGCTCGACGTCGCGGTGCTGCCGAGAAAGCGCAGGGCCAAACCAGACAGGCAGGCGGCCAATGACGCCGAGCCTGCACCCGAACCTCCGGCCCCGCCCGCAGCGCGAGTTCGCGCCAAGGAGCCGGCACCCCGGCCCACACCTAAAATCCGAGACGCCAAGCATTCAGACGTGCCGCGCCTAACCGAACTGATCCACGAACTCGGCCATGAGATCGCCGAGAAGCAGGTCCGCAAAAATCTGGCAGCACTAGGAAAAGCGGGCGAGCCGCCACTTGTCGCAACGCTCAACAAGGTGGTGGTCGGCATGTGCGGCGTCAGCAGCCGCGTCGTGATCCATCGCACTGCCCCGCTGGGCCGAATCACCGCGCTCGTCGTGGCCAAAGAGGCGCAGGATCAAGGGCTAGGCCGGATGCTAGTCGAAGCCGCAGAAGCGTGGATGCGCAAGAAGGGCTGCCAGCTCGTCGAGGTCACCAGCAACGACCGCCGCACCGCAGCCCACGCGTTCTACCGGCACCTCGGCTACGAACGCAGCAGCATACGTTTCTTCAAGAAGCTTTAGCCTTGGCTCCGCCGCTCGATGGTTGCGCCGACGGCAGAGAGCTTCTCTTCCAGCCGCTCGTAACCGCGGTCGAGGTGGTACACGCGGAGGACTTCGGTCTCGCCTTCCGCTGCCAGCCCGGCGAGCACGAGGCTCATCGAGGCGCGCAGGTCGGTTGCCATGACCGCGGCGCCGGTCATCTGCTCGGCCCCGCGCACGATGGCCGAGCGCCCGTGCACTTCGATGTTCGCGCCCATTCGCCGGAGCTCGGGGACGTGCATGTACCGATTCTCGAAGATTGTCTCTTCGAGGAAGCTGTCGCCGTCCGCGAGGCACAGCATCGCCATGAACTGCGCCTGCATGTCGGTGGCGAAACCCGGGAACGGTGAGGTCGAGAGCGCAAGCGGCTTCATTTTGCCGTCAGCACTGACTTTAATCCCACGATTATGAAATTCGATTACGAGGCCGCACTGCGCAAGCGCGTTCAGTGTCGCCTGCATGTCATCCGGCCTCGCACCGATTAGGTCGACCGAGCCGCCGGTTATCCCCGCCGCGCAGGCGTAGCTGCCGGCTTCGATCCGGTCCGGCATGACCTCATACTCGCAGCCGTGCAGGCCCTCGACGCCGTCGATGATCAAATGCCCCGACCCGATTCCCTTGATCTTCGCGCCCATCGCGACGAGCAGATTGCAGAGGTCGACGATCTCCGGCTCGCGGGCGGCATTGAAGAGCTGCGTCTTCCCCTTCGCCAGCACCGCGGCCATCAGCGCATTCTCGGTCGCGCCGACCGACACGACAGGAAAACTGAAGTCGCCGCCCGGCAGGCGCCCCTTGGGCGCGCTCGCCTTCACGTAACCGGCGGCTAGCTCGATCTCCGCGCCCATCGCTTCGAGCGCCTTGAGATGCAGGTCGATCGGCCGGTCGCCGATCGCACAGCCGCCCGGCAGCGAAACCGTCGCTTCGCCAGCCCGCGCCAGCATGGGCCCGAGCACCAGCACAGACGCGCGCATCTTGCGCACCATGTCGTAGGGCGCGACCGTCGACGCGATCTCGCCTGCCTGAAGCGTCATGCGACGGCCGACATCGCCCTTTTTTACGCCGGCAACGTGCGTTGAAACGCCAAGCTGGTTGAGCAGATGGCTGAACGTATCGACGTCCGCGAGCCGCGGCAGGTTCTTCAGCGTCAGCTTCTCTTCCGTGAGAAGCGCGCACGGCATGAGCGTAAGCGCGGCATTTTTCGCGCCGCTGATCGGAATTTCGCCTTCGAGGCGTTTGCCGCCTTTGATCCAGATGCTGTCCACCGGCGCGCTTTAGCGCGTGACGGGGCTGTTACAAGGCAGCCGCCTTAAGCCTTCTCCAGCGTGCACTGCAGCGGGTGCTGGTTCTCCCGCGCGAAGTCGATGACCTGCGTCACCTTCGTCTCGGCTACCTCGTAGGTGAAGACGCCGCAGACGGCGACGCCCTGCTGGTGAACCTGTAGCATTACCCGCGTGGCGTCTTCGATGCTCATGGAGAAGAATTGCTGAAGGACGAGGACGACGAACTCCATGGGCGTGTAATCGTCGTTGAGCATCAGCACTTTGTAATTGGAGGGCTTCTTGGTCTTCGGGCGCGTGCGCGTCGCGACGCCGGTCTCGATCTCCTCGATCCCGTCATCGTCTGGTCCGGCAGCCATCATCCCCGACTTACGCGTCACGTCGTCAAAACTCATCATCCCCTAAAATATGGCAAGCTGCGCGAATGGAGCAAGGCAGCTAGCACAGCCGGGCAAAAAAAGGGCGGCCGCTCCGACTGGGAGCGACCGCCAAACCGTTGCCTAGACTTTTAGGAGGGGAGAGGGTCAGGCAACGAGAGTGTTGAAGCGCTCGGCATTTGCCGTGGCGCGATTCGAAAGCGGCTGGAACGCCTCACCGGCGAGCTTCACCAGCAATTCGGTCAGCTTCGAGGTCTCGGCAACCGCGCGGTCGAACGACTGGCGGGCGAACTCGCTCTGCAGCTGAAGATATTCGGTCGGCGACTTCGCCTCGGCGAGCGAGCGGATCGCGTCCGCTGCCTGCTCGACACCGTCACGGCCGTTGGCGACAACGTCCTGGCCGATCGAGCGAGCACCCTCACTGGCGACGCGGCCGGCCTCGACAATCGCTTCGACGTTCGCACGAGCGAGGTCGGCGAACTCTTCGGCAACCTTCTGGCTGCGCTTGACGAGATCCTGGCTACGCTCGTTGGCGTCGGCAAAGAGGTGCTGGAACGGCGCGAACGCCGGTACGGCGTCGAAGCCGTTGAAGAGGTTGTTGGTCACAGTCTCAATCCTTTCCTGGGCCGTGCGGGCAGCCTTTGGGGCAGCCTTGCGCGCGGCGGTGCGTGTCTTGCGGGCGGTGCCGCGGGTCGAGCGGCGCGCGGTCTTCCGGGCGGCCGTCTCGGAAACAAGTTCGCGCTTGGCGCGACGGGCGGTAGCGGCCCGGGTACGGCGAGCAGTCTTCTTGCTCTGCTCGACGACCTTCTCGGCCGTGTCGGCGATCGCCTTGGCGACCTCGGCAGGAGCTTCGGCAGCAGCCGCAGCCTGAACCTTGGTTTCTTCAGCCATCTAAATCTTCCCTCGCGAATTTTTCGAATATGTTGCAGTGCACAATAAGCGCTGCGCCGCACCATTTCAATATTAATTTTTGTGCACCGCATCAATTCGTCGCAATTGCCGCCCGCTTGACGGCTGCGGCCCGCCCGAAGCAAGAGCGGCCATGGACCCGTCTCCAAGCCAACCCACCCGTCAGCGTCGCGGTCTCCTCATCGTCCTCTCGTCGCCCTCGGGTGCCGGCAAATCGACTATCGCCCGAATGTTGCTCGACGCTGACAAGGACGTGACAATGTCGATTTCGGCAACAACACGTCCCAAGCGGCCGGGGGAAGTCGACGATGTCGACTATCATTTCGTCGACGACGATGGCTTTGACGCGATGATCGAGGACAACGAGTTCGTCGAATGGGCGCCGGTGTTCGGCTACCGCTACGGAACGCCAAAGGCGCCCGTAAAGCAGGCCCTGCGACAGGGTCGCGACATCCTGTTCGACATCGATTGGCAGGGAACTCAGCAACTCCAGGCAGCCATGGGCGAGGATCTCGTCTCGATCTTCATCCTTCCCCCCTCGATGGAGGAGCTGGAGCGTCGGCTAAGGAACCGCGGCACCGACAGCGATCAGGTTATCGCGGACCGGATGTCACGCGCCGCCGCAGAGATCAGCCACTGGCCCGAGTATGAATATGTCCTGGTGAACCGCGACATGGACCAGTGCCTTACCCAGGTTCGCTCGATCGTCGCCGCCGAACGGCTGAAGCGGGGGCGGCGGATAGGTCTGGTCCCGTTCGTCCGCGACCTGATCGGTTCGCAGCACTAAGCGTCGAGTAACTCCAGGAATCGCGCCGCGGCCAAGAAGTCACGCTGCCGGTTCTCCAGCGCCGTCACGGCCTCGGCGTCCGCACCCCATTGCTCGATCTGCCACCGCTCATCGAGGCTGACCGCCTTCCACGCCTGATCGGGCGTGAACGCCTTCTCAATCACGCCGAGTCCGGCAATGAGCGAGCCACCGATCGTCACGAGAGGCGACAGGCCGGCCAGCCGAAACGCGTCCAGCGTTTCTACGGCATGCGTCAGCCGTTCGACAGTCGCTTCCGGCTGCGCGACATGCACCAGCCCCGACGTCGTGACGAAATCCACATCGTACCGTCGGCGCGCCCAGGCGAGCAGGGGGTCCCAGTCCTGCTCCTGCCGATCGACCAATCCCCCTGGACTGTCGGCGCGGTAACAAGCGAGATCCGCTTCGGCGTAGCGCCCCAGCCCCGCTGCGAACGTTCGCCGTTCCGCCCCGACGCGGTCGATCGCTGCATTGGCGAGACCCGTCAGCGGCATGGCGCGAGGATCGACCGTTTCCTCGATCTCGCGCCACTCCTCCGCAATTGCATGGGCCAACAACTCGACCGGCACCGCGAGAGCAGCCCTCGCCGGCGTCCGCAACGGCTTGCCATCCAGAGTCAGGCCCCAGCCGTCGTCTCGTTGCTCGACGTTCACGTCTTTCCAGAAGCGCTTCACCGATCGCGCCGGTCCTGCTCGTCCCAGGCGCGCTTGAGCAACAGAGGTGCGAACATGGCGTCGATCACGCCCATGATCGCGACGATCGCACCGACCTGCGGCCATCCGCCGGGGCGAAGCAGGTTTGTGTAGATGATGGCGAGTCCCCAGGAAGAAGATCGCCAAGCCGCCGAAGCGAACCAGCGTGTAAAGGAGCAGCCGCCGCTTCGCGACTTCATCATCCATCGACAAGCCCCCCGACGAGGTCCAGCACCTGCAGCGGCTCGCTCGCCACGGCGACCGCGCCCGCCTGAATCAATTCCTCCGGCTCGTGATAGCCCCAGGCTGCGCCGATCGGCAGGGCGCCGGCCGCGGCGGCCATCGCCATGTCGTAGCTCGTATCGCCAACGACGAAGCTCGTTTCGGGCGCCGCGCCCGCATCTGCGATCGCTTGCTCGGCCATCGACGGATGCGGCTTGGACGGATGTCGGTCGGCGGTCTGCAGCGACACGAACCGCGCATGAATGCCGTGGCTCTCGAGGCAGTGCTTGAGACCTCGATCCGACTTGCCGGTCGCAACAGCGAGCAGCCAGCCGCGGGCCTCCAAGCTGTCGAGCAACTCGAGTACCCCGTCGAACAAAGGCTCTTGCACCCGCCCCGCAGCCCGAAGCTCCCAGAAGGCGCGCTTGTAATCCTCCGACAGGATGGAGAGACGCTCAGATGATAGACCCGGCAGCAGCGCGGCCATGGCTTCGTTGAGGCTGAGCCCAATGATTCGTCGGCTGGCGTCGGGCGATGGTACCTCGATCCCGTTCTGCTCAAAGCTCGCCGCAAGCGCCGCATGGATCGTCTCCCCACTGTCCACCAGCGTGCCGTCGCAATCGAAAATCGCCAGCTTGTTCATCGACGCTTCTGCCTCGTGGGGGCACCGCGCGAACGCCGTTCGCCGCGCCTTTCCCGCCGCTTCGTCTTGGCAGCCGCCGCGGCCTTGCGTTGCCGCAACTCTTTCGTGGGCGCCGGCGCTTGTTCCATTGGCATGGAATCGCCGGCGATCGGGCTGAAGCCGATCGTGTTCAGCGTCTCGGCGAAGTGGGTAGGCAGTTCGGCCGTCACGTCGATCTTCCGGCCCTCAGGCGCATCGATCCGAATCCGGCGCGCATGAAGGTGCAGCTTGCGGCTGATGCCGCCGGTCAGGAACGCTTCGGGACCGCCATATTTCGCGTCGCCGACGATGGGCGTCCCAATCGCCGCCATGTGCGCACGGAGTTGGTGCGTGCGCCCCGTGAGCGGCTGAAGCTCGACCCACGCGGCGCGATTGCCGGCCCGGTCGATGGTCCGCCAGCGGGTCTTCGCGGGCAAGCCATTCTCCTCGTCGATGTGCATTTTCTCGCCGCCGGTGCCCGGCTGCTTGGCGAGCGGCGCATCGATGGTCCCTTCGTCCAACTCGGGAATGCCCACGACCAGCGCCCAATAGACCTTCTTCGCCGTGCGCCCGGAAAATGACTTCGCGAAATGACCCGCGGCCCGCGCCGTTCGCGCGACGAGCAATGCGCCCGACGTATCCTTGTCGAGGCGGTGCACGAGCTTAGGCCGCCCCCGATCATCTCCAAGGCCGTCCAGCAGGCGATCGAGATGTTGCGTCGTCTTGGTGCCGCCCTGGGTCGCAAGGCCCGGCGGCTTGTTGAGCACGAACGCATGCGGATCTTCATAGATCACCATGTCGCGGACTAGCTGGACCTCTTCTTCGTTCAGCGAATCGCGCGTGCGCTGGGATCTTGCCGTGCGAGCGGCTGGCTCGGGCGAGGGGAAACTGAGCTCCTGCCCGGCTTCGATCCGGTCACTGGGCGCGGCCTTGTTGCCATTGACCCGCAGCTGCCCGGTCCGCGCCCAGCGCGACACCAGGTTGAAGCTGACGTCCGGCAAGTGGCGCTTGAACCAGCGGTCCAGCCGGATTCCGTCATCGTCGTCGTTGACGGTGAATTTGCGTGCTTCAGGCATGGGCCGCGCTCGTAGCGAAAGCTAGCGCTCCCGTCCCGCCCAATGTTTGAACGCCTGCTGCTGCAGCTTCCTGATCAGCTTGGCAGCCTTGGGCCCTTCCCATTGCCCGGTATAACCATGCTTCTTGGCGCCGCCGATCCACCAGCCTTGTCCGGGCAGTCCGTCCGATTGCCGAGTGACGAGGACGGCAAGCTCCGGCTCGCCGCGTTCCTGCGCCTCATCGTCGACATAAGCGAGCACCTTGCAGAGCGCCCGCATCTTCGGCCGTGAGAAATTGTGACCTAACAACGAGAGCACCTCGGAATAACTGATCGCCGCCCCCGCCTGCGCCGAAGCGATGAGGATCGCTCGCACCTCTGCAGGATCGGCAAGCAAGCCTGCGCTGTCGTTCATCCCTGCGGTTGTTGCGCGACCGGCGTCAGCTCGAAGACGTCGAGCTTGGAATTGCTCTGCGGCCACGGGATCACCAGCCGCCAGCGGAACGGTGCAATGCGTTCGAGCACGCCAGCCATGTTGCGCTTGGGATCGTCGCCGTAGGCAAGCGGCTGGTTCTCGTCGCCGAGCGCAAGACTGCCAAGGAAAATGAGCCGGCTTTCGTCATCGTCCTCCCAAAGGCGGCCGGCGGGACGCTGGCTTCCCGTTTGCTTGACGATCGTCAGCAGGTCCCCTTCGACCTCCACGTAGCAGAAGAAGGGCTTGAAGCTTTCGTAGGCGCGGGTCTTCGGTGTTGCCTGGCCTAGCTTGATCAAACGGCAATTATAACTGCCCGGAGTCGGCGCCGGACGGGGAAGCGCCGCGGCCGGCTTGAGAAGCACGCCTTCCTTCTTGATCTCTCCGGTCGAATTCTTGGCCGCTTCGGTGAGCGCCTGCTGCCAGGCGGCATTGAGGCGCGCGAGCCGTTCCTCGTCCTCGACAGTCGCGACCTTCTTCCACGCTTCCGATTTGGCGGGCGGCTCAACTGTGACGACGGGACGGACTCCCGGCGGGACCTTCGGCTTCGTCTCGCAGCCCGATGCAAGGACCGCGAGACCGATCAGCGCCACTGCGGACGCCCGGCTGCACTTCATGGCATTGATTGCCGCCAAGCTTTTTCGCTCCCTCGCTCGAACCAGAACATAGCGATCATCATGGATCAACAAACAGATAGTTAACCGTACACTTTAACTACACCCCCGCACTCTCTAATCGCGCCAGGATGAACGGACGCCGACCTCATCAGCCACAGGATTCGCGCAACGGTTTGCTGTTCGGGATCGGCGCGTACGGACTGTGGGGTGTTCTACCGATCTATTTCAAGCTGCTTCTCCGCGTACCTGCAGTGGACATCGTTGCGCACCGGGTCATCTGGTCGATCCCCTTCCTCGGAGCGCTGATCACCTTGTCCAACGGCTGGGGCAAAGTTCGCACCGCCGTCGGCGATCCGAAGACACTCGGCATTCTCGCCCTGACAGCGGTGCTGATCGGCGGCAACTGGCTGCTTTACGTGTACGCCATCACGAGCGACCGCATCCTCGCCGCAAGCTTCGGCTACTATCTGAACCCGCTCGCTAACGTACTGCTTGGCCGCTTCGTGCTTCACGAGCGCCTCAATCGACTTCAATGGACCGCCGTTGCGATCGCCGCCGCGGGCATTTCGGTCCTCGCCGCAGGTGCGCTCAGTCAGTTGTGGTTGAGCCTCAGCCTGTGCATCACGTTCGCCTTCTACGGGCTTTTCAGGAAGGTCGTCTCGGCCGATCCGCTCACCGGCCTAGGGATCGAGACCGGCCTGCTCTTCCCGTTCGCCATCGTGTGGCTTGCCATGCGTGCCAGCAATGGCGTGCCCGTGATGGGCAGAACACCAAGCGACACCACTTTGCTCGTTCTCGCCGGCATCGTCTCGACGACGCCGCTGATCCTCTTCACGGCAGCCGCGCGCAGGCTCGCTTATTCGACACTGGGCATGCTCCAGTTCATCGCGCCGACGCTGCAGTTCCTGATTGCAGTCCTTCTCTACGGGGAGCGTTTCACGACCGCGCATGCCATTGCCTTCCCCGCAATCTGGATCGCGCTGGGCCTTTACGTGACGGCGCTCATTCGCTCACCACGGCTGCCGCAGGCGCCCGAATGATGATAGGCATTGCCGCATGTTCAACCTCGTCTCGCTGCTCATCGGCGCCGTTGCGCTCCTCTGCGCGCTTGTTGCTTTTATCCCGCTTCTCGGCTGGCTGAACTGGCTGATCATCCCGCTCGCCATCATTGGCGCGGGCGTTGGATTGATCTCGCGCGGTACCGCGGGCCGGAACCTCAATCTTTTTGTCATCGTCATCGGAGTGATCCGCCTAATGCTCGGAGGGGGCATCCTATGAGCCGAGAACCTCGCATCGATGCCTATATTGCCAAGGCGCAGCCTTTCGCTCGGCCCATTCTGCAGCACATACGTGACCGCGTGCATGCCGTGCTCCCCGACGCCGAGGAAGCCATCAAGTGGAGCATGCCGGCCTACATGGTTGGCGAAAAGCTCGTCCTGATCACCGCCGCATTCAAAGCGCACGCCGCATTGAACTTCTGGCGGGGGCAGCAGCTGAAATCGTGTCACGACAGCGTCGGCGCAATGGGCCAGTTCGGCAAATTGACGTCGGTAGGGGACCTTCCCGGCACGCCTGAGCTCGACCGCCTGATCCTCGAGGCCGCCGAGCTCGCGAAGACTGCTCCGGCACCGCGCAAACCCAAGCACGCGCCCAAACCTGCTCCCGAATTGCATCCGGAATTCGCCTCCGCGCTCTCGAAGGCGCCTGAAGCGAAGGCGGTTCTCGACGGCTTCCCGCCGTCGGCGCAGCGCGAATATTTCGAATGGGTTGCCGACGCGAAGCAGGACGCGACGCGACAGAAGCGCATCGCAACATCGATCGAATGGCTTAGCGAGGGGAAGCGGCGGAACTGGAAGTACGAAAATTGCTGAGTGCTTCGTAGCCGAGCAATCCAGTCATCATCACGATCCCCACGTTCGCGAACACCGAGCTAACGATCAGCGCAGCCGCGACCCACGTCAGCGCCGACCTCTCGCGGTCGAGCAGCAATGCGGTGCAGGCAAGGCTGAGCCCGGCAAGGTCATAGGACATGGTGTAGGGCGACAGCATCACCGTAGAGCAGACGAACGCCACGTACCGGTCGACCAGCTTGGTGTTCTGGCAGAACATGAGCCAACTGGTGGCGATCGCCGGCGGGATGCCAACGACGAACGCCCACCCCGGCAGACCCGCCGCCCGCACGATCCCGTAGGCACCGACATCCTGCAGATCGATGCCGCGCGTCGTCAGATAGGTCGGAAACCTATTCAGGTTGATCGCCCACCGAACCCAGGTGTCCAAGCCGAATACGAGCGCTGACAGAACAATCAGCACGACTGCCGTTGCGATAGCCCATCCGATCGCACGCCAATTGCGCTCGGCGATCAGCGCGATCGGTGCCGCGAGAAGCGACTGCGGCTTCATCACTGCTGCAGCAGCCAGGAAGATGCCGCGCCAACGCGGATCCCGCGATGACAGGCCGGCAATAATCAGCGCGCCGATAAAGAGGCTGGTTTGTCCGCCCGCGAGAACACTGATCATCGCACTCGTGCAGAAGCCGAGCGCCAGTGCACCCGTCGAGATCATCCGCCGTGACGCGCACGCGATCGAAACAGAGCTCGCGAGGCCCCACGCGACGTAAGACGGCCAGAACGGCAACAGTCCGAACAGCCTGACTAAGAACAATGCCGTGACTGGGTACGGGAAGCCGTAATAGCCATAGACCCACGCCAGCGGCGCCGAGCCAATCCCCAGAAGACCTGATAATCGCCGAGGAAGTTGTGGAACCACAACATGCTGCCGATGAAGCGGAGGACCGGCACGAACCCGATGAGCAGCGCTGCCGCGAGCAGCCCCAAACGCAGCAGCTCACGACCGCGCCCCTTGCGTATCGGAGGCGCTTCAGCAGTCGCTGCGATGGTGGCGCCGCACATGGGCGCTGTTCTGCCGCCTTTGTGCTGAATTAGGGTTAACGCCTCTAACGCGTCATTCGAAGTGCGCGCCCGAAGCGGGTCTGCGTCTCGCCTTCCGCCGTGAAGCCGCAGCTCTCGTAGAAGCGGCGAGCGCTCGGCTTTGC
This sequence comes from uncultured Alphaproteobacteria bacterium, assembly GCA_963752025.1. GTDB lineage: Bacteria > Pseudomonadota > Alphaproteobacteria > Sphingomonadales > Sphingomonadaceae > Sphingomicrobium. The sequence goes on along the minus strand of CAVVWY010000028.1, from coordinate 87,570 downwards.
GATCACTTTCAGCGTCAATCCTCGCTGCCGCGCCGAATGGGTCGCCGCGTCCACCAGCGCGCGGCCAAGCCCGCCGCCCCACAGGTCCGGTTCGACGAACAGCCCGTCGAGCTCACCGCCGACGATCGCCGCAAAGCCACCGATCTTGCCGTCGAATTCGGCGACGATCACTTGTCCGTTCGCAATCTGCGCGGGCGGAAGGTGAACCGCGTCGGGGTTTTCCATCAGCGCATCGCGATACTCGGGCAGTTCGAACGACGCACGCCACTGCAGCGCTTCGAGCTCTTCATGGTCTTCCGGCTTCGCGCGCCGCAACGTCAGGAATTCAGCGTGCTTTGACATAGCTTCCGGGCGCATCCTCGATCGGCTTGAGCTTGCCCTTCCCGGGGATACGCGCACCTCCCGCTTTCACCGTCTCCGGATCCTGTTGCTTGAGCCAACCGAGCCAATCCGGCCACCATGATCCCTTATGCTCCTCGGCGCCCTCGATGAACGACTGCAGCGTCCCGCACGGCTCGCCGTTGACCCAATATTGGTACTTCTGCGCAGCAGGAGGGTTCACCACGCCCGCGATATGACCCGAGCCTGCGAGGACAAAGCGCTTGGGCCCGCGGAAATGGTCCATGATCTTCCACACGCTCTGCGGCGGTGAGATATGATCTTCGCGACCCGCCTGAACGTACGTCGGCGTCTGCACCGTATCGATGTCGATGGGAGTGCCCGCGACGGTGATGCCGCCTTTCTCGGCAAGCTTGTTCCCCTTGTAAAAGCTCTCGAGGTAGTCGCGATGCCATATGGCCGGCAGGTTCGTCGTATCGCCGTTCCAGTAGAGCAGATCGAATGGTGCCGGCTCGTCGCCCAGCAGGTAATTATTGACCACGTAGCTCCAGATAAGATCGCGGCCCCGCAACAGGTTGAACGTTGCGGCCATGTAACGGCCGTCGAGATAGCCCTTCTCCGCCGTCAGCTGCTCGAGCAGCCCCTGCGTTTCAGGGCCTGTGAAGAGCTTGAGATCGCCTGCTTCGGCGAAATCGACCTGCGCCGTAAGGAACGTCGCCGACTTGACCTTGTCCTGCTCCTTCTTCGACTGGAGATAGGCGAGCGTCGCAGCAAGCGTCGTCCCCGCAACGCAGTATCCGATCGTGTGCACGCTCGGGACGCCAAGCAGATCGCGAACCGTGTCGATGGCGTCGATCTGACCCTTGAGCACATAGTCGTCGAGCGTCGCGTCGGCGATGCTCTCGTCGGCCGACTTCCAGCTCACCATGAACAGCGAGATGCCCTGGTCCACGCACCAGCGGACGAAGCTTTTCTCCGGCGTCAGGTCGAGGATGTAGAACCGATTGATCCAGGGCGGAAAGATGATGACCGGCGTCTTCACGACCGTATCCATCGTCGGCGCATATTGGATGAGCTGATAAAGCGGCGTCTGCTTGACGACCTTGCCCGGCGTCATCGCCAGGTTGCGGCCGACTTCGAACACGCCCGCCTTCGTCTGGGTCAGCTGCCCGGCCGCAATGTCCTTCAGCATGTTGGCGAGGCCTTTGAGCAGGTTCTCGCCCCGCGTCTCGAGCGTGCGCTTCAGCACCTGGGGATTGGTCAGCGCGAAGTTCGACGGGCTCATCGCATCGACGAAGCTCGTGGTCGCGAAGCGCAATTTCTCCCGCGTCGGGGCGTCGACGCCTTCGAGTTGATCGACTGTCCCGAGCAGCTGGTCCGAGATCTGCAGATAGCTCTTGCAAATCGTATCGAAGATTGGGTTCTCGCCCCATTCCGGCGCGGCGAAGCGGCGATCCTTGCGACCACCCGCGTCGCCGTCGGCAGCAGGTGCGGCGACGCCGCCCAGCAGCTTGCCCCAGGTCTCAAGTCCCTTCGCCCACGCTTGCGCACCAGCGCTCATCAGCGTCATTGGGTCGCTCGTGCTTCCCTGCTCGCCGAACCCGAACGCCGAAGGAGACGACCACGCGGGCATCGGCTGTCCCTTCGCGACCTGGTTCGCCCAGAACTCCATCAGCATTTGTTGGGCACGGCCCATGACCAGCGTCCAATGCTGCCAGTCCTCGAGCGTCGGAACGCCCATGCCACTCATCGCGCCTGTATTCGTCTCGTCCGCCATCGCGCTAATGTAGGCCTCATGCCTATCCTGCCGCAAATCCCGTCCGCGCTCGTCGTCCTAGATTATTTTGGAATCGCCGTGTTCGCGATCTCCGGAGCGCTACTCGCCGCACAGAAGCGGCAGACGCTCGTGACTTTCATCTTCTTCGCGGTCGTCACTGGTGTCGGCGGAGGCACGGTCCGCGACCTGCTGATCGGCGCGCCGGTCTTTTGGGTGCACATCAATGCGACGCTGGAGATCTGCATCGGCGCGGCGCTCGCAACTTGGGTGATCAGCACGCGGCGCTTTTCGGGTAAGGCTTTGCTGTGGTTCGACGCAGCAGGTCTCGCCGCTTATGCCAGCTACGGCGCGGCCAAGGCGCTCGCGTTCGGCGTCGCGCCGGTGCCCGCTTTTGCCATGGGCGTGCTGACCGCCTGCGTCGGCGGCATCATCCGCGACGTGCTCGCCGGCGAGCCGTCGATCCTCATGCGTCCGGAGCTGTACGTGACCGCGGCGGCGCTTTCGTCGGGCCTCTTCGTCGGCCTCGAACTCGTCGGCGTACCGATGTGGATCGCGGCACTCGTCGCTACACCCGCCGGGTTCGGGTTGCGCGGCATGGCGATTGCGCGCGGCTGGTCATTGCCCGCCTATCGCGATTAAGCTCCGCTCGTGCGCACCATGCCTTTCCTGCTGACGCTTGCTTTGGCCGCCTGCGCAAGCGTGCCGCGCGAGGCACCGCAATTGCCTGCGCAAGCCGGTGTCGCCTTCAACCGCGATGGCGAGATCGGTGGCTTCGCGGACGGCTACCGCGATCCGCAATTGCATCGTCCCGTCACGCCCGACGATCCCGTGCGGGTTGCTTCGGTAAGCAAGATGGTCACTGCCATCGGCGTCATGAAGCTGGTCGACGAAGGCAAGCTCGACTTGAACTCCGACGTCTCGAGCTGGCTCGGCTGGAGCCTGCGCAATCCCAGCTTCCCCGACCGGCCGATCACGCTGTCGATGCTCCTCTCGCACACCAGCTCCGTCCGCGAGCATGACGATAATTATGCAATCCCGCTCGGGACCTCGCTCCAGGCTGTGATGCAGGACCCGCTCAACTGGGACCCGCAGCACCGCCCCGGCGACTATTTCAGCTACATCAACATGAATTATCCGATCGTCGGCTCGATCGTCGAGCGCGTCACCGGCGAGCGGTTCGATGTCTGGATGCGCCGCGAGGTGCTGGAGCCGATGAAGCTCGAAGCCTGTTTCAACTGGTCCACCTGCAGCGACGATGCGGTCGCCCGCGCCGTCGAACTCGACGGCCCCGACGGCAAGCCGCTGAAGGACGACCTGCATGGCAGGCGCCCGAGCTGTCCCGTCTTCGTAAAGGACCCGACGCCCTGCGACCTCTCGCTCTGGCGCCTCGGCGAAAACGGCTCACTCTTCGCGCCGCAGGGCGGCCTGCGCATCTCGATGCGCGGCCTGTCGCGCCTCGGGCGCATGCTGCTCAACGAGGGCACTCTGGACGGCTCGCGGATCCTCTCACCACAATCTGTCCACACGCTGCTCGCACAGGTCTGGCGCTTCAACGGCAGCAATGGGAAGACCGATAAAGGCTTTTACTGCAGCGCCGGCAATGGAACGCACCAGATCCCCACGCCGGTCGCCGGCTGCCACGACGATATGGGCACCCGGGGCGCGACGCTCGTCGGCCACGCCGGCGACGCCTACGGCATGAAGTCGGGCCTGTGGATCGATCGTACGCGTGGGCTCGGAATCGCTTATTTCACCAGCCGCGTGCCGGAAAACGCGCCGCACGCCACCGACAGCGCTTACACGACGGCCGAAGAAGCGGCCTTCCGCCGGACGTACGCTTTGCTGCCGCACTAGAGGAGGACGTCCAATGCGCCTCAACTATGCAATCAAGTTCGTCGCCGACATGGACAAGGCCATTGCCTTCTATCGCGACACGCTCGGCCTCGAACTGAAGTTCGCCTCGCCATTCTGGACCGAGTTCGCGACGGGCGAGACGACGCTGGCCCTGCACCCGGCATCGGACGAGAATCCCGCCGGCTCCGTGCAGCTCGGCTTCGGAACTGACGACCTCCCGGGCTTCTACGCCCGTCGCAACGAGCTCGGCATGACCTTCACCCAACCGCCAACGGAAATGCACGGCACCCAAATCGCCCGCTTTCGCGACATTGACGGTGCGGAGATTTCGACCAGCGGAACCTGACGGTCGTGTCCCAGGCGCATCTGCCATAGGCTGCCTTCGACCCATCGCAGACCAATGCCGAACAATGCGTCTTCGTCTGAGCCGACGTGGTGGAGAGATCGTTACCCGCGCGCGGGTGAGATTGCGTATCCGGTTCTCGTAGAATTTCGCCAGTCTATCATGGGCCTCTCGCGCTTCGGGGATGAAGCCTCAGCACGGCTCCGCTCCTGTTGCTGCCGGTGAAAGAGGCAGTTCAGCTCCTCCATGACTAGGCTCCGATGGCTCCGAGCCCACAGGCTGCCGCGCTGCGAGCAGTTGAACCTTCATTTCCGCTAGCGCGAAAGTACCTTTCCAACCCAAGCTGACGTCAGCGCCTTATGTCCCTTCGACCCATTGCCGCCTCTAGCGTGTGCCTGAAGGCGACTTGCGGGGTAATGGCAACTCCCTAGGCCGATAGTCGTTAGTGCCGCTCAAGTGGCGTGTTTGCCTCGCACCAGGTGTAGACGTGCACGCATATATCATCGAAGATGACTATCTGATCTCCAGGTGGCTGCAGGATATCTTGGAGGAGCTTGGCTTCACCGATTTCAGTTTCGCACGGTCCGAAGACGCAGCGGTAATCGGCGCAAATCAGCCCAACATCGACCTTATCACCGCCGACGTGCGCCTATTGCCCGGCGATGGAGTAAGGGCCGTCGAAACCATATGCGCCGAGCGAAACATACCCGTGGTGTTCATCACTGGCTATCGCGAGGAGCTTGAAGCGCGCAAACCGGATGCGACGGTGTTGCAGAAGCCCGTGAAGCCTAGCGAACTCGCCGCGGCCGTTCGTAAAGTGTTGGGAGACAAGGCTGGCCGGCTTGGCGACGCATAGCACGACCAAGACAATTCCCGGCTGCCAGTCGGGGTGAGACCTGCCACATCAAGTCGGTCGAAAAGCCAGTAGGGCAGAGACGCGAAAGCCCCCGACGTTCTCTAGTTTGAGCAGCGCGGGCCGGCGATGACGACGCTGAGCAAAGCCGACTACCTTACCGCTATCGCTGCTGCCGGAACGTTAGTGCGTGGCTAACCACGTTCATTTGCGCTCGCTTAAATCGTGGGCAGTAAACAGCCTGCATGGGATCGACGCAATTCGCTGAAGAGGCTGTCGTCTGCAGGCTCAAAGCCTTGGCTTATGTAGGGCAGGCGGAAGCGCCCTTCTTGCTGCGCGTTGCTCGCGAGTTCGAGCGCCTTGCGGCGGCGCGAGGAAGCGAGGAACGCCGGCACTCGGGCGTCTAGTCAGTCCCTCCTGGAAGCAGACATTGCCCGCTCAAAACCGCACCGAAACGCCCGTATAAAGCTCCACGTCCGGGGTTTCGCGGTTCAGCCCGAAGTGCGCGCCGGCGTCGAGCTGCAGATCGTTGTTCACCGCATAAGTGGCGGTCGCATCCGCTGAATATTGCTTGATGGTCCGCGCCGGATCCCAGTTCCACGAGCCCCAGACCTCTCCCGAAACCCCGAGCTTATCGTTGATCGCAAGCCCAAAATTCACCACCTGCGTCATTGCGGCGTGGTGGCCGTGGCCATCCTCGTCGGCGGCGATGTCGAGTTCGGGATCGATGGACAGCGTCAGCCCGCTCTTCCCGAGCGGCGCGTCCATCGGCACCACCACCCCGCCTTCGACCTTGCCGTTGCCCAGCCGGTGATTGGCAGTCGGAATCTTCACGAACGGATCGAGCGCCACTTCGAACGACGAGCCCTCAGCCGTAATCTATATTTCGCGCGGACGATCGTATCGCCAAAGCCGCTCGCCCGCTCGTGCGCGCCGCCGCCATGCACCCGGTCAATCACGAAAGGTGCGACTCCCAGTTCCAGGTCGGCACTATCGTTCAAGCCGTATTTCAGCAGCGTCGAACCGATCGCCACAACGTCTTCGCTCACTCCGTTGCTGCGGTCCGCAAACCAGTCGATGAGCCCGGTTTCGATCTGCCAGTGACCCTTCGGCACCGTGCATGCCCCCGTCGATTTGCTCGGCCGGTCCGCACAGATCGGCTTCTCGTTGGCTGCTGCTGCGCCGGTTGCGACGCTGAGCAATCCTGCCGGAATGATTGTGCGAAGCCCCCGCATGGCTGTTTCCTGCGCCAACGCCGCGGCTGCGTCGAGAGGCAGCCTGCTCCCGCTTACGAGGACACCTTCAATCCACATGACTTCTTTACACGCTAGCAACAGTAAGGCGCGTCGCTTAACCTCAGGCAATGACTTGGCCGGACCTTAGCTGGGGGACGCTCCTGGAGGTCGTCGAATGGACGATCCGGCTGGTCGCGGTTGTCGTGGTGCCGTTCCGGCGCAAGTTTACTGCCGCCGCATGGCTACTCCTGATCTTCTTCCTGCCGATCCCGGGGTTGATCCTGTTCTGGATGATCGGACAGCCGCGCTTTCCGCAGGCTCGTATCGATCGCTTCAAGGAACTGCGGCCCTGCTTCGACCGCATCGCCAAAGCGCTCCGCAAGACGCAGCCGAAGCGCGCTGGCGCCGTCAGTGCCTTTGCCGAACGGCTCGGCCATTTCCCGGCCACTGGCGGCAATAGGGTCGATCTAATCGACGAGTATGACGAGGTCGTTCGGCGCCTGACGGAAGACATCGATCGCGCTCAGAAATGCGTCTTCCTGCTCGTCTACATCTTCGCCGATGACGAGGTGGGCGGGAAGGTGATCGATGCGCTCGGCCGAGCGGTGGCGCGGGGCGTGGATTGCCGCGTCCTCGTGGATCCGGTCGGCTCGCTTCATTGGGTACGCGGCACGATCAAGCGCTTGTGTGCGGCCGGCGTGCGCACGCGACAAACTCTGCCGTTGAGGCTCCTTCGTCAGACCCGCCGTGACATGCGCAATCACCGCAAGATTTTCGTCATCGACGGGCGCATCGGCTACGCGGGCTCGCAGAACATCGTCACGAAGAACTTTCGGCCCGGCGTCACAAACCGCGAGCTCGTCGCGCGATGCGTCGGACCGGTCGTGGCAGCGATGGACGCCGTGTTCCTCGGCGACTGGTTCCTGGAAACAGGCGACCACCCGCCAGGCGACATAGAGCCCCCGCCGCCCGACGGCGAAGCGATCCTCCAGCTGCTTCCGAGCGGTCCGGAATATCCCATGGAAGGCTTCGAAACCCTGCTCGTCTGGCAGATGCATCAGTCGAGCCAACGAGCCATCATCGTCACGCCCTATTTCATACCCGACCAGGACGTCATCGCCGCGTTGCGCACGGCCGCCGCGCGCGGCGTCCAGGTCGACCTGGTCCTGAGCCAGGTCGTCGACCACCCGATCGTCAATCTCGCCCAGCGCTCCTATTACGCCGACCTGTTGCGCGCGGGTGTGCGGATCCATCTGTTCGACAAGTATTTGCTGCACGCCAAGAACGTCAGCATCGACGGCAAGCTCGGGATTATCGGTTCGAGCAACGTCGACCTGCGTTCGTTCCAGTTGAACGAGGAGGTCACCCTATTGCTCCACGACCCCGCGTCCGTCGCCGCGCTGGAGACCGTGCAGGGCCGCTACATTAGGGACAGCAAACCGCTCGAACTGGACGAATGGTCGAAGCGCGGCCGCCCCGTCATGGTCGCGGAGAACCTCGCCCGTTTGGTCAGCCCGCTGCTCTAGCCGCGCTCGCCGGGTTTGCGACCACTCTGCCGCTTTGAAGCGCTCTTTGCGCGCTCGCCTGCAAACTCAGAGCCGACGCTCCACTGCGGCCAGTCGCGGCTGTTCGCGAGCCGTGCACCGATGACGTAGAACATCTCCGCCTCCTGCGCCGCCCCGCGCAGGTCCCAGCTCGGGCTCCAGGCGTCGCACGGCTGGTGGTAGCAATTGGCGGTGAGCTCGTTCAGCCACTTCTCGCCCGCGGGCCGGCCGCCGTTCACGAAGTCATATGCGCCGGCCAACGCCATATCGAGGAGGACGGGAACGCCGCGTTTCGCGAAGGAGAAGTGGTCGGCGCGATAGAACAGCCCACGTTCGGGATGGTTCTCCGGCGTGACGTAACGCCCCTGCGCCTTGGCCGCATCGGCGAGATACTGGTCCATATCGCTCTGTCCCTTTCCGACCAGCACCGCATCGCGAACCGGCCCGGCCCATTGCAGCGTGTCGAAGGTCAGGTTTGCCGCCATCGTCTCAGGCGGGAACAGCGGGTGCTGCGAATAATATTCGGACCCGAGCAGCCCGCGCTCCTCGCCTGTCCATGCCGCGAACAGCACCGTCCGCTGCGGCGGACGAGTTGCCTGGAACAGGCGCGCGACCTCCAGCATCGCGGCGAGCCCGAGCGCATCGTCGGCCGCGCCGTGGCGGATAGTCTGGCCGTGCGCGTCCGGCGGACCGATGCCATAGGCGTCCCAATGCACGCTATAGCTGACCGTCTCGTTCGGGTAGCGGCTGCCGCCGATCTTCCCGAGCACGTTCCGGCTGGTGATCTCGGACAGAGCGACCGGAATGTCGGCGGAGAAGTTCGCCTTCAGGTCGATGGGTCTGAACGCGGGGGTCCGCGCCTCTCGCCGAACCGTCTCGTAATCATAGCCCGCGCGCTTAAGCAGGTCGGCTGCGGCCGCGCCCTGGATCCAGCCCTGCAGCAGCACCGGCCGGCGCGCACCCTTGGGCAGGACGACGTTGTAGCTCTCGCCCGCCGGGCTCTTCACCACGTTCCACGCGTATCCCGCGCCCGGCGTGTCGTGCACGACCAGAGCGGCAATGGCGCCACGCCGCGCCGCCTCTTCATATTTGTATGTCCAGCGCCCGTAATAGGTCATCGCCTGCCCGCCGAACTTGTCCGCGACCGGCTCGCCGGCGGCGGCCTCGAAGTCGGGGTCGTTGACGAGCATCAGGACGACCTTGCCCTTGACGTCGACGCCCTTGAAATCGTCCCAGCCGCGCTCAGGCGCGGTGACGCCGTAGCCAACGAATACCATCGGCGCGTTGGCGATCTTGACGCGATCGACCGCTCGGACCGTGCCCAGATAGAGGTCGTCGGGGAAGCGCAGCGGGAAGGTCTGGCCGGACTGCTGCACCGAGAGGGTCATCGGCGACTGCAGCTTGGTGTGGATCATCGGGACAGTCTGCGTCCAGCCGCCATTCTCGCCGGCAGGCTCCAGCCCCGCGGCTTTGAACTGCTCGACGACATAAAAGATGGTCTTGTCCTCGCCGGGAGTTCCCGGAGCCCGCCCCTGGAACTCGTCCGATGCGAGCGTGCGCGTGATTTCCGACATCCGTTTGAGGTCGATGTGCGTCGAACTGACTGGCTGTGTAACCTGCGCGGCCGTCGCCGCACCGAAGAACCCCACCGCGGCCGTAAGTGCCAACACGATCTTCATGATCCAATCCCCTCGATCAGATGCCGCTCAAACCGCCGGCTTCACACCGGGTTGCATCGACTATGCGCGGATCTTCACGCCAGCGGTGGATTGATTAACGATCCGCCCCTAGAAGCGGCCCATGCTGCGCCAGCCGCGCCTCCTGACTATCACTCTGCTCACTTGGGCGCTGTTACTGCGCGTCCTCGTTCCGACGGGCTGGATGCCGGCTGCTCAAGGCGGCGCTTTTGCGATTGAGCCCTGCCCTGCAGTTGCACCTGCGCCGATCCTGCACGGGATGAAGGTCCACGGCGGCACTCACCACGGATCCTCTCACCAGAACCAGCACGACGGCGACTGCTCGTTCTCGCCCATCCAGGCGAACGCAGCGTCAATAGATCTTGCGCCGCTGATCCCGGCACCGCTGCCCGCCGCGGCGCCACCGACGAACGATACCGCCTCGCCCTTCTTCGCGACCGGCCCGCCGGCGCCCCCGCCTCCCGCAAGAGCGCCTCCCGCTATCGCCTGATCCGTTCCCTCAACTGAACTCATCAGGTGATTACCCAATGCCAGCACTCGAAGCGCCGCAGCTCGCGCAGGCGCCGACCATCGTCGTGGTCGGCGCGCATGAAGCTGCCGAAAAGACCTCGAATACGAAGGAGAGCATCGACGCCAAGCGCCTCCGCGAGACTGTCAACGTCCGCAACACGGAAGACGCCCTCCGCTATTTCCCAAGCCTGCTCGTGCGCAAGCGCCACATCGGCGACACCCAGGCGCCGCTCGCGACCCGCACGTCAGGCGTCGGCGCGAGTGCCCGCAGCCTCATCTATGCAGACGGAGTCCTGTTGTCCGCTCTCATAGGCAACAACAACAGTTTCGCCTCGCCGCGCTGGGGCATGGTCTCACCCGAAGAGATCGAACGCGTCGACGTTCTCTACGGCCCCTTCTCCGCGCAATTTCCCGGGAACGCGATCGGCGCGGTGGTAAACATCACGACCCGCATGCCGGACAAGCTGGAAGCGTCCGCGACGGCAGCGACGAACGTCCAGAAGTTCAACCAGTACCACTCGCACGGATCGTTTCCGGCCTACCAATTCGCCGGCACGATCGGCGACAAGCGCGGGCCCTTCTCCTGGTTCCTGTCCGCCAATCACGTAGACAGCAGCAGCCAGCCGCTCGCCTACGTCACTGTGGCGCGGCCCTCAGCGACCTCTGCACGCGGTACTTCTGTCAACGGCGCCATCCATGGCCTCAACCGCACGGGCCAGCCGATCTTTATCGTCGGCGCGGGTGGTCTCGAGCATCAGCGGCAGGACAATCTGAAAGTGAAGTTCGCGCTCGACCTACCCAATTCGATGAAGCTGACCTGGCGCACCGGCCTGTTCCTCAACGACACCGGGTCGCACGCGCAGACCTACCTCACCGACGCGAGCGGCAACCAGGTTTTCGCCGGCCCGGTCAGCATCGACGGCCGCAGCGTGACAATCCCGGCGAGCGCCTTTTCCAACCAGGTGTACCGTTTCGACGAGCGGCACTGGATGCACGCGGCAACGCTGGAGCAAAGCACCGACACCTTCTTCTGGTCGATCGTCGGCTCGCTTTACGACTATGCGAAGGATGACCAGCGCATCCCGTCCACTGCCCTGCCCGCAGCCAAGGACGGCGGAGCCGGGTCGATCGTGCGCATGGGCGGAACGGGCTGGCGGACACTCGATCTTCACGCGTTCACGCGGTCAATCTCATCGCACGAGCTCCATGGCGGCGCTCACTACGACGGCTTCACGCTAAAGAGCCACCGCTTCGCCACGGACAACTGGATCGACGGCAACGCTGGCGCCCTGTCCCAGGAATCGCGCGGCAAAGCGCGCACCTTGGCACTGTGGGCGGAGGATCACTGGACGCTGTCGCCCGTATTCATGCTGACGCTCGGCGCCCGCTACGAATGGTGGAATGCGTATGGCGGCCGCAACTTCAATGCTGCGCCTGCGCTCGACGTAAATCAGCCGGGCCGCACCGCCGCGGGCCTGTCACCCAAGGCATCGCTCCGCTGGCAGCCCATCCACCGCTGGTCGGTCACACTGTCAGCCGCTCGCGCGCTCCGCTTCCCCACGGTAAGCGAGCTCTATCAGGCGATCTCGATTGGCCCGACGATTACGGTTCCGAACCCGGATCTGAAGCCCGAGACGGCGAATTCCGCAGAGCTGGCCGTGGGGCGTACCTTGCGCGGCGGAAGCGTTCGGCTGTCGCTCTTCCACGAAAGCATCGAGGACGTGCTCATCTCGCAATCTGCGCCGCTCAACAATTCGACGCAGCTGTTCAACTACGTCCAGAATATCGACCGCGTCCGCACGAACGGCGCCGAACTTGCCGTCGAGAAGCGCAACCTCCTGCCCCGCTTCGATCTCAGCGGAAGCTTCACGCTCGCCGACCCGAAGATCGTATCGGATCCCGTCTTCCCCGCGGCGGAAGGCAAGATGATCCCGCAGGTCCCACGCCGCAAAGCGACGATCGTGGGTACATGGAGACCGACGGATGCGCTCTCGCTAACTGCGGCCGCGCGCTACTCCAGCCGCATGTTTGGCACGATCGACAACAGCGACACCTTCGGTCACACCTACCAAGGCTTCGAAGGCTATTTTGTCGCCGACGTTCGGGCGCTCCACAAACTGAACGCGCATATGAGCGTCGCGGCCGGAGTGGAGAACCTGACCGACAAGCGCTACTTCCTATTCCACCCATTCCCCGGCCGCACCTTCACCGCCGAGCTGAACTGGCACCTGTGAGAGGCATCCGCATGAGGCTGACGCACCTGATCATCGCAGCCGCGATTGCGGCCCTGCCCGCAATTGCCTCTGCTCACGTGACTGTTTGGCCGAAGCAGAGCAGCGCCAGCGCGCACGAGAAATATGTGGTGCGGGTCCCTAACGAGAAGCAGGCCGACACGATCGCGATCGAGGTCCGTTTTCCAGCCGCCCTGCGCGTCACCGCGGTCGAGCAAAAGCCGGGCTGGATGACCGAAGCGATCCGCGATGACGCTGGCAAGACAATCGGCGTGCGGTGGACCGGCAAGCTCCCGCCAGACCAATTCGCGGAGTTCGGCCTGCTCGCCGTCAACCCTGCAGCACCCGCCGATCTAAGATGGACGGCAGTCCAGATTTTCGGCGGCGGCACCAGAATCGAATGGTCCGGCGCCGGGGGCTGGAAAACTCCCGCGCCGCATGTCACGATCACGGCAGAGCAATAGCCGCTAACCAGGCGCATTGCCGTCCGTAGCCTTATTGCGCTGCGGCAAATCCACAGCATTTTTTGGTTACCCCCGATTTACCCGCTTGCGTCTGAATCAGATTGAGGCACAATAGATAGTGGCGCGAGAGGGGGGTCTCTCAACACCTAGTGTTCGGCGCCGGAATACCTATATTCCGGTGATGGACACACTCGTCCCCGGTTTCCACAGGGAGGAGAGGTGAAAAAGGCCCGTTGAGCGCCACAATAGGCTAGGATGCCAGCCATGGCTCCGAGTCAAACAAGTAGCGAACAAGCGGCGCTCGAAGAGGCCGCTGAAAGACGGGGAAGCGCGATGGATTTTTCGACCGGCTCAGCAGTACCGAGCGACGACGTTTCGACCACCGTGTCCAGCACGAAGGCCGTCCACGCGCCCCGGTTTGAAGTGAAGACCAACTCGAAGCGCGACGCGCTCCTGACCGACTTTGGCAAGGACACGCTCCAGGATCGCTATTTGCTTCCGGGCGAAAGCTACCAGGACCTGTTCGCGCGCGTTGCCGCTGCTTACTCCGACGATGCCGAACACGCGCAGCGCGTGTACGATTATATTTCCAGGCTGTGGTTCATGCCGGCGACGCCTGTGCTGTCGAACGGCGGCACCGGCCGCGGCCTGCCGATCAGCTGCTACTTGAACAGCGTCGATGACAGCCTGCAGGCATCACTGAAATCTGGAACGAGAACGTCTGGCTCGCCTCCAAGGGCGGCGGCATCGGCACTTATTGGGGCCAGGTGCGCGGCATCGGCGAGCCGGTCGGCCTCAACGGCAAGACCAGCGGAATCATCCCGTTCGTCCGCGTGATGGATAGCCTGACGCTGGCCATTAGCCAGGGCTCGCTGCGCCGCGGCTCGGCTGCCGTATACCTCGACGTCTCGCACCCGGAGATCGAGGAGTTCCTCGAAATCCGCAAACCCTCGGGCGACTTCAACCGCAAGGCGCTCAACCTTCACCACGGCGTGCTCGTCACTGACGAATTCATGGAAGCGGTGCGCGCCGGTTCCGAGTTCGTCCTGCGCATCGCCCAAGGACGGGTCGGAGCGCGGCAAGGTCGACGCGCGCTCGCTGTTCCAGAAACTGGTCGAGACCCGCCTAGCGACGGGCGAGCCGTACATCATCTTCATCGACGCAGTGAACAAGGCGATGCCGAAGCATCACCGCGATCTCGGCCTCAAGGTCTCGACCTCAAACCTCTGCTCGGAGATCACGCTGCCGACCGGCCGCGACCATCTCGGCACCGATCGCACCGCAGTGTGCTGCCTGTCCTCGCTGAACCTCGAAACCTGGGACCAGTGGAACGGTGACAAGCGCTTCATCGAGGACATCATGCGCTTCCTTGACAATGTGCTGAGCGACTACATCGCCCGCGCACCCGACGAGATGGCGCGCGCCAAATATAGCGCCGAGCGCGAGCGCTCTGTCGGCCTCGGCGTCATGGGCTTCCACTCCTTCCTCCAGCCGCGCGGCCTGTCGTTCGAAGGCGCGATGGCGAAGAGCTGGAACCTCAAGATGTTCAAGCACATCCGCGCGCAGGTCGATCAGGCGTCAATGATGCTCGCGAAAGAGCGCGGGCCCTGCCCCGACGCGGCCGACATGGGCGTGATGGAGCGCTTCAGCTGCAAGATGGCGATCGCGCCGACCGCATCGATCTCGATCATCGCCGGCGGCACCAGCGCATGCATCGAGCCGATCCCGGCCAACATCTACACCCACAAGACGCTGTCCGGCAGCTTCTCGATCAAGAACCCGTATCTCGAGAAGATGCTCAAGGAGAAATCGAAGGACAGTCAGCAGGTCTGGAACTCGATCCTCGAGCAGGGCGGCAGCGTGCAGCACCTCGACTTCCTCACGCAGGAAGAAAAGGACGTGTTCAAGACGAGCTTCGAGATCGACCAGCGCTGGCTGCTCGAACTCGCCGCCGACCGCACGCCCTTTATCGACCAGGCGCAGTCGCTCAATCTCTTCATCCCGGCCGACGTCGACAAGTGGGACCTGATGATGCTCCACTTCCGCGCGTGGGAGCTGGGCATCAAGTCGCTCTACTATCTTCGTTCCAAGTCCGTGCAGCGCGCAGGCTTCGCGGGCGGCGTCGAGGCTGACAACACGCCCGAGCTCAAGGAAATCAAGCTCGCGTCGACGACCGACTATGACGAATGTCTCGCGTGTCAGTGAAGCGCTCGCTCAGCATCCGCGGTGTAGCCAAAGGCGCCGGCGCCGTCGTGCTCGGCCTCATTGCGCTCGACTTGATCGCGACCCTCGCGACGCTCGCCATCGGAGCGCAGTGGCTTCGGCGCTGACAGGCGGTGCGCGCGAACGGGCGAAGGGTTATGGTGCATTCCACCAAACCTTGACTTGAGAGAGGTCGCCCAATGAACATCGGCCGCATGATCGAGCTCGCCGCAGCCGTTGTCATCCTTGCCGCGGGCATCTGGCTGTATCGCAGCCGCAAGACCGCCGACCAAAGCTACGGAAGCCAGGGCGCGGTCCTGCTGTTCGTGATTGCGGCGATCATGGGTGTCCACGCGCTGGGCGCTCTCGATTACCACCCGAGCAAGGCTGAAGTGGAGGCAGCCCGCATTGACGCATTCGTGATCCTCGGCGCGTTTGCCGCTGCTGCTCGGCCTCTCGCTGCTTATCACCGCCATCCGGCACCAGAACGAACAACGTCCGAGCTACGCGGCCATGCTGATCGGCGGGATGATGCTGACCGCGTTCGGTATCGTGATCGCCGGCTTCGCCATCGCTTACCAGCGAACCGAGCCGTTGGACTTAAATGTCTCGACGGGGAAATGATCGCTTGCCAGGCGCTGACTTTAGCTTGATATTGCGAAACATTTGCAAACGGGAGCTTCTCGTGCGCTGTGGCGTCGCTGGTTGGCAATTCTATCCGGCGCCTCACTCTCTGATTTCAGTCACCGGCGTGCCGGCCAAATCGTCAGCCTAAATACGGCTAAAAGCGCATCGCGCGCCAGGGCCGCCCCGCCTCCGAGTCTCAACTGCCCGCCGAGACGCCACCCTGCCGCCTCCGAGTTTGCCATGGCGCATGGAACTCGGCCTGCTCCTACCACCTCCATTCCGGGGCGCGGTCATGGCTCATCGCTGCTGTCGCGCCGCGGCAAGACGGTGCGTGGCTGTCATAGTTGTTCTGCTCTCGCGTGTCGAGCCGGGCAACGGTGCGCGGCGGCAAGCCCTTCTGGTAAGCTCGCCTGTCACGGGAAAAGCCAATGAAGCGCTTCACACTCTCCGACGCTGGCGCTCACAGCATGTGCGGCCCAGCAGGCTCCTGACGCGGTAAGGCCCGACGCACCTGGATTCCTGCTCGGCCTGTGGCACGGCTTCATCTTCCCAGTCGCCTGGGTGGTGTCCTTGTTCGTTCGCGATGTCGCCATCTACGCCGTGCCGAACAATGGCGGCTGGTACGACTTCGGCTACTTCCTCGGCATCGTCGTGTTCGGGGTCGGAGCTCGCAAGTCCCAGACGGTCTATCGCGACCGGGTCGTGCGCGTTCGCGGGTGATCCGCCGCCATCTTCGACAGCGCACCCGCGTCAGTCCCTTCGCCCCCGCACTCGCCACACACCGCTTATAGCTTCCTTGGCGCACAATCCGCCCGGCGCCCCGGCCAGCCGCAACATCACATAATTTGTGGATAGATATGTGGTTAAATCGCAAGCGTTTGTAGCGTTCGGCTCCCGCAATCGCTATATATTGCGCTGAGATACACGCTCAGGGGACGAACTCATGCCGCTGCTTCAAGCCAACAAAGCTTACAAGCCCTTCGAATACCCCTGGGCGTTCGAATATTGGAAGCGCCAGCAGCAGATCCACTGGATGCCGGAGGAGGTGCCGCTCGGCGAGGATTGCCGCGACTGGGCTCAGAAGCTCTCCGACCATGAGCGCAACCTGCTCACGCAGATCTTCCGCTTCTTTACCCAGGCCGATGTCGAGGTGCAGGATTGCTACCACGACAAATACGGCCGCGTGTTCAAGCCGACCGAGATCAAGATGATGCTGACCGCCTTCTCCAACATGGAGACGGTGCACATCGCCGCTTACTCGCACCTCCTCGACACCATCGGCATGCCGGAGAGCGAGTACAGCGCCTTCCTCCAGTACAAGGAGATGAAGGACAAGCATGATTACCTCTCGACCTTCGGCGTCGACACCGACGAGGACATCGCCAAGACGCTCGCCATGTTCGGCGGCTTCACTGAGGGGCTGCAGCTGTTCGCCAGCTTCGCGATGCTGATGAACTTCCCGCGCTTCAACAAGATGAAGGGCATGGGCCAGATCGTCAGCTGGTCGGTCCGCGACGAGAGCCTTCACTGCGAAGGCATCATCAAGCTGTTCCACACCTTCGTGAAGGAACGCGACTGCCTGACCAAGTCGGTGAAGGACGCCATCCTCGACGTCTGCCAGAAGACTGTCCGGCTCGAGGACGCATTCATCGACCTCGCGTTCGAGCAGGGGCCGGTCAACGGCATGACGCCCAAGGAGATCAAGAAGTACATCCGCTACATCGCGGACTGGCGCCTGGGCCAGCTCGGCTTCGCGCCGATCTACATGGTGGACGAGCACCCGCTCCCCTGGCTCGCCCCGCTTCTCAACGGCGTCGAGCACGCCAACTTCTTCGAGACGCGCGCGACCGAATATTCAAAGGGCGCGACCCGCGGCAACTGGGGCGAGGTATGGGACAATTTCGACCGCCGCATGAAGGCGAAGGCAGACGCGGCCGCGAACGACGGAGCCGCTGCGGCTGGGGACGGGCCGGATATGTTCGAGGCGTCGGGGGTGGCGGCGGAGTAACGTGCCGAACGGAGTAAATCCGTGACGTCAAGAGCGTTCGGCTTACGACACCCTTCGCCGATCGGGTGCCGCCCGCTTCACGACAGCTACTGAAAAAACTGGAATTTCGTGGCGGTGATGACGGTCGCTTCAACAGGTTGCCCGTCGATGCCGATTCCAAGTTTGAAGCGAACGCCCCCTAGCGTGTCCAGCGTGAAGATCGGGCCAAACACCCGGGCGTAGCGCGAGCAAGGCAGCTCAGGCCGGCTGCGCGGCTCCGGTGGTAAGTGCGACCGGTTGCTTCCCCGCCTTCCATCCCGCCCAGCTCGTCGCCACGCCGATTGCGAAGCCGGTCAGGACTATCGTGGCGTCGGGCAGGTGGCCGATGAACGTGTCGAACTGCCTCAACAGCGCAGACTCGCCAGCGAAGCCCATCGCGAACATCTCGACGACAATGAAGCCGGCAGTGACTAGGAAGGGCTTCGCGCGCGCACCGACCCGCCACCAGACGAGGGCGATGAAGACCAACTCGAGCGCGCACGACCATTAAATCGAGGCCATGACGTGCGGGAAGTCCGCAGGTCCATTCACCTTGAAGGCGGGCACGACGAACGACGACGCCCGGCTGAACGGAGATTCGAACAGGATCAGCGGCGTCGAAAGCATGTAGCCCGCGTGAACCCAGACCTTCCGCCGGTATTTGAGCGCGCGGTAATAGACCGTCACATAAGCCGCCATCGCGACCATCGTGCCGATCATGAAGCCGGGGCCGTACAGCAGATGGAGCGGCTCCCCGGCGACATAATTCTTCGCCTGCCGATCGATGATCGCGGCGAGTCCGCCGATCAGGAACGGGAACAGGAATAGGCTGGCCATGCCGATGGCCCGGTGTAGAGCAAGCTGCGGCTTGCGATGTGCAGTCCAGCTTTGCGCCGTGACCATCAGCACCCATAGGCTCGCGGCCATGCCATGGGCATGGAACTGCCAGGGCACTTGCGTGCCGAGGGCAAAATAGGTTGGCCAGAAGCCGATCACGATGACGGCAATGACGCCCAGCATGTAATAAAATGCGCGCGGATATGGCATGATCGGCCCCCTCTCCGCCGTCTACCACGATCTACAACTGTCGACCATCCGACATTCCGCATGCTACGCGCGCTGCCGACGGATGCGTCCCTGTCCGCCGCCGAGTGGGGGAACTGCATTCATGGCTACCAGCACACGCGCGTCCGCAGGCGCGTCCGATCTCCTCAAATGGTCGTTCTTCGCGGTAATGGCCTTGGGCGCCTTGCTGGTCGTGTGGACCGATGAACGCTTCTGGCTCAACCCCGCCGACCCGCACTGGAATCATATCGCGCATGTCGAAGGGCTGCTCGCCGTTCATGGCCTTGGCGGAGTCACCGCGCTGCTTGCCGGCGCCGTCCAGATGTCGAGCCGGATCCGCAGCGACCGCCCCGCGCTCCATCGCGCGCTCGGCAAGATCTACATCGCTGCCGTCTGCATCTCCGCGCCCGTCGCCATCTACATGGGGACCAGCACGCTGGAGCCCGTCAGCATCCGCTTCGAGCAGATCTTCCAGGGCGGCTTCTGGCTATTCAGCGCGCTGGTCGCCTGGGCCTGCGTCCGCAGCGGCCAGATGCTGCTGCACAAGGCATGGATGATGCGCAGCTACGGCTTCACACTCGTCTTCATCCTGTCGCGCGTGCCCGACGCGTTCATCAGCCACTACAGCGATCAGTTCCTGTCTGACATGCTGTGGGGCCTCGTCGCCGTCGCGCTGATCGCGCCGGAGGTGATCCTCACCGCCCGAATGCTGCACCGCATCCGCACCGCAAAGGCGAAGCACGCGAAGTCTATGCCGGCGGCGGTTTAGCAGCGCACCGGCATCGGCGTCACCCTGGCCGAACCGCTGCAAGGCTGGCGGGAACTCGCCGGCTGTGTCAGGGACACCAGTCCTGCTTGTCGCCATTGAACGCGCGCGCCGCGCCTGAGGCGATCATAACCGGGGCGACATCCTGCCCGTCCACCTGAACCTTGCTGACGCTGCGGCCCCAGAAGTCGCGGGAGGTTGGGCTGACCGTCACCTTGCCGCTATTGAGCAACTCGGCGAGGTGCAGGGCAGCGCCAATTCCGCCGTTACGCTCCTCGGGGCATTTCGCGTCGATGATCCTCGGAACGTTCATGCCGGCGATGTGATATTTCGCGGAGTGATAGTAGATGGTTTGACCGTCGACGACGCAGTTCGGGCCGCCGTTATAGCATTGCCCGAACCCCTCCGGGTCGGCGTCCGCTGCCGGGTCCGACTTAGAAAACGTGGCGAAGCCGATACCGACGGCGAGCGCCGTCATCGCCGCAGCGAGAATGATGACGCCGGCCACCCCGCCCCACATTTCCAGCTCCGGAGAGTAGGTGCGAAGCTTCGGCTTCTCGACCGGCACAGGATCGCGGCGAATGCGCGACTTGCCCAAGGCGACAGGCTTGCGGCCGGGGTTCCAATGCTTGCTCACGCGCGCATTCTAACGCGCTCTTCTTACCGACCCGTTAGCCGCGCGAGCGCCGAATGAAAACTTCGCCTCAAACAAGCAGATGCGCTAAGGCAAAGGCGATGCATGTCACATGTGACATCGCCGCATGGTCCTCTTAGCACTCCTTCAGCTCGGCGCGCTGAGCGCGTCCGCGACAGCCCTCGCCGAACCCAATCCCTGTCCCGGTGCAACGCGAGACGATGTCGTGGTGTGCGGCTCCCGGCGCGGCGAAAGTCCTACCGTCTGTCGAAGGCGCCGGGACGCTACGAACAAAGGCAGATCCGGCCTGAGTTCGGACGTCATGCGCGGCGTGCACACGCGGGCGCATGTGGACTCGCAGACGTTGCCGGACGGCTACCGCAGCAACCGCGTGATGGTGACGCCCAGCACGACCTTGAACGACATTCGCGTCCTACGGGGTGGCCTGCGAGCTCTCGCCCGGATTAGCCGACGCGGCGGCTGCCTTCGAGGCTGCTGCCTTCGCCTTCATCGCCGCAAGGTGCGCCTTCACGGCTGCGGCGGCTTCCTTCTGCTCCCGCTCTTTCTTAGCGTCCTGATAGTATCGATATTCGTCCTTCTGCGGCTCGGTGACGAAGATGCTGCCGATCTCCTTGCCTTCCGCGAGCCGCTTGGAAATTTCTGCCGCCGTCGCCGCAGCCGCAAGCAGGTTGATTCCCGGCGCCGCGAAGATGCAACCCTGCGCGCCGACGACGGTGCAGCTATTGTCCCTGAGCTTGTCCTGAGGCGTCTTGAGCCGGCCCCGCGACGCCTCGCGCTTCGCCTTCGTGGCTGCGATCACGTCCGGATCGATGCGGAAGCCCTGCGGCTTCTGGACGCAGACAACCACTTCCCGACTGTTCGGATCCGGCGCCGTCGGCGAGCAGTCCTTCGAGGCTTCCGCTGCGACTATCTTGACCGGCTCGGAACCCGGCGCTTGCGGACCGGCGATCTCCTGGGGGGGAGCAGCTGGCGCGGTGGCGCTATCGGCCGTCCGGCCCATCAATGCCGCCGCAAGCAGGATGCCAACAAGCATGAACTCGCGCCCTGTTCCTCCGCAGCTTTCAGCTGGATGAACGCAAGAAGCCGATGCGACGAACGGCGCTACTTCACCGTCAGCATCGCCACCGTCTTCGTACCACACATCACGCTCACGCTCTTCGCCGCAGCGCTATCGGGAATCGTCGCGCTGACATCCCACCAATTGTCGGGGCTGGCATAAGGCCCCGAGTTCATTGCCATTGTCAGCCAGATGGTTGCTTTGTCGCCTTCGGCCTCGCCCGTTATCAAGTCGCCTTTGTACCGGCTGTCGTCAAGATAGGCTTTGCCCTTCACGGCCACGTTCCCGCTCTTGTCGCGAGACGCTGTCCAGCCCTCGGTGTTCGCATCCTTGAAGAAGCAATAGTTCGGGTGCTTCACCTTCTGCGCTGCAGTAGTTTCAGTCGCCTCGCTTGCTGCCGGCTGACGTCCGCCCGACTGGCCGCACGCAGAGAGGCCCACGAACGCAGCCATCAACATCAGTGTCCTCATTCGGATTTCCCCAACACAGCGCGCGAAATCTAACGCAGTTGAGCAGCTTCGTCCCTGCCATGACTATCCCGCCACCCAATGCTCATCGTGTTCGCCTATTGCTTTTGGATCAACCTGGCGCACTGAGCGCAAGCGACACTTGATCCGTAATCCTCCGCGCTTAGGTGAGCGCTGAACGTCGTTTGGCCGACAAAAGGAGGACCCCACATGCCCGCCGAACCCTTGCGCATGGATCTGTCGAAGCTAGCGCCGGATGCCTACCGCCATTTTCTCCAGCTCGAGGGGCTCATCTCGCAGCATGTCGACCGCAAACTGCTCCACTTGCTCAAGCTGCGCGCGTCGCAGATCAACGGCTGCGCCTTCTGCATAGGGATGCACACCGACGAAGCCCTGCGCGACGGAGAACCGGTCGAGCGCCTGACGCTGCTGAACGCATGGCAGGAATCCTCAATCTATTCGGAGAAGGAGCGCGCCGCTTTCGCCTGGATCGAGGAAGTCACGCTGATCGCCGACAGCGGCGCGAGCAAGGAGAGCTACGACGCGTTGAAGAGCCACTTCAGCGAGGATGAGATCGCATGGCTGACCTTCGCCGCAGTTCAGATTAATGCCTGGAACCGCATCGCGATCAGCAGCCGCGCCCAATACGACCGCGCGATGTTTGCGCATGCCGCGCCCGCGGAGATGACGCCGCAGCTGGCCTAAGTCCCGTCAGCCTTGAGCCCGGCGGCGCGACCGTGACTTGGCAAACAGCTCGGCTTCGTTCTTGCGGCGTACCCGCTCCTGGACCTCGCGCGTGTTGTCCGCCGCCTCCGCGTTGCAGCGGCGGTGGCAAAGGCACAGACTTTCGATCGACACCTCTTCGCCTTCGGCAGAAGGCAGGATCTGCTCCACCTTCGGTCCCCAGTCGTGGCCGTGCGCCAAGTCGAAGCGCATGGGCCGGCGGCAGCGGCGGCAGTCGTCACCGTCACGCTGGCGGATGCCTTTGATGCGCTGCTCTTCCTGATCGCGCCTGTACTTCCAGGGGGTCACATACTTGACGATGATCGAGCTGCTCATGAGCAACCAATAACCCAACAGCTATCACCAAAGGATTAGCGAAAGGCAGGGCGAGCCTGAACCGCCGTAAATGTAAAGCGACTCGAAGTATTGCGCGCCGCGAACTGAGCGCAAACTCCGCCGGAACCCCCGCGCAGCGTCGAAAAATTTGCCATTCTTCAATCCCAAAGTGGGACAGCGGGTCTCATGCGCGCGATCATTCTTGTTGTTTCGGCGGTAATCCTGGGGCTTCTGGGCGGCTACGGCTAGAACAAATATGCGGGCCATCCACGCGAGCTGGAACAGGCCAAAGCCGCTGCAGCGGCAGCGCCCCGCTAGACCTCCGCCGAAGTAGAACAGAGCGTCTATTAGGCCAACTTCGCTGCTGCGCGCGGAGCTGGCAAGGCGCCGCTCTATCGGGCCAGCCGGGCTACCGCAAAGAGCTCGATCCCGCCGACATCGGCGTCGCCTGCCAACGCGGGTCAGGCGGCTAGCTCTCCACATCAGGGTATATTTACCTATTGCAACGTGCCGCATCTTGCGGCGTTCGATGTGGTGTCCAAGAGGGACTACTCAAACAGGAGTGAGCGACATGAAGAGTGTGTTGCTTGCCGCGGCGGCCGCGATGGCCTTCGCAGTTCCCGCCGCACCGGCAGCGGCGCAATTCTGGCATGGCATCGGTCAGGCACCTCCGTCCGGCCCGCTGGCCAGACAACCGGCGCAGATCGCCGGAAGTCACCGCCGGAAACTGGTCCGGCGGCGGGGGCAATTCGGACGGCGGTGGGGGCAATCGGGACGGCCGGATGCGCGGCGGTGGTCGAGATGGCTCCAACACTGCGGTCGTGCAGGATTGGTATGGCGGCGAATGGGCGCTCTACAACAATCGGACCTTTGATTCCGATAGCTACAACGACTGGTGGCACGACCGTCCGGACCGGGCGTATCCGCGCTGGCTAAGTCATAATCAAGGCTGCGAGCGGATGTGGTTTAGCGGAGACGTTCTTCACTGCTGAGCCCCCGACCGAAAGAGCGGCTCCAGCCGGAGCTAGTGAAACTGCTTCTCGGCTTCCTGGAGCCAGCCTTTCGCAGCGATGCCCCTTTCATGCTGAACAGGCTGCGGCTTCGCGGGCGGCTGACTGCCTGGCCACGCAATGATTATGATCGAGGCAGCGAGCACGGCGAGCGCCGCCAGAAGCCCCACGAACGGCACGGTGCTCGAGCAACGCCCGCGGCTCATCCGGCTGGGTCCTGAGGATTGGTTCACGCCTGCGCCGGGATGTCCGGCGGCGGGCCATGGCGCCCAAATAATCATCGATCCGAGTCCATCGGTTCAACTCGCTGGGCGCCAACTCACCCTTGTTCTTCATGGACTTGGACTGCGCCTCGTGCCGGTGGTTTGCAACTGGCTAATCACTTAGCCGCCACCGACGGGCTCACTCGTCAATCGGTTCGCCGCTCTGTTCCTCTTCGAACAGATCCGCGACCACGTCGCCGCGGGCGCTAAGCCGAACTTGATCCCCTTCGACTTCCGCAATGAGGCCGGCCGGGATGTAATGGTGGTGGTCCGAATGAGCGAGGCCGCTGTCCGCGCGGACAAGCTTGATGCGATCGCCTTCGACCTTGTCGACGGTGCCCACGTGCACGCCGTCCGCGCCGATCACTTCCATATGTTCGCGAATATTGGACAAGTCGGTCATCGCTTCCGTCTCCTTAGTGAGGCCCTTGCGCGCTGAACGCACCGCCATCGACTGGGATGCACGCTTCGCGACGCGCTTACGCCTGTTTGAGGCACGAGTTATCGGCGCCTTGTCGCTCTAACCGTCGGCGCCTAAGTCCCGCCACCTATGGCCGATGCTCGCACAACTACGGTTCCGGATGCGCAAACCGCGCCCGAAGCGCCGCCCTCGCCTACCCACCTCACTATCCGCCGCGAGGATTATCGCCCGCCCGACTGGTTGGTCCCGGAAATCAGCTTGGATTTCGACCTCGACGCGGAGCGGACCCGGGTTCGTGCAACGCTGATTGTCGAGCGCAACGGCGATCACGATCATCCGCTGCGTCTGGACGGCGACGGGCTGAAGCTCGCCACCGTCATGGTCGACGGTCGGGGTGCCGAGCACCGCATCGACGGCGAACAATTGATCGTCGAGATCTCCGGCGACAATGCGACCGTGGAAACCGAGGTGGAGATCGCGCCCGAGGCGAACACCAAGCTCATGGGCCTCTATGCGTCGGGCGGGATGCTCTGCACGCAATGCGAAGCTGAAGGTTTTCGCCGCATCACCTTCTTCCCGGATCGGCCCGACGTCCTGTCCAAGTATCACGTGCGGATGGAAGCCGACGCGGCAGCTTTCCCGATCCTGCTCTCGAACGGCAATCGCATCGCTTATGGGGAAGGCACCCACGGCCGTCACTGGGCGGAGTACCAGGACCCCTTTCCCAAGCCATGCTACCTGTTCGCGCTCGTTGCCGGCGACCTCAAGGCCAACCGAGATCCGTTCTCGACGATCAGCGGCCGCAAGGTTGATCTCTTCATCTGGGTGCGTGAAGCCGACCTGCCGAAGACCGCGCACGCAATGGAGAGCCTGAAGCTCGCCATGGCGTGGGACGAGAAGGTCTACGGCCGCGAGTACGACCTCGACCTGTTCAACATCGTTGCCGTCAGCGACTTCAATATGGGCGCGATGGAGAACAAAAGCCTCAACATCTTCAACTCGGCCTATGTCCTGGCCGATCAGGAGACGGCGACGGATGCGGACTTCGACAATATCGCTCGGGTCGTCGCGCACGAATATTTCCACAACTGGTCGGGCGATCGCGTGACGTGCCGCGACTGGTTCCAGCTGTCGCTCAAGGAAGGCTTCACGGTCTTCCGCGACCAGAGCTTCTGCGCCGACATCGGCGGGCAGGCAGTGAAGCGGATCGAGGATGTGCGCGTACTTCGCGCGGCACAATTCCCGGAAGACGCCGGACCGCTCGCACATCCGGTGCGGCCTGACAGCTACATCGAGATTTCGAATTTCTACACCGCAACAGTCTACAACAAAGGCGCCGAGCTAATCCGCATGATGGCGACTGTGGTTGGCCCGGAAAAATTCCGCGGCGGCACTGATCTCTATTTCGATCGGCATGATGGCGAGGCGGCGACCTGCGACGACTTCGTGAAAGCGCTCGAGGATGCGAGCGGCGTTGATCTGACGCCATTCAAGATCTGGTACAGCCAGGCCGGAACACCACAGGTGAAGGCTCGGCTTGATCACGATCCGGCGGCGTCCAGGGCGACGCTGCACCTAGAGCAGCATGAGACACCCACGCCCGGGCAACCGGTTAAGCAGCCGATGCCGATCCCGCTGAAGACTTCGCTGATCGGCGATCAGAGCGGCACAGAGATAGTCTCGGAGCAGCTGATCCTTCTCGACCAGCCACGGCAGAGCATTACCTTCGAGAACGTCACCGAGCCGCCGCTGCTGTCGATCAATCGCGGCTTCTCAGCGCCCGTGATCGTTCAAGCGGCTCGCAAAGCCGGCGAGCTCGAGCGGCTGGCGGAAACCGACACCGGCTCCTTTCGCCCGCTACGAGGCAATGCAGGATCTAATGATGCGTGCTCTGGTCGCGGGTGCGCGCGGCGAGGAGGCGGATTCCGACCCGGTCGTCGACGCGATCCGAGCGACGTTCAGGTCCAATTCGCTCGACGTCGGTTTCAAGGCCGAAGCGATCATCCTCTCCCGAGCGAATCGTCGTCGCCGATCGCCTGGATGTCGTCGATCCCGATCTGCGGTCCATTCCTCGCGTGAGCGGCTGCGGAAGGCGATCGGCTCGGCTCTGTCCGACGACCTGCTGGCTGCGCATCGCAGCGACGGCGTGAGCGGCGACGACCTGTCACCGCAAGCGAAGGGAACCCGCCGCATCCGCAGCGTCGCGCTGGCCCTCCTCTCGGCGGCTGACGAGGCGCAGGCGGCCTCGCTCGCGAAGGCGCAGTTGACCGAGCCGACAACATGACCGATCGGCAGGGTGCGCTCGGATACTCCAGTGTCGCTTGAGGCATCGGAGCGCCAAGTGGCGCTTGATGCCTTTTACCAGCGCTTCCACGACGACCCGCTGGTGCTCGACAAGGGTTCGCGCTGCAAGCGGCGGCGCAGCGTCCGGACACTGTCGATCAGGTGCTGAGGCTCGCTTCACATGCCGACTTCGTGATCACCAATCGAACAGGCTGCGCGCGCTCGCGGGAACGTTCGGCGCCAATCACTGGGCGTTCCACAACGCCGAGGGGCGCGGTTACGCGTTTCTCGCGACATGGTCATCGCGGCCGACAGGCTGAACCCGCAGATCGCGGCGCGGCTCGTCCCACCCTTGGGACGGTGGAAGAGGTTCGAGCCGAAGCGCGCGGAGCTTATGCGTCGGGCGCTTGAGCGCATTATCGCGACGCCCGGTCTGTCGAAGGATGTCTTCGAGCAGGTGTCGAAGAGCTTAGCCTAGCCGATCCACTGCGCGACTTGCTGCGCAACCTGATTTGCGGCCCGGTTCAGTGCAGGACCGACGGTAGCGGCGGTTCGTCAGCGGGCACGCTCGCGCTGAAGCGGCGCGTCTGGACCTGCGCCCCGCCACCGCTTGCCATTGAGCCGTCATATTCGACGATGACTTGGCCCGTCGCAGTGTCGTAGCCGAAGCGATGCAACTCGCCTGAAACGATCACTCCAGGATCGAGCGTCGTCTGCCGCGATATCAAGCACGATCCGATTGGTGGTGCGGCGCACGGTCTCGGCCACGAGTTCCGCAAAAAGCCGGTCGGGCGTATCGGTGAGCGTCAGGTCTGCGACATATTGGACGTCGACTTGGCTCACCTGAACCGGAACGCGCACGCTGTGCAACTCGCGAGAGACCACCGGCGGCATGATCGTTACCGCCTGACCCGCAGTCGCCGTCCGCGTCATTCGCGCCGGCACGCCGATTTCAGGAGTTAGCGTGACCAGCGTCGTTGGCGTTTTCCTCCGCCGAGCAACCCGGCGCACCCGCTCAGGCTGACGGCGAGCGCGATCGGAGCGGTCCGGAACAGCAACTTCATCGATGTTTCCTCGGCTTATAGTCCGGCAGCTTCTCAGGGCCGAGAGCGCCGCCGATACCCTGCTGGTTGACGCGATCCGTGACCTGTCTCAACGACTGCGACAGATCACGCAGATCGTGCACCAGCCGGTTGGCTTCAGGCAGCGTAGACTTGCTGAAATTCTGAACGCCGGGCCGCGCTTCGGTAATCATGCCGTTGAGATTGTCCGTCGCCTGCTGGATCGAGGCGATCGCGCGCCTCAGGTCTTGAGCCGCGGGCTGACCCTGCTCAACGACGAGACGGTTCGCGTTGCTCGTCAGCACGCCGGCATTCCTCGCCGCTATCGCCGCCTCCCGCACTGCCACGCGGGTATCCGCCAGCGTCTGGGCGAGGTCTGGCGCACGGTCGGCGAGCACCTTGGTGGTGCGGTCGACATTCTCGAGGATGTCGGAGATCGCGTTCTGGTTTCGGTCACTCAGCAGCTCGGTTAGGCGCTCCGTAAGACGCTGAATGCGCTCGATGAGCTCCGGCGCGCTGTTGAGCAGGGCGCCGAGACCGCCGGAAGTCGCCGGGACGACCGGGCACCCTTGCGGACCCATTTGCTGGATCGGCGGCGAGCCGCGCACGGCGCCGTCGAGCTGAATTTCGCTGACGCCCGTGAAGCCGACGCCCTTGATCTGCGCCGACGTGCCTTGGAGCACCGGCGTCTCGTTATCCACCTCGATGCGGACCCACACGAACTCGGGCCGGTTCGGCAGCAGCGACATTTTCGCCACCTGGCCGACGGGCACGCCCGAGAAGCTGACGTTCGAGCCCTTGTTGAGCCCGCCGACGCCTTGCGAGAAATAGATGTCGTAGCACTTGGTGGCCTTGTTCGAGAGGCCCGCGAGCCAGACAATGAACAACAGCACGCCCGCGAGCAGTGCCACCGTAACGGCGCCGACCAACACGTAGTTCGACCGGGTCTCCACTAGGCTACGACCCCCTTCTCATAACTCTGAGCCGCAGTACGCCCGCGAGGCCCGTTAAAATATTCTTGTATCCAAGGATGATCCAAAGCCAATAGTTCCGGGATCGTTCCGACGGCAATCACCTTCTTATCCGCGATCACCGCGACGCGGTCACAGATAGCGTGGAGCGTATCGAGATCGTGCGTGATGAGAAACACGGTAAGATCTAGGCGCTTCTGCAGCGACAGAATGAGCTGATCGAACGCCGCCGCCGCGATCGGGTCGAGCCCGGCGGTGGGCTCGTCGAGAAATAGAAGCTCGGGGTCTAGAGCTAGGGCGCGGGCAAGGCCCGCACGCTTCACCATGCCGCCCGAGAGTTCGGACGGGTACTTCGGACCGGCATCCGATGGCAGCCCGCCCATCGCGATCTTGTAAGAGGCGATTTCGTCCAGCAGGGGCGGCTGGATATACGGGAAATATTCGCGGATCGGGACCTCGACATTCTCCGCCACGGTGAGCGTCGAGAAGAGCGCCCCGTTCTGGAACAGGATTTCCCAGCGCCGGCGGATGTTCTTCGCCTCGTCCTCGCTGCGGCCGATCATGTTCTCACCGAGCACTTCGATAGTGCCGGACTCGGGTGTTTGCAGGCCGATGATCGATCGCAGGAGCACCGACTTGCCTGTGCCGGAACCGCCTACGACGCCCAAGATCTCGCCGCGGCAGACGGTCAGGTCGACGCCGTCGTGGATGACCTGGTCGCCGAAAGCATTGCGCACACCTCGTACGGTAATGACCGGGTGGCAGTCCTTCGGGATCCTGGTCGGATCGACGTTCTCCGGGATCATACCCAGCCGATCGAGCTGAAGAAGACAGCGAAGACGGAGTCGAGCACAATGACGAGGAAAATGGACTGCACCACCGCCGTCGTCGTGCGAGCGCCCACTTCCTCACTGTTGCCTTGCACCAGCATGCCCTGGAAGCAACCGGCGAGAGCGATGATGAAACCGAACACCGGCGCCTTGATGAGCCCAACCCAAAGGTCGGTCAGCGGGATCACTGCCTGCAGTTGCTGGACGTAAGTCAGCGGCGGAATTCCGAGCGAGAGCCAGACGAACACTCCGCCGCCGAGCAGCGTCAGCATCATTGACCAGAAAGCAAGCAACGGCATCATCAGCACGGCAGCGGTCATTCGTGGAATGACGAGCGCTTCGATCGGCGAGACGCCTATCGTCCGCATGGCGTCGATTTCCTCAGTTATCTTCATCGTTCCGAGCTGCGCGGCGAAGGCAGATCCCGACCGGCCCGCAACCATAATTGCCGTCATCAGCGTGCCGAGCTCGCGCACCGAGATGCGGCCGACCAAGTTGATTGTGTAGATTTCCGCGCCGAACTGCGCGAGCTGCACGGAGCCCTGCTGGGCGATCACGATGCCGATGAGGAAGCTCATCAGGCCGATGATGCCCAGCGCGCGTACGCCGACGACGTCGAAGCGTGTCACCACGGCGTTGACGCGGAACCGGCGCGCGGGCCTGCGGATCACGTTGGCGAAGCCGATGATAGTCGCACCGAAGAAGCCGAGCAAGCCGACGAGGGTCCGGCCGGTTTCCGACATTGCCTCGCCGATTTCGCCGATTAGGCGAATGAAGCTCGGTGCCTGCTCGGGATGAACCTGCGTCGGCTTGTCGAACTCCGCGACCTGCTTGAGCAGGCTGACCTCGTCGTGACTGGCGCCGATGACTTTCGCGCCACGATCGCGGACGGTGCGGTAGACGATCCAGGCGCCGACCGTGTCCATCCTGTTGATCTCGCTTAGATCGATGGTCACCGGGTCGGGCAAGGCGTCGATTTCGCGCTGCGTGGTTGCAGCCCGCGTGATCGTCAATGCGCCCGCGACCCGGTAGAGGGAGCCGCGAGGATCGCTTGCCTGATTGTCGTCATTTTCCGCCATTAGCCGCGGATTAGTGCGCGAAATGAATGACTCTGGGCAAGTCGGCCGCCCTTCCCTGCCGAAACGCGCGCCTCTATGCGCGCCGACAATGATTAGCGAGACGCCGCTTCTGTTCGTCCCCGTCGGCGATAACCGGGCGCGCGCCTTCGGTATCGGTGCCCGAGACCGGGCGTTCCGGTTAGCGGCGAACGCCGGGTTCGAGTGCGCTGACGCGGCTCAGGATGGGTGCGCGGCCGTGGTCGCCAGCTTGGAATATTCTTGGGACCCTGCGTGGCTGAAAGCGATCAGACGACGCCCCAGGACCGCGCTGACCTATCGAGGCAGAACGGTCATGGCGAATGTCCCTGCCGACGCCGACGCTTCGGCCGCAATTGCGGCAATCGAAACGGGTGCGACTTTGCCCGGCTACGACACGCTCGATGCGGAGACTGCGGAGTTGAACTACTCCGAGTTGAGAAAACGCGAGCGCCCTTTCGTTCTGCCGCTCGACCCGAGTGACCCGGGGCCGGTTGAGCGCGCGGCCTATGACGCCGCGTACAAAGGCGTGACCGACATCCTGACGCTGTATCTTTGGCGCAAGCCCGCATTCTACCTGACGCGGTGGGCGGCGCAGGCGCGCCTGTCGCCTAACTTCATCACGCTGATCGGCGCAATTCTGTGCGTGCTCGCCTTTTATCTGTTCTGGCGGGGAGAATATTGGTGGGGCGTGCTGTCGGGCTTCATCTTCATGGTCCTCGACACCGTCGACGGAAAGCTGGCGCGGGTGACCGGGACCTCATCCAAATGGGGCGAGGTATTCGATCACGGCATCGACCTCATTCATCCGCCTTTTTGGTGGTGGGCATGGGAGCATGGGCTCGGCGCCCACGGCCGGCCACTCGAGCCGCTGACTGCGACGATGACGCTGTGGGCGATCGTGCTCGGATACATCGCCCAGCGGATCATCGAGGGCATCTTCATCAAGCGCTTCGATGGCATGCACATCCACGTGTGGAAGCGCATCGACAGCCAATTCCGGCTGATCACGGCGCGCCGTAACCCGAACATGGTGATCCTCGTCGCCGCATTGCTGTTCCGGCGGCCAGACATCGGACTTGAGCTGGTTGCCCTGTGGACGATCGTCAGCCTGATCTTCCATGCGGTGCGGCTTGCCCAAGCGAGCGAGGTCGTGGCGCGCGGCGGCCGGATCGTCTCGTGGCTCGACGCGTGAGCTATACCGCAATCGTGCTCGCCGGCTCGCGGCCTGGGCGCGACGCATTTGCCGGACAATTCGGCACGGACCTGAAGGCGCTAATCCCCGTCGGCGGCGAGCCGATGGTTGCCCGCCCGGTGCGCGCGCTGCTGGCGAGCGCGTCCGTGCGGAACATCGTCGTCCTCAGCCATGAGCCCGAGCGCATCGCCGCGGTTCTGCCCGAGGATGGCCGCCTCGTTGTCCAGCGATCGAGCGGAACGATTGCGCAAACCATGTTGGCGCTCTGCCAGGATGCGGCGACGCGCTGGCCGCTCTTGGTCACAACTGCCGACCACGCTCTGCTCGATGTGGCGACGGTCGACGAATTCTGCTCAGCTTCCGAAGGTGCGGACCTTACGGTCGGCGTGGTGGAGAGGGCAGCGTTGATGAAGCGGCTGCCGGAGACCCGCCGCACATGGCTGAAGTTCCGCGGCGGCGCGTACACCGGTGCAAACCTGTTCACGTTGGGGTCGCCAAAGGTCGCGCCGGCGATTGAGCTGTGGCGGACGGTCGAGCAAGATCGCAAGAAGGGTTGGCGACTTATATCGCTGGTCGGCCTGGGCACCCTCGCGGGAACGCTGCTGGGGATGCTGGGCATCGACGACGTGCTCGTGCGCCTGGGCAGCAAGCTGGAACTCCGCATCGAAGCGGTGCGGCTGACCAATCCGCTTGCGGGCGTGGATGTCGACAAGGCCGAGGATCATGCGTTGGCCGAGCTCGATACTGGCAGGCAAGGCATGAGCGACCTCGCCGTCTACGACATGGATCGCACCGTGACGAGGAGGCCGACTTATACGCCCTTCCTTCTGCATTGCGCGTTGCGGCGGACGCCGTGGCGTTTGATTTTCCTGCCGATCGTCGCGCTCTCGATGCTCGCTTACGTCGCGCGGCTGGTTGACCGCGCTAGGCTGAAGGAGATCAATCACCGGCTGCTTCTCGGCGGCAAGGTGCATCCGCGCGACCTCAAGCCGCTGGTCGACAGCTTCGCTGACCTGCAGCTCGCCGCCAACATCCGGCCGGGGGCGCGCAAGGCGATCGCCCGCGACAAGGAGCAGGGGCGCCGTCTCGTCCTCGCGACGGCTTCTTACCGCCTCTACGCCGACGCGATTGCGGAGCGGCTGGGCTTCAATGATGTGATTGGCACCGGCTCGATCATCGGCCTCGACGAGCGCGTTCACGCGAAGATCGCCGGAGAGAATTGCTACGGCCCCGCCAAGCTCCGCATGATCGCCGACTGGGTCGAGAGGTCAGGGCTGAAAGGCGTCCACGGGCACGTTCGCTTCTATTCCGACCACGTCTCCGACGCCCCGGCGTTGGAATGGTCGGACGAGCCGGTTGCAGTGAACCCGCACAGGAAATTGCGGCGCTTAGCCAAGCAGCACGGGTGGGCTATCGAAGACTGGGGCTAGCGTTGGCTCCTGCAGGCAGGGGGGCGACGAATACAGTTCCTCTCAAGGCGGGCCGAGGAACGGCCTTATAATGATCGTGTTAATGACGCGAGCGAGCGTATGTCGCTCAGACCAAGTGGCAGCTGCGCGAACCGCGCACAACGGGGGCGCCACGACAAACAAAGGACCTCGGCAATGAGACGCAGCTTAATCACCGCGATGGTGGCTGGAGTTCTTTACGGTTGTACCCGCAGCCACTCTCGCGGCTCCGCCAGGCGGCGCGCCTGCAGGCGGCGGTGCTGCAATGCATGGCCCGAACGCCACGCCTCCGACCACGACGACTACCCAGTCGCCGACCGGAAATGGCGGCGGATACAATCATATGAACTCGCCGCAGCACGCCACGGGCCAGCCCATGCAATCGTGCGAGACGACGGGCTCACCTCCTGGCAATTCGGGGACAGCGTCAGGCTCGGCGTTCAACCCGGATGGCACGGCCGGCTCCAGATACGCCGGTGAGCAACCGCAAACTCGCGCAACGCGGCCTCGGTGTCGCAGTACGACGTGGCCTGCGCGAACCAGCCGCACTGATATAAGCGAGGCGTTCGCCACCGAACGTGGCAAGCGCCGCCGCTTATTCAAAGCGTGGTTGTCGCCTCTCGAAGAAGGCGCTGATCCCTTCTTCGGCGTCCGTTGCGAGCATGTTTTGGACGATTGCGCGGGAGGCGCATTCGTAGGCTTGTGCGAGGTCCATGCCGGCTTGTGCGCGAACGGCCTGCTTGCCCAGCTTCACCGCAGATGTCGACTTGGCCGCGATGACATGGGCCAAGTCGTTCACGGCCTTGGTCACTGGTCCATCCGCGACGCGATTGATCAGGCCGAACTCCAGCGCCGTGCCGGCGCCGATCATCTCGCCCGTGAGCAGCATCTCCATTGCCCGCTTACGACTGAATGTTACGCGTCAGCGCGACGGCGGGCGTCGCGCAGAACAAGCCAACGTCGATGCCGTTGACGCCGAAGCTCGACCGCGCCGACGCAACGGCGAGGTCGCAAGACGCGACGAGCTGGCATCCGGCCGCCGTCGCAATCCCGTCGACTTCGGCAATGAGGGGCTTTGGATGTTCGGCGATCGACTGCATGAGGCGAGAGCAGAGCGCGAAGGTTCGCTCGAAGAATTCCGCGGCCGCCGTCCACGTCGGAGCGGTGCGCGGTCATCTCCTTCAGGTCATGACCTGCCGAAAAGAGCTTACCCGCGGCGGCGATGACGATGACGCGGATTGAGTCGTCGTCGCGCGCGACGTCGAGTTCGCGCTGCAGCGACTTCATAACGGTATGGAGAGGACGTTGGCCGGCGGGTTCTGCAAGATGACACGAAGGACGGCCCCATGCCGTTGTGTGCCGATCGAGCATTGGCCCGTCACCCTGGATCGCCTCTAGATCGCGTTCAACGCATTCGCGAAATCGGCGATGAGGTCGTCGGCGTCCTCCACGCCGATCGAGATCCGCACCAAGTTAGGCGTGATGTCGAGCTGCTTTTTGCGCTCTTCCGGCACGGACAGGTGGGTCATCGCGGCGGGAGCGCTGGCGAGCGTCTCGGTGCCGCCCAGGCTGACGGCGAGGTTGGCGATCTGCAGCGCGTCGAGGAAGGCGAAGGCTTCGTTCTCTCCACCCTTGAGGTAGAGGGAGAAGGTCGAGCCCGGGCCGCTGCAGTGGCGGCGATAGATGTCCGCCTGCCGGGAGCTCTCCTCGAGGAAGCCGAGATAGCCGATCTTCTCGACCTTCGGATGGCTGCGCAGGAAGTCGCAGACCTTCGCCGCATTCTCACCGGCGCGGCTCATGCGAAGCTCCAGCGTCTCCAGGCTACGGAGCAGCATCCAAGCGGTGTTCGGATCGCAGATGGTACCGATCGTGTTGCGGATCATGCGGATCTGGTTGATCAGCCCCTTCTCCCCCACGATGCCGCCAGCGACGAGATCGCTATGTCCGCCGACATACTTCGTGAGGCTGTAGACCGATAGGTCCGCGCCCTGGGCCAACGGCTTCGCCCAGAGCGGCCCGAGGAACGTGTTGTCGATGGCGATCGGCGGCTTTTCGTCGGCGGCGAATGCTGCGTCGCGTGCGGCGGCGACGGCTTCGACATCGACCAGCATGTTGGTCGGATTGGCCGGGCTTTCGAGATAGAGGAGGCTTACGCGGCCCTTCTCCTTGCCCTTCGCGATTGCCGCGTCGATCTCCTCACGCGTCGCGCCCGAGGGGAAATCGACCCACGATACGCCGAAGCGGCCGAGCACCTTCGCGATCAGCGTTTCCGTCGCCGCGTAGAGGGGGCCGGAATGGACGACACAGTCACCAGGCTGGACGAAGGTCATCAGCAGCGTCGCGATCGCCGACATGCCGCTCGAGAAAGCGAGTGCATCATCAGCGTCTTCCCAGATTGCCAGGCGATCTTCGAGAATCTCCTGGTTGGGCCCGTTGAAGCGCGAATAAATGAGGCCTTCCGCGCCGCCGGGGCGCTTGCCGGTCACGCCTTCGAAGAAGCGCTTACCCGCCGCCGCATTCTCGAACACGAAGGTCGAGGTGAGAAAGATCGGGGGCTTGAGCGAGCCTTCGCTCAGTTCCGGGTCGAATCCGTAGCCGAGCATCAGCGACTGCGCGGTGAGCTTGCGGTTGCCGATCTGTGTTGGGGACGGGCGCGGCGGGCGCTGGTGCGAAATGGCGCCGCTCAGTTCGTCTTCGTTAGGCAAGGCTGTTCTCCTTGGCGCGGTCGCTAGGCCGCTGGTCCGGAAACGGTCAAGCTGAACTTCCGGGGATGCCTATAAGGCTGACTTGTCGGCCATAATCCGCTTCCCCGCGATGGGTCGCCCGGCGGAAGCTAAAGAAACGGTCCGCGTCCGCATAGGTGTCGAGCCGGAGCGCCTCCACTTCGTCGATCCCGGCGGTGACGAGGCGCGAGACGATATAAGGCTCCAAGGCAAAATGCGGCTTACCCGATTCTCCGACGTACGAAAAACCGGTCGTTGTCGGCGTTCGCTTGCAGGAACCGGTCCCGGAAGCTCTCGTCCACTTCATAGGATGCCTGAGCGATGCAGGGGCCGATCGCGGCGCGGATGCGGTCGCGGCTGGCGCCCAGCTTCTCCATCGCGGCAATCGTCGCGTCGGTGACGCCCGCAATGGCACCCCGCCAGCCTGCGTGGGCAGCACCGATGACGCCCGCCTCCTCATCGGCAAAGAGCACTGGCGCGCAATCGGCGGTAAGGATTCCGAGGAGGATTCCTGGGTGATCCGTGACCATCGCGTCGGCCCGAGGTCGCTCATTCTGCGGCCACGGCCGATCGACGCCCACGACTTCCGCTGAGTGGATCTGGTGAACGGTTGCAAGTTCGGCGCCCGGAAGCACCGCTGCGACGGCGCGTCGCCGATTTTCTTCGATAGCGCCGCGATAATCGTTGCTGCCGTAGCCGACGTTCAGCCCGGCGAGATCGCCCGAGGAAACGCCGCCACGCCGCCCGAGGAATGCGTGCGGGACGGTCCCGAGCGATGTCGAGCGGATGGCGTCGACGGCACTCACAGCGCCTTCCTCATGATGATGTCTTCGTCCGCGTGGCCCCCGACCATGAAATCATATTTGCCGACAGCTTCGAAGCCGTAGCGGTCGTAGAAGCGGCGCGCGCGATGGTTGTCGATGTAGACAGTTAGATACATTTCCTCGGCACCGCGCCGCCGAGCTTCTTCAAAACCCCAATCCATCAGTTCACGCGCGATGCCTGCACCGTGGTGCTTGTTGAGGACGTATAGCTGATCCAGGAGGATCGCGGGACGCTTGGTCTCGATCGGCAATTTCATCGGTCCCACCTTCAGGTAGCCGGCCGCATCTCCATCCAATTCGGCAATCCGAAACGCATAGGCGGGGCTCCGAAGCTGCGCCTCCCAGTCACCTAGCGTGAAGCTCGACAGAAAGGCTTCCAGATCCTCGGAACGGTAGAGGTGAGCGAAAGTATCGCAGAAGGTCGTGTCGAAGATGCGGTCGAGCGTCTCAGCGTCCTTCGGTCCAGCATCGCGATACGTGAAGCTCAAGCGAATCCTCCCGGAGTTGGCCAGTTCGGCGCATGGATCGCGATCACCTTGAACAATTCGCCCATCTGGGTCGAACCAGTGAGCCGTTCCAGCGCGGCCTGCACGTCCGAGGCGCGGTCCGGATTGGCACGCGAGAGCGATTGAGCGCGCGCTTCGATGCCGAGGCGAATCAGCCATTCGCCCTGGCCGATTACCGGTGTGATGACCGCTCCGGCCTCTTGGGCGCTGCTGGCAACGGCTTCGAAGTTGACGTGCGACGTAAGGTCCTGCTCACCCGGATCGGCAAGCACAGGCATGAAACGGTGGCCCCGCACCGCCTGCAGCGTGTCGCCCGGCGCGCTCCGCGAATGGCCATAGTCGATCAGCAGCGCCACGCCGCCATTGGCCACCAGCTTTCTGGCGATTGCGCGAACTGCGCCGTCGCGGACAGGCGAAGTCTCAACGATCTCTCCGTCGCGATCGAAGGCGAGGCCTCCCGCAGCGCCGCTGACACGGCGTTCCGTGCCGGCCACATGCTGCCGTATCGGCAGCGCGTCGAGGAACTCGTTGGCCGTCAACAGTAGGGGCCTGTCGGGCAGATTGTCGATGGTTTCATGCCATACTGCGTCCGGCACTGCCTGCTTCTGCGCATCCCGCAGTACCGGACTGGTCTCGACAAAATGGACTTCTCCGGAGAAGCATCCGGCCCTCAGAACGCGCAAGGCATCGGCTGCCAGTGTGCCGCGGCCCGGTCCGAGCTCAGCATAAGCGGCGTATTCAGGCGCGCCGGATCGGCGCCAGCAATCGGCAAGTGCCGCGCCCACCATTTCGCCGAACATCTGACTCATCTCCGGCGCAGTCGTGAAGTCGCCGACGGCGCCGAACGGATCGCGCGTTGCGTAGTAATAAGCGTTGCAGGCTTCCATGAACGTTTCGACGCTAAGCGGCCCTTCGGCGGCAATCCGCTCCCGAAGCGCACGCTCGAGCGGAGTCACACGCCACCTTCCACCTTGCGCGAGATGACCTTAGGCAACGCTTGCTGTGCCAACGGTCGGTTCGACACGCATCCGGCGCCGCTTGGCCGTAAGCATGAGATAGAGACCACCAAGGATCATCGGCACAGAGAGCCACTGACCCATGTGGAGGTGCGTCGCCTGCGCGAAGCGCGCGAGCTGACTGTCGGGCTCGCGGATAAATTCCACGCCGAAGCGGAAGAGCCCGTAGAAGATCAGGAATGCGCCAACGAGCTTGCCCGGCTCGTAACGCGCATGCGTCTTCCAGAACATCCACGCGAGAATCGCGAACAGGACGACGCCTTCGAGGAACGCCTCGTAGAGTTGACTCGGGTGCCGCGGTGGCCCGAGAATGGGACCGTAAGGCGTCAGTTCAACGAAGCGGATCGCCCAGGGAACGGTTGTCGGCGCTCCCCACAGCTCCTGGTTCACGAAGTTCGCAAGGCGGCCGAAGAACAGTCCGAACGGCACGCAGCACGCCACATAATCGTGGATCCTCAGCCAGGAGAGCTTCTCCTTATGCGCGAAATAGAAGATGCCGAGGGACGTGCCGATCACACCGCCGTGGAACGACATGCCGCCGTCCCACAGTTTGAAGATCTCGATCGGGTGACGGACGTAATCGGCGAAGTTGTAGAAGAGCACGTAGCCTATCCGCCCACCGAGGATGACCCCGAGCGCGGCGTAGAAAACCAGATCATCAGCATGTCGCCTAGCCATTGGCGAACCCGGCTGCTTTATGAGCTTAAGCAAGTACCAGTAGCCGATGAAGATGCCGGCGAGGTACGCAAGGCTGTACCACCGAAGGTCGAACGGCCCGATGTGAAGCGCCACGGGCGACAGGCCGAGGTCCGGGAACGACGTGAACCTTGAGTAATCGGCGGTTTGCAAGGGCTTCCCCATCAAAGAACAGCGCCTCATAAGGCGGGTCGCGGGAAAGGCAAAGGAGAGCGGGACAGTCAATGCGGAGCGATCTCGACCGCAAGTTCGACGAAACTCTGGCAGCGGTCACTGGACCTGGCGGTCGTTTGGTTATCGACGCCGATGAAGAGGGCCGTGCCATCGTCGCCAACTTCCCCGCGACACTGCCCGCATTGTTCACGACATTCTGCGAACTGAATTCCGATACGGAGGCAGTCGTAGCGGGTGACGAGCGTCTCACCTTCGGCGACCTCGATCGCATTTCCGAACGTGTCGCCGGAGGCCTTGTGGCGCGCGGCATCGAGAAAGGCGACCGCGTCGGCATTGCGATGCGCAACTGTCCATCGTGGATCGCCTGCTACATCGGGATCGTGAAGGCGGGCGCCGTCGCGACCTTGCTCAATGGGTGGTGGGAAGCGGAGGAGATGGAGCATGCCGTGCTCCTGACAGACCCGGCGCTGATCATTGCCGATGGACCGCGGGCGAACCGGATCGCCGCGCGCTGCGAGACCCGGAAGATCCTGTCATTGCCCATCGACCTTCCGGTCGAGCAGGCGCTCGCGGAGCTTCTGACAGCGTCAGAAGACACGGCGCTTCCTGAAGTCACGCCGGAGGACCAGGCGACGATTCTCTTCACCTCCGGCTCGACCGGGGAGTTGAAGGGAGCCTTGTCGACTCATCGCGCGGTGACGACCGCCACTTATGCCTATTCGACCGGCCTCCTCGTCCTCCTTGGCATCCTGACCAGCGAAGGGCGTGCGCCGGCAGTGCAGGCACGCACATTGCTAAGCGTGCCGCTGTTCCATGTCACCGGTGAAGTCCCGGTCATGATCAACAGCTTCGTGATCGGACGATGCATGGTGATCATGAAGAAGTGGGATGCGGTCGAAGCGCTGCGCCTGATCGAGCGGGAGAAAGTAACCTACTTCGTTGGGGTGCCGACGATGAGCCTTGAGCTCATGACCCATCCGGACCGGCACAAGTACGACCTGTCCTCCCTCACCGACATCACTGCCGGTGGCGCACCGCGGCCCGTCAGCCACGTCGAGCGGCTGAGGAGTGAATTCCCCAACGCTCAGCCTGCGCTGGGCTACGGCCTGACCGAAACCAATGCAGCGGGCTGCGCGAACTACTGGACCAATTATGCAGCGAAGCCTGCGTCTACGGGCCGGCCACAGAGGCCATTCATCGAGCTCGCGATCCTAGGTGCCGACGACCGCCACCTGCGGGTCGGGGAGGTCGGCGAGATCGCCATACGCAGCGCGGCGAACATCACCGGCTACTGGCGCAATCCAGGGGCAACACAGGCACTGTTCACGGGCGATGGCTATGTCCGTACAGGCGACGTCGGTTATCTCGACGAAGACGACTACCTGTTCATCGTCGACCGCAAGAAAGAGATCATCATTCGCGGCGGCGAGAATATTGCCGCGGCGGAGGTTGAGGCCGCCTGCTATGCCTGCCACGAAGTCGCTGAAGTGGCGGTATTCGGAGTGGCCGACGATCGGCTTGGCGAAGTGCCAATCGCCGTCGTTCACGCGCGAAATGGACTGTCCGAAGATCAGCTGCGCGCCTTCCTCGACGAGCGCATCGCAAAGTTCAAAGTCCCGGCGCGGTTTATCTTCCTCGATGAGCCCCTTCCGCGCCTCGGGACCGGCAAGATCGACCGCCGCGCACTGAAGGCGCAATACGCCAGTTGAACATCGACCGGCGTACATTGCTGATTGGCGGCGGGGTCGGTGTCGGCCTTATCGTCGGCTACGCCGTCTGGCCGCGCGGCACCCACAGCGACCTTGTCTTGCGGCAAGGCGAACAGGCGTTCGGCAATTACATCAAGATCTCTCGTAACGGCCAGATCACGGTGGCGGTCCCGCAGGTCGAGACGGGTCAGGGCGTGTGGACGGCACTCCCGCAGATCGTCGCAGACGAGCTGGGCGCCGCATGGGAAATGATCGGCGTCGAGCCGGCGCCAATGACTCACGCTTACGCAAATCCACTCGCAAAGGAGGAAGGCTGGCCGAAGGGCATCAGGATCACGGCGGGCTCCACGTCCGTGCGTGCGTTCGAGCAGCCCATGCGCGAAGCTGCCGCCATCGCTCGTAATATGCTGATCGGCGCTGCAGCGGACCGGTGGAACATCGGCGCCTCTGAATGCGACACGGCGGACGGGTTCGTAGTGAACGGCGGCCGGACCCTCACGTTCGGCGAGCTCGCCGAGGAAGCGGCCGATCGAAGCCCGCCGCTCAGGCCGGAGTTCAGGACGTCGACGAAAGGGCGCCTGATCGGCCAGCCGCTGCAGCGATTAGACGGGCCAGCCAAGGTCCATGGAAGCCTGCGCTTTGCCGGGGACGTGCGGCTCCCGGGTATGCTGTTCGCAGCCGTGCGCAAAGCGCCACCGGGCGGCAGGCTGACCGAATTTTCGGACGAGGCCGTGAAGGGCGCGCCGGGTGTTCGCCATATCGCCAAGCGCGACCAGTGGGTCGCGGTCGTCGCGGACAGCTGGTGGTGGGCGGAACGCGCGCTTAAAGCGGGCGACGCGAAGTTCGGTGGAGAGCGCACGTCAGACATGCGGCCACTGTTTGACGACGCGCTTGCAAATGTTGCGCCGAAGGAATGGTTTAGCCGAGGCAATTACGATACGACGGTGCGTGGATCGCGCCCGTTGGCAGCGACTTACTATGTCGCGCCCTCGCAGCACCTGGGGCTGGAACCTATAACTGCAACCGCCCGCGCAAACGACACATCGGTTGAAGTCTGGGCCGGAAATCAAACACCGGGTTTCGGCAATGCGGCGCGTGACAGATCGATTTACCCAATGGCCGTCGGTGAACCTGCGGGCGGTTCGATAGAAGCGGATGCCGTTCCGATTGCCGTCGAGCTAGCGAAGGAGCTGAAGCGTCCCGTGCAGGTGATGCTCTCCCATTCGGCAAGCCAGAACCATGATCCCGTGGCACCCGGAGCACTCGCGCGCATGACCGCACTTCCCGGCGCCGGCGGCATAACGGCTGCGTGGGCGATGCGCGTCGCGACGGCAGCCGGGCTTGATTCGTCATTGGCGCGGCTCGCCGGGAACCCGGCACCGAGCGAGCTCGGCGAAAGCGCGCTCGATGGCTCGATACCGCCCTACTCCATGCCGCACGTGCGGATTGAATCCGTTAAGGCGGAACTGCCGTTTGGGGTGGGTTACATGCGCGGTTCGCCGCAGCGCGAGTTCGCCTTTTTTATTGAAAGCTTCATCGACGAGCTTGCACGGGCCGCCGGGATGGAGCCGCTCGCGTTCCGCATGTCTATGCTGGGCACGGATGTTCACCTTGCACGCTGCCTTCAAGGCGCGGCCCGACTGGCCCAATGGGACGGCGGGGGGCCTGGAAGTACGATGGGCATTGCGGGCTGCTCCGCATTCGGTTCGCACATCGGACTGGTGGCGAATGCAAGCATTGGTGCCGACCAGCGCGTCAAGGTCCACCGGCTCTTCGCAGTGGTGGATTGCGGACGTGTGATGAACTCGGGTCTCGTCGTGCAGCAAATCGAAGCGGGCCTCGTCTGGGCGCTTGCGCAAGCAACTGTTCCCACGCCGCAATGGATTGCTGGCATGCCCCGTGCACGTCCCTATGGCGGTATTGAATTCCCGCGCATTGCCGACACTCCACAGATCATGGTCGAAGTGATCCCAAGCAGCGAAGCACCGGGCGGCATTAGCGGTCTCGGAACGACCGTGCTTGCACCGGCCGTGGCCAACGCGATCTTCGCCGGCACCGGCAAGCGCATGCGCTCGCTGCCCTTCGATGCGATGGCGACGGCATGATCAAGCCAAGCGATCACCCCGGAGTGTCCGACGAGAAGGTCGGCGTCTTGCTGATCAATCTGGGGACGCCCGACGCGCCTCACGCTGCAGCGGTGCGCAAGTATCTCGCCGAATTCCTGAGCGATCCGCGTGTCGTTGAGATCCCGGCGATCGCCTGGAAACCGATCCTCCACGGGATCATCCTGCGGACACGGCCCCGCCGCTCGGCCGAAGCCTACAACCA
Source organism: uncultured Alphaproteobacteria bacterium (assembly GCA_963752025.1). Lineage (GTDB taxonomy): Bacteria > Pseudomonadota > Alphaproteobacteria > Sphingomonadales > Sphingomonadaceae > Sphingomicrobium. Next base: position 44,247 of record CAVVWY010000028.1, on the reverse strand, counting down.
AGTTTGGACGAACGAGGGTTCACCGCTCAACGTCATTGCGGCGCGCCAGGCCCACAGCCTCCGCGACCGGCTCAAGGGCCGCGCGAATGTCCATTACGCGATGCGCTACGGCAATCCCGGCATTGCCGCGGCGATCGCGAACATGGTTGAGGAAGGCTGCACCCGAATCGTCGCCGCGCCGCTCTATCCGCAATATTGCGCGGCAACGACAGCGACTGCGAACGATGCCGTCTTCGCGGTGCTCGCAGGCATGCGCGTCCAGCCGGCGTTGCGCACGCTGCCGCCTTATTACGACGATCCGCTGTACATCGAGGCACTCCGAGCAAACGTAGCGCGGCAACTAGGCGCGCTCGACTTCGAACCCGAACGACTGCTGTTAAGCTTCCACGGCATGCCGCAGCGGACCCTCGAGCTCGGCGATCCCTATCATTGCCACTGCCAGAAGACGGCCAGACTGGTCGGCGAAGCACTGGGCCGCGACGTAGACGTCGCGTTCCAGTCTCGCTTCGGGCGCGCGAAATGGCTGGGGCCAGCGACCGAGGCGACGCTGAGCGCTTATCCGAATAGCGGCGTCAAGCGCCTCGCCATCGCTGCGCCCGGCTTTTCCGCCGATTGTCTGGAAACGCTAGAGGAACTCGGAATCCGCGGGCGCGACGCATTCCTCCACTCCGGCGGCGAGCGATTTGCTTTGCTCGATTGCCTGAACGATTCGACCGAAAGCATCGACATGCTCTACCGGCTGATCTCTCGTGAACTTGCAGGCTGGGTACAGCAATCATAAGCGCGTTTTGTCGGAAGGGAGACAGAGATGGCTCGAGTAGCGATCGTGACTGGCGGAACGCGCGGTATTGGCGAGGCGATCAGCGTCGCTCTCAAGGACATGGGAATGCAGGTCGCCGCCAATTACGCGGGCAATGATGAACGAGCGCGCGAATTCAGCGGTCGCACCGGCATCCCCGCCTTCAAATGGGACGTTTCGGATTTCGAGGCATGTCAGGAAGGCGTACGCCAGGTCGAAGCGGACCTAGGGCCTGTCGACGTGCTTGTTAACAACGCCGGAATCACGCGCGATTCTACCATGAAGCGTATGGACCACCAGAAGTGGCAGGACGTCATCGACACCAATCTCGGCGGCTGTTTCAACATGGCGAAGGCCGTGTTCGACGGCATGGTCGGTCGTGGCTACGGCCGCATCGTCAATATCGGCTCGATCAATGGCCAGGCGGGTCAGTATGGGCAGGTGAACTATGCCGCCGCCAAGTCCGGCATCCACGGCTTCACGAAAGCGCTGGCGCAGGAAGGCGCACGGGCCGGAGTCACCGTCAACGCAATCGCGCCGGGGTACATCGACACGGACATGGTCGCCGCGGTGCCGGAGGAAGTGCTCGGCAAGATCGTAGCACGGATCCCTGTCGGGCGCCTCGGCAAGGCGGAGGAGATCGCCCGCGGGGTCGCCTTCCTCGTCGACGAGAATGGCGGATTCGTCACTGGCTCGACGCTGTCGATCAACGGCGGCCAGCACATGTACTGATGGCGGAGCCTCAATACGCTCCGCCAGCCAAAAGATCGGTCCTGATCGCCGGCCATCAGACGTCCGTAAGCCTCGAACCAATGTTCTGGCGGGCGCTCGAGGTCGCCGCGAAGGAGCGCGGCTGCGCGATCAATGCCCTAGTGGCGGACATCGACGTCGAACGGCTTGGCGCTAGCGAACCCCCCAACCTGACCTCAGCTATTCGCCAGTGGCTCTTCGCGCGAAGACCTCGCGGCTGAGAGGATCGAATCCGTAAACGCCGCACCGGCATCCGGTGCATGGTCGAGGAACAGCGCGGGCTCGATCAGCTCCAGCTCCATGATGCGCAGCACGCCGTCGTCATCAGGGATGATGTCGACGCGCGCATAGGTCGCATGTGCAGGCGCGGCGTCGAGCGCCCGCTTGGCCAACCGCTCCGCGCCCGCCGGCGCCGTCGTCGGCATCGTCACCCCGCCAAGATGCGGCTGCACCCGGAAGTCGCCGGCGACCGGCCGCTTTACGACGGAGTGGCTGAGCTCGCCGTCAAACAAGATCAGCGAGAACTCGCCCGTGTTAGCGATCTCCTGGATTAGCGGCTGCACGATCATCGGCTTACCACGGCTGTCGGACGGAAGATCGTCATGAACACCCAGCCGGTGCGTGCCGGTCGCACTGGCGGATACAGGCGGCTTGATGACGAGCCAATCCGTATCGAACCGGCGGCGGGCTTCCTCGAGATCGGCGTCGCAGCAAGCTTCAACGGCGAGGGTCGGCACGGTTGGGACGCCGCGATCCGCAAGCTCCGCGAGATATGCCTTGTCGCTGCTCCACCGCAGAAGCGATGGTGGATTGATCATCGGCCAGCTTTCCGCCTCAGCACGGGCGAGGAGCGCCAGCCACCGCGCGTAATCGAGATGATAGCCCCAGACGACCAAGGGCAGGACGAGATCGAAGGCCGACAACTCGCCTGCATTCGTCCACACCACGGGTTCGACTGTCGCGCCGGCGATCTCGAGCGCACCGGCCTCGACGTCATAAGCCCAGCGCCACGGCTCCGGATAATCCGGATCGGGGACGAGGACTGCGATGCGCATGGCTTAGCGGCCGAGCAGGATCCGCGCCTGCCCGGCAATCTGCGCGAGCATTGGCGCGCTCACATGGCCTTCTGCGCGAGCGCGAGCGACAAGCTGCCGGAACTGATCGATGCGGGCCTGATTATCGCCGATCCAGTCCTCGACGGCGACGTCGGGGTTTTCGGTGCGGCGGCGCGACAGAAAGTCGATCCTGAGCTGCTCGAAATCGCGCGCGAGACCGGCGGTCAGCAGACGCTCCCACTGATCGGCGGGCACGAACCGCGCTACCTGTTGCTGTGCCCAGTCGAGGCCGAGTGCTTCGCCGAGGCGCGTGTAAGCTCGCGTTACGGAAAGCTCGTCGATTCTCTTGCGGGCCGAAAGCGCCGCAATCGCGAACATTCCGTCGAGCTCGAAAAGGCGCACGAGCCCGCGAACGATGTCGTCGCTTGCGCCGAGCGCGATCAGACGATCACGACGGGCCGCCGCTTCGTTGCGAACCTCGGCGCGGATCAGCTTAGGCGCTGCTGCGGAGACCTTGCGCACGCCGGGCTCGAACAGCTGGCACAGAACCTCGACGCGTGTCTCGCCACCGCCTGCGCGGATGATGTCCGACAAGTGCGCGCGAACACTCGCGGCAGCAATCGAGAAGAGCTCGATCCTGACCGTCTCCGGCAGCGGCTCCTCTTCGATCGCCGTCCACAGATCGTCGAGATCAAGGAGACGCTCGGCGACCAGGAACGCAGAAACGACCTGTTTGAGGGTCGCGCCCTCTTCCTCCGTCAGGTCGTACGCCACTCCCGGTCCCAGCCGGTTGACGAGCCGGTTCGCGACCTTTGTCGCGACAATCTCATTGCGCAGCCGGTGGGCGCGGATCGCATCGGCATGCGCCTTGCGCATCGGCTTCGGAAAGGCTTCGAAAAGCTGCGGCTGGACTACCTTGTCTTCAGACAACTGAAGTTCCTCAGCAGCGTCCTGCAAGACGAGCTTCGATATCGACAGCACGACTGCGAGTTCCGGTCGCGTCAGGCCACGACCGTCCTGCTGGCGCCGCAGCAGATCCTCGGACTTTGCGAGCCCCTCCACCTTGCGATCGAGCCGCCCAACTGCCTCGAGCATCTCGATCGTCCGCACATGCCCTGGGAGCGCTTTCGCGCCGCCGACCTCGGCGATCGAGACCGCAAGCGTCTGGAGGCGATTGTCTTCGAGGACGAAGCTCGGCGACTTCATCGGTCATCTTCAGCAGAAGCGTGTCGCGCTTCTCGAACGATCAGCCGCCCCTCTCGCATTTCGCGATTGAGCGCGATCTTGATATTGACCTCATTGTCCGAGCAATCGACGCCGGCGCTATTGTCGATGAAGTCCGTATTGATGCGTCCGCCGATGCTCGGCAAACTCTATGCGCCCAGCCTGCGTGATGCCGAGGTTGGCGCCCTCGCCGATGACCTTTGCGCCGACCTCACTGGCATCGGCGCGGAGCACGTCATTGGCCGGATCCCCGACGTCTGCTTGGCTCTGTGTCGATGCTTTGATGTAGGTGCCGATGCCACCGAACCACAGCAAGTCCACGGGGCTCTTCAGGATCGCATTGATGAGCGTGCCGGTTCCACCGTCTTGACGCTAATACCCAGCGCCTCCTGGGCCTGCGGGCTGAGCGCGATGGACTTCTCCGTACGGGCGAAGACGCCGCCGCCCTTCGAAATCAGTTTCCTGTTGTAATCGTCCCAGCTCGAGCGCGGCAGATCGTACAGGCGTTTGCGTTCGAGCCAGCTAGACGCCGGATCCGGGTCCGGATCGATGAAGATATGCCGGTGGTCGAATGCGGCAAGCAGCTTCAGCGTCTTCGACAGCAGCATGCCATTGCCGAACACGTCACCAGACATGTCGCCGCAGCCGGCGACCGTGATCTCGTCTGCCTGAACGTCGATCCCCATTTCGAGGAAGTGGCGCTGGACCGAGATCCACGCGCCGCGTGCCGTGATCCCCATCGCCTTGTGATCGTAGCCGTGGGAGCCGCCGCTCGCAAAAGCGTCCCCGAGCCAAAAGTCGCGCTCCAGTGCGATGGAATTGGCGACGTCAGAGAAGGTTGCCGTTCCCTTGTCGGCCGCTACGACGAAATATGGATCATCGCCATCATGAATGACGATGTTCTCCGGGTGAACGACTTGGTCGTTGACGAGATTGTCGGTGACCGAAAGCAGCGAGCGGATGAAGATTTTATAGCTTTCCGTACCCTCTGCGAGCCAAGCGTCGCGGTTCGACATTGGGGGAAGGTGCTTGGGATAGAAGCCGCCTTTCGCGCCGGTCGGCACGATGACAGCATTCTTGACGAGCTGCGCCTTCATCAGCCCGAGAATCTCGGTGCGGAAGTCGTCGCGCCGGTCGGACCAGCGGATGCCGCCGCGAGCGATCGGGCCGCCACGCAGGTGGATGCCTTCGACGCGAGGGCTGTAGATCCAGATCTCACGCCACGGAACCGGTGCCGGAAGGCCGGGAACGAGGCCGGAGTTGATCTTGAACGCAAGCGCCTCTTCGGCTGCCGGAGCAAAGGCGTTAGTACGGACGATTGCTTCGACGAGCGAACGAAGACGCCGCAGAATGCGATCGTCGTCAATCGAACGGATCCTCGCGAGGGCCGCATCAAATTCACTGCCGAACCTTGCAACCTGCGCTTCACGGTCCTTGCATGAGGGATCGTGCGCGGCGGTGAACAATCCGATCACGGCCCGCGTCGCATCGGGCGCGCGCCGCAGCGCATCGACGATCGTGACAAGTCCGAAGCTGCTTCCAGTCTGCCTTGAGTAGCGGAACCAGGCGCGAAACCAGGTGACTGCCCGCGTCTCCAGACCCGCGTAAAGCACGAGTTGGTTAAACTCATCGTCTTCCGACACGCCGCGCAGCACGTCAGCGATCGACTGCTCGATTGCTGGGATGCGCTCGATGATCGAGTTGGTGTCCGCTCCGCCGCTGAGTTCGACCCGGAAGTCATGGATGAACCCTAACCCGCCCGACAGCACCGTCGGCATTTCCTCGAGCACGCGAAAGCCGAAATTCTCGAGCACAGGAACCGCTTCCGACAGAGGGATGAGGCCACTTATGCGGTACATTTTGAGGCGCAGCTGCCCGGGCGCATCCGTATCGTGGCGCGAAATGCGAACGTCGCGCGCGGCTTCGTCGTCCAGTTTGCAAAGACGCAAGATGTCGGCCGCGCCTTCTTCGGGCGCAGTGCGCGCACGGTATCCGTCGGGGAAGGCGTTGAGATAGGTGAGCGTGAGGCGCGTTGCGCGTGATGCTCCAGCGGCCTCGATCAACTCGGATTCTACAGCTGGGGACCAGCCGCGAACCATCTCAACCACCGCAGCGTCGAGAGACTCGCTGTCCGGAGGCGGCGCCTTTTCGTCGATATATTGCGTGTAGCGAATCAGCGCGAGGTCGCCGTCTCCAAGCTCGACGGTCCAGCTCGTGATCTCGCGACCCACCTCATTCTCAAGCAGCATCGCAATTGCGGTTCGGCGAGCGGTGGTCAGCTCTTCGCGCGGCAGCCAAACAAAGGTGAACAGCTGACCGTGAAGGATGCTCCGCACCTGCACGAGCGCGGGGCGCGGACGATCGGCAAGCGACATCGCCGTCATGACGAGATCGCGAACTGACTCATATTCGATCGTGATCAGAAGGTCGCGTGGAAGCGATGCAACTGCGTGCCGTAACGCCTTGCCGCTATGGCCCTTAGGGTCGAAACCGAAGTCCGCGTCGAGTTGATCCAGCCGGCGACGAAGCACCGGCACTTCTTCCGGTGGAACGCGTAGCGCTTCGCTGGTCCAAAGCCCGGCGTGAACCCCGATGCCGGCGACCTTGCCCTTCTCCTTGAGCGGGACCACAACGAGATCGAGCGGCACGCGCCGGTGCACGGTCGACTTGCGTTCGGCCTTGGCCATCAGCGGCACTTCGCCCTGCTCCAAATACTTCATCGCGCCGAGGCAGCCACCCTCGTCGGTTGGCGCCCCCGGGATGCTGAAGATGCCGAGCGCGTCGGTCGGCACTTCGTACGGCTTCTCAACGTGGTAGCCGAGGAGTGTCATCGCGCCGTCGGCGAACCAGTCGAGCAGCGCCGCGCCCTCAGGATCAGGTATTTCGCGCGCGTCCTCGCGCATCTTGTTCTGAAGCGCATGCCAGTCGCGAACGGCGAGACGGACGTCCTCCAGCACGCGCTTCAGATCTGCTGCAAGCTCCTGTCGGCCGCGGGCGTCGGCACGGTCGAGCTCGAGGTACATCATGGACTCGCGGCGGCTCTTATCGGAGCAAAGCGGCTCGACCTCCTGGAGCTCGCCTTTTTCGTCGCGCGTCACGCAAACGACAGGGTGAAGCAGGCGGTGGATTGTCAGCTGTCGTCCGGCAACGATATTTGCGACTGAATCGACGAGGAAAGGCATATCGTCGTTGACGATGCCGATCCGCATGCGGCGGCTGCCGGCTTCGCCGCCGGTGGACTGATCGACAGCGCAAGCTCGCCGCGCTTTCTGTTCGCCGCGACTTCCGCAAGGAACTCGGCTGCTTCCCGCTCAGCGTCGCGGGTAAGTCCGTTGGTTTCGCCGGGAAGCGCGTTCTGTGTCAGCGCTTTTCGGATAGATTCGACCAGCGGCTGAGGCAGGCGCGTGAAGGCCGTCATGAAAGGATGTTGCTCCGCGATTGAGGATGGGCGGGCCTATAAACCCGCGCTCGCGAGGGCGACAACCCCGAGAGCGGATGAAAACAGCCTCAGGCGACCTTGCGAATTGCGCGTTCTACCAGCGACTCATCGTCAACGATCGCCACCGGCTCATGCGAGCCGTCACCGTTGCGGCGAGTAACGATGACCGCAAATTCTTCCCCCGCAGGCACGTCGGCGAGGGAAATGGCCGTCGCTGAACGGAGTTTGGCGCGTGCCGCATCTCCTTTCGTGTCTACCTTCGTCTCGGGCCGACGAGCAGCGCGTTCCGCCGCAACCAGCGCCTTGAGCCCGCCGGACTGCTTTTCAATCAGTTTCTTGAACTCTCCCAGGCCAACGTCCTGGCGCCACGCGTAAGCCAAGGCGGCCGCGAATTCGGTCAGCCGCGCCTTGTCGTAATCGACGCCGAATACGAGCTTCACGATCGGGGTCATCGGCGCGCGAGCCTGCGCTTTCACGCCGGATTCCTCGAGAAGCTCTTCGTAGTCCTGAGGGTTCTGCTCAGCAACGAGCGCCACGTCATAAGCGAGCGACAGCGCCCGATAGAGCGAGACACGAGTGCGGCCCTCACCGGCCTTTACCAACTCCGCGGTCTCCCGCGCTGCCCAAAGCCGATCGGCGAGTCCGGCATTCTCATCGAGCACCAGTGCGGGTATCTCGTCGTCTGCAGCTTCGGCGAGCGGACCCTCTTCCCATGCGAACTGGACCGGCGCGGGCGCATGCTCCACTGCGGGATCCGTGTCCAGCTCGGCAGAGGGCCCATCGGCCCAAGGTCCATGCTCGCCATCGAAGGTGCCTTCGATAGGCATGTCCACGCCGGTCTCGAGAGACGGCTCCCCGTCGACAAACGGCTGTTCAGCGACTTGCTCCTCAGCGACGAACTCACCGGCCTGCTCGTGAACGAACGCCCGCTCGGCCTCGGGCTCGGACGCATCGCGATAAACAGGAGCAACCGCTTCCTCGAGAAGGAGGACATCGCTCTCTTCATGCTGAACCGGCACCTCGGAGACGAACGAGCCACCGCTTTGACCGCCTTGAGCAACCGTCTTCCAGTTGATCACGCCATAGATGAAATCGATTGCGTCGCCGTCGGAGGAGAAGGGCATGAGGATGCCGCGATAGCAGATGTTCTCGCTGCGCTGATTGAGGAATTCCGCCTCGAAACCGATCGGCGCACGATTGGCGATGATCTGCATGTAGTGGTCGGTCAGGCGCGAGAGCAGCGATCGGCTCGGAACGTCCCCAATGTTGCGCGAGTCGTCGTCTAGCCCGCACTCGTCCCGTATCTCGGCGCCGATGTAAGGAATGGCGGGGTTCTTGCGCCCGCAGGTGAAGTCCAGGAGGACGCTGTGCCCAGAAAAATCCGCAACGTCGGCTGGTTCGAGATCTTCGATCGACGGGAAATCGCGCCCGTCGAGGAGTGAAACCCAGTAGTTGTACGCGCGCACATGCATGCGGCGCTCGTCAGTGCCGATGGTTGCACTGACGTCGCCCCCAGGCACTTCACTCGGCGGCGAAGGTTCAAAGTCGCTTGGATATTCGCGATAACTGTCCATCAACCCGCCCCACTCCCGGATATTGGTCACAAAATCGCTGAGAGCCGTTACAAAAGCGTTAAGCATAAACGATCAGCGAAAGAGTTGCGGAAGCAACCGCTTGCCGAGCGCCAACCGCGCTGATAGGGGGCGCGCACTCCTGAAAGAGCCAAGCCGCTTTAGCTCAGCTGGTAGAGCACATCATTCGTAATGATGGGGTCGCGTGTTCGAGTCACGCAAGCGGCACCACCTCGTTAGCAAGGAATCCCCGCCGGCGTTTCCGAACGCGCGCAAGCGTGACGGCTAGCTCGCGTACTTTGACTGCAGACCGACTTGAAGCGAGTTCACGCAACTGGCGCACATCGAAAATGAGGTAGCCCAGCTTCAGGGCCGTTCGTTTGATGCTAGTCGAAAGCCGGGGAAGCAGCGTCGGCAAAAGCGCTTCCGAGCCAAAGCGGACGGTCACCGCCTTCGGCGCCTTCCCAATGGGCTTGGCCCCGCTGGCGAGTTCTGCCAGCAGAGGGCAGGTTGCGGCGAGTTTCTTAGCTGAGCCGCGTCTGATTCTTCTAGTGCCGGCGACATAAAATACGCTCACAAAGTCCACCGCTTACGTCATCGGAGGTGCCGTTCCCATGACATTCGTTGTTTATCCTGGCGGACCCCGTAACGATCTCCAGGGATGCACGGTCAGATAGCCGGATAAGGCATGCGCCGCACGAAGATGCTCGGAAGAAGCCTCGGCTTGAGCTGGGAGGGACCCGGTCACACCCCGCAACTAATTATGGAAAACCTTAGTGGATGTGTTAATTCTGCATTAACGAATCGGTTGAACCGCCCACAGGTAGGAGAATGGCGTGAGAAAGCTCTTAGCAATTGCCTGCATCACGATCGGGACCACAGTTCCTGCGACAGCAAGCATGGCCCAGATTGCCGACGGCAGTTTCGAAACTCAGGCTCCTGGCGAGATCGGTGGTAATCCTGGCTATTGCTACGGCAACAACGGCGCTGGCGGTGCGTTCGAATGCTCGGACGGCAATTCACCCTGGTTCGCCGCGAGTGGAGGCGGCTATCAGATAGAGACGAACTCGGCTTGGCCGGGTACCGACACTCCAGCCGGGTCGTACTACGCGTTTATCCAAAGTGGCGGTTCGGTCAATCAACAGTTCACGGCCGATGCGACCGGCAATTTCGTCCTCGACTTCTTGGCGGCGGGGCGAAACAACGGAGAGCCCAATTCAGGAAATCAGATCTTCGAGGTACTGTTGAACGGGACTACAATTTTCAGTGGCTCAACGACGCAAGGCCAGCCATTCACCGCTCAGACGACGATGCCCTTCGCATTGGTAATGGGCAATCTTTACTCGTTGTCGTTCCATGGCCTGTCGTTCAACGCTGACGAAACCGCCTACATCGATGACGTACGTCTGACCGCTGCCGCCGTGCCGGAGCCCGGAACTTGGGCAACCATGCTTCTTGGGTTTGGCGCCGCCGGCGTGGCATTTAGGCGTCGCAAGCGACTAACCGCGACTAGGTTGCAAACGGCCTAGATCCTATCGGACTGAGCTTGATGCCGCCGGCGAAAGTCGGCGGCATCAGCGTCTGTTTCACCGGCACACTCCTTCGCCCCGGCCGCTCACGCGCCTGAACCGTTGTTATGCACTTTCGTTCCTGCGCTGCGTTGGCAACTCATTGAAAGCGGCAGTATCTTTGAGACGCGCGACAACGCTCCTGACGGATGCGCTCGGCGCATGCCGATCGAAGCTGACGCTAGTCGGGCGTCGGCTTCATCCGAAAGCTGACTCTAGCCGAGCTCCATTTGGAACCGTTCCTGTCGTAGCCCATGGACAAGGAGCGCGCGCAAGATGTCGACTGTTCAATGTCCGCGGCACGCGCGAGCAGAAGCGATCTAGCTTGGTTTACCTCCAGAATTGCTCCTGCCGAGCGTCGCGTGAAAGCCTTCAGATGGCCAACGCTACCTTCTTCGAACGACGGCGGAACCTTACCGCGCCGCCAATCGCACCGAAGCCCAGGAGCATCGTCATCCAGGTCGTCGGTTCGGGAACCGCGCCGATCGTGATCGGGACACCGGCCGCGCTAAGATCCTCCTCCAGTGAGAACCAGGCGATTCCCCCTGTCGGGAGGCCACCAGTGAAAAACACCGTGCCGCTATCCGCGTCAACTACGGAGAACGACGTGTTCGGCCCTTCATAGCCGGTCGGACCAAATGGGCCCCCGGCCGCCAAAGCCCCGGCGCCATCTCCGTCGAACCCGAATATGTCATTTCCCGAGAGGAACAGGCTCACAAGCGGCGTAGGTCCATTGTTAACCACCCCTACGAGGGAATCTTCAGCTCCGTCATAAGGGCCAATACCTGTCAGTGTGATCGTGTTCGACCCATCAGCATTGATCGTAATCACTACGGAGCAATCCGGGCTCAACCCGAGCGAAGGACATTCGCCTGCCGCATACGCCGGCGATGCCATGGCCATGGTCGAGGCCGCCGCGACTAGCGCGGATAATACCAATCCCCTGTTCATATTCAGCCTCCTTGCGCTGTTCACAACTTAGCAACGAAGTTCTGGCGCAGTGCTCCCATGGAGCAGACTGACTGCACCTGGGCAGCCGAGTCGATTAACTTTACATTAATTGATGGCCGAACTCCACCAGCGGCTGGCCCAAGTCGACGCCAGTGCCCGGTTTCTACCCGAACGCTCATTGGCAATATTCTAGCGCTGTCGCGTGCCGACCCAAGCTCGCTCCCGGTGGGTCCCTGGGAGGCCACTTTCCGCGCGGCGGCTGAGCCAGAGCGCTTTCCGCAGGCAATCGCCGCAAACGAGTTTTCTGCAGGTTGGGGCGGTTTTTGAGGCGTAACGGCCGTCACTTACGAGACGTAAGCTGTTTAGCTTTAACGCTTTCAGAAGGCCTACCACTGCCTTCGTGATGAAGGGGTCGCCTGTTCGAAGTCACGCAAGCGTTACTTCACGTTTACCAAGGGATGAGTCAGCGAAAATCCAGTCAAGTCGATTTGGTGGGACGCCACTGGCGCGGATCATTGAATCTCGGGAGTGGTGAACGTCTGCAGTTTGGCGCTCAGCTTTTCAGCTTCGGCATTGCTCCTGCACGCAATGAATAAAGTGTCGTCCCCGCAGATCGTCCCCACGATCTCGCTCAGCTCTCCACGGTCCAGAACCACGCCCACGAGGTGCGCGGAACCGGGCGGGGTCTTGATGACGACGAGGCTTGCGGCCGTCTCAATCGACTGAACCCAGTCGCGAAACACCGCGGCCAAACGCGGCTCGGGCGGATCGCGAACCCGGTCCGGGAGCACGTATCCCAGCTGGCCATCGCGGCGCACCTTCATCGCACCAAGTTGATCGAGGTCGCGTGAGATCGTCGCCTGCGTCACCGCGAAGCCGAGCGTTGCGAGCTGCTCGGCAAGCTCTTCCTGACTCGTCACGGCACCCGAGCGAATGAGGCCCGCGATAGTTCGCTGACGCTGTTCCTTCATTCCGTTCATCGTATTATTATGCATATACTTGCATGTTTATGCAAATGGCGTAAACAGCGCGCCTCCTCATGATTTCGAACTGCAATCCTTGGAGCCTCAGGCTATGTCGGCGGCGAGTTGCTGCGCCTCATCGCTGCGCACCCTGAACTGCGCGCAACGAGGATGTTCGGCGATAGCAAGGCCGGACAGAAGCTCGGTGCGGTTCACCCGCATCTCGCGCCTGCTTACCCAGAAGCCGTCGTTGACCGGTTCGGTGCGGGCGCCCTCGACGACATCGATCTCGTGTTTGCAGCGTTGCCACACGGGCATAGTCAAGCACTTGCTCCGGCAATCCTCGGGAGCGGCATCCCCTTGGTCGATCTCGGTGCCGACTTCCGGCTCGATGACGCAGCCGACTACGAGCGCTGGTACGGCCATCGGCACAAAGCGCCCGAGCTTCTTAGCGAGTTCGTCTACGGCATCCCGGAACTGAATCGTGAAGTGATCAAGACTGCCAAGGCGGTCGCAGCCGCTGGCTGCTACGCAACGGCGGCCATCCTGGCGCTGAAGCCGCTGCTTGAGGCGCGGCTCGTCGACAGCGAGGGCATCATTGTCAACGCCGCCTCCGGCGTCAGCGGCGCCGGCCGCGAGGCGAAGGAAGCCACCAGCTTCAGCACGGTCGACGGCAGCTTTTCCGCTTATGGTTTGCTCAGCCACCGTCACACGGCTGAAATGGAAATGGCCTTGGCAGGGACGGTGCTGTTCACCCCTCACCTCGTCCCGATGACCCGCGGTATCCTTGCGACCTGCTACGCCCTGGCGACCGGACCGTGCGACCCGCTCCAAGCGTTGCATGATGCCTATGACGCTGAGCCTTTCGTGCATGTCATCGAGGATCCGCCCGCGACAAAGTGGGTCAGCGGGTCCAATGGCGTCCAGCTCACCGCCCGCCACGACGAACGGACTGGCCGCGTGGTCGCGCTCTCGGCCATCGACAATCTCGGCAAGGGCGCGGCCGGCCAGATGATCCAATGCGCAAATCTTATGCTCGGCATCGAAGAGACTGCCGGGCTCACGACGATCGGAGTTTATCCATGAGCGTTACCGCTGCCGAAGGCTTCGTTGCGTCTGGATGCCACGCCGGTATCAAGCGGCGTCGGTTCGACATGGCGTTAATTGCGACCGAGGATCGTCAACCGGTCCCCTGCGCCGCGGTGTTCACTCAGAACAAGTTTGCCGCCCCACCTGTCGAATTCGACCGTGCCACGCTGCAGGCGAATGGCGGTCAAGCCGCTGCGATCGTCGTCAATTCGGGAAACGCGAATGCCGGCACCGGAGCTGCCGGCTACAAGAACGCTCAGCTCATGGCTGCCGCGACAGGCGAAGCCCTCCACATCGCCAACTCGCATGTCCTTGTCTGCTCGACCGGGATCATCGGGACGCAGCTTCCGATGGACCCGATCCTCTCTCATGTGCCCCACCTCGCGCGGAAACTGTCTCCCGACGGCGGACACGATGCAGCACGTGGCATTCTCACGACCGATCATCAAACCAAGGAAGTCGTGATCAAGAGCTCAACCTTCACCCTCGGCGGCATGGCCAAGGGGTGCGGCATGATCGCACCGAACATGGCGACGATGCTGGCCTTCCTAACCACCGATGCTGAGGTTCCGCAGGAGCTGATGCAAAAAATCCTGCGTGAGGCCTCTAACGCGACGTTCAACACGCTCAACGTGGACGGCGCGACCTCGACGAACGACACGGCGATGCTCTTCGCGTCGGGCAAGTGCGGCAAGCCGAACCTGGATGAGTTCGCCAAGGCCGTAATCGCGGCCTGCAGCGACCTGACAATGCAGATGGCACGCGATGCAGAAGGAATGACGCGTATTGCTCGCCTCACCGTCACCGGCGCTGCAAACGACAACGAAGCGAAGATCGCCGCGAAAAACATCGTCGAGAACAATCTCGTCAAGTGCAGCTGGTACGGCGGTGATCCCTATTGGGGTCGATTGATGGCTGCTGCCGGTTCGGCGGGGGTGGAGCTCGACGTCGGAAAGTCGCGTGTCGCCTATGGCGGCATCGTCGTCGCCAAGGGCGGCGCCGGCATAGATCACGACGGCATTGCGCTTGCCCGGCACATGATGGGCGACGAGGTCGATATCGAGGTTCATCTCGGCGCCGGCAAGGCGTCAGCCAGGATGATCGGCATCGACCTTGGCCCCGGCTATATCAAAGAAAATAGCAAGACGTCATGAACCAGAACCAGTCGCAGGAAGTTCTGACGAGCCCTACCGAAATTGCCCGAGTTCTCGTCGAAGCTTTGCCCTACATTCAGCAGTTTGCCGGCAAGTCCATTGTTGTGAAGCTGGGCGGCGCAGCGATCGACCGGGAGTCCGATCTTGCGCTCGCACAGGACGTGTTGCTGCTTCGCAGTGTCGGCGTCCGTTGCGTGCTGGTGCATGGCGGCGGACCGCAGGTGGACACGATGCTGCGCCGGGTCGGCAAAGAGCCCGAGTTCAAGGACGGCCTTCGAGTCACTGACGAGGAGACGCTCGAGATCGTCCGCATGGTATTGGTCGGCAAAATCAACCGCGACCTCGTTGCCGTCATCAACAGTCAAGCCGCTGACGAGCCGGTCGCAGTGGGCGTATCCGGTGAAGACGCAGGACTGCTGATCGTCACGCCGGCGGACTTGGCGTTCGGCTTCGTCGGCAACGTGACCCAGGTGCGCGCGGAGCTGATCCATCGCTTGCTCGACGACGGGCTCACGCCGGTAATCTCGACCGTCGGCGCAGACACAAACGGGCAACCGTACAACGTCAACGCAGACGAGGCTGCTCGCGCGATCGCAGTCGCAATGAATGCCGAGAAGATCGTCTACCTGACGGCCGTTCCCGGCCTGCTCGAAGATCCCGAGGATGAGAGCACGCTGGTCCCGCGGCTCACGTCGGCAGAACTGCGCGAACGCATTCAGCATGAAAGCGTCGGCAAAGGGATGATACCCAAGCTCAAGGCCTGCGCCGACGCGGTCGATCAGGGCGTCAGCTTCGCGCACATCATTGACGGACGCGTGCACCATTCACTGCTGATTGAGCTGCTGACCGACCATGGCGTCGGCACGATGGTACGCAGGGAGAAGAACTGGTGAGGCACCTGCTCTCGATCCGTGATCTTACGGCGGCGGACCTGCAGTCGATCCTCGCGGTATCCGAACAGCCCGCCCCGCGCGTGCTGCAGGACAAGGGCGTGGCGCTCTATTTCGAAAAGCCGAGCGCTCGGACACGCAACTCGATGGAGATGGCGGCGGCGCAGCTTGGCGGTCACCCAGTCTATCTGCAGCCCAACGAACTCGGCATCGGCGCGCGCGAAACCGTCGCGGACGTAACGCACACGCTCGCCTGCTATCACGCCATCATCGCGGCTCGCGTGTTCGATCACGCCCTCCTCGAGCAAATGGCTGCCGTGAATGCTGCGCCCGTTCTCAACATGCTATCGGCGACAGATCATCCGCTGCAGGCGTTCGCCGACATGCTGACGGTCAAGCAGCTGGTCGGCAGACTCGAAGGCGTGCGGGTCGCCTTCATCGGTGAGGGCAACAACGTGTCTCGCTCACTCGCAGAAGCATGTGCACTCGTCGGCGCGGAGTTCGTCATCGCGAGTCCGCCCGGCCACGGCTTGGATTACTCGGTCGACGATCCCGCCGAAGCCGTTGAAGGCGCGGACATCATCTACAGCGACGTGTGGGTTTCGATGGGCGGCGAGGACAGCGACGAACGCCGCGCCGCCTTCGAGCCGTACCAGGTGGACGAAGCGCTCATGGCACGTGCGCCCAACGCCTGGTTCCTCCACTGCCTGCCCGCTCGTCGGGGCGAGGAAGTCACGGCGCCAGTCATCGACGGCCCGCGGTCGGCGATTTGGAAGCAAGCGGAAAACAGGATGCACACAGCGCGCGGCGCGATGCTTTGGATGATGGGCGCGACCGCCTGAACTAGGGAAATTTCATGACGGACAAGAAGCTGAAGGTCGTGCTTGCCTATTCGGGCGGCCTCGACACCTCGATTATCCTCAAGTGGCTGCAGACCGAGTACAATGCCGAGGTCGTCACCTTCACCGCCGACCTCGGTCAAGGCGAGGAGGTAGAGCCGGCGCGGCGCAAGGCGGAAATGCTTGGCGTCCGTCCCGAGAGCATCTTCATCGAGGACTTGCGGGAGGAGTTCGTCCGCGACTTCGTCTTCCCGATGTTCCGCGCCAATGCCCAGTACGAAGGCGACTATCTGCTCGGCACGTCGATCGCGCGGCCGCTGATCGCCAAGCGGCAGATCGAAATTGCACGAGAGGTCGGCGCCGACGCAGTCTGCCACGGCGCGACGGGCAAGGGCAACGACCAAGTCCGCTTCGAACTCGGCTATTATGCGCTGGAGCCTGAGATCAAGGTCATCGCGCCATGGCGCGAATGGGAGTTCCAGAGCCGCGAGCAATTGCTAGACTTTGCCGAGAAGCACCAGATCCCAATCGCCAAGGACAAGCGCGGCGACGCGCCCTTCTCCATCGACGCGAACCTTCTGCACTCATCATCCGAGGGAAAGGTGCTTGAGGACCCGGCGGCGGAAGCGCCCGAATATGTGCACCAGCGGACGATCTCGCCGGAAGACGCGCCCGACATAGCGACGACCATCACGATCGATTTCGAACGTGGTGACCCCGTCGCAATCGATAGCGAGCAGCTCTCGCCGGCGGCGCTGCTGACGAAGTTGAACCAGCTCGGCCATGACAACGGCATCGGCCGTCTTGATCTCGTTGAGAACCGCTTCGTCGGCATGAAGTCGCGGGGCGTCTACGAGACGCCTGGCGGCACGATCCTGATCGCCGCTCACCGGGGCATCGAAAGCGTCACGCTCGACGGTGGCGCGATGCACCTCAAGGACGAGCTGATGCCGAGCTACGCGAGCCTGATCTACAACGGCTTCTGGTTCGCACCGGAGCGCGAGATGCTGCAGGCCGCGATCGACAAGAGCCAGGAGCATGTTACCGGCCGCGTCACGATGAAGCTGTACAAGGGCAATGCGACCGTCATCGGGCGCGAGAGCGACCAGTCGCTCTACGATCAGGATCTTGTGACGTTCGAGGAAGGCAGCGGCAGCTACGAT
Organism: uncultured Alphaproteobacteria bacterium; assembly: GCA_963752025.1. GTDB lineage: Bacteria > Pseudomonadota > Alphaproteobacteria > Sphingomonadales > Sphingomonadaceae > Sphingomicrobium. The sequence goes on along the minus strand of CAVVWY010000028.1, from coordinate 26,793 downwards.
CACCGCGACGCGGCGGGCTTCATTCGGTTGAATGCGCTGCGCCTTCGCACGATTGCCCAGCGGGATCGGCGGTTAAAGCCCTAAAGCTTCCTTCGCCGCCGCAATCTGCTCGCGGACGCGCTCCGGCGCCGTGCCGCCATAGCTCGTACGGCTGCGCACCGACGCATCGATGCTGAGCACGTCGAACACGCGTTGTTCGATGCGCTCGTCAATCGCCTGCAGTGTCTCAAGCGGAAGCTGCGCAAGATCGCATCCGCACTCCTCCGCCTCCTTGACTGCGCGCCCAGTGATGTGGTGCGCCTCGCGGAACGGCACGTTAGCCTCGCGCACCAGCCAGTCTGCAAGATCCGTCGCCGTCGAATATCCCTGCGCCGCCGCGGCACGCATGCGCTCGGGTACGAACTCCACCGTGTCGATCATTCCGCCGAGCGCCTGAAGCGAAAGCATCAGCAGGTCGTACGCTTCGAAGGCGGGCTCCTTATCGTCCTGCATGTCCTTAGAATAAGCCAGCGGCAGGCCCTTCATTGTCACCATCAGCGACGTAAGCGCCCCCAGGATCCGGCCGCTGTGCCCGCGCACCAGCTCCGCTGCGTCCGGGTTGCGCTTCTGCGGCATGATCGACGAGCCGGTCGAGAACTGGTCCGAGAGCTTCACGAAGCCGAACGGCGCGCTTGCCCAGATGATCAGCTCCTCCGCGAGCCGTGACAGGTGCAGGCTGCACTGCGCCGCCGCGGACAAATAATCGAGCGCGAAGTCGCGGTCGGAAACGCTGTCGAGACTGTTCGCCGTCGGCCGCTCGAAGCCGAGAGCATAGGCCGTCGCATGACGGTCAAGTGGAAAGCCGGTGCCTGCAAGAGCAGCGCTGCCCAACGGACTTTCGTTCATCCGCGCACGCGCGTCGCTCAATCGCGAAACATCCCGCCGAAGCATCTCATAATATGCCAAGAGATGATGGCCGAGCGTCACCGGCTGCGCGACCTGCAGATGAGTGAAGCCGGGCATCACCGAATCGGCATGCTCATCGGCGCGTTCGACCAGTGCGCGCTGCAGAGCGCGGATTGCGTCGACTGCTTCATCGCACGCGTTCCGGACCCAAAGCCGGAAATCGGTCGCGACCTGATCATTCCGTGACCGCGCCGTGTGCAGGCGCCCCGCCGCAGGTCCAATCAACTCGCCGAGCCGATGCTCAACGGTCATGTGAATGTCTTCGAGCTCGACGAGCTCCGGAACACCGTCGCGCTCATATTCTGCCGCGATTTGGTTCAAACCATGGAGGATTGCCGCCGCATCGGCCTCGTCGATCATGCCCTGATCGCGCAGCATCGTGGCATGCGCCTTCGACGCAGCGATGTCTTCGCGCCACAGCCTTTTGTCGAAGCTGATCGAGGCGTTGATGCGTGTCATCAGGTCGTTTGGGCTCGAGCCGAAGCGGCCGCCCCAGGTACGCTGGGCCGCCATCAGGGTGTCGGGGCCGGCATGACGCGCCCCACGCATTCGCCAAGGCCAATACGGACTGCGCCTTTATTCTCGCACCACGCCCGGAGGGTCACTTCGTCCCCGTCTTCAAGGAAGCTGCGCGTTTCACCGTTCGAAAGCTGCAGCGGCTGCTTGCCCCCCTGGCTGATCTCCAGCAGCGAACCAAGGCCGCTTGTACTGTCGGTAGACAGGGTGCCGGTGCCGATCAGGTCTCCCGGCTGAAGGTTGCAGCCGTTGCTGCTGTGATGAGTGACGATCTGTGCGGCGCTCCAGTACATCGCCGCGTCCGCTGAGCCGCGCGACAGGACGTGCGGCGGGACGCCAGTCGCGCGCATCTGCTCGGTCGTGAGCGTCACCTCGAGTTGCACGCTGAGCGCGCCCGTCTGGCGGTCTGCCGGATCGTCCAGATAGGGTAGCGGCGGCGGGTCGCCGCCTGGCCGTGGCGGCATTGGCTTGCGAAACGGGGCAAGCGCGTCCGCGCTGACGATCCATGGACTGATGCTGGTCAGGAAATTCTTCGCGAGAAAAGGCCCGAGCGGCTGATATTCCCACGCCTGCATGTCGCGGGCGGACCAGTCGTTGAGGAGGCTATAGCCCGCGATATGCTGGGCTGCTTCGCCGATAGGAATTGGTGAACCGAGATCGTTGCCGCGCCCAATCCAGATCCCGAGCTCCAGTTCGTAGTCTAGCCGCCGACTCGGACCATATTCCGGAGCTTCGGCGTCCGGCTCCTTGCGCTGTCCATTCGGCCGCGTCACCGGTTCCCCAGAAGCGCGCAATGAGCTGGTGCGTCCATGATAGCCGATGGGCACATATTTGTAGTTCGGAAGCAGCGGATTTTCGGGACGGAACTGCTTGCCGACGTTGGTCGCGTGATGGATGCCGACATAGAAATCGGTGTAGTCGCCGACGAGGCAGGGCACATGCATCCTGACCTCGCTCTGCCCGATCAACTGAGTCTCGACGTCCTCGCGATATTTTTCATCACTGAGGATCTCAGCGAGCCGCTCGCGAAGGTCCCGCATCGCTTGCTGCCCTCTTGCGAGCCATGCGTTGAGGACTGGCTGGGTCAGGTCCTCGCGCCAGTCGTCGTCGAGCAGGTCTGCAACACCCGCGAGATCGAGGACGTAATCGCCGATCGCCACGCCGGGTCGACGCCTGCCCTTGGCTTCCGAGAAGATGCCGAGCGGCAGATTCTCAATGGGGAAGTCGCTTCCTTCCGCGCTAGAAACCCAGGACCGGCTCACGGCAATTTCGCCTTGGGGAAGCCGGCCCAGGCATCGTCATAGTCATGCTGGGCGCGATCGAGAGCGAACTGCGTCGGCCGATAAGGCCAGCACGTCTCGACCATGAAAGCCATCGTTCCTTCGATCTTCGAAGGCTTGAGCTCCGCCTCGCTAGCCTTGCGCCAGCTTTCGAGATCCGGACCGTGACCGCTCATCAGATTGTGCAGGCTGAGCCCGCCGGGCTGGAACCCTTCCGACTTGGCATCGTAGGCGCCGTAGATCAGTCCCATCGCTTCGCTCATCAGGTTGCGGTGGAACCACGGCGGGCGGAACGTGTCCTCGGCCACCATCCAGCGCGGCGGGAAGATCACGAAGTCGGCATTGGCGCGGCCCGGCACGTCACTGGGGCTGGTGAGCACTGTGAAAATCGACGGATCGGCATGATCGAAGCTGATCGTCCCGATCGTGTTGAATCGCGTCAGATCGTAGCGATACGGCGCGTAGTTGCCGTGCCACGCAACCACGTCGAGCGGCGAGTGGTCGAGCGTCGTCGTCCAAAGGCTCCCGAGCGATTTCTGTACCACGTCAGTCGGCTCATTCACGTCCTCGAACCAGGCGACGGGCGTTTCGAAGTCGCGTGGATTGGCGAGGCCGTTCGACCCGATCGGCCCAAGCTCAGGCAGGCGAAGCGGCAGGCCGTGATTTTCGGCGACATAGCCGCGGCTCTCGCCATCCACATGCACTCGAAAGTTCACGCCGCGCGGGACGACCCCGATCGACCCGGGCGCCACGTCGAGTCGACCGAACTCGGTTGCGAGGTGCAGCGTGCCCGACTGCGGAATGATCAGCAGCTCTCCGTCCGCATCGACGAACACGCGCCGCCGCATGGATTTGCTGGCTCGGTAAAGATGGACGGCGACGCCTTCCAGGTCCTGTGGGTGCCGGTTGGCGAGCATCGTCACCATGCCATCGACGAAGTCTGCGTCGGTCGGCAGGTCGCCAAGCGGATCCCAGCGCAGGCGGTTGGGCGCAAGGGGCTCTTTGACGGTGCCGGGCGCAAGGAGCTTCGCGCCGTCATATCGGGTGAATGGCCGGTGATCCGCCGTCGGCCGCATCCGATACAGCCAGCTCCGGCGATTCTCGTGCCTCGGCGACGTGAAGGAGCTTCCCGACAGCTGCTCGGCATAAAGGCCATAGGCAGGCCGCTGCGGGGAATTGCGGCCCTTCGGCAACGCGCCCTCGACCGCTTCCGTTTCGAAATGGCCGCCAAAGCCGCTCATGTAGCGAAGGTCGCTCGTCATCAGCCCGGCGTTACTGATTCAGGTTCGGAAACTCAAACGGGCGCGGCCCCTGGTTGGAACCGCGCCCGTGCGCGCAAGGCGGGACTTCGCAACCCACCCAACGCTCCTGACCCTCTCCGGTCAGTGCTGGTTTACGTTGACGTCGATCTTGTCGGGAACGTTGACGTTGGTGGCCTTGCCTCCGAGGCCGAGCTGGCCGCGAAAAAGGAAGAGCAGCACCAGAACGACAATGATCAGCAGAACTACGGCAAGTACGCCGCCGCCGCCACCGCCGCCGGTTTCGACAATTGTGGTGCGTTCGCGTTCACCATCACCGTCGGCCATAAGGAACTCCCTGTTCTACGTTGTATTGGCGAAACGAACGAAGTTACGGTCGCACGGTTCCGCGAAGGGAGACATGGATGAACCTGGTGCAGGGTCTGCTCGTCGTTATCATCTGCGCGCAAGCAGCCTGCAGCGCACGCGACGCCGGCAATTCCACGGCAAACCATGAGGCCGCTGCACCTGAAGCTACGGCCGCTACCGTGCCGCCTTCGCCGCCGAACGCAGCCGCACCTAACCAGCCACTGGCGGAGCCAAACAGCCCCATCGACCCCACCAGCACGGAAGCTGCCGGGCAAGTCGTGCAAAGCTACGGCGCGCTCATCGAACAGCAGCGCTGGAAGGAAGCGAACGCGCTGTGGGGCGACCTCGCAATGGCTGCAAAGACCCAGACCGCCTTGCAGGCCTATCCGGCCATGCATCTGGAGATCGGCAATCTCGGGGAGCCGGAGGGCGCGGCAGGATCAATCTACGTGACGATGCCGGTGATCTTTTACGGCGACGACAAGGCGGGCCAGCCCTTCCGCCACTCGGCAGACGTGGTCCTGCGCCGGGCCAATGACGTGCCCGGCTCAACCGACGCGCAGCGCCGCTGGCACATCGAGAGGATAGACTGGGGTAGTTAGAGGCCGTTGATCGCCTCGGCGAGGCGCTTCTGGTCGTCGGCGGTAACCGGCGCACCCGTGACATCCGTCGCCTCTTCCGCATTGTTGCCGTCTGTGGCGGGCGCGGATCCTGCGACATCATAAGCGAACCAGACGATCCCCGCCGCCCATAAAAGCGCCATCCAGCGGCTCTTGAATATCGAGCTGGTCTTCATCGGGATCATGGGACGATTGTCCCACTCCGCGTTTAAGAATTGCTTTCTTCCTCGTGCGTCACTTCGCGGTGGGGGTATCTGTCGCGGATCCGGGTGTTGAAATAGACGCCCTTCGCGAAGGCATGGCGAAGCGCGCTAGCAACTTCCTCCGGCACGTCCGAATAGACGTATTTCCTGCCAGTCGTGAATTCGACCCAGAGATTCCCTTCGGTCTCGTCATAGACGAAGCGGCGGATGACGGTGGAGGGCATGGCCCCTCAACGTGCGGAATCGCTCCGCGCTCCAACAGCTTAAGCGGCGTCGGGTGAAGGGACCGAGGATCGGCTCCGGCTGAGCGCTGCGCCCATTCCTCCGAGTGCCAGGATGGCCCCGCCAATCGTCAGCGGCGTCCAGCGATAGTCTTCCAGCCAGGTAGAGAAGCCCATGGCAATGATGGGGACGATCACGCTCGAATAGGCCGCCTTCGCAGGCCCGACGCGCCTGACCACCGGATAATAGAGGCTGAAGGTCAATACCGAGGCAAATAGCGCGAGGTACAAGAACTCCGAGCCAGTAGGCCGGACGTGGATCGAACGTCGGCGGGCCGGTCATCGCGAAGGCGATGGCGGCATCGATCGCGGCCCCTGCGGCCATCGACCACGCCAGCAAAGCGACCAGTGGATAGCGGCGGATCTCCGGCCTAGCCTGAACGACATTGGCGAACGAAGCGCCGAGCATGCCTACGAGCGTCAGCCCGATACCGGCGATCACCTGGCCGGCGCTGCCAGAATGCTCGTGAAGCTCATGCACGAACAGCAGGACAATACCGGCGACGGCGACGAGCGAGCTCCACACGAAGCGAATGCTTGGGCGCTGCCCGAGGAAGGCCCAGCCCATCAACGTCGCCGGGATGAGCAGGAGGGCGAAGACCGTCGCAACGACGCCCGACGTGATATGCCGCTCGGCGAGATAGACCGCGTTGAAGTTCACGCAGAACTGGGTGAAGCCGAGCACGCCTGCGGCGAGCAGCGTGCGATGGCCGAGGCGCAGGCTCTCTCCGCGCACCATCGCGACAATTGCCATCGCGATCGCCGCGATGACGAAGCGGTAAGTGACCGACCATTGCGGCGGGACCATGCCCAGTTGGCCGCGGATGACGATCCATGTCGAACCCCAGATCGCGGTGAAGATGATGAAGGGGAGCGTGACCGACTTGAACGTCGAACCATGGCCTTCCGTCACAGGGCGCCGATGGCTGCGGCGAGCCGCTCGACGGCCTCGCCTTGCTGGTCCCAGCTAGTCACGAACCGGATCTCGCCCGGTCCCCAATCGTAGAAGTCGAAGCCCTGTGAACGTAGATGTGCTGCTTCGTCGCCCGTCACGTTGAGGAAAATCTCGTTGGCTTCGACGGGATAGACGAGGCGTCCGGGTGCGGCGGCCGCCAGCGTCTGCGCAACCGCATTCGCTGAACGCGCATTGTCAAGCCAAAGCCCATCATCGAGCATAGCCAAAATCTGGGCAGCAAGCATCCGGCCCTTCGAGGAGAGGTGTCCGGCGCGTTTGCGGCGCACGGCCACTTCGTCGAACAGTTCGGTCTTGAAGAGGATCAGCGCCTCGGCATTGAGCCCCCCGTTCTTGATGAAGCCGAACGACATTGCGTCAACGCCAGCCCGCCAGGTGACATCCGCAGGAATCTCGCCAGTGGTCGCGAGGGCGTTGGCGAAGCGCGCGCCGTCCATATGCAGGGCCAGGCCGCGTTCCTTCGCGAGCTTGCCAAGCGCAGCAACCTCCGTGGCGCGATAGACGAGCCCATATTCGGTCGCGTTGGTGATCGAGATCGCCGCCGGCTGGACCTGATGCACGTCTTTGCGGATCAGGTCGCACGCGTGCGTGGCCGTCTCGCGCGTGATCTTCGCGCCGTGGCCATCGAGCAGGATCAGCTTTGCGCCGCCGGTGAAGAAGCCCGGCGCACCCGCTTCGTCGACCTCGATATGCGCGTCGCGGTGGCACAGAATGCCGCGATAGGGCGGGCACAGCGCGGCAAGCGCAAGGCAATTGGCCGCGGTGCCGGTAGACACCCACAATGCCCGGACTTCCCGCCGGAACAACTGCGAGAAAGCGCCGTCAAGGCGACGGCTCCACTCGTCTCCGTCATACGCCGTGTCGAGCCGGTTCGAAGCAAGTATAGCCTCGATCACCTTCGGGTGCGCGGGTGCTGCATTGTCGGAGAAAAAGCGCATGACGGCGCGTTCCCAAGCCCATTCGTCAGCTCAAGGCAAGCCGCCGATGCTAGGACACCGACGCGGAGTCACGGGAGAGGATCGGGTGAGCGTTGAAATTCACGGATATGACGCGGCTGCAATCATGGGCGGCCTCTACGGCGACGGGATCATCGGCCTGAAGGGCACCTTCACGGCCGACTTTGCTGATACGCTGTACGAGGACATGATGGCGGTGTTCGAGGAGGCAAGGCAGATCCCGGGCGGAGCGCTCCCGAGGGGACCGCAGCGCTGGTACGTCGAAACGCAGCCGGAACGCATCCGCGGCTTTCCCGAGATCGCGACTCATCCATGGTTTATCGCAGTTTGCGAGGCGGTGCTGACGAAGGATTATCGCATCGTCGAGATCGGGTTCGATATCCCCTTCCCGGGTGCGGCCGACCAGCCTTGGCACCGCGACTTCAAGGCTCCGGAAGCGACTATCAAAGGGCGTCGCCTGAACAGCCTCGCGTTCAACCTGAGCGCGGTCGACACGAGGCCCGAACATGGTCCCTTCGAGATCGCCCTCGGCACGCAGTGGGACGACATTACCGACGCCAAGAACGACATGTTCCCCGACCGCAGCTTGTGGGATCGCTACATCTCGCGAGCGGTGCAGAAGATGCCACAGCGTGGTGACATTTCGGCGCGCTCGGCGCTGACCATACATCGGGGCACCGCAAACCGATCGAACGAGCCGCGGCCGGTGCTGGTCGTCGGAGTTGACGCACCCGATGCGACGAACGCCAGTCATCACGACCTCCAGGTCACGCGCGCGTATCTCGACGGCCTACCGGCGCAGGTGCGGAATCACCTCGAGTGCCGGGTAACTGACGAGCTCGAACCCATCATCCAGCACCACGTCATCGAAGGCCTGCTCGAAGCCGATTACGGTTGATCCTGCTCCTTCGGCCTGTCAGTCAGCTCGCGCGACTGCGCTTTTCGTTTCCGCAGGTTCTCGCGAAGTGCTGCGGCGAGCCTTTCCTCGCGATCTTTGCCTTTATCAGTCATGCCGACGACATGCTCCGGAGCAGCGAATCCCGCAACGGGTTGACAGGTTAAGGCCCGGCCCCTCATAGGCGCCCGACTTTCCGACATAGTGCTGCCGTAGCTCAGTGGTAGAGCGCATCCTTGGTAAGGCTGAGGTCGTGAGTTCAATCCTCACCGGCAGCACCATTTCCGCCGCAGCAAGTCTGCGGGTCGGCTAAGCGGGAATCAGATCGAAGCGAGCCGGACCTCGCCCGAGCGGTTCAGGCGTCGCGGTCCCTCAGCTTCTTCTCGCCGAGTGCGCCTTCGATGCCTCCGGCCAGCGCGTCGCCGATCCAGATAACGCCACCGAGAAGGCCGATGCCAAGGATGAGTTGCAGTGCGGTTATCACGATTCGACTCCGTGAATTCTCTTTACGCGCAATGCATTAAACCCGCAATTAATGCCCCATGACTCTGCTGTCACAAAGCGGGACGGTCAGCGCGGACGGTGGTCCGTCCCCTTCCCCACCGTGATGAACAAGGCCACCACTGGCTCGTCCGCATCCGCCGTATGCCATGCACCGGCCGGGTTGAGCGCATATTCGCCAGGACCGAGCTCATGCGTCTGAGCCGAACCGTCGGCCAGTTCCTGATGAAGGGTCATGTGGCCTTGGAGGCAGCAGACTACCTCATCGCCTGACGGATGGATTTCCCAGCTCGTCCACGGCTCGTCGAACCGGAAAAGGCTGACGATCCGCCCTTCGTCCATGTCGTCCGAGTGGCGCTGCTCATAGCTCTCGTACCAGTCAGGACCCGTGAACTGCGGCTCGGCAACCGCTTTGGCGCCGATCCCGAGATGGATCGGGAAGTCGTAGAGGGACTTCCCCTTGGTCATTGCCGTTCGATCGGCGCGCAGGCTTGCGTAAGCCAGGCGAGGTCGGCGCCGTGAAGGTTCGGACCGATCCGCGCCAGCACATGCGCATGGTAGCAATTCAGCCAGGTCAACTCCTCTGGATCGAGCATTTCGGGATCGATCAGCCGACGGTCAATCGGCGCGAAAGTCAGCGTTTCGAAGCCAAGCATCTCCTTTTCCGCGCCATCGATCTCGCGCGTCACGACCAGCACGAGGTTCTCGATACGGATGCCGTACTCGCCAGTCTTGTAGTAGCCAGGCTCGTTCGAGAGGATCATGCCGACCTGCAGCGGCTCGTCGCCGCCGCTCTGCGAGCTTCCGACGGGCGAGATTCGCTGCGGCCCCTCGTGGACCGACAGGAAGCTGCCGACGCCGTGACCGGTGCCATGGGCATAGTCGAGACCTGCTTCCCACAGCGGCCGCCTGGCGAAGCTGTCGAGCTGGCTGCCGCGCGTGCCCCTTGGGAATACAGCGGTAGCGATTGCGATGTGGCCCTTCAAAACTCGCGTGAAACGGTCGACCATCTCGGGCGTCGGCTCGCCGATCGGCACGGTGCGGGTGATGTCCGTCGTGCCGTCGACATATTGGCCACCGGAATCGATTAGATAGAGCGTGCCGTTCTCGAGCTTGCGGTTGGTTTTCTCGCTCGAGCGGTAGTGAACAATCGCGCCGTTCGGCCCCGCGCCGGAGATACTGTCGAACGAAAGGTCGCGGAGCTCTGAATTCTCGCGGCGCAGCGCTTCGAGACGGTCCGATGCCTTCAGCTCGTCGACGTCGCCCTGCGGCGCTTCCTGATCGATCCAGTGCAGGAACTTGGAAATGACCGCGCCGTCGCGCTCTTGCGCAGCCTTCTGGCCGGCTATCTCGGCGGGATTTTTTATCGCCTTGGGAAGGATTGTCGGATCGCGCATCGGCACGACCTTGGCACCCGCCCGGTCCAGTGCTTCGAAGATTGCGGCAACCGCCCGCTCAGGATCGACGACGATCGTTTTGCCCTTGTACTCGGCGAGCGCGTTCTCGAACTCCGCGCGTTCGTGGAGCCGGACGCCGTTGCCGAGATGCTGGCGCACGTCAGGCCCGATCTTCTCCGATGCGACGAACAGATCGGACGTGCCGTCGGCGTGGATCAAAGCATAAGCGAGCGCGACCGGCGTATGAGTTACGTCCTGCCCGCGGATGTTGAAAGCCCACGCAATGGAGTTGAGCGCTGAGAGCACCGCCGCGTCGGCATGCTGCTTTGCGAGCCAGTCTCCGATCTCGGTGCGCTTCTCCGCCGCCGATTTGCCGGCATATTGGTCCGGCTGGACGATCAGATGCGCCTTCGATGCTTCCGGCCGGTCTTTCCAAATCTCGTCGATCGGATTGCGTTCGACCGGCACCAGTTCGGCGCCGCGGCTGGCGAGAGCGTCCTTCGCCTTGCTCACCCAATCGCGGGTGTGCAGCCATGGATCGTAGCCGATGCGCGCGCCTTCGGGCGCATGTTCTTTCAACCAGTCGGTCGTGCTCGTCTCGGGCACGGACTGATAGCTCCACTCAGTGGGGCTGACCTGTTGGCGAACTTGCAGAGTGTAGCGTCCGTCAACGAAGATCGCCGCTTGCTCGGGAAGCACGACGGCAGAGCCGGCGGACCCTTCGAAACCCGTCAGCCAGGCGAGCCGCTGCGCGTAGCTTCCGACATATTCGCTCATATGTTCATCGGTGAGCGGGACGACGAACCCATCGAGCCGGTCGGCTTTGAGCTGCTCGCGAAGGGCTTTGAGACGGTCTGCGTATGTGGACATGGGCTTTGTGGCTCCCTTGGTCCCCAGCTAATCCAACCGTTCCCATTCTTAAAGGGCGACCGTCAGTTCGGCCGGTGAAAGGCAGCCGTCGCCTCAGCAAATGAGGGCGGCCCTTTTCCGAGCCGCCCGTCACCTGCTTCACCGCGCTGCGGTGTAAGTGACCTTCGAACCGTCTTCCTTGTTTTCGTAGGCGCCGTGCCCGACGCCGTTCGCATCGACGGAGAAGTTGAACACGCCGACGACCTTGCCGCCGCGCTTGTCCGTTTCTTCGAAGCTATTGTCCCCGGTCTTCTTAACGGAGGCGGTAGTGCCCGCGCTGTCGCCCTGGATGGGGACCTCGGGGCCGCCGAACTTCGCGTCGAAGCTCTGGCCGGTGCCGCTGGTGGAATGCAGCGTGTCGCCGTCAACCTTGTAAGTGAACGTCAGTGCTGCGGTGTTGAAGTCCTGCAGCTTCGACGGCTTCCATTGTCCGGAAATCGCATGCGCACCGGCTGGCGCGGGGCCGACGCGTGTCTCGACGAACGTGCCGGTTGCGGCGGTCGGGCCGGAGGTGTCCGTGAACGAGCCAGTCAGCGTATTGCCGTCGGGCGACACGGACATTTTAGTCTCTCCCATCTGCTTGCCGCCCTTCTGGCTGGTGCGCACGACATTGTGATCGTCGACCACCTTGACGGACATACTGTCTGCGTAGGGCGCCGTGACCGGATGGAGCGTACCGTCGGCCGCGACGGTGATCGGCGGAACGCAAGACTTGCACGAATATTGACCAGCCTGGAGCAGCATCTCGTCGGGCTTCTGATCGAACTGGACGCTATTCACATCTGCCTTCCAGGTTCCGTCGATGCCCGTGCCCGCGGCAGCAGTTGCCGACGCATTTTCGCCCGCAGCGCTGGCGGTTTCGTTCGCAACCGTTGTTTGCTTACACCCAGCAAGCGCAAGCAGTGATGCGGCGGCGAGAGCCACCGTGAGCGTATTTCGCATAACCTTCTCCCCATTGTGCTTCACGAGACCGTCGAAATTGGCGGGTTCGTGGACCTGGGGGCGCCGTCACGCAGGCACGTCACTGGAGTAACGGTGTCGCCAGTGCAGCGAGGTAACCATCACAAACAGCCGTTGGCAAGTCGATTGAACGAAAGTTTAACAAAGAGACCAACCGCTTGCCCTTCCCGTAATCGGGTATCGCGCTAAGAGCGGGTGCATGGACAAGCCGGTCGATCTCCCCGCCCCGCCTCACGCTGAGCAGCACCCCTACAGCTACGAACGTCACGGCGTCACGGTCGAGGACCCGTGGCACTGGATTCGCGACCCACAATATCCCGAGGTCACCGACGCGGAAGTGCTCGCCTATCTGACGGCCGAGAACGACTATTTCGGCGTCTGGGCCAAGCAGAACCAGCCGCTGATGGACCAGCTGTTCGAGGAGATGAAGGGGCGCATCAAGGAAGACGACAGCTCCGTGCCGATGCGCGACGGCGACTTTCTCTACTGGTGGGCATTCAAGCCGGGCGCGCAATATCGGACCTGGTATCGCAAGCCGGTCGGCGGCGGTGACGACCAGATCATCTTCGACGAGCCGGCCGAGGCGGAGGGCAAGGAGTATTTCCGGTTAGGCGCGATTGAGCCGAGCCCGGACGGCAAGCTGCTCGCGACGTTGGTCGACGACAATGGGTCGGAACGATTCCACCTGCGCGTTCGCGAGCTCGCGACCGGCAAGGACATCGAGACGGTCACCGAAGTTGGCATTGGCTCGCCGGTCTGGACCAGCGACAGCGCAGGTATCGTCTTCACCGAGGTAAACGAGCACTGGCGCAGCTATCGCGCCCGCTATCAACGGCTGGGTGCACGAGCGGATGACGCGATCACGCTTTACGAGGAGAGGGAGGAGCTGGGTTTCAGCGTCGGGGCGCACAAGTCGCACGACAAGAGCCTGATCTTCATCGCTACCGGCGACAATGCGACGAGCGAGGTGCGTTTCGTCTCGGCCGATGACCCATCGCAGCCGTTGACGCTCATCTCACGCCGCAAGCCGACGCGGGAATATCATGTCGATGCGGCTCACGGAAAACTGTGGATTCTCACCAACGACGATCATGTGAACTTCCGCCTCGCCGAAGCCGATCCAGCCAATCCGGAGGAGTGGCGCACGGTCGTTGCCGGGTCGGATCGCGTCTATCTGACCGGGGCGACGCCCTATCGCGATCATTTGGCGATCAGCAGCCGTGTCGATGGGCTCGATCAGCTTGTCCTGCGCACCTACGCCGGCGAGGAGACGCGCATTCCGTTCAAGGAGGCGAGCTACACCGCTTTCTTCTTCGGCAACCCCGATTTTGCGCCGGAGAGCTATCGCGTCGGCTATTCCTCAATGGTTACACCGACAACGACATACGATTATCATCCGGAGACCGGCGAGCTCGAGGTTCGCAAGGTGCAGGAAATCCCGTCGGGATACGATGGTTCGCAATACGTGACCGAGCGGCTGATGATCACCGCGCGCGATGGCGTAAAGGTCCCGGTCTCAGTCGTCTATCGCCGTGACTTTCAAAAGAATGGCGAGGGGAAGCTCTTCCTCTACGGCTACGGCGCCTACGGCATGGCTGTGCCGCCGACATTCAATTCGAATCGCATCAGCCTGCTCGACCGGGGCTGGGCCTGTGCGATCGCACACATCCGCGGCGGCGACGACTTGGGGCACCAGTGGTTCCTCGACGGCAAGCTCGCCAAGCGAACCAATACGTTCAACGACTTCGTCGACGTTGCGAAGGGCCTGATCGCCGACCGGTTCACCAAGCCCGGCAACATCGCGATCAACGGCCGCTCGGCCGGCGGCGAGCTGGTGGGTGCGGTGGTGAACACAAATCCGGAGCTATTTGGCGCCGTGGTCGGCGACGTGCCTTTCGTCGATGTCGTGAACACCATGCTCGATGACACGCTCCCGCTGACGCCCGGCGAGTGGCCGGAGTGGGGCAACCCGATCACCGACGAACAAGTGTTCGAGTACATGCGCACCTACTCGCCCTACGACAACGTAAAGGCGCAGGATTATCCGCCGATGCTGATCACTGGCGGTCTCACCGATCCGCGTGTCACCTATTGGGAGCCGGCAAAGTGGGCGGCGAAACTGCGCGCAACGAAGACCGACAACAACCTCCTGCTGCTGAAGATCAACATGGGCGCCGGACACGGCGGCAAGTCGGGGCGCTGGGAGGGGCTGCACGAGGTTGCGGAGACCTACGCCTTCATGCTCACGCAGACGGGGAACGCTTGAGCCGCCCAGTCTTCGAGATGACTTTGACGGCGGGGCCGGAGCACATCGATGAGCTCGGCCACGTCAACAATGCCGTGTGGGTGCAGTGGATCCAGACCGTCGCGGTCGCGCATTGGGACTCCGTCGCCGACGCAACCCACAAGGACGCCTACTTCTGGGTCGTGGTGCGGCATGAGATCGATTACCTTCGCGCAGCGCACGAGGGCGACCGCGTCACTGCGCGCACCTGGGTCGGCGCGGCACCTAGGGGCGCTCGCTTCGACCGGCACATGGAGTTCGTCCGCCCGGATGGGAAAGTCTGCGTTCGGGCCAACACCCAGTGGGCAATAATCGACAAGGCCGCGGGTCGGCCGATCCGCGCCCCCGCCGAAGTAGTGGCGCCCTTCATGGGCGCGGAGTAACAGCGGCGGCAATGGCCCGTCCGATCCTCTACGATTATTATCGCTCGTCCGCCGCTTATCGCGTTCGGATTGCCTTGAATTCAAGGGCGTGGACTATGAGACCCGACCGGTGAACCTGCTCGAAAGCGAGCAAAAGTCAGCCGAGTATCGCGCGCTCAATCCGCAGGGTTTCGTGCCGATGCTGGAGATCGACGGGCATCGCCTGACGCAAAGCGTTGCTATCATCAATTATCTCGACCTTCGCTACGCCATGCAGCCGCTGCTGCCCGCCTCCGCGGCCGAGCGCGCGCACGTGGTTGCGATGGCGATGGCGGTGGCCTGCGATATCCACCCGCTCAACAACCTGCGTGTTCTCAAATATCTCAAGACGAGCTCGGCCATTCGCAGGAAGAGGTCGATACCTGGTACGCTCACTGGATTAGCCAAGGCCTGCCGGCGCTCGAAGCCATGGCTGCGCCTAAAGCCGGCAAATTCCTGTTCGGCGATAGTCCGACGGGCGCCGACGTTTGCCTGATCCCGCAGCTCTACAATGCGCGTCGTTTCAACGTGCCGCTGGACGGATATCGCACGTTGCTGCGCGCCGAGGAGAATGCGAACAAGCTCGAAGCCTTCTCAGCAGCCCATCCAGACCATCAGCAGGTGCCCGCATGAATCGTGTCGATAGCATCAACCGGGGCGTCGCCGACGCGAAACCGCTCGATTCAGTTGAGATCCCGTCCCTCGAGGGGAAAGTCAGTGACGAGGAGTGGCAGATCCGCGTGGATCTTGCCGCCGCTTACCGGATGGTGGCTTATTACGGCTGGGACGACTTGATCTTCACGCATTTGTCGGCGCGCATTCCCGGCCCGGAGCACCACTTCCTACTCAACCCATACAACTTGATGTTCGAGGAGGTGACCGCCTCATCGCTGGTGAAGGTCGACGTGCAGGGTAATCCGGTGGAACCGACGCCGTTCATTACGAACCCGGCCGGCTTTACCATTCATTCGGCCATTCACATGGCGCGCGATGACGCACATGCCGTCATGCACCTCCATACTCCTGGCGGGCAGGCGGTGTCGGCGCAAACCGATGGTCTGCTGCCGCTGACGCAGACGGCGATGCTGATCCGCGGCGATGTCAGCTTCCACGAATATGAAGGCGTTGCCGTCGACCTTGGCGAGCGCGATCGGCTGTTGCTGACCTCGGCGAGAAGAATGCGATGATCCTGCGTAACCACGGCACGCTCGCTGTCGGCAAGAATGTCGGCGAATGCTTCATTCGCCTCTATTATCTGGAGCGCGCGTGCCAGGCACAGATCATGGCGCTGTCCGCCGGCGAAGCCTTGAACAGTCCGCCACAGGGATCACCCGAAGTGACGGCTCAGCAAGGAGCGGTTGGCCTACCGCTCGCGGCGAATTTCCTCGCGTGGCCGGCGCTCAAGCGCAAGGCGTATCGCTTGGATCCGAGTTTCGCTTCGTAAGTCCAATTGGGCCGAAACGGGACAAGTGCCTGCTGTAGCTTGACCCCGAGCGTTCAACCATCATTACCAATGGTGGGCTGGCCTCCTTCGCGGGCATCCTGGTTGGGACGATGTGGAACTTCGCGGCATCCTCGCTGCTGGTCTGGAACCGCCGCCGCCTATAGAACCGGGCGGCGGAGGGACAATGAAGAAAGCGGCCAACGTCAGCGACTATCGCGCGCTTGCCAAGGCGCGGCTGCCCCACTTCCTGTTCGAATATCTCGACGGCGGCTCGTACGACGAAGTGACGCTCAGGCGGAACGTCGAGGATCTGCAGTCGATTGCTCTTCGGCAGCGCGTCCTCCGCGACGTCTCCAACATCGACCCGTCTACCGAGTTGTTCGGGCGTCGGTGGGCCATGCCCGTCGGGTTGGGGCCTGTTGGACTGTCCGGACTTTATGTTCGGCGGGGCGAGGTTCAGGCGGCGCGAGCCGCGGCAGCCGCAGATGTCCCATTCGTCCTCTCCACGGTTAGCGCTTGTTCGCTTCGGGAAGTCGCGGCGTCGGGGCACGTCCCCTGGTATCAGCTCTACTTCGTTAAGGATCGCGGCTTCGTCCGCGAGATGATCGGGCGCGCGAAGCAGGAGCAATGCGCGGCTCTCTTCCTGACCGTGGATCTAGCAGTGCCAGGGTCGCGCTATCGCGATGCTCGCGCATCGGGCGGTGGTCTCAAGCGTTGGATGCAATTGCTGGCCCGGCCCGACTGGCTTTGGGATGTCGGCATCTGCGGGCGGCCTCATAGCCTCGGAAATCTAGAGAATATCGTGGGCAAGGACGCGCCGCTGAGCGATTTCCAGGCTTGGATCCACCACAACTTCGACCCGAGCGTCAGTTGGAAGGATGTCGAGTGGGTGCGCGAGCAATGGAGCGGGCCGTTGGTCATCAAGGGCATCCTCGATCCCGATGACGCGCGAGAAGCGCTGGCCAACGGCGCGGATGGCATCGTCGTTTCGAACCACGGCGGACGGCAACTCGATGGCGTGATGTCGAGCGCTCGCGCCCTGCCCCGTGTAGCCGACGCCGTTGCAGGAGGAATGTCGGTGCTTGCCGACGGCGGCGTTCGGTCAGGTCTGGATGTAGTGCGAATGTTGGCGCTCGGGGCGGACTTCGTATTGCTGGGTCGCGCCTGGGCTTATGCATTGGCGGGTAGAGGTGGCGCGGGTGTGGCGCATACGCTCAAGCTCATCGACGCCGAGATGCGCGTGGCGATGGCACTTACCGGCCGCACCACGATCAATGATCTGAACGAAGACGTGCTCGAGCGAAGCGGCAATCAGGCGGCGCTCTGAGCAGTGTCTCCCATGCCGTCTTTTTTGTCGGTGAACAGTTTGTCCACGTCATGCGCAGACATTGGCTCCGCGAACAGGAAGCCTTGCACCGATGAACATCCGTGTGAGCGCAGCTCCATCAGCTGCTCGGTTTCCTCGACACCCTCTGCGGTCGTCTCGATATTGAGTGCATGCGCGAGTTCGGTGATCGCGCGGACGATGGCGCTGGCGCCGTCACGGGTCAGCAGGTTTTGAATGAAGCTGCGGTCGATCTTGAGCTTGTCGAACGGGAAGCTCCGCAAATAGCTCAGCGACGAATAGCCAGTTCCGAAATCGTCGAGCGCGATGCGTACGCCGAGCGCGCGCAGGGAGTGCAGGAGCTTCAATGTCGTCTCGCCCCCATCGAGGAAAATGGAATGGTGATCTCCACCTCGAGTCGCGATGGTGAGAGGCGCGAGGCAGCAAGCGCGCCGAGGATCGTCTCGTGCAGCGAGCCGCGATGGAACTGCACCGCCGACACGTTGACCGCAACGCGAACATGTTCAGGCCAATGTGCCGCCTGCTCGCAGGCTTCGCGGACGACCCAGGCTCCGATAGGAACGATCAGGCCCGTATCCTCGGCGATCGGCACGAACTCAGCCGGCGACACGACACCACGCTTCGGGTGGTTCCAGCGGATCAGGGCCTCGAAGGAGCAGATCTTGTTGTGTTCGAGATCAAACAGCGGCTGATAAACAAGCTCGAATTCGCCGCGCTCAATGGCGAGCCTCGATCCGTCTCGATCTGCCGCCTCTGCTGCGCCCGCTCGTTGAGGCTCTCTTCGAAGAACGCAAAGGTTCCGCGACCGGCTTCCTTCGCGCGATAGAGCGCGAGATCGGCATTCCTCAACAGCGTCTCACCGCCCTCGCCGTCTTCCGGCGCGATCGCGATCCCGATGCTGGTGGAAGGCAGGCACTCGTTTCCGTCGATCACGAGCGGCCGGCTCATTTCACGCAGGATGTCACGGGCAAGGCGGTCGATCGCGTCGCGGTCGTCGCCGACAGTCTGGAGGACCACGAACTCGTCGCCCCCAAGCCGCGCCACGAAATGGCCGCGGGCGGCCTGACTTACCCGCTGCCCGGCTTCGACGAGCAGTGCGTCGCCAGCTGGGTGGCCGAGCGTGTCGTTGATAACCTTGAACTGGTCGAGGTCGAGGCAGTGAAGCGCGAACAGGCCGCCACTCGCCTCCGCGGCTCGGAATAGATGCTCGAGCTGCTGCTGAAACATCGTGCGGTTGGGCAACCCAGTTAGCACGTCATTGAAAGCGAGTTGGGTGATCCGCTGCTCGCGCTCGGCGATCTTGCCGACCATTTCATTGAAGCTGTTGGCGAGCCGAGCGAGCTCGTCGGTGCCGCGCACCGAAACCTGCACATGCTCACCGGAAGCAAGGCGCCCGGCAGCGTCGTCGAGGCGGGCGAGCGGCTGCGTGATCCGCGCCGCCGCCTTCCATGTGGCGAGAGCCACCAGCACGAGGCCCAATAACGTGAGGACGGCCAGCGCGAGTTGCAGCTTGCGGGCGTCCGCGAGCGCCTCGGCCTTGGGGTAGGCCAGCAGCAGGATTGCGCGCTCGCCGTCGCCGAACGCCGGAAGGGGCTTGGCCAGCGCAATCGAGGTCTGGTCGCCGACGGTCATGTTGAAGGCAGCGCTGCTGCCAACATGATCCTGCGCGAGACGAGCCGATTCTGAGCTCAGGGCCAGCATGCTGCCTGACGATTTTGCCCAACGGCCATCGCTTCGCGCGAGGACGGCGGCGTGGAGGGGGATGGCCGAAAGCCGTTCAAGCGCGCGCATTTCGCGCTGATCGAGGTCGGCGGCGAACACCACCCAGCCGAGGAGTGTCGGTGCCATGATCGGCGCTGCCACCAGCTGTCGCGGCTTTCCGCCGAGTACCGAGACGCCGGTCAGTCGCCCTGCATCGAGCGGCTGCCACAGCGCTGAAGCGCGCTGCTTCTCGATAGACGGATCTACCGTCGAAACCCTGCCGTCGGCGGTGACGATGAAAGCTGTTCGCACATGGAGCCGCTCGGCGGCATTGCCGAGCGCCGACTGTACCGTCGCTTGATCGGCGGTTGCGACGGCGGCGCGGAAACCGAAGTCGCGCGCCAGCAACTGCGCCGCATTCTGGAGTTCGTGCGCCCTTGCCTGCCACAGACGATCATAGACTGCGCCGCTGGACTGGAGCTGGCCTTCGACTTCGCGCGACGCCGATCCAGCAATGAAGGTCGACAGGGCGGCCGAAACGACCAGCATTGCCGCGCCGAACAGCACGGCAAACTGGACCGTCAGGCGTGCGCTGAGTGACCGGAACGGCCGCATCGCGTCAGTAGTCCGCCATCGGCATTGAGGGCGGCGGCCGAAGCCGGACCGAGAACGAAGCCAGCCGCTGTCCTGGGTTGACGACTTGCTGCACCACGCCTCCCGGAACTCGAGCGTAGGGATGCCAAACGGTGAGGCGGCCCGCAGCATTGGGAGCGTCTCCAAATACCGCGATACCTTGCGCGTTGGTTCGTGCCGTCCAAGCGCTGTCGGTTACAACGATGAATGCGCTCATTCCGTCATGGATGTTGCACCCGAGCGCGACGACGCCCGGTTTGTCGAAATGGATCGTTCGCGACTGGTCCTTGGCAAACAGCTTCAGCTCGAAGCGCTTTGCGGCCGAGAAGGAATAGACGTGGTGCTTGGTCGGATCGAGGTTCGGAAAGCTGATGTCGGCACCCACTGGAACGACCGTCAGGAAAGGATGGAACTGCAAGTCCTTCTGCGAGACTGCATAGTGCCCACCGCCATGCGCGGGGCGCGCCGCAGCGCCTGCAGGATAAAGGGTGACCACGGCATCGCGAACGGGCTTCCCCGCTGCATCGACCACGCGCA
This sequence comes from uncultured Alphaproteobacteria bacterium, assembly GCA_963752025.1. GTDB lineage: Bacteria > Pseudomonadota > Alphaproteobacteria > Sphingomonadales > Sphingomonadaceae > Sphingomicrobium. Next base: position 6,405 of record CAVVWY010000028.1, on the reverse strand, counting down.
CGCTAAGAGGCCCAGCTACAAGGGGGGGGGCTGCGCTGGCGAGCGCCAGCACAAGAAACAGCTTTCGATACATCCGTTAAGATTAACGGCGAACGGTAAACGTGGCCGCTGTGAAAGTGGTTACCAGTGCATTCGCAATTGCGCTTGCAATTGGGTCTGCCGCTGCCGCGGCTTGAGGCCGAGCTCCTCGAGCTGCTCGCGCTTGCTCGACACGTGGAGGAGTTCGAGGAATCCGGTAAAGGGGCCGAGCTCGCAGTGGGCAGCCACCATGGCAGACCAGCCCGTCTCGTCATATTCGTCAGAGACCAGGCTGCCGCGATTGCGCGTGTCAAAAGCTTCGGCACGTGCGGCAACTCCGACGGCGCCGAACGGGCGAACCAGCATCACGTATGCCGCGCGGAAACGGTTATCGACCCAGCGCCGTCCCGTCTCGGGGTAGCCCATTCTGGTGCGACCCTCCATCGCCTGCGCCTTCAGCTCCGTTCCGCCGCCAAGCTCCGACGCGAGACCGACGTCGTTGAACTTGGTGCGCCACCCCCATTCGAGGTCAGCATTCACCGCTTCCGGATCCGCGCGATTGTCGTAGCGGAACAGCTCGACGCGGAGCGGCACTGGCGGCTGCCAGGCAATCTTGGCGTAATAGCCGGGCCGGTGCGCGAAGCCGTCGTGCAGGTCGATCAGCGGGTGTGTGAACGGCGCCTGATATTCGCTGATCTCGCCATCGAGCGGAGGCAACGGCTGACGGTTGAAAGCGAGTGTCGCGCGATCGTGAAGCGCCCAGCCGCGAAATGTCAGCAATGTGCCCGATGTGTCGTTCGCGGCCATGACCGCAGCAGTGACGTGGATCTTATTCTGGCCGAGGGTCGCCGCGACGGTGCCCTCGGCGGCAACCGGACGGACTTCCTCGCCTATCCAGCTGTTGATTGCCGACGGCGTGATCGAATCCTTCACGTGCCAGTCGGCGCCTTCATGTTCGAGACTGACCGGCGGCCACATCAGGCCAATGCGGCTGGAGAAGGCGACATTGCTACCGCGCATGGGCCGAAAGCTGATGTAAGCCTGGCTCAGCCCGGCGTCGGTACGCTCGCCGCCCTGAACCGACCCGACGACCGTTGCCGAAAGCGACCATGTGAATTGCGGCTGCCAGACGAGGTTGACGTTGCCCATTTGAGCGCGCGCACGGAAGTCGTCCCCGGCACCGCTGGAGCGCAATTTGCCCGTGCCCCGGACGACCCAGCTGCGTTCACCGTCAACAAGGGTGAAGCGGACGTCGCCGTTCAGCTCAAGCGTGTCGGGAGTAAGCAGCTTGAGGTCGGACTGGGCATTTGCTGGCGCGCCTAGAAGCGCGAAGAGGGCACAGGCTGAACAGCCTGCGCTGCGCATGAACAGGCGATTTGCGACGCGATACATGCGCCTGCGATTAAGCGAATAAGGTTAATATCTGGTCGGGCCTATTTGGGCTGACGGCCCTGCCAGTCATCCAGGACGGGCCCGAGCGCTTCCTTGAGCGGCCCGAGGAATGCCTCGTACGCCTTCCACTCTTCGAGGCGGTCGGTCTGGAGCGGCCGGCGCACTTGTTCGGCGCTCGCCGTCCGCACCGGTCGCGAAGTCTCATGAAAATTCAGGCATGCGCCATCGAACGGCACTCCGACATAGGCGAGCAAGCCCCGAACCTCCTGTTCGAGATCGCCAACCAAACGCTCATGGACGACGCGATGGATCATCTCCGGCGCGACGCCGTCGAAATGATCCAGGAGGCGCACATAATCGCGATAATGCTTTCCGAAGTGACTGAGATCGTACGAATATTCGTGCCCGCGCGCATAAAGCTGCTTGAAGTTGGAGAAGCCGCAAGCAAGCGGCGCCCGGCGGACATCGACAATCTTCGCGTTCGGCAAGATCAGCTTGATGAAACCGGCATGTGCCCAATTGTTGGGCATCTTGTCGATGAAGAGCGGCCGGTCCGTCTTGCGCTGGATGCGCGTGCGCTCGAGGTACAGCTCACCAAGCTCTCGCAGCCGTTCCGGCGGCAGATCGGCCAACAGCTGGGGGTAGAGCTCCCACGGAGCGCCGAAGCGCGGATCCGGCTCCAGGCTGCGCGCGAGGGTGTAGATGTCGGGCAGTTCCGCCGTGCCTTCGATCATCGGATGACTCGCGAGGATCTGCTCGACCAGAGTCGAGCCTGACCGCGGCATACCGACCACAAAGATCGGATCCGCAGCCGGATCGCCCGACCCTTTTCGCAGAGTCCAGGAACTCCGCGGTGAAAAGCGCTATCGAACGGTCGACGAGCCGCGTCGCATGCTCCGGATCATGTTGTAACTGAGCGGTGCGGATCTGGTTGCCGGCGCGATAATGCGCGAAGCTCTCTTGGACTTCCTTCTGATCCTCGAGCGCTTTGCCGAGCGCGAAGTGCATCCGAAGACGATCGTCCGGCAAAAGGCCAGGGGTCGCTAGCGCGGCCTCGATCGCCGCTACTTCCTCGTTGCTGAACTTGAACGTCTTCAGGTCGGCGAGCATCCACCATGCCTCGCCATCCGTGGGCTTGGCCTTCAGGGAGCTTCTGCATGCTTCAATCGCTTCGGCCGGCCTGCCGATCGTCTTGAACAGAAAAGCGAGGCTGCTCCAGGCCTCAAGATTGGCGGGATTGACCGCGGCGATCGCGCGATACGCTTCAATGGCCGCGTCATATTCGCCCACGCGCGCAAGTGCCGACGCCTTGAGCGCCTGTGTTTCCTCTAGCTCGCGCAGCGATCCGCTGATCTTGCCGATCTCGACAAGAGCTTCGCCCGAACGAGTTTGTTGGTGGAGCGTCGCGGCGAGGTGAAGTCGCGCATATTCGAAGCCCGGCGCCAGTTCGAGTGCGCGACGCAGAAGCGCCTCGGCATCCCGCAGGACGCCGAACGATGCTGCGATCTCGGCAAGCATGCGCAGTGCCGCGACATCGTCGGCACGCTCGCTGACGACTTTACGTAAATCCCTTCGGCTGTCGGGAAATCGCCAGCCTGCATCGCCTGGCCGGCATAAACCAGCTGAGGATCGCCGGCCGAGGCTTCGATCGCCGCAAGCTCCGCTTCATTGGCCTCATCCGCCCTGCCCTGGCGCCGAAGGGCTGCGCCGAGCGCACGGTAAGCCGCCGCAGATCCAGACGTCGCTGCGAGCATCTCGCGCGCCTTGGTCTCGGCAGCTACGGCATCGGCATCCATCATAGGATCAACGTCGAGCGAGCCATTCATCAATTCATCCTAAGGCACTCGGCGAAAGAAGTGGTCGGGGAGAGAGGATTCGAACCTCCGGCCCCTGCCTCCCGAAGACAGTGCTCTACCAGGCTGAGCTACTCCCCGACCGGAACCCGCGGATCGCGATTTCGGTCGCGGGCGGGAGCCAAGGCTGCGGCTAGATAGAGGCCGGTTCTCAGGAAGGCAAGCAAGGTTGAGGCCTTCCCTTACCGGCCAACGCACTGAAGCCAATCGGCGGGACGAACGAACTTTTCGCGCGGGGAGCCGGGACGGGCGTTGGCGGTCTCTGTCTGCTCGATTTTGCGCCAGTCATCGTAGTCAGTCGCCATGACGTCGCGGCTGCCAAGGAGGCGCATCAGCCCTTTGCCGCCTGCGCGATCCTGCGAACTGCCCGGCGGCATTGCCGCGGCAATCAGATCTGCGACTTCGTATCCGTCGGGGCGATTGGTGCCGATCGTCCCGCTCGGCCCGCGCCGAGCCCATCCGACGGCGTAGAGCCGTTCGCCAATGCAACCCCCGTCATTCACGAATTTGCCCTTCCGCTCGTCATAAGGAACGCTCTCGATGGGCAATGTCGAATAGCCGATGGCAGTGATGACGAGCGACGCGAGCACCCCATAAATTTCGCCGGTGCCTCGCGCGGCGGCACTTCCGTCCAGAACGGTCCGTTCGACAATCACTTTTTGCGCGCGGCCTTCCCCTTCGATGGCGATAGGCTGCGCGAAGAAGTCGAAGACCATGCGCTTCGCCTTGGCGGGCTGGGGCGGAACATCGGCGAAGCCGCGCAGGATCGAGATGGACTTGCGGTGGCCTGGCTCGAGCGCCTCGTCAGCAGACAGTGGCGGGAAGTCGGCAATGTCCACTTGCGGTGAAGCTGCTTCCAAATGCCCGAGCTCACCGAGCTCCTTCGGCGTCATCGCGATCTGATGCGGGCCACGGCGGCCGAGGATTGTCACGGTCTCGATCCCGGAGCGATCGAGAGCGTCCAGCGCATGTCCAACGATGTCCGATCCTTCGAACTCGTGACGGGTCTTTGAAAGAATACGCGCGCAATCGAGCGCGACATTGCCGTTGCCGATGACGACCGCATGGGTGCCGTCGAGCGGCGGATCGAGGTCGGCAAAGTCCGGATGGCCGTTGTACCAGCCAACGAACGCCGCCGAACCGTAGACGCCCGGCAGGTCTTCCCCCGGAATACCGAGCTTGCGATCCTTCGGGGCGCCGGTCGCAAGGATCACCACGTCGTAGAGTTCCAGGAGCTCGTCGATCGAGACGTCGCGGCCGACGCAAACATTGCCGATGAAATCGACACCGGCAGTCTCGGCGACCTTGTCGTAGCGTTTGGAGACCGCCTTGAGCGACTGATGGTCCGGCGCAACGCCGAAACGGATCAGGCCGTAGGGGACCGGGTATCGGTCGAGGATGTCGATGCGCGCCCGATCGCCGTACGCCTTTTGAAGCGCCTCGGCGGTGTAGAACCCGGCTGGGCCTGAACCGACAATCGCGAAATGCCGCATCCACTCCTCCTGGGAGGGATGCTTAGCGGCAAACTGGCGGCCACGTCAGCCCTTGGAATGATCCTCGAGAAGCACGCTGCCCTTCTTCTGCAGCGCGCCCGCGATAACGCCCGAAAACATGCCAAGCATGCCGGGCAGGAGAACCCTCACCCGCACCTTGCTGTCTTCGACGTCAATCGTCGACTGGACGAAATCGCCGAGCGCTTGAACGCGAAGGTTGAGCTGATCGCCAGACCAGCCCAACTCAACCTGGGCACCGCCCGGAATATGGTCGGTGAGACGGTGCACATTGTTCGCGATCCGGCGCCGTGCCTCGTCCTTGCCGAGGTTGTGCGGAAGATCGACTTCGATGGGCTGTGACATAGACATAACACAGTGGGCGGACATTCGCGTCTTTTCAAGGACGATGAGGAGCGTATCCTCACATCCATGCGCCACTTAGCTCTATCGCTGCTCCTCACCGCGACTGCCGCGGGAGCGCAGCCGCCCGTCTGGACGCCCGGAATGCCGTGGGAGCCGCTCGCGCCTTATATAACGGTGGGCCAGGACGAAGCGGGGTATCGGAACTGGTATCTGGCGAGTCCTTCGCACACCATTTCGGTGCGAACCTTCAACGATTATCTCACCACCTACGGTGTCGGCGGAATCGTTCCCACTTGGCAGCTGCTGAGAACCGCGAGCGACTGGCAGAAGTGCGGCGCTCCGGCCTTCGAAGTTCCTCCGACTGAGGATTGGCCGAACGTCGTGCAAACTCTGCGCTACGTGCGGGACAAGGTCATACCTGCCGTGGGACCGGTCGAACCGGTGTCCGTCTATCGCAACCCGTTGCTTAATCAGTGCGCAGGCGGAGCGCAGGAAAGCGCGCACCGGTTCATGCAGGCCGTCGACATGGTGCCGCTGCGGCCAATCACGCGCGACGCGCTTATTCGCACGCTTTGCGCCGTGCACGCGAGGAACGGCGAACCCTACGGCGTCGGACTCGGCTTTTACGTCGGCCTTCGCTTCCATGTGGATTCGCGCAAGTTCCGAACCTGGGGTGTAAACGACGAAGGCGCGATTGCCTGTGCACGGAGCTTCGAGTTGGCTCATGCAAGAGATGCCGTCGACGCAGCGAACCCGAATGCAGCTCCGGCTGCGCAGCCTTCCGGGCCCGCCGTCGCGCAGCCTCCGAAAACTTGACTTCGGCGCCCTTGTGTTGCTCATTTGCAACACCATATCGACCCCAGAAATAGAGGGTTAGTTCAGATGGATTTCGAAAAGCTCACCGATCGCGCGCGCGGATTTTTGCAGGCCGCCCAGACCATTGCGGTTCGGGAGCACCACCAGCGCATTGCGCCCGCCCACCTGCTGAAAGCTTTGCTCGATGACGAGCAGGGAATGGCCGCTGGGCTGATCGAGGCGGCCGGTGGCGATGCCAAGACCGCTAAGCGCGAGGCGGATGCTCTGGTTCAAAAGGTGCCGGCGGTTACCGGCAGCGGCGCAACGCAGGCGCCTGCGCTCGACGGCGATACGATCCGCGTGCTCGACCAGGCCGAGCAGATCGCGAAGAAGGCCGGCGACAACTATGTCACCGTCGAGCGGATCCTGCTCGCGATGGCGCTCGCCAAGAACACGGATGTGGGCGGAGCGCTGGCGAAGGCGGGCGTAAC
>CAVVWY010000027.1:0-148801 GCA_963752025.1 uncultured Alphaproteobacteria bacterium | reverse complement strand
CACCACGAGCCATTTCTCGATCACCGGCGTGCTGGCCGTGATGAGCTTCTCGATCGTGCTTATCGTCGGCTTTTGGCGCCACAAGCTGCACTTCTTTTCGCTGTTCGTTCCGCAAGGCACGCCGATGGTCATGGTGCCGCTAATCGCGGCCATTGAGTTCATCTCCTTCATGGTGAGGCCGTTCAGCCTGGGCCTGCGACTGTTCGTGGCGATGATTGCCGGGCACATCCTGATGGAAGTTTTCGGCAGCTTCATCGTCAGTGGCCTTCACGGCGGTCCCCTCGGCATCGGCGTGGGCGTGCTCAGCTTCGTCTTCATCGTCGGCGTGGCGGCGCTCGAACTGCTGGTCTGCGCCATCCAGGCCACGTGTTTGCCCTATTGACGACGCTGTACCTAAACGACGCAATCAACCTCCACTAAAGCTTACCCAAAGGAGTTACCCAAATGGATTTCGCTTCCGCTCAGGTCATCGGTGCCGGTCTCGCGGCGATTGGCGTCGGCGCTGCCGCCGTCGGTGTCGGCAACGTCTTCGGTTCGTTCCTCGAGAGCGCGCTTCGCAATCCGGCGGCTGCGGATAGCCAGCAGGGCCGTCTGTTCATCGGCTTCGCCGCGGCGGAGCTCCTGGGTCTGATCGCATTCGCCGTGGCGATGATCATCCTCTACGCGCGTTAATCGCCCGAAAGGCTAACGCCGGGGACTAAAATGCCTCAGATCGAACAACTTCCGTACATCTTCTTCTCGCAGCTGTTCTGGCTGCTGGTTGTCTTCGCAGTCATCTTCTTCGGCATCGGCCGGGGAATGCTTCCGAAGATCCAAGGCACGGTCGAGCTGCGCGACAAGAAGATCGGCGAAGACCTGGAGCGTGCGCGGGCTGCGCGCGCGGCGGCGGAAGCGACGGAAGCTGAGTGGCGCACCCGCATGGACGTTGCCCGGGCCGAGGCCGCGCGCCTGGCCCAGGAAGCGAAGCAGGCGAGCGCCCGGGACACTGAAGCGAAGGTCACCGCGGCCGCCGGCCAGATCAATGACAGGGTCGAGTCCGCCAGCGCGAAGATTCGCGCCGCCGTGACCTCGGCACGGGCTGAGATCGAGACCGTTGCTGTCGATGCAACGCAGCAGATGGTCGCCCGTCTCACCGGCATCCAGGTCGACCCCAATGAAGCCGCAAACGCGGTGAAAGCCGAGCTCAATGTCTGATCCACAGCCCCAAGATGCCGGCCAGCCCGTCGAGCATGCGCAAGCGGTTGCCACCGTTCAGCAGCACGGCGGTGAGAGCCACCAGGAGCCCACGGCCCTCGGGTTGACCGCACCTGCGTGGATCGCGCTCGCGATGATCTTCGTCATCGGGCTCATGATCTGGAAGAAGGTGCCTGCGGCCATCGCAAAGGCGCTCGACAACAAGATCGAGCTCATCCGCGACCAGCTTGCCGAGGCAGAATCGCTTCGCAAGGAAGCAGAGGCGCTCAAGGCCGAGTATGAGGCCAAGGCTTCGTCGGCCGACAAGGACCGCGAAGCGCTGCTCGAGCGTGCGCGGCACGAGGCTGATGAAATCGTCGCGAAAGCGCGGACCGACGCGGAGGCACTGGTCGAGCGCCGCACCCGCATGGCGGAGGACAAGATTGCGGCTGAAGAGCGCGCAGCGATCGAGCAACTGCGGGCCGCGGCGGCGGAAGCGGCGACCAAGGCCGCTGCTCGCCTGATCGCCGAACGGCATGACGCGCCGAGCGACGCTCAACTCGTCGATCGCGCGATCAAGGAAATCGCGTCGCGTTGAGTTGAACCCCTGCGCCCGCAGGGGTCCGCCTCGGCCGGGAATTCAATTACTGTTGGTGTTGGCCGCCCGGCTGGGTCACGCCCTCAAGTGCCTGCTCAGCGGCATCGTCTTCACCTTCCTGCGTTAGATCGCCCAGGCTCACGATGCCGCACAAGCGCTCCTGTTCGTCGATGACCGGCAGACGCCGCACCTGCGCTTCGCTCATCCGCACGGCGACATCGTCCGTATCGTCCGATTCACGCACGGAGATGATGTCATTGGTCATCAGTTCGCTGACGGGGGTATCGGGGCCATGCCCCTCCGCGACGCCACGAACGGCGATGTCCCGGTCGGTGATCATGCCGACGAGGCGATCGCCGTCGGTCACGGGGATCGATCCTGCATCGGCGCTGAGCATGAAGCTCGCCGCCTCACGCGCGGTCTGGTCGGGACGAACGGTCTGGACGTCGCGAGTCATTACCTCACTGACTTTCATTGCGCCTCTCCTCTGCTGGAATTCGCCCCAAGAACGAACGCGGGGAGAGGCGCGTTCCTACCGTTACGGAACGTTCTCGGTCAGGAGGTCGTAGGTCGCGACCAGCTCGTCTTTCTGGTTGAAGACCTCGACGGCCCAACGGACTTGCCCGGTCTCTTCCGACTTGATGGACTTGGACCGGACCGTGAGTTCCACCCGAAGCGAAGTCTTCCGGATAGAGCGGCGTCAGGAAGCGCAGGCTCTCAAGGCCAGTGTTTGCGAGCACCGGGCCGGGATCGGGCCACACGAACAGGCCGGCGGCGAAGCTCAAGATCAGATAGCCGTGCGCGACCCGGCCTTCGAAGATGGGCGAAGCCTTCGCGGCTTCCTCGTCCATGTGGGCGTAGAATTTGTCGCCCGTAAACTCGGCGAAATGCTCGATGTCTTCGAGGGTGACCGTGCGGCTCTCGGTCCGCCAAGTGTCGCCGATATGGAGCTCGCTCATTCTCAGGGTGAACGGGTGGATGTCGATGATGTGCTTCGGCGCGCCTGGCACATATTGCTCGGTGATGGCCGCGATCATGGCGGGCGAGGACTGGACCGCGGTCCGCTGCATGTAATGCTTCACGCCGCGGATGCCGCCCATCTCCTCGCTGCCGCCGGCGCGGCCGGGGCCGCCGTGAACGAGAACGGGGAGGGGCGAGCCGTGGCCGGTGGACTCGGCTGTGTTCGTTCGGTCGATGACCAGCATGCGGCCGTGATGAGCTGCGGCACCCTGCACGAATTCGCGTGCTGCGTCGGGAGAGTGCGTGAAGAACGACAGCACCAGGCTACCGCGGCCGCGATTGGCGAGGGCGATCGCATCGCCGATGTCCTTGTAAGGCATGATGGTCGAGACCGGCCCGAACGGCTCGCAGTCGTGGACGGCATTGTTGCCCCACGGGTCGTCGGTGCGCAGGAGCACGGGCGGAAGGAAGGCGCCTCCCGGGATAGGGGACTGCGCATCGGGATCGCCGGCTACGATGCGGGCACCCGCGGCCTCCAGCTCGCGGATGCGCTCGCGGACGTCATCGCGCTGGCTGACGCTCACGAGCGCGCCCATGCGCGTGTCCTCGGCGCGCGGGTCGCCAATCTTGGTCTTGGCCAGCCGCGCGCCGAGCGCCTGCTCGACGGCGTCGAGATATTGCGCCGGGGCCATGGCGCGGCGGATGGCGGTGCACTTCTGGCCCGCCTTCACCGTCATCTCGGTCGCGACCTCGTTGATGAAGAGGTCGAACTCCGGCGTGCCCGGCGCGGCGTCGGGGCCGAGCAGGGACGCATTGAGGCTGTCTTGCTCTGCAACGAAGCGAACCGACTCCCGGGTGACGTTAGGATGCATGCGCAGCTTGAGGGCCGTCGAGGCAGAGCCGGTGAAGCTGACGATGTCCTGACCGGTCAGGTGATCGAAGAGGTCGCCGACGCCGCCGACGATCAGCTGCACCGCGCCTGGCGGAAGCACGCCAGCGTCGATCATGATCTTGAACGCAGCCTCGGTCAGGTAGGACGTTGCAGAGGCTGGCTTCACGATGGCGGGGACGCCCGCCAGCAACGTCGGCGCCAGTTTCTCCAGCATCCCCCAGACGGGGAAGTTGAAGGCGTTGATGTGCACCGCCGCGCCCTGAAGCGAGGTATAGATATGCTGGCCGACGAACGTACCGTTCTTCGACAGGCCCTCAAGCTGACCGTCGAGGAGCACGTGCGCGTCGGGAAGCTCCCGCCGTCCCTTCGACGAGAAGGAGAAGAGCGTGCCGGCGCCGCCTTCGATATCGATCCAGCCGTCCTTGCGGGTAGCGCCGGTCAGATAGTTGAGTTCGTACAGCTCTTCCTTGCGCGCCATGATGGCGAGGCCGAGCGTCTTGATGATGCGCGCTCGCTCGTGGAATGTCAGCTTGCGCAGCGCCGGGCCGCCGACTTCCCGGGCGTGGCGAAGCATGCCGCCGAAATCGAGACCGCTTGAGCCTGTCAGGGCTACCGGTGCGCCGTCGATCGCGCTCGCTATCTCCGCAAGGTTGCGGTCGCCCGCGATCCAGCGGTCGCGTTCGTAATTTAGGAGCTTGAGTGTCTTCATGCCGCCTCCCTAGAACAAGTTGAACGCAAGCGTGAGGGGAAGGCGATGATCGATCCGGTACGGCCGATCTCAATCAACGATATCGAGCAGGCGCAAGGCCGCATTGCAGGCACGGTGCTGCGGACGCCGCTGGTCAGGCTCGATCTTGGCGACGATCGCCAGATCTACTTGAAGCTCGAAAATCTTCAGCCGACCAATGCGTACAAGATCCGCGGCGCGACGAACGCGGTGGCGCGCCTGTCCGACGAGGAGCGCGCAAAGGGGGTCTGGACGATCAGTGCCGGCAACGCGGGGCAGGGCGTCGCCTATGCAGCGCGAGCATTCGGCATCCCAAGCACGGTCGTCGCGATCGAGACAGCGCCGCAGACGAAGCTCGACCGCATGCGGGCGCTCGGCGCGACCATCGTGCCCGTCTCGTACGACGACGCGTGGGTGGCCGCGGAGACGCATCAATTCCCTGGCCTCGAGAGCACGTTCGTCCATCCTTTCGACAATCACGACTTCATCGCCGGTCATGGCACGATGGGCCTGGAGATCATCGACGATCTGCCCGAAGTCCGGACCGTCATTGCGGCGATCGGTGGTGGAGGACTGATCACCGGCGTGGGCAGCGCGATCAAGGCGCGGCGGCCGGACGTGCGGGTGCTCGGCGCCGAGCCGCAGACTGCGGCGCCTTATGCGCTTTCCCTTCGCGAAGGCGGCGCGCGCAAGTTTGCCGATTGGCAGCCTTCTTTCGTCGATGGCGCCGGCGGCAAGAGCGTCACCGAGCGGATGTGGCAGCGGATGCGCCCGGTAACCGACGGCGCGATCACCGTCACGCTCGACCAGACGCGCGACGCGATGCGGCTGATCGCCGAGAAGTTGCGCACGATCGCAGAGGGAGCAGGCGCATTGACGCTCGCCGCTGCACTGACCGGCGAAGCAGGCGAGGGGCCGATCGTTTGCGTGGTGTCGGGCGGTAACATCGACCTCGGCAAGTTCGCAGAGCTGGTGACTAGCTGATCCCGGCCATCTGGGCCTGAAGACGGCGCCGATTGTGGTGATCGTGTCGCAGATCGGAAAAGCTGTCTGCTCGAACGTCACTAAGGGTTCGCGCGATGGACCCTACCGACAAGTTCGCCGATCTTAAGACGCTCGCCCGAATGGTCGCGCGGCTCGCCGGTCGTGAACCCGACGAACAGGTCGAGATCCGCATTGGAGACACGCTGGTGTTTAGCGATGTCGTTTGGCGATACCCGGAAATTCATGGCGCGTGCCGAGGCGGCTCATGAGCTGCTGCATCGCGGGATCGGTTTCGAGCCACCGCACTTTCGGCTGGCGTCCCGACGTCGGGCAAAGCTTACATGGATCAGGTTACGGCACTGCGACTGCTGATATTTTCCCGCAGCGACTCAGATGAAACGAGTCGCGCCGTCACTAGGCCGGGGGTCCGATGACTGACTATCGGATCTATTGTCTCGATGCTACGGGCCACATCGGCTTGGCCGATTGGATCGAAGCTGCGACTGATGAAGATGCTGTCGCACAAGCGCGGCGCATGAAGCGAGACGCTCTCAAATGCGAAGTCTGGCAGCGTTCTCGGCTGGTCGCGGTTCTCAATGGTCAAAACGCCAACCGCAAGGTTCTCAATGCGACTCATGAGTTCATCCGAGCAAGTCGTCACTGGCCTCCGGCTTTAACTGCCCGTCGATTTCTCTGCCGTTACGTCTGCCGACATGAGCGCGCGACGCTTACCTTATTGCGCGTGTGCGGCCTTGGTGCCGTGCAGTAGCTTGGCCTGTTCGATCGCGGCTGGCAGCTTTGCAGCGAGGAGCTCCGCTCGGAATTGAAGGCCGTCATTGGCCCGACTGGCAAGGACGACGTCGGGGAGAATGCCGCGGACTTCGTTGGAACCATCGGCACGAAAGCGGACACAGTCAGGAAGCTTTAAGATCGCGCGGCTGTTCGTGAGGGTGGTCGGCGTGCCACCGTCCGTGTGTCCGCATCCTGCGCCGCCAGTTCGCGCGCCCATGACGACTGCGATGCTATTATCCTGCAGGATCGCCGCAAATTCCTCGGCGGCTGACCAGGTTTCCTGATCGACAAGCACGATCAGCGGACCGTCCCAGACACCGTCATGGTAATGATATTGCGACGGGCTGAAGACATCCGGGGCCCACTTCTTGCCGGAAAGAGCGCCAGAGCGAGAGGCGCCGACCAGCCCGGTCGAGAAGCCGGCTTTGCCGATGCGATCGCACGAGTGTGACGAGCAGGTCGCGTTCGCCTCGGCGAGCGCAGCATCGGCTTGAGCCGCCAGTTCAAGTAACTGTTTGCGATCAGGAGGAGATGCGGTGGAGGCATACGAGCGAAGGTCCTTCGCGATCTGCCGCCAGTGTGTGGCCCAGTGCTCGCCTCGAACAAAGCCAAGCCGTTCGGATAAGAGCAGCTTCGGCGTCAGCACCCGCGCGACTGCCTCCGCCCATTCGGATCCGCCGCCATTGTGTGTGATGTCCACCAGAAGCGTTTCGGCCCGCGCGACCTTCAATTGCCGCAATCGCTCTTCGAGAATAAGCGCGAGATGATCGTACGCCCAGCCGCTGATCCTTTCCCTGCATGCATCATCACATTTCGCTTGTTCCGGAATGCGGAGACCGCGGCTGGCGGCACGACATAGGTCAGGGAAACCCTCCGGCTGAAAGACGCCGATGCGGAGGACACCAACCGTATGCCCGCCAGAGATCATAATGCCGGCAGCGAGGACGTCTGTGGACGCCGGCAGGGGCTGATAGCCCGGCAGGGACTGCCCAACTCCTGGCGCGTTCTGCCGCGAATTGTAGCCGATGCTGTCGCATAAATCCGGCGGTTCCGGAGCCGCGCCGCCGATCGGGGGTGACGGGGCGGGCCAATCGAACTCCACATGTCCATCCGCCAATTTCGAAGCGATCCTATCGAAGACTGCCCGCGCCTGCCCCTCGTCGGCTGCCTTGCGGAGACGGTCGGCGGACTCATCGAACAAGCGGTCGATCTTGACCTCTCGCTCGGTCTCTACCCAGCTCCAGTTGGCGTATTTGAGATGAAAGGCCTGACGCGCCTGCTCCAGATCGGCAAGCCAAGGTTTCGGATCGAAGCCGGACGCCGAAGCGCAAGTTGCGAACAGCAGCGCACCGCCCGTGAACGTGCTTAAAAGGATCCGCCCCATTATCGGAGCATAGCTGCGGCATTGCGCACATCAACAGATGCAGGTCGGGCCATTGGATCTAACGTCTGATGTGCCTCAAAAGCAGACATAGCGCCCATTCGGTTCATCCGTCAGTGAAATCGGCAGAAATGCTGATGCCAGACCGCCGGCCGAAGCATCACGGAAAGGGTCCCCGACCAATCAGCTTGGAGGCCCCGATGAAATGGGTGATCGTTGTCGCCTTCGCGTGCGCATCAAGTCCGGCCTTCGGCCAGTCCGTCCTCGATGATATTCAACGGGAAGAATCCGTCGCCATTAGCTACGCTGACTTAAACCTCGCGCAGGCCAAGGACGTCGACAGACTTGTCTGGCGCATCAAGGAAGCAGCAACGGCGATCTGCTTCGATGGATCTCGCGAACCCCTCGATATCGCGATCCCCGATCGCGCCTGTTACAACGCGGCGGTCAGCAATGGGCGGCGGGAAGTCGATGTGGCTATCGCGCACCGAGCCGATGCGAGCCTTCTTGCCGCAGCGAGGGTCATCATAGTGCGGGCGAAATAGCAGGCTCAGGGGTTTGCCAATGTCTGCAAGGGGCGGAAAGCGAACGCTACGCACGAAAGATGGCGAGAAGCTGGTCGTCCCAAAGTAGTAGTGCAGCATTACCCAACACGCCGAAGGCTATGAGCGGCCGTTTGAACGGGCGGAAATCCACCGACCCCCAGTGCTTATGTCGAACGAGTTGGGCGAGCCACACGGCGTGCATCAACGCGAAGTTCGAAACGACCGGCGCCTAGAAGGTTACATTCAATTAAAGGGCAGCCGCGGCGAAGAGCAATAGCGAGTTGACGATGCTTGCCCGCGCCCAAGTTTCGCGCCCGTGTTACCTGTCGGGGCTGCGGCCCTGCACAATCATCTGCAACGAGGCAGGAATGTCCGCAATGGGTCGAGACCAGACACTTGTTGGTGGGGAGAAAATCCCTGTTCAGAGCATTCGCAGTGCGAACTTGCGCGTTGTCGGGTGGCTGCTCGATAGGCCGCCGTCGACGACGATCACCGAACCGTTAACGTAGCTAGACTCGCCGGAGGCGAGGAACAACGCGGCCTGGGCGATCTCGATCGGCTCGCCGCCGCGGCGCTGCGGGTTGAGCTCGCCGATGCGATCCTCCTGGCCGCTCGAACGGGCGAGATCGTAGAGCATCTGTGTCATGCCTGTCTCGATCAGCCCGGGGCAGATGGCGTTCACGCGGATGCCGCTGCCGGCGAGCTGGTTGGCGGCGTTCTGGACGAGGTTGATGACCGCCGCCTTCGACGCCGAATAGGCTGCGCCGCCGGCGCCTGAGCGGAGCCCGGCGACGCTGGCCGTGCAGACGATCGACCCGCCGCCGCGCAGGTTCATCAGCGGGGCAGCATGCTTGATCGCGAGGAATGGGCCGATGAGGTTGATGCGCAGGATCTCGGCCCAGTCGTCCGCTGTCTGCTCCGCGATCGAGGCGAGGCCGCCGGAAATGCCCGCGTTGGCGAAGAAGATGTCGAGCCCGCCGTGCTGCTTCGCAACCTGGTCGACGATGTTGCGCATGTCTTCGTCGCTGCCCGCGTCCGCGCGGAGGTCCGCGCCTTCGCTCACGTCGGCGCCAACGACGGTGGCGCCTTCGTTTCGGAACAGCTCGACGGTCGCCTTGCCGATGCCTGACGCCGCGCCCGTCACGATCGCTACTTTGCCCGATAATCTTCCCATTCTGACGTCATAGCCACGGCCGCGGACAACTGATAGGCGCGGGCCATGGATTTCAGCCTTGGGCCCGCCGAAACCCAGTGGCGCGACCGGGTCCGCGCCTTCATGGACGAGCATGTCCGTCCCCGTGTTCCTGACTATGACGCGCAGCAGCGCGAGAGCGAGCGCTGGAAGGTCCTTCCCGTCGTCGAGGAGCTGAAGGAGAACGCTCGCGGCCAAGGGCTTTGGAACCTGTTCATGCCGCCGTCGCATGGTGCGACGCCCGTCGATGACCGCTTCAAGTTCGAAGGGCCGGCGCTTTCCAACCTGGAATATGCGTTCTGCGCCGAGGAGATGGGCCGCATCATGTGGTCCTCGGAAGTGTTCAACTGTTCCGCGCCGGACACCGGCAACATGGAGGTGCTGAACCGCTACGGGACGCGCGACCAGAAGGACGAGTGGCTAAAGCCGCTCATGGACGGCGACATCCGCTCCGCATTTCTGATGACCGAGCCTGACGTCGCCTCATCCGACGCCACGAACATCAAGTGCAGCATCGAAATGCGCGGCAACGAATATGTGATCAACGGCCGCAAATGGTGGTCGAGCGGTGCGGGGGATCCGCGCTGCAAGGTCGCCATCCTGATGGGCAAAACCGACCCCTCGGCCGAGAAGCACAAGCAGCAGTCGATGATCCTCGTGCCGCTCAATGCGCCGGGCGTGAACATCAAGCGGCACCTGCCGGTGTTCGGCTATGACGACGCGCCGCACGGGCACATGGAGATCGAGCTTACCGACGTGCGTGTTCCGCCGTCAAACATGCTGCTGGGCGAGGGAAGGGGGTTCGAGATCGCACAGGGGCGGCTCGGGCCAGGCCGCATCCACCATTGCATGCGCACGATCGGCGCCGCGGAAGAGGCGCTCGGCGCGATGGTGAAGCGTCTGATGTCGCGCACGGCTTTCGGCAAGACGCTTGCGGAGCAGGGCGTGTGGGAAGAGCGGGTCGCCAATGCCCGCATCGACATCGAAATGACCCGGCTGCTATGCCTGAAGGCCGCGGACATGATGGACCGCGCCGGCAACAAGGCGGCGCAGGGCGAGATTGCGATGATCAAGGTGGCGGCGCCGCTCATGGCGCTGAAGATCATCGACGATGCAATCCAGGCGTTCGGCGCTGCGGGTGTGTCGGAGGACGTGGGGCTGGCGCGCGCTTATTCGGGTATCCGCACGCTGCGGCTGGCTGACGGGCCGGATGAAGTGCACCGTCGGGCAATCGCACGGCAGGAGTTCAAGAAGCATCGATGAGCGAGCAGTTGATCGACGAGGAAGCGCTCGGGCGATGGTTGCAAGCCAACGTGGAAGGCTTCCTCGGCCCGCTTGAGCTGACGAAATTTCCATCGGGCCAGTCGAATCCGACCTATCGCGTCCGTGCGGCTTCCGGGGACTATGTGCTTCGACGCAAGCCGTTTGGGCAGTTATTGCCGTCGGCTCACGCGGTGGACCGGGAGTATCGATTGCTCGCCGCGCTGCACCCGCTGGGTTTTCCTGTGCCGGAGCCCTTGGCGCTCTGCGAGGATCCGGATATCATCGGCGCCATCTTCTACATGATGGAACTCGCGAAGGGCCGCCCGTACGCGAACGGCGCACTGCCGGAGTTCGACGCCGCCACGCGGCGCCGCATGTACGAGCAGATGATCGACACGCTCGCTGACCTCCACGTGATCGATCCGGACAGCGCCGGGCTCGGCGATTTCGGTAAGCCGGGTAATTATTTCGAGCGGCAGGTAATGCGCTGGACCCGGCAGTATCGCGACAGCCAGACTGACTATATCCCGGAGGTCGAGCGGCTGATCGCCTTCTTGCCCGAGACGATCCCCGAGCAGTCGCGTACGTCGATCGTCCATGGCGATTATCGCATCGACAATGTCGTATTTGATGGTGACGGAACGCTGACGGCGGTGCTCGACTGGGAACTCGCGACGCTCGGCGATCCGGTGGCGGACTTTTCCTATCTTGCGATGCAGTGGATGATGCCTGCCGATGGCGCCGCCGGTCTCGCGGGTCTCGATCTCGCGAAGCTCGGCATTCCGAGCTTGGACGAGATCGTCACGCGCTATTCGGATCGGTCAGGCGTGCCGGTCGGCGGCAGGCTCGACTGGTATTTCGCCTACAACCTGTTCCGTTTGACCGGCATCGTCCAGGGCATCAAGAAGCGCGTGATCGACGGCAACGCCAGCCACCCCCGCGCGGAGGAACTGGCGAAACGAGTCCCCATGCTCGCGCAGGCGGCATGGGGCTTCGCTTTAAAGGCTGGCGCCTAAATCCTGCCCAGCAGAAGCAGAATGACGACGATGATCAGAATGACGCCGAGGATTCCGGAGGGACCGTATCCCCAACCACGGCTGTAGCCCCAGCGGGGCACTGCGCCGAGCAGCAACAGAACAAGTAGAATAATGAGGATGGTGCCAAGCACGGGCGCCTCCATTCGAGTTGTTGTTCGGGAGGCGAAACGGCGCAGGTGGCGGAGAGTTGCAGCTATTCGCCGAAGCCATAGCCGTATTTCTCTATGATCGACCTGTCTCTTTCCTGGACGAGGTCGCGGAGCTCACTGCTGTAATATTCGGAGTAGTGGCGGTGAGCAGAGGTGTTGCGCGGGGCGGCGGTGGCGAGGAATGAAGCTGCTGGTTCACTTACGGTTTCACCCGTGGCGCTGAGTAGAGGCGGAAGCTCTTCGCGCATGTGTTCCATGTGTGCGATCCGGGGCGCTTCGGTGCCGCCATACATATAGCCGTGGAGGAAGCTGTAGAACCCGATCCCGGTGTCGCGGATCGCGGCCAGCTCGGATCCGGGCAGATTTCAGGCCCTTGCCAACGTAGCTCGCAGGCAAGGCTCCGACGATCCTGTCGAGCAGCGCGCTCGCGCCACCCAATTCGAGCATGTTGCGGATCGTCCCTTCGAAGCCGACCTCCCCGCCGTTGCTGAGGATCTGGAAGAGCGCGTTCGGCTGCCTCCGGGTGGCTTGGAAGGCATGCCACGAGACGTAATAACTCCACGGATTGCGGACGAGGCCGATCACGGGAAGTGCGGCGAGTGGCGGCGGGATTAGCTTGCGCGGCAGATGATAGCCAAGCTCGCGAGCGTCCGGGAAAAAGCGCAGCAACCATTCATTGACGAATGTGCCGCCGGACTTGTGAAGATGAAGGAAGACGAAGCGCTTGGTGGCGATCATTCGCTAGTGAACTGAACGTCGCTGGGCATCTGCCTCGCTTGCGGGGATTGAGCCGCCAAGATCGCGATCGCCGTTGCGAACCAGCGCGACCAGCTCTGGCGTTGGCAGGAAGTCTGCGATCAGGTGAGTGCGGGAGAGGGATGGATGGTCGTTCCAGACGCCGTGCTGCGCGATATTGTTAAGCGCCCATATTTCGCCAAGGCGCATATGATACGCCTTTCCGGCACAGAGCATCCAGACCTGGTTATTCGTCTCGACCGGCAGATGGATGCGCAGCGTCTGATGGAAATAAGGCCCCTGGTCGACGTGGGTCCTGATCGTCGCTCCAGCCGGCAAGCGAGCGAGAAGCGCGCGGAGCGGCGGCGCTGGGATGACCTGCTCGAGAATCGAGCGGATGTAGGGCAGCAGGTCCAGCGCGGGGCGGTCCTCGATCGGCTTCTCGCCCTCAGCCGGTGCGTAGCCGCGAAGGAACAAGGCTTCGGCGGCGCTGTGAACACCGACGCGTCCACCAGTGGTGCCCCACACGTCATCCGGGAGTGCCGCAACTTCGGCGCTGAGCTGGTCGTCGTCGACCGCCACCGGCAATCGGACGCAACCGCCGACGATTGCATTCTTGTCGATGAAGGGTTGCGTCGAGAGATCGAGCATGTCGGTTTTGTATCTGCACTGGCTGACTTTGGCGAGCCGCAGCTATTCAGCGGCCGGTGAACTTCGGCTTCCGCTTTTCGAGGAAGGCCGCAACGCCCTCGCGATAATCTTCCGTGAAGCCGAGGCGCCGCATGGCTCCCGCCTGCCGCTCCAACTCCTCGTCGAGGCTGTACTGCCAGCTGGAGCGGATCATCTCCTTGATCGCGGCGACGCCTAACGGCGGCAGGCAGGCGAGCTTGTCAGCGATCGCGTTGACTTCTTGGTCGAGCGACTTGTCTTGCACGGCTTTCCAAATGAGGCCCCATTCGGCTGCTCTTTCGGCAGGAAGCGGCTCGCCAGTGAGCGCAAGACCGAGCGCGCGCGATTGGCCCAGCAGGCGCGGCAGCACCCAAGTGCCGCCGCTGTCGGGAATGAGGCCGATTGCCGAGAAGCTCTGGATGAACTTCGCCGATTTCGCCGCGACCACGATGTCGCAGGCTAACGCGATATTAGCGCCGGCTCCGGCGGCGACGCCGTTCACGCGAGCGATCACCGGCTGCGGCAGGCCCGTCAGCTTGCGGATGAGCGGGTTCCAATAGCGTTCGACGGTTTCTCCGAGATCGACTGCCTCGCCAGGCGCTACGGCACGATCGTTAAGGTCCTGCCCCGCGCAGAAGCCGCGTCCCGCACCGGTGAGAACGACGACGCGCACCGCGCCGAGGTTAGCGAGCGCGTCGCGAAGCTCCTCGTGCATCTTCGCGGTGAAGCTGTTCAGGCGATCCGGGCGATTGAGCGTGATCCGGGCGATCGGACCGTCCGCCTTGAAGTCGATGGTCTCGTAAGCCATGCCCCCGACTAGCGAAGGAGGGGCCGTGGACGCAAACGAACTGGCGAGGCGGGTAGCAAATCACATGCTCGCCGCCGAAGGCACCGGCCCGTCCTGGGGTATCCAAATCGAGGAGGTTCGCGCGGACTATGCGCGTGTCTCAATGGTCGTTCGGGCGGAAATGCTGAACGGGCATCGCTTCGCGCATGGCGGCATGATTTTCGCCCTTGCCGACACTGCCTTCGCCTATGTCTGCAACGGCGCCAACCACGCGAGCATGGCGGCGCAGGCGTCGATCGTCTTCCTCGACAAGGTGCGCGAAGGCGAAAGGTTGGTTGCCGAGGCAATCGAGGTAGCGCGGGAAGGGCGTGCCGGTGTGACGCGGGTCGCCGTCAGCGCTGGCGATGGACGAAAAGTCGCCGAGTTCACAGGTTATTCGCGCACGGTCGGCGGAGCGGTCGTCGAGATTTGAACGTTAAGCGCTGACAGACTACATCGCAGGCCATGTACACGACTGAGCTTCAGAAGACTGCCAAGATCGAAAATCTCGAGGATCCGAAGCTCCTCGAGGCGTTCGAGGCGCGGGTTGCGGCGGATGAGTTCATCGAGCCCAAGGACTGGATGCCGGAAGCATATCGGCGGACGCTGACGCGGCAGATCAGCCAGCATGCGCATTCGGAAATCGTCGGCATGCTTCCCGAGGGAAACTGGATCACGCGCGCGCCGTCGCTTCGGCGCAAGGCGATCCTGCTCGCCAAGGTGCAGGACGAGGCTGGCCACGGGCTTTATCTCTATTGCGCTGCGGAGACGCTCGGCACGAGCCGCGAGCAGATGATCGAGGCGCTGCACTCGGGCAAGGCGAAATACTCGACCATCTTCAATTACCCGACACTCACCTGGGCCGACATCGGCGCGATCGGCTGGCTGGTTGACGGCGCGGCGATCATGAACCAGGTGCCGCTGCAGCGGACCAGCTATGGCCCGTACGCCCGCGCGATGGTGCGCGTGTGCAAGGAAGAGAGCTTCCACCAGCGCCAGGGCTACGAGATCATGATTGCGCTCGCGAACGGCACGCCGGAGCAGAAGCGCATGGCGCAGGACGCGCTCAACCGTTGGTGGTGGCCGTCGCTGATGATGTTTGGTCCGCCGGACGAGAATTCGCCAAACACGGCGCAGTCGATGCGCTGGCGGATCAAGCGCGAGACGAATGACGAGCTTCGCCAGAAGTTCGTCGACATCACCGTACCGCAAGCGGACTTCCTCGGCCTCACCGTCCCTGATCCGGCGGTGAAGTGGAACGACGAGAAGGGCGGTTACGATTTCGGAGAGGTCGACTGGGAAGAATTTTACGCAGTCGTCCGCGGCGAAGGACCGGTCGCGAAGGAGCGCATGAAGGCGCGCCGGGACGCGTGGGACAATGGCGCATGGGTTCGCGAAGCGGCTGACGCGCATGAAGCCAAGCGGCGCGCAAGGAAGGCGGCGTGAGTGGCGACTGGCCGCTCTGGGAAGTCTTCGTCCGTGCCAAGGGCGGTCTTTCGCATCGCCACGTTGGCAGCGTTCATGCTCCTGACGCGGAGCTCGCGCTCCGCCACGCGCGGGACACCTACACCCGGCGCCTCGAAGGCGTGAGCTTGTGGGTAGTGCCGTCAGCCGAGATCGTCGCTAGCGATCCTGACGAAGCGGGCGAGCTGTTCGAGCCGGCGGAGAGCAAGATCTACCGTCACCCGACCTTCTACGACATCCCGGACGAGGTGAAGCACATCTGATGTCGCCTTCGCTGCCGCCGATCCGGCCGGAGGACGAAGCCGCGGCTGAGAAGCTGCGTCCTCATGGTGCTTTCGACCCGACCGGGATCGAGCCTGACATCGCGGTGCGCCGTGACCTGCTGCTGCGGCTGGGGGACGACGCGTTGGTGCTGGGGCAGCGCCTCGGCGAATGGTGCGGGCATGGGCCGGCACTCGAAGTGGATATCAGCCTTGCCAACTTGGCGCTCGATCTGGTCGGGCAGGCGACGCTGCTTCTGAACGAAGCGGGCGATGGCGACCGGCTAGCGTTCCATCGTGACGTGCTCGACTTCCGCAACTGTCTGCTGGTCGAACAGCCCAACGGCGATTTCGCACAGACGATGGCGCGGCACCTGCTGTACACGACCTGGCAGCACATGGTGCTTCAGCGACTGCGGGAGTTGGCCGACCGGTTCGTGCGGGAGTTCGCGCACAAGGCGGTGAAAGAAGTGACCTATCATCGCGAGCTGGCCGCCGAGTGGACGATCAGACTCGGCGACGGGACCGAAGAGAGCGCGCGCCGGATGACGGAGGGACTCGACTGGAACTGGCGCTTCGTGCCGGAGCTGTTCGAGGTCGACGAGAGTATGCAGGCGGCGATCGACCGTGGCCTCGCGCCAGATCCCCGCGACTTCGAGGATGAATATCGCGC
The DNA here is from genome assembly GCA_963752025.1 of uncultured Alphaproteobacteria bacterium. Lineage (GTDB taxonomy): Bacteria > Pseudomonadota > Alphaproteobacteria > Sphingomonadales > Sphingomonadaceae > Sphingomicrobium. Next base: position 132,481 of record CAVVWY010000027.1, on the reverse strand, counting down.
GGCCATCGCAGCCGTGATCGAGGAGGCGCAGCTCGCGCAGCCCGAAGATCAGCGCGCCATCCTCGGTGGTCGACGGGGCCACCACAGCGAGCATCTTGGGCATCTGCTTGCCGTTATGCAGTTTCTACCGCGCACCTATCCCGACGCTACCTGGTAATGAGCGCCCACTTCCATGCGCTGAAGGTCGCGGAGATCGTTCCTGAGACCGCCGAAGCTTATTCGATCCGCTTCGAAATTCCCGCGGATTTGCGTCAGGCTTTTCGCTTCAGGGCCGGACAGCATCTGACCCTTCGGGCGACGATCGGCGGTGAGGAAGTAAGGCGCAATTACTCGCTGTGTACGGCGCCGGCGGACGGGGACTGGATGGTTACCGTCAAGCGCATCGGCCGCGGGCTCTTTTCGAACTGGGTCGGCGACCAGCTCAAGCCTGGCGACACGGTGGAGGTGATGGTCCCCCACGGGAGCTTCACGACGGAGTTCGCGGAGGAGTGGACGCGCCACCTGGTCGGCATCGCCGGCGGCTCGGGAATCACGCCAGTCATGTCGCTGATCAAGACCCTCCTGAGGGAGGAACCCCAGAGCCGCTTCACCTTGCTCTATGGGAACCGCGACAGCTCGTCGGTGATTTTTCTGGAAGCTCTTGCCGCGCTGAAGGACAAGCACCTCGGTAGGCTGGAGCTCTATCACTTCCTCGATCAGGAAGAGCAGGACATCGAATTGTTCAACGGCATGCTCAATCGGGGGCGGCTGGAGGAAGCGATCACCCATCTGGTGCCGGATGCGGGCGACGTCGATGGCTGGTTCATCTGCGGTCCCGGTCCAATGATGGACGCTGCGGAAGGCGCGCTGCTCGACCGCAACATTGCGAAGGAGCGCATCCATATCGAGCGCTTCACGGCGGACCGGCCCCCGGAGGCGGTGGCGCGCGAGATGGCGCAGCTGCAAACGCAGGCAGAGGGCGTCACCGTCTCAGTCACGCTCGATGGACGGACACGCCGGGTGCCGTTCACCGCCGGCAACATCCTCGACAGCGCGCGTGAAGCGGGCTTGCCGGCGCCCTTCGCGTGCAAGGCGGGTGTGTGCGCGACGTGCCGGGCGAAGGTCACCAAAGGCAAGGTCGAAATGGCCGTGCATTACGGCCTCACTGACGAGGAGGTCGCCGAAGGCTACGTCCTGACTTGCCAGTCCGTCCCGGTCGGCGATGGCGTTGCAGTGGATTACGACGCCTGATTTAGCTAATCGCAATTCAATGCTCACTCGCACCAACGAGAAGGCAAGGGGACTTGCCAACCTTCCGCCCATCGAGAGCGACTTCTTCTGGCGCTGATCGCGCTTTGCGACGCGGACCCTAGGCCCGAAAAGATCGACGTCGGTGTCGGCGTTTTCCGTGACGGAGTTGGCCGCACGCCGATCCTCAAGGTGATCAGGGAAGCCGAGCGCCGTCTCGTCGAGACGCAGACGAGCAAATCCTATCTCGGAAGTGCTGGCGACAAGCGCTTTGCCGAGCTCATTCGTCCTATTCTGCTCGGCAATGAGCATGCGCATGACGAGCGGATCGCCGGAGTGCAGACGCCGGGCGGTTGCGGCGCGCTTCGACTGGGATTCGAGCTGATTTCGACGGCAAACCCACAGGCGCGTGTGTTCGTCGGGACGCCAACCTGGCCGAACCATCCGCCGATCATTCGCGCTGTTGGGCTACAGATGGTCGACTACGCTTATTACGACCGCGAGAGCCGCCGCATCCGTTTCGACGAGATGATGGCGAGCCTCCGCACAGCGGAGCAGGGCGATGTCGTTCTGCTTCATGGCTGCTGCCACAATCCGACCGGCGCCGACCTCAGCCACGAGCAGTGGCGCGAGGTCACGCATGTGGTCGTCTCGCGCGGGCTGATCCCGTTTGTCGACATCGCCTATCAGGGATTTGGCCGGGGCCTGGAAGAGGACGCGCACGGTCTGCGCGGAATTCTGTCGGCATGCGATGAGGTCATCGTCGCTCAGAGCTGCGACAAGAATTTCAGCGTGTATCGCGACCGGGTTGGCTCCCTGTTCCTCAAGACCGGCTCGGCTGATGCGACGAAGTGCGCGATGGCGCATGTGTTTCAGCGCGCGCGGGAGATGTGGTCGATGCCCCCTGACCACGGCGCGGCGGCAGTGCATATCGTGCTGGAAGACCCGCAGCTGCGCGCTGATTGGCTCGTCGAGCTCGCTGCAATGCGAGACCGGATCAACGCGGTGCGTCAGCGCATCGCGGCGGCCGATGGGCGACTTGCTTTCATTGGCGGGCAGTTCGGGATGTTCTCCATGCTGCCGATCTCGCGCGCGCAAGTGCTGAAGCTACGCGAGGACAATGCAATCTACATGGCGGACAGCGGCCGCTTCAACGTCGTCGGTATTGCGGACGCCGATATCGATCGATTTATCGAGGCCGTGGTCGAGGTGATGGACGCCTGACTATGGCTGATCGGGACCCGGGCAGGGTTTCTGCCGAAGTGAATTGGCGTAAGGTCGCGAGGCTTGTCCTGACCAGCCGGGAAATGGACCGCCTGGAGGAGCAGGAGCTCGTCCCGGCCAAGAAGGTGCTCTATCAGTTCAGCGCGCGCGGCCATGACATGGCACAGGTGCTCCTGGGGTTGCAGCTCAAGGACGGAGATGCGGCCTGCGGTTATTATCGGTCGCGACCGCTTTTGCTCGCACTCGGGGTCGAACTGGCGGACGCGCTTGGGTCCGGAATGGGCCTTGCCGGCGGTTATTCGGACGGGCGCGATATCGGTGTTGTCTTCAACTACCCCAACCCGGGCGGCGCGCACGCGTTGCCGATGTGCGGCGGGGTAGGGGCGCAGTATACGCCCGCCGCCGGTTGGGCGCAGGCGATCGCCTACAAGCAGAACGTCCTCAAGGAAGGGCCGCCGGACGCTATCGCGCTGGTGCTGGGCGGGGACGCAAGCTGCGCCACTGGTGGTTTTTGGTCTGCGTTAACCATTGCCACTACGCAAAAATTGCCGCTGCTTATCTATGTCGAGGACAATGGCTACGGCATTTCGGTTCCCTCGGAATATCAAACTCCTGGCAAGGATATCGCAACCAATCTTGCGAGCTTCTCGGGGCTGACGATCTTCAGCGGCGACGGCACCGATCCGGCGGAAGCGTCGAAGTTGATCCACGACGCCGTTCGTCACGTTCGCGACGAGCGCACGCCCGCGCTGCTCAGACTGACAGTGCCGCGGCTCGAGGGGCACAGTTTTCAGGATACCCAGACATATAAGTCCGAAGCCGAAGTTGCGGCGGAGTGGGGGCGCGACCCGTTGCCGAAGCTGAAGGCGCATGTCGCGCGCTATCAGGTCGGCGACGAGCAATGGTCCGATCTTGAGCGCGAAGCCGCCTGGCACGTCGAGACGGCGCGCGCCGATGCGGAAGCCAGGGGTGTTTCCTCGCCTCACGAGGTCACGAGCAACGTCTTCTACGAAGGCGAGCTGCAGGAGGTCGGCGGGCTTTGGAACAGCGGCTACGAAGCGCCTCCGTCGACCGATCAGCCAACCGGATCGGGCCAACGCATCAACATGGTCACGGCCATTCGTCGCGTGCTCGACCAGGAGCTCGAATCCAACCCACGGGTGCTCGTTTTCGGTGAGGACGTCGGGCCGAAGGGTGGCGTCCATGCGGTGACGCTCGGCCTCCAGGAGAAGTTCGGGCGGGAGCGGGTGTTCGATACTTCACTGAACGAAGAAGGAATTGTCGGACGCGCGGTCGGAATGGCGCTCGCCGGGCTGATGCCTGTTCCAGAAATCCAGTTCCGCAAATATGCCGAGCCTGCGACCGAGCAGATCCACGACTGCGGCACCATGCGCTGGCGCACCAACAATCGCTTCGCCGCGCCGATGGTGCTGCGCGTGCCCGGGGGTTTCTTCAAGTGCGGAGATCCTTGGCATTCGATGACCAACGAGGTCGAATTCGTTCACAATCCGGGCTGGAAGGTTGCGGTGCCGTCGAACGCCGAGGACGCAGTCGGGCTCCTGCGCGCCAGTCTCCGCGGCAACGATCCGGTGCTGTTCTTCGAGCATCGCGCGATGCTCGACGATTATGGGCGCGACGGCCATGGCCCGGCGACGATTATGTGCTGCCGTTCGGACGGGCGAAGAAGACGCGCGGGGCGACAAGATCACGATCGTCACCTGGGGCGCGATGGTCCCGCGTTGCGAGGCGGCCGGCGAAGGCTTCAGCGCCGACGTCATCGACCTGCGCACGCTGCACCCTGGGACAAGGAGATGGTGCTTAACAGCGTGCGCCGGACGCGGCGCTGCCTGATCGTCCACGAGGATTTGCGCACTGGCGGGTTCGGCGCGGAAATCGCGGCGGTCGTTGCAGATGAGGCGTTCCTCGACCTGGACGCGCCCGTTGCGCGGGTGACGATGCCAGACATTCCGAGCCCGCATCACCCGAAGCTGATGGAATGGGCGCTGCCGTCGCCGACGAGCATTCGCGCCGAAATCGAACGGCTGGTGGGATTCTGAGTTGATCGAGGTCCGCGTCCCTGACGAGCAGGAGGGCACCAAGGCGGTCGTCCGCGCTTGGCTCAAGCAGATCGGCGATGCAGTCGCCGAGAACGATCCGCTCGTCGAGCTGGAAACCGATAAGGTAACGCAGGAAGTGCCTGCTCCTGCTTCCGGTGTGCTTGCGGAGATCGTCCTCGATACCGACGCTGAGGCGGTTCCGGGGCGCTGCTGGCGCGCATCGAGACTGATGGTGCAGCTGCAGTGGTGAGCGCACCTGCAAAGGCCGCGATCCAGTCCGAAGAGGGCAGAAGCCGGGCCCCTGCGTTCGCAAAAGGACGGTCATGCGGAGATACGACTGAGCCCCTCAGTTCGCCGGGCCTGCCTGCAGCACGGCATCGATGCGTCCCGCATCCAGGGAACCGGCCGCAACGGGCGGGTGACGCGTGAAGACGTCGACTGCGCCGTCGCGTCGGCTACCGTGGTCAGCGTCGGCGAACCCGCGACCGCACAGCCGCGCCAGTTCAACGCGCACGACATTCCGCACGATCGTATGCGGCTGACCATCGCCGAGAACATGGCCCGCGCGTTGCCGACCAACCTCACGTCACGGCCGTTTTCGAAGCAGACTTCTCGGCAGTCGCTGCTCACAAGGCCGCGCTCGCTGCGACGGGCACGAAGCTCAGTTACACGGCCTACATTGTCAAAGCTGCCGCCCAAGCCATGGCGGTCGCGCCGGCCATCAACGGCCGCTGGGAGAAAGAACGCATCGCGATCTCACCGACCATCGACGTCGGGATCGGCACAGCGCTCGGCGAGAAAGGCCTCGTCGTCCCGGTCGTCAAGGACGCAGGCAAGCTCAGCCTCGAGCAGATCGGCGCGAGGCTGGACGATCTCACGCGGCGCGCTCGCGAAGGGAAGCTCGAGCGCTCTGACGTGTCCGGCGGGAGCTTCAGCATCTCCAATCATGGCGTGTCGGGATCGCTGCTCGCGGCGCCCATTATCCTCCATCAGGGGCAGGCCGCGATCCTCGGCGTTGGCAAACTTGAGAAGCGGGTGGTGGTCCGCCAAGTCGGCGGTCACGACGCGATCCTAGTTCGGCCGATGGCCTATGTGACGCTCACCATCGACCACCGCGTCGTAGACGGTCACCAGACCAACGCATGGCTCTCGCGCTTCGTCGAAATCATTGAAAATTGGCGGCAGCCGTAGGAACTTAACGGCAGTTCTGCCGCTCTCCCTCCGAACGCGACGGAGGTTATCCATGGCGGACAATCATTAGTTCGAAGACCAATAACAAGGCGCTGATCGGCGCCGGATTGCAGTTGCCGCAGGCACCGCAGCCTTCCTTTTCTCGAAGCGAACCGGCAGCGGGGGTGCTCCAGTCGAAATATCAGTGATGCGCCGGACCATGTCTGGCGGCGCGGCACAGAGCGTTACGACGCCGACCTGCTCGGCAACACGTTACCGTCGCAAAGCCGGCGCAGGAATTGTACGACGAGTGGCGGGATTTCACCCGCTTCTCGCGCTTTATGGAGAATGTGGAGAACGTCGAAAAGCTCTGACGACGAGCGTTCCCGCTGGACGATCAAGGCGCCGCTCGGCTCGACGGTTGAACTGGTGACGAGGATCACCGAGGACAGGCCCGGAAAGGCCATTGCCTGGACGAGCGAGCCGGATCGCAAATCCGGACCGAAGGCCGCGTCGAGTTCATCGACGCTCCGCCCGAACGCGGTACCTATGTGCGCTTGACGCAGCGCTACTCGCCGCCCGGCGGTATGGTTGGGAAGGGCATCGCGAAGCTCCTTCAGCGCGAGCCGAAGATCCAGGCACGCCGCGATCTCAAGCGCTTTAAATCCTTGATGGAAACCGGCGAAGTCGCCGTAAACGCTTCACCCTCGGGCCGCGCAAGCGAGAGCCCGACCCAGCCCCGTATCTAGGAGAGTATCGATGCGAGCTTTGACCTGGCACGGCCGCCACGACGTGCGTGTCGAGACGGTGCCCGATCCCGAAATCGTCAACCCGCGCGACGCCATTCTAAGGATCACCTCGACGGCTATCTGCGGGTCCGACCTTCACCTTTACGACGGCTACATCCCAACACTTCGCCCAGGCGACGTGCTTGGGCACGAGTTCATGGGCGAGGTCGTCGAGGTCGGCGCGAAGAGCAACCTCAACAAGGGCGACCGCGTCGTCGTGCCTTTCACGATCAGCTGCGGCGACTGCTTCTTCTGCAAGAAGCAGCAATACAGCGCCTGCGACAACAGCAATCCCGCCGAGACGATGGACGCCTCGCGGCTGTTGATGGGTCATCCGATGGGCGGGGCGTTCGGCTATGCGCATCTCACAGGCGGCTACGCGGGGGGCAGGCGGAATATGTGCGCGTCCCTTATTCCGACGTCGGACCGATTGTCGTTCCAGATCATCTGTCCGACGATCAGGTGCTCTTCCTTTCCGACATCTTGCCGACCGGCTGGATGGGTGCAGAAAATGCCGATATCGAACCGGGCGACACGGTTGCGGTCTGGGGCTGCGGCCCCGTCGGGCTGTTCGCGATCCAGTCCGCGTTCATTCTCGGAGCGCATCGCGTGATCGCCATTGATCACTATCCGCGGCGGCTGGAGCTGGCGAAACAGATGGGCGCCGAGATCCTCGATTATCGGGAGGTCGACGTGCGCGAGGCGCTGGACGAGATGACCGGCGGCATCGGACCGGACGCCTGCATCGATTGCGTCGGCATGGAGAGCCACGGCCTTACCGTCGACAATATCGTCGACACGGTGAAGGCGCACAGTTTTCTCGGCACCGAGCGCCCGCACGCGTTGCGCCAGATGATCCTCGCCTGCCGCAAGGGCGGGCGCGTTTCGATACCGGGCGTCTATGGCGGCTTCGCCGACAAGTTCCCGCTCGGCCAGATGATGGAGAAGGGGCTGACCCTGAAGATGGGTCAGACCCACGTCCAGAAATACACGAAGCCGCTGCTGGACCTCATCGATCAGGGCAAGGTCGATACGACCTTTTTGATCTCGCACCATGCGCCGCTTGAGCAGGCGAGCGAGATGTACCGGCACTGGCACGATGAGCAGGACGCCTACACCAAGATCGTCCTGAAGACCGAAATGGCCTCCCCCAAGCAGAAACAGAAGGAGCAGCAGCATGAGCTCGCGTAAGCTCGCGATCGTTACCGGCGCATCGAGCGGAATCGGTTTCGAAATTGCCAAACTCGCAGCGGAGGATGGTTACGACCTAATCGTCGCGGCAGACACGCCGTTCGTCGAAGCCGGGCCCGCCCTGAAGGACTTCGGAGTTCAGGTCGAAGAAGTCGAAGCAGACCTTGCAACGAAGCAGGGTGTCGATCAGCTGCTAGCGAAGATCACCGATAGACCGGTCGATGTGCTGGTGGCCAACGCGGGCCACGGGCTCGGTCACGGCTTCCTCGACCAAAGCCCGGACGAATGGCTGCACGTCATCAACACCGATGTCACCGGCACGCTGATGCTCGTTCAGCCGATCGTAAAGCGGATGGTCGAGCGTGGTGAGGGCAAAGTCCTGATTACGGGTTCTATCGCAGGTCACCTCGCTGGTGCGTTCCAGGCAGTCTACAATGGCTCAAAGGCTTTCATCGACAGCTTCTCCGCCGCGTTGAACGAGGAGCTGCGCGATACGGGGGTCACCGTCACCTGTCTGAAGCCGGGAGCGACGGAGACCAACTTCTTCCACCGTGCGGAGCTCGACGATACTAAAGTCGGCCAAGCCAAGAAAGATGACCCCGCCGACGTCGCCAAGACAGGCTGGGAAGCAATGCAGAAGGGCGAACCGTCCGTCATCTACGGTCTCAAGAACAAGATGCAGGTCGCGGCAGCCGGCGTACTGACCGATGCGACGACCGCCAAGCTCCATCGTGCGCAGGCCGAGCCCGGGAGCGGCAACGAATAGCCTAGATTTCCAGCACGACGTACTGCTTGCCGAACATCGGCTTCAGTACAAACTGCGCGACATTGTAGACGGGCGTCCCTCGGGGCGTCCGTCCTTCGTGCGTGCCGTGGTGCGCGTGGCCGTGGACGACAGCCTTCACATGGTCGAAGCGATCGATCGGATCACACAGGCGTTGCGATCCGAGATATTGATAAATCGCCGGTGGCTCGCCTTCGATCGTTCCCTCGATCGGTGAATAATGAAGAACTGCGACGCTGCGTTCGGTCCGGAGCGTTCGCAGTTGGTTTTCGAGCTTCCGCGACTCGTTCATCACCTCGTCGACGAAAGCTTTGGCAATTGGCTCGCCAAAGGGCGCAAGCTCACCGCGGCCATAGCCGCCCATGAAGCCTTTCACCCCCGCGAAGCCGACGCCTTCGATCTCCACGGCCTGCTCGTCTAGAACCGTCATGCCTGCCTCGCGCAGGATCTCGCATACATGCTCAGGCTGGCCGCACTCATAATCGTGGTTGCCCAGAACGCCGAGCACTGGGATCGAGCAGGACTTGATGTCTTCGGCCAGGATGTTCGCTTCGCTTGTCTTGCCGAAATTCGTCAGGTCGCCGCACAGCACGAGAATGTCTGCCACGGCCGAAATCTCCGTGAACAGCTCGCGATAGGGCGCAGTGTCGTTCTCCTGCACGTGGAGGTCGCCGATCGCCGCCACGCGTAACTTGCCGTCTTCAGTCGCCATATTGTTCTTCGAGATTGCCTACTGCTTCGGAAAAGCCCCACTGCTCGACGTCAATCGCATAATCGCGGGGCGAGAAGATGCGCCCCCGGCAGACCTTTTTGCCGGGGCCTTTAACGTCCGACTGGTCGCGCAGACGCTCGAGCAGCTCGTCCATGAGCCAGTTCGGGACGACATGCCGCTCGCTCGGATAGATGAAGCGGAAGTTGAGGAGCGCCATCAGCAGCACTTCCCAATAGAGCTCCATGTGGCTGAGCAGCTGACGCCAATCGATGTCTTCGTGGCGCTTGAGGATCATGTGCGCGACGTCGGCGCCGTCATAGCGGTGGTGGTCTTGAACGAAGATCTTCGACCACACGAATTGGGTCGGCGGAACGAGCTTCACTTGGGCGCCGAACAGCTCGCAGGTGGGCGCGTTCTCAAACCATTCGTCGGTCACGTGCGTAGTGACGGTCGGCATGTTGTAGATGACATCGACGAACAGGTCGCCGCGCGTGATCCGCGCCAACCAGCGCTCGTCGACGATCTCGACCTCGATCCCGCGTTCCTTGAAATAATGAAGTAGTTTCAGCGCGTCTCCGGCCTTGGCGAAGACGTCCACGTCCTTCGTCGGGCGGTCGATGCCGGTGTAGCTCGCCAACGCGAACGTACCAGACACCAGGAACGGGATACGCAATTCCGCCATGTGCTGAAGCACTTCGCAATAGAAGGCTTCCGCCTCGGGCGAAGGCTTAATGAGCGTTCCGCTCGGACGGGTAAGCGTCATCTGATCCATTGCCTCGGTCAACGGAGGGCGACGGATGGCGGTTCCCAGGAAGCGCTGAGACAGAGTGAACCAAACCCTCCGGGACTGTGCCGCGGAAAGGTTGACAAGGTCGCCTTCGGGCAGGTTCCCGCGAACCTCCGCGTCGGCGACTGCATCCTTGGGATCAACCGCGATGTTTTTGGCGCAGTGCCACGCCGAGTGGCCACTTCGATGTCGACCCACCGCCGGGCGCACAACGTCCGATGCTGCTGACGCGGGCCTGAGCTTTCGCGGTCACTTGCAAATACCGTCGCGAGATGAAGGCGTGCTGAAGGGAGTAGATGAGCGCGGCAGGCGCACAAGGTTCCACTGGTGACGTGGCAATTTAGCTTCTCGAAACCGGGAAACAGCCCCCGAGCCTTGCAACCCTGATGCGACGGGAGAGCCGATACCTACCATTCGGCTAGAGTTATCCTTGGGTCGAAAGCGGATTCGACTCAGAATGAGTGAAAGGCCGAGATGAAGAGGCGCGGCGACTGCTTCCGGGAGCAGGCTACCGGAATGCCGGCTTCGATTGAAAACGTTGTGCTAAATAGAGTGAGACGTGCGCCGAGCCCCCCTGATGCGATCCCGCGGCGAGCGGACGGCTGGATCGCCGAGCTCACCTCGCGCACCAGGCCACCGTCGCCAAATGTAAAAAACTCAAGGCCACTTGGATCCTTGTCGCGGCCAACTCTGTAGCCGATCTCCAGGCCCGCACCCGCGCCGCGATCAGCCGTTTCGTAATTGAAATTGAATGCGCGACCGACCCGGTTACCCCCGAGGGAGAATTCTTCGGCCGAAAGTAATGGCCGGTTCGAATATTGAGCGATGACAGTCGATCGGAAAGTCGCGCGATCACTGAGCGCGTGCACCGCCTGCAGCGAGAAGGAAAGTTTGGTGAACCGTCCGCTTGCGTCGCGCCGAGACGCAAGCGGGTCACCAACCTGGGTCATCCCGCCGAAGCCTAGGCCGCGCGAAAGCACGAGCTCCCCTTGGAGATGCGTTCGTCCCTCGGCGGAGAAGTCAGCACCTGCCCGGAGAACGTGCAGCTGATCGCGGAGTTGTCGTGAGTGCGCCTGCATGCCCGTCGTCTGCCAGTCGCCAAGCGACGTCTTGACGACGACTGAGAACGCCCGACTGCGAAGCAGCGGATAGCTAAGTTGTGCGAAGACGTTGGTGGACTTGCCGACGAACTTCTCGTTCGCGCTTAGGTATTGGTCACCGCGCGACGCAGTGAGTGAAAGACGGAGCCCGCTGCTCGTGAGCGCGATGGAGCCGTAAGCCTGCCCGTACAGGTATCGGGAGTGACCGCCCGGCATAGCAAACAGATCGAGCCGCAGCTCATCGCCCGGGAGACCAAGCGATGAGAAGGAAAAGGAGTTAAATGCTCGCAAGTGGCCGGCATTGTCGCTCCCGCGGTTATCGAAATAACTGAACGCGCGCGTGCGGTCCCGGACCATGCTGATCTTTAGCCGGTACAGACTGGCGTCTGCGTCGGAGCGCAGGAGCGCGACGTCGGTGACTTTCAGACCAGGATAATCTCGGATCAACCCGAGCAAGCGCTCGAGGGTCGCAGTGCGTAGCGGTCGGTCGCCTTTCAGCGGTGCTGCGATCGCCTCGACGGATTCTGCGCGGCGCCGGCGCCTTCGATGCTAAGATCGCTAATCCGTCCTTCGACGACGGCTAAACGCACCATCCCGGCCGCGACATTCTGAGCCGGCACGGTCGCGTAGGAGAGAAGGAATCCAGCGTGGCGATATCGCGCAGTGATCGCATTCGCTATCTCGGAGAGCTTAGACGGGTCCACTTCGGTCGCCAAGTATGGCTCGAAATAGCTGCTAAGATCGTGCTGGGAATAGACCGTGGCTCCGTCGATGTTGACGGCTCCTAGAGTGAACTGGTTCGCGCTTGACTCCGAGTCATGCCGAGACCGCATAGGGCTTGTAGTCACTGGCACCGACGCCAGTCGTTGATCCTGGCTCGGAATTGTCCGCTCGATCGCTGCGGGCTCACGAACAGCCTGCGCGTTTGCAGGAGCGGCTCCCACGAAAACGAAGGCAGCAAAAGCTCGAACTTTGAACGATGACGCCGAAACGCGCACTGAAACGCACACCCCTTCACACACCGGAGTACTGCTCAAACTTTAGAAGCGCGCAGTTAACGAATGGCGAAGGCGTTGAAGCGATAGAGTAAATTTCGGATAACCATGATCCCTTACCTTCGATTAGCTGGAATGAGGCAAACTGCGAGTTAGAAAAGGGGTGCGAGCTATGTATAAGCTGGCCTGGTTGTTCTTTTCCGCGTTGTTCGTCGTCGCGTCTCCGGCTCACGCCAGTGACAAGAAGGACAAGTGGTTTGTTTCACAGCTTACCGGCGATGCCCGTGTCGTTCATCCCGGAGCGCAACCAACATCATTGAAGCTCAACGCGGAGCTGGTCCCTGGCGACAAGCTAATCACCGGTCCGAACGGCCGCGCGACGCTGGTTCACGGCGCCGACTACATTATTGTTGCGCCACGAACTGAGATGAGATTGCCGAGCGCGATCGAGCCGGACGGCTTCACTCGCGTGGTCCAGACCATCGGCACGATGCTGTTCAGGGTCCAGCACACGGGCATCCCGCACTTTGCCGTCGATACCCCGATGCTCGCGGCTGTGGTCAAGGGGACGACGTTCACCGTCATCGTCGACCAAAAGCGCAGCGCCGTGCAGGTGACCCAAGGCGTCGTTCAGGTCACGGCAGCGGAGGGCGGCATGAGCCGCCTAGTTGAAGGCGGCCGAACCGTCTTCATCGATCAGCGCAATCCGAAGGAATTGCTGAACGCCGACAAGCCGCTTCCCGCCGCTGGTGCCCCTGACTTCGGACAACATCACGATATCCGAATTGAGCGATCCTTCCGTCGCTTCCATAGCGCAGCTAACCGGCGGCCTCGTTCGCGCGGAAAGTTCCGCTCCAACACACTCGACGACGCCTGATGAAACGGCGCGCGAGACAAGTCTTCCGATCGTTGCCGCCGCTCTTCGCGATCCTGCTAAACCTGGCACAGCTCCGACACCGACTACTATCGCTCTGACGCCTCCCGGCCCGGCTGCGTCAACGGCCCCAAAGCCGGCTGTGGCGGTTCCGGCGGTCACGATTTCAGCCGTGTCTACGCCCGCGATCACGGCTCCAACGGTTACGACGCCAGCAGTTTCGCTGCCGTTGATCACCGTGCCGGCCGCAACCACGCCGACGGTAACACAGCCGTCGGTGCCGTTACCAGCTGTCACAACCCCTCCGGTTTCGTTACCGGCCGTAGCGGGGCCTGCGGTAACGACGCCTGCCGTGTCGCTCCCCTCAATCACCGTGCCAGCACTGGCGACGCCGGTGATCACCGTGCCCAGTGTTGCAACGCCGGCGATCGCGGCACCCAGTGTGACAACGCCGACAGTGACGGTGCCCATCGCGACAGTGCCCGCGGTGACCGTTCCGACGGTGGCGATCCCAAGTACAACAACCCCCGCAGTGACGTTTCCGGCCATCACCACGCCGACCGTTACAACGCCCATGGTGACCGTGCCGAGCGTTACAGCGCCAACTGTCACCGCGCCGAGCTTGACCACACCGGCCGTCACGGCTCCGGCCATCTCGGCGCCGGCGCTTACGACGCCACTTTTAACGCTCCCGAGCGATAGAACTCCGACGGTTACGGTTCCGGTTCCAAGCGTGACGATGCCCAGCGTCACAGTACCTAGCGTGACAACCCCGACGGTAACAATTCCAGTCATCACGACGCCGACGGTTGCGACACCTGCGGTCACTTTGCCGGTTGTGACGGTGCCTGCCGTGACGGTTCCGGCGCTGACAGTTCCGAAGATCACTCTTCCGAAGCTGCCCGGCCTGTAAGCGGATCATCCGCGATGAAGGCGGGCCAGGACGGCCGTGAGGAGAGCGTCCCGAGGGCGCTTCGGCGGCGGCATGCGAGGGAGCGCATTGCCGCCGCTTTGTGCGCGTTCCTGCTCGCGGCCGTCCTGATGTTTACCGGCGCATTGGCGCCGCTCGACCACTACCTCTCGGAGAGTCGCGCCAATTGGATGAGTCGGGCGCCGACGGGGCGGCTGGCGATCGTTGAGATTGATGCAAAGAGCCTAGCCGCGATCAACACCTGGCCGTGGTCACGGAGTTACCATGCAAAGCTCCTCGACCGGCTTGCTGCCGATGGTGTGGAGATGGTCGCCTTCGACGTGGACTTTAGCGCCCGCTCCGACAAGGCCGGTGATAAGGCGTTTGCGGACGCGCTCAAGCGGATGCAGCCAGTCATTTTGCCGATCTTTCAGCAGAAGGCATCGGACGATCCGAGCGAGCGCCAGCTCGTCAGGAATCGCCCCGCCGCGGCATTTGCGTCAGCGTGGATCGGCGGTGTGAACATCCTGCCGGGCCGCGATGGTGTCGTTCGGGATTTCCCCGCAGCGACGATGATCAACGGGCAAGTTCAGCCTGCAATGGCGGTATTGTTGTCGGAGAATGACAGCTGGGCTGACCGTACCTTCCTGCCCGATTGGTCGATCGACGTGCGGCGCATTCCGCGGATCTCGTTCATCGAAGTGCTCCGGGGTCGGGTCTCGCGTGAGGCCCTCGCAGGAAAGCGCATCATCGTAGGTGCAACGGCGATTGAGATGGGTGACCGCTATACCACCCCGAGATTCGGTACCCTGCCGGGCGTCGTCGTTCAGGCACTCGCCACGGAATCGCTGTTGCAGAACCGCGCCTTGTCTCCCGTGGGGCGAATTCCTTTGCTGTTCGGGGCCGCGTTGATTGCCGCCTCGTTCGCCTTCCGGCTCCGTCGCTTCGCAGCGTTATTTCCGCTGGTCACCGCTGCGTCCTTGATAACGTTGTTCCTGGCGCCAATCGCCGTGGAGAGCTACTGGCCCATGTCGCTGGATTCCGCGGTTCTTTTGTCGGCAGCGCTTTTCAGTGCCTTGTTCCGGCTGGCGGCGGAAATGCGCCACAGCCTTCGCCGGAAAGCGTTACTGGACGTCGAGACGGGCCTGCCCAATCGCCGCGCTATCGAGGAAGCGCTGGATGACGCTCCGGAGGAGGGGGTCAGCCTTTTTGCCGTGTCGATCGACCGCTACGACCACATTTGCAGTCTGATTGGGTCGGAGGCCTCCGTCGCGCTGCTGTGCGGAGTCTCGGCACGCATTCATCACCTGACCGGCCAGCCAGTCTACCGCATTGCCGACGACAGCTTGGCTTGGGCGATGCCGGCGGGGGATACTGGTGATCGTATATGCGAGCTCGTTGCCGAGGGATTCCGTGATCCCGTGGGCACGGGGGCAGGGGACATCGACGTTCAGCTGACTTTGGGCATTCACCCGAGCTCCGGACTGACTGCATCAGTCGAGGTCGAACGGGTGCTTTCCGCCGTCATCTCGGCACGCGCGACTGGTCGGAAGCACCAACGATTCGAGCAAGCGACCCCGGCTGCGCTCCGCGAGCTATCGCTAATGGGTGAGCTCCGCCGCGCCATAGCTGAAGGCGACGTTTCCGTTGCCTACCAACCGCAACTCAACATCCAGACTGGCAAGATTGATCAGGCAGAAGCCCTGGTCCGCTGGAAACATCCGACAGAGGGGTTCATTTCACCCGACCACTTCCTGCCACTGGCTGAAACGACGGGCGTGATGTGCGATCTTACGCGATTCGTCCTGACCCGCGTGATCGAGGACCTGCGTTCGGACGAAAGGATCCGGGCGTCGGTCAATATCTCAGCGACTGATATCTGCGAGCCGGGTTTCGCGGATGGGGTTGCCGCGCGCTTGGTTCAGCTCGACGTCGCTCCGTCCCGGTTGACTCTGGAAATCACGGAAAGTGTGATCATCGCTTCACCCGAGACTGCTGTCCAAGCGCTGGAAACGCTTCGGACGTTTGGCATCCGGTTGTCGATCGACGATTATGGGACCGGACAGTCGACGCTAAGCTACGTTCGGAACCTGCCGATTCACGAGCTCAAGATCGACAAGTCCTTCGTGACGCTGATGCGGAGCAGCAGAAGCGACCTTATAATGGTGGAGTCTACAATCGACCTCGCGCACCGGCTCAACCTGTCGGTAGTCGCGGAAGGGATTGAAGATGGGGAGACGCTGAGCTTGTTGAGCGAACTCGGCTGTGACTATGCCCAAGGATATCTCATCGGCAAAGCTATGACCTTCGGCGAGCTAGCGCTACTCGCTCGTCGAGAATGTAAGTTGCGCGATGTCGCGTGAATCCTCGGAGCCGCGTGCCGCCATCGAGACAGACGAACCATGCGGTGGTGAGCATCGCCGCACGGGCGCGGTGAACAGGATCGTGGAGACCCTCGCCAAATTGCTTCGAACTGCGAAGAAGACGAGGCTGGGAACGAAAGCGAGCGTCTATGCGACAATCACGATCGCGCCTGGCACAATCAGCAGCCGCAACAGGAGAAAGGCATCAGGACGACGAAGGCAATGAGCCCCAGGAGACGCCTCAGCAGCGCGAGGCCAAGGACCTTAGCTAATGAGCTTGCGATCAAGCCATAACGGATCTGCAGTTCGACAGTCGTGAGGTATCGCCACCTATTTGCGAGGCCCAAGAAGCCACGAGCGGCAAATCCTCCTGTCCATGGCCCCTCTTAGGTCTGCAGCTTCGCAAAGCTCTTCATGACAGCTTCGGGTCGAAGCTGACACGCGCGCCTGTCACACCATAAATTGGGGTAACTCCTGATTTCTCGTAGCCTATTCTATGTTAACTTCTCGTTATCCGTGTTGCTCGACGGAGAGAGGGGTTTGCGTGCAGAAAGACACGTTGGAGGGAATCTCCGAAGACATCCTCTCGACATTCGAATCAGTAGCCCAACGCCTGGATCTTCTGGACGCATGTGACGCGGCAAACGGCTCCGATCGCGAATGCGCCGCGCGGATCAACAGAGCGCACATACCAGCCATGCGGGTATCGGCTTTCATCCCGCAGTGTCTGGCTCATGCGGACGCAGAGCCGGAGCAAGTTTAGACGTGGCGCTCGCATCTCAGCATCTTAGATTTGTCACTCAGTTCCATATCTTTGCGGGTGACGCGTTGATCGGTCGGTCATTCCCTCTCAGGTTTGATCGGGCGGGCTGCACTGTCATCGGGCCATTCGTGCCTACCGCCGAATATGATCCGGAGATTCATGCGACGGGTATCAACGGCGAAACCAAGCCGCTCACGTCTCGGTCCAGTCTCAAGGTACACGGCCCCGAGCACGTGCTTGTTCCGACCCTGGACGTTTGCATCTACGATATGAGGAGTAGTTCGGGGCGTGCGACCAGAGACGTTTACATCATCGGCATCCCGCTTGAGCTTTTCGACGCTTACGCAAGGGCCCGAAAATAATTGCAACTCGAATGCCGCGTGCCCTCAAAAGTAGGCGCACGTCTTGCAAGTCGCGCGCGATCAGAACGTTTTCCGCCCCCCTAAAAGCTGCATCCTGCACTGCTTTGGCCGAGCAAACTCTAGCGCTGCGCCGTCAGTCGGCGCTGACGAAGCTGTCGAGGACCTTTTTCCGGCCCGCATGCTCGAAGTCGATCTCGAGCTTGTTGCCTTCCATCGCGGCGATGGTGCCGTAGCCAAACTTGCTGTGGAACACGCGCTGGCCGAGCGAGAGGTCGGTGCGGCCCTGGTTGCCTAGCGACACTGCTGAGGCGCGAGCTTCGATGACCCGCTGCGGCTCCGCGTTGAAGCGGCCGTCGCGGCTGGCGCGTTGCCAGCCGGGGCCGCGGGTGCTCGCGCGCGTGTTCTGCGCCGGGCCGAGATGGGCGAAAGGATCGGCGCGCTCCGACCATTGAGCGCGCCACAGGCTCTCGCCGCCGGTCATCGTGGTCTCTTCTTCTATGTGACCCTTGGGCAGTTCACCGAGAAAGCGCGACGGGATGCTGCTCGTCCACTGGCCGTAAATGCGGCGGTTGGCGGCGTGGATGATGGTGGCTCGGCGGCGAGCACGGGTGATCGCGACGTAGGCGAGGCGTCGTTCCTCCTCCAGGCTGGCGAGGCCGCCTTCGTCGAGCGCGCGTTGCGAGGGGAACACACCTTCTTCCCAACCGGCGAGGTAGACGATGTCGAACTCCAGTCCCTTCGCGGCGTGGATGGTCATGATCGTTACGCGATCGCCCTGCTTTGCCTCGTCATTGTCCATGACGAGGCTGACGTGCTCGAGGAACGCCTGCAGCGTTTCATATTCCTCCATTGCGCGCGTGAGCTCAGCGAGGTTCTCGAGCCGGCCGGCGCTTTCGGCGGAGCGGTCGGCCTGAAGCATGGCGGTGTAGCCGCTTTCGTCGAGCAGGAGCCGCGCCAAGTCGGGATGGGGCAGGGTGCTCGCCATCTCGCGCCAGCGAGCAATGTCGGCGACGAAGTTGGTCAGGCTGCGGCGGGCTTGGGGCGTCGAGCTCGTCAGTGCCGACGAGGTACGCGGCAGCGAGCAGGAGCGGCTGCTGCGTTGCGCGGGCGTGCCGGTGGATGGCGGCGATCGCCTTGTCGCCGAGGCCGCGCTTGGGCGTGTTGACGATGCGTTCGAAGGCGAGGTCGTCGGCCGGCTGGGTGACTAGGCGGAGGTAGGCGATGGCGTCACGGATCTCGGCGCGCTCGTAGAAGCGGAAACCGCCGATGATCTGGTAGTTGAGGCCGATCGCAATGAACCGCTCCTCGAACTCGCGGGTCTGGAATTGGGCGCGGACGAGGATGGCGACATCGTCGAGCGAGCCGCCGCGCACCTGATGGGATTCGATTTCCTCGCCGATGCGGCGCGCCTCCTCCGGACCATCCCAGACACCGATAACGCGGACTTTCTCGCCATCGCCGGCGTCAGTCCACAGCGACTTGCCAAGTCGGCCGGCATTGTGCGCGATCAGGCCGTCGGCGGCGGACAGGATGTGCGAGGTCGAGCGGTAGTTCTGCTCCAGCCGGATGATCTTTGCGCCGGGGAAGTCGTTCTCGAAGCGCAGGATGTTGGCGACCTCCGCCCCGCGCCAGGAATAGATCGACTGGTCATCGTCGCCCACGCAACAGATGTTGCGGCTAGGCTCCGCGAGCAGGCGGAGCCACTCGTACTGGCTGCCGTTGGTATCCTGATATTCGTCGACCAGGAGATATCGGAAGCGGTCGCGATAGGCTTCGAGCACGTCGGGGTGCGTGCGGAAGATGACCAGCATGTGGAGTAGGAGGTCGCCGAAATCGCAGGCGTTCAGAGTCTCAGGCGCTCCTGATATTCAGCGTAGAGCTCTGCACCGCGCCCCGCGGCGAAACCTTCGGACTCGCCTGCGTCAACCTGTTGCGGCGTCCAGCCACGATTCTTCCAGCGGTCGATCAAAGACGCGAGTTGGCGCGCGGGCCAGCGCTTCTCGTCAAGGTTCGCAGCCTGGATGAGCTGCTTCAGGACGCGCAGTTGATCGTCGGTGTCGAGGATGGTGAAATTCGAATGAAGGCCGACCAACTCGGCATGGCTGCGCAGCATCTTCGCGGCGACCGAGTGGAAGGTGCCAAGCCAAGGCATGCCTTCGAGCGCCCCGCCGGACAACTTGCCGACGCGCTCGCGCATTTCGCGCGCGGCCTTGTTGGTGAAGGTGACGGACAGGATCTGACTCGGCCACGCCTTGCGAGTTGCGATCAGATGAGCGAGCCGCGCGGTCAGCGCAGCGGTCTTTCCGGTGCCCGCACCGGCGAGCACGAGGACAGGTCCTTCAGTCGAAAGGACCGCCTCCCGCTGCGGCGGGTTCAGGCCCTGCAGATATGCGGGTTCCGTCATAGGCACAGGCGATTCAGGCACGATACCGAGGTAGGCGGGGGAGAACGGAACGGCAACCGATGTGGGGCCCGCGCGAATGGTACTGCGCGACCCCAAAGCGAATCCGGAAACGTTCCGACTGTTGTTACCGAAATCCCCGTTATCCACAGCCTTGTTACCAAATATTTTGCTTTTGCGACTTGGTTCGGAGGTGCATGGTCTTCAAGTGATCGGGGCGGACGTCCCAGTCTCTCCGGAAAGCCGGCAACGGCAAGAAGGGTGAGGAAGGGACAGAAGAACCGATCTCCGCCGGCAGGAATGGGAAGAGCCTTCGGGTAATTCTCGGGCCAGCCGGGAAGAGGCGCCGGAAGAGGTATCTGCCTCTAGCGCGACGCGGCTCCCAGGGTTTTTCGGAACCACGGTGAGCAAAGCGGGACGCAAGAGCAATTACCCCAAGAAGGGCCGCGGAACATCGAACGGTTTTGAGCGAAGACCTCGGTTTTCAATCTGGCCGGACATCGAAAGACAAGCGAACCCTCGGGAAGCGCAGTCGAGTAGAAGTCAGGCTTCTCTTCGGAGAGAGCGGTACGATGGAAAGCGACGCCTGAGCTGGTGAGCCAGGATCGAGAAGCGGGAAACCAAACCTTTCGGGGAGCGGGGACCAGGTAGACCGAACACCGGCAGATCCTTCGCTCGGCGCAGTGGGGGCTGGCAGCAATGCCGGCCCCCATTTCTCATTTGGGCACAGCGAGCTGCGTCGTGTGCACGGACCGGACACCGCTGCCACTTTACCTAGATTGAGTAGCGAGCCATGCGCGGCCCGCGTGATCATCGCATTGCAGATGGCAAGCCGTCTCGGTGCTGGAGCGAGGGCGATGGTGTGTTGAAAGGAGCCCCGCCGGCGGTCTCATTCTGCACCGCCGACATGATCTTGTTCGCAAAGCACCTTGCCACGGTCCCGGCACGCACCGTTGATTCCGTCGATGAGATTCCTTCAAAGTCGGATCGGGCCAACTTTACGCATGGCCCAAGCAGACAGGCTGGTCGGCCGCCCGGTCGACGTCGACGAGTTGGGTACGAGCATGGCGTGCAGGATCTGGGAACCAGCGGGACCATGTCCCTGAACTCGAAGGGAGCCTGCGCGAGGTCGCTAAGCAGTACCTGGCCAGAAAGGGTGCGGACGGCCGCCCGATCTCATTCACAGGTCGATCCGTCATGGGCGCATATTTGCACGCGGAATAGGTCGAATACTCTCGTGCGCCGAAGCGCAGGGATACGAAAGTCACAAAGCGCGTTGGGCGATTCAGGTGGCGGCGGCAATTGGGCCGCCGGAGTGGCGGGCATGATTGAGGTGAAACGTGCTTCGCATGATCGCTGCTCTCGGCCTTGCATCGGCCGCCACACTTGCAACCGCCGCAGTCTCCACCGCATCGAACCTCGATTCCAAGGCGCCGTGGTGGGAGAAGGTAACGGTCACCATCAGCGGCGATGGACAGCCGCAGGGATGCCGTTTCGAGTTCAGCTTCAAGCCTGGCAAGGGGACTGATTGCGAGGTCCAGTCGAGTTGGGCGGCGATGGCTAAGACCTCAACAGGGTCCAAGGACAGCTACACCCGGATCACGTTTGAACGCCGCTTCAGCCCCGGCCAGCCCGATCCCGCTGGTCTGCCGACCGGCGACAAGTTGCTGGGCCAGCAGGTGATGGCGCTGGCGATCGGCGCCAAGGGCACCGTTGAAGGCTGCCGCATCGTCTCGTCCGATGGAGACATGCGTCCCGATTATGGCTGCAAGGAAGCATCTGCCGAGAAATTCCAGGCCAGCGCGCAGACCGGTACGACGACCACGACAACCCACGAGGGCTATATGACGATCCTCGTCTACGGCCATTCGGAGCATGTCGTATGAGGACCCGCCGCAACGCTCCGTCGGGTCCTCGGCGGGTGGTGCCCCTTCCGGCGCTGAGGATTAGCCGACGATGACCTGATCGTGCATGCCCATGGAGGCATGCATGAAATGGCTGCAATGTGCATTGTAGGTGCCGGCTGTGGGCACGAGCGTGATGCTTTTCGTCTCGTGCCCCTTGAGTTCTATCTTACCGTCCGGGGCCGCTCCGGCCGTGATGCGCGAGGCGGCGAAGAATTCCTTGGCAGTAAAGTCGTGGCCGCTGCCTGAGCTGTTCACGAACGTCAGCGTGACCGGCCGACCTGCGGGCAGGCGGATCGGAACCGGCGAGAATGAATAGCTGCGGACGTCAATGGTCTGGGCCGCGGGCTGTGCATGCGCTGGAGCGGCAGACAGGAAAAGTGCGGCAAGCGCCGCAAGGCGAAGGGCGTGCATTGAGATCTCCTGTTGCCGGTAGTGCCAGCCTTATAGCATTGGGTTCACGCGGGCCACGCACGCTTGCAAGCGTAAGCGCGACCCATTGCGGATATTCGCGAACTCACCCTAAGCAATGGCGATGCGCATCGCCGTCGTCGCTCCCAGCTGCACCCTGAAACGCGAAGCCGCTACGGCGGTGCAGGCGATCGTCGACGAGCGCGGTGATTGCGAGATGGCTGTTCATCCGCAGTGCTTTCTCGCCGAGGGCCACTTTGCCGGGCCGGATGAAGCGCGGCTCGCGGCGCTCCGCGAAGTGATGGCCGATCCGTCTGTCGATGCGATCTGGTTTGCGCGGGGCGGCTATGGATCGAACCGTATCGCCGAAGTCGTCGTGGCGAACGTTCCGGAAACCGCCCGGCGCAAGGTCTACATGGGATATAGCGACGCGGGCTTCCTGCTCGGCGCGTTTCACAAGGCAGGACTCGAGGTTGCTTGGGGTCCGATGCCGCAAGACGTCGTGCGGCAAGGAGGCGAGGCGGCAGTTCGGCGAGCGCTCGACTGGCTCGTGACGCGCGACAGCGAAGCACTAGAATCTCAGCTGCAAGGTCCGTCCATGGCCTTCAACCTGACTGTGCTCTCGAACGTGCTCGGAACGCCGCTCGAGCCAGACTTCACGGGGGTCGACCTGCTCATCGAGGACGTCAGCGAGCATCTCTATGCAACCGACCGCACGATGTTCCATGTGACCTCGTCGCCAAACGTCCGCCGGGCTGCCCGACTGCGGCTCGGCCGCTTCGGAGATATCCAGCCGAATGACCCTGATTTCGGGCGCGATGAAGTCTCGATCGTAGAGGACTGGTGTAGCCGTTCCGGCCTCCCATTCGGTGGCCGCGCCGACATCGGTCACGACGCGGCAAACAAGGTCGTTCCGTTCACGAGAGAAAAACCCTGAGTTTCCCTCTGCAACAGCATTGCAAAGCGCCCAGCTTTGCGCTCTATCAAAGACAGTAACAACAGGAGGGCCTCGATGGCACAAGGCGCACGTAAAGCAGGGGGCGGCCTCGCTCGCCCAGTTACACCTTCGTCGGATCTCGCGCAGATCTGCGGCAGCGATCCGCTTCCGCGCAGCCAGGTGGTGTCGAAGGTTTGGGATCACATTCGCAAGAACAATCTCCAAAACCCTCAGAACAAGAGGGAAATCCTTGCCGACGACAAGCTGAAGAAGGTCTTCGGCGGTAAAGACAAGGTCAGCATGTTCGAAATGAACAAGCACCTGTCGAACCATCTGAAATAAGCTTCAGAAGGTCCTGAATTCGAGAAGGGGGTCCGCTGCGGCGGGTCCCCTTTTTCATATGACAAAGAACGACTTGGCTCTCCGTGCCGGCCTTAGCCTCTCCAGAGACCGTCGAGAGGCTCCTCGGTAACTGGAAAGCCGAGGTGTGACGGGATGGTGATGAACCTTTCACCGCCGCGCTCCTCCACCCACGGAGAGATGGGTTCGATAGCGTGAGCCACGGCATCCGCCTGAATTTGCTCGAATGACGAATGTTGTTCCAGCCGCTCCAGCGTGCGGCGCGTCGGGAAGATCAGGCGTGCTTCGCCTGCGCGGTCGCGGTGGAGCAGTTCGGCGGCGGAGATCCAGACGGCGGAGGCGCATTCGCCTTCGATGACCTGCGGTTGCCAATTACCTTCCGGTGCTTGGGCGATGAAGAACAATGTGTCGAAGCGCCGGACTGCGTGGAATTTGGGCACCCAGCGGGCGAACGGCGTCAGGCCGGCAGCGTCGACGTTCACAGCTGCGTGCCTGAGAACTTCGGCAAACGGCTTATCGGCAACGAGTTCGCGCTGTAGGTTCAGAGCGGTCGCAGGATCTGGAACGGGGTCGAGCCCAACGGGTACCGCCGTTTCCTCGACAGTTTCCCGGATCGCGGCGATCGCGTGCGGATCAACGCCAAGCTCCTCCGCGAAACTGCGGTCGGCTTCATCGATCCTTCCACCAGGAAAGACCAGCGCGCCCGCCGCGAAGGCCATCCCTTCGGCGCGTTCGACCATCAGCAGCTCGGGCGGGCCTCCCGAGCGGTCACGAACGACGATGACGGTTGCAGCGGGGATCGCGTCGCTCGACATGCGGCGTCTCTAGGGGGCCGGCGACGAAAGAAAAAGCCGCCCGGCTGCAATGCCGAGCGGCTCATTCAGTCGGAGCTGCCGCAGCTTACATGCCGCTGACGTTCTGCTCCTGATCGTCGGTTGGATTGGATGTGTTGTCGTCAGCCGCGTTGCTGGCGTTCAACTCGTTCTGCTGATTGCCGAGTGAGGCGGCTTCAGCGTTGGCGGCATCGTTCGCGGCATCGAGCGACTGCTGGTTCAGATCTTCGGCCGCGGGCTGGTTCAGCTCCGCATTATTGACCGCGTCCTGGTTATTGCTGCTGCACGCCGCGATGCTGAGAGCGCCTATTCCAACGCACACAAAAACAAGCTTTTTCATAAGTTTGGGTCCCCTGGTCGTCAGTATTGCTCGACAGGCCATAACAGGGGCATGCTTGAGATTTCACGCGGAAAATCCCTAGATCATGCGTGCCGGGCAACCGGCTATGTCGGTAGATTGTTGCGTGGAATAGGCACTTCGGACCCGGGGGGCAGTACCCCGGCGCCTCCACCATCAACCGCGCAGCTGCGCGGCTGTTGATGGGGGCGAAATAGGATCGACGAGTGCAATAAAGACGCGATTGCCGATCGGTATGGATGCCACCGTGACGGCTCATAAACACAAGTGCCAACGATAACGAGGCGCTCGCGATTGCCGCGTAACTGACGTCCTAACGGACTGAAGTTACAAAGCTTAAGCGCGGTCGGACCCCACCGGGCAACAGAAGGGGATTCCAGCGGTACGGGGAGCACCGGGCAACAGAAGCTCCCCACTTCTCTTTTCGCCCCGTCACCGATGCGGTAAACAGCATTGAGGGGGTGTTCCATGCGTCATTGGGCCAAAGCACTGGTCGCGCTCGCCGCGCCGCTACTTCTCGCCAGTTGTCTCTGGGGGCCTGGCAAGTTCACGTCGGATCTCACGCTGAAGAAGGACGGCAGCTTCGTCCTCGATTACCGCGGGCAGATCGTGCTTCAGCTTCCGCCCGACGCCATGTCGAAGTCTGCGCCGTGGAGCGCGGACATGGCGCATTGCTACGTTGGCAAGGACTCGTCCTACACGCCGCCACCGATCGGCGACAAGCCCAATGAACGGCCATGCAGCAAGGCGGAAATCGAGCAGCAACGGAACGCCTACGAGAAGCAAAAGACGGACATGGCCGCTGGCGAGCGCCAAAAGGCCCAGCAGGCAGCCAAGATGTTCGGGCTTCCAGGCCTCGACGATCAGTCGAACCGCGCTTTCGCGGCCAAGCTGATGAAATATGCCGGTTGGCGGTCCGTCACGTATCGCGGCAACGGCGTCTTCGACGTCGACTATCATTTTGCCGGCACGGCCAAGCAGGACTTTCTCTTTCCCGCGCTCCCCGACAACGACCTGCTCATCCCGTTCGTTGCCATTCGGCGCCGGGCGGACGGATCGGTGCTGGTAACCGCGCCGGCGTTGACCGGTGGAGCAGGGCCGCTGGCCGCTCGGATGGGCGGGATGCCGGAGGGCTCGAAGACCGACATGGTCTCGCATGCGGATGGGCGCTTTACCGTGATCACGGATGGCGAGATCCTGACCAACAACAGCGAGGATGGCCCTGTTGCGCACGCGATCGGCCATCAGCTGCATTGGGACGTGAGCGCCACGGCGAAGAAGATCCCCGAGACGCTCATCCGCCTGCAGTGAGCTGAGGCTGCTCGTCGAAGCGACAGTTGCCTAACTGCAGTTCTGCGCCCACGATCCCGCGTCCAAACCGGGGGATTGAAAAATGCGCCGTCTCGTCCTCGCCGCTCTTCTTGCCGCATGCGCTTCGTCTGCGCTCGCCGAACCGACGCCCAAGGATCAACTGCTCGTCCCGCCCAGCAACGCCACGCACTTCCTCGTCGTCTCCACGGCGGGGAAGCATGGCGATGAATATATGTGGACCATGCCCGATGGGCGGCTGGCGATGCGGGAATTGATCCTGCTCCGCGGCCTCATTTTCGAGACCGACGAGACGATGCGGGTCGGGTCCGACGGAATGCCGACGGATGTCGTGATCCGCGGCGTCACGCCGAGCGGAGACGCGGCCGAGACATTCAAAGTCGCTAACGGCTCGGCATCGTGGACAAGTCCGGTCGACGAGGGCAACGCCGGCTATTCGGCGCCCGCATATTATCTCCCGCAAGGCGGACCGTTCCTGAGCAGCGCGCCGGAAGTAGATCGGTTGCTGGCTGCCGGACGTGCTGGCTTGACCCTGCTCCCGTCGGGCCGCGCGGATTTCGACAAAGTGACGTCGTTGGATGTCGTTGGACCGCAGGGCACGAAGCGCGTCGACCTCATTTTCGTCAGAGGAACGTCGCAGTCGCCCCAGCCGGTGTGGGTCGAAAACGGCAAGTTCTTCGGTGCATTGGTCGGACTCGGGCTGCTTCCCGCGGGCTACGACGGCAATCTGGGCAAGATGCAGGCCGCGCAAGATGCGGCGATCGCCGCAATGGCGCCAGCAACGGCGAGGAAGTTCCTGACCGCCGACGCAAAGCGGCCGGTGCTCTTCAGTAATGTGAAGCTGTACGACGCGGATCGGCAGCGCTTCGTCCAGGATCAATATGTCCTGACGAGTGGCGGCAAGATCGTATCCGTGGGCGCTACAAAGCCGGCGACGCTGCCGGCGGGGACCCGCACCCTAGACGGCGCGGGAAAAACGCTTGTCCCCGGCCTGTGGGACAGCCACATGCACGTCGGCGACGACTTCCAGACCGTCAGCGAGCTTGCGCTGGGCGTAACCTCCTGCCGGAACCCGGGTGGGCCGATCGACCTGGAAGTCTCGCAACGCGAGCGTCGCAATGCCGGCACCCTGCTCGCGCCGGAATGCTGGAACTCCGTCATCGTCGACCAGAAGGGGCCACTGGTTGCTCAAGGCAGCCTCGCAGTGTCGAGCCTCGACGAGACACTCGCAGCCGTTCGCAAAATCAAGGCGAACAATCTGACCGCCGTCAAATTCTACACCTCGATGAAGCCGGAGTGGATCGCGCCGGGCGCCAAGCTAGCACATGAACTCGGGCTCCACGTTCACGGCCACATCCCGGCCGGTATGCGTACGTTGGATGCGATCAACGCTGGCTACGACGAGATCACGCACATCTATTTCGCGACAATGCAGGCCATGCCGCAGGAAGTCGTCGACAAGGCGAACACCACCATGCGGATGCTTGGCCCGGGCAAGTACTTCAAGGACGTCGATCTCGACGCCGAGCCGATGAAGACGGTGATCGATACGATGGCCAAGAAGCACATCACGCTCGATCCGACATTGGTCGTCGTCGAAGGTGTGCTGCTCGCGAATGCCGGCACCGTTGCCCCTGCCTACACCGCTTATGTCGGCACGCTTCCGGCGGCAGTAGAACGTGGCTTCAAGTCCGGGCCGATCCCCTATTTGCCGGGCATGACGCGGGCCGATGCGCAAGCGAGTGTCGACCACATGGGCGAATATGTCGCCAAGCTCTTCCGGGCGGGCGTGCCGATCGTCGCCGGCACCGATGGTCAGGGGATGGAGATATTCCGCGAGCTCGAGCTCTATGTGAAGGGCGGCCTTACGCCGGCCGAAGCGCTCGCCACAGCGACTATCATCCCGGCGCGGAATGTGAAGGCGGACAATCGGATGGGCTCAATCGCCGTGGGCAAGGAAGCCGACCTCATCCTGGTCGACGGGGATCCGGAGAAGAACATCGGCGATCTCCGCCATGTCGATCAGGTCATGAGCGACGGCGTGCTGATGGATGGGAATGCGTTGCGCACCGCTGCCGGTTACAGCGGGATGCCTAAGTAGGCTGCTTCAGCTCTTCCGTGACCTAAGTCTGCAACTCGCTCGTGTGTTGCTGCTCTATGACAGCATATTGAACTGTAGCGGGCGCCCCTCTACTTATGCGCCCCACGCGACGTACTTAGGGGACGACACATGAGCTTGCTTCGCCGTTTTGGTCTGATTGCGCCGCTCGCCGCGCTGAGCTTCTCTGGCTGCGGTCTCAACAGCGTCCCCACGGAGGAGGAGAAGGTCAACGCTTCCTGGGGCAACCTCCAAGCCGACTATCAGCGCCGCGCCGACCTCATTCCAAATCTGGTTGCAACGGTGAAGGGCTATGCCCAGCAGGAAAAGACGGTGCTCACCGAGGTGACCCAGGCTCGAGCCGGCGCCAACAGCGTGAAGCTCAGCGCCGACGATCTCAGCGATCCCGCCAAGGTGCAGGCGTTCGAGAACGCTCAGGCGCGGCTGTCCAGCGCGATCATTCCGCTGCAGCGGCTGCAGGAAGCGTATCCGGACCTCAAGTCCAACCAGAACTTCCTCGCGCTCCAGGACCAGCTGGAAGGCACGGAGAACCGCATCAACGCTTCGCGCCGCGACTACAATTCGACGGTACAGGAATATAACACGACAATCCGCACCTTCCCGGACGCGATTGGCGCGAAGATCTTTTACGGCGCCAAGCCCAAGGTTCCGTTCCAGGGGTCCACGGCCGCGCAGACCGCGCCGACGGTGACCTTCGGCAACGGCAGCTAGGTGAAACAGCTCCTCGCCGCGCTGTGGCTGGCGTTTTTCGCGCTTGCCACGCCAGCCGCGGCGCAGACCTTTCCGCCCAACAACGGCTCACCCGTTGTCGATCAGGCAGGGATCCTGCGGCCTGAGCAGGTCGTGGATCTGCAATCGAAGGCGCAAGCTCTGTACTCGGGAACCGGCCGAGCGCTGGCGATCGCTACCGTGAAAAGTCTCGAAGGCTATCCGGTCGACGATTACGCCTACCGGCTCGGGCGCGCATGGGGGCTGGGCCAAAAGGGCAAGGATAATGGCGTGCTCCTGCTCGTCGCGCCGAACGAGCGGAAGGTCTCGATTGCGACCGGATACGGTGCCGGCGCTTACATGACGGATGCCATGTCGGGGCTGATTATCCGCCAAGCCATCCTGCCGCACTTCAAGCAAAACCCACCCGATTACGGCGGGGGGATCGAAGCGGGTGCGGACGCCGTCATCAAGCAGATGAGCCTGTCCCCGGATCAGGCCGAGAAGAACGCCGCGGCAGCACAGCAGGCGCAGAAGCAGCGCGCGCAATCAGGCGGGAACGCACTGCCGGGCTTCTTCTGGCTCATGATCGCTGGATTCGTGCTGCTCTCGATGTTCCGGCGATCAGCCGGCCGCCGCTACCGCACCCGCCACGGCGGCATCAGTCCTTGGGTGATGCTCTGGGGCTTGAACGAACTCGGCCGCGGTTCTCGAAGCTCCTGGGGCGGCGGAAGCTCATGGGGCGGTGGAGGTGGCGGCTGGAGCGGCAGCGGCGGCGGCGGCTTCGGCGGCTTCGGCGGCGGGTCGTTCGGCGGTGGCGGCGCATCCGGGTCATGGTGATGCAGCTCAGCGAGAGCGATCACGACAAGGTGTCAGCGGCAATTGCCGCAGCCGAAGCCAAGTCCGACGGCGAAATAGTCGCTGTCGCTACGCCTATCAGCGACGCCTATCACGACGTCGCGCTGCACTGGGCGCTGATCCCTCTCTTTGCGGTTCTTGCTTGGGCGGCGTGGCGCCCGTCAGCGCTCGAATGGTGGTACAATTTGCTGCTCGGCGGCTGGAACACCGATCCGACGCTCAGCGCGTTGCTGACGCTGCTCATGGTGTTTGCCGCGCTGAAGTTCACGGTTGCGCTGCTGATCCTGAAATGGATGCCGCTGCGCCTTGCGCTGACACCGGCAGCCACGAAGCATCGGCGAGTCCGTCGTCGCGCTGTCCTGGTCTTCAAGGCAGCAGCGGAGCGACGGACCGTGGGACGCACGGGCGTGCTGATCTATCTGTCCATGGCCGAACGGCGCGCCGAGATCGTCGCCGACGAAGCGATTTTGAAGGTAACGGACGAGCACGTCTGGGGCGAAGCCATGTCTGCGCTCATCGCCGATGTGCGTGAGGGGCGGCCAGGGGATGGCATTTGCGCGGCGATCGAACGCGTTGGCGTGGTGCTTGCGGAGTATTTTCCGCGTTCGGCGACCGACAGCAACGAGATACCTGACAAGCTGATCGAGCTATGAACCTGGACGATTTACCGCCGCCGGAAGTGATGTGGGCGGGCAAGTTCGTGCGCGCCATCAAACGCGACAAGTGGGAATATGCGAGTCGCACCAACAACATCAACGCGGTCGTGATTCTCGCCGAATATGAAGGCAAGGTGATCCTCATCGATCAACCGCGCGTCCCGCCGGACTGCCGCTGCATCGAGCTGCCGGCCGGCCTCGTGGGCGACACGGATCCGAACGCAACGCCTGAGGTGACGGCGATCAAGGAGCTGGAGGAAGAGACCGGCTTCACTGCTGAGAGCGTCGAAAGCCTAGGCCAGTTTCTCGCGTCGCCCGGAATGCTGTCGGAGAGCTTCACGCTCGTGCGCGCGCATGGCGTGCGAAAGATCGGCGAAGGCGGCGGCGACGAGAATGAGGACATCAACGTCCATCTTGTCGCGCGCGAAGACATCGCGAACTTCATCGAGCAGAAGCGCGCCGAAGGTTTCGGCGTGGATGTGAAGCTGCTCATCTTCATGAATTTCTGAGCCGGCCAAAGCGACAAGCTGCCTGAACCCACGCGCTGGCGGCGCGTTCAGTGGCGATGGCTCGCCTCGTCCACTTGTCAGACCTGCACTTTGGCGCCCACGATGACCGATTGGTCAAGGCCGTGGAGCAGAGCGTCGATGTGCTGAAGCCCGACCTCGTGGTCGTCAGCGGCGACTTCACCCAGCGCGCCCGAACCGAGCAATTCAAGGAGGCGTGCGAGTTCCTAGAGCGGTTGCGCGAGAGGGGACATGAAGTGCTCGGCGTGCCCGGCAATCATGACGTTCCGCTCTACGATGTGCTGCGGCGCTTCCTGTCGCCGCTCACGCGCTATCGCCGCTATATCGACGACACGTTGTGCCCGTTCATAGAGTTCGCCGGGGTCGCTGTGCTCGGAATTAACACCGCTCGATCACTGACGTTCAAGGACGGCCGAATCAGCGAAACCCAGGTCGAATTCATTCGCGAGACTTTCTCGCGCACCGACCCTGCGACAATGCGGGTGCTGGTCACTCACCATCCGCTGTTCGCGTTGACGGTGGGCGACGAAGTGTCTCCCGCAATCGGCCGGCAGGAACTGGCGCTCGACGCAATCGAGGAGGCCGGCGTGGACATGCTGCTCGCCGGGCATAATCACCATGCTTCGGCGCATGACGCGAGCGAGCTGGTGACGCGCTCTGGCGGGGCGCTGGTGGTTCAGGCCGGGACAGCAACGTCCACCCGGGTGCGCGAGCAGGACCAAAGCTTCAACACGATCGACATTGAGGCCGTACGCGTGACGGTGACGGTCAACGCCTGGACTGGAGAAACCTTCGAGGCCGCCGACGCGCAGCCCTACGAGCTTCAGGATGGCCGCTGGCGCCTCGTGAAGGCCGAGGAGGCGACGCACTGACCTTGTCGGTTGTGCGTGCGCTCGCCTAGACGTCCGCTATGGCGCTTCCCGATAATTTCGATGTCGACGAGTTCGTCTCGCGCGTGCTGGCAGAGGACCTCGGTTCTGGCGGCGACGTCACGTCCAAGGTGACGATTGCCGAGGATGCACGGTTCACCGCCGAGATGAATTGCCGGCAGCCAATCGTCGTTGCCGGTGTCGACATCGCCACTGCCTTCTTCCGCCGGCTAGATCCAGACGTGCGTGTGGAGCCGCTCGCCAAGGACGGCGACGCACTCGGCGTCCGCTCGGCGGTGCTGCGGCTCGAAGGCAAGGCGCGCGCCATGCTCGCTGCCGAGCGTTCGGCGCTGAACACGCTCCAGCACCTATCGGGCATCGCAACGCTGACGCGGCAATTTGTCGAGGAGATCGCAGGGACCGGCGCAATCCTGCTCGACACGCGCAAGACGATCCCTGGACTTCGAGCGCTGGAGAAGTTCGCATCCCGGATGGGTGGTGCGCAGAACCATCGCATGCGGCTCGATGACGGCCTGCTAATCAAGGACAATCATGTGGTGGTGTGCGGGGGCGTGGCTGAGGCGGTTCGCCGCGCCAAGGCCGCCAATACCGGCTTACAGGTGCAGGTCGAAGTCGATCGCATCGACCAGATCGAGCCGGCGCTTGCCGCAGGTGCAGACCGGCTTCTGCTCGACAATATGCCACCTCGAGTGCTGCGGGAGGCTGTCGCGGTCGTAAAAGGACGCGTGCCGCTTGAAGCGTCGGGTGGAGTGACGCTCGAGACCATCCGCGAGATTGCGGCGACTGGCGTGAACTACATTTCGGCCGGGCGGATCACGCAGTCCGCGCCTGCGGTCGATATCGGGCTCGACTATTCAATCGCCGTCTAAACAGCGGTAACGCCTCCGAAATAATCCCTATGGCGTGGATTCCCGCACGCGCCCACAGCGGCACGCACAGGGGGAGAGGAGTTGGCGACATGAAGACGCTCTCAATCCTTCTTTCGGGACTTTTGGTTTTCACCGCGCCCTCGACTGCGGTCGCGCAACGCGGCGGTGGTGGCGGCTGGCACGGCGGTGGCGGAGGCGGCTGGCACGGCGGCGGCGGCGGCGGCTGGCACGGCGGCGGCGGTGGCGGCTGGCACGGCGGTGGTGGCTGGGGTCACGGCGGCGGTTGGGGTCACAACGGTGGCTGGGGTCACGGCGGTGGCTGGGGCTATGGAGGCGGGCTCTACGTGTCGCTCGGCGGATACTATCCGTATGGCTACGGCTATGGCTCTGGTTATTATCCGTACGCTTATCCCGGCTATGGCTACGGCTACGGCTACGGCTACGGCTACCCTTACGCCTATCCGACGGGCGCTTATCCCAATCCTTACTACGGCTATCCGTATGCGTACTACGGCTATCCGACCGGCTACCGCTATCCGGGCTATTACGGCGCGAACGGCTATTATGGCTGCGGCGATCCCGCGGCTGGCGCGGTCGCCGGAGGCGTGGCCGGTGCCGCGATCGGCAGCGTGGTGGCAAACTCGCACAACACGGGCGCGGGCGCGGTGATTGGCGGCGCAGTTGGCGCTGTCACAGGTGCCGCAATCGCGCACGGCAACTGCTGAAGCGGCGGTCGAAAACTACTCTGCGATTATCGACGGAAGCGTTCAGTTCCTCGACAGGTTGCCGGGCGCAACTGAAACGCACAGGGCCGCCGCGTGGTTGGTCGGCCAAAGGTGTAATCGAGGAGTATTTCGATGCTAAAGAAGACGGTGATGCTTGCGGCCACGGCGGCGAGCGTTCTCGCGCTGCCGACGGTTGCGGAAGCGCGCCATTATCATCGCTATAGCAACTACGGCTACAGCTATCCGGCGCGGAGCTACGCTTATGGCGGCTACGGCTACCGTAACTA
This sequence comes from uncultured Alphaproteobacteria bacterium, assembly GCA_963752025.1. Classification (GTDB taxonomy): domain Bacteria; phylum Pseudomonadota; class Alphaproteobacteria; order Sphingomonadales; family Sphingomonadaceae; genus Sphingomicrobium. The sequence goes on along the minus strand of CAVVWY010000027.1, from coordinate 99,002 downwards.
CGCCTATCCGCGCACGACAACGGTAATTTCCGTCGGCTCGCCTGGCTATGGCTATTACGGCGGTTACGGCTACCCGGCTTATAGCGGCTATCCGGCCTACGGTTATGGCTACCCGGGCTACGGCTATGGCAACTACGGCTATGGCTATCCGGCTTACGGCTCCAGCTACGGGTACAACAACTACGGCTACAACGGCTATTGCCGCGGCAACAGTGCCGCCGGCGCCGTAGCGGGCGGCCTCGCTGGCGCCGCGCTCGGAGCTGCCGTTGGCAACAGCGGTCACCACTACACCAACCGTTACGGTTATCGGCGTTACAACGACGGCAATCGCGGCGCGACCGCTGCCATCGGCGGCGTGCTCGGTGCGGTGGTCGGCGGAGCGGTCGCTTCGAACAACTGCTACTAAGCACCAACGAACTGATCCCGTTTAGCAAGTTGCGGGGCTCCGGAACCAACCGGAGCCCCGGTAACTTTTTCCGCGCAATGCCGAAGAACGCAGCTTATATGGTCGGCAAGGTGCATCAAGCGCCGCGGAGATAGGGATTGTTCAAGGGGCTGAAGCCCATCCTCTACGGAGGCCGTGAAGTCTGGCCGCTGATCGAAGGCGGCAAGGGCGTGAGCGCGACGAACCACGCGAGCTCGGGTGCCTGGGCGGCAGCCGGAGGCATTGGCACGGTCAGTGCCGTGAACGCCGACAGCTACGACGCGGAAGGCCGCATCGTCCCGCAGGTCTATGAAGCGCTCACACGCCGCGACCGCCACGAGGAGCTGATCAAGTACGCAATCGACGGCGCGGTCGCGCAGGTGCAGCGTGCGTACGACATGGCGTCCGGCAAAGGCGCGATCAACATCAACGTCTTGTGGGAAATGGGCGGCGCGCAGCGCGTGCTCCACGGTGTCCTGGAGCGGACCAAGGGCCTGGTGACAGGCGTCACTTGCGGCGCGGGGATGCCGTACAAGCTCAGCGAAATCGCGGCTTCCTATGGCGTCAGCTATCTGCCGATCATCAGCTCAGCGCGGGCGTTCAGCGCTCTCTGGAAACGCGCTTATCACAAGGCAGCCGAATGGCTCGCTGCCGTCGTCTACGAAGATCCGTGGCTAGCCGGTGGCCATAACGGCTTGTCGAACGCGGAGGACCCTCGTGCACCGCAGGACCCGTATCCACGTGTCGCTGCGTTGCGTGCAACCATGCGCGAGAACGGTATCGCCGACAGCGTTCCGATCGTCATGGCTGGCGGCGTGTGGCGTCTCGACGAGTGGGAGCACTGGATCGACAACCCTGAGCTTGGGCAGATCGTTTTCCAGTTCGGCACGCGCCCACTGCTGACCCAGGAAAGCCCGATCCCGCCGGAATGGAAGGCGCGGCTGACTCACTCTCGAAGACGGCGACGTGCTGCTGCATCGATTCTCGCCGACAGGCTTTTACTCGTCGGCGGTGCGCAATCCGTTCCTTCGTAACCTTGAAGCGCGCAGTGAGCGGCAGATCGCCTACACCAAGGACTCAATCGGCGATCATCACTTCCAGCTCGATGTCGGTATCGGCACGAAGAAGAACTATTGGGTGACCAAGGGCGACCTGCAGCATGCGCGCGAATGGTATGCGCGCGGCTTCACTAACGCGATGAAGACGCCGGACGACACGCTGGTCTTCGTGACGCCTGAGGAGGAAAAGCGGATCCGGGTCGACCAGGCAGAGTGCATGGGCTGCCTCAGCCAGTGCGCCTTCTCGTCCTGGGCCGACAATGAGAAGAATTCGACAGGGCGTCTCGCCGATCCACGCAGCTTCTGCATCCAGAAGACGCTCCAGGACATCGCGCATGGCGGTCCCGTGGAGCAGAACCTCATGTTTGCCGGCCACGCCGCGTTCCGCTTCAAGAGCGATCCATTCTATTCGAACGGCTTCATCCCAACGGTGAAGCAGTTGGTCGACCGGATCCTGACGGGAGCGTGATGGGCTTTCGGGGGGCGATTGCCGCATTGCTGCTCATCGCGGTCGCGGCTCCTGCCGCGGCTCAGGACAAGCAGCCGCCTTACTGGGCTTCCATTGCGTCGGGCCAGGCGATGACCCGCACTGGGCCCGGCAAGAATTACCCCGGCGTCTGGCTTTACCAGCGCCGCGACCTGCCGATACGCGTGGTGAAAAAGTATGAGAACTGGCGCCTCATCCAGGACGCGGATGGCGCGCGGGGCTGGATGCTGGTCACGCTGCTGAGCGATCGGCGCACTGCCGTTGTGAAACCTGGCGAGCCGCGGCCCATCCGGACCGATGCGAGCGATGGAGCCAAGGTTCGGTACATCGCTGAACAAGGCGCCGTAGGAAGAATCAACAAGTGTCGCGACGGCTGGTGCCATGTCGAGTTCGGCAAGCGCGACGGCTATATTCGCACGTCGGACATATGGGGCGTCGGCGACGGGGAAGTGGTCGACTAACAGGGGGAAAGCCAATGAAGCTCGTTTCCGCAATCGCCGTCGGAGTCCTGATCATGTCCAGCACAGCCGAAGCCGCAGAGCCTGCGCGTCCCGCCGTCGAGCATCTCGGCCGCCCAAACCTCAACGGGCAGCCGCTGCCTTTCTCGGACGCGGTGCGTGTGGGCGACGTTCTCTATCTGTCGGGCCAGCTTGGTATTGGCGCCGACGGCAAGCTGCCCGAGGGGATCGAAGCTCAGACCAAGCAGGCGCTCGACAATGTCGGTGCGATCCTGAAGACTACAGCGGACTTGGCTATGAGGACGTGTTTCACTGCACGGCGATGCTGAGCGACATGGCCAACTGGCCCGCTATGAACAAAGTCTATGTGACCTATTTCCCCGAAGGCAAGAGGCCAGCCCGGAGCGCCTTCGGCGCAAGCGGGCTCGCCCTGGGCGGATTGATCGAACTCGAGTGCCAGGCTTACGCCGGCAAGAAATAGCCGGCTCAGCAATTCAGCCGATACACTTGACGTTCGTCCGGCTGACGGTAAAATCCCCGCCGTTTCGTGGGGAGGACTTCGATGGTCCGTCACATTGCTTGGCGCGTCGTCCAGCACTCTCGCCGTCCTTGCGTCATCCCGCTCGTGAACGGCCATCCTTCAAATGCAGAGCACGTGGTGCTTGCTGCCGACGACCGCCGGAAGGACTGCGTGGACCCTGGATTTCCGTCGGGGCGTCGGCGCGATCCTCTCGTGGAAGCAGGAGATCTGCGGCATCAACGAATTCGTGTGGGTCCAGACCGACTGCTCGCAGGATTTTGCGAGCAATGGCTACTGGATGGCGACTTCGGATGACGGTCGAAACTTCGCGCGCAAGATCAAGTATGGCGCTGACCAGAGCGGTTCCAGCATCGCTCAGTTCGTGCGCTTCAGCGTCGGCCGCTGACCTGATCAGACGAGTTCCACCGCCACGGCAGTCGCTTCGCCCCCGCCGATGCAGAGGCTCGCGACGCCGCGCTTGCCGCCGGTCTGCTTCAGGGCATTGATCAACGTGACGAGGATTCGGGTGCCGCTGGCGCCGATGGGGTGACCGAGTGCGGTCGCGCCGCCATGAACGTTGATCTTCTCGTGCGGGATGCCGAGGTCCTTCATCGCGAACATGGCGACGCAGGCGAACGCCTCGTTCACTTCCCAGAGGTCGACGTCAGCGGCCTTCCATCCGGCCTTTTGCAAGACCTTCTCGATGGCGCCGATCGGGGCGACGGTGAACTGCGCCGGCTCCTGCGCGTGCGCGGCGGTGGCGACAATACGTGCAACTGGCTGCAGGCCCTTCTCGCGCGCCTTGGATTCACTCGTGAGGACAACTGCCGCAGCGCCGTCCGAGATCGAAGACGACGTCGCCGCTGTGATCGTGCCCTCCTTCGAGAACGCCGGCTTCAACTGCGGGATCTTGTCCGGACGTCCGCGACCCGGTGCTTCGTCGGTGTCGACCTGAGTCTCGCCGGCGCGCGATCTTGATCGTGACCGGCACGATCTCGTCCTTGAACCCGCCATTGTCGATCGCGTCCTTCGCACGGCGAAGGCTCTCGATCGCGTAATCGTCCATCTGCTGGCGGGTGAGCTGATATTCGTCGGCGGTGCACTGCGCGAAGCTGCCCATCGCGCGGCCCTCTTCGTAGGCATCCTCGAGCCCATCGAGGAACATGTGGTCGTAAGCAGTGTCATGGCCGATGCGCGCGCCGGAGCGGTGTTTCTTGAGCAGATACGGCGCGTTGGTCATTGACTCCATGCCGCCCGCGACGATCACGTCGGCGTTGCCAGTGCGAATCGCCTCGTCGCCCATGATAACCGTCTGCATGCCCGAGCCGCAGACCTTGTTGACGGTGGTCGCCTGAACTGACTTTGGCAGTCCGGCCTTTATCGCCGCCTGGCGCGCGGGCGCCTGGCCGAGGCCGGCGGGAAGAACGCACCCCATGTAGATGCGGTCGATATCGTCGCCACTGACACCAGCGCGTTCCACAGCCGCCTTCACGGCCGTCGCGCCAAGGTCGGTTGCCGACGCTCCGGCAAGCGCACCCTGCATCGAGCCCATGGGCGTGCGGGCGATCGACAGGATGACGGTGTCTATCGCTTGAGTGGCCATGAGGAGCTCCAGAGTCGGAATTGTTGCAGCGCACATAAGACTGCCGGCGCGGTTGTTCAAACGCACGTGCGCTCTGCTAGCGGCGCGGCCGAACAGGAGAGCGACATGTCCGACCCGGACTCGACTTCGACCTCGGCGAAATGGCCGACACCATCCGCGACAGCACAAAGCGCTTCGCCGACGACAAGATCGCGCCGATCGCCGCCGAAATCGACGCGGCGGACGAGTTTCCGCGTCACCTTTGGCAGCCGATGGGAGAGCTCGGGCTTCATGGCATCACCGTGGAGGAGGAGTTTGGCGGCCTCGGCCTGGGTTATCTCGAGCATGTCGTAGCGCAGGAGGAAGTCGCCCGCGCCTCGGCCTCGGTCGGCCTCAGCTACGGCGCGCATTCGAACCTGTGTATCAATCAGATCCGTCGCTGGGCGAACCCCGAGCAGAAGAAGCAAGTTTCTGCCCAAGCTGATCAGCGGCGAGCATATCGGCGCGCTGGCGATGAGCGAGGCAGGCGCGGGCAGCGACGTCGTCGGCATGAAGCTGAAGGCCGAAAAGAGCGGCAACGGCTACCGCCTGAACGGCACCAAATTCTGGATCACCAACGGCTCGGAAGCCGACACGCTCGTCGTCTACGCGAAGACGGGCGAGGGCAGCCGCGGAATCACCGCCTTCCTCATAGAGAAGGACATGGACGGCTTTTCGATCGGCCAGAAGGTCGACAAGCTCGGCATACGCGGCTCGCCGACCGCAGAACTGGTGTTCGACGATTGCTTCGTCCCGCCCGAGAACGTCCTGGGCGAGGAGAACAGGGGCGTCGAGGTGCTGATGAGCGGCCTTGATTATGAGCGCACGGTGCTTGCCGGCATCCAGATCGGGATCATGCAGGCGTGCCTCGACGTCGTCCTGCCTTACGTCCGGGAGCGCAAGCAGTTCGGCAAGCCGATCGGCAGCTTCCAGCTGATGCAGGCAAAGATCGCCGACATGTATGTCGCGCTGAACTCGGCGCGCGCCTATGTCTACCAGGTCGCGCAAGGCGTGCGACGCAGGCAAGACGACGCGTTACGATGCGGCTGGCGCGATCCTCCTCGCCAGCGAGAATGCGGTGAAGGTCGCCAACGAAGCCGTGCAGGCGCTGGGCGGTGCGGGCTACACCAAGGACTGGCCAGTCGAGCGCTATTACCGCGACGCCAAGCTGCTCGACATCGGCGCCGGCACCAACGAAATTCGTCGGATGCTCATCGGACGTGAGCTGATCGGCGTCTGATGTGCTATGTCCCCCAGCCGGGGGATTGCTGATGCGACATTGGATGTTTGCCGCGCTGTTGCTTGCCGGGTGCCAGCAACAACCGAGCAAGCCTGCGCCACAGGTCCCGCCAATCTCGTTCGACGGTGCTGAGGTCGTAGGGGCCGCGGCGCTTGTTGCGCCATGGCGAGCGGATCAGCTGGACGCTGGGCTGTCGCGGCTGTCATCGTGAAAAGCTCGAGGGCGGCACCTTCTATGAGCGCTACGCGTCCAACCTGAGCCGCGACCTTCCGAAATATAGCGACGCAGAGATCGAACGCGTGCTCCGGACCGGCGTGCCGCGCGACGGCCGTGAGCTCTGGGGCATGCCTTCGGAAATCTTCCAGCATCTAAGCGCGTCGGACATGAGAGCGCTGATCGCCGACCTTCGCACGCCGACGCCGAATGGGAAGCCTACCCAGCCGCCCAAGCCGTGGGAAGCCGACGCCAAGGAAATGATCGCCAAGGGCGAACTCAAGACGGCAAAGAACACGGTGCAGCAGGACAAGAGTTTGGCGCCGGTCGACCTCGGCCCGGAATATTCGCTTGGCCGCTACATCACGCGCCTTACCTGCGCCGAATGCCACGGGCCGAAACTGGAGGGCGGTAAGCCAGGCGAGCCGCCGAACCTCGTTGTCGTCGGTGGCTACACGCGCGCCGAGTTCGAGACGTTGATGACGAAGGGTATCGCCGCGGGCGGGCGCAAGCTCAAGAACCCGTTGATGGGCGAGGTCGCACGCGAGCGCTTCACCCATTTCACCCCACACGAGCGGGACGCGCTCTACGCTTATCTCCATGCCCGCGCCGAGCAACAGCACTAGTTTGCTTTTGCGTCGGCAACGGCTACCCGACGCCGCATGAGCGCACCGCGGATCGAGAGTAAGATCGCCGTTGACGGCGGGGAGTATCGCGCCCGCTTCGCACATAATCAGGCGCTTGCACAAAAACTGAGGGCGGACGTTGCCAAGGCCGCCCATGGCGGGACGGAGAAGCATCGCGAGCGCCACGTATCACGCGGCAAGCTGCTTCCGCGCGACCGCGTCGAGCGGCTGCTAGATCCCGGCTCGCCGTTCCTCGAAATCAGCCAGCTTGCCGCGTGCGACATGTACGACAGCGAAGTGCCGGGCGCGGGCATCATCGCGGGCGTCGGCCGCGTGTCCGGCAAGCAGGTGATGATCGTCTGCAACGATGCGACGGTCAAAGGCGGCACTTACTATCCGATGACGGTGAAGAAGCATCTCCGTGCGCAGGAGATTGCCGAGCAGAACTGCTTGCCCTGCGTCTACCTGGTCGACAGCGGCGGCGCGAACCTGCCGCACCAGGCCGAGGTGTTCCCCGACCGCGACCACTTCGGCCGCATCTTCTTCAACCAGGCGCAGATGAGCTCGAAAGGCATCGCTCAGATCGCCTGCGTGATGGGGAGTTGCACCGCAGGCGGCGCCTACGTTCCGGCGATGAGCGACGAGAGCGTCATCGTGCGCAATCAGGGCACGATCTTCCTCGGCGGTCCGCCGTTGGTGAAGGCGGCGACAGGCGAGGAAATCAGCGCGGAGGATCTCGGCGGCGGCGACTTGCATGCGAAGAAGAGCGGCGTTGTCGACCATCTCGCTGAGAACGATGAGCATGCGCTGACAATCGTCCGGGACATTGTCTCGACCCTTCAGTCGGGCGCAGGGGCAGGGCTGGAGCTGCGCGAGCCGCGGTCGCCAGCATTCGACGCGGAAGAGCTCTACGGGATCATCCCGGAAGACGTTCGCGCACCCTACGACGTCCACGAGATCATTGCCCGCATGGTCGACGCGTCCGAGTTCCACGAGTTCAAACCGCAATATGGATCCACGCTGGTCTGTGGCTTCGCGCACATCTGGGGGATGCCGGTCGCGATCCTTGCCAACAACGGCATCCTCTTTTCGGAGAGCGCGCAAAAAGGCGCGCATTTCATTGAACTCGCGTGTCAGCGGCGGACGCCCTTGCTGTTCCTGCAGAACATCAGCGGCTTCATGGTCGGCGGAAAGTATGAGGCGGAAGGGATCGCCAAGCACGGCGCCAAGCTGGTGACCGCCGTCGCGACCGCCAGCGTGCCGAAGGTAACCGTGCTGATCGGCGGCAGCTTCGGCGCGGGCAATTACGGTATGTCGGGCCGCGCCTACTCGCCCCGTTTCCTATTCACCTGGCCCAACTGCCGCATCAGCGTGATGGGCGGCGAGCAGGCGGCGAGTGTTCTCGCCACGGTTCACCGGGACGCCGACAAATGGACGCCCGAGCAGGCCGAAGCCTTCAAGCGCCCGATCCGCGAGGATTACGAAGCGCAGGGCAACCCCTGGCACGCCACCGCGCGGCTGTGGGATGACGGCATCATCGACCCGGCGCAGACCCGCGACGTGCTCGGGCTGGCATTTGCCGCAACTCTGAACGCGCCGATCCCCGACCGGCCGCAGTTCGGCGTGTTCAGGATGTGATCGGATCATTTGTGAATCCGCTATCCTACACTCGAACCGCTCGCCTAGGCGTAGGCCCATTATGCGCTTTCAGTCGGCTGATCTCTTTGTCGCGAACTCTGCGCCGGGAGAAGTCGATGCGCGTCACTGCGAAGATCGGTGAAGATCGGCAGATGATCGCTTCGCTCCTCATCGCCAATCGCGGGGAGATTGCATGCCGCGTGATCCGCACGGCGCGCAGGCTCGGGATCCGCACGGTTGCGGTGTATTCTGACGCGGATGCCAAGGCGCTGCACGTGCGCATGGCGGACGAGGCGGTGCACATCGGGGCGAGCCCCGCGCGAAAGTCCTATTTCCGCGCCGACAGGATCATCGAGGCGGCGAAGACCAGCGGAACAGAGGCGATCCACCCCGGCTACGGCTTCCTCAGCGAGAATGCCGACTTTGCGCAGGCGGTGATCGACGCGGGCCTGATCTGGGTTGGGCCGAAGCCGGATAGCATCCGCGCCATGGGCCTGAAGGACGCCGCCAAGAAATTGATGACTGAGGCGGGCGTTCCGGTGACGCCCGGCTATCTCGGCGAGGACCAGGATCCGGCGCGTCTCAAGCAGGAAGCCGCCGCGATCGGCTATCCGGTGCTGATCAAGGCGGTCGCGGGCGGCGGCGGCAAGGGCATGCGCCGGGTTGACGAGCCCGACCAATTCGAGGCCGCGCTCGACAGCGCGAAGCGCGAGGCAGCGAGCGCGTTCGGGACGACCGCGTGCTGATCGAGAAATACATCCTCTCGCCGCGCCATATCGAGGTGCAGGTGTTCGGCGACAGCCACGGCAATGTCGTCCATCTGTTCGAGCGCGACTGCTCGCTCCAGCGCCGCCATCAGAAGGTGATCGAGGAAGCGCCGGCGCCAGGCATGGACACGGAAACGCGCGAAGCGGTGTGCGGCGCTGCTGTGCGTGCCGCGCAGGCGGTGAACTACGAAGGCGCGGGCACAATCGAGTTCATCGCCGACGCGTCGGAGGGCCTTCACCGCGACCGTATCTGGTTCATGGAAATGAACACGCGGCTGCAGGTCGAGCATCCGGTGACCGAAGAGATCACCGGGCAGGACCTGGTCGAATGGCAGTTACGTGTGGCGTCGGGCGAACCGCTGCCGAAGAAGCAGGACGAGCTATCGATCAACGGTCACGCCATTGAGGCGAGGCTTTACGCAGAGGACCCGGCGAAGGGCTTCCTGCCGAGCGTTGGGCGGCTTGAGCATTTCTACCTTGGCGACGAAGGTCGTATCGAGACCGGAGTCGAGGAAGGGGACTTAATCTCGCCTTTCTACGATCCGATGGTTGCCAAACTCATTGGATCAGGCGCCACTCGATTGGACGCTCTCCAAGTGCTCGCGGCCATTGTCGACGACGTCGAAGTTTGGCCGGTTCGAACTAACGCGGGGTTTCTCGCACGTTGTCTGTTCGATGAAGACTTCGAGGAATTGAGAATTGAAACGTCGTTCATAGACCGAAAGCTTGCTGAGCTCGTTCCGAATCCAGAACCCGACGATGAAATTTGGGATAATGCGGCTACCATTGCGATCTTGGCTTCAGCGGAATCGGAAGCTGGTCCTATTGGCTTGCGTGTGAATGCGTCACCGCGACTGACCGCGACGATAGGAAGAGGTGGCGAATTTCGAGCGATTGAAATTCCAGCGGACGATGAACTGTGGGTCACCGGATTCTGCGATGGGGAGCGCGTTGTGGTTTTCCAATGGGGTCAGGCTTTTGAGTTCGCGCTGGCGTCGCGCGGTACCGGCACGACGCATGGTCTTCACGACGGGGAGATCGAGGCGCCCATGCCCGGGAAGGTGACAGCAGTAGAGGTTTCGGTGGGCGAAAACGTTGCAAAAGGACAACGCTTGCTGACTTTGGAAGCGATGAAGATGGAGCATGCGCTGACCGCTCCGTTCGATGGCGTCATCGCGGAACTCTCCGCGTCGGCGGGTGCGCACGTTAAGGAAGGCCAGTTGCTCGTCCGGGTCGAGGCTGAACCCGACAAGAAATGATGGAGGCTATTTTGCGCAAGCTTGCTCTTCTCATTCCCATTCTGGCCTCGGCCTGCAGCTACGCTCCGGAGCCGCACGGCGGTCCCGCAATGCCGCTCATCAATGCAAGCGGGCAGACGGTCGGGACCGTTCGCGCCTGGCAAACTGCTGGTGGCGTCACCTTCCACATCAAGGCTAGCGGCCTCGGGCATGGCGTTCATGGCATTCATGTCCACTCAGTCGGCCGGTGCGATCCGCCGGACTTCGCGAGCGCGGGGCCGCACTGGAATCCGGCAGCCAAGAGGCACGGTCTCAGCAATCCTGCCGGTCCTCACGCGGGCGACCTGCCCAACTTGGAAGTCGCCGCGAATGGGGCCCTGGACACGATGGTCACTCTTGCCGGCGCTAGCCTTACGGCGTCCGCTGGTGCGCTGGGCGCATTGCTGGACGTGGACGCTGCTGCCCTCGTCATCCACGCGCAGGCGGACGACAACGTCACCGATCCGAGCGGCAACAGCGGCCCGCGGGTGGCTTGTGCGGTCATTCAGCCGGAAGCGGAGATACGCTGAGCAACACTGCGGGGCGCCGTACGTTCATGAGGGGAGGAGACGATCGATGATCCCCGACGAACCCGCCGAAGAAGACCATCCTCAGACCATCAAGAACGAGCCCGACGCTCGCGGTTCCGCGACCTTCAAGCAGCCGCCCCCAAAGCCGGCCCAGTCGGTCCGCGAAGAAGCAAGTCCGCTCGGGCCTGGCGCAACGGCTCTGGGCGACGCAGAACTGGCGCGCCAGGATGGCGGCCGCGCCGAGACGATTGGCGACGCGATAGGGAGCGGCGCCGGTTTGGACATCGGGTCCGGCACGCCGCCCGATCACGGTGAGCTTGGCGGCGGTGAAGCGGCAAACGTATCCGAAGATGTGGATCCGCTAGGCAGCTACCGTCCCGGGGAGAGTCGCGACTAAGCGCGAATAGCAACAGCGTGGTCGGGGGAGATCAGGCCGTCAGCGCAAGGGGCTGAACAGCGGTGGGCGCTTCGGCCTCGTCTTCGGAATCGTCGCCGATCAGTCCGCGATCGATGTAGATCACTCTCATTTCGTATAGCCAGGCGAGCTCTTCGTGCCGACCGCGCACGGCGCCACGACTGAGCGCCGCTGCCGTCGTTAGCCAAGCGCGAATAGCGACAGCGTCGTCGGGGGAGATCAGGCCGTCAGCGCAAGGGGCTGAACAGCGGTGGGCGCTTCGGCCTCGTCTTCGAAATCGTCGCCGATCAGTCCGCGATCGATGTAGATCACTCTCATTTCGTATAGCCAGGCGAGCTCTTCGTGCCGACCGCGCACGGCGCCACGACTGAGCGCCGCTGCCTGTCGTTCCTGACGGCCTCGAAGCATGAAGTAATCGCGATCCTCGGTTTTCATTTCGAACGCGATTTTGCGCTTCGACCGCGACTCCCGCAATTCGTATAAGCCCGAGCGGTAATCGCCCTATGGCAGGGCGCGGGTTTTGTCGCGATGTTCTCTCAGCATCCGTCGTAGGTAGCTATGCTCGCTCGAAAGGTTTGCGCATGACGGTCCATGGTTCATGTCATTGCGGCGCGGTGCGGATCGAGGTGCCGAGCCCGCCAGAATGGGTCGGCAGCTGCAACTGCAGCATCTGCCGCAAGCTCGGTTCGCTCATCGCTTATTACCCCGACGACGGCAGCATCCGCGTGCAGGGTGAGACGGTGCCGTACATCTGGGGCGACCGGATGATCGCGCTACGGCATTGCCCGGTTTGCGCCTGCTTCGTGCATTGGGAAAGCACAGGCGAAAGCTACGGCCGCGTGGGCATCAGCGCGCGCCTGCTCGACGGATACGAAGAGCGGGAGGGACGCCGGCTGCTCGACAATCGCGAGCTGGAGGTGCGCTACTTGGAAAACGCGAGCGACTAGCCTCTGTGGCCAGCCGCTGCCGTTGCGCATAAAGTCGATGCGTTGCGAAAACGAGGGGACGCGCCGAATGTCGATCAGCCTCCTGCTACTCGCGCTCGGCTTCATCATCATGCTGCTGGTCGGCTGGGCGTTCTGGATCGCGCCCAAGCTCGGGCAGCAGCGCCTCGATATTGCGCAGAAGAGCGCGTTGGTCGCGGTGCACACGGTGACCGCAATCGCGATCCTCGCCGCTGGACTCCTCTACCTCGAGGAGCAGCAATGGAGCCCAAGGCTGGGCGTCGAATTGAAGGCGGACACCAGGCTAATTCCCGAGAGCAAGCCGGAAACCGCTCTCGTCCAGTTGTCGATCGAGATCAACAACAAGTCGGAAACGAAGCAGTCGGTGAATTACATCGAAGTGTCCGCCTTCGGCATCCGCGGGCCCGCGAACCGTAATTCGATGGCGCCGCAGGACCTCGGCGCGACGCAGTTCTACCGGCTCGTTACGTCACAGCCGAATGAGGTTGGAGCTGACGAAACCTCTTATCAATTCCTCGAGATACCAGTCCCATGCGAATGGAGCCTGGTGCGCGTTACCGTCAAAGTCCCCCGCCCGCCGGTGCAGCCGCCGCAGCGGGGACAGCGGCGCAATGAGTATGAGCGCAAGTTACTCGTGCCCGTGGCTGAGGTCTGCTCAAAGGCTGCGCCGTGACGTTTGCCGTGTAACTCAGGTTATCAGGCGATCACAGAGTCACGTGTACAGGCTACCCCATCACCGCCCCGGCGTCAGCACAGCGGTGACAGAGAGAGACGATCCGTCGGGCTCCCGCTGTTGTTGAGGAGCAAGTCCGTGCCCAACCCCCAGACAACATATCGTGTTTACTGCTTCGACGCAGCGCATAGCATCGTCAGTGCCGACTGGCTTGAGGCCGTCAACGACGAGGATGCGATCGCCAAGGCGCGAGATCGCGGCTTTGGATCTAGGTGCGAGGTTTGGGAAGGCAAGCGCCTGGTCGCCGAACTCAGCGAGGAACAGCGCCGGTCGGCTTAGACCTGATCAATAGCGATAGCCTCCGACTGGCTCCACCCGGACGTTGGTTACAATCCCGCGATAGTCGACATTGCAACGGAAGCTGATGTCTCCGCCGCCATTCGGGTAGTTGTTGTAGCCGCCGTAGCCGGTATTGCCATTGCCGTAGCCGCCATAGCGACGGCCCGAGTCCAGCAATCCTTTCACGCGCAAGCCGTTGCTGCGCCGCTCGACGTCGGTGATCGCCGTGACTCGGAACCGGTTGTATCCGTATTGCTGATTGTAGCCGTACGGGTGGTTGTAGCCGCCGCCGGAGCCACCGCCAAATTGCGCGGACGACTGCGAGATGGCCGCGTTTGCGCACTGGTAAATCGCCTGCCGGTCGGTCACGCTGTAACGGTTACCCAGCAGCTGATCGATGATCTGGCCGACCGAGTTGTTGCCATATCCGGATTGCGGATAGCCATATTGCTGGCCAGGGTAGGGCTGGGTCTGGACCGGCTGGCCCGGGTATTGTTGTGGATATTGCTGCGGATATTGTGGTTGATATTGGCCCTGCGGATAATTGTAGGGGTCCTGCGCAGCGACGGGAACGGCAAGCCCGAGGAAGGCTGTCGCGCCGACTAGTTTGGCAATGTTCGTCATGAGGACTTCCTTCCATTCCCCGGGAAACGCCCGGAAGCTCAGCAGTAGAACGCTCGGGCGGCGTAACAGTGGCATCGCTCAAAAAAGCAGTGACGCTCGCGAGGACTCTCTGGAGCGCGGGCGAACTTGTGGGAGCACCGAATTCAACGAAGCGCGGAGCGGCAACGGCTTAAATGCTCCTTAGGAACAGCGATTCCAGGGACTTTCGGCCGATCGGGCCGGGGGGACGTAATGTTTCGCAAGTTGCTCATCGGGCCGGTGCTCCAGGCCGGCGGGTGCATCGCCGGTAGCCACTACGGCGCGGGCGCGGAGCAGTTGGTGCACAACGAGCCCGATGCCGTCTACGCGGCGGTGGAGCAGGCCGTCTCAGTACGCGACAGCGGTGTCGTCCAGCTCGAGGACGGGCGGACGATCAGCAACGGGCTGAGCTCCAGGACCCGCTGCCCGGCGAGCGTCTGGCGCTGCAGCTGTCCATGGAGGGCAAGCCGGCGGGAACGGCAGATATCGTCTTCACGCCGCAGAACGACGGCAAGGACAGGTTGATGTCGGTGAAGCTCCACGCCCAGGGCGCGGTGATCCGTGAAGAACTGGCGGGCACGTCCAAGGCGAAGCTCGGCTATGCGCCGGACTGGCTGCTCAACCTCACCTTCCGTCCGGTGCTCCAGAAACTTGCGGCGCAGATCGAAAGTGGCGCTCAAATCGGTGACCCGATGCGGGGCTTCCAGTCGCAGGCCGACTGGGAAAGCTCGTTGCCGCCAGACAAGCAGCGGCAGATGGAGGAGTGGCGGCAATATGACGCATCGAGGCCGACCACCGACCCGAATGCGGATGCGCAGCGGTACCTGAACTCAAATTAGACTTCGTGCCGCCGGAAATGCGCCCGGCGAAAGCAAAAAGAGCCCGGCCGCAGGGGGCTACGGCCGGGCTCCTGGAGCCGCCGTGGAGGCGGTTACTTGGTCTGGTTCAGCTGCTGGGCAGCGAATGCGTTCGCAAGCGCCTTCGATCCGTTGCGAGCGGTGCAGGTCACCGGATCCGCGCCCTTGCGCTGATGCGCGAGGACGTTCGCATCGACGCCGCAAACATTGGCGGCAACGCCCACCGGCACGTTGACTTGGACAGGTACCGTGACGTTGTTAAGCGCGGACACCTGGCTGTCGTTCAGGAAGTTCTTCAGGATATCGACGTTCTGGACGTTCACGGCAACAAGGCCATTGCCGCTTGCGGCGTTGGTCTGGGCAGCGACGGGCGTGGCGACTGCCGCGAGAGCAGCGGCGGCAAACAAGATCTTACGCATACATACCTCCATGTGAGTGCACGAGAAATCGGACGCTCGTGAAAGGCATCACGAAGCGTCCTCCCTTTTTCCGCCTCGGATGGACGGGTTGGGCGCTGAACGCCGCTAAGCCATTGTTTCTTCGACGTTTGCGGCGACTGGAGGCGAGAGCGGGGCAGCTTGCGTCGGCTAGCTGACAGCGACCCGGCTTCTCAGGGAGCTAGTCTTATGGGTAGGCACTTGGAAGTATGATGAACCTCGCCGCATCCGTCCTTAGTTGAAAGACGCATGACCTCCATGGTGCGCGCGCAAATCCGTTACTCTGCAATCGTACTCGCGCTCATGGCGATCTGGCTGGCCATGTTGCTCTGGGGCGGGGGCCCACTCGACCAGGAGATCTATCGCGCGCTCTATGCAGGCGGGCATCCGGCGCGCGTCCTCATCGCACGTGTCTTCACTGCGCTTGGCGAGCCGACGGTCCTCATCACCGCGAGCGTCGTCTGTGCCGCTTGGCTCTGGTATCGCGGGCATCGCCACTTGCCATTTGTGCTGTTCGCGATCGTGATGATCGGCCGTGGTCTCAGCGAGCTCCAGAAATATTGGATCGCTCGGGCACGGCCGGATCTTGATCCGCACCTCGTCGTCGTGAAGACTTCGTCGTTCCCGAGCGGCCACGCGACCAGCTCGATGATCTTCTACCTGACGCTCGCTCTAACGCTCAGTTTCGGAAGGCGGTGGCGGCGCGAGGCGATCGCCGGCGCTGTCCTGCTCTCGCTGCTGGTTGGCACTAGCCGCGTCATGCTCGGCGTTCACTGGCCCAGCGACGTGATCGGCGGTTGGGCGTTCGGGATGCTCTGGGTACTCCTCACGTTGAGGATCGCCGAACCGTGGGTGAAGGAGTAAAAAGCGACAGAAGGGAGAGCCGATAAATCGTCCGTTCACGTGGATCGCATCCGCGATTTTCGCCTTGATGGCACTGGTTCACATTTATCGACTGGTGCGGCCGTTCGAAATCGTCGTTTGCGGCTGCCACTTGCCGCAGTGGCTCAGCGCGGTAGGTGCTGTGATCGCCGCCGGGCTGAGCTGGATGCTGTGCCGTGAGGCGAGGGGAACGTCCGGTCCCTAGACGTTGAAGCGGAACAGCATCACGTCGCCGTCCTGAACTACATAATCTTTACCTTCGGACCGCAGCTTGCCCGCGTCCCGCGCACCGGCCTCGCCGCCGAAGTTGACGAAGTCGTCGTAGGCGATCGTCTCGGCCCGGATGAAGCCACGCTCGAAGTCGGTGTGGATCTCTCCGGCGGCCTCAGGCGCCCGCGCGCCGCGATGGACCGTCCAGGCGCGGGCTTCCTTTGGGCCAGCGGTGTAGAAGGTGAGCAGGCCCAGCAGCTCATAGGCAGCGTGGATCATTCGGTTGAGACCGGTCTCGTGAAGGCCAAGGTCGGACAGAAACGCGTCGCGCTCGTCCGCAGGCAGCGTCGCGATTTCGGCCTCGATCGCGGCTGAAATGACGACAGCCTTGGCACCTTCCGACGTGGCCTTGTCGAACACACGCCGTGACAGCGCATTACCCTCCGCAGCCTCGCCCTCATCGACATTGCAGACGTACAGGACAGGCTTAGCCGTCAGCAGTTGCGCGCGGGCAAGCGCCTTCGCTTCCTCGACATCCTTGGGCTGGGTAAGCCGCGCCGGCTTCGATGCGCGAAGCAGTTCGAGCGCCTGGTTCAACACGCTGGCTTCGATCTTTGCTTCCTTATCCCCCTGCTGAGCCTTCTTCACGAGATTGGGCACCCGCCGCTCGAGGCTGTCGAGGTCAGCGAGCATCAGCTCGGTCTCGACCGTCTCGGCATCCGCGATCGGATCGACGCGGCCTTCGACGTGGGTAACGTCTCCGCCCTCGAAGCAGCGGAGCACGTGGACGATCGCGTCGACCTCGCGGATGTTGGCGAGGAACTGATTGCCGAGACCTTCGCCCTTGGACGCACCGCGCACCAGGCCCGCGATGTCGACGAACTCGATCTGTGTTTCGACCTCCTGTGCCGATTTGGCGATGCGCGCGATCTCGTCGAGGCGCTTATCGGGCACGGCAACGCGGCCGACGTTCGGCTCGATCGTGCAGAAGGGATAATTTGCCGCCTGCGCCGCAGCGGTCTCGGTCAAGGCGTTGAAAAGTGTCGATTTGCCAACGTTCGGCAGGCCGACGATGCCGCAGCGGAAGCCCATGATTGTCCTGGTAGGTGAGGGGAGTTGCCGCCCTTTAGGCGAAGTTGAACGAAATGCTCAACCGCTCACCTCGACCTGCGCCGGGAAGCACCGCATGACGAAGCCAGCTTTCCCACAATAGGAGGAGACCGGAGCGCGGCTGAACGGTGACGAACGGCTGAAGATCTTGCGGCGCATCCGAGCTACGCGTCGGCGCAGCCATCATCAACGGCAGCCGAGGATCTTCGAAGCGTATTGCGCCCGAGCCTGCGGGGACGTCGACGTAGAACGTGCCTGAGATGGTGCTGTGCGGGTGGATATGAGCGCTGTGGTGCCCAGACGCCCGCAACATGTTCACCCACAAGCTGTCCAACTTCGGCTTCCGTGCCGGCTCGAACGCGCATTCCGTGGCGAATAATCCGGCGTGCCTGCCAAGCTGTTTCGCGAGATCGGCAAACGCAGGATCGCGACGGGGCAGGTCGTTGAGCGAGGCATAGCTCGTGTAGCCCTTGTACCCATGCTCCCTTGACCAGCGGCGGCCCGCCTCGTCATCGCTCGCCAACGTGCGGATCGAATGGCCAAGATCGTCCAGCAGGGCCTTGTCGGCGATCTCCGCTTCATACAGTTTCGTCGCGAACAGGCTCCGCACCATGACTCCCCAGTAGAATCCTGATATTCGGGACGGAAGGGGAGGCTCGATGGCTAACGTGTTCGTCTCCTACGCGCGGCCTGACGAGCGGCAGGCCGAACGAATTGCGGATGCGCTGCGAGGCACTGGACATACCGTGTGGCGCGACGATGAGCTCCCGGCTCATCGTGCCTACGCAGACGTCATCGAAGAGCGCCTCAAATCCGCCAATGCTGTCGTGGTGTTGTGGTCGGCTCAAGCTGTGCAATCTCAGTGGGTTAAGGCGGAAGCGGATGCTGCGAGAACCGCCGGCACACTCGTCCAGGCAAGTCTCGACGGAACGATTCCGCCGATGCCGTTCAATCAAATTCAATGTGCGGATTTCAGCAACTGGAGCGGCGAGCTCGCCGCTGCCGGCTGGCGCAAGCTTGCGGCGAGTGTCGAAGCCCTCGCTGGATCAGTCACCGCTTCCCGAACGGTGCCTCGCCGTCCAGCCCGCAACCAAGTCTCCATCTGCGTGCTGCCATTCGCAAACATGAGCGGTGAGGCCGAGCAGGATTATTTCAGCGATGGCATCAGTGAGGACATCACGACGGACCTGTCCAAAGTGTCGGCGCTTGCGGTCACCGCCCGCAACACGGCTTTCACGTTCAAGGGGCAGTCGGTGAATGTCTGTGAAATCGCGGTGAAGCTCGGCGTCAGTCACGTGCTCGAGGGTAGCGTACGCAAGGCAGGGAACCGCGTTCGCATCACTGCGCAGCTGATTGACGGGACAAGCGGCGATCATATTTGGGCGGAGCGCTTCGACCGCGATCTTACCGACATTTTCGCGATCCAGGACGAGATCAGCGAAGCGATCGTCGATGCCCTGAAGATCAAGCTGCTGCCGAAAGAGAAGAAGGCGATTGAAAAGCGGGGGACGGCGGACGCAGAAGCCTACAACCTTTACCTCATGGCCCGGCAGTCCTGGATCGATGGCGATTTCGGGCAAAGCGGTCGCGAGCGCCGGGTGATCCGAATCTGCGACCGAGTCACGGCGATCGATCCGAACTATGCGCAGGCCTGGGCCCTGATGGGCATGGCGCAAGCGAACCTGCGCTCCGCTTACACGGGCAACGAGGAACTAGACGACGGCCTGGCCGCGGCAAACCGTGCGCTGGCGCTCGATGCCACCATCGCCGAAGCTCATTTGCCGAGGGCGTGGCACTTCGCGATGCTCGGCCGCCACGAGGAGGCAGAGGCGGAGCTTGAGACCGCTCTTCGGCTCAACCCTCACTCGTGGGAGGCAAACAAGGAGGCGGCGCGCGTATTTTATCGCCACGGCAAGCTCGATCGAGCGGTTCACCACCTGGAGAAGGCGACGGAGCTCGACGACAGCGATTTCCACAGCCGCGGCATGCTTTCGGCCTTGTACCTGGCTCGCGGCGACCGCGAGCACGCCCGTGAATGCGCCGCGCGCATGATCAATCACGTGCAGAGCGCGCTTGCACGAGATCCCGATAACGGGGCGGCGCTCGCTTACGGTGCGCTGAGCTTTGCGGCGGTCGGTGAAACCGACCGCGCCCGCGAATGGATAAGTCGCGCACTGATGCTCGATCCCGACAACATGTACATGCGGTACAATCTCGCCTGGCCGGTGCTCGCCTTCTTCGACGACAAGGAAGAAGCGCTTCAGCTGCTCGAACCGGCCCTTGCTAGAGGTGGCAAGACGTTGCTGAGCCTGGCCGAGGCGGATCGCAATCTCGATCCTCTGCGCGGTGATCCGCGCTTCCAGCGCATGCTGCAGGAGGCAAAGGTCCAGGTTGAAGCGGCTTCCGGATCATGAGTCCGACTGCTGCATCCTCAAGGCCACTTCGCTCATGAATTGAGCATCGTCGCCGTCGGCGAGCCACTCGGCCTCCGCGGCGATGGCTGCGAGCATGTCGCTGAGGACCTCCATCTCCGACTTTGCATAATTGCCGAGCACATGCGGGGTGACGAGGTCCTTCCGGCCCGGGCCAGGGTGGCCGATGCCGATGCGGACGCGACGGAATTCGGGGCCCAGGCTCGCGTCAATCGAGCGCAGGCCGTTGTGCCCGGCGAGGCCGCCGCCGACGCGGACCTTCACCTTAAACGGTGCGAGATCGAGTTCGTCGTGGAAGACGGTGAGTGCATCCATGTCGAGCTTATAGAAGCGCAGCGCTTGCTGAACCGCGTCACCGCTATCGTTCATGAAGGTTTGCGGTTTCATCAGCAGGACGCGATTGCGGCCGATGTGACCTTCGGCGATCAGGCTGCGGAACTTCTTCTGCCAGGGGCCGAAATCGTGAACCTCGGCGAGGATATCGGCGGCCATGAACCCGACATTGTGCCGGTGGAGCGAATATTTCGCACCGGGATTTCCAAGACCGACCCAGACTTGCATCGCTTTCCCTAGCGTGAGCGCGGCGCGAAAAGAAACCGCCCGCCGTTAAGGGCGAGCGGTTCCGTTGTTTGGAAGCTGGAAGGCTTAGCCCTCGGCTGCTTCCGAGCCTTCGCCTTCGGTCTCGCCTTCCGCAGCGCCGCCCTCGACGGTCGGGACCTCGCCAGCAGGCGCGGCCTCTTCCTCTTCGGACTTCATCGCCGACGGAGCGACGATCGTGGCGACCGTGAAGTCTTCATCCGTGTTAGCGGGCGTCACGCCGTTCGGCAGTTTCACGTCGCTGATGTGGATCGAATCGCCGATCTCCAGCCCGTCCAGCGGAATGTGGATCTCGGCGG
Source organism: uncultured Alphaproteobacteria bacterium (assembly GCA_963752025.1). Classification (GTDB taxonomy): domain Bacteria; phylum Pseudomonadota; class Alphaproteobacteria; order Sphingomonadales; family Sphingomonadaceae; genus Sphingomicrobium. Next base: position 78,285 of record CAVVWY010000027.1, on the reverse strand, counting down.
GGATGTGCGCAGCGTCGCACACGATCTCGAGCTCATGGACGACGACGTTGAGTACGCCGCCGCGCTTGAGACCCGGCGATGCCTCTTCATTGTCGAAACGCATCGGCACAGCGACGTGCACCTTGGTGTGCTCGCCGATGCGCAGGAAGTCGACGTGGATCGGGCGGCTGGTGACCGGGTGGAAGTCCACGGCCTTCGGCAGCGTCCGGTGCGCCTTGCCACCCAGATCGATCATCACGACCGAGTTCATGAAGTGGCCACTCGAAAGAATCTTGTTGAGGAGCTTCTCTTCGACATGGATCGAGAGTGGCTCCTTCTTTTCGCCGTAAACCACGGCGGGTACCCGTCCATCGCGGCGCAGTGCACGGGAGGCTCCCTTGCCAAGTCCGTCGCGCGCTTCGGCGGGCAGCGTCAGCTGATCGCTCATTTCGCATTCTCCGATTAAAAAAAAGACCCCGCCACGCCTCCAGGGATGACCATGGCTAAGGGATGCGGCGCCCTAGTGCAGGAGCGCCGGAAACGCAAGTTTCAGTGCTTCAGTTGACCCGGATCGAGTAGATGCCGCGTTCCGCCAGCTGGACCAGGACGCTGTCCTTCCCTGCGAGATGCCCGGCGCCTACGGCCACGAAGACCGTGCCAGGAGTCTGCATGCGGGCGCGGATCCAGTCCGCCCAGCGGGCATTCCGGTCGGTGAACATGACGCGGTAGGTGTCCGGGGAAGCGCCTTCGAGCTCACCCAGCATCCGCACAAAGACCGTCTGGTCGCCCCGTTTCCAGGCCGCCTGCATCTCCGCCATCGACTTGGAAAGATCGGCCATCGGAGCCGATGTGCGGGCCGACGCCTGAGCCGGCGCTGCGACAGGCTTCATCTTCACGAACATGTTGAGCTGCGACTCCAGCGTTTCCAATCCTTCGACCGGCTTCCCTTCGTCTTCGGCGGCGCGGCGAAGCACCATGTCGGCACCGTTGCCGACCTGCATGCCCTGCGACTTACCTGCATTGATGGCCATGCGAGTGCTGGCCAGGAACGACGCCGACGGTGCGACAGCCCTCAGCGGCTGAGGCGGGGAAGCGAGCGGGATCGGTCGCGCATTGCGCTCGGGAACGAGGGTCTCAAGGACCAGCTCGTTCGAACTCTCGAACGCGTCGCGCACCTGTTCATTGAACCATTGCGAATTGCCGTCGAGTGCGTGGAAGGTGCCGAAGAGGTAGATCGTCGTGTCCGCGTCGCGAACGACGAACATCGCAGGATCGGCCTTCATCGCTGTCGGCGGCGCGATTGCAGGTGGCGCCGGCGCCGCGGTCAGCGGAGTAGCGGCGGCCAATGCGGCAGCGGCCAAAACACCAATCATGCACACCCTCCCGGTCCGCGAGCCGGCCTAGGGGATGTGAGTTGCGAAAGGAGTCCGTGGATACCCGGATAAAGCTGCCTTTCGCGCACCTTCTCCGTGGCGGGAAAACCCCGCGGAACAGCTCCTTACGCGCATCAGACCCCCAGCCCGATATCGAGAGATGATGGTCCGCAACCGCTTAAGAAAAGTCTAGCGAAAAGCGCGGAATGCCAATTTTTCTCGACGGATGGAGGCCGAAGGGCTCTCTTGAGTTGGCTATTGGATACGCCGAACGCGATAGCCATCGCGCTGAAGTATATCGACGACCGAATTGGGGCCCGCGAGATGCCCCGCGCCGACGGCGATCAAGATCGCGCCGGGTTTGCCCATGCGCTGCTCGATCCACTTGCTCCAATTGGCATTGCGCTGCTTGATTAAGGCCTGCTGGAGCTCTGGCGAACCGGAGAGATCGCGGTTGAACGAGGCCGCAATCCCCGCAACATCGCCTTTCACCCAGGACGCCAGCATCTGCTGGAAGTCCTTGCTCATCGACGCGGGTTCCTCGATCGAGCCTTCCAGCAGCTGGCGCTGTGCGTTCTCGGGAAGCTTATCGAAGAAGCTTAGTTGCTCAAGGTTCGTCTCCAGCTCGCCGATCGGCTTCCCTTGGGTGGCGAAGTCGTTGCGCAGAACGATCTCCACGCCTTCCTGGCCCTTGAGGCCCATGTGCCGGAACTGGTTGCCAAGCAGGATGAACGCAGCCGCCCAGGTTTCCATGCGGTCGAATGCCTGCGGCGGAAAGCCGCTCTGCCTGATGGCTTCGGCGAGCGCCGCGCGCTTCTCCGGCGCGACCCGGGAGGCGAGCGGCGGCAGGTTGGGGGAAAATGCGAGACTCGCCATCGCGCTCATCAGCTTCGACGGGTCCTTCTCGTCGACGATTGTCTCGACCATCAGCTGTTGCGCACCGCCCATCGCCTTCTGAAGCTTCGGCGACTGCCAGGAGTAATTCTCGGGCAGCAGGTGGATTGTGCCGAACAGATAGATGGTGGTGTCGGCGTCCGAGATTTCCCACAGCGCGGGCCGCGCCACATTCGTCCTTGCCTGGGCGGCAGGTGCGGAGCCGAGCGCGAGGAGCGCGGCGACAGGAGCGAACAGGCGCTGGAACAGCTTTTTCATCATTGGCTTTCGAATGTGGTGGCGAATGAATAGGGGCTCAAGCTTTCCGATCGCTGAAGATTGACCTGTAGCGAAGATTGCCTGAGCGCGTCAGTTCGGCCAAAGCCGCCCGAAATCTGTCCGCATTGATGAGGCGTTCGCTTGAGCCTGAGCTTCCAGGACCTGATCCTTACGCTGCACCGCTATTGGGGCGCGCAGGACTGCGTCATCCTGCAGCCCTACGATATGGAGATGGGGGCGGGGACCTTTCATCCGGCAACCGTGCTGCGCGCGCTCGGACCGAAGGCCTGGCGTGCCGCTTACGTGCAGCCGTGCAGGCGCCCAACCGACGGCCGCTATGGCGAGAATCCCAATCGCCTGGGTCATTATTATCAGTACCAGGTGGTGCTGAAGCCGAGCCCCGAAAACTTGCAGGAACTCTATCTCGGCAGCCTGATCGAGATCGGCATCGATCCGCTTAAGCACGACATCCGCTTCGTCGAGGACGATTGGGAAAGCCCGACGCTGGGTGCGTGGGGCCTCGGCTGGGAAGTCTGGTGCGACGGGATGGAGGTGACCCAGTTCACCTATTTCCAGCAGGTTGGTGGCTTCGAATGCAAGCCGGTGACGGGCGAACTGACGTACGGCCTCGAACGGCTCGCCATGTACATCCAGGGCGTCGACAACGTGTTCGACCTCCGGTTCAACGACGCCCGCGTGCGATACGGCGACATCTTTCTCGACAATGAAATCGAAATGTCGACCTACAACTTCGAGGTCGCGGATACCGACGCGCTTTTTGACTCCTTCCGCAGGGCTGCGGCCGAGTGCGAGCGCTGCCTCGAAGCCAAGCTGCCGGTCCCCGCCTATGAACAGGCCATCAAGGCGAGTCACGTCTTCAATACGCTGCAGGCGAGGGGGGTCATCTCCGTCGCCGAGCGCCAGGCCTATATCGGCCGGGTTCGCGATCTTGCGAAAGCTGCGTGCGGCGCCTGGCTGGAGCGTACCGCGTGATGGCCGATTTCCTGCTCGAGCTGTTGTCGGAGGAAATCCCCGCGCGGATGCAGGCGCGGGCGCGCAACGATTTAGCGCGAATTTTCGCGGAAGCCGCGGACGAGGCGGGGCTACAGACAGGCGCGATCGACACTTACTCGACCCCGCGACGGTTGGCGCTAATCGCCCGTGATGTTGCACCTGTCGCGGAGTCTAGGTCCGTCGAGGTAAAGGGCCCTCGCACATCTGCACCACCGCAGGCAATTCAGGGCTTTCTCCGCAAAGTAGGGAAAGAATTGACGGACCTAGAGGATCGCGCGGGGGTCTATTTTCTTCAAGTCGACATCGTCGGCCTGTCCGCCGGCGCAATCCTGCAAGATATCATTTCGAAGATTATCGCCGACTTTCCTTGGCCAAAGTCGATGCGGTGGGGTTCCGGCTCACTTCGGTGGGTGCGGCCGCTTCAAGGCATCGTGGCGATCCTCGGCGAAGACATTGTTCCCGTCGAGATCGACGGGATCCAATCGGGTGCGACCACAGTCGGTCACAGGTTCCATCATCCCGGACCGATCACCGTTGGCGGAGCGAGCGACTATCTAGAAAAGCTCCGTGCCTGCCATGTCATCGTCGACCAGGACGAGCGCGAGCGGCTGATCCGGGAGGAAGCGCGGCGCGCGGCGGCCGAGGCCGGCCTGATTTTGTTGGATGACGAGGGGCTGGTTGTCGAGAATGCTGGTCTGACCGAATGGCCCGTGCCGCTGCTTGGCCGGTTCGACGCCGATTTCCTGGACGTGCCCCGCGAAGTGATCGTGCTCACGATGCGTACGAACCAGAAGTACTTCGCCTGCCTCGATGAGGAGGCCAACCTCGCACCGGCGTTCGTCTGCGTCGCCAACGTCGCTGCAAGCGATGGAGGCGCATCGATTGTCGAAGGCAACCGCCGGGTGCTTGCGGCGCGCCTGTCGGATGCCCGCTTCTTCTGGGAACAGGACCTCAAGGTCCCGCTCGAGGACCAAGCGAAGAAGCTTGATGGGATCGTCTTCCATGAGAAGCTCGGCACCGTCGCGGACAAGGTGGAGCGCGTAGTGAAGCTTGCGCGCTGGCTTGCCGAGCAGCGGGTGGTTTCGGCCAATCCCGATGAGGTCGAACGTGCGGCTCGAATGGCGAAGGCAGACCTGGTGACAGGCATGGTCGGCGAGTTCCCGGAGCTTCAGGGCGTGATTGGTGGCTATCTCGCTGCCGCTCAGGGTCAGTCGAGTGCTGTCGCCGATGCTGTTCGGGATCACTATAAGCCTGTCGGTCAGGGCGATGCGGTGCCCACCGCACCCGTCACGATTGCTGTCGCGCTTGCCGACAAGCTCGATAGTCTCGTCGGGTTTTTCCAATTCGGCGAAAAACCAACTGGTTCGAAAGACCCGTTCGCGCTGCGCCGCGCCGCTTTGGGGATCCTGGGCACCATCATCGAAAACAAGCTTCGGGTCTCGATGCGCGAGTTGATCACCGCAACTGCTCATCCCGGTGGCGCCGATGCTGGCCGCGAGATTGCAACTTTCCTTATCGAGCGGCTGAAGGTCCAGCAGCGCGACGCCGGCATCCGTCATGATATGATCGACGCCGTTGTCGCGGTTGAAACAAGCGGCGACAATGTGCGCATGGTCAATCGGGTACAGGCACTCCAAAACTTTATTCGCACCCAAGACGGCGAGAATCTTCTCGTCGCCTACAAGCGCGCGGCCAATATCTTGAAAAAGGAGAATTGGACCGGCCCGCAGGTGCTGAGCTCGCGAGAGGAGCAGGGCATTCCGCAGACGGGGGAGGAGGATCCGCTTGTCCTCGTTGAAGAACCGGGGTTGCGGGAGGCGATCGCGGAGATGGCGTCAGGGTCTGCAGGGGCGGACCTCCCCGAACAGAAGGAATTGATCGCCGCGCTCGACGAAGCTGAGCCAAAAGCATCGGCGGCGGTCGAGAACGAAGACTTCACGGCAGCAATGGCGGCGCTAGCCTCACTGCGGAAGCCGATCGACGATTTCTTCGATCACGTAACCGTCAACGACCCGGACTCGGCCAAGCGCGAGGGGCGACTGAATCTGCTGATGCGCTTCCGCGACGCCGTGAACGCGGTCGCCGACTTTTCCAAAATCGAAGGCTAGCTAGAGCGGCCGGTCGTCGGCCGGGTCGCGCCCGCTCCTGATCGCGGAGGCGCGAAGCGAATCTCGCTCGCGCCAGTCCTTTTCCTGGTCGGCCCAGTGCTTCTCGCGCTCTTGATGCGCTTTCTCCAATTCGCGGCGGCGTTCGACTTCGCTCTGGTAGCGAGTCCTCCACTTGCGACGCCCGCCGGCGGTCAGGAACACGCCAACGAGCAGGCCAAGGAGGAAGATGAGGCCATAGATTATCCAGGTGTTCGGATCGGTCGTAACGGTCATTCCGTGTCCCCAACAACAATGATGCCGCGCCCATTACGCATGGGCGCGGCATCGCGTTCCGGTGACCGGCGTTTAGCCGTGCAGGAAGCTGTCGTTGATCGAGCAGGCTGCCGGACCAAGGATAACCACGAAGAGGGTCGGCAAAATGAACAGGATGAGCGGGACGGTCATGATCGCCGGAAGACGGGCCGCCTTCTCTTCGGCGCGCATCATGCGCTGGTGACGGAACTCAGCCGACAGCACGCGCAGTGCCGAGGCGAGCGGCGTACCGTACTTCTCCGTCTGGATCATGGTCGTAACCACACCGCGTACCGCTTCGAGATCGACGCGGTTGGCGAGGTTCTCGAATGCGTTGCGCCGCTCGGCAAGGAAGCCGAGCTCGATTGCGGTAAGGCCGAACTCGTCGCCGAGCTCCGGATAGGCCTTGCCGAGTTCCCGAGAGACGCGGCCGAAGGCTGCATCTACAGTGAGACCGGCTTCCGCGCAGATCACGAGCAGGTCGAGCGCATCGGGAAGCCCCTTCCGGATCGCGTGGCTGCGCTTGTTGACCTTGTTCTTCAGCCAGATGTCCGGCGCCTTGTAGCTCCCGACCAGAACACCGGCGACCGTCATATAACGGCGGAACCAGGACCAGTCGGGGAACATGTGCATGCCGTAGAGCCCGACAACCACAACTAGGCCGAGCACGACGGGCAGAACAAAGCGGGCAAAGATCAGAAAGAAGGCGAGATCCTTGGTGCGGATACCGGCCTGCATCAGGCGCTGCTGTGTCTTCTTCAGCTGGTCGTCCTGAAGCATCTTGAACTGCGTCAGGATGCCGCGGACGCGGTCCGCCGCCTGATTGCGGTTCGTCAGCTTCTTGCGCTTGTTCGTCGAGGCGACGATGCCGGCCTTCAGCTGCTCGCGGCGCTCATTGAGCGCTTTGACGCGGCGTGCCATCGGGTCCTTCACCGTCGTGGCTGCGTAGATCGCAAGCATTACGGCGAGCGTGGCGACGGCACTGAGCATCGTCGCGATGTAGATGACATCGAAGCCGAGGATGGTCGGTCCAGAGGGCGGCACAGCCTGCATGACTTAACTAGCCTCCCTTAAATCTCGAAGTTGACCATTTTGGCCATGATGAACGCACCGATTCCCATCCAGACCATGCCGCCGAGTCCAGCGACCATCAGTCGCTGATCGGAGAAGAAGCCGGCCATGTAATGGGGGTTCATCATGTAAACGAGGCCGAAGACGATGAACGGCAGCGAGCCGACGATGTAGGCCGAAGCCTTCGATTCCGAACTCATGGCGCGGATCTTCAGCTTCATCTGGGCGCGCTTGCGAAGCACGTCGGCCAGGTTCGACAGCGTCTCAGCGAGGTTGCCGCCGGTCTCACGCTGAATTGCAAGCGTGATGACGAAGAACTGAAACTCGGGCGTACCCAGCCGATCGGCTGTGTCCTGGAGAGCTGCCTCCATCGTGCGGCCGATCTTCATCTTGTCGGCAACGATGCGGAACTCGATACCGACCGGGCCTTGGATTTCCGCAGCGACGATGCCGAGGGTCTCGGTGATCGGGAGACCAGAACGCAGACCGCGAACCATCAATTCGATCGCGTCGGGGAAGTTGTTGTTAAACTTTGCGATTCGCCGAGTGATCATCTTGCCGATCACGAAATGCGGTCCGCCGACGCCGACGAAAATGCCGAGCAGCAGCGACAGAATGAATGGCGCACCCTTGAGCACCAGGGCGAAAGTGATCAGCGCGAGCACCCCGGCGCAGATCACGACATATTTGCCCAGCGTGACGTTCTTGCCAGTCATTTCCAACCGCTTGCGCAGCAGTGCGGGCTTCGGGATCAGCGTCGATGCGTAGCCGTCCAGGCGGCTGGAGCGCTGCGCGAACAGCTTCCGGATCTGCGCCTGCGCGTTTCCGGTAATCACGTCGCCATGACGCTCGCGGATCAATTCGACGCGACGCTTCACGGACTTCTGCGGTGAGGGACCGCGCATGGCGATGAAGCCAAGACCCAGTGCGCCGACACCGCCGATCAGGATGAGCAACCAGAGCATTCGTGCCTTCGCCTCTCAATTCTGACGGGCGGCGCGTTGCCGCGCCGTCCGAAACCACCTCAATGCTTAAGCAGCCTTGTCCTTGGGCTTGCTCAGCATGGACTTCAGATTGCCGACCAGCGACTTCGCACCGGCAGCAGCCGCTGACTCGGTAGCTGCGCCTTCTTCACTGGCATGGCTAAGGACCACGCTGGACAGCTGGTTGAACGGCGCTGCCATCTTCCCGCTGGCGACTTCCGCGAGCGGCTTTCCGAGCTTGGCCGCCTGGGCGGCAAGCTTGGCGTCGTACGGGAACACGATGTCTACGGGTCGCTCGATCGACTGTTCAAAGTCCTTTCGGCTGATTTCCAATGCGCCGCCCGACGGCACTCCGTTCGCGACAACCACGACCTTGGTCTGCGGCGCGTTCGACTTGAGCCAAGCGAGGACACGGATCGTGTCCCGAGTTGCAGCAAGCGTGAGCTCGGCGACGATCACCGCGACGTGGGCGTCGTGCACCATGTGCGGATACTGGATCAGCATGTGGCGCGGCAGATCGAGCACCGTCGATTCGAAGGCGTTCTTCATCTCTTCTTGGAGCTGGAAAAATGCTGTGCCGTCCGTCACGAGGGGCTGGTTGATCGGCGCCTCTGCGGACAAAACCGAGAGACGCTCGTTAGCGCGAACCATCGCTCGCTCGATGAACAGACCATCGATGCGGCTCGGGTTCTCGATCGCGTCAGTCAAACCGCGACCGGGCTCTAGGTCGAGCGCGAGCGCGCCGGTGCCAAAGTGAACGTCAAGGTCGAGGAGAGCGGTCGAACGACGCGCCTTTTCGCCAAGAAGCCACGCCAGCGAGGTTGCGATCGTGGACGCGCCTACGCCGCCGCGGACGCCGATCACGGCGCTCATTACGTGCGGCTTGTCGGCCTGAGCCTCGCCGCGCGGGCCCGATAAGATCATCTGCGCATGCGCGAATGTGTCACGCAGCTGATCGACCGTGAACGGCTTCAGCAGATAATCGTGGATGCCGCTTGCAACGAGGTCGCGATACAGACGGACGTCGTTGACCGTGCCCGCCGCGATCACGATTGTGCCCGGCTCGCAGACTTCCGCGAGCGCGTTGATATCGTTGAGTGGGTCGCCCAACTCGCTGAGGTCCACGAACAGGATGTTCGGGCTAGCCGAGACTGAGAGCGACTGGACCGCATTGCGCAGCCCGCCCTTGTTGACCTTCTCCGGCGACCAGCCATGCTCGACCGCAACCGGGCGCAGCATGTCCGCCGTGGCGTCGTCGCACACGAAGGCAGTGAAGGGATCACGCAAACCTGCGCGAGCCTGGAACGGAGCGTTCATTATCAGTTCCCCTTCGTCGTAACTTGCTCGAGGCCCTTCGTGCCCGTCGGCGCCTGGGAGCGGTAGTACTGCACAGCCTTGGTACCGGTGCGTGGATCGACAACCGCCGTACCTTCGCGGCCGTGGACCAGATCCTCAGGGTTTGCGACTTGCTGGGCGAGAGCCGAGTTCAAGCCGCAACCGAAGTTCGACGATGTCCGATTGTTGAAGTTCGGCTGTGAAGCGCGACGCCAATCCGGGCAACCAGGAACCTCGGCGCGAGCACGAGTTACGACGACACGAACACTGCCTGGATTGACGGCACCCGCCGTCACCGGAACCCCCGGCTGCAGCAACATGCCGTAATTGCCCGCCACCTGGGCCACGTCGTAGCGTGCGGCATCAGCGCCCGGGGCGTCGACGTAGACGGAATCGCCATAGCCGAGCTCGAGGCCGCGGAACCAGGAGTCCAGGCGAGCTTTCTCAGCCGGCGCCAGCATGCCGCCCGGAGCGGCTGCGTCAAAGACATAGTCCGTGCGGGTGACCACCGGAGCATTGACTGATTCCAGTCCGCGATCGGGAAGGTCGTGGGGCGTGTAGTTGCACCCGGCCAAGGCCGCAGTCGCAAGCATCAAAAGACTGAAGTTGGAACGCATGGCAGCATCCTTCCTAAGCGAGCGGCGGGTCACAGCTTGAAGCCCGGAGTAGCGGTTGCGGCAGCCCCGCCGGCCATGCCGGGAGCAGGAGCCGGGATCCGGGCGGGAGCGCCGCTCACACCCTTGTAAAGCTGGCCTTCCAACTGCCGCTCGGCGTCAGTCGGAGCTCGCCAGCCATCGATCGGCGTTGCCATACGGCCGGAGATTGGACGCACCAGGTACGGGGTGACGATGATCACCAGCTCAGTCTCCTGACGGCGGAACTTCGTCGACTTGAACAGGGACCCGAGGATCGGCAGGTCACCAAGCACGGGCGTCTTGTCGAGGGAGTTCGATCCAGTGTTGCGCAGTAGGCCGGCGATCATGACACTCTGGCCCGAACCGAGCTCGACCGTCGTTTCCGCGCGGCGAGTGGTGAGAGCCGGCACCTTGTAGCCGTTGAGGTTCACGCTGCCGGCATCCGACAGTTCGCTGACCTCGGGCCGAACACGCATGGAGATGCGGCCGTCCTGAAGCACGATCGGCGTGAACGCCAGGCCTACACCATACTGCTTGTACTCGATGGTGACCGCGCCAAGAGACTGTGAGACCGGGATCGGGAACTCGCCGCCCGCGAGGAAGCTGGCGGTTTCACCCGAAAGCGCAGTGAGGTTCGGCTCGGCCAGAATTGTGACCATGCCGTCCGACTCCGCAAGATCAAGCGCTGCAGTCAGGTCGAGGCCGAACAGCTTGCCGCCGACACCGAGCGTGCCGCCGCCGACGACGGAGCTCAGCACCTTGAAGGGTGAACCACCCGGCGCGGTAACCGGTGAGGATCCCTGTCCGATTCCGAACTTGAAGCCGCTCGTCGAGTCGCTCGACAGGAGGTTCACGCCGATCTGCTTCAGCAAATCGCGGCTGACCTCGGCCACCTTGACCTTCAGCGTGACTTGCAACGGCGTTGCGACCTTCAGCCGGTTGATGACGCAGATTTTGCACATCGCGCCGTCCTTGGACATGTCGACGCCCGGATTCAGTTCCGAAGCGGCGAGCTGCTGCGCGAACGCAGCATCCTCAGGCGAAGCGACAGTGCCGGCAAGGATCGCCGTCTGACCGACCGTCGTCACGCGAACGTCCGATTCGGGCATCGCCGCGCGAAGCACTTCGTTGATCGACGGCAGGTTCTGGCTGACCTTGACCTGGGCGCCGTAGACGACTTCGCCGCCTGCGCTGGTCGCGATTACGGTAGTGTCGCCAAAGTCTTTGCCGAAGAGATTAATTTGGTGCGCGTTGTTGACGTAGACGTCGGCGACTTTCGGGTTCGAGACCCAGACGCTCGCGACGCTGCGCGGCAGATTGATCATCTGACCTTCGCCAACCGAGAGCTGAACGTGCTGCGTCGGGCGGTAGGCGCCGGAGGCGTAGGCCTTCGGCTGTGCCGCCTGGGCCGGCGCCGCTGCGACCGCAGCGAGACCAATGGCCATCGCGGCAAGCGCGGTGCCGAGGCGAGCCCGGCTGTTGATGTTGCTGGTCTTCATCTTAGCGAGCTCCTCAGTTGGTCTCGTTGCCGCGAACGACACGAACACCATTGTTCACCGGCTTGGGACCGGAAGCGGCACCTGTCGCGGCACCGATGGCCTGACCGAGAGCCTTGCCCATACCGCCCATCGCATCAGCGAGTTGCGGCTGCGAGGGGCGAGCAGGGACGGTGCGGCGCTGGAAGCGCGACACGTCGCCGCCGGTCGAGAAGGTCGTGTTGCTGTCGATTGGACGGTTGGCCGTTGCGAGAAGCATCTGACGTTCCTGCGCCGGATTCGCATTCGCCGGCACCTTCACGTCGCCAGCAGCAACCGCACGCTCGAGTTCGGCGTCGTTGTCGGCAAGCGAGCGAAGCGACAGCGACAGTGTGCCGAGGCTCTGCGAGACCGCGATCTTCTCGGCGATGCGCGGAGTGACTTCGAAGGTGACGTTGGAGAAGGTGCGGACCTCCGTCTTGCCGTCCTGATTCTTGTCGGTGACGCGCTGGTCGGTCGCGAGGACCCGGATGTTGCGGACGATCGTCTCGGTGACCTTCAGCGGAGAACCGTCGCCGCCGCCATCGACCTGCTGCGTCAGCATGAGATCGACGTGGTCGCCCGGGAAGACGAAGCCGGCCACGCCGCTCGATGCGGTCACGGGAACCGTAATGGCGCGCATTCCGGCGCCGAGCGCCGCAGCGAGGAAGCCGCGATCCTGCGGACCGACGAGAGCGCCGCGAGTGATCGGCTGACCGGCCGTGATCGGATAGCGCACAACGGTGCCGAGCAGGCTCTGCGGGTTCGCGTCGGGCGAGCCCTCGATATAGTAGGCGCTCTGCATGAGCTCCTTGGGCCAGGGCTGATAGGTGAAGCTATCGGCGTCGATGATCGTGCCGACAGTCAGCGCCTTCTTGGCGACGAGCACCTTAGGCCCGAGCGGGACTGCAGCGGGCGCCGCAGCAGCCTGCTGCGCCCCGGCGCCTGCGAACATATTCTTGGCCATGATGGCGGTAACCACCGCAATGACCAACGCTCCCACGAGCAGAGCGAGCTTCTTCACATCCATGGCGCAATCGCCTCCCCTAGAAGGGCCTCAGACATCAGGCAAAATGGTTAAGAAAGCGTTGGGCGAGAATCGCGAGGCCGCCAAAGGCGATCGCAACACCGTACGGAATTTCCGGACGTCCCTCCCGATTCTTGGCCCGATGCCACGCAACAACGGCGAGAGTCAGGACCCCGCCGGCTAGGGACATCAGAACCAAAAATTTGATTATTGCAGAAGGAGATAGCCACAATGACAGAGCGGCAGCAAGCTTGACGTCACCGCCGCCCATCATTCCGGCGTAAAAGGCTCCTGCGAGCAGCACGAAGACTGCAAAACCGCCGGCGAGCTGGATCGCGACTCCGGGCCAAGGCGCTAGCGCGATCGATAGCCAATAGAGCGGCGCGAGCAGAGCAACAGTCAGGTTAAGTCGGTTGGAAATGGTGAAGGTACGCACGTCAATGACGGCCGCAAACACCAGCAAGGCGGCAAGCCCGATCAGAAGCAGTTCGGTAAACGCCCCATTGAACATGACATAAGGCTCTAGACGTTAGGGCTTTCCAATTCGTAACCGTCTTTTCGAATGAGCGCTTGGGACATCGTAATCGTCGGAGGCGGGATCGCCGGGACAAGCCTTGGAGCTGAGATCGGCGGCAAGAAGCGGACGCTGATCATCGAGGCCGAAGAGCAGTGCGGCTATCACTCGACGGGCCGTTCGGCAGCCTTCTTCCTGGAGAGCTACGGCGGGCCCCATGTGGCAAAACTATCTGCTGCGTCAGGCGAGTTTCTCGGGCATCCGCCGGCCGAATTCTCCGAACATGGCTTCCTTCACCAACGCGGCGCCGTTCATCTCTCGGAAAGCGCCTGGCCCGAACTTCCTCCGGACGTCACTGCTTACAGAGTGGATCGCCCAGAGCTCGATGCCATCGTGCCCGGGCTGAAGCCGCATTGGATCAAGGCGCTTATCGAGCCTGGCTGTGCCGATATCGACGTTGCGGGCCTGCACGCCGCGTTCATTAGACAATTTAAGCGGCGGGGCGGCAAGGTGGCGACGAACTCGGCGCTAGTCAGCGCTGTGCACAGAGCTGAATTTGTGGGAGATCGAACTCGCCAATGGATCGAGGCTCAAGGCGCGGATCATCGTCGACGCGGGCGGCGCTTGGGCGGATCGGGTCGCGGAGAGTTGCGGGGCCGAGCCGCTGGGGATCGCACCGAAACGCAGGACCATGGTCCAGCTTCGTGTCAGGCGAACGGGCCTGAAGGAGTTGCCGCTGGTCAACGACGCGGACGGCCGGTTCTATTTCAAAGGTGAGGGCGACAGCTCCATCTGGTTGAGCCCGCATGACGAGATCGAGAGCGGTCCCTGTGACGCGGCGCCGGAAGAGATCGACGTCGCAACTGCGATCGATCGCTTCGAAGGTGTTGTGGATTGGCCGATCGAACGCGTTGAGCGAAGCTGGGCAGGCCTGCGAAGCTTCGCTCCGGATCGCCTGCCGGTCTACGGATTCGATGCGCAGGTGCCTGGCTTCTTCTGGTGCGCAGGCCAGGGTGGTTTCGGGATCCAGACGTCGCCCGCCGCTGGGAAGCTCGCGGCGTCGCTTCTCCTCGGCGAGGCGCCCCACCAGAGCGTGGCGCACATCGATGCCGCGATCTTTTCGCCTTCTCGCTTTGCCTGACAGACTACGGGGGAGGCCGCGTGCGAGCCTCCCCCACACCGGCTTTCAACGAACAGGGGGAACGAGAGAGTCGGTGATGGAGGGCGATAAATGCCTCTCAGGCCCATGGGACAAGTGAACTTTCTGTCATCACAGCCGATGTAATGTTCTCTGCTTGTCTGCTTCCTCACAGGCTAGCGCATCGACCCGGTCGTTCTCCGGATGGCCGCTGTGACCCTTCACCCAATGCCATTCCACGCGGTGTGGCGCACTGGCTTCGATCAGCTCCTGCCAAAGCTCCGCATTTTTGACGGGCTTGCGGTCGGAGGTGCGCCACCCGTTGCGTTGCCAGTTGTGCACCCATCGCGTGATCCCGTCTCGAACATACTGGCTGTCCGTGTGAAGCTGCACGCGGCAGGGCTTCTTGAGCGCCTGCAGTCCTCGAATGGCCGCCACCAGCTCCATCCGATTGTTTGTGGTGAGCGGTTCGCCACCTGAAAGCTCACGCTCCTTGTCACCCGTGCGGAGCAAGACTCCCCAGCCGCCCGGCCCGGGATTGCCCCGGCACGCGCCGTCCGTGAATATCTCGATCTCCGGAAGAGCGGTCAGGCTACGAGCTCGCGCGGAAGCTTGAAGGTTATGCGCTCTGGAGTGTGGTCGGCGACCTCCTCCGTCACGTCGAAGTGGGTCCGAAGTGCGTCAAGGACCTCGCGCACGAGGACCTCCGGAGCCGAGGCGCCGGCGGTCACGCCGACCGTCGTCGGATTCCCTAGCCACATCCAGTCAATATCGTCGCCCCGTTCGATCAGCCGTGCTGGAACGCCCATCCGCTCCGCGACCTCGGCCAGTCGGAGCGAATTACTGCTGTTGGGTGCGCCGATGACCAGCATCCGATCGCATTCCGTGGCGATCTCTTTGACGGCCGCTTGGCGATTCGACGTCGCGTAGCAGATATCCTCGCTCCGCGGCGCGCGGACGCTCGGGAAGCGGACCTTCAGCGCGTCGACGATTGCGCTGGTGTCGTCCACCGACAAGGTCGTCTGCGTCAGGAACGCGAGATTTTCCGTGTCCGGCAGACTGAGGCCGCCGACATCGTCGACGGTTTCGATCAGCGTCATAGAGCCGGACGGCACTTGTCCGAATGTGCCTATGACCTCCGGATGGCCCGCATGACCAATGAACAGGATGTGCCGCCCTTCTTCAATCAGTCGCTGCGCCTGCCGGTGAACCTTCGAAACCAGCGGGCACGTGGCGTCCACGTAGGTCAGGCTACGCGCCGCGGCGGCGGCGGGCACCGACTTCGGCACACCGTGAGCCGAGAAAACCACCGGCCGATCATCTGGAACCTCATCCAGCTCGTCGACGAACACGGCGCCGAGAGATCTTCAGCCGATCGACGACGAAGCGGTTATGAACGATCTCGTGGCGGACAAAGACGGGCGCGCCGAAGCGTTCGAGCGCGAGCTCGACGATCTGGATGGCACGGTCGACACCCGCGCAAAATCCACGCGGCGCGGCTATCAGGACGCGAAGGGGCGGGAGTGTGTTGGTAGGTTCAGGCACGGTGCAGGCCATGTAAGGCATCGCTTGCAGCCTTAGAAGGGCCTTCCTATGACGCTCGGCCAAGGTTCCCTGCTCGCAAGGATCAGCAACAAGTGAAGCTTCCTCTCGCCGCTTTGGCCGCCATCATTCTGCTTAGCGCCTGCCGGCATGCTGGCGACATTACTGCCGAAAACGGCGGTGGCGTCTACGCCGTGCGAAGCGCGTGCCCGATCATCGGAATTCCCGCCGCCACCGGCGACCTCACTCTGTTCGATCCGGCGGGGAGCAACGATTCTCGCGCAATCGACGTCACCGCCGCGATCAACCAGGTTCACGCGTACTGCGACGACACCGGCAATGATGTGATTTCCACCGCGAGCTTCACGATCGTGGGGCTGCGGCGGGATGCCGGCGCTGCCCGTCAGGTTGTGGTTCCTTATTTCGACGTCGCGCTGCAGGGCGGCCAGAATGTCGTCGCGAAGCGAGTCGGTCAGGCGGTGCTCAACTTCCCCGCCGGTAGCCAGCATGCCTCGACACAGGTTCAGGCGACTGTGCGCGTGAACCGCGGCGTCGCAACGCTCCCACAGAACGTGCGCGACATTCTCACTCGTCCGCGCAAGGCCGGGGAAGCAGAGGCCGCTCAGGACCCGCTCGCCGATCCGGCGGTGCGTGCCGCTGTAGGCAAGGCGACGTTCGAGCATCTCGTCGGTTTCCAGCTCACCCAGGACCAGCTCAAGTACAACGCAACGCGTTAGGTCTTCCTCAAACTCGCGTTGACTCGGGCAAGCGGCGCGGCCAAGGCACGCCCGTCACTGGCGGTTCGCCGCCAGAAAGACCGCGCGGGAGAGTTCGCCTGCCTTCTTAGAAGGTTAGGCGGCGCCGAAGGAGCAACCGCCCCCGGAATCTCTCAGGCTACAGGACCGCGCGCGTCTGACAGTCTGGAAAATGTTCGGGCCAGGAGGCCGCGGACTGCCGAAGGGGCAAAGCTCTCAGGCGCAAGGAGACAGACGGGGGCGGCAGGCACGAGGCCCGGAGGGGCCTAGGCTGTCGCTTGACGTCTGCAGGAGCGCCTAGATGAGCCGAGAAGTGCATTCCGGTCCGACCGACGAGACCCAGGCCCGGGGAACGCCGTACAGCGGCGACCCCGAGGGCGGCGCTGGCACTCAGCCTCAACAGCTCGACAAGCTTGCGCTCGATTCGTGGCACAGGGCACGGGGAGCGCGAATGGTCCCGTTCGCCGGCTACGAGATGCCGGTTCAGTATGAAGGCATCATGGCCGAGCACCTCTGGACTCGTGAGAATGCCGGACTGTTCGATGTCAGCCACATGGGCCAACTGTTCGTGCACGGCCGCGGCGTCGATGCTGCGCTCGAGCGGATCATGCCGGGTGACTTCCGCGGCGCGAAGGACATGAAACCGAAGTATTCGCTTCTGTTGAACGAGGAAGGCGGGATCATCGACGATCTTATGGCGACCCGCCGCGGCGAGGATTTCTATATCGTCGTTAACGGCGCGACGAAGTACGGCGACATCGAATATATGCGCGCCCGCTTGGGTGAGGTCATGATCGATCACATGCGCGAGCAGGCGCTGCTTGCGCTTCAAGGTCCGCGCGCGGCCGAGGTGCTCGATGCGGCTATCCCGGGGGTCGCCAATCTCGGCTTCATGGAAGGCGGCCCTTTCCGCGCATTCGGCCACCCGCTCTGGATCAGCCGCTCGGGCTACACGGGCGAGGACGGCTTTGAGATTTCGATTCCCGCGATCGCGGCCGAGACCTTGGCCGATTGGCTGGTCGCCGACGAACGTGTGAAGCCGATCGGCCTTGGCGCCCGCGATTTGCTCCGCCTCGAAGCTGGGTTGCCGCTGTACGGGCACGACCTTGATCAGAAGATGACGCCGGTGATGGCTGGACTGACCTTCGCGATCAACAAGCGGCGACGTGCCGACGGCGACTTCGCTGGCGCAATGCGCATCCTCGCGGAAATGGAAAACGGTCCAGTCGAGCAGCGCGTCGGCTTCGAGGTCGACGGCCGTCAGCCGGTCCGCGAAGGGGCGCGGGTTCTGGATGGCGAGGGCAATGAGGTCGGCAGCATCACCAGCGGCGGCTTCTCGCCGTCGCTGCAGCGTCCAATCGCAATGGGATATGTCGCGCGCCATCTCGCTGAGCTCGGCACCGCGCTGAAGCTCGAGCAGCGCAGCAAACTGTTCGATGCTCGCGTCACCAACATGCCGTTCGTCCCCCATCGTTACTATCGCAAGGGAGCCGCCTAATGCCTGTCTACTTCACCAAAGACCACGAATGGATTTGCGTCGAAGGCGACACCGCGACCGTTGGGATTTCCAACCACGCACAGGAAGCCCTTGGCGATATCGTGTTCGCCGAGGTACCCGAGGCTGGCCGCCGGGTGAACAAAGGCCAGGAAGCTGCCGTCGTCGAATCCGTGAAAGCAGCGTCCGATGTGTACGCACCGGTCACCGGAGAGGTGATCGAGGGCAACCAGGCGGTTGCTGACGACCCGGCGCTGGTGAACAGCGACCCCGAGGGCGACGGTTGGTTCTTCAAACTCAAGCTCGACAATCCTGGCGAGCTCGACGGGCTCATGGACGAAGGTGCCTATCGCGACTGGGTTAAGACGCTTTGAGCACAGCTGCCGCCTCGACCAGCAAGTGGGATGCGGCTGACTATGCGCGTGTCGGCGGGTTCGTTGCGGAGCTAGGCGGGGCGGCGCTCGATCTGCTCGACCCGCGGTCGGGTGAACGGATCCTCGACGTCGGTTGCGGCGACGGGACGCTGACGGAGAAGATCGCCGAGCGCGAGGCGACTGTGCTCGGCATCGACAATTCGCCGGAGATGATTGCCGCCGCGCGCCAGAACGGCATCGACGCACTATTGGTGGACGTTGCGGACATGGCCTTTTCGTCGGAATTCGACGCGGTCTTTTCGAATGCGACCCTGCACTGGATCCTGGAGAAGGAGCGGGCGGCGCGCGCGATCTTCCGCGCCGTCAAGCCGGGCGGCCGATTCGCCGGAGAATTGGGTGGCGAGGGCAATATCGCGCGTCTTCGCGAGACGCTCGATATCGAGCTCGCCATTCGCGGCTATGTTCCGCCGACCGAAAGCTCAAACTGGTACCCGTCCCCGGACGAGTTCGCCGAGATGTACGAGGCGGCTGGCTTCCGCGAAATCGACGCCCGACTGATCGAGCGTCCGACGCCGCTCGACCACGGCGTCGACGCATGGGTCACGACCTTCCGCCGCGGCTGGCTCGATCGTGCGCAAGTGCCGGAAGAGGAACGCGCCGACATCGCCGCAGCTGTCGCCGACAAGTTCGGCTCCAACGTCGCCGATTATGTCCGACTTCGCTTCATAATGAGGAAGCCAAACTGATGCGTTACCTGCCGCTGAGCGACGCCGACCGTAGCGAGATGCTGCGTGTAATCGGCGCCGGCTCGATCGACGAACTCTTCCGCGATGTGCCCGAGGAGGCTCGGCTGACGGGGCCGATCGAGGATCTTCCGATGCATGCCTCCGAAATGGCGGTCGAGCGGCACATGACGGCCCTATCTCGCAAGAACATGGTGGCGGGCGACGTGCCCTTCTTCCTCGGCTGCGGCGCCTACAAGCATCACATCCCCGCGAGCGTCGATCACATTATCCAGCGTGGCGAGTATCTGACGAGCTACACGCCCTACCAGCCCGAGATCGCGCAGGGCACGCTGCAGATGCTGTTCGAATTCCAGACGCAGGTCGCGCGGCTGCTCGGCTGCGAGGTCGCGAACGCGTCGATGTACGACGGCTCGACCGCTATGTGGGAAGCGATCGTCATGAGCCACCGCATCACGCGGCGGAAAAAGACGATCATCTCGTCGGGCGTGCATCCGCACTATGTCAGTGTCGCGAATACGATGGCGAAGTTCACGGAGGACACTCTTCAGACGTCGCTGCCGGAACTCACCGCGGAGACAGATGCCCAGAAGCTTATCGGCTCGATCGACGCGGAGACCAGCGCCGTTGTCGTCCAATACCCGGATATCCTCGGCCGCATCACGGACCTGACGCCAATCGCCGAAGCCGCGCATACGGCCGGTGCCCTGTTGATCGCAGTTGTGACCGAGCCGGTCGCCCTCGGGCTCATCAAGTCGCCTGGCGAAATGGGCGCGGACATCGTCGTCGGCGAGGGCCAGAGCATCGGTGTCGGACTCCAGTTTGGCGGTCCCTACGTCGGCCTGTTCGCCACGCGAGAGAAGTTTGTGAGACAGATGCCAGGCCGTCTCGCCGGCGAGACTGTTGACGCTGAAGGTAAGCGCGGGTTCGTCCTCACGCTCTCGACGCGTGAACAACACATTCGCCGCGAGAAGGCCACATCGAACATCTGCACCAACTCCGGCCTGTGTGCGCTAGCTTTCTCCGTGCACATGACGCTTCTGGGTGAGAAGGGGCTGCGACAGCTTGCTTCGCTCAACCACGCGCGTGCGTGCGCAGCTGCGGAGCGGCTGGCAGCAATCCCTGGCGCCGAGCTGGTGAACGACAGCTTCTTCAACGAATTCACCCTGAAGCTGCCCGTCGAGGCGCGCCCGGCTGTTCACGCGATGGTCGAGAAGGGCGTGCTGGGCGGCGTTTCGCTTGGTCGGCTATATCCGGGGGCGGATGCTCTGCAGAACGGCTTGGTCATCGCCGTGACCGAAACCGCGACGGACGAGGACATCGCTGCGTTGGAAGTGGCGCTGAAGGAGGTGCTGTAATGACCGTCAACCCGTCGGGCTGGCGGCCCTCGACACCCGCCAACGAGCAGGGCGAGAGGCAGACCGTCACCGGCAACCGGGCGTTGATGCTTGAAGAGCCGCTGATCTTCGAGATCGACGGCGGTGAGACGACCGGTGTGGACTTCGCGGACGTGCCGCAGCACGCGGCCAAGCTTGGCGGTCTCGAGCGTTCACGGCCTATCGCGCTGCCGGGCCTCAGCGAGCCGGAAGCGGTGCGCCATTTCACGCGCTTGTCGCGCCAGAATTACGCGATCGAC
Source organism: uncultured Alphaproteobacteria bacterium (assembly GCA_963752025.1). Classification (GTDB taxonomy): domain Bacteria; phylum Pseudomonadota; class Alphaproteobacteria; order Sphingomonadales; family Sphingomonadaceae; genus Sphingomicrobium. Next base: position 57,606 of record CAVVWY010000027.1, on the reverse strand, counting down.
CTTGGTCTCTTCCCGCTCGGCTCGTGCACGATGAAGCACAATCCGCGGCTCAACGAGAAGGTCGCGCGGCTTCCCGGCTTCGCCGACGTCCACCCGCTCCAGCCGCAAGAGACCGTCCAGGGCGCGCTGCAAGTCATCAACGAGCTCGCCTTCTGGCTGCTCGCCCTCACCGGCATGCACGGCGTGGCGATGAGCCCGAAGGCCGGTGCGCATGGTGAGCTATGCGGGCTGCTCTGCATCCGGGCGGCGCTCGAGGCGCGCGGCGACAAGCGGCAGGTCGTACTGGTGCCGGAGAGCGCTCACGGCACCAACCCAGCGACCGCTGCCTTTGCCGGCTACCGGGTGGAGAACATCCCGGCCAACGCGGCCGGCCGTGTCGATCTTGAAGCGCTGAAGGCGCGGCTCGGCCCCGACGTCGCCGCGGTGATGATCACCAACCCGAACACCTGCGGCTTGTTCGAGCCGGACATGAAGGCGATCAGCGATGCGGTCCATGCGGCAGGCGCCTTCGTCTATTGCGACGGCGCGAACTTCAACGCAATCGTCGGCAAGGTGCGTCCGGGCGACCTTGGCATCGATGCGATGCACATCAACCTGCACAAGACCTTCTCGACTCCGCACGGCGGCGGTGGCCCCGGCTCCGGGCCCGTTGTTCTGTCCAAGGACCTGTCGCCCTTCGGTCCGCTGCCCTTCGCGGCCAAGTATCCCGACGGCACCTACAAGATGGTTGAAGAGGAGCATGGTGCCGACGAGCATCCCAATGCCTTCGGCCGGATGGTTGCCTTCCACGGCCAAATGGGGATGTTCACGCGAGCACTGGCTTACATCCTCAGCCACGGTGCCGATGGCCTGAAGCAGGTCGCCGAGGATGCGGTGCTGAACGCGAATTATCTGCTGCGCAGCCTGGCCGACGTTCTCGACGCGCCATTCGCCGGCAGCGGGCCATGCATGCACGAAGCGATCTTCTCCGATCGCGGCTTCGAAGGCGGCGTCAGCACGATCGATCTCGCGAAGGCGCTGATCGACGAGGGCTTCCACCCCATGACCATGTACTTCCCGCTTGTGGTGCACGGCGCGATGCTGATTGAGCCGACCGAGACGGAATCCAAGGCGAGCCTCGACCAGTTCGTCATGGCAGTACGGTCAATTGCCGAGCGCGCGAAGACGGGCGACCAGAGGCTGAAGGCTGCTCCGATCTATGCCCCGCGGCGACGGCTCGATGAGACCCTTGCGGCCAGGAAGCCGATTCTGACCTATCGTGAGCCGGAGACAGCTCAAGCAGCCGAGTAGGAGGGCCAGTGAACGCGCACGGGGGAAATTGGCTGACGGCGCTGCTGCCGTTCATGCTCATCGGCGCAGTGATGCTCTTCCGGCTTCGCTCTATGGGTCGGGAGCGGCCGCTAAAGGTCACGACCTTGTGGGTCGTCCCGGCGGTTTACGTTTTGCTGGTCGGTGCAAGCCTCGTTGGAATGCGCCCGACGGCGCTCGGCTGGGCGCTGCTCATCGCGGGTCTCGTCGTTGGCGGCCTGCTAGGGTGGCACCGCGGCAAGCTGATCCGCATCGAACGCAACCCCGAGACTGGCGAGCTGAGCCAACAGGCCTCGCCGCTCGCGATGCTCCTGCTGGTCGCCATCATTGTTTTGAAACTCGGCGCACGTGAGATCTTCGGAGACTCGGCCGCAGGACAGCCTGGAAGCCATGCGATGCTCCTGACCGACACCTTCATCGGCTTTGCCCTCGGCCTCCTCAGCGCCACGCGGCTTGAGCTCTATCTTAGGGCTCGCCGTACTCTTGCCGATGGCTGACGAGCGGCGGTTCTACGAAGGCCCAGCGACGGGCCAGCGTCGTTCCGCGCCCGCCGCTTTGAGAAACCGTGAGCATATCGCCGAGGTGCTGCGCCAATGGCTGCCTGATCGAGGTTTCGTGCTGGAACTTGCCAGCGGGACCGGTGAGCATGTCACTTATTTCGCTCGGCAGTTCCCCCATCTCGAATGGCAGCCAAGCGATGTGCATGCGGACGCACTCTCGTCGATCGCGGCGTGGCGCGAAGAAGCGGGCCTGGCGAATGTCCGCCCTCCGCTGGTCATTGATGCATCCGCTTCGGACTGGCCGATCGAAAAGGCCGAGGCCGTGCTCAGCATCAACATGGTGCACATCAGCCCGTGGGGTTCGTCACTCGGTCTTCTCGCCGGTGCGGCGCGCCTTCTGCCGCTCGACGGGTGCCTGATCCTCTACGGCCCATGGCTGAAGGACGATATCGCCACGGCCGAAAGCAATCTCGGCTTCGATCGCGATCTTAAATCCCGCGATCCCCAGTGGGGCCTACGCCGAGTCGAGGATTTCGCGGCGGCCGCGAAGGAGAGGGGCCTTAGCCTTGAGACAACGCGCGCGATGCCGGCGAACAATCTGATGCTCTTACTGCGTCCGGATCGGATCAATCACTAACCGCGCCTGCGTCCGGCGGATGGCAACCGTTGGGCCTAAATCCGCTTGAGCAGCCCGCATCCGGAATAAGCCGTCGACGTTCGGCACGAGCAAAGGTCTTTATGACGGCTGAGCTCCAGTGGCCGGACCGTGCCAGTGAACTAGCCGCTCCGGCATGACTGGACCGGTGGCCGCCCCGAAGCGACGAGTTCGGCAGCCAGCCTTACTGGATGGTTGCGGTTTCAACCGATGCGACAGCTTGTTTGCTGAACTCTCGGACGAGGAGTATTCAGGACAGATGGAGGTGGGTGATGGCTAACGTGCTTATCTCTGTTTCGCTGTTGTTGCTGGCTACTGGTCCGGCAGTTGCTCAATCCCCAAGCGCGCCGGCTTCCAGCGAGCCTTCCTCTCAGCTGGAGACTGTCACCGGCACTGCCTCCTCGGTCGACAAAGCGACGCAGACCGAAGACGTGCGCTTCCGCACCGAAGTGAATGACCGAATGACCGTGCCCGTCCGCTTGTCGGGTAAGGGTCCGTATCGGTTCTTGGTTGACACGGGGGCTGACCGAACCGCGATCTCCCGTGATCTTGCGTCGCGACTTAAGCTCTCGGCCGGCGAGAACGTCGAGCTTCATAGCGTCGCCGGAGCTTCCAGTGTTTCAACCGCGAATGTTTTGGGGCTTCAGCTGACCCGAAAGGCGGTCAACATTTCCGACGCGCCGCTCCTCGAAAGCGCGAATATGGGCGCGGATGGCATACTGGGAACGGATTCGCTTGCCTCGCAACGGGTCGTATTCGACTTTGCGGCGCAAACAATGTCGGTTGTCCCGGCGGCGACGCCCGACTTTCGCGATGAGCCAGGCACAATCGTTGTGGAGGCGCGGCGCCGCAACGGTCGACTCGTGGTGACGGACGCTTACGCCAACGGCGAGCACATCACGGTCGTGCTGGATACCGGCTCGCAGATCAGCATCGGCAACGAGGCGCTGCAGAAGGCACTGCTGAGAAGCTCTCTATCCGGCTCCGAGCCAGTCGAACTCGAGTCCGTTACCGGCGAGAAGCTTGCCGGCAACTACATGTTCGTACGGGAGATCGAGCTGGGTGGGATTCGGCTCAAGAATCTCGCCGTCGTCTTCGCGCCGGCCCATACATTCAAGCAACTTAAGCTCGACAACAAGCCGGCGCTGCTGCTCGGCATGAACGCGATGCGAGCCTTCAAGAAGGTCTCGATCGACTTCTCACGCAATACGCTGCGGGTCATCGTTCCTGAGAGCAGCCGTTTGGACGTGCGCCTCGCCGACGCGCGCTTCTGAGCCCGCGGATCGTTCGGCGTGCCTTCAACGCCCTAGAAGGCATATTTGACCGGGTGGACGGCGAAGGATTGATACGAATACCCGCAGGCTATTTCTCGATTGGCAGAGCGGCTTGCGTTGCGCCGTCCCGAGACGAGTGAGGAAGATGGACTTCGCCCACATGCCGATCATTCTGAGCAGACCGGATGGCATCGTCCACATGTGGCTGCATCCAAGAGAACATTGCTACCGCTTCGGCGACCCTCAATCTCTTAGAGGCGCTGCTCAAGGAGGTGGCATACCGTCGGGAGCAGGGCAGGTGTCGCGTGCTGACGCAGATCGACTATGTTTCGCAACGCCGATCTGATCCGGAGAAGGGCTAGCGGCCGCGTTTCTTCCGGTGCGTGTCGAAGTCCAGCACGGCATTCTCCTCGTCCGGCTGGAGCAGGCCCAAGCGTCGAGCGACCTCTTGATAGGCCTCTTCTACGCCGCCGAGGTCCTGCCTGAAGCGGTCCTTATCGAGCTTCTGGTTGGTCTTGATGTCCCACAAGCGGCAGCCATCGGGACTGATCTCGTCGGCGAGGATCACGCGGGCGTAATCGCCGTCCCACACTCGCCCGAACTCCAGCTTAAAGTCGATCAGGCGGATGCCTATCGCCGCGAACATGCCCGACAGAAAGTCGTTCACCCGGATCGCCATGTCCGCGATGTCGTTCATCTCGTCCTGTGTCGCCCAGCCGAAGCACGCGATATGCTCGTCAGCGATCATCGGATCGCCGAGCGCGTCGTCCTTGTAGTAATATTCGATGATCGTCCGGGGCAGCTGCGTTCCTTCCTCGATCCCCAGTCGCTTTGAGAGCGACCCAGCAGCGACGTTCCGCACCACCACTTCGATCGGGATGATCTCGACCTGCCGGATCAGCTGTTCGCGCATGTTGATGCGGCGGATGAAGTGCGTTGGCACTCCAATCGCGGCGAGAGACGTGAAGATATGTTCCGAGATGCGGTTGTTGATCACGCCCTTGCCGCTGATCGTACCGCGTTTCTGCGCGTTGAATGCGGTCGCGTCGTCCTTGAAATACTGGATGAGCGTACCGGGCTCAGGACCCTCGTAGAGGATCTTGGCTTTGCCCTCATAGATCTGGCGGCGACGGGCCACGGTTAGCGTCACTCCAACGGCAATGGGAAGGAGCGGGCGCTATAAGCGAGGAGCGCGGTGCGTGCTAGTCCGCGCTCCCCTAAAGCGAAGTCAATTGCTGCGGACCTTCGGAGACTTGGCGGTCCAGGGAGACTGATACTCAATCTTCACAAGGACTTCGAAGGCATCTCGGACAGCATGTCCCAGCCGCGAGAAGGCAGAGCCAAGCGCCGCATTCATTTGCTTGCGGCCATCCTGGTACTCACGGTCGTAAAGCTCATCAACCATGGTGACCATTCCTTTCCTTTGGCTGGAGCTCAGAGCGCCAGCGGGTAAGCGTCGATGCGGTCGTTCGCGGCCTTGAGCGCGGTGTCGATCAACTCGATCCTGTGGGCCTCGTCGAGGGCTCGCCATGACCGGGCCGTCGACCGCAGCGCATCAGCCTTGGCGACCTGCTCGACAGGACCGTCTTCGATGAACGCACGGGTGCTGTGGCCATAAGTCATGGCAGTCGTCCTTTCCTTTGGTGGGTCGCCGACGTCAGGGGCTGTGAGGGGAGGGGATTTTCCAACGCCGGCGACGGAGTCCATTTACAGAATCCGATGCTCGTTTCGCCAATCAAACGCTTACGAGGGGCAATAAGACAGGCTTATTGCCTCGGCTGGCGGCGACGGCTTCTACCGCTGGACCGCAGTTCGAATCTGGCGAACGGCCATGTCCCAGGCGCGGCTGCCAGGCGCGATCAGCTCGAAATGTCCCGACTGGGGCACCCAGCTGATCCGAACCTGATCGCCCGCGGCTTGCATCCGGCGCTGATAATCTGACGCGATCTCGGTAGGGATGATCCGGTCCTGCAGCCCGTTGAGGAGATATTGCGGAACGCCGAGTGGCGCGAGCCGCGGCACCGACGTCTCGGCGAAATGTCCGGCCGCCAGCTGTGCGCTGACCTGGGTCCCGCAACCGTTCTCCACCCGTGCGTCGAGCTCCAGGTCCGGAAGTCCGCCGAGGCTCACCACCACGCCAATGCGAAGCGGATGTGGCGTCCGCAACGGGCTTGTTGGCGGCAAGTGCTTGCGGCCGGCGAGCCACAGCGCCAGATGACCGCCTGCCGAATGCCCGACGGCGACCACATGGCGTGTGTCAAGGTGGAATTCGCGTGCGTGCCCGGCGAGCAAGTCCGCGGCCGCAGATACGTCGAGGAAGGTTCCGGGATAGCCGCCACCGGATCGGTCGACCCCGCGATAGTCGATATTCCAGACCGCAAAGCCTTGGCGCCGAAGATCCTCCGCCGCCCAATCCATCAGGTGGCGGTCGGCGATGTTGGTCTGCCAGCACCCGCCGTGGATCATGAGCACGGTCGGAAAGGGGCCGCGGCCGGTCGGCAGCCAGACATCGACGACCTGCAGCGGGTCGGTACCGTAGCGAACGGTCGTGGTCTGCACTGGGCGCGGCCTGCTGGTCAGATCGGACATCTTGAGCAAGGCCGGCTGTGGGGCGGTGGCGGTGGTCACGGCCAGTGCGGCGATCGCAGCAATCTGAAGAATACGCTTCACAGGAACTCCAAGTGTCTGGTCGGATTAGAGCCTCCCAAGACTGGGTCAACGTGAGAGCGCAGGTTGCGGCGGCGGGGGGCTACGCATTATCGTGCCGACATGAGGCGCCTTCCACCACTTGCGGCTATCCGAGCATTCGAAGCGGCCGCGCGAACCGAAAACTTCACGGCCGCGGCGGCGGAGCTTGGGATGACCCAGGCTGCGGTTTCCTATCAGGTGAAGAGCCTTGAAGAGCGGCTCGGTGCGCCCTTGTTCGTTCGCGAGAAGGGGCGCGCCCGCCTGACGCCGCTTGGGCAGCGCTTGCTTCCCGCCCTCTCGAACGCCTTCGATTCGATCGAAGCGGCTTTCGCCAGCCACCGTCAGGAGGACGAATCACTCCTGACGATCACCACCACGCATACCTTTGCGAATACCTGGCTCGCTTGGCGGCTCGGCGCCTTCCAGATGGAGCACACCGATCTCGCGGTGCGCATGACGACAAGCAACGAGCTATGCGATCTTCGTGCGGGCGATGCGGACGTCGCCATTCGCGCCGGAAACGGCGGCTGGGAGGGTATGGAGCACCATCGGCTTTTCGAGTCTGCATTCACGCCGATGGGAAGCGCGGAGTGCATTGCCGAGGTCGAGCGCAAGCTCGGCCGGAGAATTCGAGCCGAACGACATGCCCAACCAAAACCGTATCAACCCCAGCGACGAATGGTGGCAGCAGTGGTTCAGCGATAACGGCGTTCCCACCGATAAGTCCGTGCTCAAGCGCCCCGGTATCCGCCTCGAGAACCAGGCGAACGAGGGCCACGCCGCAATGGCCGGACAGGGTTTTGCGCTACTGACGCCATTGCTGTGGAAGGGTGATGTGGCGGCAGGGCGACTGACGGTGCCGTTCCGGGATCGAGTGTCTCAACGAGGCTGGGCTTATTGGCTCGTTTATCCGAGCGACCGGCGGCTGGCACCGAAAATCAAGCGCTTCAGGGAATGGCTTCTTCCGGAGATCGAGCGCTCCGTCGCGGACGCCGCCGGAGGGTGGCCGCAACCCACTGCAGCCGCGGCGGAATAGCGCGCTCGAACCGGGGCGAACGGGCTCTCGACGTACTCGGGACAGGCTTGCTAGGCAGGGATCATGCCCGAGCCCCTTATTTCGTCCGTCATCGAAACACCGTTCGACGCCGCGCTGAGCGAGCGCTACCTCGTTTACGCGCTTTCCACGATCACAGCGCGCTCGCTGCCGGACGTGCGCGATGGCCTGAAACCGGTCCACCGGCGGCTGCTCTGGGCCATGCGGCTGCTTCGCCTCGACCCGGCTGGGGCCTACAAAAAGTCGGCACGCGTCGTGGGTGACGTCATCGGCAAATACCACCCACACGGCGACCAGTCGGTGTACGACGCAATGGTCCGCCTCGCCCAGGATTTCGCGCTTCGCTACCCGCTCGTCGACGGACAGGGAAACTTCGGCAACATCGACGGCGATAATGCGGCGGCCTATCGCTACACCGAGGCCCGCCTGACGGCGATCGCGATGCAGCTAATGACGGGGCTCGACGAAGGTACCGTCGATTTCCGCCCGACCTACAACGGCGAGGAAGAAGAGCCGGAGGTCTTCCCCGGCCTCTTCCCGAACCTGCTTGCGAACGGCGCCAGCGGCATCGCCGTCGGCATGGCCACCTCCATCCCCCCGCATAACGTCGGCGAGCTGATCGAGGCCGCGTCTCACCTCATCGACAATCCGAAGGCCGAGGATTCAGCCCTGATGGATTTCGTTTCAGGCCCAGACTTCCCGACTGGCGGCGTGCTGGTCGACAGCCGCGAGAGTATCGCGCAGGCTTACGCGACGGGTCGTGGGAGCTTTCGCCTCCGAGCCAAGACCGATGTGGAGAAGGAGAAGGGCGGCGGCTGGCATCTCCTCGTCAGCGAGATTCCATACGGTGTGCAGAAGGCCAAGCTCATCGAGCAGATTGCGCAGCTGATCGCCGAGAAGAAGCTGCCGATCCTGGCTGACGTAAGAGACGAGAGCGACGAGCAGGTTCGCCTGATTATCGAACCTCGAGCTCGGACCGTTGACCCAGACTTGCTGCTCGAAAGCCTTTACCGGCTGACGGACCTCGAAGTCCGCTTCCCGCTGAACCTCAACGTCCTCGACGCGAGCCGTACGCCCGGCGTGATGAGCCTCAAGCAGGCGCTGACCGCGTGGCTGTCGTTCCAGATCGATGTGCTCGTCCGCCGAAGCCAGGTGCGCATCGGGAAGATCGATGATCGGACTGAACTGCTCGACGGCTTCCTGATCGCATATCTGAACCTCGATCGGGTGATTGAGATCATCCGCACCGAGGACGAGCCGAAGCCGATTTTGATGGCCGAGTTCTCGCTTTCCGATCGCCAGGCCGAGGCCATCCTAAACATGCGCCTACGCAGCTTGCGCAGGCTCGAGGAGATGGAGATCGGGCGCGAACGCGCTGCGCTGGCCAAGGAACGCGAGGAGCTTGTGAGGCTCGTCGAAAGCCCTCCGCGTCAGCGCACCCGGCTAAAGCGCGACCTGCAGACGCTCAAGGACAAGTTCGGAGACGATCGCCGCACTCGGATCGAGGAGGTCGCCGCGACGCGCGAAATCGACTGGTCCGCGATGATCGAGAAAGAGCCGATCACCGTTATCCTGTCGCAGCGCGGCTGGATCAGGGCGATGAAGGGCCACATTGCTCTGGAGGAAGTGCCGGAGCTCAAGTGGCGGGAAGGCGACGGGGCGTTCATTCACTTCCATGCCCAAACGACGGACAAGATTGCGCTCTTCGCTTCAAATGGTCGTGTCTACACGCTCGCCGGCGACAAGCTCCCGGGGGCTCGTGGGTTTGGTGAGCCCGTGCGTTTGTTCATCGATCTCGAGGCCGAAGTAGACATCGTTCAGCTGATGGTAGTGCGGCCGGACCTCAAGCTGCTGATTGCCTCGTCCGATGGAAAGGGCTTCGTTACGAGCGGCGACGCAACGCTCGCGGAGACTCGCAAGGGCAAGCAGCTCGTGAACCTGCGCACCGGCGCCCGGGTCGCCGTAATCCGGCCGATTGCCCAAGGTGCGGACGCCGTCGCTGTCGTCGGCGAGAACCGCAAGATGATCGTTTTCTCATTGTCCGAACTTCCCGAACTGGCGCGAGGCCAGGGCGTGACGCTGCAGCGTTATCGCGACGGCGGCTTGTCCGACGCGGTCACTCTAGCGTTTGCCGATGGATTAAGCTGGGCGCTCGGCGGCGAAAGCGGGCGCGTTCGCACCGAGCGGACCTGACGCCTTGGCGGGCCGCTCGCGGGGCTGCCGGCAGGATGCCGCCGATCGGCTTTCCGCGAGGCAATAAGTTTGACCTGCGTTAAGAAAGTGGTGAGGGCCTCCAGTTAATCGGAGTTCAGCAAGAGAGAATTAACCCCTCTCGGGCAAAGCCACACTGATGCAGGCAGTTTCCCGCCTTCCCGCTGCTCCAAGGCAACGGCGGACGGACAGAGCGAACGCGAAAGCGCACGTCGGGCTCGTGGATAGTATTGGCTTGCTCGGTGCCCTCCCAATTGCCGCTGCGATCATCGAGCGAGCCGCGAATGGATCTCTGAGGTGTTGAGGCGCACAACGAGCGCTTTGTCGACACGGTTTAGCGTCCTCCTGCGCGGGGCTCGATTGGAATGAGGCCGATCTGTTGAAAGCCGGAGCGATTCGGACCTCTTGTACGTGATCTCTTCGAAGGGAAGGAGACGACAGGCGAAACTGGATTTCCGCGACGGTGAGGGCGTCTCGTCTCACTTCTTCCGCCTCAAGCTTGCACCCCTCCCGAAGGGGCCCTCCGGCGCTCCTCGCTGCCTGCTTAGCGTCGTCGACCGTACGGTTGAGGTGCAGGCAGAACGGACGCTGCGCGCGGAGATGCTGCGCGACAGCCTAACCGGTCTTCCGAACCGGCTCGCGTTCAGCGAGGCGATCGAGAAGTCGCTAAGAGTTCGTCACGCGAAATCGACCATGCGGTCTTGATCGTCGACATGTTGCGCTTCTCGCGGATCAACGAGTCGATGGGCGGCCTTGCCGGCGACGAGTTGCTCATCACCTTCGCCCGCCGGCTCATCCTTCGCTCAGAGCCGGGGACGTGCTTGCGCGGACGGGCGGCACGAGTTCGGCGTGCTGGGTCGCTCCGTCGTGGCGTCGAAGATGCGCTCAAGGCCGCCGAGCGCATTCAGAAGGTTATGGCGGCGCCCTTCAAGATCTCAGACCTCGAGATTCGCGTCGAATGCGCGATCGGCGTGTCGCTGATGCATGGCGAACAGGACCCCGAAGAGCTGTTCCGCAACGCACAGTTTGCCGTCAAGCAGGCCAAACTCGCCGGCAAACCGCAGGTCTATGAGCCCAAGCAGGCGACGGAAGCCCGTCGTCGCTTCTCGATCGAGACCGAGCTCCGTCGCGCGCTCGACAAGGATCAGCTGAAGCTCTTCTATCAACCGCTCATCAACCTGAAGACCGGCGAAGTATCCGGCTTCGAGGCGCTGGCGCGCTGGAACCACGAGGATCGCGGTGAGATCAGCCCTACCGAATTCATTCCTGTCGCGGAGGAAAGCGGGCTCATCCTCCAACTCGGCCGCTGGGCAATGGACAAGGCAGTGAGGATTCTTGCAGGCTGGGACAAGGATGCCGGCGAGACGCTGCCAATTTACGTTGGCGTCAATCTCTCGGCGATCCAGGTCGCGCGCGATAATATCGCCGAGGTCGTCGAAGCGCACTACGTTCGACTGGGCTGACAGGCGACCGGATCACGCTGGAGCTCACCGAAAGCTCGATCGTACAGGATCCCGCGCGAGCCACGCGCGTGTTCAATGCGTTGAAGGCCCTCGACACGACCGTCGCGATGGACGACTTCGGCACCGGCTATTCGAGCCTCGCCTATCTTCAGCGCCTGCCGATCGACGTGCTAAAAATCGACCGCAGCTTCGTCGCCGGGATGATGGTGGACCCAGATAGCGTTGCGATCGTCCGTGCAGTGCTGAGCCTTGCCGAAGCACTTGGAATGTCGACGACGGCGGAGGGCATCGAGACTGTCGAACTGGCGACCACGCTCGCTACGCTCGGGTGTGCCTCCGGACAGGGCTTCTATTTCGCCAGACCGCTCGAGCCTGGAGCAGCACTCGACTATTGGCGATCGCGCAGACGGCAGGGCTCGCGTTAGTCACTCAGAGAAGTTCTGAGTAGCGCGCTGGCCGGTGAGTCCGCACGGCCACCGAAAAGGTCTTCTCGATGCTCCGCACCAACCGGGGATGCCTGATATCGGGCGGGTGCACGCCGACGCGGATCGTTTTGAGCGGTATGTGGCGAAGCGCCGCGGCGGCGAGGAGCGATGACGCTAGACGGGGCTTGGTGCGACTGGCCCAGGTGATCACGGGCCCGCCAGCGAGCCTCCTGCCCGTCAGGGGTGACCAGACCCGGAAGTGGTCCTCGGCAAGGCGCACGCCCTCGTCCGCAAGCGCCTGGAGCGCCCCCGGACCGTAAAGCCAAGCCGGCGCGACGAAGCCGTCGATGGCGCGGCCGATGATATCTTCGACTAAGGACCGTCCTTCTCTGATCCGTGCGGAAGCCTCGTGTTGTGACAATCCAAGAAACTCGCCTTCTCCGGCCGTCATATATTTCGCGCGGAGCCTAGTGGTACCGGCAGCGTGACTGGCGTCGTCGCGATGAAAATACCCATGGAGGAAGACCTCCATGCCTTCGTCCGCCCACGCGCGGAGCCGCGTGGCAAATGCCGATCCTTGGACGATTGGCGCGTCGCCCCAGTGGTTGGGTACCACGAGCAGCGCGATTCTCGATCCCGCAAGCGTTCTGAGCATCTCCACAAGTCCGTCCACCTCACGCTCGAAACGAGGCGAGACGTCATGGATCGATGCGAGGAGGAGGCGATCAGTATGAGCCATCGAGGGCAATGTCTGCGCTCGCGACTGGCTGTTCGCCAGCCAAATCAGTTGCATTAAAAAAGCTTCACTTGAGCTTCATGGCTCCACCGGCTGTGGTCCGGCGCCATGCGGATCGTCGACGTGTGCGCTTTCTATTCGCCCGCCGGCGGCGGTGTGCGGACTTATGTCGACGCGAAGCTTCGTGCCGCAGCACGCTTTGGCCATGAGTTGATCGTCATCGCACCTGGCAAGCACCATGAGACGATCAGGCGTGGTCCTGGCGCGATACTAGTCACACTTCCGTCTCCCAAGCTGCCGGTCGATCAACGCTATCGCTATTTCGACGACCAGCGTGCGCTCCACCACGTTCTGAACGAATGGCAGCCGGATCACGTCGAAGCTTCTTCGCCCTGGTCGAGTGCAACCATGGTCGGCCGATGGGATGGTGCGGCGACCCGCTCGCTTGTCATGCATTCGGACCCGCTTGCCGCCTACGCTTATCGGTGGCTCGGGGGCATCGCAAAGATCGACACCATCGACTCGTGGCTCGGACGGTTCTGGCGGCATCTTCGCGGTCTCAGCCGCATGTTCGATGTTGTCGTTTGCGCCAATGCACAACTCACGGATCGGTTGAAGTCGGGGGGGCTCGCGAACAGTGAGACTCTGCCGATGGGCGTCGAAGCAGGGATCTTCTCGCCACGGCTACGCTCGCCCGCAGTGCGAGCCGCCGCGCTGCAGACCTTGGGGCTTAACGAAGATGCGCTGCTTCTCGTGGGTATCGGACGCTTCTCGGGAGAGAAGCGGTGGGACATGGTCATGCGTGCCGTCGAGGGGTGTTCCGCACGGCATGAAGTCGGTCTTCTCCTCTTTGGCGACGGGCCGAAGCGCCAGAAGCTGGAGGTGCTCGACGAAAGGCTCCGTTCCGTCGCCGTGATGCCGCGTCTGAGCAATCGCGACGAGGTTGCCAGATTGCTCGCAAGCGCTGACGCTTTGGTGCACGGCTGTGAGGCAGAAACCTTCTGCATGGTGGCCGCCGAGGCGCGTGCGAGCGGCATTCCACTCATCGTTCCCGATCGAGGAGCGGCGATGGATCAGCTCGTCCCCGGCGCGGGTCTTACTTATTCGGCAGCCAGCGAGCGCTCGCTCGAGCGTGCAATCGCCCGCTTCATCAACCGCGGACCGGAGTTTCAGCGTGCCGCCGCCGCTCGCGCGAGCGACGTCAGGACGATGGACGCCCACTTCGCCGACTTGTTCGAACGCTACGCGCAAATCCTGCCCGCTCCACTCTACCAGCCCGCGGCCGGGCTTGCTTTGCTGGACATTCTTCCGGAGGTCTCTTTGGCGCGCTCCGTTGTTTCCGGTGCTTGAGAATTTGCCAGCGTAAGTAGCGGAAACTGCTGCAAGTTATATCCAAACCGTCCCGAATCAGGGCATAGTTACCCACAGACGAGACTGGCGCACGTCGCTCATGAGTGGGGGAGTTAAGTGGATAAGAAATCAGTAGAATATTTCCGTCAGCGCGAGAACGCCGAGCGCCACGCAGCCCAAAATGCGGCGTCCGAGACAGCTCGCCGAGTTCACCTCGAACTCGCCCAGGGATATGCGGCGCTCTTGCGCCGGAGCTGACTTCTAGGAAGCAGCCGCGAGGGCGTCGTCCACGATTCGCTCGAACGCTGGCCCTTCAGGGAAGCCTTGATCCACCCACTTGTCTTCGATCCGCCTGAGCGTTTTCGCGACGACAGGCCCTTCAGCCAAGCCCCGGGCAATGAGCGCTCCTCCGCCGAGTGGAAGGCGTGGAACCGTCCAAGAAGTAAGCTCCCGGGCGTCGCCGGCTCGGCTTGCGAGCAGCAGTCGGTCGATCGCACATTCGGTCCCGGCGCGGTAGGCGAGCACGCGCGGCGAACTCAGCAAGTCCGCTGCGGCGGAGCAGGCAAGCCGTTTGCAACTCCTGTTTGACAGCTTCAGGCGAACTGCGATGGCTTCTGCAACCTCGGTGCTCCGCGGGAGAAGCGCCGCCAGCCTCCGCAAAGCGTCGGGGGCAATTTCTGCCTCGCGCTCCGCTTCAACCAGACTGTCGAGCCCGGATAGCCTCCCGGGTTCGATCTCCGGCAACACTGGTTTGAGTATGCCGTGTTGGAGCATGATCCCAATCGTCGCAGAAGGATCCTCCACGGCGAGCAGCTTGAGCAACTCGTCGGCAATGCGCTCGCGCGACAATGCCATCAGGTCATTGGCGCGCTCCGTGCAGGCGTCGAGCGCCGCTTCGTCAAGCCGGTCTGATCCGAACCGCGCATGGAAACGAAAGAAGCGCAGGATTTGAAGATGGTCTTCGGCGATGCGCTGAACCGGGTCGCCGATGAATTTGATGTGCCGATGCTCCAAATCCCGAAGGCCACCGAAATAGTCGAAGATCTCGCCGGAGACCGGATCGGCCGAGAGCGCATTGATCGTGAAGTCGCGCCGCGCCGCGTCACCGCGCCAGTCGTTGGTGAAGGCGACCGTGGCACGCCGTCCATCTGTTGTTACATCTCGTCGAAGCGTAGTGACCTCTACCGGCTGGCCGTCGCTCACGGCAGTGATGGTCCCGTGTTCGATACCTGTCGGAACCGCCTTTATCTTCGCCGCTTCGAGCCGCCTCACGACCTCATCCGGTGAGAGCTTGGTCGCGAGATCCACGTCGTTGACTGGAATACCGAGGAGTTCGTCGCGCACGGCACCGCCGACGTAACGCGTGAGGCCTTCGTCAGCACCGAGCGCATTGAGCAGCCGCGCCATTCCGCGACGCTTGCGCCACTTCTCGGCGTCCAGCTTCAATTCCATTGCAGCCGGCGCGACAGGTTCACGAACATCGCCGCTGTCGCTCCCCAAATCCTGCGCCCTTCCCACGGGATTTCGTAATAGTGACGGGTCTGGCCCTGGAACAGTGCGCTTCTGGAATGCTGATTGGCGGGGTCCAATACGAAGCCGAGTGGGGCCTCGAACCAGTCCGCCACCTCATGCTCGTGCGGCGTCAGCGGCAGGTTGGGCGGCACGACGCCAAGCACCGGCGTCACCACATAGCCAGTGACGGTGCGGTACGGCTCGATCGTGTCCACGAGATTGACGGCGGCAGGGTCGAGCAGCAATTCCTCGTGCGCCTCACGCACCGCGGCCTTTAGGGCATCTTCGCCGGGATCGATACGGCCACCCGGAAAAGCGATCTGTCCTGCATGGGTTCGCATATTTTCGCGGCGCACCGTCAGGATCACGCCGGGGTCCGGCCGGTCGGTGATAGCCACGAGTACCGCGGCAGCAACGTCCGAACTTTCCCAGGCCTCCGGCAGATCGCCAATGAGTGGCGGTTGCATGGCGGGTTTCAGCAGAGCGGCATGTAACCGGTCGGCGAGGGTCATTCGCCCTCCTCAAGCGGGAAGAACGTGCCGTTGCTCCAAATGCCCGCCGGCTTGTGCCCTTCCGCAAGCGCCAGCTCCACCAACTCGTAATAGACCGGCCGAACGAGCTCCGCTTCGAGACCATGCCGGACGAGAATGCGCGGTGAGGGGCCATGCCCCTCTGACACTATTCGGAGGGGATGATCCTCTCCGAGAAACACGACGTCGCCGCTATCCAGCCGGAAAGCGATGCGACGGCTGCGGCCTTCGCCTTCGCTGTTCATCTCGACCGCGCGAAAGGCGGTGGAATCGACGTCAATGTCGAGCTTTTCGACGGGGGTCACCAGCACATGCCGGCCATCGGCCTCGCGCCGCAGAACGGTAGAGAACAGGCGAGCCATCGCCGGGCGCCCGATCGGAGAGCCTTCGTGGTACCAGGTCCCGTCTCGCCCGATGCGCATTCCCGAATGGCCGCAGCGATCCGGGTTCCACCGATCGACCGGCGGCAGCTTGCGATCCTCCGCGAGCTTCTGGAGATCGTCGAGGCTTATTCCTTGGAGTTCGGCAGGAGGATTGCTCTCGGGCATCGACGCTCCTTGGATTGCTTCGTTGTTCTGCTCAAGGCAGGAGACTGCACGAATGGCAATCGAGCGCACCGCAATTGTTACGGGAGCAAGCAAACGCGTCGGGGCGGGGATCGCGCGAGCTTTGCTGGATGACGGCTGGACAGTCGTTGCTCATGTTCATCACGAAGCCGACGATGTTCCAGAGGGAGCCATCAAGGCGGTCGCCGACCTGAGCGAAGCAGGCTGCGCGGACACTATCTTCGCTGCGGCTGCCGGATCGCCGGCGGTGGGCTTGCTGATCAATAACGCGGCCCGCTTTGCTTGGGACGGCTTCGGCGAATTCGATGCGGATCAGTTCGACGCCCATATGCTCGTCAACGTTCGCGCCGCGGCTTTGCTGATCGAACGATTCGCGGCCGACCATGCGGGCGGCGACGCCGTGATCTTGAACCTGCTGGATTTCGAAGCTGTCCGCGCCAAATGCCGATTATCTAAGCTACACACTCTCGAAGGCGGCACTCGCAGGAGTTACCGATCTGTCCGCGCGAGCGCTGGCATCCAAGGGCATCCGCGTGAATGCGATCGCTCCCGGACTTATGCTTCGTTCGAGCGGCCAGTCAGAAGAGAATTTCCGCGCTATGCATGCGTACAACCCGCTGCAACGTGGTGTCGAACCCGACGACGTCATTGGCGCGATCCGTTACTTCATCGGCGCTCGCTGCGTGACAGGGCAGGTGATGGTGATCGATTCCGGGCAGCGTTTCATGGGCTTGGACCGCGACGTGCAATTCTTGGAGGTCAAGTGAGTGAACCGAAACTGACGGGCTTGGTCCCGCAAAACCTGCGGGTGCGGTCGACGCGAATTATACTCGATTCTCTTGAGATCCAGACCGACATCGGATTTCACGCCTTCGAAGTCGGCGCGCCGCAGCGCCTTATAGTCACTGTCGAAATCTGGCTATCAAACACTGAACTCCCGAACGACGACGCCCCGGAACAGGCCTGGAATTACGATTTCCTTCGTACGGAGGTTCAGGAGCTTGCGGCCGCGCGCAGATACAACCTTCAGGAGACGCTGGCCCAAGAGATTTTCACCCGTATCTCGGCATTTCGAGGGGTCCATGCACTGCGGGTGCGCACGTCCAAGCCGGATATTTATCCCGAAGCCGAGGGGGTCGGGATTGAGATTGCCTCATTTGAAGGTCCGTGGCCCGATACACCGCGTGTTAGTTAACGGCCGCGAGGTTCACGTCTTCCGCAGGTGGAACAAAATCCGTTGCGCGGCCTTTGTGGCAGATATAAGGAGGCGCGCTTAAGGTCGATGATATGTTGATACATCGGCCGACCCATTCGAAAGACGGAGCGCGCGTCCGAACGCACCGTCACCGTGGTCCCCGCCACGGCCTATCGAGGAGAAGTGCGGCTTAATGTCTTACGCCCAACGCAAGGAAATTAGCGGCAACCGCACGCTGGCGATCATATTCGTGGTCCTGATCCAGTTCGGGTTGGGCTACGCAATTGTGACTGGCCTCGCGTACAATGTGATCAAGAAGGCGGCGCAGGATTTGAAAACCTTCGATGTGGAGGAGCAGCCGCCGCCACCTGAGCAGCCGCCGCCACCGCCGAAGGACATGCCGAAGGTTCCGCCTCCGCCAATGACGCCGCCGCCGCTGGTGCGGATGAACGCGCCGGAGCCGCCGATCCAAACGGTTGAGTCGCCGGTCATTCCGCCGCCGCAGCCTATCCAGCCGGTGATCCACCCGCCGCCACCACCGGCGCCGCCGCCCGCACCGCGGCAGGCGGAGCCGAAGAGCCTTACGGGTGACATTCAGGGACTCATCACCGGTGACGATTATCCGCCGAGCGCTCTCGACAATAACGAGCAGGGCACGGTCAGCGTGACGTTGACCATTGGCCCGAGCGGCCGGGTTACCGGGTGCAGTCCTGGTGGCGGCGCGTCCTCGACGCTGAAGAACGCAACGTGCCGTCTGCTGTCGGCTCGAGCGAGGTTCAGTCCGGCTCAGGATGGCAATGGCAACCCCGTTACGAGCACGTATACGCGGTCAATCCGTTGGCAGATTGCGGAATAAGCACGAGTTTCTAGGTACTTACGACAGTTTTCGAAAAGGAAAGCACAGCAATGCAAGCAGCACCCGCCGCCGCAGGCGCAAACCCCTACGGCCTCGTTCCCGCTCTGCAGCAGGGCGGCATCATCGCCATCTCGGTGTTCACGATCCTTGTCTTGATGTCGATTTTCTCCTTCTACATCCTCTTCACGAAGTTGATGCAGCAGCAGAAGATCATCAGCCAGGGACGCAAGGTCCGCGCGAGCTTCTGGAACTCGCCGACCTTCGTGAAGCCGCCACGAAGCTTGAGTCGCGCAGCGCGTACCGCGCAATCGTCGACGACGCGCTTCTCGCGCAGGACCAGCACGGCAAGCTGACCGATCCGATCGACCAGCACGACTGGATGGCCAACAGCCTGGCGCGCAGCCAAGGCGCAATCAGTGCGCGTCTTGGTGAAGGTCTCGCCTTCCTCGCGACTGTTGGTTCGACCGCTCCGTTCATCGGTCTGTTCGGTACCGTCGTCGGCATCTACCGCGCCCTCATCAAGATCGGCGCGTCGGGCCAGGCATCGATTGACGCCGTCGCCGGCCCGGTCGGTGAGGCGCTTATCATGACCGCTCTCGGTCTCGTCGTCGCCGTTCCAGCCGTTCTTGCCTACAACTGGCTGGTGCGCCGCAACAAGTCGATCATGGAGGACCTCGCTGCCTTCACGAACGATCTTCACGGCTATCTGATGTCGGGTGGTGCGGTTAAGCCGCGCCTCGAAGGTGGCGCTCCGAAGAGCGGAACGCCGACGCGTCCCGCGACTGCTTCGAGCGAGCCGGCCCGCACGCCGACTCCGGCCAAGTAGTCGAGTTGGGGTTCGGTTCGGCTTTTCGGCCGAACCCCAATCGAATAACAGAAAGAAACCGGCCCGATGGCAGGATCAACGATATCTGAAAGCGAAGAAGAAGCCCTCTCCGACATTAACGTCGTTCCGCTAACGGACGTTATGTTAGTGCTTCTGATCGTCTTCCTGATCACCACGCAGGTGATCAAGCAGGCAGTTCCGGTGAAGCTGCCGGACGTTCGGTACGAGCCGACGATGACGAAGCCGGAAAACGTCTCCCTTACCGTTCGCAACGGCACTGGCGGCGCTTGCGAGGTCTACTGGGGCGTCCAGAAGGTCACTCAGCAGCAACTGCTCGACAAGGCCGTGGACAAGCTGAAGAGGCTGATCACTTCCGTTGGTGGCGTTCAGAACATCAACGAAGAGAACATGCCGGAGGCGCACATCCGCGGCGACGTGAATACTCAGTACAAGTGCATCGGCGCAGCGGTCATCACGATGCAGGAGGCCGGGTTCCAGCGTGTCGGCTTTATTTCCGAGCCGCCGCCGCTCACCGGCTATCGGTCCGAATAGGAGTTCTTCGCCATGTCAATGCAGACCACCAGCGACAATTCTGATGGCGAACCGATGATGGACATGAACGTGACGCCGTTGATCGACGTCATGTTGGTTCTTCTCATCATGTTCATCATTACCATTCCGATCCAAACGCACGCGGTGAAGCTTGATCTGCCGGTCAACCAGCAGAACAACCCGCCGCCGCCGATCGAGCCAGTCAAGAACAAGGTCGTCGTCACGGCGCAGGGCCAGGTTCTGTGGAACGGTTCACCGGTGAGCATGGAGCAGCTCCGGCAGTATCTCGACGTCACGCAGCAGATGAACCCGGTTCCCGAGCTTCACCTGCAGCCTGAGGCGACCGCTCGCTACGAGTTAGTCGATCAGGTGCTGGCCGTTACGAAGAAGGCCCACGTCCAGAAGATGGGCTTCGTCGGCAACGAATATTATATGAACATCTTCTAGGGCGTTCGTCAGTAAGTCACTCTAGGGCGGTCCCATTGGGGCCGCCCTTTGTTTTTGGCAATCCGTTGAGCAATTGACGACGGGACGCATTGTGTGAGATGGTGTATCATCACTTTCGCGGAGGTGCCGATGCTCGTTCATTCGCCCGTGGCTTCGTCGAACCCGATCATGGAGCTGAACACGACGCCGCTCATTGACGTGATGCTCGTGTTGCTCGTGATGTTCATCATAACCGTCCCCATTCAGACGCACGAGATCAAGCTGGACTTGCCCACTGGACCTACTTCCTCATCGGAAATCCGCCCGACGCAAAATCTGCTGGAAATTACTGCGGATGGGAGCCTTCTGTGGAACAGCCAGCCGGTCAGCCGCGACCGCCTGAAGAGCGATCTTCAGATCACGCAGCAGATGCAGCCCGCCCCGGAGCTGCACTTCCGCCCCGATGCCCATGCCCGGTACGCCGTCGTCGCGGACGTCCTCGGTATCATCAAGCGCGAGCACGTTCGATATCTTGGCTTCGTCGGCAACGAGGCATATCGAAACTGGTGAGCGCGGCTCCGCCACTGGCGCTTGGCAGAGTGCCATGCCATTGCTCGCGCCAATGACTGACCAGCGCCGTTTCGCAGTAATCATTCTTGCCGCGGGGCAGGGCACCCGGATGCGTTCCGACACACACAAGGTGCTTCACCCGATCGCAAGCAGGCCGCTACTTCTCCACTTGCTCGATAGCGTTGATGCGCTCGGCGCCGAAAGGCGTGTCGTGGTGGTCGGTAAGGGCCGCGAGCAGGTCGAAGCCGCCATAGACGGCCGCGATGTGGCGATCGCCGTTCAGGAAGAGCAGAAGGGCACAGGCCACGCGGTCCAGCAGGCTGAGGCTGCTCTCGAAGGCTACGAGGGCCCTGTCATCGTCCTCTACGGCGACACGCCGTTCGTCGAGTCAGGGACGCTTCGCCGCATGCTCGAACGGCTCGAGGGAAACGGAGGCCCGGGCGTCGTAGTTCTAGCTTCCTCGCCCAGTGACCCGCTGAACTACGGCCGCGTCATCCTTGGCGATGGGGATCGCATTGCGAAGATGGTCGAGTACAAGGATGCGACGGAGGAGGAGCGCGCAGTCCGTCTCTGCAATTCCGGCATGATGGCCGTTAGAGCCCACGACCTCTTCCGCTGGCTCGGGCAAGTTCGCAACGACAATGCGGCGGGGGAATATTACTTGCCGGACCTCGTCAACATCGCCGCCGCGGAGGGGCGCGACGCAGTGGTCATCGAAGCCGACCCCTATGAAACGGCTGGTGTGAACAGCCGCGCCGAGCTCGCGCACCTTGAGCTTGAGTGGCAGCGCCGCCGCCGGGAGCAGGCGCTTCAGGAGGGCGCGACGCTGATCGACCCCGAGAGCGTCTGGTTCGCATTCGATACGAAGCTCGGGCGCGACGTGACAGTCGAGCCGCACGTCGTCTTTGGGCCTGGCGTCGAGATTGCCGACGGCGCAACGATTCACGCCTTCAGTCACATCGAAGGGGCGATCATCGGCACCAAAGCGAGCATTGGCCCTTCGCCCGGCTCCGCCCCGGTACCAGGTTGGCTGAGCGGACGAAGGTAGGCAATTTCGTCGAACTCAAGAAGGCTGATGTCGGGGCCGGCGCAAAGTTGAACCATCTGTCCTACGTCGGCGACGCACAGGTCGGCGCCAGCGCGAACATCGGCGCCGGAACGATCACCTGCAATTACGACGGCTTCGCAAAGTACGGCACAGTCATCGGGGCTGGCGCCTTCATCGGCTCGAACACCGCGTTGGTTGCCCCGGTTACCGTGGGTGAAGGCGCAATCGTTGGGGCTGGCTCTGTCATCACGCGCGATGTCGAGCCAGATAGTCTCGCCATCGAACGCAACGAGCAAAAAGGTATCGCCGGCTGGGCCCGCCGCTTTCGTGAGCGCATGACGCGGAAAGCGGCGGAGTAAGTGAAGTTACGCGACGCGTTCCTCATGCTCTTGGGTTTTGCAATCGTCGTTCGAGGGGTCATTTGGCACATGTTCCGTGCATGGAAATGTCCTGGCAATGACGGCTTGGTCATAGCCCCTTTGAGTCGAGATCAGCGCTGCGTCGAGAGGCTAAGATAAATGTGCGGAATCGTAGGGATTGTTGGGAATAGCGACGTCGCGCAGCGGCTGTTCGACGGCCTCAAGCGGCTTGAGTATCGCGGCTACGACTCCGCCGGTATCTGCACCATCGATCACGGCCAGCTCGTCCGCCGCCGGTCGGAGGGGAAGCTCGAAAATCTCGCGCGTGAGCTCGCCGCCAACCCGCTGCATGGGCGCATCGGCATTGCTCATACGCGCTGGGCGACGCACGGCGCGCCGACCGTCGGTAACGCGCACCCGCACATCGTGGGCTCCGTGGCACTGGTTCACAACGGCATCATCGAGAACTTCAGGCCGCTGCGCGATGAGCTAATTGGCGAAGGCCGCACATTCGAGAGCGAGACGGATACCGAAGTCGTGGGCCATCTGGTTGCGCGCGAGATCGAGCGCGGAGCATCGCCCCAAGGCGCCGTCGCCGCTGTACTTCCGAGGCTGCAGGGTGCGTTCGCCATCGCTTTCCTCTTCAGCGACGATCCCGACTTGCTGATCGCTGCGCGCATGGGTGCGCCGCTGACAGTCGGGTACGGTGACGGCGAGAACTATCTCGGTTCGGACGCGATCGCAGTAGCACCCTGGACGCAGCGCATCGCTTATTTGGAGGAAGGCGACTGGGCCGTCGTTCGGCGCGGGAGGATCGAGATCTTCGATCGCGACAACCGCCCAGTCGAGCGCGAGATCGTCGAGTCCGGCGCGTCCTCGGCGCCCGTCGAGAAGGGCAATTATCGCCATTACATGCAGAAGGAGATCTTTGAGCAGCCTATCGTGGTTGCCCAGACCCTTCAAACCTACGTGCGGCCGTTTGAAGGTGAGGTCGCGTTGCCAATAGCGGATGCCGACCTGGAGTTCGTCGATCGACTGACGATCGTCGCATGCGGGACGAGCTTCTATGCGGGCCTTGTCGCGAAATATTGGGTCGAGCAATTCGCCCGCGTGCCTGTCGACATCGATGTCGCCAGCGAGTTCCGATATCGCGAGCCGGTGCTTGAGCCGGGCGGGCTCGCGCTCTTCATCAGCCAGTCGGGCGAGACGGCCGACACACTAGCGGCGCTGCGCCACGCTCGTGAGCAGGAGCAGCGGATCGCTGTCGTCGTGAACGTTCCGACGAGCTCTATGGCGCGCGAAGCCGACCTGCTCCTGCCGACGCATGCGGGGCCGGAGATCGGCGTTGCTTCGACGAAGGCCTTCACCTGTCAGCTCGCCGTGCTCGCGGCGCTCGCCGCTAACCTCGCCCGCGCCAAGGGCCGCCTGACCCGTGACGAGGAGCAGGAGATCGTCGAACATCTCCAGCAGGCGCCGGCGGCGCTCAACGCGGCGCTGAACCATGATGAAGACATTGCAGCGATGGCGCATCTGATCGCCCCGGCTCGCGATGTGCTTTATCTCGGCCGTGGCCCAGACTTTCCGATGGCGATGGAAGGTGCCCTGAAGCTCAAGGAAATCAGCTACATCCACGCCGAAGGCTACGCGGCGGGCGAGATGAAGCACGGACCCATAGCGCTCATCGACGACAATGTGCCGGTGATCGTCATTGCACCGTCGGGGCCGCTCTTCGAGAAGACCGTCAGCAACATGCAGGAGGTGCGCGCGCGGGGCGGCAAGATCGTGCTGATCAGCGACGCGCGCGGCATCGAGGAGGCGGGCGAAGGCTGCATGGCGACGATCGAGATGCCGGAAGTGCATCCGCTAATCGCCCCGTTGGTCTATGCCGTACCGGTCCAGCTACTCGCTTACCACGTCGCCGTCCTCAAGGGCACCGACGTCGACCAGCCCAGGAACCTGGCGAAGAGCGTCACTGTCGAGTGAGCGCCCTTCGCGGTCTGGTCATCGTCGGCGGAGGCGCGGCGGGGATCGGCGCTGCAATCGCCGCTCGTGCGAAGCGCATCGATGCGTTGATCGTCGAGGCGAAGGATCGGCTCGGCGGACGTGCGCACAGCATCGACTGGAAGGGCTACAAGCTCGACCTCGGCTGTACCTGGCTCCACTCCGCCGAGCGGAACAGCCTGAGGGCCGAAGCCGAGCGGATCGGCGTGCCAGTCGACCAAAACCCGGTCAGTTGGTTCGACCAATTTCGCGATTTGGGCTTCTCACCGGATGAGCAGGAAGACGCGTTTGGGGCCTTCGAAGCGCTTGAGGAGCGGATGCGCACTGATCCGCCATCGAGCGACTGCGCGGCAGATGCTGTCGACCCGGCGGGTCGATGGAACCCATTCCTCAATGTGCTGAGCGGGTACATCAACGGCGCACAGCTGAGCCAAGTCTCGGTCGCCGACTGGCTCGCTTACGACAACTCCGCCGGCGAGCAGAATTTGCGCCTTCCCAACGGCTATGGCGGCTTGCTTGCGAAGCTCGGCCAGCAACTTGAGCATCACCTTGCGACACCAGTGATCGCCATCAGCCGGCTTCCTGAAATCGGTGCAGATCGAAACCACCGAAGGCGTGATCGCGGCGGAGCGCGTGATCGTCACGATGCCCACCGCGACTTTATCGAGGATCCGCTTCGACCCTCCGATCGACGGGCTCTACGAAGCCGCTGGCCAACTGCCGCTTGGCATTGCCGACAAGCTGTTCCTTGCTCTGGAAGAGCCCGAGGCGTTTCCGCATAATGCGCACCTGCTTGGTAATCCACATTCGCCGAACACTGGCAGCTACTTCATCCAACCGATGGGGATGCCGGTCATTGAGGGATTCTTCGGCGGCGACGGCGCTCGCGCGCTCGAAGAGCTAGGCGAGGATGGAGCCTTCGCCTTCGCCATCGATGAGATTGCGGCGCTCCTCGGAACTGCGATTCGCAAGCGCCTGACACCGATCGCCGTTTCAGCCTGGACGCGCGAAGAATGGATCGGCGGAAGTTACAGCCATGCGCTACCCGGTTTCGCTGCGGCCCGCGGCTGCCTTGCCGATGCGGGGGACGAGCGCATCGCATTTGCGGGGGAAGCCGTGTCGCGCCAGGATTATTCGACGGCTCATGGAGCGTTCGACAGCGGCGTTGCCGCAGTGCAACGGCTGTTCGCCTAACTGTCCGTCGGGGGCGCCGCCGCCCAGAATTTATGGAAATGTCAAAGGTTTGCTGTATCTTGCCTGTGGGGTGGGAGACAGATCATGGGTCATGCGCAGCTGCTGCGCACCTCGGGATCGAGTGAAGTTCAAGCCGATCTCGCGCATTACTGGCGCGATGGATATGCCATCGTTCGAGGCTTTTTCAGCACAGACGAGATCGCCGTCCTATCAGAAGCACTCGACGAGCTCTACGAAGAAGGCGCCGCCCACGGCCGCTGTTTCAGACACGGCAACCTCTTCTACAATGTGGCGCGGGAGCACGACGGCGGAGAGCCGCACGTGCGGATGGTCCAATGGCCCTCTTACCATCAACCGATCCTCAACAGCGTCCGCGTTGATGCGCGGTTCTCCCGCCTACTTGAGCCGCTGATCGGACGCGACCTCAAGCAGATCATCAATCAGGTTCACTGGAAGGTCCCGGGATCGCTTGGCGATTTCGCCTGGCACCAGGATAGCCGTTTCCGCCGACCGGCCACCGTCTATCGGAACCTCGCAACCGCCTATGTCCAGACGGGACTCGCAATCGATCCGCACACGCCGGCGTCCGGCTGCATGCGCTTCATTCCACGCAGCCATTTGCGCGGCAATCTCGACATGGATCAATCAAGACTGGTGCTCGGTACTTCGATGAATGATGAAATGCTGGAGCAGGTCGGCTTGAGCAATGAAGACGCTCTCGACATCCTTCTCGAGCCGGGAGACCTCGCCCTCTGGAGCCCATACCTCGTCCACGGTTCAGGAACGAACCGGTCCCACCATAAGCGCCGGCTCTACATCAACGGCTACGTCCGCGCCCGCGATTGCGATCGGGGGGAATGGGCTTTCCGGAACGGAGAGCCGGTAGCCTTCGGACCTGCGCCGGCGCTCGTTCACTATGAGGACCTCCACGAGCGGTCGGAGCCACACTATCCTGAAGAGATCTAGGCAGCGGCCCTGTTTGCTTCGAGTTGGCGGATTTGGCTACTCAGCCGCTCGTACATGAAATCAATGACGGTTCGGACGCGGGGGGTGTGCCGGCACCGTTCATGCGTGAACAGCCACAGGACGCGTCCATGCTGGACCCTCGGCGGAAGGCACTGGATCAGATCGGGATCCGCATCGGCGACGATGCATGGAAGAACGGCTATTCCAAACCCGGATCGGACGCCCGACAGCAGTCCGCCTGAGGTCGCGTGATGCATTGCTACCTGGCTTTCGAGGCGTAGTGTCTTCAGCCACGCCTGATAGTGAATCCAGAGATTGCCGCCGCCCCCGCCAATGAATGGGTGGTTCTTCAAATCCGCAATGCTGCGGGGAGCGCCGTGGCGTGCCGCATAGTCTCGGCTGCAATAGAGCGCCCAATCGTCCGTACAGAGTTGTCGGCCCACGAGACCGGCCGGTTGGTTCACGCTTTCGGTGCTGCGAAGGGAGATGTCCGCTTCGCCCGCACCGAGATCGCGGACTTTTTGGCTGGTGTCGAGATCGATCACGATCTCGGGATGCCGCTCATGAAGCTCGCGGAGAATCCCGGCTAGCAACGTGATCGAATAGACCTCCTCCGTCGTCACTTTGACGGTCCCACGGATGTCTCTGCTCTGGGCAGCGGCAGCGTCCGCAAAGCCGATCGCCGAGGCTTCGACGCTCTCAGCGCGCTGCATCAAGTCGAAGCCACCTGGTGTAAGGCTGTAACCCGCCTGCCGCTTGTCGAAGAGGGGCATACCCAAAGCGGCTTCGAGCGCTGCTATCCGACGCGCAACGGTCGTCTGGCTCGTCCGTAACTTTCGGCCGGCGGCGAGTGTGCTGCCTTCACGCGCCACGGCCAGGAAGTATCTAAGGTCGTTCCAGTCGAACATCGCCCGTCTATTCTATCTCAATCCGGAGCCCGCGAGTTCTGCAATTCTGCAGAATGATATCACGACATCGTTGCTGCCGCCCGGTGAAAAATGCGACTAATTGAATGGTCGCGCCGGATCCCGGCCACAAACGGCAAGGACGCGACAGATGAAACAGACCCTCAAGATCATCGCCGTTTCAGCGCTTGCGACTGTCGCGCTGATCAGGGGCGTGCCGGCGCTTGCCGAAACCGCGGCGGTTCAGAACGTCAGCATTGTGCAGACCGGCGATCTCCACCTCTCGACCAGTGCTGGTCGCAGCGCCCTCGATCACCGTCTGGTGATTGCGGCCCGGGAGGTTTGCGGAACGGCACCGGACGTCGATCTCGCGGGCAAGAACCAAGTACGCCGGTGCCGCTCGGACGTGCTCGCACAGGCTCGCGCCAGGAGCGCGGCGATCGTTGCAAGCCGGGCGAGCGAAGGATTGATCCTCGTCGCTTCTGCGCGTTGAAGCATATTCAGCCGTCGCCTAGAGCGGCCGGTATGAAGGTCAGCGGTGGATGCCATTGCGGAGCGGTGCGGTTCGAAGCTGAGGTGCCGGAGCCGCCCGTTTCGGCGCTTGACTGCAATTGCTCCGTCTGCCGCGCGACCGGTTTTCTCCACATCGTCGTGCCGCATGACGAGTTTGAAGTCATCACGGGGCGCGAAGAGCTGACGAGTTACCGCTTCGGCACGGGTGCCGCGGAACATCTCTTCTGCCGCCACTGCGGTGTGAAGAGCTTCTATCAGCCGCGCTCGCACCCCGGTGCCTGGAGCGTGAACGCGAATTGCCTCGATCAGCGAGTAGAACTCGCCGTCGAGCGGTTCGATGGAGCGAACTGGGAGCAAGCCAAAGCGAACCTCGACGCGCGCGAGTAGCCCGGTTACGGCGCTGGCATGCACCGCCCGCTGCGCCTGACCATCGAACGCTCCGCCATCCAATCGAACTGGCGCTGGCTTCAGGAGCGCGCCGGCGTTGCTGCAGGTGCAGCCGTGAAGGCTGATGGCTATGGCCTGGGCGCCCGCGAAGCGACGGAGGCGCTGCTCGACGCCGGCTGTCGGGATTTTTTCGTCTCGACCTGGGCGGAGGCTGAGCAACTCGGCAATGTCCCAGACGGCGTCAGCCTCGTCGTTCTGCACGGAGTCGGTCCGGACGACGTCGAAGCGGCGCTGCGGCTCCCTGCGCGGCCGTG
The DNA here is from genome assembly GCA_963752025.1 of uncultured Alphaproteobacteria bacterium. Taxonomy (GTDB): domain Bacteria; phylum Pseudomonadota; class Alphaproteobacteria; order Sphingomonadales; family Sphingomonadaceae; genus Sphingomicrobium. The sequence continues at coordinate 29,222 of CAVVWY010000027.1, read as the reverse complement.
CCTCAACACCATCGAGCAGGTGGCTCGGTGGAAGGAAATTGCGCCGAGCCGCGCGTGCGACGTGATGGTAGATACCGGCATGAACCGCCTCGGCCTCCGGCCGGACGAGATAGCGACCCTTGAAGGTTTAGCGATCAATGCCTTGCACAGCCATCTCGCCTGCGCCGACGAGGACGATCCGCTCAACGAGATGCAGCTGGAGCGCTTCCGGGCGGTTGCGACCGCGGTTTCGGCGGAGCGCTATTCCTTTGCCAATTCCGCGGGCATCTGCCTCGGCCGCGGCTATAGTTTCGACTTGGTTCGGCCCGGACTTGCACTCTACGGCGGTGTTCCGCGTGAGGAGGCGGAAGGCAATATTCGGCAGGTCGCGCGGATCGAGGCGCAAATTGTTCAGCGGCGCACCATCCCGAAAGACGAGAGCTGCGGCTATGGTGCTACTTTCGTTGCGCGGGAGCCGACCGAGGCTGCGATCCTCAACATCGGTTACGCTGATGGCTACCTGCGCGGTTTTTCCTCGCATGGTTCCGCGTTCGCTGGCGAGTTCGCGCTTCCAGTGCTTGGCCGCGTCTCGATGGACCTGCTTGCTGTCCAGTGCGACGCGGCTACGCAACTCAGAGAAGGCGATTGGGTCGAGATCGACTACGACTTGCCTTCGGCATCGAAGCAGTCAGGCCTTTCACAGTACGAGTTGCTCACGGCGATCGGCGACCGGTTCGAGCGGCGCTGGATTTAGCTTTCACGCGCTCTTCGGGCGGCGGCGTCTTCGGCTTGTACCGGCAGAGATCGATCACCGGGCAACGCCAGCATTCCGGAAGCCGCGCCTTGCAGGTGTAGCGGCCGTGCAGAATCAGCCAGTGATGCGCGTCACGGCGGAAGGGCTGCGGGACGATCTTCTCCAGTTTCGCTTCGACCTCCTCCGGCGTCTTGCCCGGTGCGAGGCCGGTGCGGTTGCAGACGCGGAAGACGTGCGTGTCGACCGCGAAGGTTTCCTCGCCGAAGGCCGTGTTGAGCACCACATTTGCCGTCTTCCGGCCGACCCCCGGAAGCGCCTGAAGCTGCTCGCGGGTGCGCGGGACCTCACTCCCGTGATTGTCGATCAACGCCTGACTAAGCGCGATGACGTTCTTCGCCTTAGTGTTGAAGAGGCCGATTGTCCTGATCGCCTCCCGCACCCGCTCCTCGCCGAGTTCCACCATCTGCCGCGGCGTGTTAGTGTGCACGAACAGCGGCCGAGTGGCCATGTTGACACTCGCATCAGTTGCCTGCGCGGACAGCACCACGGCGACCAGCAAGGTGTAGGGATCGCTGAACTCGAGCTCAGTGGTCGGCGACGGGTTGGCCTCCGCCAGGCGCCGGAAGAATTCGAAGATCTCTTTCCGTTTCATGCGAGATCGTCCAGCGCACAACCCAAACGCTTGATCGCTTCGTCGAAATCACTCGCAGCGAGCCCGAACCCGACGCGGAAGTGATCAGGCATTTCGAACCAACGGCCGGGCACGACGGCCGTGTCGTAATGCTCGAGCGAGCGATCGTTGAGCCGCTCCGTGTCGCCGCCTGACCAGCGGGGAAACGCCGTCAGACCGTGTATCGCCGTAGCGCATTGGAGGTCGGACCGGTCCTCAACGAACGCGTTGAACCGCTTGCGATTGCGGTCGACGATCGAAGGCGTCTCACCAATCACCTCGTCGATCCGGTCCAGCGCGATGCATGCAAGACGTTCCGCCTGATGCGCCTGATTTACACCCATAAGATCGTTGAGTCGCCACATGCGCTCGGCCAGATCAGGCTCTGCGAGGATCCAGCCGCAGCGAAGGCCGCTGAGACCATAAACTTTCGTCAGGCTATTCGTGCACACGAACTCAGGCCCGAGATGCGCAGCGCTTCTTCGGGGAGGCACTGCTGCGTCGATGTAGACTTCATCAACGAGCACTCGGGCGCCTCTCGCGGATGCCAAGTGACCGATAGCGCGAAGCTCCGTCTCATCCGCCAGCGAACCGCTTGGGTTGTGGTGGTTAGTGACGATGATCAGGCGTGTTAGGTCGGTCATTTGCCGCTCAACCAGCGCAGGATCGAGCCGGAAAGCTTCCGCTGGATTGCGCTCGAAACGCCGTAGGTCCGCGCCGAGAAACGAAGCGGCTCGGAGCAGCGGCTCGTACGCCGGATGCTCGATCAGCACCTCGTCACCGGGAGATATGAGCGCGGACATGGCGAGGAAGTTCGCCATCGACGTGCCGTCGGCGGCCACGACCTGCTCGATGCTGACGCCGTACCGATTGGCGATGCGCTCGCGCAGTGGCGCATAGCGAGGGTGACTTCGCGCCATCCAGTTCGAGGTCCGCAATGCCGATGCCCAGCCTGTCTAGGCGAAAGTGCGGGACCTCGCTCGTCGTCAGCGGGTAGCGCACCGCTGGCTTGAATTTCGCCCAATGCATGTAATCGGACTGGAGGAGGCGTTTAATCACGCTACGGCCGGTTTCTTGCGCTGCCAGTAAATGAAGACCGGCACGCCGGCGAGCAGGATCCCATAACCGACCAGACTGTCGACCGGCGCATTCCACACCGTCGCAATGAGGACGACGAGACAGGAGCCAATGAACACGGCGGTAGTGAGAGGATGCCCCGGAAGAACGCGTCGGGCGGCGTCTTCAGATCGGCTGCGAAAGATGAAAACGGTCGCTGCGGTAAGTGCGAAGAACAGCACGTCCATCGAAGTGACGTAGCTCAGGATCTGCCCGAATGTACCCGAAAGCGCGATGATCGCGGTGACCATCCCCTGAAGCAAGATCGCGACCACGGGTACTCGGCTGCTCTTCGACACTTTCGCTACTGTACGAAAGAACAATGCGTCTGCGGCCATCGCAAAATAAACCCGTGGCGCCGTCAGCATGCCTTGGCTGAGGAAACCGAGCGCCGAAATGGCAATGCCGGCACCGATGAATGCGGCGCCTTTCTCACCGAGAGCGACCCTCATCACGTCGCTGGCGGGCGTCTTTGAAGCAGCAAGTCCGGCCGAGCCGAGCGCATGGACGCATACCAACACAATGAACGTGTAGAGGAGGATCACGCCGGCGACGCCAAGAAGGGTGCCCCCCGCAAGGTCCCGCTCAGGATTGCGCAACTCGCCGGCGATGAAGCTCGCAGTGTGCCACCCGCCGTAGGAAAAAATGACGGGAGTGAGCGCCGCACCGATACCGAGCCAAGGAGTTGCCGAGCTGACGTCGCTTATCGTGTGAGGTGGCGCTGGCGCGGCGGGGGCGAGCCAAAGCCCAGCAGCGATCAGGACGGCTATGGCGCCGACCTTAAGAAGCATGAGGAAGCTCTGAGTGTTGCTCCCCGAGCGAACGCCCAGGCAGTTGATCAGTGTGAGCATAAGCACGGTCGTCACCGCGACAAGATTATCGGAGACTGCCGATTGAGTGAGATCGTTAAAATATCTCGCGAACGTTATCGCGACGGCCGCCATCCCGCCGGACTGAATGACCAGCAGAAGGGCCCATCCGTAGAGGAACGCGGGCAAGGGGCCGTAGGCATCGCGCAGATAGGCATACTGGCCGCCGACCTCTGGCCTGCGGATCGCGAGCTCGGCGTATACCACCGCGCCGGTAAGAGCGAATAGGGCGCCGCCGAGTATCCAAACACCGACGATCCAGAACGGCGAACCCACGTGCCGAGCCACTTCTGCAGGTGTGACGAAGATGCCTGAGCCGATGACGCCGCCCATAACCAGCATGGTTGCATCGAACAGTCCGAGGCGGCGCGCGAGGCCATGCGTTTGCGCCCGTGAAGCAGCTTCGTTCAAGCCGTTCGGGCTCCGATCACGTCACGCATTGAATAGAGTCCTGCCTTCTTGCCCACCAGGAACCGAGCGGCGGCAAGCGCCCCGCGCGCGAAGATCATGCGACTTTCGGCGCGATGCGAGAGGATCAGCCGCTCCTCAGGACCAAGGAACATCACGTCATGGTCTCCCGCGACTGTTCCACCGCGCAGCGATGCAAAGCCGATCGCGCCGGTGTTTCGCTTCAGGCCGGTGCCGTGGCGACCGCGCTCGGCACTGAGCGCCTCACCTCTTCCCGCTGCTGCAGCTTCGCCAAGCATAAGGGCGGTGCCGGATGGCGCATCGGCTTTCAGCCGGTGGTGCGTCTCGCTGACTTCGATGTCCCAAGCTTCGCCAAGCACCCGCGCTGCGCGCTCCACCAGCTCGGCAAGCAGCGCGACGCCGATTGAGGTATTCGCGGCGCGAAGCACAGCGATCTCGTTCGCGGCGGCAGCGATGCGACTATCCGCGAGTTCGTGGAGGCCAGTCGTCCCGATGAGGATCGGAACGCCTGCTGACACCGCTCGGTCGAGGCTCGCCTCCAGCGCACCGGGCGTGGAAAAATCGACAAGCACGTCGCCGTTATCTTGATCCAAGGAGAAGCGCGGATCCTCGGAGACTGCTGCCGTAATCGCTTGTCCCATGCGGCCGTTTGGTGCGAACAGGCTGATCCGGATCGGCTGGTCGGCGGTGCGCATTCAGGATGCTTAGCGAAGCCGCTCCTGGAGGGCTAGCGCGGCCGCGGGCGCCCTCACTTTCGCTCCATTGATCAGGAACATGTAGGCATCGCCGCGCTGTTGCCATTGGCGGGCTCGCATCGCGAATTCGTCGAGCGCATGAGCATCATACCCCGTCGGCTCGTCCTCATTCATGCGCTGGAGGCGAGCATAAGCGAAGTCCGCCGTATCGGCTTCGATGCACGGATAGTCGTCAAAATCTTCAAACACGACCGCGATGTTTCGGGCTCGGCACAGATCCAAGAACTTCTCGTCCCGAAAGCTTTCGTCCCGCGGCTCGATCACATGACGAAGCGATATGCCATCTAGCTTCTCGGGAAGAAGGTCGATGAAGCCGGCGATGTCGTCGCCGTCGAACTTCCGGCGGCGCGCGAACTGCCAGAGAATGGGCCCAAGCTTCGGCCCGAGAGCTGCGAAGCCCTGCGCAAAGAAGTTGCCAATTCCCTCCGCGCCTTCGCAGAGGCGCGAACGCGTGACGCAGAAGCGCGACCCTTTGATTGCAAACTGGAAATTCTCGGGGACCTTTTTCTCCCAAGCTTCCCAACTCCTCGGCTTCTGCCGACCGTAGAAGGTGGCGTTGATCTCGATCGCGGTGAGCTGGCGCGACGCATATTCAAGCTCTTTCGACTGCGCGAGCTTGTCAGGGTAGAAGACCCCGCGCCAGGGTGGATAAGTCCAGCCGCCGATGCCGATGCGGATTTGACCTTCGCTCATCGTGTGGCCGCTCTATGCTCAGAACATGGATATTCGCAACATCGCCATCCTCACCGGCGCAGGAGTATCGGTTGAAAGCGGCCTTGCAACGTTCAGGGGACCAGACGGTCTTTGGGAAGGTCATCGCGTGGAGGACGTCGCGACTCCCGAGGCTTTCAGGCGCGATCCAACGCTAGTGCATGCCTTCTACGACGCGCGTCGAGCGAAGCTTGGAACGGTGCAGCCGAACGCCGCGCATCGGGCGCTCGCACGGCTCGATACGGAGTGGCCGGGCGAACTGCTGCTGATCACGCAGAATGTCGACGATCTCCACGAGCGTGCGGGCTCTAAACGGCTGATCCACATGCATGGCGAGCTGGCAAAGGGATGGTGCCTGGCGTGCGATGAGCGTTTCGCTTGGAACGGCCCGATAGGTCAGGGGGCGACATGTCCCGTCTGCAACGCGCAAGGGTATGTACGGCCGGACATCGTATGGTTTGGCGAAATGCCTTACGACATGGACCTCATCGATGCCGCATTGCAGGGCTGCGACATGTTCGTTTCCATCGGCACCTCGGGAGCCGTCTATCCGGCCGCGGGGTTCGTTCAGACCGCTCGCTATTGCGGGGCGAAGACACTGGAGATGAACCTCGAACCAAGCCTGGGCAGCTACCTGTTCGACGAAAGCAGGACGGGCAAAGCGGGAGAGTTGGTCCCGAAGTGGGTCGAGGAAATTTTGGGCGCTTAGTCGGCCCAGTCCAACCCGATTTCGCGATAAAGGCCACGATCCTCATCCCAGCGCGGATTGACCTTCACGTGCAGGAATAGGTGCACCGGGCGGCCGAGATGCTGCGATATTTCCTCGCGCGCGCCGGCGCCGATCGTCTTGAGCCGCCGGCCGGCCTTGCCGATCACGATCGCCTTCTGGCTGTCGCGTTCGACGAGGATCTGCTGACGAATGACGGTCGACCCGTCGGCCCGGTCCTCCCAGGTCTCAGTCTCGACCGCTGTCGCATAAGGAAGCTCCTGGTGAAGCTGGTTGACGATCTGCTCACGCGTGAGCTCCGCAGCGATCATGCGGTCGGTTGCGTCGGAGACTTCATCCTCCGGGTAAAGCCATGGGCCTTCGGGCATGGCCTGCCCGAGAGACTGCTTCAGATCTGCCACGCCGTCACCTTGGGCAGCACTGATCATGAAGACCTTGTCGGGGTTTAGCCTCGCCGTGAGTTCCGCGGCAAGCGCCAGAAGATCCGCCTTGTTCACAAGGTCGATCTTGTTGAGCACGATCACGAGAGAATGATCGCGCTCACTGAGAGAAGTAATGATCCGCGAAACCTCCGTGTTCACGCCAACCTGGACGTCGATCACGAGGAGAATCAAGTCAGCGTCCTGCGCTCCTGACCATGCGGCAGTCACCATCGCCCGATCGAGGCGACGGCGCGGTTCGAAGATACCGGGCGTATCGACGAGCAATATCTGTGATTGGTCCTCGACCGCGATTCCCATCAGCCTGGAGCGCGTCGTTTGAGCCTTCGGACTAACAATCGCGACTTTCTGGCCGACAAGCGCATTGACGAGTGTGGACTTGCCGGCGTTTGGCGCCCCGATGACCGCGACGAAGCCGGCGCGCGTTTGGTTCTCGCTCATTTCAACTGATTTAAAAGCGCTTCCGCCGCGGCGGTTTCCGCTTCCTGCTTGCTGGAGCCTTCAGCCAAGGCCTCGCCGAGCCGACCGACAGATACGCGGATCGTGAATCGGGGCGCATGGTGCGCACCGGCGCGACCGACGACTTCATAGACGGGCGGCTTGCAGCCTTTCGCGGCTGCAAGCTCCTGGAGTTCCGATTTGGGGTGGTGGGGCGCGCGCCGCTGGCTAGCGAGGTCGGGCTCCCAGAGCCTCAGTATGAAGCGCTCTGCAGCATCGATGCCGCCGTCGAGGAAGAGCGCGCCGATGAGCGCCTCGACGACGTCTCCGACGACGTTCTCGCTTTGGCTTGCTCCGTCTTCGCGCGCCTGCTTGCCGAGCCTGACGAGCGCCGGAACACCAATCTCCCGCCCATTTTCCGCGCAGGTTTCTCGATCCACCAAGCCATTGTAGCGGCGGGAGAGATAGCCTTCCGGCTCCTTCGGGTAGCGATCGTAAAGGGCGTGTGCGATTACCATGCCGAGCACTCGATCGCCGAGAAATTCCAGTCGCTCATAATTCTCACCGCGTCCGACGCTCGAATGCGTGAAGGCGGCTTCGAACAATCCGATGTCCTTCGGCTCATGTCCAAGCTTGTCTCTGACGAAACCGGCAACGTCACCCGTCATTCGGCGTCGCCCGTATAGCCATTGCCGATGCGCTCCAGGCGGAGGGCGGAGAACCATGTCCAGGGCTTCCAGTAGACGGCGGTTCCGTCGGTCGACCAGAAAGTGAATCCTGCGCGCCCGATGAGATTCTCGACCGGAACCATGCCGATGCCTCCTTCCCCCGCCGAGTAGCGGCTGTCGAGGCTGTCGTCGCGATTATCGCCCATCAGGAATACGTGGCCCGCAGGTACTTCGGTCGCGGGAAAGTCGTCCGCGGCTGAGGTGGTCTGATCCAGCACTGTATAGCTTGGTCCGCCCGGCAGCGTCTCGCGATAGCGGGGAAATACGCAGTAAGCTCGGGTGCCGAGCCGCGCAACGAATGGCGTAGCAGGCGGAACGACCTTGCACGGCGTGTTCGCGCTCATAGGCAGATCGTATGGGGTCATCGCCTGACGAGGGACAGGCCGGCCATTCAGGATCAGCTCTCCGCCGCGCAACTCGACCGTGTCGCCGGGAACGCCGATGACGCGTTTGATAAGATCGCTGTCCTCAGAAGGGTGGCGGAACACGACGACGTCGCCACGCTTAGGCAGCGTCTCCAATATTCGTCCGCTGAACGGCGGAAATTGGAGCGGCAAGCTGTAGCGCGAGTAGCCATAGGGCCATTTGGCGACGAACAGATAGTCGCCGATGTACAGCGTCGGCATCATCGATCCCGACGGGATGCTGAAGGGGGCGGCGACGAAGCTGCGAAGGACCCAAGCGAGGATTGCCAGCCTAAGGATGAAGCGGGCCGTGCTCGCCGTGCCGCTGCGCGCCTTCGAGGGCGAAGCGTCGACCTGTTCGGCGGCGCGAGCTGAGACAGGTCGGTTCATTCCCGCTGCTTGTGTCCGGGCCATGGCCCAAACGTCAAGGCGGCACTCGGGGTGGCATTTGCCGGTCGCGCCATTATGTGCCGCCTCAATGGCAAACCAGCAGCAGCAAGCCCGCACCGCCACGCTCGAGGAACTGTTCAAGGCGGAGCCCGACCGGCTGAGCCGGCTGAGCTTCGAAGTTGCCGGGCTCTACTTCGATTTATCGAAGACGCACCTCGACGGGCCTGTGGTCGAGCGGTTCCTCGCCCGGGCCGAGGAAATGGGCTTCGATGCAGCCCGCGACGCCTTGTTTTCGGGGCAGGTGGTCAACCTCAGCGAAGGCCGTCCGGCGACCCATGTTGCAGAGCGAGGGAGCGGCGCGCCGGAAGATGTGGACCTCGCGACCGCGCGGCGGCTGCGGACGCGTGCTCTGGTCGACGCGATCGAGGCGGGTGCATTCGGCGACATTACTGGTGTTCTTCACATCGGTATCGGCGGATCGGTGCTCGGACCCGCGCTCTTGGTAGACGCGCTTGGGCTGCGATCGTCGAAATTGGAGGTGCGGTTCCTGTCGAACATCGACGGCGCTGCTTTCGACGATGCGGTGACGACGCTCGATCCTGCGACCACGCTCGTCGTCGTCGCGTCAAAGACATTCACTACCCTGGAAACGCTGAGCAATTTCGAGGCTGCCCGGCAGTGGCTGCAGGATGCCGGCGTTGCGGACCCGGACTGCAGGTTCATCGCAGTCACGGCGGCGCCTGAAGCTGCACTCGAGGCGGGCGTCGACGAGACGCGCATCCTTCAGTTCGGAGAAGGTGTAGGCGGCCGCTATTCGCTGTGGAGCGCGGTTGGCGTCACGGCGGCGCTGGCACTCGGCTGGGACGCCTTCGAGGAACTCCTTGAAGGTGCGGCCGAGATGGACCGGCACTTCCGGTTCACCCAAGCCGAGCGCAACGTGCCCTTGATCGCTGCTTTTGCTGACAGGCTCTATGTCGAGGAGCGCGGCTGCCAGAGCCGTGCTGTCTTCGCATATGACGAGCGGTTGCGGCTGTTGCCCTTCTATCTTCAGCAGCTGGAGATGGAATCCAACGGCAAGTCGATAACGAAGGACGGCAAAGCGGTTGACCATCCGACTGCGCCGATCACCTGGGGCGGGACCGGCACGGATGCGCAGCATGCGGTCTTCCAGTTGCTGCATCAGGGGACGGTGCTGACGCCGGTCGAGTTCGTTGCGGTTCGCGAGGCCGATGACAACCAGGATCCCGAGCACCATCGCCTGCTGTTGCTCAACGCCTTCGCGCAGGGTGCGGCCTTGATGCAGGGTCGGGTGAGCGACGATCCGCAGCGCTCCTATCCCGGTAACAGGCCGAGTTCGACGATCTTGCTGGACCGGCTCGATGCCCGTTCGCTGGGCGCTCTGATTTCTTTTTACGAGCATCGGACGTTTGCGAATGCCGTGCTGCTGGGCATTAATCCGTTCGATCAATTCGGCGTCGAGCTAGGAAAGCTAATCGCCCGGCAGTTGGCGGAAGGCGCGGACGAGGGAAGTCTCGATGCTTCGACCCGGGCACTCATGGACCGTGCGAGAGTATGAAGCTCTTGACTACAGCCGTTGCAGTTCTCGCCGGGACTTCTGCCGCTGCGGAACCGCGGATGGAGAATATCAATGGCGGATTTTGACCTCTTTGTGATCGGCGCTGGTTCAGGCGGCGTACGGGCGGCCCGTCTCGCGGCGGCCTATGGCGCCCGAGTGGCCATTGCCGAGGAGCATAAGGTCGGCGGCACTTGCGTCATCCGTGGCTGTGTACCCAAGAAGCTGCTAGTCTACGGCGCTCATTTTGCCGAGGATCTCGACGACGCAGCCATGTTCGGCTGGGACGTGCCGCAGAAGCGTTTTGACTGGGCGGTGCTACGTGACAACGTGCTTGCTGAAGTCTGCCGGCTCGAACGAGCCTACACGGAGACGCTGACCAATCATCAGGTCACGATCTTCCATGAACGGGCGACGTTGACTGGCCCAAACAATTTGAAGCTCGCCAGCGGCAAGGAAGTCACGGCAGACAAGATCCTGATCGCGACCGGCGCGTGGCCTGTGATGCCGCAGATGGAGGGCATCGATCACGCGATCAGCTCCAACGAGGTCTTCCACCTCGACAAGCTCCCGCAGCGGATCGTCATTGCCGGCGGCGGCTACATCGCGAACGAGTTCGCCGGGATTTTCCACCAGTTCGGAAGCCATGTGACTCTCGTGAACCGAAGTGACGTTATCCTGCGGGGCTACGACCAGCAGATCGTCGATCGGTTGCTCCAGATTTCGATCCGCAAGGGGATCGAATTCCGTTTCAATTCGACGATCGAGAAGGTCGAGCGGAACGAGAAAGGGACGCTCCACATCTCGATGGCTGGTTGCGACGATCTCGAAGCAGATGAGATGCTGTTCGCGGTTGGCCGTACGCCGAACACGGCCGGGCTCGGCCTTGCTGAAGCGGGGGTGGAGCTAGGTGAAAAGGGCGAAGTGAGGGTCGACGCGGACAATCGTTCGTCGGTGCCCTCCATTTTTGCGGTCGGCGACGTGACCGACCGCATTCAACTCACGCCAGTCGCAATCCGCGAAGGACAGGCATTCGCTGACACTTTCTTCGGCAACAAGCCGCACCAGGTCGATTACGGCTGCATCCCATCCGCAGTGTTCAGCCATCCGCCGCTGGCCGGCGTGGGCCTGACAGAGGGCCAGGCCCGGAACAGGCTCGGGAGCGTAAAGACCTTCACGTCCGATTTCCGGCCGATGAAAAATGTCCTCGCGGGACGGAATGAGCGCTCGCTCTATAAGCTCGTCCTGGATGGCGAGAATGACGAGGTGGTCGGAATCCACATGATCGGTCCTGACGCCCCGGAATTGCTCCAGGTTGCGGCGATCGCCGTGAAAGCAAAGCTGAAGAAGTCCGACTTCGATGCGACGGTCGCGCTCCATCCGTCGATGGCGGAAGAACTGGTCCTGATGCGCTAGACCCGTAACGCAGGATTGGCTTGGCAGGAGCCGAGGCGAAGTTGATCATTTCGGGCCCGCCGTGCAATGCGCGGACCACTCCCTGACCACCATCGAAAGGTTTCTGTTTGCACGACGCGGTGATCATCGGCGCGGGTCATAACGGCCTGACTTGCGCATATTACCTTGCCAAGAAGGGCCTCAAGGTTACCGTTCTCGAGGCTGCCAACGTGGTCGGGGGCGCCGCCGTTACGGACGAATTCCTGCCTGGCTTCCGAAATTCGGCGGCGAGCTACACGGTCAGCCTGCTCCAGCCAAAGGTCATTCGCGACATGGAACTGGAACGGCACGGCCTGAAGGTTGTGCTGAGGAAGACGGACAATTTCCTCCCCGGTGCCGGCAACTACCTGCTTTCGGGCCGCAACGGACTGACGCGCAAGGAGATCGCTCGTCATGTGAAGAGCGATGCCGAGGGTTACGACCGCTACGTCGCCGAGCTCGAAACCGTGGTCCGTTTGCTCAAGAAGTGGCTGTTGCGTGCCCCGCCCAACGTTGGGAGCAAGGTAAGTGCCATTCCGAAGCTGCTGGCGCTGGGGAAGGACATGGCTGGCCTCTCGCTGGCGGAGACGCGGATCGTGCACGACTTCGCGGTGCGGAGCGCGTCCGAGATTCTGGATCGCCATTTCGACGGCGATCTGACTAAAGCGTTGTACGGCTTCGATGGAGTCGTCGGCAACTTCGCCTCTCCGCATTCGCCGGGCACGGCCTATGTCCTCCTCCACCACTTGTTCGGCGAGGCCGCCGGCGTTCCCGGCGCATGGGGACACGCGATCGGCGGCATGGGGTCGATCACTCAAGCGATGGCGCGCGCTTGCCGCGAGGCAGGTGTCGACATCGTGCTCGGGACTCCTGTCGAGGAGGTCATCGTCAATGCTGGGCGGGCCGCCGGCGTGGTAGCCGGCGGTAAGGCGTGGCGAGCGAAGACTGTGGTCGCGGGCGTCAACCCGAAGCTGTTGTTCGATCGGCTCGTTCCTCAAGGCGCAGTGGATGCGGACGTCACCAGCCGCATGCATGGCTGGAAGTGCGAGAGCGCGACTTTCCGAATGAACGTGGCTCTTTCCGAGCTGCCGAAGTTTGCGGTGCTGCCGAAGAAGGGCGATCACCTGACCGCGGGCATCATCATGGCGCCTAAACTCGACTATATGCACCAAGCTTGGCTCGATGCCTCGGTGAACGGATGGGCGAAGAAGCCAATCATCGAGATGCTCATCCCTTCGACGCTCGATCCAAGTCTCGCTCCGAAGGGCAAGCATGTCGCCTCGCTCTTCTGCCAGCATTTCCGTTATGATCTTGGCACGGGCAGAAGCTGGGACGACGAGCGCGACAAGGCAGCGGACGCGATCATCGCGACCGTAGATTCCCATGCTCCGGGTTTCGCCAAGTCGATCCTCGGTCGCCAGATCCATTCGCCACTGGACCTGGAGCGGCGTTTCGGCCTCATCGGGGGTGACATTTTTCATGGAAAGATGGGTCTCGACCAGCTGTTCAGTGCGCGCCCCATGATCGGTGCAGCGGATTACCGGATGCCGCTGAAGGGCCTGTACCTCTGCGGGTCTGGTGCCCACCCCGGTGGCGGAGTCACGGGTGCTCCGGGGCACAATGCGGCGCGTAGCGTGCTGCACGATCGCCGGCTTTGGACACGCGGCCATTGAAGCCGCTCGAAGGGATCAAGGTCCTCGATTTAAGCCGGGTGCTCGCCGGGCCCTGGTGCACGCAGCTGCTCGCCGATCTAGGCGCCGAGGTCATCAAGATCGAGCGCCCCGGTGCGGGCGACGACACGCGTCACTGGGGTCCGCCATGGCATGGTGAGGGGACTGATCGGGTCGCCGCCTATTTCCTCAGCGCCAACCGAGGGAAGAAGTCGGCCGCAATCGATTTTGCTAAACCGGCAGGCGCGGCCCTGGTCCGCAAGCTCGCCGAGCAGGCCGACGTCGTCGTCGAGAACTTCAAGGTCGGTGGCCTGAAGAAGGTCGGTCTCGATGCGGAAAGCTTGCGGGCAGCTAATCCTCGCCTGATCTACGCCTCAATTACCGGTTTCGGACAGGACGGACCCTACGCTGACCGCGCCGGCTACGACTACATCGTCCAGGGCATGGGTGGTCTCATGAGCATCACCGGACTGCCCGACGGCGCTCCCGGCGGCGGCCCAATGCGGGTGGGTGTCGCAGTGGTCGATTTGTTCACTGGTCTCTACACCTGCGTTGGAATCCTCGCCGCGCTTTTCAGACGAGAGAAGACCGGCGAGGGTGCCCACCTCGACGCCGCGCTGCTCGACACGCAGCTGGCGATGCTGGCCAATCAGGCTTCAAACGCGCTGATCTCCGGTAGGGACCCGCCACGACAGGGCACTACGCATCCCAATATTGTGCCTTATCAACCGTTCGACGCGTTGGATCAGCCGATCATCATTGCCGTCGGCAACGATCGTCAATTCGCGAAGCTTTCCGCAATGTGCGGCCACCCGGAATGGGTGGGTGACGAGCGCTTTGCGACAAATGGCGCACGCGTCGCGAATCGCGCCGAAATGGTGCGGCTGGTGAGCGAATGCATTGCGACCAAACACGCGAGCGAGTGGCTCGACCAACTCGAGGCAGCGGGCATTCCCGCCGGTCCAATCAACACGATCACGCAGGCGTTGGCGGACGTGCAAGCGCAACATCGCGCGATGGTGCGGACGATCGCCGGAATGCCGCTCGTGGGGTCGCCAGTGCGGATCGACGGCGAACGCGCCGATTCAGACCTGCCGCCACCCGGCCTCGGTCAACACACGAGCGAAGTTTTGAAGAACCTTGGAACTGAGCCGTCCGAAATCAAACGGCTCAGGTCTCAAGGAGTAGTCGCCGGCTAGGGCGTAACCTTGCTTGCGCCTTCGACCAGCAGGTCGAGCTGGTGCTCGCAGCCGTTCTGGATGAGCACCTGCGCGGCGCCCACGATGTCCTGAGGCGGGTTGGCAACGGTGACGAAGGTCAGGCTGCTCTTCTCACCCGTGTCAGGCCACTCGATTTGATATTCGCTGCCCGAGGCGATCGGCAGTGCGGCCGGCCATATTGTCGCGGACTTGCCAGCGGCCCAGTCGATGTCTTGCGACTTGCCGTCCGCCGAGCGGATGCTGATCTTCGTGGCTCCTTCGCTGTCCGGTCGCCACAGCTGAAGCTTGCTCGCGCTGGTGACGCACATCTTTCCGCTTTGTGTGACGTCCACGTCCCAAATGCTGGGGTTTTTGACGACCTCTGAAGCACGAAGCGCTCCAAAGCGGCCGCGCTTGGCAGCAGCCGACGCGAGCGCGACTTGGCCCGCATCGAAATTGCCGGGTCCACGGAGCGTTTGCGCGCTTGCCGGGCCGAGGAGGGTGACGACATCGCCGCCTTGAAGATTGATCTTGGCACTCTCCGGAAGAGTCTTGCCCGGTGGGTAGGCCTTGGACGACGGTCCAAGCGATTTGACGACTACGACGCTTGCCAGCGCCGGCGTCGAGCTCAAGGCGATTGCAACAGCTGAGCCCCACAGCACGTGCATCACTCTCATCATTTCAGCTCCTCGGTTAGTCGCCCGATTCGGGTGGCCGCATTGCATGGGTGCGCAGCAGCCAAGTCGATCCTCCGTGACGATTATTCAAGAATTAGGCGTGGATTGAAGCCGGGTCAATTAACGAAGATAAAACGCCTGATTCCTCAAGCACTTCGTGAGGACGGAACGGCGGTGACCGATGGTCCGCCGCTCAATCGGGCTTCCAAATCGCTGATCCGGCGAGCGCTCTGCTCGATGAGGGATTCGAGCCTCCGCTCGTAGGCTACACGTTTCACCACCGTTCGAACGGCGCGGCCGATGGGCTCGGCAACCTCTTTCAGCGCCTTCTGTTCGTCGCGGCTGATCACGGAGCCATCTGGCCGAGGTCCCACCAGAAGGTAGCCGACGGGCTCTTCGCCTTCGCCCGGCGTCAGAGGAATCCGAACGGGAAAGATGCGGTCACGCGCCTCGAGCATGTCCTTGTCCTTCTTGTTCCAGTCCGGAGTATTGGTTCGCCACTCCTCGACCTTTTCCTTGGAGATGCCGCGGGTACGGAACACTCCCAGGTCGATCGTATTGGCGACGTGGGTGGTGCGGACGCCTTTCATCACTTGCGACAGAACAGCTTCAATCAGCTCGGCTAGGCTTGAAGTCTCTCGCAGGTCTCGCACGATATCCGGGAGCTCGTCCCGCAAGATGACCAGGTTCCGCTGGAAGCGGTTCTCGGACCAGCGTTGTATCCGTTCCTGGATCGGATTAATGAGCACGGTTGCGAGCGCGGCCGCAAAGACCACCGGGCCTGTGCCGTTGCCGTCGCCGTAATAGTTCAGGACGATCTGCTTGAGGCCGTCCGCAGTGGCAGCGAACACTGACGCCACCACCAGCGTAATCAGGGCGAAATTCGCCGACTTACTGATCACCACCTCAGCATCGTAGAGGCGGTAGCGCATCAGTGCGATCAGCAGCCCGAGCTGCAGGAAGAGGAAGGCGAGACCGAACGTCAGCCCGGCGAGGATCTCGAGCGTCAGCTGCGCACCGAAGGATCCCACCGTCAGCTTCATCATGTCCGCTGTGAGTGCCAGCGAGAGGAAGAGCGAATAGCCCGAGAAACCGAACAGCGCCCATTTGATCTGCTGCCGCGCGGCGCTCGGCGGCGTCCGGCGCAGGCGGACGAGCAAGGTCATCACGCCGGCGATCATGAACACGACGAAACACGCCCGGTAGAAGTCGCCGTGCAGGAAGAAGAGGACCGGCAGAAGTGCCAGAAATCCGACGATCACTCGAGGTCGCAGCTGGCCGAACGGGAAGAGTCAGGATTCCCGCGAGCAGGCACATATTTCCAAGGTCGTAGAGGTGGCGGTGCCACGACTCCGGTACGTGAGCGACGAAGCTCAGAAAGGACGCAGACGGCTGCTCCGACGAGATCGTAAGCAGGACTGCCAGCGACAGGATCGAGCTGATCAGGTCTTCGCGCTTCCGCCGGTGCAGCAACCAGGCTGCGAATAGCAAAAATGGGTAAGTGAGAACGTGGAACAGGTCGACGACGCTCAGCATCGCCGGGCTCAAGCCTGCGGCTCGGGCCGCCTGCTCTATGTGTTGCTCGCCAGTTCGCACTTGGACATGGCGCAACTGGCCCGCGGGTGAGCGCACCGTCAGGTCGAGGTCGATCGGCTGATCGCCTTCGATGATCGGAGCGAATAGGGCGTAGTCAGTCTCGGTCGGACGCACCGGACCCTTTGCACCGGTTGGATCGAGCGGGACTACGGCAGAGACCGGAAGTCCCTCGATCGCGACGATTTTGTCTCCGGACTCCACCCCTGCGGCGATTGCGGCCTTTCCGACCGGGAAACGCACCCGCGTGAGATCGTCTTGGGAGAGTACGAGGCCAGCCCGGCTGCCGAGCATCAACGCGCTGTTCTCGCCCGGCGTGTTGAACCGGTACCAAGTCCCCATGATCGGTCCAATCAGCGCAAGCGCGAAGGCGGCCATCCACAGGAGGTCGAAAACGTTGCCCCAGGGGCGCTGCAGTTCGGGGACGCGTTCAGGCACACGCGGCAGAGCCAACGCTGGCCACTGTAATGTCCCCCAAAAACGCGTTGCCATGCCGTCGCGCCCCTGTGACGTTAGCGCCCGGTGCATAGCACGACGAGCAAAATCAATCAGCTATCGATGACGGCTCCGTTGCCGTCCTTGTCCGGGACGGTCCCTTCGGGCCCGGTTGAACCATAACGCGACGCGATGAAGCGCCCCTGCGTCTCAAGGGCCAGCATGTCGGCGCGCGCGAGTTGTTCGCTGATATCTGCGAGCGCCGATTTGCCGGCGGCGAGCCCTTCAACGAGGCGCTCATCCACGGTCTTGTCCTCTCCGTCTCGCTCGCTTCGGAAGCTCGCCGGCACATTCACGTAGCGATCGATCAGACCAGGAAGATGGATTGACATAAGGCGACGGGCATCCTGTGCACTAGGGTCCAATGTATCGACGCGCTCCAGCACCTGCTTCAGCGCCGGTAGTACTGAGCTTATCGCATCGATCTGCGCCTGCGCAGGAGCGGGGAGCGCCCGCCGTGTGCGGTACAGGTAGGAGTCGAACCGCTGGACCATCTCGCCGTTCGGGAGATCGGTCGTCGGTGCGGGGATGCTGCGTGTCTGCGAGGGGTTGAACGCTAGTAGTGCTGCAACCCCGATCGCCAGACCTACGGCAGCCAGGAAGCCGAACATTCCGATCGGGATGAAGATTCCCACCGCAATCGTGATGACGCTGATGACCAGAACCGCCATGCCAACGCGTTTGAAGCGCTTGGCAAGATCG
This sequence comes from uncultured Alphaproteobacteria bacterium, assembly GCA_963752025.1. GTDB lineage: Bacteria > Pseudomonadota > Alphaproteobacteria > Sphingomonadales > Sphingomonadaceae > Sphingomicrobium. Next base: position 11,469 of record CAVVWY010000027.1, on the reverse strand, counting down.
GAATTCAGGCGCTCGCGCTCGCGCCGCGCTGCATCCCGAACAGGCCCACCGCGCTCATCGAGCTGGCGCGTGACGCGATCGAACCGCGCGATCGCTTTTTCGACTTTGTCAGTTACCTCAGTCACTTCGCCTCAATCGGCGTCAATGGCGACGTTGCACTTTCGAGCTTGCCCTGGTTCACGCCTTCGGCGCGAGCAATATAGCCCTTCGACTTCTCGACTTCCTTCCCCAGAGTGTCGACCGTCTGTTTCATGTTGCCAAGCGCCTGCAGCTTGAACGCATCGATCTGGTCCATCGTGTCGTAGATGTTCTGGAAGGCACGCTGGAGCGTCTCCAGCGGAATCGTCGAGCTTGCTGCCTGTTCGTGGATTGCGCCGGTCTGCGTCCGCAGCATCTCACCGGTGCTGTCGATCATGCCTGCGGTCGTCGTGTTCAGCGCGCCGATTTGCTCCAGCACCAGCTTCTGATTGGTCATAGCCTGCGCGACGGTGACGGCCGTCCGCAACGCCGAGACGGTGGTGGTCGAGGCGCGGTCCACGCCCTTCACCAACTCTACATTGTTCTTCTTGACGAGGTCGAGCGCGAGATAGCCCTGAACCGTGACAGCCATCTGCGTGAGCAGGTCGGTCGTCCGCTGGCGCGTGTAGAAGAGGGCGCTCTCGCGAATTGCCTTCGCCTTCGCCGGCTCCGTCGCGTCGAGCTCGTTCGCTTTGTCCTCGAGCTGCTTGTCCAAGGTCTTCGAGATGTGGATCATCTGCTCGAGCTTGTGCATCGTCTTCCAGAGGTTCGCGCGCTCCGTGTCGATGGCTGCATTGTCCATCAGCAGCTCGTCCTTGCCGTTCGAAAGGCTCCCGAGGATCTTCTGAATATGAGTTTGTGAGCTGCGGTATTTGTCGAAATAGCGGTCGACGCGGTTACCGAAGGGGATGATGCCGAGCAGCTTCTTGGTCTTGGTCGCTTCCTTTGGGTCCAAGGCCTCTACTGTGCGGCGAAGCTCGGTCAGGTCGGCGCCGATGCCGCTGTCCTTGTCAATCGCCTTGACCGGACGGTCGAGAAAGCGGTTCGAGGCTCCGGCCGCTTCGGCAATTTCCTTGCGACCCATCGCCGTCAACTGGTCCACCTTCTTGCCGAACTCGGGACTGTTGGAATCAAGTGCGGCAAGCTCGTCCACGAATTGGGAGACGCGCTTGTCGAGCTCACTCGTCTCGTCAGACTTGAGCGGAACAAGACCGGCGGCCTCGGCGGGGACCACAGGTTGAAGCGCCTCGGGGGGATCCAGCTTGAGCTTCGTTGCCGTCTGGCTGGTCGCAGTCGTTTCCGATGCCGGTTCGGTGGCCATTCTTCGATCCTTTCGTGCCTCTGACGCGACGTCTGGCCAGAAGTGGACGGCTGGCCAACGCCGTGCAAGAGGTTTGACTGTATTATAAGTGCAATACAGGCCCTGGCAAGACGGCGATTAACGGGCGTCCACGCGCCATGGTTCAGATTTCTTAACCAAATGTTTGAACAGTTCGCTCACCTTACGCCGGGTACAGCGATCCAATGCGCAAGGTTTCTGTGGGGTATTCTCGATGATCGCCTTCTTTGGGAAGCTGTGGAGAAACAGGCGCGGCAACGCGCTTGCAATTGCTGCTGCGTGCCTGCCGCTGTTCGTCGGGGCCGCGGGTCTCGCGACCGATACCATTCAATGGACGCTGTGGAAGCGTCAGCTCCAGCGCGCTGCGGACTCCGCGGCAATCTCCGGAGTGTACAATCGTGAAGCGAACCTCGGAGCGACGACCACCACCAAGGCTGCGGTCGCGCACGACTTGAGCTTGAACCTCCACACATTCTATTCGCTGAAGTCCGATGATCCGACCAATTATCCGGATTGCAGCAATAAATGTAAGGTCGAATTCCCAACTCCAGCGAGTACGTACCAGCAGTACCTGGTCAAGGTGACGATCGCGGTCCAGCAGCCGCTAACCTTCAGTTCGATGTTCATGAGCACGGCGCCGACGATCATGGCGGTGTCGACCGCAGCAAGTGTTTCCTCCGGAGGCCGGCGTGCATGCAGGCATTGGAAACTGCGAGCACGACCGGCATTTCCAATAGCGGTAACACGACCGTCACTGCGCCGACGTGCATCCTCTATTCCAATTCGCCATCGGCCAACTCGGCCAGTGCCGGCGGCAGCTCGTCCATTACGGCGAAGGCCGTGGCGGCGGTTGGAGGCATTGCGAGCTCCAAGAACTGGCACGTGACCAAGTATATTCCTTATTCGCCGCCGCTTCCGGATCCCTTTGCCAACGTGAAGCCGGGTCCGATGAACTGCACCAGCGCCGCCGCGGACAAGAATACCGATTGGGCGGCGATGAAGGCCGCAGGCATCAACTGCTTCTCTTCGATGTCGACGCAACCGCACGACACCATCAGCGTGCCGAACAACTTCGGCCCGATTTACATCAACGGCGGTAGCGTCGATTTCAAGGGTGACTTCAGCTGCACCGGATGCACGATCGTGCTGACGAACTCGAGCAGTTCTCCGACTGCCACAATCGGCACGTTCACCTCAAACTCGCAGGCGACCAATACTATCACTGCGCCCAGCAGCGGTTGCAATCCGGAACCGATGGCTGCTTCAAAGGCATTGCTATCTACCAGGACCGCCGCGCCGCCAATGGAAACACGAACAAGGTCAACGGCGGTTCAAGTAACGTGATCCAGGGTGCGGTTTATTTCCCTAAGGGGGTGCTTCAAATCAACGGAACGGGCGATGCCGTTTCCCTGTGCGCGATGTGGGTGGCGAAGGACATCGACCTTATCGGAACAAGCAACATCGCGATCAGCGCGCCGGACGACGCCGCCTGTTCTGGTAGCGGCATGCCGAGCCCGGCGGCGGTCCATATGGTGAGGCTTGTCGCCTGATGCGGCGTGTCACGTCAAAGCTTCGCGCTGACGATCGCGGCGCCGCCGTCATTGAGCTTGCGCTCGTCGCGCCTGTGCTCGCGCTGATGGTCATCGGGATCGTCGACATGAGCAACGCCTTCAGCCGCAAGCTGGCGCTCGAGCAGGGCGCCCAACGCGCGGTTGAACGCATCATGCAGACGACCGGAAACGATACCGTCGAAAACACGCTGAAGAGCGAGGTTCAGTGCCAGGTGAACGGTACGACGACGTCGGGGAACACGATCAGCTGCAAATCGACGCCCGTTGCGCTGAGTGACGTCACCGTTACGTATAAGCTCGAATGCACGGATGCGGGCGGTACGATTTCGGTTCAGACGAGCACCGTTCCAGCCACCTTCGACGCCTTCGTCTGCGCCGCCGGGACAGCGAGCGAAGCGCGTTACCTCGAAGTTCAGGTCAACGACAAATATTCGCCGCTGTTTCCGATCCACTTCGCTTTCATCAACGGCGACGGGACATATCACCTTTCCGCAACCGCCGGCATGAGGACTCAATGAAGCTCCGTCGCACCATAAGGCGCAACGAGGAAGGCGTAGCCGCGATCGAAATGGCTTTCGCCCTTCCGATCCTCATCGTCATGATCTGGATGTTCGTGCAGCTCGCGCAGATTTATAGGGCTATGGCTGGTATCCAGCAGGCGCTAGGCGAGGGTGCGCGTTATGCGACTCTTTGTTTGAGCCCCGGCCCGACCGGTTGCGTCGTACCGACGACTGACGAAGTCAAAAACAAAATCAATCAGACAGTCTACGGCATTGGACCCGGAAACTTCGTCGTGGCTGATCCAGTTGCGGGGAATGCGGCTGTCGACGGTAGCAATTACTACGACCTGTCCGTGACGTATTCGCAGCCGACCACCTTGCTGCTTTTCCCCGGTCCTACCATCAACGTAACGCGTTCCAAGCGGGTCTGGATCGCGGGAGGTTAAGGCGGTCGCCTGTTGCGGCTCTCGAAGAAAACATTGATCGCCTGCTTCGCTTCGTCCGATTGAAGTCTCTCGGCGAACGCATCACTTTCCAGCCGCATTCTCTCCAGAACCTCCTCACGTGAGCCCTGCCGGAGTAAATGCTGTGCCGCTCGCAAGGCGCCGGCAGGCTTTGCCAGCAACCGGCCCACAACATCGTCCAACGCCTGGTGAAGCCGGTCAGGCGCTGTGACGTAGCTGGCCAGTCCGATTGCGAGCGCCTCATCGGCGCCGAATGGCTCGCAAAGGAGCAGGTAGCGGGCGGTCCGCCTTCTCCCCGCGAGCCTCGGCAAGAGCAGCGAACTCGCCGCCTCGGGAACAAGGCCGAGGTCCACGAAGGGTAATGAGAAGCGGGTGTCATTCGCAGCGATCACGACGTCGCAATGAAGCAGCAGCGTCGTTCCGATTCCGACGCAATTCCCATGAACGGCGGCGAGCAGCGGCACCTCGTTTTCAGCGAGGACTCGTAGCAGACGCCAAACGGGAATTTCCTCATTTGTCCGAGGGACAACGGTAAGAAAGTCGGCGAGATCGTTGCCGGCCGCGAAGTCCTGACCTTCGCCCCGTAGCGTGATTACACGAACTTCAGGGTCCGTTGCCGCGCTCTCGATCGCCTCGGCCAGGACGGCGTACATGGCGATGGTGATGGCGTTGCGGCGCTCTGGCCGCGCGAACGTGATCGCCAGCACGCCGTCACTTTTCTCCACTCGGACATGCTCGCTCACTGGCTTGCCTTTCATCGAATGGGATGACGCTTGCCGGTCCACCGGTTATGGGCTCCCATTCACCACAAGCCGGGGCCTGCGCATATCCTATGAAATTCTTCGCCGATACCGCCGAGATATCTGAAATCCGGGAACTCGCCGAGACGGGCTTGCTCGATGGCGTGACCACGAACCCGAGCCTGATCCACAAATCCGGACGCGACTTTCTGGAGGTCGTTCGTGAGATCGCGGGAGTGGTGAAGGGCCCCGTGTCTGCCGAGGTGGTGGCACTGGATTATGGAGGCATGATGCGCGAGGCCGAGGTTCTACGAAAGATCGCCGACAATATCGCCATCAAGGTTCCGCTGACGCCCGCCGGCCTTCATGCATGCAAAGCGCTGACGAGTGACGGCTCGATGGTCAATGTGACCCTGTGCTTCTCGGCCGCGCAGGCGCTGCTCGCGGCCAAGGCAGGTGCTACGTTCATCTCACCTTTTGTCGGACGCCACGACGATGTCGGCTTCGACGGAATGGCGCTGATCGCGGACATTCGGCTCATTTACGACAATTACGACTTCGGGACCGAGATATTGGTGGCCAGCGTTCGTCATCCGATGCACGTCGTTGAGGCGGCGAAGATCGGCGCCGACGTGATGACGGCCCCGCCGAAGATCATCTGGCAGCTGTTTAAGCACCCGTTAAGCGACGCTGGTATCTCCAGCTTCCTCAAGGACTGGGAAGCGACCGGTCAGAAGATCGTCTGATCCCAGTTGTTTACGTTTTTGCCGTCACCGGGGAGTTCCATGTTCACTAAGGCTTTGTCATTGCTTCCGCTGGCAGCGCTTGCGCTCATTGCCGCCAAGCCTGCGCCGCAAGCTGTCGCGCCGGTTCAGCCGAGCATCCTCGCACCGGCGGACGTTGCCGCGAATCCCGCCAACCACTTGTTCCTGGATCTCTCGAATGGCGGCAAGGTCGAGGTCCAGATGCGGCCTGACCTTGCGCCGCACCACGTCGAGCGGGTTCAGACTCTGGTGCGACAGGGCTTCTACAACGGCCTGACTTTCCATCGCGTCATTCCTGGCTTCATGGCCCAGGGCGGTGATCCGAAGGGAACGGGAGAAGGTGGATCTAGCCTTCCAGATCTGAAGGCGGAGTTCACGCAGGTGCCGTTCCTGCGCGGAACGGTGGCCGCGGCCCGGCTGGGCGACAATCCTAATAGCTCGAACAGCCAGTTCTTCATCATGTTCGCCCCGAATCCGGGCATGATCGGCGAATACAGCATCTGGGGCCGGGTCGTTGCTGGCATGGACGCAGTGGACTCGATCGCCGTTGGGGAGCCGCCCGAGAACCCGACGAAAATCGTACGTGCTTATCTCGGCGACATGGGTGCGGCTGCCGCCAAGTGACGCTAAGACGCGCCCATGCGCGTCGACCTGTTCGATTTCGATCTTCCGCCTGAACGAATCGCACTGAGACCGGCCCGGCCGCGTGATTCAGCGCGGCTCCTTGCGGTACGCGGCTCGGCGTTTCAGGACCGTACCATGCTCGATTTGCCGCAGTTGCTACAGCCCGGCGACGTGCTGGTGTTCAATGACACCAAGGTTATCCCCGCCCAACTTGAAGGGACGCGCGGAGATGCGAGCATCGGCGCGACCCTGCACAAACGCGAGGGGCCGCGCGAGTGGCAGGCATTTCTGCGCAACGCCAAGCGGGCGCGGGCTGGGGATAAGATCGACTTCGGCGCGAACGTGAGTGCGTCCGTCGTCGAGAAGTCGGTGGACGGGTCGGCCTTGCTCCATTTTCACGGCGATGAGCCGGTTGAGCTGCTGTTGGAGCGGGCAGGGCGGATGCCACTGCCGCCGTACATCGCGTCGAAGCGGCCGACCGACGAGCAGGACCGCGACGACTATCAGACGATGTTCGCGCGCGAGGAAGGTGCCGTGGCAGCGCCGACGGCCGCGCTGCACTTCACGCCGCACCTCCTGGAAGGGCTCGACACGCGAGGCGTCGCCCGAGAGACGCTTACCTTACATGTCGGTGCGGGTACATTCCTGCCGGTGAAGGCGGAGGACACAATGGCGCATCAGATGCATGCCGAATGGGGCCGCATCGACAAGGCGACGGCGGTGCGAATGAATCAGGTCCGCGCCTCAGGTGGGCGGCTAATCGCCGTAGGGACGACGAGCCTCAGGTTGCTGGAGAGCGCTGCCGACGATGGAGGGATCATCCATCCATTCGAAGGGGACACGGCAATCTTCATCACCCCGGGCTACCGCTTCAAGGCGATCGACGGGCTGATCACGAACTTCCATTTGCCGAAATCGACTTTGTTCATGCTCGTGAGCGCGCTGATGGGCCTGGACGTCATGAAGTCAGCTTATTCGCATGCCATCGCCGCCGGCTATCGCTTTTATAGCTACGGCGACGCGAGCCTGCTTTTGCCCCTTTAGATCGAGCCGCGTTTCAATTGGGGACGTGCCGCTCGCTCAGCGTCTCATGTCATTTACACGCTGCACGCATACGCTAAACTTCTCGCGCTATGTCCATCTCCGCGCTCAAGGCAGTCGACCCCGCCGTCACGCACGTGCCGTGTAACCTGTGCGGGGCGGATGACGCTGAGGTTTTGTTCAAGGCTGGCGTGGCGCAGCACAATCAGATCGTGGCCTGCCGCAAATGCGGTCTCATGTATTCAAACCCGCGCAAGCGTCCTGCGGATCAGGAACTGGTGAAGGATTACGATCCTGACCTCACGCGCAACGCGGAAGAGTATGACCCGAGCCGGTTCGAGAAGGAGCGGATGCAGGTTCGCGATTATTCGGACACACGCGGCTATCTGGCGCAGCTATATCCGCAGCGTGGCAAGCTGATGGAGCTTGGCTGCGGCATGGGCTTCCTGCTGAAGGCGTTCGCTGACGACGGCTGGGACGTAACGGGCATCGAGCCAGACCGAGGATTCTGCGAATATATCGAGCGCAAGCAGGGGCTAAAGGCACTGCCCGCGGTCCTCGAAGACTCCGGCACACCGGACAATTCGGTTGATGTCGTCGTGTTCCTGCACGTTATCGAGCACGTCCCCGATCCGCTTGCGACCTTGCAAGCTATCTTCCGCGTGCTGAAGCCGGGCGGGCACCTCGTGCTCGAAACGCCGCGCTACGACAGCTTGATGTTCAAGCTGCTCGGCAAGCGGGAGCGGAGTCTGAGTTGCGACGGGCACATCTACTTCTTCACGACCAAGACGCTGCGGAAACTGACTGAGACCGCGGGCTTTGAAACGAAGCAGTGGCGCTACGTCGGGCGTTCGCTGAGTCTCGACCGGCTGGCGTGGAATATGGGCGTCATCAGCAAGAGCAGGGCAGTCAAGACTGTGCTTCGTAGGACCGCCGACACGCTTCACTTCAACAAGCTGCACTTCAAGATGAACATGCGTGACATGCAGCGCATCGTGGTTCAGAAGCCCGCCTAGCTTTCTCTCGCGAGCGGGTGCGGCTAGGCCGCGCGCGATGACGCGCTTCTCGTTCTCTATCGCCGCCATGGATGGCGCTGCACGCGGTGGCTCCATCGCCATGCGGCGTGGTGAAATCCGCACCCCTGCGTTCATGCCGGTCGGCACCGCAGCGACGGTGAAGGCGATGCGGCCAGAGGAGGTGCGCGCTAGCGGCGCCGACGTTATCCTCGGCAACACTTACCATCTAATGCTGCGTCCGGGCGCCGAGCGGGTGGGAAGGCTCGGAGGTTTGCACAAGTTTATGGGCTGGGACCGGCCTGTCCTGACCGACAGCGGCGGCTATCAGGTGATGAGCCTGTCGGAGTTGACGAAGGTGACAGAGGAGGGCGTGTCCTTCGCGAGCCACCTCGACGGATCGCGGCACATGCTCTCACCGGAGCGGTCGATCGAGGTGCAGCGGCTGCTGGGGTCGGACATCGTCATGCAGTTCGATCAGCTGGTGCCGACTACGTCGACGCGCGAGCAGCAGAGCGAGGCGATGGAGCGCTCAATCCGCTGGGCCAAGAGGTCACGTGAGGAGTTCGACCGTGGCGGCGAGCACGCGCAGCAAGCGGCGCTGTTCGGTATTCAGCAAGGCGCGCTGGACGAGCAGCTAAGGCGGCGTTCGGCTGAAGCGCTGATCGACGTGGGCTTTGACGGCTATGCGGTCGGCGGCCTTGCGGTCGGCGAGGGTCAGGAAGCGATGCTCGGAACGCTCGACTTCGCGGTTGGCTTGCTGCCGGCCGACCAGCCCCGCTACCTTATGGGCGTCGGTAAGCCGGACGATATTGTCGAGGCCGTCCGGCGCGGCATCGATATGTTCGACTGCGTACTGCCGACGCGCTCGGGGCGGACGGGCCAGGCGTTCACGGCGAACGGCCCTATCAACATGCGCAACGCGCGCTTCACGGAGGACACCAATCCCATCGATCCGGGCTGTCTCTGCCCGGCATGCACGAGGTTCGAGCGCGCCTATGTTCACCATCTCGTCAAGGCGGGCGAGATCCTCGGCGCGATGCTGATGACGCAGCATAACCTCTGGTTTTACCAGCGTCTGATGCAGGCGCTGCGCGATGCCATCGCTGCGCAGCACCTCGAGGCATTCGCCTCGAGCTTCCTCTCGCGTTACCGGAGAGCAGCCTAGATCGCGTCGTCCTTGACGCCTTCTGTCTCGTCGACCGGCAGGAGCTTGTCCTGTGTCCTCAGGTCGAAGTCGCTGGCGTCGTGGCGCTCGTGGAGTTGCTCGGAAGGGTCGCCGGTGAGCTTGTTGACGATACGGCCGCGCTTCACGCCGGGGCGGGCATCGATCTGCTTTGCCCAGCGGACGAGGTGCTCATATTCATGCGTGGCGAGGAACTCGTCGCCACCTGGATAGGAGCGGCCGAGGGCAATGCCGCCGTACCACGGCCAGATCGCGATGTCGGCGATGGTGTAGTCGGGGCCCGCAACATATTCGCTCTCGCCAAGGCGGCGGTTGAGGACGTCGAGCTGGCGCTTGGCCTCCATGGCGTAGCGGTTGATCGCATATTCGATCTTCACCGGCGCATAGGCGAAAAAGTGACCGAAGCCGCCGCCGAGGAAGGGGGCGCTGCCCATTTGCCAGAAAAGCCATGACAGAGTCTCGGCCCGCTCGGGGCCAGAGTTTGGCAGGAACTCGCCGAACTTTTCTGCCAGGTAGACGAGGATGGCGCCGGATTCGAAGACGCGGATCGGCTCGGAGCCACTGCGATCAACCAGCGCGGGAATTTTCGAATTGGGGTTGATGTCGACGAAGCCGCTGCCGAATTGGTCGCCCTCACCGATGCGGATCGGCCAAGCGTCATATTCCGCGTCCCTGTGGCCCTTCTCGAGCAGCTCTTCGAGCATGATCGAAGCCTTCTGCCCGTTAGGAGTAGCGAGCGAATAAAGCTGCAGCAGATGCTTGCCGACGGGCAGTTCCAGCTCGTGCGTCGGCCCGGCAACCGGACGGTTGATGTTCGCGAACTGGCCGCCGCTCGGCTGGTCCCAAGTCCAGACGTTCGGGGGAACGTAGTCGATGCAGTCGGTCATCCAAGTCCCTTTTCTTCCAGCTCGTCACGCGAGCTAGGAACCTGAGCCGCAGCTTTCCAGTGTCAGCGATTATACCGCGCTGACCGAGAGGAACGAGGGCAGGGGGCCATTCCAGTCGCCCTTGATGTCTTCGACCACCGGAGAGCGCTCCGGCGTAGCTTCTGCTTGCTCGATCGGCTCGTGCTTCGGCGCTTGCTCTGCGGCCTTGGGCTTTTTCGCGCGCGATGGAGCTTTCGGTTTGGCTTTTCCTTCAGGTGCCGGTTCGGGCTGCGCTTCCGGCTCTTTCGCCGGGGCTCCTGCGCGCGGGATCTTGTGGCCGATCAGCTTCTCGATGCGCTGGACCGCCTCCGCGTCCTCGCGCGTCGCCAGCGTGATCGCGATGCCGGTCATGCCGGCGCGGCCGGTGCGGCCGATCCGATGGACATAATCGTCGGGCTGCCACGGAACGTCGTAATTGACGACGTGACTGACGCCTTTGACGTCCAGGCCTCGGGCAGCGACGTCTGAGGCGACGAGGATGTTGATCTCGTCCTTCTTGAAGCGGTCAAACTCGGCGATGCGGTCCGACTGGTCCATGTCGCCCTGGATCTGGCCGACGGAAAACCCGGAGCGTTTCAGGCTAGTCGCAAGCTCGCGAACCGTCGTCTTGCGGTTCGAGAAGATGATCGCATTCCTGAATTCCTCGTGGCGCAGGATGTCGCGCAGCGCGTCCTTCTTCTTGTCGCCCCGAACTTCGACCAGGCGCTGCTCAATGTTGACATTGGCCGTCGCCGGACGGGCGACTTCGACCCGCTTGGGGTCGTTCAGGAATTTCTGCGCCAGCTTCTGGATGGGCGGCGGCATAGTTGCCGAGAACAGTAACGTCTGGCGCGACTTTGGAAGCTTCGAGCAGATTTCCTCGATGTCCGGGATGAAGCCCATGTCGAGCATGCGGTCGGCTTCGTCGATGACGAGCAGCTCGCAGCCGGTAAGCAGGATTTTGCCGCGCTGGAACAGGTCCATGAGGCGGCCTGGCGTCGCGATCAGCACGTCGACACCCTTTTCGAGCGCCTTCACCTGGTCGCCCATCTGAACGCCGCCGATCAGCAGCGCCATCGAGAGCGGGTGGTACTTGCCGTATTTGTCGAAATTCTCCGACACCTGCTGCGCAAGCTCCCGCGTCGGCTCAAGGATGAGCGACCGCGGCATGCGGGCACGGCTGCGCCCCTGGTGCAAGATGTCGAGCATCGGCAGCACGAAGCTGGCAGTCTTGCCCGTTCCCGTCTGGGCAATGCCGATGAGGTCCTTCCCCATCAATACGTCGTCGAGCAACGACACAACAT
>CAVVWY010000026.1:0-21360 GCA_963752025.1 uncultured Alphaproteobacteria bacterium | reverse complement strand
GGGTGAACCCGACGCGCAGCTTGTGACGCCACTCAGGGTTCGGAGTGCCGCAGGTTGCGCCGTAGAGACCCGCGCAATCAAACACACCGTTGCCGTCGCCGTTCAACGGAACGACGCCCGTATCGGTCGACAGTTCGTCGAGCCAAGTGCCGACCATGCTGACGTTCAACGTGCCGTAGCCCGCGAACTTGTGAGCATCAGGATCGTTGATGATGAGATGCCCTTCGTCTTCAGACCCCCAATGTTGGTGTTCAGAAGGTCCACGAGAGCCCAGCTGCTTATCCAGCCACAACGAACCAGCGCTGTCGCGGTGGTATCTTGAGCAGTCGAACGCATCGCCTGACGCCAAGCACTGGCTGAGGATCGTCGGAAGCCCAGCGTACCGACAAGGTTCTTCGACCTTGATGTCGAAGTAGTCGACCGTGAGGGCGAGACCCGGGACCCAGCGCGGCTGCAGCACGAGACCCACGGTATAGGTGTCGGCCTTTTCCGGGCTCAGGTTCAGGTTGCCGCCGAACAGGGCGTTGTACTGGTTCGCCGGGTTCTCGGGATGTTGCCGTACTGAGATGCAGTGACACCGGTGAAGGCGCACTGCGCCGCGGTGAGCCGTGACGGAGCCGCCGATGGCGCACGGGTCGATTGCTGCCGCGCGAGGCCGAGCGCCGCCGGCTAGCGAACAACTCGACCACGTTCGGAGCACGAACGGCGCGGTTGTAGCTGGCACGCAGACGGACGTCGTGGATCGGCGCCAACTCCAGCGCGACCTTGTACGTGTCGGTGCTGAAGTGTGTTACCGCGACCTTGTAGTCGGAGTAACGGTAGCCGCCGGTGACGCGTCAGCTCTTCGAAGAACGAGTGGCTGACGATCGGGATCTGGACCTCGGTGAACGCTTCGCGAACGTCGAACTCGCCCTGAGACCGGAGAGGCGTCGGACCGCCCTGGCCGGCGCCTTCGCCGGTCTGGAAGTTCTCGTCGACCGTGGTCGAGCGATTCCTTGCGATACTCGGCGCCGACGTTCAGGCCGATGCCACGATCCGACCAGGGAGTCTGCAGACCGTACTCGCCACCTTCGAGCGTGAAGTTGGCGTTGGCGATCTCTCGTTAACGTGGCCGCGCAGGATAAGCGGTGTCTGCAGGTAGGCGAGCGCCTCCGGAGTCACCCCGCCAGCCTGGAAGATGTTGTACGGGACGCAGGCCGGGTCGATGCCCGGTGAAGGCAGCGCGGCACATCAAGCGTTGCACCCACCGGAACGCCGGCGCAACCTGCCGACCACCGGATTGGCAATGACGTCCAGCGCACGCCGGAGACGAGCTGACCGAGAAGTCGTTCAGGTAAACCTGCGACAGCCTGGTCGTGCCGAACTGGTAGTAAGCGTCGTACGACAGACCCTTGCAGCAGATCGCCCCGCATGCCGCCGACGATCCGGAAAGCGGTGTGCTCCAGGTGATCCTGACGGCCGCCGCCTTCGACGTTACGGCGACCGATACGCAGTTGCGACTGGCCGACACCGTTGGCGCCGTTGAGCGAGCCGGTGAACGTACGCGTTCCCGGGCCGCAGATCGTGCCGAGCTCCTGCGCCGAGAGCAGCGGGTTGTCGCAGTCGATCGTCGTGACGCTGTTGAAGAAGTCGCCCGACGGAGCGATCTGCGAGTTGGACGTGTCGTTCATGAACATCGCTTCGAGGTACGGCTTCGCACCCGGGCTGATTTCATATTCGGCGAAGGTGCCGAACGTGTAGCGTTCGTCCGGACGCTGGTAGAAGTTGTACGGAGCGAAGTTGAACACGGTCGCGCCGGGGACGAACTAGTTGCCGTTCGACGTGGAAGTGTGCCGAGGTCGTCTTGCCAGTTACCGGTTCCGCGAGTTCACGCGAAGCCGCCTTCGGTCGAAGTCGACGAGCCGCCGCAATAGAAGGGCGGGTTGTCGACGTAAGTCGCGCCGAGTGAGCAGAACGAATAATCGCGGCTCGCCTCAAGACCGGCATCCTGCGTTCGATAGGTCGCGTAAGCGAGGATGCTGCCGCGGTTGTCGTCGAAGCCAGCGCCGAACGCGGCCGAAATGTCCTGCGCACCGCCGTTGGTGCTGAGGCCATGCGGCGGGCGGAAGCCGGCGTCAAGTTCGGCTTGAGATGTTCGCATCCGAGCGCGGTTGTCGTGCATGAACGTCGAAGCCTGAGCGTCGATGCGAAGCGCCACGGTAGTTGGTGTCCATGATGAAGTTGACGACGCCCGCGACGGCGTCCGCGCCGTACACCGACGAAGCGCCGCCGGTCAGCACGTCGACGCGCTTGATCAGCGCCGAAGGAATGAAGTTGATGTCCGCGACCGAACCCTGACGCGGATCACCCGGCTGCTGGCGGCGGCCGTTGATGAGGACGAGGGTGCGCACCGAACCGAGGCCGCGAAGGTTGACCGTTGCCGTACCCGTCGAACCGTTGGAAATGTTCGAGCCCTGCGCCGCGAATGACTGCGGCAGCGAGTTGATGAGGTCCTCCGTGCGGGTCGTGCCCTGCAGCTTAACTTCCTGGCTCGACAGCACCGTAACCGGGCTGGCCGAGGTCAGGTTCGGCTGCGGAATGCGCGTGCCGGTGATAACGATGTCCTGCGAGCTGCGGACGGTGCTCGCCCTGCGCATTGGTCGAAGGAACGACGGTCTGGCCTTCCTGCGGAGCAGTCGTCTCCGGAACCTGCGGAGTGGCGCTGTTGTCAGGCGGGCTGGGTGTCGCCGGAGGCGGCGTCTGCGCGAACGCAGGCGATGCAACGATGCTTGCGCCGACCAAGAGCGTGGTCGTGAGCAGCCGCTGACGGAAATCGAGCTTCATAGAAATCTTCCCCTTCACTAGTCGCGCCGCAGCACGACTGCCGTGGAACGGCAATTGCGACTTTGCCGAACTGTTCAAGGTGATAAGAGAACGAACGAGAGACTGGCAACGGCTGGAGGCACGCGGGCGACAAGTTGTCTCGGGCCTGTATCAATTTTGCAACAGCGCCGGATTGCACTCTACGGCTGCTAAGTAATAGCGTTGGAACAGAGATTTGCGGGGTATGACAAGATGCCGAAATTGGTGCTGGCCGCGGCCATTATATCGCTTCCACTTGCTTCGGCGGCGCAGGCCCGAAACGTTCCGCAACACCGGCACGCCGCTCGCGGTTCAGCAGGTCATCGCCTGCCGCTCGATCGCCGATTCAGCGCAACGTCTCGCATGCTATGATCGGCAGAGCGAAGCGTTGAACCAGGCTATTGCGCGCAAAGAAGTAGTCGTCATCGACAAGCAGCGGGCGACTGCCGCGAAGCGCAGCCTGTTCGGCTTCTCAATCCCGAACTTCGGAGGGCTGTTCGGCGGCGCCGATGACGAAGTGAAGGAGATTGCCAGCACCGTCACGAGGGCCTCGCAGGATCCTTACGGTGCATGGACCGTGACGTTGGCGGACGGGTCTACCTGGGCTCAACAGGACGATTCGCCGCTAGGGCTCGGGCCGGAAAAAGGCGATAAGGTCGTCGTCCACCGCGGCTCGTTCGGCGCTTTCTTCCTGCGCGTGAATGGTCAGCCGGGAATCAGGGTGAAGCGGGTCGGCTAACGCTTGGCGGCCTCACGCTCAGCCTTGAGACTCGTTTCGGCGTCGATGTACGGCTCCTGCCGCTCGACGCTCCAATATTTAAGCTCGTGCAGCGGAATGCGCTCGCCAGTGACGGCGCACACGACATGGTCGCCGTCAGTCAGCAGACGGAAAGTCCCGGCCAGATAATGAACGCGGGCAGCCTTGCCGCTTCCGGACATCAGCATTTCTTCACTCCTCCGGCTGGTCGAACAGGCCGGGCTGAGGCGCGATGTAGGACCGCCGCGCCTTCCTCTCAACCGCCTGGCGCGCATGAGGTTCGCCGTTGACCATGGCGTCCACCTTCCCGTCGCCGAAATGCAGGGTCAGCAGATCCGCCGCGCGCGCGTCGTTCGCATGCGTGAGCGTGCGCCCGTCGCGCGTGGTCACGCGAACATAGCCTTTGGACAATGGCCGTTCCGGGTGGACCAGCTCGGCCATCTTCCACGCTGCGGCCAATCGATCCGAAAGACGCGCGATCCGGCTATCGACCAACTCACGGCGAAGTCGGCCGGCCACCAGGTTGAAGTCGCCTCGTGCGTTGCCGGCGCGAGCGGCCAGCGAGCGAGGCAAGCGGTCGCCAAGTCCGTCCCCCTCTGCATCATGGGCGCGAAGATCGCCTGCGGCTCCGGCCACCGGCAGACGGTCAGATCGAAACGCTCCCGAGCCTGCTCGACGCGCCGACTGAGACAATGCTGACCACGGTGCTGCAGCTCGCTCAACTGGGCATACAATTCGGCACGAACTGGTACCGCGATCTCCGCAGCCGCGGTCGGCGTGGGCGCGCGAAGATCGGACGCGAAATCGATCAAGGTAGTATCAGTCTCGTGCCCTACGGCAGAAATGAGGGGGATCGGCGAGTTCGGCTGCCGCGCGAACGACCTCTTCCTCGTTGAATGCCCAGAGGTCCTCGATCGAACCGCCGCCGCGCGCGACAATCAGTAGGTCAGGGCGAGGGTCGATCGAAGGGAAACCGCGAATGGCTTCGGCGATCCGCGCGGCCGCGCCTTCCCCCTGGACGGCGACGGGCCACACGATCACGCGAGTCGGGCAGCGATCCTCCAACCGGTGAAGAATATCGCGGATCACTGCGCCGGTCGGCGAGGTGACCACGCCGATCACTTCCGGAAGAAACGGGAGCTTCCGCTTACGAGCAGAGTCGAACAGCCCCTCTGCCGCCAGCACCTTGCGACGGCGCTCGAGCAGGGCGAGCAGCGCGCCCTCGCCCGCAAGCTCCATTCGATCGATGACGATCTGATATTTCGAGCGGCCGGGGTAAGTCGTCAGCTTGCCCGTCGCGATGACTTCGGCACCGTCCTCTGGCCGGAACGCGAGCGACTGCGCACTCCCGCGCCAGATCACTGCATCGATGCACGCTGCATCGTCTTTCAACGTGAAATAGCAGTGGCCAGACGCATGACGCTTGAAGCCGGAGATCTCGCCGCGAACGCGAATTTGGCCGAAGGCGTTCTCGATCGTTCGCTTGAGCGCACCTGATAGTTCACTCACCGAGAGCGGCGGCGAATTGTCGCAGGGGGCCGCGTTCGCTAACAGCGAGCCGCGAGTATCGTCAGGGAGATCCATGAACATTCTGCTTTTGGGGTCGGGCGGACGCGAAGATGCGCTCGCATGGCGGCTAAGGCAATCGCCGAGCTGCGACCGGCTGGTCGCCGCGCCGGGAAATCCCGGCATCGCTCGATGGGCCGAAGCTGTGCCGATCGACCCCTGCGATCCTTCGGCAGTCGTTGAACTCGCAAAGGCCAATGCGATCCACCTCGTCGTAGTCGGTCCGGAAGCGCCGCTGGTCGCCGGGGTGTCGGATGCGCTTCGCAACGCCGGGATCACTGTCTTCGGGCCGAGCGCGGCTGCTGCCCAGCTCGAGGGCTCCAAAGGTTTCACCAAGGATCTGTGCCGTGCGAACGGGATTCCGACCGCCGCTTATGTGCGGGTGGAAACGACGGATGCCGCGCTCGCGTCGCTGGATCGCTTCGACATCCCCGTCGTCATCAAAGCCGACGGGCTTGCTGCCGGCAAAGGCGTCACGGTCGCAATGAGCCGCGAGGAAGCCCAGGGCGCCATCCGCGCGGCGGGCGATGGGCCGCTCGTGATCGAGGAATTCCTCGAAGGCGAGGAAGCCAGCCTCTTCGCCCTCGTCGACGGTGAAACGGCAGTTCCGCTTGCCTCAGCACAGGATCACAAGCGTGTCGGCGAAGGCGACACCGGTCCGAACACCGGAGGAATGGGCGCTTACGCCCCTGCTCCGGTGCTCACGCCAGACCTCGAACGGCGCGCCATGGATGAGATCGTACGGCCAACCGCAGAAGCGCTCGCCAGGGCAGGCAATCCCTTCAGCGGTGTCCTGTATGCCGGTCTGATGCTGACCGCCGATGGACCCAAGCTGATCGAATATAACGTCCGCTTCGGCGATCCCGAGTGCGAAGCCATCATGCCGTTGATCGAAGGCGATTTCGCGCAGTTGCTGCGCGCCGTCGCGACCGGCCGGCTGTCCGAAATCGAGCCACCTGCCCTGTCGCCGAAGCATTCGATGACGGTCATCGTCGCCGCACGCGGCTACCCCGCGACGCCCGTCAGCGGGGGTCTCATCCGCGAAATCGAAGCAGCCGAACAGGTCGAGGGCGTTACTGTCTTCCATGCCGGCACCGCATTCGCCGACGGCACCCTCATCGCAAAGGGCGGGCGGGTTCTGGCCGTGACAGCCACTGCGGACAGTTTTGCCAACGCGCGCGCCCGAGCCTATCGCGCGGTCGACCAGATCGACTTTGCGGACGGGTTCCACCGCCGCGACATCGGCTGGCGCGAGCTGCAGCGGGAAAGCGCATGAATGCTTTCTGGGCCTATTTCCTGCCGATGCTGGGGATCGGTTTTGTCGCGGGTGCCTTCGGCGCTTCTATCGGTTACCTCAGGCCAGCCAAGCGCAAAGCAGGCTGGATTGGCGCGATCGTCGCCGCACTCGCCGCAACCATGCTTTGGCACGGCCCTCTTGGAGCCGCCGATCGCTTTTCGGCAGAGGTCGAGGCCATGGCGCGCATGTCGCTCAATTCGTGGGATATGCCGCAGGTCAGCGTGCATTTGCATCACGGCCCGCTGACGCGCCGCGTCCTTCTTTCCGGTCCAGCCGATGACTTCCAACGCAGCGAATTAATGAAGATCATCGAGACGGTGCCGGGTGTCAGCCGCGCAAGCTGGAAAGACACGGCCGGCGTGCCGCTCCTCGTTGAGGCTTTAGTGGCAGGCGTCGTGGGCTTCCTTTTCGGGTGGTTGCTCGCCTATCTCGTAGAGCTCCACCGTCGTCACAACGCACAATGGAATTGGTGAGAACACATGGAATTGCTTCGCGATTATTGGTGGGTGCTGGTCATATTCGTGGCGCTTGTGCTGGTCGCCATTCTGCTCCGGCCGCGGCAGCGGGTGACGCTGACGGACAGCACGCCGGTGCGGCCCCACATGGCTTATTCCAAGCCCGCGGAGGGGCGAGATCTCGCCGGTGAAAGTGCAGCCGCGGTGGCAGATATCGCGGGCGAGATGCTCGAAGCACCGGTCCATCGCGAACTCGACGGCACTGGAGAGGCGGGGGACGACCTCTGCAGGCTGAAGGGTGTCGGCCCGAAGTTCGCCGACAAACTCCACGCTTTGGGCTTCCGCCGTTTCGATCAAGTTGCGGCACTGACCTCAAACGAGATCGAGCGCCTCGACAGCCGACTCGGGCCGTTCAGCGGCCGGCTGACGCGGGATCGGATCGTCGAGCAGGCGGCCTATCTGGCCCGCAACGACATCGACGGCTTCGAGCAGAGGTTCGGGAAGCTCTAGCCGACCGCTTCGGCTTCGCTCTCAGCGGGCTTCTTGCGCGGTCGTGAGGCGATGAGCTTGTCGATCTTGCGGCCGTCCATGTCGACGACCTCGAACTTCCAGCCGTCATGCTTGAAGGTCTCGCCGGTATCCGGGAGATGCTTCAGCACGGACAACGCGAAGCCGGCAATCGTAGAATAGTCGCGATCGTTGGGGAGGTTCACGCCCAGGCGGTCGACCAGTAGATCTGCGCTGGCCGCGCCCGAGACGAGCCAGCTGCCATCGTCGCGCTCGACGAGTGGCGGTTCCTCGCCCTGCTCGACGTCATGCGCGAAGGTGCCAGCGAGTGCGGCAAGGATGCTTCCGGGGGTCACAATGCCGTCCAGATGACCATATTCGTCGTGGACCAGTGCGAGCGGCACTTCCGCGTTGCGGAGCACTGCGAGCGCATCCATCGCGTCCATGAGGTCAGGAATAACCGGCGCCTTCCGACACAACTTGCCCAGATCGATCGGCCGTCCCTCCAGCGCTTCCGCGAGGACGTCGCGGGTCTGGATGACGCCGATGATGTTCTCGACGGCGCCGTCAGCCACGGGGATTTGGCTGTGCGCTGTCTCGAGCAAGGCGACGCGCGCCGCTTCCGGCGACGCGTGAATATCGATCCAGTCGATTTCCGTCCGCGGAGTCATGACCTCCCGAACGGGCCGGTCGGCCAAGCGAACGATGCCGGATATCATGGCGCGCTCATCTTCTTCGAGAACGCCGGCAGTCTGCGCTTCGGCGACCACGAGATGCAGCTCCTCGGCCGTCACCTGGTTCTTTGATCCACGATCGAGCCCGAGCAGCTTGAAGATGGAGGCACTTGACCGGTCGAGAAGCCAGACGAAAGGCGCGGTCACTCTCGACAGCCACCACATCGGCCGGGCCATCACGGCCGCGATGGGCTCGGGCGAGCGAAGCGCAATCTGCTTGGGTACGATTTCGCCAATAACCAGTGAGAAATAGGTCGTTAGGAAAATCACCACGCCGAAACCGACCGTGTGCGCGGTCTTGGGATCGAGCCCCAACTGCTCGATACGCTGCGTGACGGGTTCGCCGAGCGCAGCCCCGGAGAAGGCGCCAGCGAAAATGGCGATCAAGGTGATCCCGCTCTGCACCGTCGAAAGGAATCGCCCGGGGTCCGACGCCAACTCGAGCGCCGTCTTGGCGCCGCCGCTGCCGCTCTTGGCCATCGCCTTCAGCCGCGCGTCGCGCGAGGACACGATCGCAAGCTCACTCATCGCGAGAACGCCGTTGAGGCCGATCAGCGCGAACAAGAGCAGGACGTCGAACCAGGGAATTGGGTCTAAATGATCGTTCATGGATTGTGGGGGAATGTAACCTTCTGCCTGTGCCAATCACAAGCACTGGCTCAGTTCACAGGCGGAACCATCGTGCGTATGCACCGGTTTCATCGTTCATTGGCCGGCTCGGAGCTACTCTAGCATGCACATTCGCCGCGCCCTTCACGGGGCCGTTTTCGCCAGTTCGCTTCTCGTTCTTACTAGCTGCCAGACGGCTCCGCCGCCTGCACCGGTGGTGCGGCCGGCAGCCTTCGTGCCGCTCGGAGTTTCGGCACCCTATTTGTCGGCCGATGTCATTGGCGGGCGGCAAGCCCGTTCGGCGAAGATGCGCGCGGCGAAGATCCGTCCGCTCTCGCCCGCTGCCGCAGGCACTTACATGGGCGAGCTCGACCAGGAGCTTCGTCAGCAGACTGCGGGCATCGGCCTAGACGTCCTGAATCTCGGCAGCAGTATCGTCGTGCGCATACCGGCCACCTTCACCTTCGATGCCGGAAGCGCGGCGGTGAAGCCACAGACGGATGCGACGCTTCTGGAGATTGCGCGGACGGTGAAGACACGGAACCAGACATTCGTCGACGTGCTCGCCCATACCGACACATCCGGAACGCCGCAGGGTAACCTCGCTCTTTCGGAGAAGCGCGCGGCCGCCGTCGCAGCTTTTCTCTCCAACCATGGTGTGTCGAAGGTACGGATCGCTTCACATGGTCTCGGCGAGGCCGTGCCTCTCTACAACCCAGACCTCACCGATTTGCAGAAGGCGGCGAATTGCCGGATCGAGATCCGGCTGGTGCCCTACACGGGCTAACGAAGCTCCGCGAAGAAGCAGCGCAACTGCTCTGCGGCTTCTTCCTCGCCGATGCCGCCGAGCACATCGGGCCGGTGATGGCAGGTCGGCTGAGCGAAGATGCGGGGCCCGTGAATTACTCCCCCGCCCTTTGGATCCTCGGCGCCGAATTGCAGCGCCTTCAAGCGTGAAATCGCGATTGCCGCCGCGCACATCGCACAAGGCTCGAGCGTCACCCACAAGGTGCACTGGTCCAGCCGCGAAGTGAAGAGCGTCGCCGCCGCAGACCGGATCGCCTCCATCTCCGCATGGGCGGTGGGATCGTGCGACGACCGCATTGCGTTGCGGCTCTCCGCGACGATCTCGTCGCCGATTGTCACCACTGCGCCGACCGGCACTTCGCCTGCCTCGGCCGCTTCCGCGGCAAGGTCGAGCGCGCGGCGCATCGGCAACGGCAAAGGGAAGCTCATCGCATCCGGCTAGCCGAGCCGGACGTCCAAGTCACATCTACTTCACTGCGCGTTGTTGGTGACGGCAGCTGCCTGATTGTCAGGCGGGACCACCTGCAGCGCGGGGACCTTTACGGTCGCATCTTTGGTGCCAACCTTCACTGAGCCGGTCTGGACATCAAAGGCTGGAGCCTGCCCGCCCGTCGCGACGACGCCATTTTGTGTCGTGGCCAGTTTGGGAGCCTGGGCAGGCCGCACCTGGTTGATGTTGACGAAGCCGGTGCCGACTGCGGCGAGAATTGCGACAATGGCGATGATGAGGATTAGGATGATTGCACGCATGGACGGCTTAACGCAGATACGGTCGTTGGGTTGCCGATACGACTGCGTGAACGTTGACTGCGCTGACTTAAGCAGCTAACGGGCGGCGCTCTTCGGGCCTTAGGCTCGTCCAGAAAATCAGGATTTGAACCATGTCGCGCGTTTGCGAGCTGACCGGCAAGGGCCGGCAGGTGGGAAACAACGTTTCTCACGCCAATAACAAGACCAAGCGTACGTTCCTGCCGAACCTGCAGAACGTGACGCTGATCTCCGATGCCCTTGGGCAGAGCATAAAGTTGCGCGTCTCGACGCATGGCCTGCGCTCGGTCGAACACGTGGGCGGCCTGGACAACTGGGTCTTGAAGACCAATGACGAGAAGCTCAGCACCAAGGTCCGCAAGCTCAAGCGCGAGATCGTCAAGAAGGTTGCTGAGCAGGCCGCTTAGGGCCGCTCTAACCGACTGGATTTGCTGATATTTTTCCTGAACGCAGGCTGCACCCCGCGTTCAGCCTTCATAACCCGCGAATTGGCCATAAGCTCCGTCATCGACGGGGTTTCCCCTTTTCCCCGCCACGTCTGGAGACAGACAACTTCCCTCGCGTCGCGTAACGAGGGGGGCCCGGCGCGCGTTGTGCGCCGGGCCCGATTTTTTATGAGCTTTCGAAAAGCTGGGCGAGCTGATCCACCATCGCTCCGGCAAGCTGGTCCGCGTCCATGATCGTCACTGCGCGCGTGTAGTAGCGCGTGACGTCGTGGCCGATACCAATGGCGATCAGCTCAACGGTCGATCTTTTCTCGATCCAATCAATGACTTGGCGCAGGTGGCGTTCGAGATAGCTTCCGCCGTTCGCCGATGCGGTCGAATCGTCGACCGGCGCACCGTCCGAAATCACCATCAAGATTCGACGCTCCTCGGGCCGGGCGATCAGGCGGTTATGCGCCCATAGCAGCGCCTCGCCGTCGATATTCTCCTTGAGCAGCCCCTCGCGCATCATCAGCCCGAGGTGTCGCCGCGCGTGCCGGTATGGCTCGTCGGCACGCTTGTAGACGATGTGACGAAGGTCGTTCAGCCGTCCAGGACTTGGCGGCCGCCCTGCCGACAGCCAAGCCTCGCGGCTTTGACCACCCTTCCAGCCTCGCGTCGTGAAGCCGAGCACTTCGGTGGCGACGCCGCATCGCTCGAGCGTCCGCGTGAGGATGTCGGCGCAAATCGCCGCGATCGCGATCGGTCGTCCGCGCATCGAGCCCGAATTGTCGATCAGCAGCGACACGACGGTGTCCCGAAACTCGGTGTCGCGCTCGACCTTGTAGCTCAGCGAATGACCGGGGCTGACGACCACGCGCGCAAGCCGCGCTGCGTCGAGCAGGCCCTCCTCCTGGTCGAAGTCCCAGCTGCGCGCCTGCTGCGCCATCAGGCGCCGCTGCAGCCGGTTGGCAAGACGGGTGACGACATTCTGCAAGCCCGCCCATCTGCTGGTCGAGATAGGCGCGCAGGCGCCCGAGCTCCTCCTCATCACATAACTCGCTCGGCCTCGACGATCTCGTCGAAGCGAGTAGTGAACGCCTTGTAGTCCGTCTCCGGCGAGAGGTCCCAGTTGCGGCGGCTCGGCGAGGCGAAGACGCTTTCGCTGATCTCGTCGCCGGCGCTGCTTCCTCCTCGCCGGCTTCCATCTCCTGCGTGGATTCGCCGTCGGCGTTCTCGTCCTCGGCCTCCTCGCCGCGCATCTCGACGTCGCCGCCGCCTGGCGTGCCCTCGTCGCCCTGCTCGGCAGTCTCGTCGCTGCCGCCTTCATCGCCTTCGGCGTCGTCGCCCGCTTCGTCGCGATCTTCTTCGACGCGGCTCCTCCGCCGCGGCGAGATCGAGATCTTCGAGCAGCCGGCGCGACAGCTTGGCGAACGCGGCCTGGTCGTCGAGCGTCAGCGCCAGCGCATCGAGCTCGGCGGCCGCCTTCTCCTCGATCCATTGCGCGACCAGCTTGAGCCCGGCCATCGCCGCCGCGCGGCGGCGGCTTCGCCCGGTCAGCCGTTCGCGCGCGATGAGGCTGACGGCGGTCGCCAGCGGCACTTCCTCGGCGTTTCGCGCGCGAACGATAGCGTCGCCGCGCACGCGCGCCTCCGTCAGGTGGGCGAGATTGTCCTGCACGCCACCCATCGCGCGCGCGCCAAGCGCCTCGACGCGCGCGGTTTCGAGCGCATCGAATACCGCCCGGGCGTCCGGATCGCCCGGTGCCAGCGCGGGCATGGAGCCGCAGCGTCGTGATAGCCGGAGCCGAAGCGCCGCGGCATCCGCCGCACCGCGCGCTTCGGCGACCAGCTTGGGCTCCAACGCCGGGCCTGGCGACGGAACGCGAGCCGTCTTCCCGCTGGCCGACGCGGCTTCGGACGCGAAAGCGACATCGAGCTCAGCGTCGCTGGGCGATTGCGCGCGCGGCGCCCGCCAGGCGCGGCGGAATAGGTCGATGCGCTCAGCCATGCGTCTCTCTAGCCATCGCCACCGGCAGCGAGGAAGTCCGATCGTGAGACAGATGCTGCGACGAGCAAAAAATAAAGCTTCTCATATGGTTAATGGCAGATTGACTCTGCTGATGGCTGTGCAGCTTCGCTCGTCCGCCGCGTCTGGAGGGCTGATGTGCGCCTGTGTGTGAGGCGCGCCCTGGAAGCGGCAAACGAGGGGAATGAGTACATGAGTAGGTTTGAACGAGCGAACGAGTGCGACGATCGGCCGTGACATCGGGCCGACGCACTTCCGTATTTCATGAAGATCACGTCGGCTGAGACTATCGCGGGCAAGCCGATTCTCGATCTTGACGGCGTCATCTGGCATATCGACAGCGGCAGCCTCGCTCACTTCGAACGAATGGCGTGATCACTTACTCGTTTCTCGATGGCCCCCACACGATCGGCATGTACAACAATCCGCAGGAAGGATTTACGGAGCCGGGCGGCTACTCGCCGATGTCGGCCGCCGAGCAGGCTGTGCTGCGCGAGGCGATGCACCTGTGGGACGACCTGATCCCGCTAGACTTCGTTGGAGAAGAACGGCAATGGCGCCGACATCCTTTTCGCGAACACGACGACGGGCCCGGCGCAAGCCTGGGCCTACTATCCGGACCGAACACAAGTACGGGCAAGGTCGGCAGCGACGTCTGGACCGCTGACGCCGACGGCCAACTGGACGAACCATTGGCTCGACTACAGCGGCTACGGCTGGACGACGATCGTCCACGAGATCGGGCCACGCGCTCGGCCTGAGCCACCCGGGCGCCTACAATTTCGGTCCGGGCTTCGCCGTCAACTACGCTAATGGCGCCGAATATGCGCAGGACAGCCGCCAATATTCGATCATGTCCTACTGGGACGCCACGGAGACCGGGCGCGGTCCGTCAACTGGACATTTGGCTGCCTTGCGCAACTATCCGCAGACGCCGATGATCCACGACATCCTGACGATCCAGGCGAAGTACGGCGCCGATCCGACGACCCGCGTGGCAACACGACTTACGGCTTCAATTCGAACGCCGGGGACGCGATCTACGACTTCACGCAGAACCATTACCCGATGCTCACCATCTATGACGCCGGCGGCAACGACACGATCGACTTGTCCGGGCTGAACTCGCGGCGTAGTTCCTCGATCTTCACGCGGGCAGCTTCAGCTCGGGCGGCGTCAAGCCGACCCTGGCGCAGGCGAATGCGGCGACGGCCGAGTTCAACGCTGCCACCGACGACACGCAGGGCGACTTCGCTCCGTGGACGCAGGCGTCGCTCAACTTTATCTCGCGGCAGTCGGTAGCAAACCGCGCTGCCCAGATTCAGGCGATGACCGGCGTCTCCGGGATCGACGCGCTGTCGATTCGAGAACCTCTCGATCGCGTACAACATGACGATCGAGAATGCGACCGGCGGCTCGGCCCGCGACCTGCTCTGGGGTAATGATGTTGCCAACGTGCTGAAGGGCCTCGGCGGCAACGACGTCCTCAAGGGCTTCGGCGGCAACGACGAGCTCTGGGGCGGTGCAGGCGATGACACGTTCGTCTTCGTCAAGGACGGTTCGACCGACACGATCAAGGACTTCCAGTCCGGTCACGACAAGATCGACCTGACGGCGCTTGCCGGCGTGACTGCGGCCGATGTCACCTACAATGCGCACGGCGCATCAGGTGCAAATCGACACCAACCACGACATGCCGGCCGACATGTTCATCAACTCGCGGGCGACGCTGTTGCCAGCGGCGACTATCTCTTCCACGCCTAAGAGCAGTCGAACGGACAAGGGCGTCGCTCCAACCGGAGCGGCGCCCTTTTTCTTGTGTCGCTGTCAGGCCTTGCGACGACGCTTTCGGGCAGGTCCTGCGCCGAACACGCGCTGATAATATTCGGCGATCAGCGGACGCTCGGTTTCGTCGCATTTGTTGAGGAAGCTGACGCGGAAGGCGTAGCCGACGTCGCCGAAGATATGCGCGTTCTGCGCCCAGCTGATGACGGTGCGCGGGCTCATGACGGTCGAGATATCGCCGTTGATGAAGCCCTGCCGCGACAGCTCGGCGACCTTGATCATCTTGTCGACGATCTCCTTGCCGCCCGGATCGTCATATTCGCCCGACTTGGCGAGGACGATCTGCGCCTCGACCGCGGCGGGCAGATAGTTGAGCGTCGTGACGATGTTCCAGCGGTCCATCTGGCCCTGGTTGATCGCCTGGGTGCCATGATAGAGGCCGGTCGTGTCGCCGAGGCCCACGGTGTTCGTGGTCGCGAACAGTCGGAACCACGGGTTCGGGCGGATCACGCGGTTCTGGTCGAGCAGGGTCAGCTTGCCTTCCGCCTCGAGCACGCGCTGGATTACGAACATCACGTCCGGCCGCCCCGCGTCATATTCGTCGAACACCAGCGCAACAGGGTGCTGCAGCGCCCAAGGGAGCAGCCCCTCGCGGAACTCGGTCACCTGCTGGCCGTCGCGAAGCACGATCGCGTCGCGGCCGACGAGGTCGATGCGGCTGATGTGGGCGTCGAGGTTGATGCGGATCATCGGCCAGTTCAGCCGCGCCGCGACCTGTTCGATGTGGGTCGACTTGCCGGTGCCATGATAGCCCTGGACCATCACGCGGCGGTTCTTTGAGAAGCCGGCGCAGATCGCCAGCGTGGTATTCGGATCGAAGACGTAGGTCGGATCGAGGTCGGGAACGCGCTCGTCCGGCTCGCTGAAGGCCGGAACCTCCATGTCGGAATTGACGCCGAACAGCTCTCGCACCTTCAGCGATCTTGTCGGGAGAAGCCATCAGGGTTTCGGCGCGGCTTTCGGGCTGAACGTTGGAAAGATCGGTCATGGACTGCGCCTTAGGCGAAGGGCGCGTCGCCTCAACGCTCAAGCGACTTTATCCGGCAACGGGAAAGAGCGTCACGGAAACGCTCCGGCAATCGCCATGTCCCCTTCGACCCCGATCATCTCGAAGGGCGCGCCGCCGTGGATCACGGCGGCGACGTCGCTCGGCGACCCGTGAATGTCACGTCGCAATCCTCGCGATCGCGCCGGTCCACCTCCAGCCGGCCGTCGGCGACCGTCGCAACATAGCACGCGTCGCCGAGACGGAAGCCGATTCGCGCACTGAAGCCCTCGCGCGCGTTCGGGCGAAATCAGCGTCTGGAGCGACATCATCAACGACACGTGGCTCATCGGCAAGGTCGGGTCGTGGAGCGGGCTTCGTGCCGCCCACCGGCCCAGCGAGGCGATGATCGGCACCGCCTCAAGGCCCCAGGGCGTCGCTTCATAGACTTGGACCGAAGCGGGTGGCGGAAGCTTGGTTTTGCGCACGATTCCCCTCGCCTCAAGCTCGGTCAGGCGCTGCGTGAGCACGTTGGCGCTGATCCCCGGAAGATCCGCCTTCAGCTCGGAAAAGCGGCGGGGGCCATAGGCCAGCTCGCGCACCACGAGCATAGCCCACCGCTCGCCGAGCAACTCCAGCGCATGGGCAAGCCCGCAAGCGTCGTCGTAGCGGCGCTTCTCCTCCTTTTGCCGCAATTAGTTATTTTTTCTAACTTCACGGTTGCAATTTATGACTTACTACGGCAAAAAACAAGCGAATCGAGTCGCGAACAGGAGGAAATGCAATGCCGCGGATGATTTTCGTGAACCTGCCGGTGACGGACCTGGATCGCTCCAAGGCCTTCTACGAAGCCATCGGGTTCCGGAACGAGCCGAAGTTCAGCAACGAAGCGGCGGCAATGATGGTGCTGAGCGACACCATCTCCGTCATGCTGCTCACTCATCCCTTTTATGCAACGTTCACCCGCAAGCCGATTGCGGATGCGCACAACAGCAGTCAGGTGATGCTGTGCATTTCCTGCGACAGTCCCGCGGACGTCGACCGGATCACCGACGCCGCCGGCGCGGCAGGCGGAAAGATCGACGTCTCGCAGGAGGACCAGACGAAGGGCGGGCCGATGTACGGCCGCGATTTCGAAGATCCCGACGGCCATCAATGGGAGCCGATGTGGATGGACCCGAGCTTCGCCGAGAAGGGCGCGCATCCGGTCGACGAAGCCAGCCGCCGCGTAACATTGGCAGGCTAGGAGGCAAAAATGCCAGTCAATCCAAACGCGGCGATCGAGATCACCGCATTCCGTTGGGTTCCGGATTCGCGCAGGGCGCTCGTCCGCGACCTTCGCGTCCGCTGGGCGCTCGAGGAGGCCGGCCTGGACTATCGGGTCCGCCTGCTCGACCAAAACCGCCCGCCCGATTATCTGCGGAGCAGCCGTTCGATCAGGTCCCCGTGCTTCAGCGACGGCGAGGTCCAAATCTTCGAGAGTGGCGCGATCGTCCAGTACATCGGTGAGCAGACCGAGAGTTCTGCTGCCCGCCGACAAGCAGGACACGATATCGCGCGATTCAGTGGACCTATGGCGGCGCTGAACAGCGTCGAGCCCGCGATTTTCAACCTCCTCCTCATCGACATCTTCTACGCCGGTGAAGAGTGGGCAAAGTTGAGGCGCCCGGGCGCCGAGGACTTCGTGAAGGTCAAGCTGAAGCGGGTCTCGGACTGGCTCGGCGACAAGGAGTGGCTGGAAGGCCGCTTCACCATCGGCGACCTGATGATGGTGACGGTCCTGCGCTTCCTTCGGCACACTGAGCTGGTTGCGGAATTCCCCAATCTCTCCGCCTATCTGAAGCGCGGAGAGGCGCGGCCCGCGTTCCAGCGCGCGCTCGCCGATCAACTTGCCAATTACGCCGCCAATGAACCGCAACCAGAAGGAGCAGCAGCATGAGCTACGTGGACGGATTTATTCTTCCCGCTGCCGAAGGGCAAGGAAGACGAATATCGTAAGATGGCGGAGATGTTCGCCGGCAAGGCCGCAGAAACTAGGCGCGATCGCGAGTGTCGAATCGCTCGGCGACGGCCTGGAGCACGGCCAAGACCACCGACTTCTATCGGGCCGTGCAGGCGACGGACGACGAGAATGTCGTCTTCTCATTCATTATCTGGCCAGACAAACAAACGCGCGACAGCGCTTGGGAAAAGCTGATGGCCGACCCCGAAATGCAGCCGGGCGCACAGCCAATGCCGTTCGACGGCAAACGCATGTTCTGGGGCGGTTTCAAGCCGCTCATCAACACGCTGGAGAAAGTCACGCGTAAACCCAACCGCGCAATCTCACTTCAATGGAGGACGAACATGACTGACGTCCGTACGGAACCGGCGCCGAACCCTGCTGAAACGCAGCAGCCGCAATCCCGCGGCGACTTCATCTGGTACGAGCTGATCACGCCCGATCCGACCGGAGCCAAGGCTTTCTATGACGCTGTAGTCGGGTGGAATGTCGAAGCGACGTCGAGCTTCCCCAACGGCTATCGGATGATCGGCCGCAGCGACGGAAAGATGGCCGGCGGCCTGATGCAGCTCAATGCCGAGATGCGACAGCACGGCGCGCGTCCGACCTGGCTCGCTTACATCAGCGTCCCCGACGTGGATGCATCGCTCGCATCGATCGAGCACGCCGGTGGCAAGGCGGTCATGCCCGCCTTCGACATCCCCGACGTCGGCCGGGTTGCGTTGGTCGCCGACCCGCAGGGCGCCCCCTTCTACATCATGAAGCCCATCCCGCCGGCGAACGATCCCGACGCCGTCAGCGACGTCTTTTCACCCGATGCGCTACAACGCGTCGGCTGGAACGAGCTGCAGACCTCCGATGAGGAAGCAGCCCGCAGCTTCTACGGAAGCCAGTTCGGCTGGGGCAGCGACGAGTTCATGGATATGGGCGAGATGGGAGAGTACCGCTTCTGGGGCCACAACGGGACCCGGCTCGGCGCGCTCTTCAACGCTGCTAACGGGCAGCCGTCCCACTGGCGCTTCTACATCCGCGTGCCTTCGATCTCGGCTGCCAAGACAACCGTCGAGGCCAAGGGCGGAACGATCCACATGGGACCGCACCGGGTGCCGACCGGCGACTGGATCATCATCGGTTCCGATCCCCAAGGCGCGGAGTTCGCGCTCGTGGGCGGCGAATAAAGGGAGCAGAATATGGCTGACAAGATGACCACGTGCCTCTGGTTCGACCACGGCGAGGCGCGCAAGGCGGCTGAATTCTACGCTTCCACCTTCCCCGACACGCGCGTCGGCAAGGTCAACAAGGCACCGGGCGACTTCCCCGGCGGCGAAGAGGGCGTCGACCTGACGGTCGAGTTCACTCTGCTCGGCCGGGACTTCGTCGGTCTCAACGGCGGCCCGAACTTCAAGCCGAACCAGGCTGTGAGCTTCATGGTCGTGACCGAGGACCAAGAGGAGACCGATCGGTACTGGAATGCCATCGTCGGCAATGGCGGCGAGGAAAGCGCTTGCGGTTGGTGCAAGGACAAGTGGGGCTACTCCTGGCAGATCACGCCGCGCGTCTTGCTCCAGGCAACGACCAGTGCCGACAAGGCGGCCGCCAAGCGCGCGTTCGAGGCCATGATGACGATGCGCAAGATCGATATCGCGCCGATCGAGGCGGCGTTGGCCGGGGTCCCTGCCAATGCGTAAGCTGACCGGCGCTGTCATGGTATCGGTCGACGGCATCATGCAGGCGCCGGGCGGACCCGAAGAGGATCCGTCGAGCAACTTCGAGCTTGGCGGATGGGTCTTCCCCTTCTGGGACGACAGCGGGGACGCGCAGTTCGACAAGTTCCTGATCAAGCCCGACTACGACCTGCTGCTCGGCAGGCGGACCTACGAGATCTTCGCCGCTTATTGGCCCTACAATCAGGACAATCCGATCGGAGAGCGCTTTCAGCACATTAACAAATATGTGCTGACCCATTCGGACGAACCGCTCGCTTGGGACAACAGCGTCAGACTATCGGGCGACACAGCCGGCGCGATCCGGGAATTGAAGGAAAGCGAAGGCCGCGACCTCCTCATTCAAGGGAGCAGCACGCTCTACCCGCCGCTGCTTTCCGCGGGTCTCATCGACCGCTTCCTAATGATCACTTACCCAGTGCTTCTCGGCCACGGGAAGTCGATCTTCGACGGCACGCTGAGCCCAAGCCGGCTGAAGCTCGTCGACCATTTCGTTTCGGAAAAGGGCGTAATTTTCAGGACCTACGAACCAGACGGCGATGTGACCACGGGGACCTTCGCGACGAAGGAACCGAGTGAAGCGGAAGTGGAACGGCGACAGAAATCCGCGCGGGAGGAAGTATGACCGAGTTGCGTCCAGCGCCCGAGCTTGCTGAAAAGGGCAGCAGGCCCTTTCCCAATGAGACCCCCGATTATCGAGCGGCCCGCACCGAGCTGCTGGCCGAAGAGATCGAGCTTCGCCGGCACATTCAGCGCGTCGCCGCACTCCGCCGCGAGCTTCCCGACGGCGGGAGCGAGGCCGGCGACTACCGCTTCCTTGACGCAGAGGGAAAGGAGCATCGGTTCGCCGACTTGTTCGGCCGGCACGATACGCTCGTCACTTATTTCTGGATGTACGGCCCAGAGCGCGAGCGGCCCTGCCCCATGTGCACGTCCTTCGTAGGCTCGCTCGATATTCCAGCAGTCGACATCGAACAGCGGGTCGCGCTGGCGATCATAGGACGGTCGCCAGTTTCGCGGCAGCTGGAATTTGCTCGAGAGCGCGGTTGGAAGAACCTTAAATTCTACCAGCCCGTCGGCGATGATTTCGCCCGCGACTATCGCGGCCTTCACGACGACGGCAGCGAATGGGCAATCTGCGCCAGCTGGACGCGCGAGGGCGATAAGGTCCGGTTGTTCTGGGCCGCAGAAGGCGATTTCGAGACCGCTGACCCCGGGTTCGATCCACATCTGGCGCCCGATCCGACACCGCTGTGGAACATCCTCGACTGGACACCCGGTGGCCGCGGCACCGATTGGTATCCCAAGCTGGAATATGGCGCATGAGCCTCGAACTCTACGGCCACCCCTTCAGCAGTTACACGTGGAAGGCGCTGATACCGCTCTATGAGAAAGACGTCCTCTTCACGTTCCGAAACATCTCGGGAAACGAATATCCCGAGAACGAGGCAGCGTTCATCGGCCACTGGCCCGTCGGCAAGTTCCCGCTGCTCGTCGACGATGGCGTGCCGATCATGGAGTCCAGCGTGATCGTCGAATATGTCGCGCCCGACCTGGTCCCGAACGACGCTGACGATGCCCGCGAAGTGCGGATGCTCGATCGCTTATTCGACAACCACGTGATGAGCCCGATGCAGGCGATTGTCGCGGAGCATATACCATTCCTGAACCCGATCCCCGACCAAACTCGCATCGCCCGGGCACGCGATGCGCTGGACAAAATCTATCTCTGGCTCAACGCAAGGCTGGCTGGGCGGAAATGGGCCGCCGGAGACACCTTCACGCTCGCCGACTGCGCTGGTGCGCCGTCCCTGTTCTACGCCGATTGGGTGCAGCCGATCCCCGATGCGCTGACTGCGAT
Source organism: uncultured Alphaproteobacteria bacterium (assembly GCA_963752025.1). Taxonomy (GTDB): domain Bacteria; phylum Pseudomonadota; class Alphaproteobacteria; order Sphingomonadales; family Sphingomonadaceae; genus Sphingomicrobium. Next base: position 149 of record CAVVWY010000026.1, on the reverse strand, counting down.
CAAGGCATACCGCGCTCGCGTACTTGCCCGGCCTTCCGTATCGCGTTGGTCGATGAGGCTCGGCCATATCGGCCGCTGTTCCCCCTCGGTGCACCCGACCGCGATTAAGCGAAAGCCGCCTTCCGCAGCAACTGGTAGGCCGCGATCAC
>CAVVWY010000025.1:0-24941 GCA_963752025.1 uncultured Alphaproteobacteria bacterium | reverse complement strand
GTCATTGCTAGCGTAGATGGCACTTGATTCAAGTTAAAGATGCTGAACCCAAACAGTGTATGACGTAGGTATCATCGGCATCGCTGGCGCGCCGATGGCAGAGAGACGTGCGATGCTCCCGCCTACTGGAGCAATCGATGAAACAGCTTCACGATCTGGCCGAGGCGCAAACGCTAGCGCTGGCGATCGTCGACACGTTGCCGGAACCGTTCCTGGTGCTCGACGAAACGCTGCACCTCCTTGCCGGCAGCCGCTGCTTTTACGAAATTTTCGGGGAGGACCCGTCAAGGCCCTCGGGCAGTCGCTGTTCGAGTTTTCCGGCGGCCAATGGGACATTCCGGGCCTGCGCCGGCTGCTCGAACCGTGCTGCCGGAGCACGCACGGTCGAGGGCTTCGAATTCGAGCAGGACTTCGCCCATCTGGGCAGGCGCACGATCCAGCTCAACGCCCTTCCGATCCGCGACGAAAGCCGGCGCCAGCCGGATGGTCCTGCTCGCAATCAAGGACATCACCGAGCGCCGCGTCGCCGAGCAGGAGAAGCAGCGGCTGCTGGAGCATACCGAGGAACTGCTCGAGCAACAGAAGACCCTGCTTCGCGAGATGCAGCACCGGATCGCCAACAGCCTGCAGATCATCGCCAGCATCCTGCTGCTGAAGGCGGGCTCGGTGGCGTCCGAGGAGACGAAGAACGAGCTGCGCGCGGCGCACCAACGGGTGATGTCGGTCGCCGCCGTGCAAAGCCATCTGCACGCGTCCGACGGCATCGAGCAGATCGAAATGGGGCCGTATCTGACCAAGCTCAGCGCCGGCCTCGCATCGTCGATGGTCGGACCCAAGCAGAATATCGATATCGTCGTCGCCGCCGGCGAAGGCGCGCTGCCGACCAGCCACGCGGTCAGCGTCGGCCTGATCGTCACCGAGCTGATCATGAACGCCATCAAATACGCCTTTCCGAAGCCGCGCGCTTCGGCGCGCATCCGCGTGACCTTCGAGAAAGCCAGGTCGGACTGGAAGCTGACCGTATCGGACAATGGCGTGGGCCGGCGGCGGAGCGAAAGCCCGAAGACCTCCACCGGTCTCGGCACCGCCCTCGTTGGCGCATTGGCAAAGCAGCTCGAGGCTCAGATTTCGGAGCCTTCATCGCCCAAGGGCCTTACCGTGGAAGTGACCCGCTCGACGTTTAAATCACTGCTGTCCGTGGCTGCCTGATCGACCGCAAACAAGCCGCTCAGGGCGGCAAGAGTTAGCGGCTTGCAGTTTTGAGCGGGATCTCCTGCACCAGCTTGAGCACGGCCTGGCAGGCGAGGACGGTAGTCATGGTAACGCTGACAAAAGCGAATGACAGCAGCATGATGAATTGCTTCGGATCGAAGGCATGGGCCTCACCTGGGCGGCGGCGAGCGAAGTCGCTCAACCACCACCCGGGGTCGGCCCCATTTACGCATTACAGGACTGGCGGAAGCTGGCGCCCCCGCCGGCCGGTTAGATGGTCATAAATTCAGCGCGCAGGGCTGGCGGTCGGTGTTGGTGCCGCGTCATAGCTGAGACGCTGGCCGGCCTTCGGGGCAATGTCCTTGTCCCACGAAATCGCCGACTTTTCGAAGCCAAGGTCGTCGCCGCCGGCTTCCTGCTTGATCTCGCCGTGGCCCTTGTCGGTGTCGAATGACTTGACGGTTCCAAAATATTTCATGGGTGAGATCCTTTGTTGGCGCGACGCCGGAATGGCGCCTGCCGGCTAGGAGACGATAAAGATGGAGGAAGGTGCGGCGTAGCGCCCAAAACCGTCGATTGCGACTGGTAGCAATGTTTATGTGGTGTGGATGTCGGTTCTTTACAATAGAGAAATAGAAATAAGCAAATAATAGCAAACGATCTTTATTTAGAAATATTTGACGATCTCGATCAAGGTTCTTTAGATTTCTGGGTATATTTAATTTGATATTTAAAATCTATTTAACTTTCCCGGCGAGGCGACCGTCACCGCCATACGATAAATCGTGGCATTACAACTCGCTCGGCATCGCCCCTCGCGCTTTCGGGCTTCTCGGGATTCCTCCCGATAGCCCCCAGCAGCCGGCCCGGTACGGCTCTCTTAGTTGGGATTGGCAGCCGGGGACCTGGGATGCGTTTAGGATTTGCACTGGTAGCGGCATTGATGGCGAACGCTCCGCCGGCTGCGCCGGTCGTCTCCTTCGATCCTTCGACGAACTTCAGCCATTTCCGTTCATACAGCTGGGTGTTCGAGCACCCGCCCGCCACCATGGACCAGAATCTTTACCGCCAGGTACGGGTGTCGGTTGATCGGTCGCTGGAGGCGCACGGGTTTACTCAATCCGCGCCCGGCGACTTTGCCATCGCCTTCACGATAGGGCCAAGGGCGGACGTCCACGCCTCGGACTATGGGCATTACGCGCCTTACTACGGCGGTGAGGAGGCGGCCTTGCACCAGGGTTGGATCAATCGCGAACTGTCCGAGCGCAGCGATCATGACAATACGCTCTCGATCGACATCTACGACACCTATTCCAAGCATTCGATCTGGCACGGCATCGCGCCGGACCCGATCGGTCCCAACACGCGCCAGGCGATTGTCGAGCACGAAGTTAATGACGTGCTGAGCCAATTCCCGCCCAAAAACATCTGTGCCCAGGCGCCCAATGGCGGGCCCGCCTGCGCACATTGAGCTTGGGCACCTCCTTGGCGCTTCCCGCCGGGTCTTAGTGTGAGGCCGTAGGCACACTCTGCGCGAGCGCTGGCTGACTTGAATCGCGCTGCCGTGCCCGAGGCGCCTTCTGCCAGCTGCTAACCTCATACCCGCGCTCACGTAGGCAGCCGCCCATCGCGCGCTGGATGGTCACCTCCTTCTTGTGCCGCTTGATCTTGGCCATGCCCACGGCGCCCCCGATGATCGCCACCGGCATCAGGACCAAAGTAGCGCTCATCACGGCCATCCCGCCATAAAGCCCGGCGCTGGCGGCCGCTGCGCCGCCAGCGATGCCCACTGCTCCCCCGGCGGCCGCTCCGACGCCGCCGGACGCTAGCCGGCCGCTTGAAATCGAGCTTGCCGGTAACCAACAGCTGCTTGCACTCGGCATAAGCCAATTCGAACTTTGGCTGGTCGACAGGTGCCTCACTAAGGGTCGGAGCGAAGTCCCGCGGTCTTGACGAACATGCGTCGAGAACAAGCCCGACCAACGCGAACGCAACTAATTTCCTGTTCATTAGCACCCCCCCGATTGCAGCGAGGCCAATGTTCGCTGTCCCGCGAAAGATGGTCAAGCGAGCGGTGCGCCTTTTGCGGCCCATTGCCGGCTGCGACTGGGTCCGCAGGTACCCAATTGGATATCGGCCCCGGGGATCAGTCTATTTGCTGATGGTTCACTCCGTTTTCGTCGGTCAGGGTCCTGGGACACACGGACAGGGAGCAGCTCCAAATGAACGCCATTCGAAATCGGCTAATGGCCGTAAGCCTCATCCTCGCCGGCAGCCTTGGCCTTCTCTCTCAAGGCGCTGGCGCAGCAACTGCAGCTCAGCTCAACGCGGACGGCAAAGCGGCGCTCAACCGGCTCTACGCACAATCGACCAAGGCCGCCCGGTTCGGCCGAAGCGCGCGCGCGATCCTGGTGTTTCCAAAGATCGTCAAGGCCGGTTTCATCGTCGGCGGGCAAGGCGGAGAAGGCGTCCTCTTCGTTCGCGGCAGCCCGTCGGCCTATTATAAGATCAGCGCCGTATCCTACGGTCTCCAGGCTGGCGGACAGTCGTTCAGCTACGCGCTGTTCCTAATGAACGACAAGGCACTCAACTATTTGCACAAGAGCAATGGGTGGGCGATCGGCTCCGGGCCAAGCGTGGTTGTGATTGACCAGGGCAAGGCCATGAGCACCACATCGACGACAATTTCAGAGGACGTCTACGCCTTTCCCTTCGGCCAGAAAGGCCTGATGGCGGGGCTCGGCCTCGAGGGGTCGAAGATCTCCCCGATCAGGAAGTGAATGGCCTGCGAACTAAGGTCATTGCGAAACTCGTAGAGCTCAAGTCTCGGTTGGAAGGTTCGCCTTGATGTCGGCGAGCGTCTGTTGGCATTCTGCAACCGTCGCTGCGATGCTCGCATCACTCGCACCGCCGAGATCGCCAAGCTCGTGCTCAATTTTCCTCAGCAGCTCATAAGCGAGCTCGCGCATCTCCCGGCCGCGCATCGCTGAGTTACCGTCCTCGGCGTCGCCGGCGTAATGCGCGGTCATGCCTGAACTCGTTTTTCTTCGCGCGCGAGGTTCCAGCAGCGCGAGCAAAGCACGTCGTCGTCCGGCTTCTTGTCTTGAACCATGAAATTGCGGGCCGGATAACTTGGGCAGGTTGGCACGAAGTGCCACAATGTCTGCCACTTGTCCTCGGAAACGCCTCGACGATAATCGCACATAGCGTCCTCCCCATGGAGTTACCGTGCCGGTTTACCGCGATCGATTGCTTATCGTTTGTCCAACAATGACGGGCTTTTGTCAGAATCCGCTGGGCGAAATGACTTCGGTGCGTAGAAGCGCCGCATGAGAATGAGATGGCTGGTCAGCGCTATTGAGATCGCGATGGCAACGACCAGGCATAACGCAATTCCCAGGCCGCGCACGCCATAGCCTGGCGTCAGGAGGTCGCTCACCCAGCCAATGAACGGCACGCCAAGGCCGAGCCCCACGAAGATCTCCGACAGCGCCACACAGCGCGATCGCGAGTGCGCGCCGGCGCGGCTCGACGGCATCCTGGATCAGCCGGATCGTTGGTCCGAGCCACGCAAAAGCGAGCACGTTGTAGATGAAGTATGCGGCCAGCGCCGCGCCGGTGCCGCGGCTGAAGATCATGAGCAGCATGAATGGCACCGCGAGTAACAAGCTTCCGCACATGATCGCGGATTCAGGGTGCCGGATCCGCGGCCGCACGAGGTCGCACGCAATGCCGCTCAATGTGCCCAGCGCGCCGCCAAGGCCCACGGCAATAGCGAGATAGAGCCCGGCTCGGGCCGGTCCAAGATCGTGCACGCGCATGAAAAACGCAGGCATCCAGGCATTGGCGGTATTGACCATGAACATCGACCCCGTGGTCGCGCAGATCAGAGGCTTGACGAGTGGCTTTCGGATCAATGCGGCGGCATCGCGGAGCCATGAAGCGCCGAGTGGAGGCGTTTTGGCCCCGAGGTCCTTGAGCCTTGCAAGAAGCGCCCAGGCGAGGAGCAGTCCGGGCAGGCCGGCCGCAAGAAAGGCCCAGCGCCATCCCCAGCGTTCGGCTATCAAACCACCGAGCAGGAAAGCCAGGAATGTGCCGACAGGATTTCCCGCCATCGTGATGGCAATTGCGGATGTGCCTCGCTGCGGGAGATAGTCGCGCGCCAGCGCTGTTGCGACCGGCACTGCGGCGCTTTCACCAAGGCCGACGCCGGCGCGGCCGAGAAGCAGGCCGCTGAAGTTCGTCGTTGCTGCGCAAAGAAGTGAGAAGATGCTGCGAAGCGCGACAAGGCCGGCAAGGATCCGCGATCTCCCGATGCGGTCGGCGAACGAAGCTATGGGAATACTGAACAATGCTTTTAGCAAGCCAAAGGCCGTTCCGGTCAGCAAACCCAGCTCGGCGTCCGACAGATCGAGGTCAAGTTTGATATTCTGGGCAAGGATGTTGATTAGTTGGCGGTCGAACAGGTTCACAGTCACGACCAGGAACAGGATAGAGAGCGCGAAATGCGGCGATGGCGCCTTCGTCGCCGCCGAAGAGCCCTGTCTCACCGTCAATGCGCGGTCTGATGACGACCGTTCATGGCCGTGATGCTCAGCTGAGCCGACCGCCAACTGATCGGCGGCATCCCGAACTCGCCAGTGAACCAGCGGGTGAAGGAACTGATCGAGGTATATCCGATCAGGTCCGAAATCTCGGTGATCGAGTGCGCCGAATTGGCAAGATAACGCTGCGCGAGCTCCCGCCGAACTTCGTTGAGGAGGTTGGCGAACATCCGGTTCTCGCGGTCGAGCCGACGGCGAAGCGCACTTGCGCTCAAGCCGAGGTTTGTCGCCACATGGTCCATCGTCGCCCGGCCGCCCGGCAACAGCAGCGAAATCGCGCGCCGCGCCTGGTCGCCGACAGGAGCATCCTCGGGCCCGAGCTCAACAAGATCGAGCAGCTGGCTGGCATGGCGAGCTTTGGTTTCGTCGGCCAGCGGGTTGCTGAGGTCGAGTGACGAGCGCGGACAGGCGAACCCGTTGAAGCTGCTGTCCCATTCGATGTCGCACGCAAAATAGCGCCGATAGATGGCGGCGGCGGAAGGCTTCTCGTGGGTGACATGAAGCGACGAGGGTTGCCAACGGCCGCCCGATGCGCCGGAAACGTTCCGATACAATCTCCCCAGGGTGAAATCGGTGATCTGCGGAAGCCCGAACTCGGGCAGCAGTTCGACAGTGATCACCGATGTCTCGCCGTCCTCCTCGAGCGCGATATCCAAAATGTCGTTGAAGTGCCGACGATATTCGCCGAGCGCGTTGACGACGCTGCGCACGCTCGGGAGGCGCTCGAGCAAAAGGCACAAGGGCCCGAGTTGTGCGAAAGACCGGCATTCGGCCATCAGTACTCCAAACGCATCGCAGCCCGATCTTTGCGCCGATTCCTCCAGCAACCGGACGATCGGCTCGGCGGCATGCCGGTTTTCCGGATCGTCGAGGAAATTGGGGCTGATTTCGAACTGCCGCAGCAGCTCATAGGGATCGAGGCCGACGTGGCGCGCGACCTCGATAAAGCCAGTCAAAGTCGCTGCACGCATCTGACGCACGACGAAACCCCCGCGGATTGGACAAACCCCGTTACGCCGCAACAATTCTAGACCCAAGCGACGGGCCTTAGCATTATCGTAGCAAAAGAAGGAGGCAGGCAACTGCGCGGCAGCCGAGGCATGGCGTTCCGCAAAAGCGTTCGATGCCGTGGGTCAGACGTGCTACGCTGGGCATCAGCCACTCAAGGAATGCGAATGAAGATTGAAGGAAGCATCCGGTCCAACCTCATGTCCGCGATCGTCAGCGCGCGGCGCTGGCGCGGACAGCCGGTGCACCACGACACGCTCGTCTTTTGGCAATCGGTGCTCGATCACGGGCGCCGCGCAGCCACCGGGCCGCTTAGCGAGCCGGTGGGCGAGCTGGTCGCCGAACTCGAAAACGAACTGGCGCACGTGAAAGGCGCCTGAACACCGGCCGATGCTAAGGCCGGCCGGTGAAGCTCACCAGAGCGGCGTCAATGGCCGGTGCCGCTCACGCGTGACGTCGCCGTTGATCAGATAACGCTTCAGCTTGCGGCGGAGGAGTTCGGCGCCGTGGCCGCTGGAGCAGACCAGCCGGACACCGCCGCTGGGCAGGGGCTCGATTGCCGAAATGCCGACCTGCTCGGACACGCAGCGGGTAACCACCGCTCCTTCGGCAAGGTTGAGGTGAAGGACCCGGCTCATCGGCGCTGGCTCGACGGATCAAGCTTGCACGCCTGCTCATCGAAATGGTCGCCGAGCGCAGCTATCGAGCTCTTGCCCGCGCGGGTGCGGGCGACCGCGGCGAGGCGGCGGCAGGATGCCGCCTGTTCGCGCAGATCCTCGGCGGCATCCCGCGGGTCGGTTCGTTGATCGCGGATGTCGTCGAACTTCACGATGCGGGGGCTCCCTCAGGGTAAGCGGGAGCACGAGAAGTCTCTCAGCCACGCGGAGTGCCTACGATTGCGAGTCCGCGCGATGGGTCTGCCTACCAGCTTGCGAGTGAACAAGCGACCGGTGATTTACTCCGTCAACTCAAGCGGGTCCTGGAAGATCACCCCACGATGATCGTGCCTCGCCCAGGCGACCCAGCCCAATATTGCGAGCTCGCCCGTTCGCAAGAGGATTTCCTGGCCGGGCGGCGGGAGGTGCCGGCCGACCAGCCTCGCGCCGCTCGGCCCAAGGTCTTCGACAACGACGGACTTCGACCCTTCCAGGGTCATCGCCGACCCGAGGATGGCGACCTCCCGCCTGGTAACGCGGCGGCGGCCGCCCGGAACATCAACACGTTTACCGAAACCCGACATGCCCTTACTCCCGGATGTCTGACGCAACTAACGAAAGTAAGCGCACCGGCGCTGCAATCGTTCAATCGGGTATCCGGCGCTGTTCAAAAGCGGGACAAGCCGCGGCAACTTCCACCGCTTTCTGGCGAAGATTGGCAAATGCTTCCTGTTCAACAGGCGGCTTGGGGCTGATACACCAGCGGCATGATCTTGAAGCGTTCCTTCCTGGTCACGGCGTTTGTGCTCTTGGCCGCCGCGCCCCTCTCCCCGCTTCCCGCCCAGGGCGCAGCGGCCTCGGCCGAACTTCAGCTCGCCAGGCAGGCCGAGGCGCTCAAGCCCGGCCAATGGGTTTGGGCGCCTCAGATCGCGCGCGACGGGCCGGTGCTGGTCTATGTCGACCTCGGACGCCAGCGCGCGACCGTCTACCGCAACGGCGTGCGCATCGGCGTTTCGACCATTTCCTCGGGCAAGGACGGGCATGAGACGCCGACCGGTGTCTTCACCATCCTCGAGAAGAACAAGGAGCATCGCTCGAAAACCTACAACGATGCTTCGATGCCCTATCAGCAGCGGCTGACTTGGCTCGGGGTAGCGATGCATGCCGGCAACCTCCCCGGCTATCCGGCGAGCCACGGCTGCGTCCGGCTGCCTATGGAGTTTGCGAAGAAGCTGTTCGAGGTCACTCCGATGGGCGGCACGGTAGTCATCGCCGGCGGTCATGAAGATCCGGTCAAGCGCGCCGCGGCGGGCGTGCTCGCCCCGGCGATGGCCGGCGTGACGCCGCAGGCACCCGCGGTGCTGACCGATCAGGGCGCGTTCACTTGGAACCCGGCCGCTGCGCCGTCGGGACCGGTATCGATCATCGTCTCGACCGGCGACCAGCAGGTCGTCGTGCTTCGTAACGGGGTCGAGATCGGCCGCGCCCATGCCGTGGTCGCCCAGGCCACCAACCAGCCGCAGGTGATGACCTTCGCTGGCGGCGTGAAGCCACAATGGATCCAGGTCGGCGTCTCCGACCTGAAGGGCGAAAGCGCGGAGATCATCTCGACCGAGCGGGTCGAGCAGATGCGCCTGCCGCCCGAGTTCGTGAAAAACATGCGCTCCGTAATCACGCCGGGGACCACGGTGCTGGTGACTCAGGCCAGCGTCGACGCTGCCTCGACCGGCCCACAGGCGACCGTCATGGACGCCGAGGAAGAGGCCAAACCGGCACGTTGAAAGGCGGGCGGAGCTTTGTCTCTCCTAGGAATCTGACCAACAATCATTCCCTGACCATCCTCGCCCGACCTACAGAAGATCCGTGCGGGACTAATGTGGCCGCTGGGTTCGAATTGGACCGGTGCTGTGAAGGAAACTTGAGACGCCATCATTGAAGCTGCGATGATGGCAATCCCCCCAAACGGGGAATTGCGCACCCGTTGCGACTCCCGCCATGCTACCGCAGAAAACGGCGGACACGTTGTGGAATGAGAAGCCAAGACGTGACCTCTTAAGGCGACTCGTGGATTAGGCGAGCTTGGAACGTCCCACGTGATCGTGCGGGATGTAGTGCACCTCGTATGCGAGAGAATTCGTGCATTTGTGGACGACGCTCGCGCCGTATCAACAGTCTCCGACCTACAATTGCTTCTAACAGATATCTCGGCAGAGCTCGGTTTTTCGCACTTCGCTCTCGTGCATCACGTTGACCTGCAAAAGGCATCTGGGACTGCGCTTCGCGTGCACAACTACCCCTGTGAACTGGAACGATTTCATGACGAACAGCGCCTCGGGTCTTGCGACCCGGTGCATCGCGCCTGTCAGCGCACCGCGGTTGGATTCACTTGGGCTGAGCTTCCCGAATTAATCCCACTTACGGCGCGTGATCTGCGCGTCCTGGATGCTGCGGCTAGCCAAGGCATCGGGGATGGTTTCACGGTGCCAGCGCACGTGCCTGGAGAACTCAGCGCCTCCTGCTCGTTTGCGACCTCCAGGGGCGTACGGATGCAGCACGACAATCTTACGATGGCGCACTTGGCAGGCGCCTTCGCCCTTCAGGCAGCCCGTCGTCTACTGCAGGGTTCGGATCCGAACGCTCGGAAGCCTGTGCACTTGTCCGAACGCGAGCGGGAGTGCCTGATCTGGGTTGCCCGCGGGAAGTCTGACTTTGAAATAGCGATGATCCTGGGGATCAGCCCGGAAACGGTGCATCAGTATATGAAGCATGCTCGCGCGATGTACGACGTAGTCAGCCGGTCACAACTCGTGGTGCAGGCTCTTTCCGCGGGAACGATCAACTTCCTCGAGATTGGCGAGCGCTAGGGCCCCTCGTCAGATCTGGGACGGACCGACAGAGCGCCCCGGCGACATGTCGCGGGGGCGTGTGGTCCATCAATCTGCAGTGTTCCAGATCAGCGCGAACGTGTCGTCGCCGCCAGCGGCATTTTTGCTGAGATTGGCGTAGAGGCGGCGCGGCCAAACTCGACTCCGCCTCAAGCTGCGGCGCTACGCTCCAGCATCTGAATTCGCTCTAGGCAGATCGTCTGAACCACGCGTCCAAGCTCCTCGATGCACGCGCCGAGCCAGGCCAACTCCTCGTCGCGAGATGCGGTAGTGCTTGGAGTAGCGCGCCTTTACGTAGGCGTCCTTGAGCTTCTCGAACATCGCCCGCTCCCTGCGAGTGTCCTTCGGCCAGACGTAGGTCGAGCGGCGGTCGATCCGCTCGGCCTGGGTGCGCAGGAACCCCAGATTGTGCACATGCGGCGTGTAGAAAGTGCAGACCAGCAAGACGCAGTGATAGAGACGCTCAGTCGTTTGGTGGAGTTAGAACGCCGCATCCTTCAGCGCCCTTCGGCCGACTAAACTTGGCGTGTCGAAGCAGCCGAGCGCCGCCGGAAACCACTCCTCAAAATACTCCTTCGCCATTGCCGCCGCTTGCTCGGGCGTCTTCGGCTTCGGCTCCGCAAGCTCGCTATCGTCGCTCTGGTAAAGGGCAATGCCGTCGCGCGCGACGTCCATGAAGAAGAAGCGGCCGTGCGCGAGCCCATCGTTCACTTCATGAAGGGTGTGGACGATGAAGTTGACCGGCGTCCTGAGGGTCTTCGTGATCGACAAGCTCGCGATTGAGCCGCTCCTCGGCCTTCACCCAATATTCGACGCGGTCGGTCAGTCGCTTGTCGTTGACGATGATCAGCAGATCGAAGTCCGACTGATAGCCCTTGGCGGTGTGCGGCTCGTCGACCCATCCGCCGCGCGCGTAGGAGCCGTAGAGGATGATCTTGAGGATCCGGCCCTTCTTCTTCCAATCCTGCGTCGCGAGCCCGCGCGCCTCGTCGAATTCCTCGAACAGGATCTGCACGACGCGCTCGAGTTCGCGCTGCTTGGCCGCTGGCAGATGATCGAGATCGGTACGCATTTCCGATGAACCTTAAAAGGTTAGGTTAGTTGTGCACAGAGCGGCTGGCTGAGCTACGCCCCTTTGCTCGCCAGCCGCGTTCTTCGATCAGAACCATTGTTCCCACCAGCTGAGCGGATGGCCGTCCATTTGCTTAGCCAGCTTGCTGATGGCCTTCGCCATCTGACGTTCGACGTATCGGTCACTCACCCTCATCAGCCACGCGATTTCGCGATAGGAAAGGCCTTCGAGGCGATGCAGCCGAAAGACCTTGCGTTGGATCCGAGACAAGTTGGCGAATGCGTCCTTATACCTGGCGATGTCGACCTTGCCCTTCCCGCGCATGTTGGCGGTTAGACGGTCAGGTTCGCGATTCGATATGCTGAGCTCCATGTCCTTTCTCCTTCAAACACCGCACCGGCCGCGGAAGGCGGGGTGGGCGGCAAGGAGCGGACCGGAAGGGCTGCCGAATTAAGGCGGCCGGCACCCGAAAGGGCCGGAACGAAGTGGAGGACCTGGAGCGAAGCGGAAGGTTGCGGGCCGCCGCGGCAGCCCTAGAGGGTAGCGACGCCCACCCCGTCCTGCTGCGCTGCAAAACGCCGCCGCGCTGCGTGTCAGCGGCGCGCGCGCTTCGACATCCAATTCCCTCACGTCATCGCGATTGGACCGCGCGTGGGGGTCAAGTCCTTTTGCGCAGGTTTTGGGTACAACGACTTTCGGGTGCAGCTAAGTGCTTGATTTGGCTGGTGGAGCTGAGGGGAATCGAACCCCTGACCTCTGCAGTGCGATTGCAGCGCTCTCCCATCTGAGCTACAGCCCCGCGCCTCCAGCCGGCCGGTCGCCCGATGGGTTCGGGCCGCTTGGGAAGCGGCTCCACTAGCCGCGATTTCCGCCCTTGCAATCGCCTGTCCCGCGAGAGCTTCGGCCCGCCGATTTGACGCCGTTTCCTCGCCGTCACGACCGGAACGGCCGCAAACGGCCGTTCGTTTCGATTCTCATGGCCGGCCGGGCCTGACCGGCCTTGTGCCCAGTGGAGGATGAGCATGGCATATGACCGTTTCGACCCGCGCGACAGGCGCGCGACGAACGTTCCCGATGGCCCGACGACCGTTTTCACGCGCGAGTCGCGACCGCGAGTCGGGACCACCGCGGCAATCGCGACGATCGCGGCTTCTTCGACCGCGCCGGCGACGAGGTCGCTTCCTGGTTCGGCGACGACGAAGCCGAGCGCCGCCGCCGCGAGGACCGCATGCGCGACGAGCGCGATGAGCGCGTCCGCGGCGACGGCCAAGCGACGAATCGCGGCGTCACCGCGACCGCGGCTGGACGAGCAACCGCGACTATCGCCGCAGCCGTCGGCGCGGCGACTTTGACCGCGACCGAGCGCTGTCCGCGAGCGCAGGCCGCGACTATCGGCCGCATTGCCGGCGATTATCGGCCGTTCGGCGAACGTTCGGACAGCCCGTGGGCGCGCGATGAATATCGCAGCACCAGCCGCGCCGGGACGCGCGACTGGTCCGACCGCTCGGTCACGAAGACCCGCACTACCGCAGCTGGCGCGACCGACACATGAGCGAGCTCGACCGCGACTATGACGACTACCGCCGCGAGAACCAGTCGCACTTCGAAAGCGAGTTCGGCAGCTGGCGCGAACAACGGCAACAGAAGCGCGGCCTGCTCGGCACGATCCGCGAACATATGGAAGTTATCGGCAGTGACGACGAGCATGTCGGCACCATCGACAAGGTCGCCGGCGACCGCATCATCCTGACCAAGTCCGACCCCGGAAAGCGGCGGCGTCCATCATTCGCTGAGCTGCTCGGACATCGACCGCGTCGAGGGCGACCGCGTGATCCTCGATTGTTCGGCCGAGCAGGCGCGGAACCGCTGGCGCGACGAGAGCCGCAGCCGCGCCTTGTTCGAGCGCGACGACCAGGGCGAGATGGGCCCGCGGATGCTCGATCGCAGTTTCGAGGGCACCTACCGCTAAGCGGTAGGCAACCCGAGCCTCCGGCCAGCGGAGGCTGAACTAGACCCGGCGGTGCTCCCCTTCGCCGCCGGGTCTTTCTTGTCCGGCGGTCGAGCCTATGCGCCGGCGCCAGCAGGAGGAACGACCATGGCCCGCGCCTGGCATCTCAAGAGCCGCCCGACCGGCATGCCGACCTCACGACAATTTCGAGCTGAAGGACGTCGCGCTTCCCGAGCTCGGCGACGGGCATGGTCCGCGTCCGCAACCTGTGGCTGTCGGTCGACCCCTACATGCGCGGCCGGATGAACGACGTGAAAAGCTATGTCCCGCCATTCCAGGTCGGCGAGCCGATGGAAGGCGGCGCGATCGGCGAAGTCGTCGAGAGCAAGGCCGATGGCTTCGCGCCGGGCGACCTCGTCCAGCACATGGCCGGCTGGCGCGACGAGGCCGTCGTCCCGGCGCGAACGGCCCAGAAGCTGCCCAATCTCGGCGCGCCGCCCGCAGCACTTCCTCGGCGTGCTCGGCGTGACCGGCATGACGGCCTATTTCGGCCTGCTCGACGCGGCGAGCGCGAAGGAAGGCGACGTCGTCTTCGTCTCGGCCGCCGCCGGCGCCGTCGGCTCGGTCGTCGTCCAGATCGCCAAGGCCAAGGGCATGACGGTGATCGGGTCGGCCGGCGGCGCGGACAAGTGCGACTTCGTCCGCTCGCTCGGCGCGGACCAGGTCATCGATTACAAGGCGGGCCCGGTCCTCAAGGGCCTCGCCGCCGCGGCGCCCGGACGGGATCGATGTCTATTTCGACAATGTCGGCGGCGACCATCTCGATGCCGCGTTCGCGCTCGCGCGCAACAACGCTCGTTTCGCGATCTGCGGGATGATCGAGGGCTACAACACCGGCCAGCCGACCGCCTTCCGCTTCGTCATGCGGATCATCGCTGCGCGCATCCGCCTGAAGGGCTTTATCGTCTTCGATTATTTCCCGCGGATGGCGGAATTCTATGCGCGAGATGGCGCCCTGGGTCGCCAACGGCACGGTCAAATCGCGCGAAACGGTCGTCGATGGCCTTGAGAAAACGCCTGACGCCTTTCTCGGCCTGTTCGAGGGCGCGAACACCGGGAAGATGCTGGTCCGCCTCTAGAACTTGCAGACGTCAGGATCGCCGCTCTTGTAGCCGCGCTGGAGCGCCTCCATCCGCTGCGCCGAGGTGCCGTGGGTAAAGCTGTCGGGCACGACGACGCCCTGGCTTTGCTTCTGCAGCGTATCGTCGCCGATCGCTTCGGCGGCACGCATGCCTTCCTCGAAGTCGCCCTGCTCCATCACCGGCTGGCCTTGCGGGTCCTTGGCATTCGCCGCCCACACGCCGGCATAGCAATCGGCCTGCAGCTCGACCTTGACCTGGATCGCATTGCCTTCCGTCTCGCTGGCGCGCGCCTGGAGCTTGTGCGGCCTGGCCGAGCGTGCCCTCGACGTCCTGCACGTGGTGGCCGACCTCGTGCGCAATCACATAAGCTTGGGCAAAATCGCCGGGCGCCTGGAAGCGCTGCGACAATTCGTTGAAGAACTCGGTGTCGAGATAAATCTTCTTGTCGGTCGGGCAATAGAAGGGCCCCATCGCCGACTGCGCCGCGCCGCAGCCTGATTGATGGCCCGCGAATAAGCGACCAGCTTCGTCGGCGTGTAGCGCCCGCCGAGCAGCTTGCCCCACACGTCCTCGGTCGAGGCGAGCACCTGCAGCATGAAATGCGCGGTGTTCGGGATCGAGCGTGCTCTTGCCGGCTGGCGCGCTTTGCTGCGTGCCTGGGCACGACGCCTCCGCCGCCGCCGCCAAGACCACCGAGCGAGCTCAGCAGGAAGTAGCCGATCACGAGGACGATCGACGCCGCCGATGCCGAAGCGGCTGGCGACCAGCGGGATCAGGCAACCGAGCGGGTTCCCGCCTCCGCCGCCGAAGCCCAAGCCGCCGCCGCTCCGGCCGGTCGCGTCTTCGAAATTGTTGCTTTCGCGCTCGTCGCCGAACCGCATGGGCGCCCTCCTGTTGCATGGCCGTAATGCTCTGGCGCCGCGGCGGTTGCAATTCGCCGCTCACGCCGCGAGGAGCGCGCAAAGGAAATTCGCTGAATGGTTCTTGAAGGCAAAGTCGCGCTGGTCACCGGCTCGACCTCGGGCATCGGCCTCGCCATCGCCAAGGCGCTCGCCGCGGAAGGCGCGAAGCTGATGATCAACGGCTTTGGCGACGCCGGCCGAGATCGAGCGCGAATGCGAGGAGTTCGGCGCGATCCACGACGGCGCCGACATGTCGAAGCCGGCCGAGATCGAGCGGATGATGAAGCGCTGCGCCGACGAGCTTGGCGGGCCCGACATCCTGGTCAACAATGCCGGCATCCAGCACGTCTCGCCGGTCGAGGATTTCCCGCCCGAGAAATGGGATGCGATCATCGCCATCAACCTGTCGTCGGCCTTTCACACGACCCGCCTGGCGGTGCCGGGGATGAAGGCAGAAGCAATGGGGCCGGATCATCAACACGGCGAGCGCGCACAGCCTCGTCGCCTCGCCCAACAAGAGCGCCTATGTCGCCGCAAAGCACGGCATCGCCGGCCTCACCAAGACGGTCGCGCTGGAAACGGCGCGCGACGGTATTACCGTCAACTGCATCTCTCCGGGCTATGTCTGGACCCCGCTCGTTGAGAGTCAGATCCCGGACACGATGAAGACCCGGGGCCTGACCCGCGATCAGGTGATGAACGATGTGCTCCTCGCCGCCCAGCCGACCAAGCGGTTCGTAACGCCTGAGGAAGTCGCAGCGTTGGCACTCTTCCTCTGCCGCGAGGAAGCAAGGTCGATCACCGGCGCAACCTCAGCATGGACGGGGGTTGGACCGCCGCCTAGGCTGCTCACCGATGCGCTCGCTTCTGCTCCTCGCCTCGGCTCTGGCCTGCACCGGCTGCGAGGTTGATCGAGCAGCCCCAGGGCCTGATTGCCCACTGGACCACCGCTTACAAGCGAGTGATCAGCGAGAACGATCGCGTCCGGCTACGCGATTGGCGGAAGTCGTTCGCCGACGCGCGCTCGATGCCGCGCACAAGGCTGGCCACGGCGCGGAGATTGCCCGCGAAGGATCGCTGCTCGATCCCGATGCGGCGCTAGCCCGGCCCGAAGATTCCCGAAGGATGTATCGCTGCCGGGTCATCAAGCTTGGCGCCAAGGAGGCCGGCAACCTCGATTATATGGCGTACCCAGCTTTACCTGCCGGGTTCACGCGCAAAGCGGAGCTGCAACGGCTCACCAAGCTCAGCGGGTCGCAGCGCTATGTCGGTCTGATTTTCCCCGGCGATGCGATCCGCAATATTTTCCTCGGCACCCTGGTGCTCGGCGACGAGACGCGGGCCCTGCAATATCGCCAGGACGAGCAGCGCGACGTCGCGGGTTATGTCGAGCGGATCGGCCCGAACCGCTGGAGGCTGTTGATGCCGGCCCCGCATTTCGAATCCCAGCTCGATGTGATGGAGCTGATACCGCAGTAGACGCCTTGGTGAACAGGCCGACGCGGGATGCGATAATTTCCATCTTCTTCACCACTTCTTTGTAAAGTTTAGCGACACCCGCTGTCATGTCGGCTGACTTGACACTGGTCGCTAGCGTGGACGCGCTAATCCTCTTTTGGAGCCACGCGCTCGCCGCCGCTTGTTTTGCGGCGCTGATGCTTTGGCGGTTGGGTGACATCGCACGTCAGCCCACGCAGCGACTGATTGCCGGGGGCTTTGCGCTGACGGCTTGCTGGGCGTGGCTCGCCGCGGTCGCTCCTGGCGGGGTGGTGGTCGGCTTTGCCGAAAGCGCTCGAAACCTTATCTGGGTTAGCTTACTCTATAGCTTGTCCGGCGCCGGCGAAGACCGCCAACATGGGCTCAAGCTCGTCTACGGGGCGGTCGCGGGGGTCATCGGGCTCCAGCTGATTGGGGGATTGCTGCAGCTGTTTAGCCCGGGCGGGACGATCGCCGAGACCGGCGTCATCCTGCGCATCACCACCGCGGCCGGCGCCCTCGTTCTGGTTCATAATGTCTACGGTCAGGCGGCGCCTTCCAGCCGGCTGAATATCCGCTTCGCGATGCTCGGCCTGACCCTGATCTGGACTTACGATCTCAATCTTTACACCGTCCTTTATCTAGGCTCGTCGAGCGCAGCCCGTCTCGTCGAATGGCGCGGTCTAGCCGCTGTCATGGCCGCTCCTTTGTTCGCGCTCGCGACCCGGAACGATGGGTCTTGGCGGGTGCGATTGTCCCGCGCGGCGACCTTCCAGTCGCTCTCGCTGCTGGCGATCTGCGCCTATTTCGCGCTGATGGCGATCGTCGCCACCGCGCTTCGCGGAACGGGCGTAGACTGGTCTGCCTCGCTGATGGTCGGGGCGCTCGCCCTGATGACCGTCGCTGCAATGGTTCTCATCCCCAGCACCCGCGCCCGCGGCTGGGCCAAAGTGAAGCTCGCCAAGCATCTGTTCGAACACCGCTACGACTATCGCACCGAATGGCTTCGATTCACCGAAACGCTCGGCCGTGCCGGCCCTGACGCGCCTCCGCTCAGCGAGCGGATCGTAAGAGCGTTCGCCGATGTCGTCGATGCGCCAGGCGGACTGCTGATGGTGGCCGAGGAAGGGCGCGGAGCTCACGATTGCCGACGCCAGCCAATGGCCCGGAGAGCTTCTGGAGCCTGAGGTGTCCAACGATAGCGTCCAATTCTGGAGCGATGTCGAAGGGCGCGGCCGAGTCCTGGAGTTCGAAGGCCTCCGGCACGGATGGGCGAGCGCACATGACAGGGCGCTCGTCGTCCCCGGATGGTTGCTCGACAATCCCGTGGTTTGGGCCGGTGTCCCGTTGCTTCACAACCAGCGCCTGGTCGGCTTCGTCGTGCTCGCTGCGCCCGATTACCGGCGCCAGCTCGACTGGGAGGATTTCGACCTTCTCCGCACGGCCGGCAACCAGGCGGCGAGCTCGCTCGCCGAAGCGCTCGGCCAGGAAGCGCTGAGCCAGGCACAGCGTTTCGAGGAGTTCAATCGCCGCTTCGCCTTCATCCTCCACGATATTAAGAATCTGGTGAGCCAGCTCTCGCTCGTCGCGCACAATGCCGAACGGCACGCGGACAACCCCGAGTTCCGCGCTGACATGGTCGCGACGCTCCGCTCGTCCGTCGGGAAGATGAACGAATTGCTGCAACGGCTCGCTCCCCATTCCCAATCCCGCGTGCAGCGGATCGAGGCGCAGCCGCTTCGGCCCATTCTCACCGCGGCAATTGCCGCCAAGCGCAGGGACCGGGAAGTCAATTTGCTGGGCGATGCAAGTGTCGAAGCGCTGGTCGATTCAACGGCGCTCGAACAGGCAGTTGGCCATCTAGTTCAGAATGCGATCGACGCCAGCAGCGGCGAAGCGGTGACGGTGCGGGTCGATTGCGGCGAGCGCGAAATCGCCATCACGATCACCGACAAGGGCGTCGGAATGGACGGCGACTTCATCCGCAACCGCCTGTTCGAACCGTTCGCCTCGACCAAGCCGGGCGGCTTCGGCATCGGCGCCTTCGAAGCACGCTCGCTGATTACTGCGATGGGCGGACGATTGAGCGTCGACAGCCGGCCCGGCCGCGGCACCAGCTTCACCATTTTTTTTCCCACCGCCGAAACGGCGGTCGAGCCAACCAGGAAACGCGCATGACCGATTCCCAAGAACCCAAAGTCCTGCTCGTCGTCGAGGACGACGAGGGGCTGCAGCGCCAGCTCAAATGGGCATATGACGGCTACCGAGTGATTGCCGCGGGCGACCGAGCGGGCGCAGTCGAAGCGCTACGCGCGCACGAGCCGGCGGTCGTCACGCTCGACCTTGGCCTTCCGCCGGACCCCGACGGCACCGAGGAAGGTTTCGCGACCTTGGCCGAAATCCTGCGTCTCAAGCCCGACACGAAAGTGATCGTCGCCAGCGGCCACGGCGCCCGGGAAAGCGCGACCAAAGCGATCGCCATGGGCGCTTATGATTTCTACACCAAGCCGGTCGATATCGACGAGCTTGGCTTCATCGTCGCCCGCGCCTTTCACCTCCATGAGATCGAGGACGAGAACCGGCGCCTGGACATCGGGCCGGTGTCGACCGTGCTTGGCTCGATCATCACTGCGGCGCCGGAAATGATGAAGGTCGGCAAGACCATCGAACGGGTGAGCTCGGCCGACGTTTCGGTCATGCTTCTTGGCGCCAGCGGTACTGGCAAGGAGCTGCTCGCAAGGGCCGTGCACGAGAAGAGCGCGCGCAAAGGCGAGTTCGTTGCAATCAACTGCGCGGCGATCCCCGAAAACCTGCTCGAGGCGGAACTGTTCGGCTACGAGCGCGGCGCCTTCACCGGTGCGGTTAAATCGAACGTCGGCAAGATCGAGCTCGCGCAGAACGGCACTTTGTTCCTCGACGAAGTCGGCGACATCCCGCTGCCGCTCCAGGTCAAGCTGCTTCGCTTCCTCCAGGAGCGCGTGATCGAGCGCATCGGCGGCCGCCAGCCGATCGCGGTCGACACCCGCATCGTCTGCGCGACGCACCAGGACCTCGAAGCGATGATCGCCGACGGGCGCTTCCGCGAAGATCTTTACTACCGCCTTGCCGAGATCGTGGTGAAGATCCCGTCGCTCGCGGAGCGTGCCGGCGACGCCGTTCTGCTCGCGCGGCATTTCGTCAATCGCTTCGGCCGGGAGCTCAATCCCGGCGTCCAATCGCTGAGCAGCGATGCGATCGAAGCCGTCGACGCTTATGGCTGGCCGGGCAACGTCCGCGAGCTAGAGAACCGCATCAAGCGTGCTGTGATCATGGCTGACGGCAAGTGCGTCACTTCCGGCGATCTCGACCTGCAAGCCGGCATCGTTCCGAGCGATGACATCCTGCCGATCAACCTTCGCGCGGCACGCGAGATCGCGGACCGTAAGGCGATCCGCCAGGCGATGAGCCGGACCGATAACAATATCTCGGGTGCTGCCAAGCTGCTCGGGATCAGCCGCCCGACGCTCTACGACCTTTTGAAGCAATATCGTCTGCAGGCGTAGTCATGGCTTCGACGGGCGGAGTTTGCCCGTCCGCTGAGGTCGGTATGGTCTCCCGTTTCGACCTAGGGGGACCGGCTAATGGACCGTCGTTCGTTTCTCGCCAGCGGCGCAACGCTTGCGCTGCTTCCGCTTGCTCATTCACCCGCCTTGCGGCCGTGGTCGCTACGCCCGGCGCCAACGATGCTAAACTCAACGCTTTGTTCGATCAGATCTTCCAGCGTGCAAGTTCACGATTCGCCTGCATTTGCGACGCAGCTCGGCCTTGATACCGGGGCGAACGCCGGCTGCGCTCGACCTTCGACTTAGAACCCCGAACGCGACGCGCGCGGCGAATGATGCCCGCGACAAGGCCGCTTTGTCTGCCGTCCGCGCTATCAGCCCGGCGACGCTCTCGCCGACCGCCGCGCTCAATCGTGAGATCGTCATCTACGATCTCGAGACGAACTTGCTGTCATGGGACAAGTTCAAGATCGACGCCGTCCAGCAGCCCTATCTGATCTCGCAGCAGAGCGGCGCTTATTTCTCGATTCCCGACTTCCTCAACAGCTCGCATCCGATCGAAAATGCGAGCGACGCCGAAGCCTATCTTTCGCGCCTCGCGCCAGTTTGCGAAGCTGCTCGACTACGACACCCAGGACCAGATCGAGCAGGCTCGCCGCGGCTTCCTCGCGCCGGGTGGTCGCTCGACCTCGCGCTCGGCCAGATGGAGGCGCTGCGCAAGCCGGCCGCAGCCGACAGCGGCATGGTCAATTCGATCGTCCGCCGCACCGAGGCCAAGGGCATCCCCGGCGATTGGCGCGCCCGCGCGACGAAGATCGTCGAGAGCAGGTCTATCCGGCGCTCGACCGGCAGATGGCCGCGATCCGCAGCTGAGCCGACGACCAAGCCGGGCGACGGCGCGACGCGCCTGCCGCGCGGCGACGAAATCTACGCGGCGGCGCTCGCGCAGGCGACGACCAGCAGCATGACGCCCGATGAAGTCCACCAGCTCGGCCTGTCGCAGGTCGCGGAAATCAGCGCCGCAGCTCGACAGCGTCCTCAAGCAGGCCGGCTATACGCCGGCACCGTCGGCGAACGGCTGGCGGCGCTCAACAACTCGCCGGCACAGCTCTACCCCAACACCGACCCCGGCCGCGCCGAGCTGATCGCCAGCCTCAATGCCAATGTGAAGGAATGAGGGCCTCCTGCCCAGGCCTTCGCGACGCTGCCCGACGCAGCCGCTGGAAATCCGCCGCGTCCCGCCGGAAATCCAGGACGGCGCGCCCAACGGCTATTACCGCCGCGCCACGCTCGATGGCTCGCGGCCGGCGATCTACTTCATCAACCTGAAATCGACCGGCGACTGGCCGAAATATTCGCTGCCCTCGCTGACCTATCACGAGGGCGTCCCCGGCCATCATCTGCAGATCAGCCTTGCGCAGACGTCGAAGGACATCCCGATGCTGCGCAAGCTCAGCTTCTACTCGGCCTATATCGAAGGCTGGGCGCTCTATTCGGAACAGCTGGCCGACGAACTCGGCGGCTATCAAGGGCATCGAGCAGCGCGGCTATCTGCAGTCCTTCCTGTTCCGCTCGGCGCGGCTCGTCGTCGACACCGGCCTCAACGCCAAGGGCTGGAGCCGCGAGCAGGCGGTCGACTACATGACCACGACCACCGGCTTCCCGCGGCCGCGTCCAGCGCGAGGTCGAGCGCTATTGCATCTCGATCGGCCAGGCCTGCAGCTACAAGGTCGGCCACCTCGCCTGGCTGCGCGCCCGCGAGAAGGCGCAAGCGATCCTCGGCGCCAAGTTCGACATCAAGCAGTTCCACGAAGTGCTAAGGACGGCTCGATGCCGCTCACGATCCTGGAACGGCGGGTCGAGGAGCGCGCGCGGGCGCAGGCCTAAGCGCCCAGCGCCTCGGCCATTTCGGCGACCTCGAGCCACCGTATTCCGCAGCTTCGATCTCGGCGCGGTTGCGGGCGATCTGCTCGTCAGCTCGGCGAAGCGGTCGGGTCGCGCGAGTAGAGATCGGGATCGGAGAGGGCCGCTTCGTCGGCCGCGACCTCGGCCTGCAGCCGCTCGATTTCGCCGGGCAGCCGGTCGTAGTCGCGCTGTCCTTGTAAGTGAGCTTCTTGCTCGCCCGGCGAAGGCGGGGTCCAGCATCTTCGCATCTGTGCTGCTTGTCGCGCGCCCTGGGCCCCCGCCTTCGCCGGGAGCGCGAGCGCCTCGTACGCTGCCGGATCCAGTCCTCATAGCCGCCGGCCACGATGTCGACCTTGCCCGAGCCATCGAGCCCGAGCGTGATGGTCACCGTGCGGTCGAGGAAATCGCGGTCGTGGCTGACGATCAGGACCGTCCCGTCATAATCGGCGATCACTTCCTGCAGCAGGTCGAGCGTCTCGAGATCGAGGTCGTTGGTCGGCTCGTCGAGCACCAGCAGGTTGGCCGCCCGCGCGAATTCTCGCGCAAGCAGAGCCGCGACCGCTCGCCGCCCGAAGCGATCCGACCGGCGCTTCGGTCAGCGACGGGTCGAACAGGAATTCCTTCAGATAGCCCTTGATGTGCTTCTTGGCGCCGCGGACGTCGATCCAGTCGCCGCCGTTGGCGAGCACGTCCTTCACCCGCTTGTCGGGCTCCATCAGCTTGCGCTGCTGGTCGATGACGATCCCCCACAGGTCTTCGCCTGCCTGACGGTGCCGCTGTCGGGCTCATTCGCCGGTCAGCAGCTTGAGCAAGGTCGTCTTGCCGGCCCCGTTCGGGCCGACGATGCCGATCCGGTCGCCGCGCTGGATGCGCAGCGAGAAGTCGCGGACGATCGGCCGGTCGCCGTAGGTCTTACTGACTTGCTCCGCTTCGATCACCGTCTTCGAGCGGACATCGTCCTTGGCGAGCGCCGAGCTTGGCCGCCCCCGACGGCCCGAGCATCGCGGCGCGCTGCGCCGCGCATCTCGTGAAGCTTGGTCAGGCGTCCCTGATTGCGCCGCCGCCGCGCCGTCACGCCGCGCTGGAGCCAGTGCAGCTCGAGCTTCAGTTTCGCGTCGAGCTTCTCGGCCGCGCGCGCTTCTTCCTCGTACACGCGCTCGGTCCAGGCCTCGAACCCGCCGAAACCGATCTCCGCACGCCGGAGGCTCCGCGGTCGAGCCAGATGCAGCTGCGCGTCAGCCGCGTCAGGAATGTGCGGTCGTGGCTGATGACGATGAAGGCGCCGGTGAAGCGCTTGAGCCACTCCTCCAGCCATTCGATCGCGCCGAGATCGAGGTGGTTGGTCGGCTCGTCGAGCAAGAGGATGTCCGGATTCTGCGCCAGCGCGCGGGTGATCGCCGCGCGTCGACGTTCGCCGCCGCTCGCGGTCGCCGTCGGCCGCGAGAGGTCGATCCCGAGCTGGTCGGCGATCGCCGCCGCTTCATGCGCCTCGGGCGCGTCCGGCCGCGGAGCACCCATTCTTCGAGCGTCGCGAACCCGTCCATCGGCGGATCCTGCTCCAGCAGCACGACATGTGTGCCCGGCACAATGGTGCGCTTGCCCTCATCGGGCTCAATGAGCTCAGCAAGGCACTTCAGCAGCGTCGTCTTGCCGGCGCCGTTTCGGCCGATCAGCGCCAGCCGGTCTCGCTCGCCGATGTAGAGGTCGAGGCCGCGAAACAGCCAGCCTTCGCCCTGGATCAGTCCAAGCTTTCGTAGGAAAGGATCGGTGCGGCCATGCGAGGCCGCTTAGAAGAGCGCTCTTTAGACCCTCAATGCGTCGTTGCGGCTTTTTGCGCTTCGACCATCGCTGCGACGTCGTCGAGCAACTTGTGCGCGTCGTAGACGATCCCGTCCTTGATCACGTAGCGGATGCCGCCCGACGTGGTGGATCTTGCCGTCCGGCTCCGAGCCGGATCGAAGCCGGTGCCATAAAGTGTCTTCAAATTCTGCAGCGGATTCTCGGGCGCGATAACGAGGTCAGCAAGCTTGCCGTCTCGACGAGGCCCGATCGGCGGCTAAGGGCCCTTCGGCCGATAAAGCTCCTGCGCCCCATTCCACGTGGCTGCCTCGATGACTTCGAGCGGGCTGAACCCCGCCTCCTGAAGCATCTCGAGCTCGCCGATGTAGGAGAAGCCCCAGGTTTGGTAGATGAAGCCGGGGTCGGCGCCAGCGGTCACAAGACCGCCCATGTTCTTATAGTCGTTCATCAGCCGCATGTAGGGGACGTAGAAGCGACGCCACTTGATCTCGCGCTCGGTCGTCCAGTCGTACCAGTAAGAGCCGTGATGCTCGCGGTTGGCGGCATAAAAGCTCATCATCGACGGCAAGACGTACTTGGCGTTCCAGTCGGCGTTGCGGCGCGCATCAGGTCGCGCGAAGCGGAATAGATGTTGAAGGTGGGGTTGAAGACAACGCCGTGTGACAGCTGCTCGCGAAGATAGGCGTTCCACTCCGGTCCGCCCGGGACGACGATCTGGTCGGCCAGGTTCGAGCGAAGTCGCCCGAACCGCGTTCTCCTCGTTAAGTAGTTGTAGTCGCTCGCGACCGT
>CAVVWY010000024.1:0-268206 GCA_963752025.1 uncultured Alphaproteobacteria bacterium | reverse complement strand
GCCGCGATTACCACCCGGGCCCGCGTAGAACTTCACATCTGCGCCCACGTAGGGCGTTCCGGCGATGTAATTCGCCTCCATGGCGCCGAAGTCCATGCAGAGATTGTTGTGCGGGATGTAGACGATGCCCGTGATTGGGCTGAACGCAGCCGGGTTCCAATCCTTGAGACCAGGAGCGGCCGGACAGATGTTGCGGGTGACGCGGCCCTGCTTCGGATCCTTGTCCGGGTTCGGAACCATCCTCCCCGTCTTCAGATCGACGCCCCGATACGCGTTTACATAACCGTAGGGCGTTGCAGAGAGCACTTGGCCGCTGCGGCGATCGATGACGTAGAAGAAGCCGTCGCGGCCGGGGCGGAGGAGCACCGGCCGGCGGCTATTGCCCCACGGAATGTCGGCCAGAATATTCTCGTTTATATCGTCGTGATCGAAGAGATCGTGCGGCGTCGATTGATAGAACCACACGGCCTGGCCGGTATTCAGGTCGCGCGCGAAGACTCCGGTCGTCCATTTGTTGTCGCCGGGGCGCTGGTCGGGGTTCCAGGGGCCGGGGTTGCCGGTTCCGTAGTAAATGAGATTTAGTGCCGGATCGTAACTGATCCACCCCCAGACGTTGCCGCCCCCGATCTTCCAGGCATTGGGCGGCCAGGTCTTCACGCCCAGGTCTTTGCCCCGGTCCGAACCGTATGCTGGCTTGAAGTGCGGACCGATCAGGACGTCCTTGTCGGGACCGGTGTTGAAGGCTTTCCAAGCAACCTTGCCGCTTCCTTCGTCAAGCGCGGCAATCCAACCGCGGACCCCCATTTCACCGCCTGAATTGCCGACGAGCACTTTGCCGTTGGCGACGAGCGGCGCCATAGTAATGGTCTCGCCCTTTTGGATATTGCCGAGGCGCGTGCGCCACACTTGCTGGCCGCTCTTGGCATCGACGGCGATCGTCTGCCCGTCGAGCGTGTTGAAGATGATTTTGCCCTTCGAATAGACCGCGCCGCGATTAACAGTGTCGCAGCAGGCAACACCTTGCGACGCCGCCAGCGGCTTGGGCTTGAAGGTCCACTTGGTGGGCGCGCCGGGTTTCGTCAGGTCCAGTGCGTAGAGATAATTCGGGAACGGTGTGATGAGGTACATCGTGCCGGCGACGACTAGCGGCGGCGCCTCGTAGCCGTGCGTGGTCGCCGTCGAAAACGTAAATGCCAGGCCGAGTTTGCTGACGTTGTTCGGCGTGATCTGACGCATCGCGGAAAAACGCGTCGATGCGTAATTCTTGCCGGGCATTTCCCAGTTGCCGTTGTCGGGCGGTGCCGCCGAAGGTGCAGAGATTGCGTGCGGAAGGGACTGAGCTGCAGAAACCGATGAGCAAAGCAGGAGCGCGCTGAGAGTTATTGTTGTTTTACGCGCACTTAGCCGCATGCATTACGCCCCCATGCTGACCGGCAGTAAATCGCGGATGAGGACCGCATGTCTCTGCCAACGACGCACAAATATTTAACGCACTTCAAGTTCCGTTCCCGGAACAGAATTCATCTTTGTTGCGCAGCATTAGCAGCGCCCAACATGATCGTTCCTAACCTCAATCAGCTTCGCGGTACGGCAGTTTCTAACCTCCATCAGCATTGTGAACTGCGGCGTTCTGACAGCGTTACGCGGCCACCTGAGAAGGAGGAAAATGATGCCAACAACAAAGAGCGGCGGATCGAAGCGGGGCTTCGCGGCAATGGACCCGGCGAAGCAGCGCGAAATCGCGAGCAAGGGCGGAAAAGCCAGCCACGGCGGCGGCCGCAAGGCGAGCAGCAGCCGCTAGTCAATTAGGAATCCAGACGCGTAGAGCGCCGGGCGCAATCCCCCCCCGCGTCCGGCGCCAGTCATATGGTGAAACGGCAACGCGCGGCTGATATTCGCGTTGACCGGACGCATGTATGGGTCGGACCTCGACAAGAAAGACAAAGGCGGCGCGATTGCGGCGGTGATCGGGATTCACGCTGGACTTCTGTTCGCCTTTCTTCACTTGTCCGGCCGAATTGATCTGACCGATCCGCAACGGGTGCTGAGCGTCTTCGACGTGACCAAGGCGCCGCCTCCACCGCCTCCGCCACCGCCCGTGCAACAGCCGCAGCCACGACCCAAGGAGAAGGCGGGAGGTTCATCGCCCAAGAACATCAAGAGCGAAGCGACACCGGTGGTCGCGCCGAAGCCGCGGGTGGAAACGCCGCCAGTGCAGCAAATCGCGGCGAGCGAGACCCCGCGCCAGGGTGCGGCACCGACGCAAGGCGCCTCGAATGTGCGTGGGCCAGGCACCGGAGCGGGCGGAGTGGGTGCCGGCACTGGCAGCGGGGCAGGTGGAAACGGGCCCGGCGGCGGCGGTGACACTGGAGCGGCCGAGCCGCCGCGGCTGGTCACGCCCGTGCTAAGTGGACGCGACTTCCCCCGCGACACGCTCGAGGCGTGGCCTGGGCGCTCCGACGTTTTCCTACGCTTGCGCATCGACCCTGCCGGTTATGTCGCCGAATGCATCATTGATCGCGGGACGGGTATTCCCGCCATTCACTCCGACGTTTGCGCGCTCGTCCACCAGCGTCTCCGGTTTCGCCCGGCCCTGAATAGGGTGGGACAACCGGTTGCAGGCTGGTTCGGATACCGGCAGACGGCTCCGCGCTAGCCTCCTAGAAAAATCACATGATCGAAGCGGAATGGTGGGAATATGACTCGGTCGACGAGCTCGCGGACGCAGTCGCGGGCGACGTCGGTTTCATTATTGAGAGCGCCGTTGACGCTCGTAACGCCTCCCTGATCGCTGTGCCTGGCGGCACGACGGGGCCGGCGGTGTTCGGCAAGCTCACGAAGCAGAAGCTCCCGTGGAAGCGCGTCACTGTCATTCCGACAGACGATCGGCTGGTGGCGGTCGATAGTGAATTGTCGAACGTCCGCGAGATCGCGCGGGCTTTTCTACCGACTGGGGCACGCGTGATCCCGATTGCAAGCGGCGCGGCGGATGACGTTCGCAACGCCGGCAATGCTGCGGATGCCCGGCTGCAGGACCTCCCCTGGCCGCCTGACCTCGTCTGGCTCGGCATGGGTGCAGACGGTCACACGGCCTCGATCTTCCCTGGTGCGGACTTTCAGGCGGCGCTCGACGCGCCGAAGGCTCGGCGCGCTATCGGCGTCACGCCCGATCCGCTGCCGAAGGAAGCACCCGTTGGCAGGGTTACACTCACACGTAGCGCGATCTTGGCCGCGCGGACGATCCTGATCACTATTACGGGTCAGCAGAAGCGCGAGGTGCTGGAGCAGGCGATCGCCGACGGACAGAGCTCGAAGGCCCCGATCGGCCGTGTGCTCGCCGAGGTCGAGCAGCCGATCGACATCCATTGGTGCCCCTGACCACTTCGGGACTCTTCCCGATGGATGCGGGGTGCCGGACAGACTAGCGCACTACTATGGCCAAGAAACTCAAAGCGGCATTGCTCGCAGTCGCGGTCGGTTCAATGCCGGTACCCGCGCTCGCTCAGATGTCGGCAGCGCCCATCCCCGCTGCATTGCCGGATGTCAGTTCTATCAGCCAGGCGAACGCGGCGGGCGTGTTGCAATATTGCGAGAAGTACGACCTCGTCAGCAGCGCTGTCACTGACGGTGTGCTGGAGCCGCTGACCGCGCGCAAGGAAGTGACATCGTCACCAGCTTACGCGGCGGGACAGACAGGGCATATCCTAACGGCGGGGGGCAAAACCTTTTCGCTTGGCACTGCAAACGATTACCTCAAATCGCAGGCGTGTGACCTGGTGCTCCAGCAGGCGAAGAACTTCAAATAGGAGCTTAGATCTTCCTCGAGGCGCCTGCCCGCTGTCTCTTTCAGGAAGAGGATAGATACGATCACCGAGATCCCGGTGAAGAATACCGCATACCAAAGTCCCTCGAAGATATTCCCCGTGATCGCAACCAGCGCGAAACTTGTTACGGGAAGGAATCCACCAACCCAACCCGTCCCCACGTGGTAAGGAAATGACATCGCCGTGTAGCGGATGCGGGTGGGGAACATTTCCACCAGCGCGGCCGCCTGAGGACCGTAGAGCGCCGTCGAAGCGACAACGAACAGCAGCAGGATGATGGTCAGCAGGGTCATGTTGGCCTGTTTGGGATCGGCCGTCTTCGGATAACCTGCCTTCTCTAGTTCCAGATCGACTGCCTTCGATGTGCGGGTCTTCAGGGTTTTCAGATCAGCGGGGGCCAAGCCTTCCCCGCTCTGGACGGGTACGGCTTCCGTTCCGACGACCACATGGGTCTGCCCCGAGGGATCAGCGCGCGTCGTGAACGAGATTCCCTTGGTCACGAGGGTGCTCTTTGCGATGTCGCACGGGCTGACGAACTTGCGGGTGCCAACCGGGTCGAATTGTACCGAACAGGTGGCGGGATCAGTCGTCAGGACCACGGGCGTGTTGTGCTGCGCTTCGATAAGAGATGATTCGCAGCCGCTGCG
The DNA here is from genome assembly GCA_963752025.1 of uncultured Alphaproteobacteria bacterium. Classification (GTDB taxonomy): domain Bacteria; phylum Pseudomonadota; class Alphaproteobacteria; order Sphingomonadales; family Sphingomonadaceae; genus Sphingomicrobium. The sequence continues at coordinate 263,735 of CAVVWY010000024.1, read as the reverse complement.
ATCCAACGTGACGCCGGGAAGTACAGGACCAGCGCGAGAAGCATGCCGCCGACCATCACCGGTTTGCGCCCGATCCGATCGCTAAGCCACCCGAAATAGACGTAGAGCGGCGCGCTTACGACCGTCATCACAATCAGCAGGAGGTCCTTGGTCTGCCCGGGGAGGCCGAGGGATTTCTCAAGGAAGACCTGCAGATAGAAGAATGTGAAATACCAGACGGCGCCCTGCGCGCACATGATCCCGAAGAAGGCAATGAGGACGCGCTTAAGCTGCGCCAGTTGCCGAACGCCTCTCGCAGCGGTGCCTGGGCGATGTCCTCCCTCTTCCCGAATACGTGCGAATTCGGGGCTTTCGGCCAGCTTGGCTCTCATCCACACCGATACGGCGAGCAGGAAGGCCGAGACTAGGAATGGGATCCGCCAGCCCCACGCGCTGAAACGCATCCTCGCCGATCTGCGTCCGTGTGCGCGACGATTACGAGTAGCGCCGCGAGCAGGCCGAATGAGGCCGACGATTGGATCCACCCCGTCGAGGCGCCGCGCTGCTGATTGGGTGCGTGTTCCGCAACATAGATAGCAGCACCGCCATACTCGCCGCCAAGTGCGATGCCTTGCAGGATGCGTAGGAAGATGAGCAGCGTGGGAGCCAGCGATCCTGCCTTTGCATAGGTCGGAAGCAATCCGATGAGGAAAGTCGCGCCGCCCATGAGGCTGACTGTGACGAGGAAGGCTCCCTTACGGCCAAGCCGGTCGCCTACCACACCGAAGATCAGCGCGCCGAGAGGGCGGAACGCGAAGCCCGCTGCGAAGAGCGCGAGCGCAGCGATCAGGGCCGGCGTGGGGTCGAGCGCGGCGAAGAAGACCTTGGAGATGACCGGTGCGAGGCTTCCGAAGATGAAGAAGTCGTACCATTCGAATGCCGTGCCGGCGGACGAAGCGATGACGACGCGCGCCATCGACCAGCGGTTATTTTGCTTATCGTCTGCGATGGTGGCCATTCTTTCCCCTCCGTGCTGAAGGGATAGCAGCGCGGCGGCGTCAGTCCAGCTTGCGGATGGTGCCCTGCACGGTTGCGAACTTGATGCCAAACTTGCGGGCAATCGCGCTGTTGGAGAGCGAGCGCCCGTCCGCCTGCAGTTGCATCGTCTGAACCACGCTCAGGCCGCCTTGCATCGTGTATTTTATCGTGGTCGTATTGCCAGCGACGGTGATGTCCACGGGTCCGGTCGCATCACTAAGAGTACCGGCGTAGTGGCCCGGACTAAGCTGATGAGTGACCCATTTGCGCGTGCTGACGGGCTTGCCTTCCTCATGCACTGTATCGAGCTGAATGAATTGCTTTCCCTCCACATGGCCGACGCTGTCGACGACTAGCTTGTGCGGAGCATGGAAGGCGATCTTGATGACATTGTCGGCGTGTGTTGGGCCGGTGAAGAAGGCGGCGATGTCGAACGGCTTCGGCTGTGCGGCCGCCGGCGCAGCGGCTAGAAGGAACGCCGCCGCGACCGCGAGCCTCACTGCCGCCCTGCCAAAAGCGCGTCGACGACTGTGGGGTCGGCGAGGGTCGAAGTGTCGCCGAAACCCTCGGTGGCGCCTTCTGCGATCTTCCGGAGAATGCGCCGCATGATCTTGCCGGAGCGGGTTTTTGGCAGTGCTGGCGTGAAGTGGATCTTCTCGGGTGCTGCGAGCGCGCCGATGTCGTGCCGCACCTCCTGAACGAGCTCCTTGCGCAACTCGTCGGAGCCGTCCTCGCCCGCATTCAACGTCACGTACGCATAGATTGCTGTGCCCTTTATGTCGTGGGGAAACCCTACGACCGCGGCTTCAGCAACCTTCGAATGGGAGACGAGGGCGCTTTCGACTTCAGCGGTGCCGATGCGGTGGCCGGAGACGTTGATCACGTCATCGACGCGGCCGGTGATCCAATAATAACCATCCTCGTCTCGGCGGCACCCGTCTCCGGTAAAGTAAAGTCCGGGATAGGCTTTGAAGTAGGTTTCAAAGAAGCGGCCGTGGTCGTTCCACACCGTGCGCATCTGGCCCGGCCACGACGAAGCAAGACAAAGATTCCCGCTCGCCGCGCCTTCTAAGACGTTATGCTCGGCGTCCACCAGAAGCGGCTGCACGCCTGGCAATGGCTTGGTTGCCGATCCGGGCTTCATTGGCGTCGCTCCGGGAAAGGCGAGATCATGATTCCGCCGGTCTCGGTCTGCCACCAGGTGTCGACTACCGGGCAGCGTTCATCGCCCACGACACGCCAGTACCATTCCCAGGCTTCCGGATTGATCGGCTCTCCGACTGTGCCGAGCAGCCGCAGCGACTTGCGGCTGTGACTTTTCACTGGTTCGTCGCCTTCGCGCATTAGCGCGCGGATCGCAGTCGGGGCGGTGTAGAAAATGGTCACGCCCAACCTGTCTACCGTTTCCCAGAAGCGGCCGAAGTCCGGATAATTCGGGACCCCGTCGAACATCACGCTCGTCGCGCCCATCGCGAGCGGTCCGTAGACGACGTAGCTGTGACCAGTGATCCAGCCGATGTCGGCGGTGCACCAGAAGATATCGTCCTCGCGGTAGTCGAAGATCCAGTCGAACGTTGTCGCCGCCCAAGTTGCATAGCCGCCGGTGGTATGGACCACGCCCTTGGGCTTTCCGGTCGAGCCGGAGGTGTAGAGAATGAACAGCGGGTCCTCTGCGTTCATGATCTCCGGATTGCACTCGGTTGAGAGACCGCTTCGGACATACCGAATATCGCGGCCCTCCTTCATCGGGACGTCTGCACCGGTGCGGGTGACGACGACGACGGTTGGCACGTCACGCGTTCTGAGCGCTTCATCGACGTTCAGCTTCAGCGGGATCGTCTTGCCGCCGCGCATGCCTTCGTCGGCCGTGACAACGGCGCAAGCGTCACAATCCTCGATGCGGCCTGCCAGGCTCTCCGGCGAAAAGCCGCCAAATACCACTGAGTGGACTGCCCCGATGCGCGCGCATGCGAGCATTGCCGCGGCCGCTTCAGGCATCATCGGCATGTAGATCATCACGCGGTCGCCGCGCTTGATCCCAAGCTGCTTCAGGAGGTTCGCAAACCGGCACGTCTCTTCGTAGAGTTCGCGATACGTCCAGCGATGACCTTGGCCAGGCTCGTCGGCCTCGAAGATGAGCGCCGTCCGGTCGCCATGCTCGGCGAGGTGTCGGTCGAGGCAGTTGACCGACAGGTTGAGCTCTCCGTCGGCATACCAATTGATGTGAAAATTCTGCTCGTGGAACGACCAGTCGCCCGCTTTCGTCGGAAACTTATTCCATGTGAGCCGGCGAGCCTGGTCGAGCCAGAAACGGTCGCGATCACCCTCAGCGAGATCATTCAGCTCCTTGAGCTCGCGTGGACTGATCCGCGCATGGAAGCTTTCGGGAACCGGATGAACCGCTTCGCTCATACGCCTCGGCTCATGTCGATCACGAAGCGGTAGCGGACATCATTTTTGAGCAGCCGCTCATAGGCTTCGTTGACCTGACTCATCTCGATGAATTCCACTTCGGGATAAATCTGTTTTGCGGCGCACAAATCGAGCATCTCTTGCGTTTCGGGGATGCCGCCGATCGCCGAGCCGCCCACTGCCCGGTTCCACCATATGAGGTTGGCACCGATGAAGCCCGGCATGGGCGTGAGTGCGCCGACGATCACCATCCGGCCGGAGCGTCCAAGCAGCTGCGAGATAGCCATCTATCTCGTGGCTAACCGGAATGGTGTTCAGGATGAAATCGAAGCGCGTTGCAGCGTCGCCCATCTGCTGCGCGTCGGTTGAGATGATCACGTCATGAGCGCCGAGCTCGCGCGCGTCATTGCCTTTGCTCGGCGTGGTCGTGATCATCGTGACGTGAGCGCCCAAAGCCGCGCCCAGCTTAACCCCCATGTGACCGAGGCCTCCGAGGCCGACCACCGCCATCTTCGTCTCAGGTCCGACGTTGTATTGTCGAAGCGGCGAGTAAGTCGTGATCCCGGCGCAAAGCAGAGGAGCGACGCGACTGACGTCCATGCCTTCGGGGACCTTGAGGCAGAAGTGGTCCCGGACGACGATATGGTCGCTGTAACCGCCCTTGGTGATCGTGTGATCGTGATAGTCGGGGCTATTGTAGGTCTGGACACACCCCTTGCGGCAGAAGACTTCCCAGCCTTCCAGGCACTGGTCACATTCCATGCAGCTGTCGACCATGCAGCCTACCGCGACGGTGTCTCCCGACGCGGTGGCGGGTGACCTCGTCGCCGATCGCTGTGACGGTCCCGACGATTTCGTGACCCGGAATCACGGGTAGCGCGTGCCGCCCCAGTCGTTGCGAGCGGTGTGTAGGTCGCGAATGGCAGATGCCTGCGTAGGTGATCTGGATCGCGACATCGTCCGGACGAAGTGCGCGCCGCTCGAACTCCATCGGGCGGAGCGGCTGGTCGGCTGCGTCGGTACCCCAGCCCTTGGCTCGCGTCGGCTGCCCAGTCTTCTCCGAAGTGGTGGTCGGATTCGGTTCAGCCGTTGTTGCCATGATGGAATCTCCTATCGTGCCCGTTCCAGAACGCGCCTTGCCTGAACTAGGTGCGGGCGATCGACCATTTTGCCTCCGACGGACAGCACGCCCGCGTCGGGATGTGCCTCGAACGCGGCGACAATTTCCTCCGCGTGTGCGACGTCCTCCTCGGAAGGCGTGAAAGCAGCATTGATGATCGGCACCTGCGCGGGGTGAATCGCGAGCTTGCCCGTAAACCCCTCGCGCCTCGCCGCTTCGGATTCGGCGCGCAAGCCTTCGTCATCCTTGAAATTCGCGAAGACGCCATCGACCGGTTGGACACCCGCTGCCACGGCGCCGGCGAGGCAGAGCGAACGGGCGAGCTTATAGGTGAAGCTCAGGTCGCCGTTGGCGTCGTACTTCGAAGACGCACCGAGGGCAGCGGAAAGGTCCTCCGCGCCCCAGCTCATGGCGGTCAGGGTCGTTTTCGGGTCACGATAAGATAGTAGGCCGAACAGGCTGGCCGCCGTTTCGGTGACGATCGCGTGGATCGGGATATTGCCGGTCCGATGGGCCAGCTGGGTGACGTCGGCGCCGCTTTCCGCCTTCGGAAGCACGATGCCGTGGACATAGGCGCTGCCGATCAGCGACAAGTCGTCCTTGTGATACTCGCTGCCGAGCGGGTTCACGCGCACCCACCATTGCGGACCGTTCGACCTTTTGGGAAGGCCTTTGAGGATTTCTCGCGCGGCGGCCTTTTGGGCGGGGGCGACGCTGTCTTCCAGATCGAAAATTACCGCATCCGCGTCGCTGCCGAGCGCCTTGGCGATCATCTTCTCGCTGTCCGCCGGGACGAAGAGCCAAGACCGCGGTTCGGTCATACGCGGCTTCTTCAGAAGGAGCGCCGTGCGCGTGCATTCGCAGACGAGCTCGTCACGCTGATTGAAGCTGCGATGTGCCCAGGTCACTACGCCGGCGTTAGGGCGTGACTTGCTCTCGCGCAGCGACACGCATTCACTCTCGCTGCGTAGCGTGTCGCCGACAAAGACCGGATTGGGAAAAACGAGCTTATCGTAGCCCAGATTGGCGACGAGTGTTCCGAGCGTGGTGTCATGGACGCTGACGCCGACCATGAGGCTGAACGTGAAGCAGCTGTTGACCAATGGCTTGTGGAATTCGGTCGCCGCGGCCGCCTCATGATCGAGGTGAAGCGGCTGCGGATTATGCGTGAGCGCCGTGATAAGCACGTTGTCGGTCTCGGTCACGGTCCGCGTGATCTCGTGAGACACGCGGTCGCCGACCTGCCACTCGTCGAAATAACGCCCGGCCATGGTTGCTCCCCTAGGCAGGCAACAGCAGCTCCGCAACGGCTTCGGTGATTGCCGAGCCGTCGAGGCGGTAAGCTGCGTAGAGATCAGCGAGGTTGCCTGTCTGGCCGAACTTCTCGACGCCGAGCGGTGCGACGCGTTGACCGAGCACGCCTCCGAGCCATGACAGCGAGGCCGGCGCCGCGTCTGCGATTGTTACCAGCCCGGCGTCAGATGACAGTACCGAAAGGAGCTGTTCGATGTGGCTCGGTTGCCGCGCCCCTTTCCACCGCGCCTCTTGCGCGGCGGTCCAGCCTCGGTGAAGCAGATCAGGCGAGGTGACCGGAAAGGAGGCCCAGCCCGGGCACGTCCTCGCGAAGCTCCTCCCAAGCCGCCAGCGCTTCGGGCATGACTGCGCCCATCGCGACGATCGCAGCTTCCGCATTCGGGCCGGGCTCACGCAACCAATAACCACCGTGATCGCGCCTTCACGCCAACGGTCGTCCGCGCGTTCAACTTGCTGGATGGAGCGTGTCGAAAGGCCGGAGATAAGTGCTCTCGCCCGCGGGATCGTCGATCAGGCGAAACGCTTCCTGCATCATCGCAGCGAGTTCGTCCGCGTAGGCCGGCTCGTAATGGCGCAGCCCCGGCTGGCCGAGCGCAATGAGAGGCGGGTTGATCGACTGGTGCGCACCACCCTCGGGTCCCAACGTCACGCCGCTTGGCGTTGCGACGAGCAGGAAGCGCGCGTCCTGGTAACAAGCGTAGTTCAGTGCATCGAGGCCGCGCGCGATGAACGGGTCATAAAGGGTGCCGATCGGGAACAGCCGTTCGCCGAAGACGTCGCCTGCGAGACCAGCTGCTGCGAGCATCAGGAAGAGGTTGTTCTCCGCAATGCCGAGCTCGATGTGCTGGCCCTTTTTGTTTCCTCCCCACTTTTGGGCTGACGCAATCTTTGCCTTGGCGAAGACGTCAGGCATGTCGCTGCGGCGGAATAGCCCCCGCTGGTTTACCCACGCGCCGAGGTTCGTCGAAACCGTTACGTCGGGGGAGGTGGTGACGATCCGGTCCGCGAGATCGCCGCCCTGCTTCGAGAGGTCGAGCAGGATGCGCCCAAAGGCTGCCTGTGTGGATTGTTCGTCGCCAGCCGGGGCAGGGATCGCGGGCACCGGGACTTTGCCGAAGCTCCGCTCCCGTTTGGCCCGAGCGATGCGGCTGCGCTCGAGACCGGTTTCGACACTGGTCCGCGCATTATGGCCCAAACCTTCGAGTGGCTCCCACTCTCGGCCTTCGCGAATGCCCATCGAGTCGCGCAATGTCGCAAGCTGAGTTGGATTTATCAGGCCGGCGTGATTGTCCTTGTGCCCCGCGAAGGGCAGCCCATAACCCTTGATCGTCCAGGCGATGAACAATGTCGGGACGTCGTCCTGCGCCGCATCGAATGCTTTGGTGAGCGTCTCCATGCAATGACCACCGAGGTCCGTGAAAACGGACGCGAGTGCGGCATCGTCATATTCCTTCAGGAAGGACGCTGCGGACGTGCCAAGCTCGGCGGAGATGCGTGCACGCCAGGCTGCTCCACCCTGATAGTGAAGCGCGGAAAGTTCGGCGTTCGGCAACTGCTCGAACCAGGCCTTAAGTTTCGGGTGCTTGTCGAGCACGCCTCGCAGGCGCTTGCCGTAGCGCAGCTCGACAACGCGCCAGCCGCAACTGCGGAAGATCTCATCGAACCGCTCGAACATGCGGTCGGCACTCGTCGCATCGAGGCTCTGGCGATTGTAATCGATGATCCACCAGAGATTGCGCACATCGTGCTTGGCGCCTTCGATGAGCGCCTCGTAGATGTTGCCTTCGTCGAGCTCGGCGTCGCCAATCAGCGCGACAAAGCGGCCGCGGTGTTCCTCTTCGAGCTGACCGTGTGCGGTGAGGTAATCCTGCATCAGGCTCGCGAACAAAGTGATCGCAACGCCCAGTCCGACCGAGCCCGTGGAGAAGTCCACCGGGATTGTGTCCTTGGTGCGGCTCGGATAACTTTGCGCCCCGCCGAAAGCCCGGAAGTTCTCGAGAGCTTCGCGCGATTGCGATCCAAGCAAATAATGGATGGCGTGCAGCACCGGTCCGGCGTGCGGCTTCACGGCGACACGATCGTTCGGTCCGAGCGAATGGAAATAAAGGGCAGCCATGATCGCCGTCATCGAAGCGCAGCTTGCCTGATGCCCCCCGACCTTCAGCCCGTCGTCGCTCGGTCGGATGTGATTGGCGTGGTGGATCGTCCATGCCGAAAGCCAGCGCAATCGGTCGTCGAGGATCTTCAGCGCTTCGATGTCGGTCGTTACAGGCTTGAGCATACTTCTGCTCTAGCGATGCGCTGACGGCGCGCAAACTAGTCAGGCGTCAGGCAGTCCCTGAAACGAGTTGATGGCGTCGAAGATGGTCGAGATTGCCGCACGCTCCGCTTCGGTCAGCTCGGGCCGCCAGATGTCGAAAATCAGGACGATGCGCAGGCTGGCCGGTCGGGTTCTTCGCTTCATGCTCCATGCTGTCGTCGAAGATGAGCAGCTTGCCATCCTCCCATTGCCGCGTCTCGTTGCCGACGCGCAGCCAGCATCCGGGGGGCACGATCAGGGGCAGGTGGCAGATGAGGCGGCAGTTGAGCAGGCCGTGATGCGGAGGGATGTGCGCAGCTGCTTCCAGCCGTGAGAAGAACACCGAAGGAGTGCGCCTGCCGATGTGGGTCAGCGGCACCTGCGCGAATGCTTCCACGGTCTGCGGGCAACGGTCTGCGATCTCCGGGACCAGTGCTGCGTTCCGCCATAGATAGAGAGCAGTCCAACTGCGACTGTTGTTGAGACCGTGGAAATCACGCGTCGGCCGGTTGGGGTCGTCCTGGACGTAGGGGCGAAAGTCGGCACCATCGTTCAAAAGGTTGAGCAATTCGCCCCGTATGATGGGAGACACCGCTTCGAGCTTGGCGGCCCACCCGAACTCGTCACGCTCAAAGAACTGCCGCTGCGCGAGATATGGATAGTAGAGGACGCTCGGCTGCTGCAGTTCGATCGCCCGTTTTCCCGCCATCATCTCAAGGGCGTGGTTAAGGCGGATCTTCGCGACGTCGTTCTCCGGTTCGAATGAGGCGAGAGCACCGTCAAGCGAGCCCTGGAACTCATTCGCCTGGTTTTGAATAAAGGCCTGCGCCGCACGCAGCCGCTCCATGCTGGGGCCGTCGAGCGGCATGGTGCGGGCGCCCTGCAGTGCCCGCTGGTAGAAGGACATGGCGGCCTTCGGGTCACCAGCGCGCGCAAATTCGTCGCCTCGGTCGAGCAGCGCCTGTAGGCTTGCTCCCGCAGGCGCCCTGCTCACGCGGCCTCGGCCCTCGCAGAGGGCGCGTCATGTTCCGCGTCGAAGCGTCTTTGCGCCTCGTGAATCGCTTCGACGTTGTCGGTTGCCCAAGTCGCCAGCCCGCAGATCGGCTTCTGCAGCGAATGCCCGAGTTTGGTCAGTTCGTAATCGACGCGCGGGGGGATGACGGGAGTAACGGTCCGGCTGACCAGCCCGTCGCGTTCCAGGTTGCGCAGGGTGAGCGTGAGCATCCGCTGCGAGACGCTGGGGATTTCGCGGCGGAGCTCGTTGAACCGTTTCGATCCTTCGCCGAGCGTTTGCACTACGAGCACTGTCCACTTGTCGCCGATCCGCGAAAGCAGCGTGCTGATTGTCCGGCAGACGGGGTTGGCTGGATCTTTCATCTCTTCGGTTCCCTTGCTGATACCGTCGCACAAATTTGTTCGTCCACCACAAAAAAGTGCGTTCTTGCGAGTGATTTGTAGGCGGTTATCTAGGATGCCTCGGTAACAAATCGATACTTAGGAGGCAATAGTGACCGTCCTTCACCTCGACGCCAGCATCAATGGCGAGAACAGCGCCAGCCGGGCGCTCTCCAAATCCATCGTGGAGCAGATCAAGGCCGGGCAGTGGGGTGAAGAGGTGGTCTATCGTGACCTCGCCGCCGATCCGTTAGCGCACCTGACGCTCGACGCCTTCGCAGACACGACGGTGCTCGACGAGTTCCTTGCCGCCGACACGGTGGTGATCGGTGCTCCGATGTACAATTTTACGTTGCCGACGCAGCTCAAGTCCTGGATCGACCGGATCCTCGTTGCCGGAAAGACTTTCCGTTACACCGAGAATGGACCGGAGGGACTCGCTGGCGGCAAGCGCGTTATAATCGGTCTTGCGCGGGGCGGCCGCTACGACGCCGGTTCGCCGGCCGCGTCGCTCGAGCATCTAGAGAGCTACCTGCGCGGCGTCTTCAACTTCATCGGAATCGAGCCCGAGTTCGTTGCTGCGGATGGCCTCAACTTCGGCCCCGAGCAGCGCGAGCAATCGCTTCTGCAGGCTCTCGGCGAGACGGTCCGACTGGCTGCCTGATTGCGCGGCGCGCCGGATTCCCTCGTCCGGCGCACGCCACTGAGCCCCGGCGTGCCAACTCGCTCCCTCGCGCCGGGGCTCTACTATTATTTCGAACGTCATGGCTGTTTGCGCGTTTACCCCCCGAAAGGAGCAGTCATGTCCGAACTCAATGAAAAGCAGCGCGACAGTCTCGACGAGGACCAGTTCGCCTTCCCCAAGGAGCGCAAGGAACCACTCAATAACGCGAGCCATGTTCGGAACGCCATCGCGCGGTTCGACCAAGTTGAAGGCGTTTCGGACACGGAGCGAGACGAAGCGTGGAGCCGCATCAAGCGCGCGGCGAAAAAGCATGGCATCGACGTGCACGAGAAGAGCTGGCACGAGCTCGGCAAGAAGAAGAGCTGAGCCGCGCCTCGCTTGACTCGTAAGGGGCCGGAGAGCAGCTAGACGCGTCTCGCGCGCTTCGGTCCGCGCGCCTCCTGTCTGCGTCGGCAAGCCGAGCTTTGGGGGTGCTCATGCGCAGAGCTTCAATCGTAATCACTGGCATTGCGACGATGCTCGCTGCCGTTCCTGCTGGCGCTGGTCCAGCCGAGGACGCAACGGCGTTCATCAACGGTGTCATGGACAAGTTCAACAAAGGTGACGCGAAGTCATTCGTGAGCGCGCACGAGGACAATGCGGTCATCGTCGACGAGTTTGCGCCGCACGTCTGGGTCGGCGCCGGAGCCGCGCAACGCTGGATGGACGACTACGCCAGGGACTCAACCGCAAACGGCGTCAGCGGCGGCCGCGTCGATTACGGCAACGCGATTCAAGCCAATAGCGACGGAAGCACGTCCTATGTTGTCCTGCCGACCACCTATCGCTTCATGAAACAGGGCAAGAAGATGATCGCCGCAGGAAGCATGACCTTCGTGGTCAAGCGAGCTGGCGACGCATGGAAGATCGCCAGCTGGACCTATTCGGGCGCGACTGCAGCGCCGGAGAAATGATTGAGCAAGGAGGTTGATATGGACCGCAAATATATCGATTGCCGTGAGTATCCGAGCGAGTCCGGCTGCAGCATCGCCATCTCGGCCGACAACGAGGACGAGGTCGTCGAAGCGGCCGCACAGCATGCTACGAAAGTCCACGGCCATCAGGACTCGCCTGAGCTTCGTCAGCAGTTGCGGCAGATGATCAAGGTGGGCGCTCCGGCCTGAAGGCGCCCTCGTGGGTTGAACTTGCCAGTTTCGTCCCGCTAGAGACCCGATGATGATGCGGGCGCGGTGTTAAAGCGGAGCGAGTGAGCAGCTCCGACGAAGACCTGCTGCACTTCGTTGCAGCGAGCTTCCCGTCCGTCTGGGCGCTCGAAGTGCTGCTCATCCTGAGGCACGAGCGGCGGGCTTGGGTGCGGGCCGAATTGGTCTCGACACTGCGCGCGAGCGATCTGGTCGTCAGCAACGCCCTCGACGCATTGCTCGCCGCCGGCCTTGTATCGGTCGAAGGCGACGGCGTTCACTATTTGCCAGTGAATGAGCAACTCGGCGCATGCGTCGACCGCGTGGAATATCTATATCGGACACGGCCCAATAAGGTGCGCCGCGCGATCATCAGCGCTAGCGCAAGCAGCGCGACGGCGTTCGCCAACGCATTCAAGCTTCGAAGGAACGAGGATGACTGAGTTCTTCGCGGCTTGCGTTTACGTGCTTTGCCTGCTCACCAGCCTGGCTTGCGCCTGGCTCCTGGGGAGGAGCTACGTCCGCACCCGGACGCGGCTGCTGTTGTGGAGCAGCATCTGCTTCGCGCTTCTCGCGGCGAACAATCTCGCGCTGGTTTTGGATCTGGTGATTTGGCCCAAAGATGTCGATTTGCGCGTTGCCCGCCTCCTTTTCGCGCTGGCGGCAGTCGCATCGCTCATCTGGGGCTTCGTATGGGATCACGAGGATGAATGAGCCGGTGACGCTCTATGCCTTCCTGTCAGGCGCAGTGGCGCTCGGCTTCTTCGTCTGCGGGCTCTTTTTCCTCCGCTCTTGGCGCGGAACGCGAGACGAGCTTTTCCTCGCTTTCGCACTCGCATTCGGGCTGCTCGGACTGGGCCAGGCCATCCTCGCGCTGGCCAACATTCCGACGGAAGAGCGCGGATCGATCTACCTGATCAGGCTACTGGCTTTTGCGCTGATCATTGTCGCAATCTTGAGAAAGAATTGCGCCGGCGCCTAGGCGCTCAACAGGCGCAAAGGGTTTTCGATGTAGCCCTTCAGGGTCTGCATGAAGCTCGCAGCATCCCAGCCATCGACGACCCGATGATCGCAGCTGAGTGAGAGGTTCATGCGCTTGCGCACGTCGATCTCGTCGTCGATCGGGACGAGCTTGTCCTCGATCTTGTTGACGGCGACGATCGCCACTTGCGGCGGGTTTACCACCGGCGTGGACGTGATGCCGCCCATTGGTCCGAGGCTCGAAATCGTGAAGGTCGCTCCGGTGAGCTCATCGCGCGTCGCCTTGCCGCTTCGGGCGGCGTCAGACAGGCGCAGGATCTCGGAAGCCAGTTCCCATACGGAACGCCCCTGAGCGTCGCGGATCGTGGCCACCATGAGTCCATTCGGCGTCTGAGTTGCTACGCCCATGTGAACGGGCCCGTGGCGAGTGATCACCATAGCCTGATCGTCGAACGTCGCGTTGAGCATCGGCCAATCGGCAAGGCCGCGCGACATTGCCGTGATCAAGAAGGGCAGAAGCGTGAGCTTGGGATTGGAACCGCGATCGCGGTTCATCATCTGCCGCGTTTCCTCGAGCGCGGTGACGTCATATTCCTCGACCAGCGTAAAATGCTGAATGCGCCGGTTCGCCTCCGCCATGTTTTCGGCGATCTTGCGCCTGAGGCCGACGACCTTGACCGTTTCGTCGTTGCGCGGAGCCGCAGTGCCGCGGGTCGAGACGCTGCCGCCGTTGTAAAGCAGATAGGCGTCGAGGTCTGCATGGCGGATGCGGTCGCTGGCTGTGCGAACCTGTGCAAGATCGATGCCGAGATCGCGAGCTCGTGCCCGTACGGCGGGCGAGGCAAGGACCTGTGCCTTTGCCACGGGTTCCTTTTCGGCAACCTCGGGCTCCACGCGCGGCGCGGCCGGCTGAGCTGGAGTGGCGGACGTCTCTTCAACCGCAACGACGGGTATTTCGTGCGCCTGTTCAGGGGTGGCTTCGATTGCGCCATCTGCGAGCGGGCGCTCGTCCTTGCTGTCGTCCGCCGGCTGAGCGGCACGGTCCGCGCCCTCGGTTTCGATCACTGCGAGCACTGAACCGATCGGGATCTGATCGCCCACTTCGCCGGCAAGTTCGAGCACCTTGCCCGCGACGGGCGATTCCATCTCGACGGTCGCCTTGTCGGTCATCATGTCGGCGATCTGCTGATCCTCTGCGATCGTGTCGCCGACCTTCACGTGCCAGGCGACGATCTCGGCCTCGGCAATGCCTTCGCCGATGTCGGGCAGCTTGAATTCGTAGCGAGCCATCAGTCAGCCATGACCTTTTCTAGCGCTTTCCTCATGCGCTTCGGACCCGGAAAATAAGCCCATTCGTAGGCGTGCGGATAAGGCGTGTCCCAGCCGGTCACGCGCTCCACCGGCGCCTCGAGATGATAGAAACAGCGCTCCTGCACGAGCGCGCTGAGCTCGGCCGCGAAGCCGGAAGTACGTGGAGCTTCCTGGGCGATGAGGCAGCGGCCGGTCTTTCGGACCGACCTCTCGATTGTCTCGATGTCGAGCGGAACCAGTGTGCGCAGGTCGACGACCTCGGCGTCGAGGCCGTGCTCTTCGACCGCAGCAAGCGCGACATGGACCATCGTCCCATAAGCGAGCACGGTCACCGCTTCGCCTTCGCGGACGACCGACGCTTTGCCGAGCGGCACAGTGTAGTGCCCTTGGGAACTTCACTCGCGGGGTGTTTAGACCACGGTTTCACCGGGCGATCATGATGTCCGTCGAAGGGCCCGTTGTAGATGCGCTTCGGCTCGAAAAAAATCACCGGGTCTGGATCTTCCACCGCCGCGATCAGCAGGCCTTTCGCGTCGTAAGGCGTGGACGGGACAACGACTTTCAAGCCCGCGATATGCGTGAAGAGACTTTCCGGCGATTGGCTGTGCGTCTGCCCACCGAAAATGCCGCCGCCGTACGGCGTGCGGATGACCATCGGCATCGGCCACTCGCCGGCGGTGCGGTACCGCATCTTCGCGACTTCGCTGACGATCTGGTCGTAGCCGGGATAGATATAGTCGGCGAACTGGATCTCGATGAGCGGCTTGATCCCGTAGGCGGCCATGCCGACTGCGGTCGCTATGATGCCGCCCTCGCTGATCGGCGCGTCGAACACGCGCGTCTTCCCGAATTCCTTCTGCAGTGCCTTCGGTGACCCGAAAGACGCCGCCGAAATAACCGGCGTCCTCGCCGAACACGACAACATCCTCGTCACTGCGCATCACGACCTTGTGGGCGTCGTTGAGCGCCTGGATCATGTTCATCGTCGGCATCAGTCGTGGCCCTCCGAAAGGGCCTGCTCGCGCTGCTCGGCGATGTGCCACGGCACATCGGCATAAACGTCGTCGAACATCGTCTCGACGCCGTCCTTGCCCTGCTCGGGAAGGATGCCGAGCTTCTCCGATTCCTTTTGCGCGGCGCGGACGGCAGTATCGCTTCAACCGTCGCGGCGGCGTGCCGTTCCTCGTCCCACTCGCCGATGGCCGATCAGGTGCGCCTTCAGTCGCTCGATCGGATCGCCAAGCGGCCAGGATTTCGCCTCGTTCGTCGGGCGATAGCCTGACGGGTCGTCCGAAGTGGAGTGACCCTCCGCGCGATACGTGAAGAACTCGATCAGCGTTGGTCCCTGGTTGGACCGAGCCCGCTCTGAAGCCCACCTCGTCGCGGCGTACACCGCCAGCGCATCATTCCCGTCGACGCGCAGCCCCGCGATGCCGTAGCCAACCGCCCGCTGCGCGAAGGTTGCGCGCTCGGCGCCTGCAATGCCGGAGAAGCTCGAGATCGCCCACTGATTGTTCACCACGGCGAGCACGACCGGTACATTGTAAACCGCCGCAAAGGTAAGCGCCGAATGGAAGTCTCCTTCCGCCGTCGCGCCGTCGCCGATCCAGCCCATGGCGATGCGGCTGTCACCCTTGATCGCCGCGCCCATCGCCCAGCCGACCGCCTGCGGGAATTGCGTGCCCAGGTTGCCCGAAATGGAGAAGAAGCCGAACGCCTTGTCCGAGTACATGATCGGCAGCTGGCGCCCGCGAAGCTTATCGCCTCGGTTAGAATAGATCTGGTTCATCATCTGCGTCAGCGGATAGCCGCGCGCGACGAGCAGCCCCTGCTGGCGGTAGGTCGGGAAGTGCATGTCGTCGCGGTCGAGCGCCGTCTGGGCGGCAATCGCAATGGCCTCCTCGCCGGTGCACTTCATGTAGAAGCTGGTCTTCCCCTGTCGCTGGGCGCGATACATGCGGTCGTCGAAGACGCGTACGGTGATCATGTCGCGCAGCATCTTGCGCAGCGTTTCGGGGTGGAGCTTCGGGTCCCAAGCGCCAAGCGCCTTATTGTCCTCACCCAGCACACGCACGAGCTGCGTCGCCAGCGGATGCGTCTCGGCAGCAGGCGCGGCAACGTCTGGACGCGGCGCGCTTCCCGCGGCGGGGATCTTCAGCGAAGAAAAGTCGGGTGTATCGCCTGGCCGGAACGGAGGTTCAGGGACGTGCAGCGCAAGCTTCGGTGCGTTACGGCGAAGAGAAGGGTCCTTGTCGCTCATAAGTCCGGCAGCGCTTAGTCCGGAGTCGAGTAGGCGGCAACTGGCACTGACAAGTATACTTTACATTCGTCTTTGCGAGGGCTCCTCGTTGACCCTTCGGCCGTGAGGAGGGTAGGGCGCGCGCATGGCCGACGAAGCTTCCGATACACCGCCCGACCGCCTCTCGCTGGATCCGCGCAGCGACTATTTCGACGAGTCGCTTCTGAGCCGCGGAGTCGGCATCAAGTTCAACGGTGCCGAGAAGACAAACGTCATTGAATATTCGGTGTCCGAGGGCTGGATACGCGTCGCCGCTGGCCGAAGCCGAGATCGGTTTGGCCAGCCGATGACGCTGAAGCTCAACGGCACCGTCGAGCCCTATTTCGAAAATCCGCTCGAGGGTCAGGAAGCGGCGCCGTCCGACGAATAGTCGCTGCTGCCGCGGCGCCGGTTACGTAATTTCCTGAACGCCCAACCGCCCAGCGCGACGGCCGCCAACGCCGGTACGCTGCGCCGCGCCAATGCGGTCGCGCCATAGCCGATGATCGCGCCCTTGGCGCCGCTGTTACGTCCGGCGACTTTCTCTCCGAGCCACGCGCCCGCAAGTTTGCCCAGCATCACTCATACTCCCTTCGATAACCCACTGCGTACCGACGCGCCGGACATGGCGAATGTTCCCAACCGACGATTGGCAATTCCCACCAAGTCTTGGTTGGGAAAATCCACCAATCGCGACGCCTGCCCCCACGTTTTTGGCAGTTTTCTGGGAATGGCACGGCCCTTGAATAGTAGCTGGCATCGGCACGGATCAACAAGCCGGCCGTAAAAAGGGAGATACCAATGTCGTCGCAGTCGCATTTCACTCGCAACCTGGTCGCCATCGCCGCGGCGCTCGTCATGAGCACGGTCGCGATCGGCGCAGCCGTCGGCCCGGCCCAGGCCTATGCCAATCCCATGAAGGTTTCCGTCAATGCCTGAACTCGAAGTTCTTGAAGCCCATGTTCCGATCCGCACGCCGCGGTTGGTGAAAATGGAAGAGACGGTCACCGAGCGTCTCGCCCCGATCGCCACCTGGTTCAGCGGTCCCGTGTTCAGCCGGGCTCGTGATATCTTCGCGGCGAACATGACGGAGCTTCTCGACCGGTCGGAAGACCCCCTCGAAGATGATTCGCATGATCATCCTCGAGATGGAAGAGACCCTGGTCGAGGTCCGGGCATCTGCGGCGCGGTCGATTGCCGACATCAAGGAGATGCGGCGAGCGCTGAGCCAACTCGACGAGATGCAGTCGGATTGGACCGCGAAGGCCGAGCTGGCGCTGAGCAAGGACCGTGAGGACCTTGCGAAGGCAGCGCTGGTCGAACGCCAGAAGGCATCGGACATGGCCGAGGGGCTGCGTGCCGAGGTCGACCAGATCGATCAGGTGCTTCGCAGCTACGAAGCGGACATCGGCAAGCTTCAGGCGAAGCTGCGCGAAGCCCGCGCCCGGCAGAACGCCATTGCCGCACGTTTCGAGAGCGCAGTCACTCGGGCGAAGGCTCGCGAGATCATGAACGGCAGCCGGACGCAGGACGCGTTCAGCAAGTTCGAGATCCTCGAGCGTCGCGCAGATTTCGCGGAAGGCCGCGCCGAGGCGCTCGGCATCGGCGGCCTCGAAGATGAAATCCATGAGCTCAAGGCCATGGAAAGCGTCGATCGCGAGCTTGAAGCCATGAAGGCCGCGCTCAAAGCGCGAGTGCAGTAAGAAAGGTCAAGGGGAATGATGGCCCGCAAAATTTATCCATATTCGCTCCACAGCAAGGATGCGAAGATCGCCGGCGTCTGCTCGACGATCGGTGCCAGACCGGGATCGACCCGACCTTCATCAGGATCGCCTGGGTTGCGATCCCGCTCCTGACGCCACATTCCGATCAGCCTCGACGCTGATCGCCTACGCGCGGTGGGGATCTACCTTGCCCTTCAGAAGAAGCAGCGAAGTGACGGGCGATCGGCGCAAGAGCGACTTCGACCGCATGGACGAGGTGGTGAAGCGCAAGCCGACGGTTCACGCGATGCGTACCGAGCTGGACGAGACCGACCGGCGCCTGATGGCGATCGACCACCACATCAACAGCCAGAACGATGAGCTGGCGCGCGAGATCGAAGCGCTTCGGCAGGAGGAGAAGTGATGGATCCGCTGACGATTGGAGTGATGTCGGCGAGCGTGATCGCCGGACTTGGCGGAGCAAGCATTGCAGGTCTGAAAGCCTGGAGCGGGTGGCTCGAGCTGAAGAAGATGGAGCTGACGCAGATCCATGGCGACCGCGGCCTTCCGCCTGCAAACGGCAGGATTGAGATAGCCGACCTTCGGGAACGTGTCCGCAAGCTCGAGGCGATCGCCGCGGGAATAGATATCTAGGTTCCGCCCCGCCGTCTCTCCCCAGCGACGTGGCACAGCGGCCCGGCTCCCCCTTCAGCCGGGCCGCCTTCTATCTGTGGGATAGAAGTTGACCCTCGCCGAGGGGCGAACGTCGCGACCGGCGCGGCTTTAGTAGATCAAAAGGCGTACATTTTGACGAGCGGACGTTTGGCATTGCGCCGGTCGCCCGCTACGCCCCGCGACAATGGCGCTGCACGACCACCATCATCATGATCACCGGTATGGGCATGGCCACGCTCACTCACATGCGCCCGCCGACTACTCGCGCGCCTTCGCCATCGGGATTGCGCTCAACGGCGCGATTGTCGCGGTGCAGTTGGTCTACGGTTTCCTCGCTAATTCGATGGCTCTGGTCGCCGATGGTGCTCACAATCTCTCCGACGTGCTTGCCCTCGTGGTCGGATGGGCTGGCGCGGTCATGGCTAAGCGCTCCCCGTCAAGGCGCTTCACCTACGGACTCAAGAAGGCGTCCATCCTTTCGGGTCTGATCAACAGCCTCCTTCTTCTGGTCGCGGTTGGCGCCATTGCAGCGCAAGCCGTCGACAGGCTCATGAGACCCGCCGTCGCCGATGCCCGCACGATGATTTGGGTTGCGGCCCTTGCGATTGCTGTAAATGCCTTGACGGCACTGCTGTTTGCCCGTGGCCGGCATCGGGACTTGAACGTCCGCGCGGCCTTCCAGCATATGGCCGCCGACGCGATGGTCTCTGCGGCCGTCGTGTTCGCAGGTTTCATCATTCTCTGGACGGGCCAGCAATGGGTCGATCCGGTGATGAGCATCGCCGTTGCGGGCGTGATCCTGTGGGGCAGCGTCGGGTTGATCCGCGAATCCATCGGCATGTCGCTCATGGGCGTGCCCAGTGGCATTGAGCTCGAGGAAGTCGAGGCCGAGCTTGGCGATCTCGTTGGAGTAGCCACAGTCCACGATCTTCATATCTGGCCGCTCAGCACGACAGAGACGGCGCTCACCGCGCACATCGTCGCGCCGCAGGCTGAATCGACCGATGAACTCCTCGAAGCGGCTCGCAAGATGCTTCACGAGCGGTTTGGCATCGAGCATTGCACGATTCAGGTCGAACGGACCCACCTCAAGGACACGCGCTGCAGCTAATGAACGTAATCTACCTGGAATGCTCGCTCACGGGCGAGCGGTATGAGCCCGGACAAGTCCACAATCTGAGCAGAGCGGGGAAGCCGCTGATCGTCCGCTACGACACCGATGCGGCGAAGCGCACGCTCACGCGAGACAGCATCGCGACCCGGGAAGCCGGAATGTGGAAGTGGCGCGAATTGCTTCCGCACGATGGAGACGTAGTCAGCCTCGGCGAGCCTGAAACGCCGATACTAGCGCTTCCGAAGACGGCGCAACGCGAAGGCGCGTCCACGTTGCTGGTGAAGGACGAGGGACGGCTGCCGACGGGGTCGTTCAAGGCACGTGGCCTCGCGATGGCCGTCACGATGGCGAAGCAGTTCGGCATCGAGCGGATCGCCATGCCGACGAATGGCAATGCCGGTGCGGCGCTTGCGGCTTACGGCGCTCGGGCCGGGATCGAGACGATTGTGATCTGCCCGGCCGAGACGCCAGAGATCAATATCACCGAAACGGCGGCTTACGCGGCCCGGGTCTATGTCGCCGACGGTCAGATCGACGAATGCGGCGCGCTTGTCGGCAAGGGCGCGGCGCAGGGCCTCTGGTTCGACTGCTCCACATTGAAGGAGCCGTACCGCCTCGAAGGCAAGAAGGTGATGGGGTTCGAGCTTGTCGAGCAGCTCGGCTGGGAGGTTCCGGACGCGATCTTCTATCCGACGGGCGGGGGCACTGGCCTGATCGGCATGTGGAAGGGGTTCGACGAGCTCGAAGCCATCGGGCTAATCGGCTCGAAGCGGCCGCGCATGTACGCGGTCCAGGCCGAGGGTTGTGCGCCAATGGTCCGCGCATTCGAGCGTGGTGACGAGTTCGCCGAACGATGGGAACATGCGGCGACGGTCGCGACGGGCATTCGTGTGCCCAAGGCGGTCGGCGACTTCCTGATCCTGCGCGCGGTGCGGGAGAGCGGCGGTGCTGCGATCGCCGTTTCCGAAGACGCCATCCTGCAAGCGGTTGCGGACGCCGCCCGCGATGACGGTTTCCTGCTCTGCCCTGAAGGGGGAGCGGTGCTAGCGGCATGGCGCGATGCGCTCGCGCGCCGATTGGTTGGCAAGGATGAGCGCGTGCTGCTGTTCAATTGCGCGAACGGGAATAAGTACCCGCTCGCGGACCGGTCCAAGCGGCTGGTTCTTGCGCACGCGGATCCCGCGAAGCTCTAGCCCATAAACGAGTAAACCCCGGCAACCGAAGTTGCCGGGGTTCCATGCTTCGTTTCTCTTTCGAGTTCGGAAGCACAAGAGGACAATAGCCGAGCCCCACGGTTGTTCCAGTACCAATCTGTCCGGCGACTAACATTTCTGTGGGTGAATCGGTGGGCCGATCGGTGGGCATGTGGTGCGACTTGCCAGATTTCAAAGAGCCCCGGCAGGCTCTACGCCTGTCGGGGCTCCATGCTCCGACGCAGCGAATTGCGCCATCACCTCAGAATAGACAGGGCCGACCCACGCGCCTGATGCCGTGGATGCTGCCCCGGAGGCACGATTCAGTGGTTCCGAAGCACGCCGGCAGAACACTTTCGCGCTCCGGGTGTTCCTAATGCTGATGACAGAAAAGCATCGACTGCGGCTTGCGAGCTACAACATCAATGGGATCAACTCGCGTCTCCATGTGCTGGCGCGATGGCTCGGCGAGTTCCAGCCGGACATTGCCTGCCTTCAGGAATTGAAGTGCACCGATGAGGCATTCCCAAAGGAGGCGATCGAGGCGCTCGGTTATTCGGCGATCTGGCACGGGCAGCGCAGCTGGAACGAGGTCTGCGACGCTGAGCCGGGTGGGAGAGCCCGTCGAGACGCGTCGCGCGCTTCCGAACGATCCGAACCTTGAGCAAAGCCGCTATCTCGAAGCGGCGGTCTGCGGGGTCCTTGTAGCGAACCTCTATGCGCCGAACGGCAATCCGTCGCCGGGGCCGAAGTTTGATTACAAGCTCGAGTGGATGGACCGCCTGCACGATCATGCGGCGGAGCTGCTTGGCAGCGGCATGCCTGCAGTCCTCATCGGGGACTTCAACGTGATCCCGACGGAGATGGACGTCTACAAACCCGAGCGTTGGGTGAAGGACGCGTTGTTCTCACCAGAAGCGCGAGAGAAGTATCGGGAGCTGGTTGACCAGGGATGGACCGACGCGATCCGCCAACTTCATCCCAATGAGCGTATCTACACCTTCTGGCATTACTGGCGGAACTCGTTCGAGCGCGACGCTGGCATTCGCATCGATCATGCACTGCTAAGTCCGTCGCTCAAAAAGAAACTCAGTGCCGCCGGAGTCAACCGGACCCCGCGAGCGTGGGAAAAGACGAGCGACCACGGGCCCATGTGGATTGAACTGCAACTTTGAAATCTAGCGCATCGCGAGCGTCGTCGCTTCGTCCTGACAGCGGGTCGATGGCATTGACCCGGCACTCAGCGCCGTCGCGACTTCCTTGCGGGCTTCGGCGAGGTCGGCTTCGAACGCTCGGTCAGCAAGCAAGCGCTTGACCACTTCTTCGCCGACCTTTCTGCCCGCCTCGACGTCGCTCTCCCAACTGGCGTCGCAGACCAGGCGGCTGTTGCCGAATGATCGGCCGCGCTGCAGGATCAGCTCTTGCCGCGCGGGATTGAGACGCGCGAGAACAAGCGCATAGGCCCAGCCAAGGGCGGCTCCGGCCGACGGGTACGAGCCGGCATCGAGTTGCTCCGCTTCCGGCAAGCAGGTGGTGCCGTGATTGGCGACGTACGGCATTGGACGATTGTACCGCGCCTTGGCCTTATAGGCAGAGGACCTCACGTCGATCCGCATCGATGCGAGCAGCCGCACCAGGGACGGCGTCTGTTCGGGCCCAATGTAGACGCCGAGTGCGCAGTCGAAGGCCTGCATGGCCGTTCGGTCCTGGCGGTTCGCATCAGCCGCCGCAAGCCTGTACCGCGGAGTTCCCCTGAGTTTGAGCGCTGCGTCGCGAGCCGCGATGTCACGCTTCATGGCATCCGAATTTACCGCAGGCGGCGGTGGAAGAAGCGCCAGGCTGTCGGGCACCTTTCCCGGAAACAAATAAGAGTGCGCGCCCTTTGGGAGGATCCGCGCAGCCGGCGCACGCTTGTTCTCAATGATGACCGTCGCCACGGCCGCTATCACAAAGACTGGAATGGCCATGTATGCCGCGTTGCGCATGAGTGCACTCCGGCCAGCCGGCCTGAACTTGCGCGGCGACGCTCACAATAAGGATTTGCCCCGATTGCGCCGAGCGAGCGGTGTCCGCACTCGGAAGCGGTCGCCACGGGCAGGGGAGCAGATGAACGTCATCCAGCAACACCGTCCGGGTCGCGAAGTGGGGCTGTGGCAAGCCTACACGGCCCACCGCTACGCAATCCTGTTTTACGCCTCGCTCGTGATGCTGATCGTTTTGCCAATCGCAACGTGGGTGGGCTTGCCGGCAAAGGTGATCCGGCTGCTCATGGGCGCCTGTCCTCGCGGCGGTATGCCCAATGGTATAGAAGGACCCGGATCGCCCTCGCCGTCGGCGCGTCGTTCTTATGGCCGTTCGCCTGGTGTCCGAAAGCGACGACATCCCGATCAATGCGGGCTTATTTGTCGCCGTCGTCGGATTTACCGGCCTGCTCGCTGCGGCAGGTGCGTTGCGGTTCGTGGTGGTCACGCGCGAGGTCGACAGTGAGATCATCTACGCTGCGCTTAGCACCTATCTGATCGCTGGCCTGTTCTTTGGGCAGATCTACCAGGGGATTGAGCGTCTATGGCCCGGGAGCATGATTTCCCCGAACGGCTTCTCCGAGGAGGCGGCCGTTTACTACAGCTTCGTCACCCTCGCCACGTTGGGTTATGGCGACATCCTGCCGAAGAGCGATCTCGCGCGCGGCATTGCCGTCTTCGAAGTCGTCGGAGGCCAGCTGTTCCTCGCGGTTATGGTGGCGCGACTGATCGGTCTACTCAGCGGCGGTCGACGCGACCTTTAACTTTGGCTTGCCCCTCTGCTCTGGCGTGGGCTGTCCGAGCCATTCGCGGAACAGAACGTAGCCAACGGCTAACACGACGGCGCCGATGAAGAGTCCGACGAGGCCGTACGCAATCACACCGCCGATCACGCCGAGCAGAATCACTGGCATGGGGACTTCCAGTCCATGACCGATCAGCAGCGGCTTCAACGCGGCATCGCTGAGCCCAGCGATGACTTCCAGATCAGGAAGATGATTGCGACGGTCGTCGTCTTGACTGAGAAGGCCCAGATGATCGCGGGAATTGTGACGATCACGACTGAGAATCTGGAGGACCCCAAGTACCATCGCGGCGAGGGAGAACAGTCCGGCGCCTGGCACTCCGACGACGAAAAAGCCGATCCCGCAAAGCAACGCCTGAACGAACGCGACGCCGATCACTCCGTTGGCGACCGAGCGGATCGTGGCGCCAATCACCGACATGTAATGCTCCCCGCGGGCTCGGCTTCCTGTGATCCGAGCGAGAACCGATGAAGCGAAAGCCCGCGCACTGTCCGCATAAGCAATCATGATCTCGGCGAGGATGACGGCGAGCACGAGCGCCAGTATCGCGCCGAACATGCCTCCGGCTTGTTTCAGCAACCAGCTCGAGAACGACGCCAGTTGCGGGGCAAACTTCTCGAGAAGGCGGGCATGTTTTCATACGCCTGCGCCCAGACCCCGTGTGCTTTGGCACCGACGACCGGAACGTCGAGCAGCGCTGCGGGAGGCGCCGGGATTTGCTGCTTGCCGGTCTTCAGACCCTCGACAAAGGCCGGCGCGCTACTTGCTGCACTGATCGCGGCGATGGCGGTCGGGATCAGGATCAGCGCAACGAGGCCGGCTCCGATCAGTATCGCCGACAAACGATTACTAATGCCCTTCCTGACCAGCTTTTTGTGAAGCGGATAGAAGCAGACGGCGAGGATGACGGTCCACAGCAGGAGGCCGACGAAGGGCAGCAGCAGCTGAATGCACGTTGCGATCAGCAGACCGAGCAGGAGGAGCGGCAGCAGCAACTCCACCAGCGGTCCAATAGTGAGCTTGGTGGCGGGCTACTGATCATCGTCTCGCTCCGGGCGCCTTCGTAAGAGGGCGCCTTCCGCTGTTAGCCGTAGGACGATGACCTGCTTTTAAAATCCGGGTTGTCCCGGAGCGCGCGGGGGCGGCTCCCAGCATATGCATTTAGTTGAACGTTCAGGAGAAGCCTCCTTGCTCGCACGGGCACGCGCTGCGATGCTGACCAACTATTCCGACGTCGCGAGATACGTCGGTCTGGAACCCTATGTGATGCTTGGTCGTGCAGGGTTGCATCCGAACGCGCTTAGTGACCCCGAAAATTGGATCCCCGCCGACCGGGTCCTCAGGCTGCTCGAAGACTCGGCCACACAGGCTCACCGCGATGACTTTGGAGTACTCCTCGGCGATTCTCGCACATTCGCGAGCATTGGGCCGGTCAGTCTGCTGATGAAGCACGAGCTCACGCTTGGACACGCTAT
Source organism: uncultured Alphaproteobacteria bacterium (assembly GCA_963752025.1). Taxonomy (GTDB): domain Bacteria; phylum Pseudomonadota; class Alphaproteobacteria; order Sphingomonadales; family Sphingomonadaceae; genus Sphingomicrobium. The sequence goes on along the minus strand of CAVVWY010000024.1, from coordinate 238,755 downwards.
CCGAGCGGCGATCGAATACCGAAGGTTACTCAACGAGTTGCTGTTCCTTGACGTTCGTGAGAACGGCTCCAGCGCCATAGTCGAGTGGGGTCTCATCCCCGGGCTGCGCAGTGCCCAGGGAATCAATCTTCTCGCGACCATTGCCTATCGCGTCATTGTGGATGGCGCGGGGTATGAGTGGCAGCCGGACTGCATTCATTTCCGGCATGGACCGCCGGAATATGTCGCGACATTCCGTCGCGTATTCCGCTGTCCCATCGAGTTCGACGCGCCGATCGATGGGATATCATTTCAGTCGGATTGCCTCGCGCTGTCGAACGAAACCGCAGACCAGGAACTTGCCGCTCATGCTCGCAGGCTTCTGTACCTGATGCCCGGAGTCCGGCTCGAAGACACCGTTAGCGAGAAGAGTCGCAGCAATCATCCCGCTACTGATCGGTAGCGGGCAGGCCAATGTGGAAGGCGCCGCCGCATGCGTCGGGCTCCCGCCGCGAACGCTTCAGCGGCGCCTCGTCGCAGAAGGCCACTCATTCAGTCAGATGCTCAATGAAGCGCGCCGGGATCTGGCCGTCCGCTACATCGGCAATTCGAGCCAATCGATCACGGCTGTCGCACAACAGCTGGGCTATTCCGCGCAAAGCTCGTTCACGCGCTGGTTCATTTCTGAATTCGGAATGGCCCCTGCCAAATGGCGCCGTCTGATGCGCAGGCGCGATGTCGCACACGTGCGGCCGGGTCCGCCCGAGGCGGCACTGGAGCGCGGCCTGAGCGGCCGACTAAGGCCTTTGGCCCGTGGCCGCGCCTCGGAACATGATGAGGGTCAGCGCGGCAAAAGCCGCGAAGGCGAAGAAGCTCGCCGTCTGGCCGATCGCATGGCCGCCGACGGTGATCGGGAAGTAGAACAGCAGGCGGTAGAGCGAGACGGCCGCTAGCGCGAGGAAGACGAGCGCTCCCAAAAAGCTTCCAATTCTAGACATGAGCTATCCTCTGTTTGCCTATTGCTCGATCGGTGACAGGGTTTTGAGTTCGATCATTCCGGACACTTGCCTGTGCCCAGGTCGGAGCGGCCGTTGCAAAAATCCCCGTCATGGAACGCCGAAGTCTCACCGGACCTGCCTCGCGTTTGAGCAGCCCACTGTTTCCGCACGCTCCCGCAGAGGTCCATCAGCGGAAACCCTGAGACGCTAACGGCAACGCTTGTGAGACGCTGGGTTCTCCGGTCGGGAATTGTTCGCGATAGGTCTTGGATCGTACAAGTGATACAATCGCCGCCGGAGATTGGCCATGACCGATAGCAGCGTCTTGCCTCCCAGAACTGCCGGCCCGTCCAGCAACAAGGATAGGCCCGCAATCGCCGCCCTAACCGCTGATTTGGTGGAAGCGGTCGCGTGTCTGGAGGCGAACTGGGTCGGTCAGCGTGTCGTCACAGCGGACACCGCTCGCGACGTTCACGAACTTCGTGAGCGTGCTGAACGGCTATTCGCCAGCTGGAGCTAAAGTCTCGTTCGTTGACTGCTCGCATGGCTGCGAGAAGTTGCGCGCTGAGTTCCACTCCACGCTCAGCGGCGGCCTTCGCATCGGAAACGTGCCGCTTGACACGACTATCAGCCTCACCAAGTGCCGCCAGACGTTGCTCAAGGATGCCCACGAGCGCAGCAAAATCCGCTTGAACGGTTTCGGCGACTGATGCTCGGTCTGCGAAATCCAAGCGTTCAGACTGGGCGGCTTCCAGATTGTCCTTATCCATCACGACGCGTTTCACTCTGCAGCAGTGGACCACGCGTGGTGGCGAACCGAGAAACACCGCCCTTTATGCCGGGTAAGTCTCCACGCACGCGCACTATGCCAGATCGACCTTAACGTAGTTGAAACGGGGGGCGCCGTCACGTCGGCGCCCCGGGTCGAAGGCCCGCCGCCGGGGTTGGGGAGGAGAGGGACGGGCCTTCTCGCCGGCAGTGCAATGTGCAGGCCAGCGAACACCGTCGCAAGCTGGCGAAACCTCGTAGGTAGATTCCGGCACCGGGTTTGCAGCCAACAACCTCCGTGCCGCTACCGACCGGCTGCGGGGGTTTACCCGAATGGCTGGGGCTCCAGGCAGCGCATAAGCCGCTTCTCTTACGATTTGCCGGTCATCACTGCCGGTACTTTGGAGGTTCGGGACATGGCATCACGTTCTATTGCGCTACTCTTCGCTGGAGCTCTGATCACGGCAATCCCCGCGAGCACACAGGCAGCTGAAGTGCAGGGCATCGTGGTTACAAATCAGCACGGACAGCTGACGGTAAAAACTCCGGGCGGAGATCAGACAATTCACCTCGGCCCGAACGTTCGCGTTCGGTCCATTACGGGCACCTTCAATGGCAAGAAGGAGGTAGTGCCCACGGCCTCGTTGCTTCCCGGCTTGCCGGTCATAATCGAGACTGACGCGAACGGGCATGCCGTCGAAGTCGACTATAAGGCGAAGGACTATAAGACCGCCGCCCAGATACAGGCCGGCGTTCAGGAGACCGCGCGCCGCGAAGCGGAATTGCGCAGTGCCTATTCCAAAATGGGTGATTGGGACATCCGCAAGGAGGATAACATTTACTTCAAGTCGGGCAGCGCAGTGATTTCGGCGTCCGACAAGGACAAATTGCGCGAGCTTGCTGGAGAGGCGGCCGGGCACAAAGGTTATGTGATTTCGGTCTTGGGTTATGCAGACCCTCGCGGTAATGCTGCCGCGAATGAGAAGCTCAGCAATCGTCGGGCACAGGCAGTGATCAACTATCTCAAGCAAAGCGGTAAGGTCTTGCCTGGGCGTGTGCTCGGCGCATCCGCCATGGGCGAGATGCACATCCCGGTTGATAAGCCGGATGCGGCCAGCTTGCAGGGCGCCCGAAAAGTGACCGTGCGCGTGCTGACCAGCGCGGCACATCTGAAGCAATAATGGGGATTACGGCCGCCGGGCCGAGCAGCGATGCTCGCCCGGCGAGCATTGGCGACTTCGATCGGTTCATATTTGTCGTCGGCGCACCACGATGCGGAACGACGACCTTGTCGCGCTTTTTGAAAGAGCATCCGGCGATCAATTTTCCCGCGCTTAAGGAACCTCACTATTTCGCTCTCAACGACCTGCGCGGTCTTTCCGACGAGGAACTCCGGAAACGGGTTGAGGCCGAGTTTCTTGGACGTTTCTTTCGCCATCAGCCGAGCCGCCGCATCGGAGCCGATTGCTCCGTCACTTATCTCTACACGCCAGAACTGATGGAGCCGATCCTTCGGCTTTGGCCGGACTTCGCGGTTCATCATTGCGCTGCGCGACCCACTGACGATGCTACCCTCGCTTCACAGACGGCTGGTCTTCATCGGGGACGAGCAGTTTCCAACTTTCGCGAAGGCTTGGGCAGCAGTCCCTGATCGAGCCCAAGGCCGTCGCATTCACCGCCGCTGCTCTGATCCGCGGTTCCTTCGTTACGACGAGGCAGGCCGCTTCGGCACCTACGTCGAACGGTTGTTCTCCGTCGTCGGCAAGGAACGGTGCCTGCCGGTCATCTTCGATGATCTCAGCATGGACCCTGAGGGTCAGTATCGCCGCGTCATGGACTTCTGCGGCTTAGAACCGGTGCGTGGCACGGACTTCAGTGCTCAGCGGACCGGTAAGGGCGTTCGCTTCCACTGGCTGCAGCGTTTACTCAAGCGGCCTCCGACATCGCTTAGGAATTACCTGGTGACCGACCTGCACCTGAAGCGTACGGGCGACGACGATGAGGCCGCAGGCGCGGCGGCTCGCGGTAAGATCATGTCGGTCCGTAAGCGGCTGCTGCGATGGAACAGGGTTGCGCAGCCTGCGGAGCGGGTCTCGCCGACCGTGCAGAGACAGGTCCGTGCGCAGCTGAAACAGGAGATCGATCGCCTCGGTCGACTTATCGATCGGGATCTCACGCATTGGCTTCAGCCGGACGATGAAAAGGCGACTTAAAACGGCAGGCCCGCAAGCGTGCCGAGGGTTACACGCTCACGGGCCCTTGCGAGGGTTCGGCGCCTAATGAGAGAGAGGTAGCCGGCAAGCCTCGCTTAAGGTCAGAGCTCGGAAGGGGGCCGAACGCAGTGACCTTGGGCGGTGAAATACCGCGCGCGCCCGGCAGCGTGACATCGGGGGAACTCCCGACAAGCCGCTTCGCAGTTCCCGATATATTAGAGGGCCTTAGTCGGCGGTTGCTAGCGAGACAGGGAAGGGAACGGAGGCGAAAACCTCGTTCACTGGTTTCGTGTCCGGCAACACATAGACCACGCCCGTGGCACTCTTGTCGGGGAATAGAGGTTCCACGACGCTCTTATAGAAATCCCGGGGCACGTTGATGCAGCCGAACGTGATGCGATTGTCGCCGGCTGTTGGCGACTGCAGCCGACGGAGGCGGTGTTCCCTGGCGTTGCTCGTGATCACCGGATGGAGCGAGATCGCACTGCCATAGTCGACCCACAGCACCTGCTTGTGGCCCGTCGCCGGGCCCATCTTCGCAATGAACCGGCCAGCCGGCGTCGTCCTGTCTTTCACGGGGATATGCGACAGCTCACGATTACCGACTTCAGGAGTTCGAATCATCGCCCTTGGCAATGCCGAGCAGGACCGGAGCGTGGCCGAGCGGCTGGCCGTTCGAGTTGTACACGAACAGCTCGGCGCTCATCTTGTCGATGACCATGAATGGGCGATCACCATTGTCACGCGTTGCGATGACCCAGTTCGTTAATACCGTCGCGTCCGCCACCGGCTGAGCGGTCTGATCTGGAGCGGGCTCCGTCGAGAGTGCCGCAACGTCTGGCGAAGCGGTCGCGTCGGCCGCTGCCGCAGCCTCCTGCGCCGAAGCTGCCGTACCGATCCAAATCGTCAGGGCGGCCGCAATGGCCGCCCCCCGTTTCAATTTAAACAATGCCCGTCATCCCGCATCTTTTCGGTTCCGCGACCGCATTGAGCGGCCACATGCAGCTGACGCACAGGGGGCCTAAAAGTTCAGCCCCGCGGTCTCTTGTGTGCAGCCAGTTGCTGCTCGATGCTGTCGACACGCCCGCTCAGCTGGTCAACCCGGCCATTCACGGCCTGAGCCGCGCTGAGTGCCTGCTGCGCCGTAGCGTTGGCCTGCTGGGCTGACGTTTCCACCGCAGCGACCCGGCCCTCGAGCGCACTGACACGGTCGTTCACGACGGCGATGTGCTTGTTCACATAATCTTCGGTCGCGCAGCCGCTAAGGCTCAGCGCGCCGACCATCGCCATTCCGGCAGCCGCGATGCTCTTACTCGGTAAGGGCATAACCCACTCCTCTGGTTTTGGAGCTTCTAGGCGAAGCTCGTTTCGCAACGTGAAGTCACCTTCACAGCAGCCGTGATCCCCGGCCGCAGCCCGTTATCCCCGCTTCGCAAGCATTTTCATTAGGTAAAAGTACGGAGTTGATCAGGGCAAATACCCACATTTTCCGGAACCTCAGGCGAGCTTGCGATAGAGGCGAACTACCAGCTCTTCCGCGACGATCATGGTGACCACCACGATGATGAGCCAGACGATGCCATGAAAGACGCCTTCAAACCGCACCTTGTCACCAAAGACGAAGGACAGCGCTTCCAGGATTACGAACTTCGAGCCAAAGAGGATCAACCAAGCCGTAAAATATTTAGCCCCTTTCCAGGCTGCGCCGGTCTTGCCTTCAAAGAGATGCAGGACCTTGTGCTCGGCAACGATGGTCAGCTGGAGCAGGGCTTGGAGCAGGATGGCCGCAAGCAGCATCGTCGTGAAATCGTAGACGTGCACCTTGTTCGAATATTCGTCGAACAGTCCGAGCACCGCCAGATCGACAAGCGCGCCAGTGAAATGACGCAGGAACAGCCTCTGCCGATCGGAAGCGCTGTGCATGTTGGTCGGCAATAGCGCTTCGACCGGGAGCCCTTTAGCCTCGCCGCCGGCAGGTCGCAGCGGCGGATCCAGATCCGCGGTAGTCGAAATGACCATCAATCGCCCCCTTATTGCGGCGGATTAGTACTGGGGTCGGGAACCGTCACGTAGACGACCGTGTCACCCTCGTATTGAGGCTGATAATAGGCTCCGCCGCACTAGTAATAAGTGTAGGCGCAGAATACGGATAAGGCGAGCAGCCGCCGGGAAGCGCATAATATGCCGATCCGATAGGCGGCTGCGGTCATGCCCGCGACAGCGCCGATCGCGATGCCGGCACCTATCGGATAGTCACCCCAGCCGTTCCAGCCGCCGCAGCAGCCGCCACCCCAATTCCCATTGCCGTTGCCGATGTTGACGCTGTTGCCGACATTGATGTTGCCATTGTTGATGTTGTTGCCGCCGCCTGGGCGAGTCCCGGCCGCCCTGCGCCGCCTACGCCGCCGACACCGCCGACACCGCCGACCCCGCCGACCCCGCCGACGCCGCCGACACCGCCGACCCCGCCGACACCGCCGACTCCACCGGCACCGCCAACGCCGCCTGGCTCTGCCGGCTCCGCCGACTCCTCCAGGACGACCGGCCCCGCCGACGCCGCCCACTCCACCGACGCCGCCGGGCCCCGCCGGCCGATTGTATCCGGCTCCGCCCGGCCGGCTGTAACTGCCGCCGCGGCTGAAACCTGATCCACCGTAGCCGCCGCCTCCGCGATTATAGCCGCCCGCGCCGCTGCGACCGTAGCTTCCGCCGCCGCCACGGCTCATGCTCGTTGAGCCACCGCGACTAAATCCTCCGCCGCCGCCACCACCGCCACGGCTGAAGCCGCCGCCGCCGCCGCCGCGGCCGCCGCCGCCGCCGCCGCCACGACCGCCGCCGCCGCGAGCGTCGACTTCCTGAACGGTGAATGAGGCCAAGCTCGACGAAAGCGCTAAGCAACGCCATGCGATAAAGACGACCGCGCATCTTACTCTCCCTTGTACGTTGCTAGCTGGATGCGCTTCGCATCAGCGTCAGGAACGAAGCTGAAGTCGGCGTCCGAGTAGGTGGGGTTCACCTGCCACGAGAGACGCGACGTGAAGGTCGGCCGCGCCGGGTCGCTGCGGTCGACGATTACCATCTTCCGAGGGAGCGGCTGATCGCCCTTCTGAATCCACACTTCCCAATCGATATCGGCTTCGCGGAAGGCGTAATGCTCAGTCGCGGCGCCATCGATTGTGGCCGGGCCCACGTCATAGGCTGACTTGAGCGCCTTGATCCGGTCGGCGTTCATCCCTTCGCCCCAACGGAACAAGTCCACCAACGGCAATGAGATGCCGAACTTGTTGTAGATGGCGTCCAGCACTTCCTTGTTGGTGCCAGGGGCCGGAACGCTGGCGTAGTAACCAAGCTTAGGCGAATAGACGGTGAAGGACTTGCCATCGTAGATGAAGCGACGGCTCTTCATGTCGCTCACATAGTCGATGACAAAGCCCGGCCGACGGATCTTGTAAGTGGTGGTTCCGTCGAGCTGGATGCGCTGGCCATCGTCCGTAACGACGTCGAGGCTGCCCTCGGTCGAGATGCCGAGCGTTTTCGCCTGCATGAGATAGTTGCTCATGTTCCTTGAGCGCATCGACTGCGACGTCCTCGATCACGCCTTCGTTCGCCACGCGATCCTTGGTCGCCGCATGCGGATAGCTCATGCCCGCCTTGGAAGCTGATTTCGCGGGGGCTGCCAAAGAAGGCGCGTTCAATACCGTCATTGCGACGCCCAATGCTATCGCGGTGGATGGGAGACGAATCATACTCATTCTCCGTCAGTGGGTCTGCTGAAACTCATGACGGCGTAGCAGCGCCGGAGACCGGCCATCATCGGGCTAACCCTTGGAGTGGCGTGGTGCCGTCCCTGATGCCGGGGTCCCCATATCTATTGCCGAAGATACCGCCTTCGGTTGCGCGGCAAGTTGCGCTATTCTTTGTTCCGAAGATCAGGCGCATCCGGATTGGGGGGTGATGATTGCCGGGAGCCTTTAGGGTCGTCGTCTGCAGCGCAGCCCATCGCATTAAGAGTCGCTTATCCCACGTGGGGTTTACCCCGATTGGAAAGGACCTTGCCGTCCTTCAGCATCAATCTTGCCTAGGCAGTTTGTGGCTCATCTCTGCGCCTCACGTCGCTGCCCGGGGGAACTCAAGGGGTGCCCGTAACGGTGAGTTCCGGCACAAGGAATTGGTGAGCGAATGACGAGCCCAATCAGGCGGATTATCATAGTCGATGATCACGACGCCGTCCGTCGGGGCGTTCGGCAGTTGCTTGAGACCAAGCCATATTACCAGGTGGTTGGCGAGACTGCAGACGGGCGCTCCGCGCTTGAGCTGGCGCGCCAAACCCGGCCCGATATCGCAATTCTCGACTACTCAATCCCAGAATTGAATGGGTTCGACCTCGCGCATGCATTGAAGCGCGAATTCCCGCGCATCGAGATCCTCGTCTATACAATGCACGATCGTGAAGAGATCATCATGGACGTACTTCGCGCCGGCGTGCGCGGCTTCGTCCTGAAGTCCGACACCGAGAAACACCTGCTCGCAGCGCTCGACGCGTTGTCGATTCATCGCTCCTACTTTTCGGGAGCGATTTCAGATGCACTGCTCAACCAGTTCCTCGAGAGCAAGCCGGCCTCACTCGCGAGCAGCCTCACGCACCGTGAACGCGAGATCGTTCAGCAGGTAGCCGAGGGACGGATCAACAAGGAAATAGCGCAGCGTTTAAGCATCAGCGTGAAGACCGTCGAAACGCATCGCGCAAGTGCCATGCGAAAGCTTAAGCTGAGAACGACCGCGGACTTGGTTCGCTACGCCGTCAGGAACCAGCTGATTCAGCCCTGAACAGGGTGCTCAACCAGCAGGAGGTCAGGCCCCGAAGGCGGGGTCTGCCCCTTCACTCCTGCGACTTCGAGAGGTATTTGCACGCATAGCTCGGTGCCGTGGGGCCGGCGGCTTATGCTGCAGTGACCGCCAATGCTTCCTGCCCGATGGCGCATCCCGCGAACGCCGATCCCTTCCGAGCGCGCCAGTGCGTGGGTCGATAGTCCAATGCCGTCGTCGCGGACGGTTAGTTCCAGCTTATCATGGCTCCGGAGCAAGACGACCTGAACATGACTGGCATGCGCGTGGCGGTGAACGTTGACGAGCGCTTCCTGCACGATGCGAAGCAGTGCGAAGCTCGTCCGCTCGTGGAGCGTCGATGCATCGAAATTGCATTCAAAAACTGTCCGAATACCGGTTCGGCTTTCGAATCCGCGGACCAAAGCCTGAAGGGCCTCGCGGAGGCCGCGTTCGCCGAATTCGGCCGGATAATGGAGGAACGCGAGCGCCCGCAGTTCCTGATCGATGTGCTGGACCGCGTCTGAGATCTCCTGGATCAGCGGATTGTTGACCGCCGACGGCTCCACGACTCGAAAACGTGCCAGGCGGAGCTGCAGCGCCACAAGGAGCTGGCCGGCGAAGTCATGCAGCTCCTGCCCAAGGCGCTGACGCTCGTATTCGTGGATTTTCAGGAGTTCGTCGAACTCATGCTGTCCGGCAGCGCTCGGAACGTCCGGCGTCGCGGGCAACCCGGACGCGCGGGCGAGACCGGCCGCTGCGGCCGCCGCTTCGATCGCCTGCAGTTCGAATTGGTGGCTCATTCGATCGGAACCCCCGGGCGCCACTCAGAAAAGCAGGTGGCGACTACTGACTCGGCTCACGTAACATACATCAAACTTACTAGGGAGTCTGCAAGCGTGAGTAAGTATTTGCGGTCACAGCCTTTTTGGAGCCATCCATGTGGCAGGAGTGCTTTATAGCGCTCAGTTGTTACCCGCATATTTCAGTCTGGAACAATCGGTCGCCAGTTCCCTCGCCGTCTGGCTCTTCGGCGAAGCCCCACGCCTTTCGTTTGACTGTGACGACCGTTGGCCAGTGTCACCGCATCTGAGACTCAGATAAACCTTCAGAGGCCTGAATGGATTGATCTTACGCAGCTAACGGCTGTTGCAAAGATGCAACGGGTCTCGCCTCGATCGACCGGACGTCCGGATTAACCCCGATTTTCCCCACGTTTTCGCGTGGCCAGAGTCCCCGACGTCGCAACCGCTCCAACTGCGTGCATGGACGGCGCGGCCCCTGTCATCGTCTCGGGCGAGGAGAGCAATATGAGAAAATATTTACTGGCAACGACCGCGTTGCTGATGTTTGCGACGCCAGCCGTGGCGAAGGACCATTCCGGATACGTGGGGCTTGAAGGGGGCTTTCTTTGGCCCAAGGACCCTAGCGGCGGAAAAATCCTTGTAGACTATTCGGCAACTCAGGTCCCTGCGACTCCGCTCGCGCCGCTGCCACCTGACGTGACGATCAACGGCGCCTTTGGCAATCTCAACTCCAAGGGCGGTTACGACATTGATCTCATCGGCGGCTACGATTTCGGCATGTTCCGGGTTGAGGGCGAGCTTGGGTATAAGCATTCGAAAATCGAGGGGAATCTCGATCAGAGCACGATCGACGCAATCAACGCTGCTTTGAACCGGCCAGTCGTGAACCCGCTCGTGTTGCCCGGCCTTGTGACCGCGGACTTCGATCTCAGCAACAAGGTCCACGTGTGGTCCGGCATGCTCAACGGACTTCTTGATTTCGGCGGCAACGGCGGAATCGGAGGCTATGTTGGTGCAGGTGTCGGTTACGCGAGCGTCCACGCGTTTGATAACAGCAGGAGCGGCATTGCCTGGCAGCTGCTTGCAGCGGTCTATTATCCGGTCAGCGACAACATCGATATCGGCCTGAAGGGCCGGTATTTCATGACCGGCAACTTGAACAACAGCGACACCTTCAATTTCACGGGCAATCCCAGGACGGTGACGGTGGGCGGAATCCCCTGTTGTGCAGACCGTCAGTGCCGCTGTATTCACCAACTCCTCCTATAAGTTCAAAGAGGGAAGCCTGCTGCTGAGCCTGGTGTATAACTTCGCCTCGCCACCGCCACCGCCACCTCCGCCGCCACCCCCGCCGCCTCCGCCGCCTCCGCCGGCGACGCAGACGTGCCCGGACGGTTCGGTGATCGAGGCAACGGCGACGTGCCCAGCCCCGCCACCGCCACCGCCACCACCGGCGCCGGTCGAGCGCGGAGAGCGCGGCAACTAGGTTGCGTTTCGGGAGGCCCTCTTCGCTCGAAGGGGGCCTCTCTTTTAATGGTGAAACAAAGCGGCCGCCTCGAGCGGCCGTTTTTGCGCGCAGCTAGGCCTTGATGGTGTTGCCGTCCTTGCAGGTCGCCACGGCTGCGGTGCGATATTGAGACTGCCCGGGCGCCTTACGCTCGATCTTCACACGATCGTGATCGACAGCGATCGTTTTGACCTCGCCTCCGTTGATCGCGGTCCGTAGGATCTCCTGTCCGGTAGCGGCGTCGTAGACGCGGAAGAATATCCACTCGCCAGGCGCGCTGCTGCTCTGGATGTTGCATGTGTCGGCAGTCGTCGGACTGCCGCTTGCCAGCGCAAGCCCAGCGGCGATTTGAGCGAGACTGGCCATATGGTGTCTCCTTCGACAAACCTCCTCTAGCTCATCGGTTACGAAGTTGAATTGCGGCAAATCCCTACGCTGATCTTGGACCGCTGCGCCGGGACGCTAAAGGCAATAGCAGGCTCATCATTCCGATGGCGAAGGTGCATGCGATGGCGAATTGCACAACGCGTGAGCCCCATGTTCCGGAATTGGATGTGCCTTTAAGCAGAGCGAGACCGAAAATGACCATGGTCGCGTTGTAGGCAACCAACGCACCCCCTCCCTGGGGTCCGCCTTTGACGATTATGCTGCCGAAGCCAGCGCCGATTAGGAACGTGATAAGCGCAAGCGCTGGGAGAGACGGCGCAATCTGAAGCAGGTAGTAAGCGGCGACTGCAATGAAGCCGCCGAGGAAATTGCCCATCAGCTTGGCGGCTCCGCTTGCTGCGCCGCGCTCTTGTTCCATCTTCGCTACGAGGAGCACGACTGTAAGCAGGACGGGAATGGCGTCGGTGAGTCCGAACATCAGATAGATCAGCATCACCGGCAGGACGATCGCCACTCCCAATGCTGCAGCGAGCACGGGATTGTCATGACGCGCCACCTCCGGATCGGGGTTCTTGGGCGATGGCAGTGGCCAGATCGCGAATGCAATCCAGGTGAACACGACCGCAAGTGCCATCGAGCGCACCAGCATGCTCGGAAACAGCCCGGCAAATTGTGAAACCGTCAATGTTACGACCGGTACGACGGTGAAGCAGATCAGGAGCAAGGTCAAAGGAAGCTGACCCTTCGCTTGCGCCAATCCAACGAACGCCATGAACATCATCAAGCCTATGATGATGAAGAGTAGGTAAGGCACCTGACTAAGCCACGTGGTGAAGAAGAAGGCGAGCCATGCGCAGACTGCCATGACGATCACCAGTGATACGCCCACCTTGAAAGGAGGTGAGGCCGGCAAGCTGGCGATCAGGACTCCCGTCAGAACCGGCGCGAGCACTGACGGCTGCCAGTTCATGAACTCGCAGACTATGAAGGCTGCCGTCGTCGCAAAGCCGAAGCGGAGCAGGAAGTGAAGTCTGGCCGCGTCGGCTGGATGTCGAGTTTGATGACGTGAGGTTAGTACGGCCGCCATATCACTGCAGATAGCTCATCAACGCGACCACCTTGATCCAGAGCCTTCCGATAGGGTTCATTATCGGATTGTCGCTGGTGAACACGATAACGTTCGCCTGTGCTCCGTTACGTCCGTCATCGAAGCGCGCGTGTTCATCGTCATTCGGCAGGAGAAGGATCTGAACTGGAAAGCGTTGAGGCTCGCGGACCCATCCTTGCGGAGCCTCTACGTTTGCGAGCTGTCCATTTGGCGCCTCGTCGCCTTGGGTGATGCCCCACCCAACGCTATGCACCTTGCCATGGAACAGCTTTCCGGGGCGGACATCTAGAGCGATGGTCACATCTTGCCCGGGTTTCACGTTTCCGAGCTGATTCTCGCGAAAATCTGCAGAGATCCAGCGTTGGCCATTTTCGAGAAAGCTGAGCAGCGGCTGCCCGGGGGCTACATATTGGCCGACGGCGAGTCGCAGATTCGTGACGATCCCGTCTGAAGGCGCGCGCACCTCGGTATTGCGCACGTCGAGCCGTGCTTGATCGAGTGCGGCAAGCGCCTGCTTGACCTTCGGATTGGCTAATCCCGGCGCGCCCAGGTTGGCGCGCGCCTTCTCGAGATCCGCTTGAGCGCCTTTAACGTCGGCCTCGGTTTTGGCGACGTCCGCTCGCGCTCGAATGCCCTGCGTTTCCGCAAGCGCCTTCTGGTCCACCAGCCCGGTTACAATCCCGCCCAATTGTTGGTTGGCAGCAAGATCAACTCGCTGTTTTCTGAGCTTCGCCTGAGCCGCCGCGACATCCGCGACGGAGACATCCGCCCCTTGTAGCGCTACGGAGAGGTTCGCTTCCGCCGAACGAAGAGCAACTTGGTAAGGCTCGGGATCGATACGGAAGAGCAACTGGCCTTTTCGCACTGCGCTATTGTCGCTCACGTAGACTTGCAGAACGTCACCTGCGACCTCGGGCGCTACTTGCGTCAGAAAAGCGTCGACGCGGGCTTGTGATGTGTACGGCGTGTAGCGGTCGGACAATACGTGATAGACGAACAGCGCCAGAAGCAGCGCCAATGCGACGAGTATGATCTTTCGCATCGAATTTGCGGGCGCCGGCTCAGCGTTACCGACATCGATTTCAGTCGCGACGGCTTGCGGCGGCGCGTCCTGCGCGGAGGCGTTCATTGGCCCTTCGCCTCCAGTTGCGCCGCGGGCGCGGTAGCCGGCATGACGATCCAGTCACCCCCCAGCGCGCGATAGAGATTCACCAGTGCGCGCTGGTAATCGCCCCGTGCCGAGGCCAATTGGAGCTGCGCGGAAAACAGGCTTCGTTCCGTATCAAGAACCTCCAGATAGTCCGAGTAGCCGTTCTCGTATCGCGCCTTCGCCAATTCGACGCCGCGCGCCAGAGTGCCGACGCGCTTGCGGATCGCGTCTCTGAATTCGGCACTTTGCTGAACGGCGATCAGTGAGTTCGTCGACGTCGCGAAAGGCGTTCTGAATGACGAGTTCGTAATTGTTGAGTGACTGTTCACGTCGAGCTTCGGCCTGATGAACCGCCGCAGTAAGCCCTCCGCCCGTATAGATTGGACCCGCAACGTCGCCCGTGAAGGACCACGTCCGAGAGGGCCCGCTGAAGAGACTTCCAAGCGATCCGCTCGCGAAACCGAACAGGCCGGTGAGACTGATCTTGGGGAAGAAGAGGGCGCGCGCCGCACCGATCAACGCGTTGGATGCGACCAGTTGCTGCTCTGCCTGAAGAATATCGGGTCGCCGTCCCAACAGTTCCGACGGAAGACCCGGAGGGACGGCCACCTGATGAAACTGATCGAGTTCCTCAGGAGTGGCACGTGCTATCGGGCCCGGGTTGCGGCCGAGCAGCACTGAAAGTGCATTCTCCTGGGTCGCGATCGCCTGCCGGATAGGAGGAAGCGTGGCCAACGCTCCCTCATATTCGCCGCGCACCTGTGACATCTCGAACTCGGATACCCAACCCGCTTTCAATCGCTTCTCAAATACGTCGACCAATTCCTTGCGGCCAGCGGCCGTTGCTTCAGAGACGCGCAACTGCTCGTCCAGATCGAGTAGTGTGATGTAACTGATGAGCACCGACGAAATGATCGTGAGGGTGATGCCCCGACGAGCTTCCTCGGTCGCGAGCAGGTTTGCGCGCGCGGCCTCGGTCTCTCGACGAATTCTTCCCCAAAGGTCGATCTCCCAACTCGCGAACAGCAGCGTGCTGAAGGTCGTACTCATCGGGTCCACGAAGGACGGGATCTTCCTCTCGCTTGCCCGTGCGCGGTTGCCGCTTACGTCATATCCGATTTGCGGCAATCCTTGCGCCTTGGTGCCCGCCAAAATCGCGGCGAACTCATCGACGCGCGCTGTCGCAATCCGCAAATCGCGATTGTTCTCGATCGCCTCATTCACGAGCGCATCGAGATGCCGATCGCCATATCCCGTCCACCAGCGGTCGTGCGTGGCGGAGGAGGGATGGCTCGCGAGCAATCCGCTGGAGCGGTACGCAACAGGGACTTCGACCTCTGGCTTGACGTAGTCCGGACCTTGCACGCATCCGGCGAGCAGCGAGATGCATAGCGAGGCGCAGATCCGTTTCATTTGACGGACTGCTCGGCTTTCGCGGCTGCCCCATCAGCATCGAAGCGATCGAAGACGGCAGGCGGTTGAGCGCGCAGCGATTGCAGCAGCATCCGCATCGCCTTCTGAGATTCGCGCGAATGGCCAGACAGCGGCCGATTGAGATCTGCGATGATCATGATTGAAAACGATGTCATCGCAAAGAGGACGAGGGCAGCGCGTCTGCCCCTGGGACCGTCAACCTGATGGCCGACGACGCCAGCTGTCACGACCAGGAAGACCAGGACCAGGAACAGTACTTCGACAGGAACCCGCAGCTCCCACGCAATCTTCCGCTCCGTATCAAGATCGATGACCTCGTTAAACGTCATCAGCAGGGCGGTGGTAAGCCCATGAGCGAGAGCTGATTCACGCGACGCACGGACGACTGTCCACATATCGGTGAGAAGTTGATCGTTCCGCGCCAGTCGGTCGGCGCCGCCGGACGTTGCGAATGCAATGCGGTTTTCAGTGTAGCGCGTGAGTAGCCTGCTCAGCTGACCTCGATAGGGCTCGTCAAGTAGCTGCGTGCGCAGATATGCCGTGCCGATCGCATTCGCCTCTTTCGTCACCAGATCGCGCCGCGCCTCGTACCGGTTGAGCGCCATCCCGAAGCTAAAAGCCAAGATCAGCCCAAGAAGGCCGAGCACGCTGCCAATCAGGTAGCCTTCCTGAGCAATGGACGGTTCGGATTCCAGCTCCGCACGCTTGCGGCGCCGTCTTTGGATATGATCAACGCCGCGACCCGCTGCTGCTGCTGCGAGCATAAATGAGAATGTCAAAATACCGATGGCAACTACCGACAGACTAGACAGCCAATCCGTCAGCCATCCCCCTTCCATATCCTGCCGCTCCTTTACTCTCGGGCGCCAAGGCCCCTCCCTGCCGTCCAAGCGATATTCGGCCCGCCGAGGCGATTGAATTGGGGAATTCCGCGAGACCCCTAAGGGAAAGGCCTGAGATGAGCTCGGCGGTGCGCCGCGGTTCGCGACGCCCGCAGCAGGTTAGTTGGGAAGCATCTAGGGAGCGGCTCTTCTCTGCTTATCAGGTTTATCCTTGATTTTGCACGTGCAGTGCCGAGCCTAGGCCCATGTTGATGGCGATGAAGCTCTCTCTCGTGAACGCGCGGCGGCCGCGATCGGCTAACGCAGATGAAAGGGTGACCCGTCGGGCGGCTCCGCTCACTATCGACGAGCTCGAAACCGGCTTGCGCATGCTCGGCAGGGGAGATGTCGACCATAACGAATTCTGGGACGCGAATATCGCTGCGTTCCGACAAACCATATTGTTCGCCATCCGAGAAACATCGGATGCACTGCTGTCGCCGAAGATGAGTTCTCTCGTGGCGCACTGAGCTTGAGACGCAGCTCGAAGCGCTCGTCGAATATATCGAGATTGCCGACCGTTACGTGGCCCGAAGATCAAGATCCGGCGACCGGCATCGCTTGAACTAGAACAGGCGAATGACCGAGCAGCGTCGCGGTGTGCCGCGCGATGACGCGCTCTTCGTCGGTGGGCAGCACCCAAACCGGAATCTCCGAACCATGACCGTCGATACGCCCTTCGCCGATCGAATTCGCGTTCTCGTCGATGAGCGCACCGAGCCAGGCGCAGCCGGCGATTACCTCGCGGCGCGTCTTCGCGTCGCGCTGGCCGATGCCGCCGGTGAACACAATTCCGTCCAGCCCGCCCAGCGCTGCCGCAAGCGATCCAATTTCTCGCACGATCCGATAAATGAACAGGTCGATCGCTTCACGCGCCTCCGGCTCACTTGATGCGCGCAATGTCCGCATGTCGGATGAAATACCTGAGACGCCGAGCAGGCCGGACTTCTTGTAGATCAGAGATTCCAAGCCGCGTGCATCGAGCTTTTGTTCGTCCATCAGATAGATGAGCACGCCCGGATCGATCGAGCCCGAGCGCGTGCCCATCATCAATCCGTCTACAGCCGTGAACCCCATCGTCGTGGCGACGCTTCTGCCACGGTGAATGCGCGCAAAGGCTCGCGCCATTGCCAAGGTGCGCGATGATGATCCGCTTGTCGGCATAGTCTGGCGCGACCGCGCGGAGCCGCCCGCTTACGTACTCGTACGAAAGGCCGTGGAATCCGTAACGGCGGACCCCCTCATCGCTCAGCGCGCGTGGCAGCGCCAAAGCTTGGGCGACGTGTTGCTGCGTCTGGTGGAATGCCGTGTCGAAACACGCCACCTGCGGAATATGCGGTGCAGCTCTCCATGATCGTCTTGATGGGCGCGAGGTTGTGCGGCTGGTGCAGCGGCGCGAGCGGCGAAAGTTCCTCAAGGGATTTCAACACCTCTCTGTTGACGCGCGCTGGCGAAGTGAAGCGCGTTCCACCGTGGACGACCCGATGGCCAATACCCTCCACGGCTTCGCCGCCGAGAAGAGAAATCGATGTTTCTAGGATGGTCTCCGTAGCCGAGGCGTGATCGATCTCCTTCGCATCCCATTCCTTCTCGACAAGCGTGCCGCCCTCGTTGTTTTCCACCGTTAAGCGCGGCGCGACGCCGATGTTTTCTACTTGGCCCCGGAAGAGCAGCGACTGATCCGTGTTGTCCTCGAAAATGGCGAACTTGATGCTGGATGAGCCTGCATTCAGGACGGCGATCTGGTTGGTCATGACGTGACCTATCGAATAGCCGCGGCGGCATCAGACCGCCGGGCAGCAACCAGGAGCTGCGCAACAGCGCAGGAAGCGAGGCGGGCCATTTCCTCATCAGCGCGGCTCGTCAGGATGATCGGCACCTTCGCGCCAAGCACGATACCCGCGGCATCTGCGTCGGCGAGGAACGACAGGCTCTTCGCCAGCATGTTGCCCGCTTCCAAGTCGGGAACGATGAGCACATTCGCGCGACCCGCAACGGGCGACGATATCTTCTTGATCGCCGCGGCCTCAGTGCTGATTGCATTGTCGAGCGCAAGGGGACCGTCAACGATCGCGCCGGTTATCTGGCCTCGGTCGGCCATCTTGCACAGCGCGGCTGCTTCCACGGTCGATGGCACGTCCGGGTTCACGCTTTCCATCGCACTCAAGATCGCAACTCTGACTTCGTTCGGTGAAAGCGCATGCGCGAGGTCGATCGCGTTCTGAATGATGTCGACCTTGGTCTTCAGATCCGGCGCGATGTTGACTGCCGCATCGCTGATGATCAGCGGCTGATCGTGGCCTGGCACGTCCATCACGAAGCAATGACTTATGCGCCTGGCGGTCCTGAGACCTATATCGCGCTTGACCACTGCGCTCATCAACTCATCCGTATGCAGGCTGCCTTTCATCAACGCTTCGGCGCGCCCCTCACGTACGAGCTCGACCGCTTTGGCTGCAGAATCATGGCTGTGCTCAGCATCGACGATCTCGAACTTGCTGATGTCGAAACCGTGCTTGGACGCGACCTCGCGGATGCGGTGTTCAGGGCCAACGAGGATGGGCTCGATCAATTTCATGTCGGCGGCCGCGAGAGCGCTCTCCAGCGAGACCTGGTCGCAAGGGTGAGCGATGGCGACCTTTACCGGTGGGAATTTCTGAGCACGCGCGACGAGTTGGTGAAACTTGTCGTGTGTGTTCCCTTTTTCTGTCCTTGCGGGGGCCTCAAGCACGGTCATCTGCTGCCTCCTTTGAAGTCGATCGACCCTTAGATCACAGCCGTTCGCCGCCCATCCGCAAATGTCCTGACGCCGCATCCGGATTACTCGGGTTCCCAGTCAATAGTCAGCGTTTGGATGAGGCCTTGTTGGGGGTTGGCCCTGATGGTCCCCACACATGCCAATCGTATCTTCCCATGAATGCACCGGGGGAGTGTGGGCGGCGCGCCAGATACGACGCTGTCCTCGGCTCTGCCTTCTATCGGAGTTCCGCATCATGGACGCGCAGATATCGTTGAACGAAACCTTCGCTCTCCCAGAACTCGACTATTCCAGCCCGCCCACCGGTTCCGATCGCCGCACTTTCATGATGCGCAGCGCAATGGCAGCCGCGGTCGTCGCACTCGGCGGAAGAACAAATCCCGTGTGGGCCCAAACGCCGGCAACGCCACCCTTGGGCGACGGTGATGTCGACCCGAACCTGCAGGTGATCAAGAACACCAAGGGTCCGGTGATGACCCTTGTCGACGAGTTCTACAAAGTGGGGCCGGGCCCCTCTTCCTCACACACTATCGGCCCGATGCGGATCACCTACGACTTTTATCAGCGTGCCTCGAAGCTGCCGGCGGACCAGCTGGCGCAAGCAACCGCGCTCCGCGTTAACCTGTTCGGGAGCCTCAGCGCGACGGGTAAAGGCCATGGCACAGAGCGCGCCTCTTTGGCTGGCCTTATCGGATATGAACCGGCCACTATCGATCCTGCCATACTGGACAACATGGCCCGGGAGCCGAACAAGGTTTATCCAGTCAAACTCGGCAGCAAGACGATCAACGCCTCGCTGAAAGACATCATCTACGACGCGCCGAAAGGCGAGTTCCACCACCCGAATACGATGAAGGTGGCGCTTCTGGCAGGAGACAAGGTTCTCCTCGAACAGGAATATTATTCCGTCGGCGGCGGCTTTATAGAGTGGAAGGGCTATCAGCCGCCGAAGAAGAACCCGCCGAAATATCCTTATTCGACGATGGCGGAAGTGCTCGACCACGTTCAGCGCGACAAGATCACACTGGCCCAGCTAGCTTATGCAAATGAGCTTGCGATCTCAGGTCGCGACAAGGCTGAGATCGACGCTTTCCTCGACAAGATTCTTGGTGCGATGCGCGCGACGGTGAAGACAGGCCTGAACGCTCCGGAGAGCACGCTGCCCGGACCGATCAAGCTTAAGACTAAAGCCGGTGAGGTCTACAAGAACGCCAAGCTGGTTCAGGAGCCTGCTCGCAGGGCGATCGGTCTCGTTTCCGCGGCAGCGCTCGCCGGATCGGAAGAGAATGCACGCGGACATCTCGTGATCACGGCGCCCACTGGCGGATCAGCGGGGGTTATGCCGTCTGTCATCTATTCGCTCGATGCCGAAGGCGCGAAGATGTCCGATCAGAAGCTGCGCGAAGCGCTGTTGGCAGCCGCGATCATCGGTTATCTGTGCAAGCACAATGCGACACTTTCCGCTGCCGAGGGTGGCTGTCAGGCGGAGATAGGCGTGGCTTCCGCGATGGGCGCGGCTGCGATTGCTCAGGCGCACGACGCGTCTCCGATCATCGCCTCAAACGGCGCTTCCGCGGCTCTCGAGCATCACCTCGGGATGACGTGCGACCCAGTCGCCGGCTTCGTGCAGGTCCCGTGCATCGAGCGGTGCGCTTTCGGCGCCGTGAAATCGTGGACCGGCTATCTGATCGCAAGCAACGAGATCCCGGCCAATCACAGGATCGACCTCGACGCCGTGATCACTGCCATGGCGCAGACGGCCAAGGACATGAACCCGAAGTATAAGGAGACGTCGGAAGCCGGTCTGGCCCAGTCCCTCGTCCTCTGCTGACGAGCGGATGGTGGCCGAGGCGGGACAGCGGCCCAGACTTGCAGGCCGCGACACGGACCATTGTCGCGGCCTGGCTGCTGACGGCTGTCTTTTACTTCTACCAATATTCGATGCGCTCAGCGCCGGCGGTAATGGTGCCGGAGCTAAGCACGGCATATGGACTGAGCGCCGTTGGCGTCGCATCGCTCGTCGGCCTCTTCTATTTCGGCTACGCGCCGTTCAGCCTCGTCGCTGGCGTCGCTATGGACCAGCTTGGGCCACGCAAGGTCGTGCCGATCGGCGCCGCGACGGTTGCCATTGGTGCGATCCTGTTTTCGACGGCTGACGGCACCCTCGGCAGCGTCGGCCGCTTCATGCAGGGCGCAGGTGGCGTCTTTGCCCTGATCGGCGCCGTCTACTTGGTCACGAGCTACATGCCTGCGTCCCGCGCGGCGACGATGATTGGCGTGACGCAGATGTTCGGCATGGCCGGCGGATCGGCCGGCCAATTCGCAGTCGGTCCGATCGTTGCCTCCGGCTTCCCTTGGGACCGCTTCTGGCTGGTCATGGGGATCATCGGTCTTCCGCTCGCCGTCCTGTTGTTCATGCTCATACCGAAACGACAGGCGCCGTAAGGGCGGTAATGTGGGCTTGGGCCCTGCCATGAAGGCGATGGGTGCGGTTTTCATCAATCCACAGTCGATTCTGTGCGGATTGATCGCGGGACTCATCTTCATCCCGACGACGATTTTCGACATGGTCTGGGGCGTTCGCTATCTGCAGGAAGCGCATGACGTGCCTTATTCGCTGGCCGTCCTCCGCTCAGCCTCGGTCCCGTTCGGCTGGATCATCGGCTGTCCCCTGCTCGGCTGGATCAGCGATCGGATCGGACGCCGCAAGCCGGTCATCGTTGGGGCGGCATTGGTGCTGATAGGTGCCCTTGCGCTGATCCTCTTTGGTCCCCGTGACGTGTTCCCCACCTACAGCCTAGGCCTTCTCGCCGGCATCGCCTCAGGCGCGGCAATGATCCCTTACACGGTCATCAAGGAGGCAAACCGGCCGGAGCACAGCGGCACGGCGACCGGCGTCATAAACTTCCTGAATTTCGCCCTGACCGCGATCCTCGGCCCCGTCTTCGCGAGCCGCCTCATTGCCGCGAGCCTGGGCGGCGAGCGCCAACTCGCACATTACCAGCAGAGCTTCTTGCCGCTGCTGTTCGGGGTCGGTCTCGCGATCCTGCTGACACTGCTGCTTCGCGAGACCGGACCCAAGTCACGCAAGACAGTGCAGGCCGCGCCGCTCGGCGCCGGTCTCGCCGCCGAATGAATTCCAAACGGAGGACGCGATGTCGACCCTGATCATGGAACCCGAATATAAGCCGGCGCCTGAAGCGAGGGCGGCCTTCAAGCCCGGCCTTTGGACGAAGGAGATCAACGTCCGCAACTTCATGCAGCACAATTATGAGCCCTACTACGGCGACGAGAGTTTCCTCGCCGGTCCGACGAAACGAACGCTCGAGATCTGGAAGAAGCTGACCGACCTCTTCGTTGAGGAGCGTAAGAAAGGCGTGCTCGACGTCTCGCAAATTCCGAGTTCGATCACCGCTCATGAAGCAGGCTATATCGACAAGAATAACGAGGTGATCGTCGGCCTGCAGACCGACGCGCCGCTGAAGCGCGCCATCATGCCGAACGGCGGACTTAAAATGGTCACGAATGGTCTGGAGGCTTACGGCTACAAGCCAGATCCCAAAGTCATTGAGATCTTCACCAAGTATCGCAAGACGCACAATGAAGGCGTGTTCGACGCTTACACTCAGGACGTTCGCAGGTGCCGAAGCTCGCACGTTCTTACCGGGCTTCCCGATGCGTACGGACGGGGCCGAATTATCGGCGATTATCGACGTGTCGCTCTCTACGGCGTCGACCGGCTGATTGAGGTCAAAAAGGCAGAGAAAGCTGGTCTGGATCAGCAATGGTCGACCGACGAAATCATCCGCGATCGTGAGGAACTGAGTGAGCAAATTCGTGCTCTCGGCGAGCTCAAGGAGATGGCGGCGAAATATGGCTTCGATATCTCGGGGCCTGCCGGGACTGCCAAGGAAGCCGTGCAGTGGCTCTATTTCGGCTATTTGGCCGCAGTGAAGGAACAGAATGGCGCGGCGATGTCGCTGGGACGTGTTTCGACCTTCCTCGACGTCTACTTCGAACGTGACCTCGAAGCCGGTTTTATCACCGAAGAGCAGGCGCAGGAGATCGTCGACGACTTCGTCATCAAGCTGCGCATCATCCGTTTCCTGCGCACTCCAGAGTATGACGATCTGTTCGCGGGCGATCCGACCTGGGTGACCGAAATCCATTGCTGGCATGGCCGACGACGGTCGTCCGCTCGTCACCAAAACGAGCTTTCGCTTTCTCCAAACGCTCTACAATCTTGGCGCCGCGCCAGAGCCCAACCTGACCATCTGGTACACGCCGCAACTGCCGGAAGCCTTTCGGCGGTTCTCGGCAAAGGTTGCGATCGACACCAGCTCCATCCAGTTTGAGAGCGACGAGATCATGCGGATGGCTTGGGGCGACGATGGGGCGATCGCCTGCTGCGTCTCACCTATGGCAATGGGCAAGCAGATGCAGTTCTTCGGCGCTCGCGCAAACCTCGCCAAGGCAATGCTCTACGCCATCAATGGCGGCCGCGACGAGGTGAGTGGGAAGCAAGTTGCACCTGCTACGGAGGCGGTGCAGGGCGATTATCTCGACTTCGATGACGTCGTCGATCGCTTCACCAAGATTATGGATTGGCTGGCCGGCACCTACGCCAGTGCGATGAACGTCATCCACTACATGCACGACAAATATGCCTACGAACGCATTGAGATGGCGCTTCACGATTATGCGCCACTCAGGACGATGGCGTTCGGGATCGCCGGTATGTCGGTCGTGGCCGACAGCCTCTCGGCAATCAAATATGCGAAGGTGAAGGTCGTCCGCGACGAGACGGGTTTGATCACGGACTATGTTACTGAAGGCGAATTCCCGCTGTTCGGCAATAACGATAACAGGGTCGACGGAATGGCCGCGTGGCTGGTCTCGACGTTCATGGACAAGCTGCGCAAATACCCGCTCTACCGGAACGCATTGCACACCCAGTCGGTGCTGACGATAACGTCCAACGTCGTCTATGGTAAAGCCACCGGCAACACGCCCGACGGGCGCCGGAAGGGCGAGCCGTTCGCTCCCGGCGCAAACCCGATGCATGGCCGCGACAGCCACGGCATTCACGCATCGGCGGCGTCCGTGGCAAAAATCCCCTACCGCGACGCTCAGGACGGAATTTCGTTGACCACGACGCTCGTTCCGACCGGACTCGGGCGGACGCAGAACGATCGGATTACGAACCTCACTTCCATTCTCGACGGGTTCTTCGGAACGACCGGTTACCACATGAACATCAACGTCTTGAATCGCGAGACGTTGATGGACGCGATGGATCATCCGGAGAAGTATCCGAGCCTCACGATCCGAGTGTCTGGCTATGCCGTGAACTTCGTGCGGCTCACGCGCGAACAGCAGATGGACGTAATCAATCGCACCTTCCACGGTGAATGAGATGGAAGTTTCTTCCGCACCGTCGATGACGGCTGAAAACACGTCGTTGGAAGCGAAATCCCCATTTGAGATGCGCGTTCATCTCGGCGAAGGCGTACCGGATACGGACGTGCGCAGCGCACTCAAGTCTGGCGATCTCGGCTTCCTGCATTCTTTCACGACGGGCTCTGCCGTCGATGGCCCAGGAATTCGTCTCGTGGCGTGGACGACCGCTTGTATGTTCCGCTGCAGATATTGTCACAACCCCGACACCTGGACGCTGAAAAACGGCATTCCGGTGTCGCTCGAGCACGCCATCGAGGAGGTGCGCAAATACGCGAATGGCCTCAAGACGATGCACGGTGGCTTCACGCTTTCGGGTGGTGAGCCGCTAATGCAGGACCGGTTCGCCGCGCGGCTGTTCGGGGCAGTGAAGGGCATGGGAGTTCACACCGCCATCGAAACGAACGGCTATTACGCCGAGCGGTTGTCCGACGAAGAGCTTGGGAAAATCGACTTGGTAATCCTCGACATGAAGGCATTCACGCCCGACCAGCACATGCGCGTAACCGGCATGCTGAATGAGGACGTGCTCCAGTTCTGCGCGCCGCCTTTCTGATCTGAAGAGGCCGATGTGGCTGCGCTATGTTCTTGTTCCAGGCCTCACCGACATTCCCGAGGAGATGGATGCGCTTGCCCGTTTCGGGGCGTCGCTGGGCGTCGTCGAGAAAGCCGAGATCCTGCCGTTCCATCAGATGGGCCGGTACAAGTGGGAGCGGCTCGGCATCGAATATGAGCTCAGCGAGACGGATCCGCCGACAAACGAGGGCGTAGAAGCAGCGGTCAGCATCTTCCGCTCGGCAGGTCTTCAGGCGAACTAAGCTCCGGTGCAACTGCTCGGCATTTCTAACGGCCGTAACTCGGGAATTCTCCTGAGCGCCTGTCCAAGGCGACATGCTCATAGTCGTTGCTAGTAATAGAGCATGGGGGTGGGGTGATGATCAGTAAAAGCCTCATGGCTGTATCCGCAGTTCTGGCCGGCTCGCCGGCGATCGCTTCGCGCGCGCCCGACAGCATTCCCGCACCCGCGGCTCCAGCAATCCCCGCCGCGGCGAGCGCTAGTGGAACCGCCCAACAGGTCGCGCCGCCGCTTACGGATGCCGACCGAGCGCAGGCAATCCAGGAACTCCGCGATCTGCAATCGCGCATCAATTCACTCGAGGCTCGGCTCGGCGTGACACCGACTGCGGTTCAAGTGACGCCGCCGGTGCCGCACCCTCCGCGCGATCGCAACCTCGAGCTCTACGGATTCGCGCAGCTCGACGCGATCCAGGACTTCAAGCGGGTTGATCCCGACTGGGAAGCGACGCTGCGTCCGTCCAAGATCCCGACGGCCAACGGCCAGTTCGGAAGCGATGGCCAGTCGCTCTTCAGTGTGCGCCAGTCTCGCTTGGGGGCGAAGGCGTCGGGGATGGTTGGCGGCAAGCCTTACGAGGTGAAGTTCGAATTCGACCTCTACGGTACCGGTGCCAATGCCGGGCAAACGACCTTTCACCTGCGGCACGCCTATGCGAGCTGGGGCCCCTTCTTAGCCGGCCAGACGAACACATTGTGGATGGACGGCGACGTTTTCCCGAACGTCCTCGATTACTGGGGTCCGACCGGGGCAGGTGAATACGCGCACGCCGCAAATCCGTTTCACCTTCCTGAAGGACACGCACTGGATGGCCGCGGTGGCGCTGGAGCATCCGAGCAATGATATCGATCCTGGTAACCTCCGCCTCATTGATGAGGATGTCGCCGCGAGCATCCAGGACGATGAGAAGGTGCCGGATCTCACTGCTGCGGTTCGCTACACTGGCGATTGGGGACATGTTCAGCTGGCCGGAATCCTGCGAAGAGTTGGCTACGATACGGTCGCCACGAGCAATAATGAGCCCAAGGGTCACAAGACCGGCTGGGGAGTGGACGCGAGTTCCGCGATCAAGCTGTCTCTTGCGACATTGAAGCTAAGCGCTGTCTATGGGCGAGGGATCGCAAGTTTCATGAACGATGGGGGGACGGATCTCGCACCCTCCGTTTCCACCATTACCGAACCGGGCAACATCATCCTCGTGCCGCGAGCGGAGGCGGTGAAGCTCCTTGGTCTGACCGGATATGTCGATCTTCAATGGTCGAAGGCCTGGTCCTCGTCGATCGGCTACAGCTTCACCAAGGTCGACAACACGAATTTCCAGGAACTGGCCGCCTTTTACAAGGGTCAGTATGCGTCTGCCAACGTGCTCTGGAGCCCCATACCTGACGTGCTCACGGGCGCCGAGCTGATGTGGGGCAAGCGGCAGGACAAGGACGGTGACACCGGCACCGACACCCGGCTTCAGCTCAGCTTCAAATGGTCCTTCTCAAGCAAGAACATCTGGGACTGGATCGAATAATCCGAGTTTTACAAATGACTTTCGGGTCTCCGGAGGTTGTTCGTGATCGTGTCGAGCGTCACCGCCTCGCTATCCGACACGCTCTTTAGGCCCAGGACCCAGCCAAGGGTGCTTCCAGAAGCTTCAGCGACTTCATGACAGGCGGCGACGAGCGTCCTGATCCGCTGCTCCTTCTCGTCGGGCGGCAGCACAGAAAAGCCGTACTTGATGACCTCGACAGCGGTTTCGAACAGGGTGTCGGGTGGACGTTTTTCTAACCAGTCGTTGATCTGAGCATAAGACGGTGAGTCGATCTCGACACCACGCCCTCGCGCAAGCCGCAGCACCGCATCATGCTCTGGCTTCGTGACCGATCCACCGGCCCACGCGACCTGCACGAGCGGGGCGAGAAACAGCGCCGCCGCAGTGTCCAGCGTTATGCCCAGGCTCCTGGCCCGCAGCAGCAAGTCGGGATTGTTGACCTGCAGCGCCTCGGCGAGCGCTAGACCGATGTCGTCGAGGTGCGCTTTCTGGCGGAGCTTGCCGAGGAGCCGTGCGTCCTCATTCCGGAAGTAGGCTTCCTCCATCGCTTTTTCGCGGTCGCCGAAGATGCGGTCCTGCATGATTGTCCCCCGTCAAGAAACGATGTGCTTCGATGGCATTTCAGACCGCTGCGGAGTGGCGAGGTGCACTTCGGCCAGCTGGGCCTCGATCGCCCTCGATGCCTCCTTCTTGTCGACCTTGATGCCGGTCAGCTGCTGAACCATTTGCTGTGCAGCCTCCGTCGCCACGACTTCCATCTCCGCGCGGGCGCTTGCGACCGCATCGCGAATGCGGAGCCTGGCGCGCTCCACCCTCGCGTCAATTTCGTCGAGCGCTTCCTTGATGCGCGCTTCCGTTTCGCGGGCGCTTGCCAGTTTTGCCTCTTGAGCAAGACGCGCCGCGTCTTGTCGCGTGGCATCCATGCGCTCGCGCCAAGCTGCTTCGGTTTGCTCGGCTCCCGTTCGCGCCGCCTGAGCTTGTTTCAAATCCTCGGCAACTTTCGCATCGCGATCGTCGATAGTTGATCGCACTTTCGGGAGCATGCCTCGCGCGATCACGAAGAAGATCAAGCCGAAGAAGATCGCGAGCCAGAAGAGCTGGGAAGCAAAGACCTCAGCGAGTTGGGTGATCTGGGGCATCAGTGAAGATTGACCGCGTCGTTGAGGTAGAGCGTCGTCAGAAGCGCGAAGACGTAAGCCTAAATCACGCACATCAGCAGTTCCAGCGCGACGACGAACACGATGAACAGGAAGCTGAGGACGCTGACGCCCAGGCCCATCGCGCCGCCGTGCAGGCCGCTGACGATGAAGCTTCCGAACACTTCCATGAGGATGTGACCCGCGATCATCGCGACGAACAAGCGGAGGCCGAGACTGAACGGTCGAACCATGAAGGAGATGAACTCGATCGCCGCGATGAGCGGGACCATGACCGCCGGCGTGCCATGCGGGACGAACAGCGAAAAGAAGTGCAGGCCGTGCCGCCAGAAGCCGACAATGATGACGATCGAAAAGCTCAGCACCGCAAGAACGCCGGTCAGGCTGAACTGGCTGGTCGTTGTGAACGGATGCAGGCCGGGGAGGATTGCGAGCGGCAGTAGACCCAGCAGAATTCGATACGAGAATGAATACGAACAGCGAGAAGATGTAAGGGGTGAACTTTTTGCCTTCGGGCCCGATGTTCACCCGGACCATGTCGTCGACGAAGCCGGTGACGCCTTCGACGGCGGCTTGCCAGCGGCCCGGCACCAGCTCGCGCTTCATGCCCAGCGCGACGAAGCCGAATATCAGTAGAAACGCGACGAGCATCCAGGCAGCGCTCGTCGTGAAGCTGATGTCGTAACGGCCGAGGTGCAGCGGCGCGATCGGCGAGATCGCAAACTGATGCATCGGGTCGATTTTGCCTTGGACTGCCACTCGCGCTCCGCCTCGATTTGCTCGTTACCGGCCAACGAAGTGGCCCGGTCGGGGGACCGCCGGGCCACTCGCTCGTCCCAGAGCGGCAAGGAGCTCGCCCCTTGCCGTTATGGCGTAAGATTTGGGGCTACCCGCCACTATCGGGAATTGTCGGTATTTCCCCCCTGGTTGGTGCTTGCGCAGCGGAGATCACGCATGCGACGCCGTGCTGCTCTCTGGCGTATTGCTCATGCGTCGCTCACCGAGAGCAAGTCGCGAACGGGGGCTGGCGAGGGGCTCGCGGCTCGCTCTCGGCGGCCACTGTAGGTGCCTGCGGCCCGCGGTAGGGTTCAAAGTGCGTAGCTGATGCCGATAACGAAGGCGTTCCGGCTGGCGCGTCCCGTCGAATAGATGCCTTGCTGCTTACCCCGGGTGGTAACGGCACCGTGAAGCGTGAAGCGGCCCAGCGCCTGGTCGACCCCCACGTGCGCATCGTAGATTGGATGAGCGTGCGCCCGGTAACCGGCTTCGCTCATTGGGAGCAGTAGTCCGACATTTGCGTTGATGCTCGAATTGCGCGTCACCTGGATTTGGCCGTTCAGCTCCGGGTGCACAGTCCAGCCGTGCCCGAAATAATCCGGAGAAACGGAAATCCGCGACGATACCGACTTCAGCGCAATCCCCGCGTAAAGCTCCGTGTAAGTGCGGCTTCCGCCCAGACCGGAGTAGTGCGAGTACGTCGAGTGTACTGCGCCGACATCCAACGTTGGACCCGAAGCCAGACGGGTCGCATAGCCGCCGTTGATTTGAACTCCGAGAAATTGCGGGCCTTCGGCTCGCGCGGCCACACCGCTACCCGCCAGCGCGAGGTAGACCCCGCTTGGATGGTCATATGACAATTCGAGGACCGCGACTGGTCTGTCTTCGCTGAGCGAATAGCCGCGAAACCTGCTGTCACTATAGGCCGACACGGCGCCGCCAAGCTGTTGAGCGGAAGCCGAGCCGGCCGTGACCAGGAAAGCAGCGAAAAGGAACGCGCCTGCCGCGAAGGAATTAGCGACCGCCCGCCGCGGCAGCGAAGCGGCCCGAGCCGCACGAGCAATCACAACCAGCCGCGGCGCGCATCAGGGTTGCGCAGGCATCGATTGCCCCACCATCCGGCCGTTGACTGACCAAGTTCGCACTTGGCGAGCGCCGACGCTCCCGCGTCAGAGCGACGAGCCCGCTGACATGTGCCGCGGCAAATGAACTCCCGTTGACGAGAAACCATCGTCCTCCAGGCTCCGTCGTCGGTACGCCGTTCCCCGGCGCAGTGTAAACATGGCCGCGCGCTGGTGCCAAGACGCTGTTCGACACGGCGACGACGCCAGACACTGAAGCCGGAAAACCTCCTTGCGCAAGCTTGGAATCATAGGCGGTCACGATAGTCGTGCCACGCGAAAGGGCGACCAAGATGATCGCGCGGAGAAGGCGCGTGTCAGGTCCGGCGAGGCTCATATTTATGATGTCGCTCTTGCTTTCGGCCGCGAAATACAGCGCCTTCGCAAGGCTCAGCGTGTCGCAGACTGTCTCACCCTTGGATTGCCAGCAGGCACGTAGCCCCAACAGCCGCGCACCCGGCGCGACACCGGCGATGCCGATTCCGTTATCCGCCTTCGCGGCGATGATTTCCGCGACGGCCGTACCGTGTTCCTCGGCGACTAGGGACTGACCGGCAACGAAGTTTCGGTCGACGATAAGCTGGCCCGCGAGGTCAGGGTGGTTTGCATCTATACCGCTATCGATTACTGCAATCTTCACGCCCTTACCGCTCGCGACGCGGTGAAGGTCGGCGAGGTGCCACTGACTTGCTGCGGGCTCGGCAGCGTAGAGGGGATCGTTGTGCGCGGTTCCTTGAGCGCTGTAGAGGGCCATCGGTTCGGCCCACTCGACGTTGCTGTCGTGGGATACCTGTTCGGCCGCCGCTGGCGCTGTCCTCTCATCGGGCACGGCCATGACGAAGCAATCGACGCCAATCATCGGCATTGGCCAGTCTTCGACGAGCGTCAGCCGGTACTGGCGTGCGATCTCGCGTGCGAGCCGCTCGCGTGCGCTTCGTGCCAGGTTGTCCCCGTACCCGCCGCCATAACCTCCATTCAGCCGATAATGGTCGGGAGGATGTCGGACCATAACCAGGATCTGGCGATCGTAGTCGGCAGCTGATTCTCCTCGGGCGATTGCAGGCACCGCGAACAATGCCAGCGCAAAAGCGAGCCCTCGAAAAAGGGTCCGCCAGATCACTGAGACACCCCACTGTCGATCTCAGCGGCGAGCTGCACGTCGTCGTTCGACTGCAACTTCGCGAGAGCGGACCGACGCTGTTTAGGTTCGACGTGGATCAGGTAAGCACCCGAGGAAGTTGGGCCGCCCACAATCGTCCCACTCGTGCTTTGAAGAACATCGCGGACCTCTTGAACAGTCGTAGCCTCGCGGAACATGACGAGCATGTTGGCGGATGCGGGCTCCGGCGAAGATCCGAGCGCATGATAAGCGGGCTGGCTAAGCGAAATGAGCAATGTCGAAGCCACGGCGACGAAGCCAATTTGCGCTGCTGCAAGTGCGGCGACCACAGGCCGGGTCAGCACCGACCAGAATTCCAAGATTGCATCGGCCAATCCGCGCTTACGCGGAGCACGTACTGAAGCACGCGACGACGGTTCAATGCGCGCCCGCATCCGCGCCCACCCGGACGCCAGTTCAGGAGTAGACCGGCGGAACTCACCGATCATCCGGCGTTCAACACCGAGTTGCTCACGGCAACCGGAGCAGGCCAGAAGATGCTGTTCCACACGTTCGCGCTCGTCGTCCTTGAGTTGGCCCGTCGCGTACCATGGCAGCAGCGCCTCGGCTTCGTCGTGCGGCCTTTCGTCTGAATTGAATGGGGTCGGCATGGTCGATCCTAAATCCAGTCTTCCAGGCTGCCGGGCATCGCCTGCTTGAGGCGGCGGCGTGCATGGAACATGCGGGTCTTCACGGTGTCGACGGGACAATCCATGATCTCGGCGATCTCGCGATAGCCCATCCCATGGAAGTAGGTGAGGTCTACGACCGCACGGTGATCTGACGACAGATGGTCCATTGCGGCGACGAGAGCATCGTGCAGTCGCTGATGGTGAAGTTGTCCGTCGGGTCCTTCGTCAGGGCTGACGCGGGTGTCGTTCTCTTGGTCTTCAACCGGGTACGGCCAGCGAGCTTTCGCCTTCAGCGCTTTCCGATACGCGATGGCGAAAATCCACGTCGACGGCTTGCTCGATCCTCTGAATTGGCCTGCAGTTTGCCAGACGACCATCATTGTGTCGTCGAGCACTTCCTCAACGAGCTGCTGACGCTGAATGAGCGTGAGCAGGAAGCGCGTGAGGCGTGGCTGGTAGATCCGGTAGAGCATTTCGAACGCCTGCAAGTCGTCAGTCGCGACGCGGGCAAGCAACTCCTTTTCCTCGGGGGCGCCGCGGGTGGAATTGCCGGTGCGGGGACGCTTTGCTGTCCCGGACCAGATCATTTGCGGTCTCTCTCCCACTCGCATGGGTGCCGGTGGGGGCTGGAAAGGTTCATCGTAGGGTCGCGCTATTCTACGCTTGTGCGGGTCGCTCGGGAATGTTCGGCGGCGGAGTGAACTTCCGGAGCCTTATCTGGAACCCACCTTACGACAATTCCGGTCTACGAGATCGCCGCCGTCGGTAAGCGATCAATGGGTTCGACGATCCGCCGAGGTGAGAAGGGTGGCGCCCTGCCCAAATCGTCTCGCGCTGGGTTGTCCGCGCGCGGGTGGCCCGTCGTGTGCCGGGCCGCTCGCGCGTTGTTCAGCCTTCGCTGTTGTCTCCGCCCCGACCGTCGTGGCGTTCAGCAGTGGTTGGCCCAGTCCCCGCAAGCATCTTACGGTAATTGTCTATTACCGCTTTGCAGGATTGAAGACCGTCATTCAGGCGCGAACTCACCTCTTCGAGGGTTCGGTCGCTGGGGGGATTTTCGGAAGACACGGAAACTCACTGTCATGATCGAGGCGTAAGGACGAACAACCTGATTTACATTAGGTTTCTCCGTTCATCGGCTCAGCGGCTCCTTTGGTACTTCCGCTGGAAACTGTGTTCAGCGGGAGACAGCGAGCGCGCCCGCCACGCGCGCAAGCGCAGCGTCGAGGTTATTGGGGGTGAACGGCTTCAGGAGCACCTCGACGCCATCGGGCCGGTCCTGGATCGCGTCAGTTTCGGCGTAGCCGGTGATGATCAGGGCAGGAACGCCGGGGCAGAGGAACTCGAGCCTCACGCAGGAACTCCGTGCCAGAAAGATTTGGCATCGCGTAGTCGCTGATCATGAGATCATACTCGCAATCGCCGTTCTTGAGGACTGTCAGTGCGTCGTTCCCATTCGCCGCTTCGACCACCTCGTGGCCCAGATCGTGGAGGACGGCTGCCGTGGTGCTGCGCACCTCCGCATGGTCGTCCACGAGGAGGATCCGCAGGTTTCGCATCGGCTGGCCCGGGGCGTCTTGCTTCGGCTCCGCAGGTTCGCTCGCATGTGCGGGCGCTCGGGGAAGCCAGATCTCGGCTGTGGTTCCGCGGCCGACCTTGCTGTGGATGCGGAAGGCGCCGCCAGATTGCTTGGCGAAGCCGTAGACCATGCTGAGCCCAAGCCCGCTTCCCTTGCCGGGCGCCTTCGTTGTGAAGAACGGCTCCATGACTTTCTCGAGATCGTCGGCGGAGATGCCAACGCCATCGTCGGCGACCGACAGCAGCACATAGTCTCCTGCGGGAAGATCGGCCCAATTCTCAGCAGTCAATGATTGGTTTTCGACAGCGACAGTGACGTTGCCGCCCGCAGGCATTGCGTCACGGGCGTTGATGATCAGGTTGACGAGCGCGAGCTCGAGTTGTGCGCGGTCGGCAAAGGCTGGCCATATGTCCTTGTCCGCTCGCCATTCGATCTTCACGAGCCCACCGAGCGTGTGGGTCAGCAGGTCCCAGACAGCCTCCTGCAACGCCGACAGGTCGATGGGGTGCGGCTCTAGCTTCTGCCTGCGTGCAAAAGCGAGCAGCCTCCGGACCAGCTCACTGCCTTGCTCGGCCGCCCGCTTGGTCATTGCGAGGATCCTGCGCTCATCATCGCCGAGCGGCGCCCTTTTCTCGATCAGGCCGAGCCCGCCAATGACGGCAGCGAGCAGATTGTTGAAGTCGTGCGCAATGCCGCCGGTCAGCTTTCCGATCGCGTCCATCTTCTGGGCCTGCATCAGCTGGCTCTCGAGCGATCTCTGCTCGCTTATGTCGGTCAACGTCCCGGCGAATTCGACCGGCTTGCCGTCCGCGTCCCGCAGGAGCACCGCCTGATCCAGGAAATGCTTGTAGTTCCCATCGGCGCAAAGCCAGCGATATTCGATTGCTGAGCGGCCCGTCTTGCGCCGCGCTGCCATTGCCTCAAGAACCCGTTCACGGTCGTCGGGGTGGAGCCGGTCCTGCCAAACGGTCGAGTCTTCTGAGATCTGATCCAGTTTGAACCCGGTGATCCCCTCGAAGTCGCCGCTAACATAGGTTGGCCGCCTGGCGGTTGCGCCGTAGGGGTCGAGATACAGCACCATTGGCAAGGACTGGATGATCGCTGCCTGCCGTTGTTCTGCGCGGCGCAGCTCCTGCTCCGCGCGCAGGCGCTCAGCATTTGCGCGAATGGTCGCATCCAGAAGCGCCTGCTCGTACCGCGCCTTGCGCTCGACCTCTTTAGACTTGGCGAAGAGGTCCACGAATACTGCCACCTTGGATCGCAGCACGATCGGGTCGACCGGCTTGAACACATAGTCGACCGCGCCCATCGAATATCCGCGCAGCAGGTGCTCGGCTTCCTTGTTGACCGCCGACAGGAAAACAATTGGGATGCCCTTGGTCTGGTCGCGACTGCGGATGATCTGGGCAGCTTCGTAGCCGTCCATGCCGGGCATGTAGACGTCGAGCAGAATGACGGCGAACTCGCCCTTGAGCAGGTGCCGCAGCGCCTCCTCGCCCGACCGAGCAGTCACAACGTCGCCGAGATCCTCCAGGATGCTTTGCACCGCTAGAAGGTTGCGCTCGTCGTCATCGACCAGGAGGACGCGCGGCCGTTCCGCCTCCGTCATCTCGAGGACTTCAGGCTCAAGACTCGCCTGCGCCGGGATCTGTCCCGCTGGGCCGTTCATGCGTTACTCCGCTGCCTCCATCGGGATCGGCGGCGCTGCTGATGCAGCCGCCTCCCTAGACCGCGCAACCCACACGCGAAGGAGCGCGAGCAGCAATTCGATGTCCACCGGCTTTGCGATGTAGTCGGAAGCGCCCGCGTCCAGGCACTTCTGCCGGTCGCCCTTCATGGCCTTGGCGGTCACCGCGATCAGCGGCAGATCGGCAAGCTCCGGGCGCTCGCGGATGTGCTTCATCGTTTCGTACCCATCCATTTCGGGCATCATGATATCGATCAGGGCGATGTCGACGCCCGGCGTCTGCTCCAAAATCAGGATCCCATCCTTTCCCCGCTCCGCATGGAGTACTTCCACATCGTGGCTCTCCAGAACGCTTGTCAGCGAGAAGATGTTGCGGATGTCATCGTCCACAATGAGCACTTTGGCGCCGGCAAGCTCGGCAACAGGTCGAACGGCAACGGTACTCGCCGCCTTCTTGCGCTTCGGTTTGTGCGCGTCGGTGTGCTTACGGAGGTCACCGAAGACGCGCACGAGGTCCTCGCGCTGCGCCGGCTTCTCGGTGATTCCGAATGCGCCCATACCGATCACCGACTTGCTGCGATCCTTGCCGGAGACGACGTGGATCGGGATGTGGCTCGTCTGCGGATCGTGCTTCAGCAGGTCGAGAAGCACGAAACCATCGATGTCGGAAAGCCCAAGATCGAGGGTGATCGCTGTCGGCTGAAGCTTGCGTGCCATGCTTAGCGTGCCCGCACCCGCGGTCGAGACGACGCCCTTCAGGCCGGCTTCATGCGCGGCATCGAGCAGGATCGATGCGAACGTGGGATCGTCCTCGACGATGAGCACGAACGGTTCCTTGCCCAAATCGTCGCGGTCATCGCTAACCTCAAATCCCGTCGGGAGCGCCGAGGGGACTACGGCCCCGCTGTTGTCGTAACGCATCGGAGCTCCGATCGCGGCAGTCGCCGCCGCAGCCTGCGCCTCGAGCGGCACGTACAAGGTGAAAATCGAGCCTTCTCCCGGTGTCGAGCGGACCTGAAGCTCACCGCCGAGCAGGCGCGCGATCTCGCGGCTGATTGAAAGGCCGAGACCCGTACCGCCGTACTTGCGGCTGGTCGTACCATCGGCCTGCTGGAAGGCCTCGAAGATGAGCTTCTGCTTGTCTACCGGGATGCCGATGCCCGTGTCGATCACGGCAATCTCGATCGCGCGATCCGCGTTCCGCAGCACCGGGTGCGTCGGGCTCCAGCCGGTGTCGGCGCAGCGAACGCCAAGCGTGACACTGCCCTTCGACGTAAACTTGAAAGCGTTCGACAGCAGGTTCAGCACGATCTGCTGCAGCCGCTTCTCGTCGGTTCGGATGGTCTGCGGCAGCTTGCCGTCGAACTTGACGTTGAAGTCGAGTCCCTTGTCGGCAGCGAGCTGACGGAATGTCCGCTCCATGTGCTGCTTTAGATTTTGCATCGGCATCTCGCCGACTTCGATCGTCACCGTACCGGATTCGATCTTCGACAGGTCGAGGATGTCATTAATCAGGTTGAGAAGGTCCGATCCCGCGGAATTGATCGTCCTCGAGAACTCGACCTGCTTCTCGTTGAGGTTGCCCTGCGCGTTGTCGGCCAGCAGCTTCGATAGAATGAGCAGCGAATTGAGCGGCGTCCGAAGCTCGTGCGACATGTTGGCAAGGAACTCGGATTTGTACTTGGACGTCAACGCGAGCTGCTCGGCCTTCTCCTCGACCGCGCGCCGCGCCATTTCGATTTCGATATTCTTCGCTTCAACCTGCTTCTTCTCGTTCTCGAGGAGCTGCGCTTTCTCCTGTAATTCTTCGTTCGTTGCGTGCAGCTCCTGTTGCTTGCGGGTGAGTTCGGTCTGCCGCGCCTGCAGCTCCTGGGTCAGGAGCTGCGATTGCTTCAGAAGACCCTCGGTGCGCATGGTGGCCGCGATCGTGTTGAGCACGATACCGACCGATTCCATCAGCTGATCAAGGAAGCTCTGGTGCGTTTCGTTGAACTCGTTGAACGAGGCGAGCTCGATGACCGCCTTCACTTCGTCCTCGAACAGCGCGGGCAGGATGTTCACGTTCGCCGGCTTCGCGTGGCCGAGGCCCGACCCGATGCGGATGAACTCGGGCGGCACTTCCTTCAAGAGGATCGGCCGGCGATCAGCCGCCGCTTGGCCGATCAGTCCTTCACGGAGGTGGAACTCCTGCTTCAACTGCTCGGGCGTCTCCGCTCCGTAGCTCGCCACGAGTTCGAGCTTAGTCTCTTCTTCCTCGCGCTTGGTGACGTAGAAGACGCCATATTGCGCATTCACCAGCGGCGCGAGCTCTGACATGATGAGATTTGAGACGGTCGCGAGGTCGCGCTCGCCCTGGAGCATGCGGCTGAAGCGAGCGAGGTTGGTCTTGAGCCAATCCTGCTCGGCATTCTTCAGCGTCTGATCCTTCAGGTTGCCGATCATCTCGTTGATCGTGTCCTTGAGCGCGGCCATTTCGCCCGGCCGCCTGAACGGCGATCGATCGCGTGAGGTCGCCCTTGGTCACGGCGGTCGCCACCTCGGCTATTGAACGAACCTGGTTGGTTAGGTTTGCCGCTAGCTGGTTCACGTTATCGGTGAGGTCGCGCCACAAGCCGGCAGCGCCGGGTACGCGGGCCTGACCGCCGAGCTTGCCCTCGATGCCGACCTCGCGGGCCATGTTCGTCACCTGGTCGCCGAACGTCGAGAGCGTATCGATCATGAAGTTGATCGTATCGGCGAGCGCGGCGATTTCCCCCTTCGCGTCGACCGACAGTTTTCGCTTCAGGTTACCTTGGGCCACCGCGGTCACGACCTCGGCAATTCCGCGCACCTGGTTGGTCAGGTTCGTGGCCATGACGTTCACATTGTCGGTGAGGTCCTTCCACGTACCGCCCACGCCAGGCACCTGCGCCTGTCCGCCCAGCTTGCCCTCGGTGCCCACTTCGCGCGCCACGCGAGTCACCTCGCTCGCAAAGGCGTTCAGCTGGTCGACCATGGTGTTGATCGTGTTCTTGAGCTCGAGGATCTCGCCCTTCACGTCCACGGTGATCTTCTTCGACAAGTCGCCCTTGGCGACGGCGGTCGTCACGTCGGCGATGTTGCGGACCTGGCCGGTGAGGTTCGCTGCCATGAGGTTCACGTTGTCGGTGAGATCCTTCCACGTGCCGGCGACACCGCGCACCTGCGCCTGACCGCCGAGCTTGCCTTCCGTGCCCACTTCGCGGGCCACGCGGGTCACCTCGCACGGCGAAGCGGTTGAGTTGGTCCACCATCGTGTTGATGGTGTTCTTGAGCTCGAGGATCTCGCCCTTCACGTCCACGGTGATCTTCTTCGACAAGTCGCCGAGCGCCACCGCCGTGGTCACCTCCGCGATATTGCGCACCTGACCCGTCAGGTTGGCCGCCATGGCGTTCACGTTGTCGGTGAGGTCCTTCCACGTTCCGCCGACGCCCGGCACCTGCGCCTGGCCGCCGAGCTTGCCTTCCGTGCCGACCTCGCGCGCCACGCGCGTCACTTCCGACGCGAAGCCATTGAGCTGATCCACCATCATGTTGATCGTGTTTTTGAGCTCGAGGATTTCGCCCTTCACGTCGACGGTGATCTTCTTCGACAAATCGCCGCGGGCGACGGCGGTGGTCACCTCGGCGATATTCCGGACCTGACCGGTCAAATTGC
This sequence comes from uncultured Alphaproteobacteria bacterium, assembly GCA_963752025.1. Lineage (GTDB taxonomy): Bacteria > Pseudomonadota > Alphaproteobacteria > Sphingomonadales > Sphingomonadaceae > Sphingomicrobium. Next base: position 200,307 of record CAVVWY010000024.1, on the reverse strand, counting down.
CGGCCATCAAGTTCACGCTGTCCGTCAGGTCGGCCCAGGTACCGGCGACGCCTTCGACCTGTGCCTGACCGCCGAGCTTTCCTTCCGACCCCACCTCGCGAGCGACGCGCGTCACTTCGGAAGCGAAGGAGTTCAGCTGGTCCACCATCGTGTTGATGGTGTTCTTCAGCTCGAGGATTTCGCCCTTCACGTCGACGGTGATCTTCTTCGACAAGTCGCCCTTCGCAACGGCGGTCGTCACTTCGGCAATGTTACGCACCTGGCCGGTGAGATTGCCGGCCATGAGGTTCACGTTGTCCGTCAGGTCGGCCCAGGTGCCGGCGACGCCTTCCACCTGCGCCTGACCGCCGAGCTTTCCTTCCGAGCCGACTTCGCGCGCCACGCGGGTCACTTCCGACGCGAAGGAGTTGAGCTGGTCCACCATCGTGTTGATGGTATTCTTCAGCTCCAGAATTTCGCCGCGCACATCGACGGTAATCTTCTTCGACAAGTCGCCGCGAGCCACGGCGGTGGTCACCTCGGCGATGTTGCGGACCTGGCCCGTCAGGTTCGCGGCCATCAAGTTCACGTTGTTGGTGAGATCGGCCCAGGTACCGGCGACGCCGGGCACCTGCGCCTGACCGCCGAGCTTACCTTCGGTGCCCACTTCGCGGGCGACGCGGGTCACTTCTGAGGCGAAGCCGTTGAGCTGGTCGACCATCGTGTTGATGGTGTTCTTGAGCTCGAGGATCTCGCCCTTCACGTCGACGGTGATCTTCTTGGACAAATCGCCGCGGGCGACGGCGGTGGTCACTTCGGCGATGTTGCGGACTTGGCCGGTCAGGTTCTCGGCCATTAGGTTCACGTTGTCCGTGAGATCCTTCCAGGTGCCGCCGACGCCCTCAACGCGCGCCTGCCCGCCAAGCTTACCTTCGGTGCCAACCTCGCGGGCCACGCGGGTCACTTCGCTCGCGAAGGCGTTCAGCTGGTCGACCATCGTGTTGATGGTGTTCTTGAGCTCGAGGATCTCGCCCTTCACCTCCACGGTGATCTTCTTCGACAAATCGCCGCGGGCGACGGCGGTGGTCACTTCGGCGATGTTGCGGACCTGACCGGTCAGGTTAGTCGCCATCGCGTTAACGTTATCGGTGAGATCCTTCCAAGTGCCGGCAACGCCCTTCACCTTCGCTTGGCCGCCGAGCTTGCCCTCGGTGCCGACCTCACGCGCCACGCGAGTCACTTCGGAGGCAAACCCGTTCAGCTGATCGACCATGGTGTTCACGACCTTGCCGATGCGCAGGAATTCGCCGCGTAGCGGCCGACCGTCGATCTCGACAGTCATGCTTTGTGAAAGGTCGCCCTTAGCGACCGCGCCGATGACGCGGGACACTTCTGCTGTCGGCTGCACCATGTCCTCGATGAGCTCGTTGACCGAGCGGATGGCCGATTTCCCACCCGCCGCGCGCGTTCTTGACGCGCCCACGCTGGCTGATCTTGCCTTCCTTGCCGACGACTTTCGACAGGCGCTCGAATTCTTGGGTCATCTCCTCGTTCAAGGAAACGACTTCGTTGAAGAGGCTGGCGATCTCCGCGTCGACGCCGTCGGCGTCTTCAGGCAGGCGCACGCTAAAATCGCCGCGGCGCAGCGCGCGAAGCGCACTAACGAGCTGGCGGCGATCGATAAAGTCCCGCTGGGCCTGGATATTCACGCTTAACTCTCCGTCTGGATCTCTCCCCCCACCCGGGTTGCATCAAGCGCAGCCCCCCGGCTGCGAATTCCTGTATTATCAAAGGATTTGGTTTCTGGATGCTGAAAATATTCTCCCCGAACAGCCACCCCGAAACCGCTCCCATCGTTTCAGGCTAGCAACGATTCCGCAGCGCTCCTGTTCCAACGGCTGCTAATTGCAGCTCGAGGGCCGCCGTTTGTCCGAAATTGGTCTGAGAGGCTGGTGCCGGATGCAGGATTCGAACCCGCGACCTTCGGTTTACAAAACCGCTGCTCTACCAACTGAGCTAATCCGGCTCCCCGACGCGCATTTGGGTCAAAGGACGCCGAACGTCCAGCCTTCCGTTTGCGAGATTTGCGGCGTGAGGCCCTCCGGATCGAACGCCCGGGGCTCCTGAGCGGCAAGGGCGCGCATGCCCGCCGCAGTGACGAGGGCGTCCGTCTGATGGTCGTTTGGTTCGAAATGAAGACCCGCCGGCGGACTGCCGAGACCCGCAAGCGCGAGATTCAGAGCCGCTCGGCTCCGAAGCTTCACCCCGCTCATTTGGGCACGGCGCAGGTAAATGCGAGTGTAGATCTCAACGACTGCGCTGCCGCTCTTCGGCAGCGGGTCCATTGGCCAGACCGCGATCTTGCCGTCGAGGCGGTGGAGAAGGCGCATGCCCGAGAAGCTGGCCTTCGCCACCTGCGCAGCGCCGATCGCATCGTACGCGCTGGCCGTCTTCCGGCCGCCTTGCGCATTGAGGCGTGCGTCGCATTGTCGGAAACGGACGAACTCTGCTTTCACCCCGTCGGCGATGCCAAAGTAGAAGTGGCGACGGTGCGTAAGCTCCAGGAAGCTCGCCGCGCCCAGATCCTCGTCATCGCAAAGTGCATCGACATAAGCCCAGAATTCGCGTGCGGTCTTCGGCACACCAGGCTCGCCGATCAGATATTCACCGCGTTCGATCAGCGGCGGCGCGAAACTGAAGTCGAAACCGAAGAGTGTCGGCTCCTTGGCCGCTTCCCGCACCAGCCATTTGAGCACCTCTTCGCGGGACCAACTATGTCCGGCGCGGATCAACCGTGGCGCTGCATCGCCGCGTGCCTCGGCGATCGCGATGCCCTTGTGCCGATGTCCCTTCGCGCCCGACCAATCGATCGCGACGTAGCGCGCGAATTGCTTCACTTGTGCTTGCGGGGACGAGGTTTCGGCTTCGCCGCGACCCACTGTCTGGAGCGTTCGATCACGTTCCGAACGCAGTCCTCGTCCTTGCTGTCGTAGCGGACTAGCACGCCTTCCCAGCCAACATAGTGTGGGGTCTGCCAGAATGTCTTCGCATCGGTTTCCTTGAGGATCTCGATCGTGTCGAGATCGATCGCGATGCCGAAGGAGGTGTCCGCCTCATGGCTGGGATATAGAAAAGCGCGGCCGTTCGAAGCGACCTTGACCGCCGGCTTGCCATAGCTGGTCCCGCGTTCAGTGTCAGGAAGCGACAGCGCGAAGGCGACCGCTTCCTGCCACGTCATCGTTATACCAGCGGGGGCTGAGTGTCGTCAGGCTCAAGCGGTGCGGCACTGCCGCGAAGCCGACGCGGAGGTGGAGGCGCGACAGGCCTGCCGGTCATGCGATCGGCCCATTGCGAAGCGACGCGGCCCGCGGCCTCGCGGCCGCCAAGTCCGAAGGCGAGCGCCGTTGCCACGGCAGCCGAGCCGAGGATCAGTCCGAAAGCGAGCATCACGATTTGATCGGCGAGTCCCATAAAGGTGAGGCCGATCGCAGTGAACAAGGCGACGATCGCGTAGCGGACTATCGTCTGCGCGAAACCGCCTTCACCCGTTCCGCTGCCGACCAAATTGGCGACGATGCGGGCGAGGAAGATGCCGACAACGATGATCAAGGTTCCGAAGATCACCTTGCCGCCGAGCTCAGTCACCTGCGCGAGGAAGATGGCGATGGTGCCACCGCCGAGCTGCGTCGCCGCTTCAATGGAGGCGGCGAGGATGATGGCGATCATCGCGATGTTCGCAATGATGCGCGACGGGCTGGTGCTCCCCGGAATGACACCGGTCGATCGGATTGCATCGTCGAAGCCAGTTGCCGGCAAGACCGCCTCGATGATCGTCTTGAGGAACCGGCCGGCGATGAACGCGATGCCGAGCCAAAGAGCTGCGGCGACGACCCTCGGGATTGCCGCGAGGATATCGTTGAGCATGTTGATCGCGGGGCCTGAGATGGACTCGATCCCCAGCACCTGAAGCGCTGCAATCGCCACCGGGATGATGATCAACGCAAACACGAGTACGCCGGCGGCGCGAGCAAGGCTCGCGCGCGTCGCCGCCGGGGCCGTTCCCGGGGGCACCGCATTCGGATCTGTCCGGACCGTTCCTTCGGTGGAGCCAATTCCAATTCTGGCGAGAATGCCGTCGATGTTCGCAGCCGTGAGCGCCGTCTCCACCAATCGCTTGACAATCCGTGCGACGATCAGGCCGATGAAGAATATGAGGCCTGCGCCAATCAGCTTGGGCAGAAAGGCGAAAATCTCCGTCACCAACTCGTTAATCGGGGCGAGTATCTGCCCGATGCCTAGGAACTGTAGTGCGGCCATAATGCCGACCAGCCAGATAATCAGCTTGGCGATGGTCCCGAGTTGATGCCCCACCGTCTCATGCGGCGTTCCCGTCACATGCTTTCGCAAGGAGGGCGATCGATCGATTGCTTTCTGCAGCACCCACTGAACCGCGCGGGCAACTGCCCAGGTTGCGACAAGGATGAGAATAGCGATGAGGACTTTTGGTCCCCAGTTCATCAGCTGTGCCTGCCAGTAAGCGCTCTGATCCACTTGGTACATGCTGAAGCCTCTCCCTCCTTCGACGGCCTCTGAACGGCCATTCCCCGCTTTGTTTCCCGGCGGGGTTCGGGCTCGTAATCAACCCGTCCGGCCGTTTGTCAAATCAGCGAGCCCGAAGGCCAACTCGGCGTTCGTCAGGAACAGCTGGAGGAGCAGCCGCCACAACAGACTTTCCTTATTCGTCCTGCTGCAGTTCCCTGCGCCGTTGCTCCCAGTAGTCGAGCCGCTCCTTCACACGCGCCTCGAAGCCCCGATCGGTGGGCTCGTAGAAGCTTTGCCGTTCCATTTCCTCGGGCCAATAGTCTTGGCCGGAGAAGCCTTCCTCGGCATTATGGTCATAGGCATAGCCCTTCCCGTAGCCCACGCTCTTCATCATCTTCGTCGGCGCATTGAGGATGTGCATTGGCGGCATCAGCGAGCCCGTCTCCGCAGCGCTCCGCCACGCCTTTTTCTGGGCGGTGTAGGTGGCATTCGATTTGGGCGCAGTCGCCAGATAAAGGCAGGCTTGGACGATGCCGATCTCGCCTTCCGGCGAGCCGAGGAAGTCGTACATCTCCTTGGCGGCGAGGCATTGAAGCAAGGCGTTCGGATCGGCCATGCCGATGTCCTCGACCGCGGCGCGCGTGAGGCGGCGGAGGAGGTACAGCGGCTCCTCGCCCGCAACCAGCATCCGCGCGAGATAATACAGGGCGGCCTGAGGGTCGGAACCCCGTATCGTCTTATGAAGCGCGGAGACGAGGTTGTAATGACCCTCGCGATCCTTGTCGTAGACGGGAACGCGCCGGTGAAGCAGGTCCGATAGCTCGGCCGCGCCGAGAGGTTTCTCAATCTCAACCGAGAATAGGGTTTCCCCCTGATTGAGAAGGAAACGCCCATCGCCATCTGCGCTCGCGATCAACGCATCCCGCGCCTCCGCGGTAACGGGCAGAGCGCGGCGCTCGAGCTCCTCCGCGCGGCGGATCAGTTCGGCGAGTGCCTGATGGTCCAGTCGCCTCAGGATGAGAACCTGACAACGGGACAGGAGCGCCGCATTCAGCTCGAAGCTGGGGTTCTCGGTCGTTGCCCCGACAAGGGTGACGGTGCCGTTCTCGACGTATGGGAGGAAGCCGTCCTGCTGCGCGCGATTGAAGCGGTGGATCTCATCGACGAAGAGGAGTGTTTGCTGCCCCGCTCGCGCTGCTGTGCGCGCTTCGCCGAAGACCTTCTTCAGGTCTGCCACACCCGAGAACACCGCTGAAATCGCAACAAACCGCATGCCGACGGCACCGGCGAGCAGGCGCGCAATGGTCGTCTTGCCCGTTCCCGGCGGACCCCACAGGATCATCGAGGAGAGGCGCCCCGCCGCGACCATTCGGCCGATTGCACCGTCGGGGCCGGTCAGATGCTCTTGGCCGACGACCTCCTCGAGATTGTGCGGCCGCAGTCGGTCGGCGAGCGGTCCATTAGGGCTCGGCGCATCCTGAGATTGGCTCGGGATTTCTTGCTCGGCAAACAGGTCAGACATCGGCAGCTAGATAAGATGAGTAGCCGTCATTTGCACATAAGCCTTGCTCAAGATGCAACTAAGATATATCTTAGAAGCATCGAAAGGAGAACCACTCGATGACTAACAGGCATCACGGCTGCGGCCCGCGCGGCCGTTTCGAAATCAGCTTACCGGAGGGACTTATGGCCATGCGGGGCGGTCGCGGCTGGCATGGGAACTGGGGACCATTTCACTTTGATGTTGAGGGCTCGGAAGGATGGGGCCGCGGCCGCGGCGGCGGTCGGCGGCGCGGTCGCATGTTCGAAAGCGGCGAGCTTCGGCTCGTTCTGCTGCGCCTGATTTCGGAACAGCCGCGCCATGGCTATGATCTTATCCGTGCCATTGAGGAGCTTACGGGCGGCGAATACGCGCCGAGCCCCGGGGTCGTCTATCCGACGCTCACGCTCCTGCAGGATATGGGCCTGATCGAGGAAGCGGCAGGCGAAGGTCCTCGCAAGCCATTCCAGATTACCGAAGCGGGCCGAGCGTATCTCGAAGAGAATGCACAGGAGTCGGAAGAGCTGATCGCGCGGCTGAAGGATATCGCGCCGAGTGAGGAGCGCACCGCCGGACCCGCAATCGGGCGCGCCGTGAAGAACCTGATGATGGCGCTCCGGCATCGCGTGGGCCGCGACGGTCTCGACGATGATCTGCTGCACGAAATCGCCGCGATCCTCGACGAAGCGGCGCAGAAGATCGAGCGTACGAAGTGAGCGTTACCGGCCCATGATCCGCGCCAGGCGCTCCCGTTTGACGATGGCGTGCTTGTAGGCGCGGATCACGGCCGAATTGATCGTGTCCCAATCCATCGTCTTAGCGACCTCCAGGCCTGCGCTGCCATGGCGGCGCCGGATCTCGGGGTTTCGCGCATAATTGGCGAGCGCTTCCGCAAATTCATCGGGATCAGTCCCGTCGCCAAGTGTGCCGGTGAAGCCCGTGCGGACGAGGTTCGTTGCTCCAGTCGCGTCGGCCGCGATTACCGGCAGTCCACACGCCATGGCTTCGAGTGTCACATTGCCAAATGCCTCGGTGATGGACGGATTGAAGAAGACATCCGCGCTGGCCAGCGCGCGGGAAAGCTCGTTGCCGGTTAGCTGGCCCGTGAAGATCGCTTCGGGCAATTGCTCCTCGAACCATGATCTTGCGGGCCCTTCGCCGATGACAAGCACATGATATTTGAAACCGTGTGTGGCAAAGGCGCGGACCGCATCGGTGAAGATGTCGAGGCCTTTCTCCATCACCACTCGGCCGAGGAACGCGATGACCATCTCATCGTCGGCGATGCCAACACTGCGGCGCCATTCCATGTCCCGCCGCTCGGGATTGAACTGATCGCGATCGATGCCGCGCGTCCAGATCGTGATGTCCCGGTTCATGCGTTGCGCGCGCAGAATTGCGGCGGTGGATTCAGCCGGTGCCATCACCATTTCGCACCGATGATAGAAGCGCCGCATTATCCCGCGGGCCAGCGGCTCCAGCGCCTGCAGATGATAATAAGCGAGATAAGTGTCGAAGCGCGTGTGGACCGAGGCGACGGCGGCGACCTTGTGCCGTCGCGCCCAGCTGACCGCTCGATGGCCAACTAAGTCCGGGCTGGAAACGTGGACGACGTTCGGCGCGAACTCCTTCAGATCGCGGCGAACCCGGGCGGGGAGGGCGATCGGCAGCCGATATTCTGATCGGCCGGGGATTGGGATTGCCGGAACGTCGACCAGATCGCCGGTTGGCTCGAACGCTGGCTCTTCCACCGTCGGCGAATAGACGCGCACCTGCACGCCCTGCCGCAACAAGTAGGCGACCAAGCGGTTTAGCGCCTGGTTCGCACCGTCACGGACATAATTGTAATTGCCCGAAAACAGGGCCACTCGGAGGTCACTCGTTTGCACGGCGCTGGGCTGTAGGGGGTATTTCGTGAGCGTCAAAGCCGGTTTGCCGCCGATCGCGCGAGCCGACGCCCGCCTGTTCGTGCTGGGCAGCCTTCCGGGGGACGCCTCGCTTGCAGCGAAGCGCTATTATGCTCATCCGACGAACCAGTTCTGGCGGCTCCTCGGCCATGCGATAGGCGAGGAGCTTCAGCTGCTTTCGTACGATGAACGGCTAGCGCGCCTCTTGGAGCGCCGCATCGGATTGTGGGACGTCATCGCATCTGCAGCTCGGCAAGGGAGTCTCGATCAGGCGATCCGCCTCGCCGAGCACAACCTCGTTGGGCATCTGCTGCGCGATTTTCACAATCTTCGCGCGATTGCGTTCAACGGTTCGACAGCCGCTGTGGCTGGTCGCAAGCTCATCGCCGACTTGCCCGCCGAGGTGACGTTGATCGATCTGCCATCATCGAGCGCGGCGAACACTCGGCCCTTCGCGGAAAAGGCGACCGCCTGGGCCGCGCTTCGGCAATTTGCGCAGCAGTAGGACCCTTTCGCTTGCGCGGTGCGTAGATGAGGGCATGATCGCCGTGATGATTCGAGCGATGAAGAAGAAGTCGAAACCGACAAGCGCCTGTCGATGGTTGATGAGGCGCTGGTCGCAGGGACGATCGCCAACACCAACGGCCTGCTCGTGATTCTCGCCAAGCTCGTCGCCAAGGGAGTATTCGACCGGTCCGACCTTCAGTCCTTCTCCGATAGCTATTCCAAGCCGCTCGATCATGTCGGCATGCGCGAGAACGAACTGGTCAGTCAGATGCAGGATCAGATGGAATCCACGCTGGCCGAACTGATGCGCTATCTCAGCGAACGGGACGACTGAGACAAGGATCCCTCTCACTGTCTGGAAGCTGTTGACGTGAGCGCGTATGCTGTTCCGGTGCGAACGCTGATGGCCAAACTCGTCCTACTTGTCGCGGTGCTGCTGATGCCGCTGGCCATGGCGAGCGCGACGGCGAATGCATCACACCAGGAAACCGCCTTCGGAACTGCGATGGGTCATTGCGTGGACCAGCGCCAGCGCGACCAGTCGAACCGCGGTATTTCCGAGTGCACAACGGCATGTGCGACTTCTTTAGCAGCAACAGGCACTGCCGTTATGGCGCCCATCGTCACGGTGGAATTGCTGGCGCCACCCGTCACCACTCACCCCTTGCAGGGACTCCACCCGGAAATTGCAACGCCACCTCCTCGTGCCACCGGTCTGACCGAGACCTTTTAATTAGGCACGATCAGCCGAGACCGCGTTGTTCGCGGCTTACCGGCGCCGGAGAAATCATCTTGAAGTACCATTTACTAGTGGCTGCGAGCGTTCTGGCGCCTGCCTCACCCGGCACTCCTGCTGCCGCGCAGCACATGCATATGCCGGGCATGCCAATGCCAGTGCTTGAAAAACCCACGCCAAAAAAGAAGCAGGGAGTGCGGCAGTCTGCGGCGAAGAAGCGGCCTGCGTCGAAAACGAAGTCCCTTTCGGGTGGAGGGATCGCGCCGACTGCAACGGCGGGAACGTCGCCGGAAGGCATGAGCATGCCGATGGAGAACGGTGCCACGAAATCGTCGGCGGAACCGACGCGCGTGGATCATTCGCAGACAGGCGTCATGCCCGGCATGCAGCACGGCGAGGTGCCCATGAGCGGCGCGCTGGGCACCTATCCAATGACGCGGGAATCGTCCGGAACAGCCTGGCAGCCAGACGCCTCCGAGCACATGGGGTTGATGGCCACGACCGGCGGCTGGACGTTGATGGGCCACGGCATTGTGAACCTGGTCTACGACCATCAGTCGGAGGCGCGGGGCCAGAACAAGGCATTCCCGTCCGGAATGCTGATGGGCGTGGCACGTCGCCCGCTCGGGAACGGGACTGTTCAGCTACGCGCCGCGCTCAGCCCCGATCCGCTGATGGGAGCCAGCGGCTATCCGCTGTTGCTCGCGAGTGGGGAGACAGCGAACGGCCACGATCATCTCAAAGATCGCCAACATCCGCACGACTTCTTCATGGAGCTGTCGGGCTCGATCTCGCAGAACGTCGGGCCGAAGAGCAGTCTGTTCCTCTACGCTGGCTTGCCTGGCGAGCCGGTGTTCGGTCCTCCTGCTTTCATGCACCGCGAAGCCATCCTGGACTCGCCCGAGGCGCCGATCAGCCACCATTGGCTCGAATTCGACGCACATCAGCTTTGGGGTGGTGACTGCGGGCGTCATAGTCGACCGCGTCAAGCTTGAGGTGAGCCGGTTCAACGGCCGCGAGCCCGATCAACATCGCTGGAACATCGAAACGGGGCCCCTCAATTCCACTGCCGCGCGTCTCTCATGGAACCCCGCGCCCGAGCTATCGCTGCAGGCGAGCTGGGGTCACTTCACCGATCCCGAGCAGCTCGAGCCGGGAGTTGACCAGAACCGGTGGTCCGCGAGTCTGCTTTATGCTCGCGAGATTGCACCTGGCTGGAAGCTCGCAGGGACGCTGGCTTGGGGGCGCAAGTTAATCGGCTCTCACAAGGATGATGCGTTAGTTGGCGAAGCCTCGATGAAGCATGCGGGCTGGACCGCGTTCGGGCGGGTCGAGATGACGGATAATCGCGAGCTGCTGGACATTGAGGAGCACGGAGCTGCCTATCGCGTCGGTAAGGTCTCGCTCGGCGCCGTTCGCGACTTCCGCATCACAAACGATCTTGCGATCGGCGCCGGCGGCCTGTTCGCCATCAATTTCATCCCCGACCAACTCGCGCTGCTTTACGGCGCCCGTAACCCGATGGGTGCAATGGGATTTGTTCGGCTCAAGCTCGATTGACTAGCGGCCGATCAGCCCACATATGGCGCCCTCGCTCAAGCGTGGCCCCTTCGTCTAGCGGTCTAGGACGTCGCCCTCTCACGGCGAAAACACGGGTTCGAGTCCCGTAGGGGTCACCAAGCAACACGAAAGACTTCGCACTACCTTCTTGCTTCGCGAGCGCCTGGCTGGCGCGGTGATCGGCCTTTGGGCGGTCCTGACTGCCTTGGTCGCGAGACCGAGCTGAATCCCGCCGCAGATTAGCAAGCGATTCCGACGGCAACGCCCCACGATCTGGGTAACAGCCGACCATGTTGGAGCCGCATTATCCCGCTTCCCGAGAGCGCTCCGCTCCATTTAATCGGCGCCAGTGCTGCCTCTCGATCAGTCCCGCAACTTGTTCCGGGTGCGACACATAGACGGCACTGCCGTCGGACACCTGGACGATTTCGGCTCCGCCGCGCTGGGCCATCTGGCGCTGTACGGCAGGCGGGATCATGTGATCGTCGGTAGCGACCAACGGCATTAGCAACCTCGCGCCGTCCTGCGGGTTTGCCGGTGACGGCCATAGGACGGTGTAATGACGAAAAACTACGGCGCGATCCGGGGACTTGGTCGCTTCGAAGGCTTCACCGACGCGGTGTTTGCCATCGCGCTCACCTTGCTCATCGTCGAGATCAAGCCGCCGGGCGCGCCCGACGGGCCAATCGGCTACACGAGCCTGGTCCACGCCATGGCAGAGCAATGGCGCGAGCATCTCGCCTTGCTGCTCTGTTACGTGACCATCGGCGCCTTTTGGCTGCAACACCATTATACGGGCCGGATCTACGCCCGAAGCGATCATGTCTTCGGCCTCATCAACCTCCTGTTCCTGCTGGCAATCGTGGTGATCCCCTATCCGATCCGCGTCTGGTGCTTTCATCTTGGGACGCGCTTCGAGCCGACGGCTTCGGTAACGCTGACGGTCGGGCTGGCATTCACGGCGGTCACCTGGATGATGAAATGGTTCTACGGAATGTCAGGCGGCCGGAGAGTAATGGACGAACGTCTCGCGCCCGACTTCCTGAAGCAGATGACTCGCCGCTATTGCATTGCGACGTTGATCCAGATCGCGGCGGTCCCCGCAGCGCTTGCGGCGCCCCGTATCGGCGCCGGCATCGCTGTGCTGACCGTCGCCTGGTTCCTGATTCCGCAGCCCAGCCCGCGCTATCGGCCAGGGCAGGAGCCGGACCGGGAAGAGAAAGAGGAAGCGTAGGGGCGCACTCACGACTTCCAGGCAAAGGAGAAAGCTGATGATCGACCGCGCATTGTTCGTCCGCATCGAGGCGAAGGAAGGCCAGGAAGACCAGGTCGAAGACTTCCTCAGGAGCGCGCTGGAGGATGTGATGGAGGAGGAGGGGACGGTCGATTGGTATGCAGTCAAATTGGGCACACGCGAGTTCGCCATCTTCGACACGTTCGGAAGCGAGAAGGACCGGCTCGCGCATCTCGCGGGCAAGGTCGGCCGGGCGCTAATCGCCCACACGCCGACGCTGCTCAGCGGCGTACCGAAAATCGAGTATGCCGAGGTGCTCGCGTTCAAGGAAGCGGTGGCCGAAACCGTATAGCCGCCAAGCAAGCGGGGCGAAAACTGGCTCGGAACCTATGGAGTCCAACGGGGGAGAGAGCTGGTCACTGAGAGGGCGCCCACGCGAGGAGCGCCCCCTGCCCAGCCCTTAGACGAAGTTATGCGGTCGCGCCCGTTTGCTTGAGGGTCAGCGCCTCTTCCGCGATCTCGCGCTGGCTGCGGTTAGAACTGCCGCTCCGATTACCCGAAGTGGCCTCCCGTTGTTCCGTTGCCGCGCCGTCGTAGCCAGCAAAATCGCCAGGCGATCTGATGCTGTCTCGCCAGTCGCTGAGCTGATCGGTGAGGTTTCCGATCTGATCACTGACCTGATTGCGGCGAGACCATAGGAGTACGCCCGCGGCAATCGCGCCGCCAATAACGGCGGCGGTTGCAAGAGGATTGCCGCGCGCCGTGCCTATCACGCCGCTGTACTGATTGCGACCACTCGGATTGTTATTGCGGCCGCTCTGGCGAGTGTTCCCTCCGCGACCTCGGCCTTGATTAACTGCTGCCATTCAACTGCTCTCCGTTTTAATTTGCGACGCGGAGTGCACCTCGCCATTTAGGTTTTGGCTAGCACGGGCCGCGAGCACTTCTGGCGATGGTGAAAACCATCGATGTAAGTGGGGGAGCGGCGATGTGATCGCCGCTCCCGGTTTAAGCTTAGTCCGCCGAAGCCATCCGCGGCTGGCTTGCGCTATGACCGCCATTGCGAGCGAAAATCTCCCGCACCTGCTCCGTCGACACTCTGTCGTTGGTCCCGTTCACCGAAACAAAGATTCCGCCATCGTTAATGCGGCCTTCGTAATAACTTGCGTCATCGTCGCTTACGCCGTGGTCCTTTAGGTATCCTCCGAGTCCGCCTGCCACTGCGCCTGCACCTGCGCCGATCGCCGCTGCGCCCGGGATTGCGGACGATGCAATCGCGCCGGCCGCCGCAAGGGGGCCAACGCCCGGGATGGCGAGTGCCGCAATGCCGAGGATCGCTCCGATACCAGCTCCGCCGAGAGCGCCCTTCGCTGCGTCCTTGCCCGCATCGTCATCCGTGACCTCGCCACTGCCGTCGCTGACCGAAGTGCGGCCTTCTTCCCGGCCGACAACAGAAAGGCTCGAATTATCGACGCCGGCGCTGCGAAGCTCACTAACGGCGGCTTCAGCTTCCGACCGGCTGTCGAACACGGCCGAAATGACGTTATAATTCATGATTATACTCCCAAAAACGCAAACCCGCCCCACGCTGCACAGCGAAACAACAGCCAATGCGTTCCTCGGGTAAATGCTGTTTATTTACCCGGCGGGCCGCTTTTGCAGTGACGGCCTTCTGACCATCATTCAGGTGTGACTGGACAGCGCACAAACCTAAGATAATCAGCCTTGGGATCGACATGATTGGCTGCTACGTGCGCCGGCATGCTGACAATCAATGGGCTTACGGTCCGCCTTGGCGGACGAACGATACTTGACCGCGCCTCGACCGCAATCCCGCAGTATTCGCGCGTGGGCCTGATCGGCCGCAACGGCGCGGGTAAGTCGACTCTTATGAAGGCGATTATCGGCCAGATCGATCCCGACGAAGGCTCGATCGACATGCCTCGTCGGGCAAGGCTCGGCTATATCGCGCAGGAGGCTCCAGCGGGCACTGCAACTCCGTTCGAGACCGTTCTTGCAGCCGACGTGGAACGGGCCGCCCTGATGGAAGAGGCTGATATTTGCGTCGATCCGCATCGGCTCGGCGACATTCACGACCGGCTGCTCGGCATCGATGCCTACACGGCTCCCGCTCGCGCTTCCCGCATCCTTCTGGGTCTCGGGTTCGACGAGGCGATGCAGGCGCGTCCGCTGGACAGTTATTCGGGCGGCTGGAAGATGCGGGTGGCGCTGGCTTCCCTGCTGTTCTCGCAGCCCGATCTGCTGCTTCTGGACGAGCCGTCGAACCACCTGGACCTCGAAGCGACCTTGTGGCTCGAGAATTTCCTGAGGAGCTATGCCGGCACGCTGATGGTCATCAGCCACGAGCGCGACCTCCTGAACAACGTCGTCGACACGATCCTCCACCTCGAAGGCGGCAAGGTTACCCTCTACACCGGCGGCTATGACAGCTTCGAACGCCAGCGCGCGGAGCGGGCAGCCCAGATCGCGGCCGCGCAAGCGGCTCAGGATGCGCAACGGGCGCGCCTGCAAGACTATATCGCACGAAACAGCGCGCGTGCTTCTACCGCCAAACAGGCACAGTCGCGCGCCAAGATGCTCGCGAAGATGCAGCCCATCGCGGCTTTGGCGGAGGACCCCAGTCTCAGCTTCGACTTCCCGAGTCCGTCACAGCTCAAGCCTCCGCTGATCACGCTCGATATGGCTGCGGTCGGCTACAACGACACGCCCGTTCTCAGCCGTCTGAACCTGCGGATCGACCCGGACGACCGCATTGCGCTCCTTGGTCGCAACGGCAATGGCAAGACCACCCTTGCTCGCCTACTAGCGGCGCAATTGCACCCGATGGCTGGCGGGCTGACGTTCTCGGGCAAGATGCGGGTCGGGTATTTCACTCAATATCAGGTTGAGGAGCTGCACGGGGACGATACACCGCTCCAGCATATGACGCGTGCGATGGGAGGGAGTACCCCCGGCGCGGTTCGCGCACAGCTCGGCCGATTCGGCTTCTCCGGTGACAAAGCGACCACTCTCGTCAGCAAGCTGTCTGGCGGCGAGCGAGCGCGCCTGGCCTTGGCGCTGATTACGAGAGAGGCGCCGCACCTGCTTATCCTCGATGAGCCGACGAACCACCTCGATGTGGATTCTCGCGAAGCGTTGGTCCAGGCGTTGAACGGCTACGAGGGCGCGGTGATCATCGTCAGCCACGACAGACACATGATCGAGCTCACTGCCGACCGGCTCGTGCTTGTGGAGAACGGCGCTGCGACCGAATACGCCGGCAGCGTCGACGATTATATCGACCTCGTCCTCGGGCGAGGCTCGACGGCACCCGAGAAGCCCAAGCAACAGCGCCATGACCGCAAGGCGGCGGCGAGAGCGCGCGAAGATGCACGTGCCCTCAAGAAGGCGGCTGCAGAAGCCGAAGCGGTGAGTGCCCGCTTGGCGGCGCAATGTTCCATGCTTGACCGTGCGATGTTCGACCCGACCAGTGCACCCAGTGAGTTCGCGAACTTGCCCATGAGCGAATTGACGAAGCGTCGCGCCGCGGTTGCCGCCGAGCTGGCAGCGGCGGAGGCTTTGTGGCTCGAGGCCAATGAACAGTTGGAGCAGCTGGCCGCCTGAGCTGGGGCAATTTCGCGCAACGCCTTCTAGGTTAGGGCCGCCTGGCGAACCAGATCGTATGGCGTGGACCTTTACCGCTGGATCGTGCGCGAACCTCGACGTGATCGACCGCAAAGCCGCTCTCTTTAAGTCTGCGCGTGAAGCGAGGGTCATAGTACGCTGACCAGATTGCCAGAACGCCGTCCGGCTTTAACGCGCTTTTGGCGTTCGTCAGGCCAGCCCTCGAGTAGAGCCGATCGTTCGCACCGCGGGTGAGGGCATCAGGACCATTGTCCACGTCGAGCAGGATCGCGTCGTACGCATCCCGAGCTTGGCCGATCAGAGCCGCGACGTCGCCTTCCGCAACATCCACCCGCGGATCATCCAGGCACCCTGCCGCTAGTTCGGCCATTGGCCCGCGTGCCCACGCAATGATCTCCGGCACGAGCTCGGAGACGGTAACGGAGGCCTGTGCGGGAAGCACTCCGAGTGCCGCCCGCAACGTGAATCCCATACCATAGCCGCCGATCAGGACATGGGGCGCCGGGCTGTTGCGTAGTTGAGCGCAGGTCATGACGGCGAGCGCTTCTTCCGATCCGCTCATCCGACTATTCATCAGCTCGTTCCCGCCGAGCACGATCATGAAGTCAGCGCCGCGCCTGAACAGGCGGAGCTCTCCGCCGCCGCCGGGGACGATCGCGCTGGCGATGAGTTCGCGCGGCTTCATGACGACTTTCCAGCGCCGATCCGATTGCGTTCAGAAAGCTGACCGCTGGCGTTGCGTTGGCGGCGCAGCGCTACTTGCGCGCCTTTCGTGCCGCATAACGCGCATCTCGAGCGGCCTTGAGGTCAGCTTCAGTGCGCGGGGCCGCAGCCGTTGCCTTTGCTGCTGCTTCAGCCGACTTCCTGTCCTTCAACGCCTGCTGCTCAGCCTTCTTGGCTGCGGCACGTTCACGCTCTCTCGTTTCGCGCTCAAGCCTCTTGGCCTGCCGCTCGGCCGCGACCTTTTCATCGATCGGCGGCCTCGAGCGCAGTTGCTCCAGCGCCTTCTTCTTCGCCTCGGCAGCGCTGCCAATTCTGTCCTGGAAGCTGGGAGTCTTAAATGAACTCACGCGATCGATCTCCGATTGGGCGGGAGCAGCCGCTCCGTCGCGAACCGCTCCAGCACGAAATAGACACGCATGGAAGCCATAATGGTGCAGCATCAAGGTAGTCGCGCGTCGATGTCAGAAGCTTTCCGCGGCGTCGGGTCATGCCTCCTGCTTGCTGAGCCATTCTTCGATGATCGCGGCGATGCGCGCGCCTGCGCGACCGTCGCCGAAGGGGTATGCGCGCCTCGACATTGCTACGCGGGCGATCGGGTCTTTGAGCAGTCGCCGCGCTTCGGTCACGATCCGGGCTGCGGAAGTGCCGACCAGCAGCGCATTGCCGGATTGGACTGCTTCCGGCCGCTCGGTGTTGTCTCGTAGCACGAGCACCGGTGTGCCGAGCGCCAGAGCCTCCTCCTGAATTCCGCCAGAGTCGCTCAAAACCAAGTCGCTGTCGCGTATCCGGCGGACCAGATCGGCATGATCCGATGGGCCGATCAGCGAGATGCCCGACACCTGTCCGAGCAGCCTGCGCATCTTCCTTTCCACATGCGGGTTCGGGTGCAGGATCAGTTCGATGTCGGCGGATTCGTCTGACGCGAGTTCGGAGAGGGCGGTGGCGATCTGCTCCAGTCCCTCCGACCAGCGTTCGTGTGGGTGGCAGGCGACCAGCACGCGCGCTCGGCCGCCCGTGCCGACGGTTCGCGGCGGAAGCTCTGCCTCGACGGCGACGAGCCGATCGATGCTCGTGTTGCCCGTGACGTGAATGGCTCCCGGCACCTGCTCCGCACGGAGGTTCTCGGCGGCCTGCAAAGTTGGCGCGAACAGCAGCTCGGCATGCGCGTCGATTGCCACGCGATATTCCTCTTCCGGCCACGGAAGTAGAGGATCGTGGGTACGGAGCCCCGCCTCCACATGAGCAACGGGTACCTTGGCCATGAATTCGCAGCCAGTGCCGCGCCCAGTGCGCTCGACGTGTCGCCCTGAACGACCAGCAGGTCAGGCGCATCGCTGAGAAGCGGGAACAAGGCCTGAGCGACCTTGCGTACGTGCGCGTGCGGATCCTCCTCGCCGGGGCAGCCCAGACGCACTACGTCGAAATCGCCGAGCGCGAACTCGCGCGGGTCGAGGTGCGGATGTTGGCCGGTCAACACAAGGGTTGGCCAGCCGCCTCTCGCGATCAGGCCTCGTGCAACCGGGGCCATTTTGATTGCTTCAGGTCTGGTGCCAACGACCAGCCTGACATCGAAAGAACGCAGTACTCCCCCTAGCTCGGCTAGGCCGATGTGCCTGCGTTACAATCGAAGCTCAACGAAAATTGTCGGCGTAGGCCTGTAGCTTGAGTCGAACCGGCGCGGCCGGGACGACATGGTAGTCGAGGTCGTGCTTATCGCAGTAAGCGATTGCGGCGTCTTTCGTGGGGAAAGCGAGGCGCACTTGCGGGTTTGTGTCTCCAGAGCCGTTCCAGCCGGTTAGTGGATCAGGACGCAACGGCTCGCGCCGTTCGAACTCCAGTAGCCAGCTGCCAGCGTTCGCCTTCCCGGACTGGGTAGTCTTGCGCTCGAGCTCTGAGATGCGGGCGACGGTCATTCACGCGAATTGGCAAAGTGCGCCAGTCAAATCAAGCGTTCCTCTAGTCCGTGTGCACCGCAACCAAAGTATGTTAATCCGTCGGACCTTCCTTGAGAGGAGGGGCTCATGACATCTTCGACCTTACGTTTGCTGCTCGTCGCCGGAGCGGCCGCTGTAAGTCTGCCTGTGCAAAGACCAATGGCGGCGAGAACAACAGCACTTCAGCTTCCGCGTCTAATGCCGAAGGGACCGCCAGTGCGGTCGCAGCGAATAACAGCAATCCAACCGCCAGCGCCCAGTCGGCCGCGCCGGCAGCCATCGCATCGCAGGCGTCGATCGTTACCACTGACGCCTCGGGCGCTATGCAGACGATCCGCAAAGGTACGAACGGCTGGACCTGCATGCCGGACAGCCCCGCGACGCCGGGGCCTGACCCGATGTGCTTCGACGCAAATGCTGGCAAGTGGGTCGCCGGCGATGGGTCGCTCACAAGCCGCCACCAGAAGGCGTCGTCGGCATCATGTACATGCTTGAAGGCGGCACCGACGCAAGCAACACCGATCCCTATGCGACGAAGCCGACCGCCGAGAACAACTGGATCAAGACGGGTCCACACATCATGGTGGTCGGATCGAAGGAGATCCTCGCTGGTCATCCTTCGGGACCCAAGCCCGACACGTCCGTACCTTATGTGATGTGGGCTGGGACTCCCTATGCGCACCTGATGGTGCCGATCGCGCAGTCGTCCTAGCCTGTGCGCTTCGTCCGCAGCGTTGGCGACGCCGTGGCAGGATCGTCGGGCCAGGGATGCTTGGGATAACGCCCGCGCATGTCCTTCGCGACGTCTCGCCAGCTGCCCGCCCAAAAGCTGGGGAGGTCCTTCGTCGTCTGGATCGGACGCCCCGCTGGTGAGGTGATCGCGAGTACCAGCGGAACCCTACCGTTGGCGATTGTCGGGTGTTGCGACAGGCCGAACAGCGCTTGAGCGCGGACTTCAACCGTAGGGCCCGCAGGCGAGGAATAGTCGATGGGTGCCTGCTCCCTGCCGGGCTAGCGAACTCGGCCGGTGCAAGTTGATCGAGCGTTCGCGCCTCATTGTAGCCGAGGAGCTGCCCAAGACTGCTCGCCAGCGCGGCTGAACCGATGTCGACGAGTTTTCGTTTGTCGCGGACGAGAGGCACAAGCCATTCATCCAGCCGCTCGATTAGCATCTGGTCGTGGCAGGCGCGGAGCGCAGGCTCGAATCGGTGAGCGAATGCGGCGCGACGGCGGAGCTGGTTTGCGGGCTCGTCCCAGGGAAGCAGTTGCAAGCCATGCTCGCGAATGCCGTCAATCAACGCCGCCTCGATCGCAGCTTGATCTGGCGATGGGTCAGGGCCGCTGGAGAGCCTGATTGCGCCCAGGCGACGGCTCCTGGTGGGTGTCACGGATCCCGTGGTTGGATCGAACTCAACGTCGTAGCGAACTTCGGCCCGGTCGGTGAGAAGGTCGAGCACCGCTTCCTCGCTGATCGCGGCACCCGAAAGGATCCGCGCGCCCGACGCACGACCAGCGACTTCGCCCACCGCAAGCCAGTGGCTGCCAGCCAGCGATGACGCCGGGTCGAGCCGGAAGCCGCGGCCGCCGACCGATTGCCAGGACTCGCCGCTCGGATCGCGCCGGCGGCTCACTCGATCCGGGAAGGCGAGCGTCAGCGCTCGGGCGAGGTCGTGCTCATCTACGTGCGCATCGCTGATTTCCAGACGACGGCGCCAGCCTGCCGACAACTCTCTGGCGCCGTCGGCGCGTTGGGATTTGTCTGATCGCCATCGACGCCATCGACGCTCCAAATCCGGGTCGTTGCCGCCGAGGCCTCGCTCCGTTAGAAGCACGGCAACGTCCGCGGCGGCTGCTCCGAATCGCGATCACGCGCATCGAGAAGCATGTGCGCAAGCCGGGGCTCCAGCGGCAGCGCGGCGATGGCTCTGCCGTGGCCGGTTACACGGCCTCCCATCGATCAGCGCCCAATTGATGACAGACGATCACGCGCCTCCGCCACTGCAGTGGCCGGCGGAGTATCGAGGAATGGCAGGCGCGCTGGGTCCGCCTCGCCCCAGAGGAGGCAAGTGAGCAGCAACCCCGAGATGTCAGCTTCGAGGATCTCTGGCGGGTCATGCGTAGGTAGCGACGACGTCGCTGCTTCTTCCCACAGGCGAATGGCCACGCCGGGCGCCTGCCGTGCGGCCCGACCTGCTCGCTGCGTGACGGCCGCTCTGCTCGCACGTTCTGTGACCAGTCGGGTGAGGCCGGCACCACGGTCGTAGCGCGGCCGGCGCGCCAGGCCGCTGTCGACGACGATGCGGACGTCCTCAAGCGTGACGCTGGTCTCCGCTATGCTGCTGGCGAGGACGAGCTTCCGCTTGCCCGGCAGGCGGAGCCGCCAATGCCTTGCGCTGCGATATTGGTTCGATGCCGCCATGCAGCTTGTGCACCTCGACGTCGCCCGCGATTCGCCCAAGCGCATCGGCGGTGCGCTCGATCTCGGCAACGCCCGGCAGGAAGGCTAGCAACGAGCCAGCATGTTCGCCAAGCGCGGCCCGGATGGCAGACGCCATCTGCGGCTCGATCCGGGCGGACGCTTCGCGGCCGATGTGATGGATGTCGAGAGCGAAGCTCTTACCTTCGCTTACGATGGTTGGCGGATTTGCGAGCAGCCGCTGGAATCGCGCGATGTCGAGGGTGGCAGACATCGCAAGGACGCGCAGGTCTTTGCGGAATGCGCCTGCAGCATCCAGCGCGAGCGCGAGCGCGAGATCGTTGTCCAGGCTCCGTTCGTGCACTTCGTCGAACACCACCGCCGATACGCCGGAGTTCCGGGATCGGCCTGAATCCGCGAGAGGAAAACGCCGTGGGTCATCACGATGACGCGCGTGAATTTCGCAGACCTGGCTGTCGAGACGCGTGGCGTAGCCGATGGTCTGACCCGGCGCTTCCCCCAGCGCCGACGCCATGAACTCCGCTGCTGCCCGGGCCGCGAGCCTGCGCGGCACGAGGAGCAGCACCTGCTCGGCACACCATTCCTCAGCGAGAAGCGCAGGCGCGACACGGGTCGTCTTGCCTGAACCCGGAGGCGCAACGAGCAATGCCCGCGAGTTGCCGCTCAGTCGCAGAGAGTAGGTCTGGCAAGACGGCGATTCGATCGCGCAGCGTTCCATGCGCGAGGATTTCAGTCGCATCCGCCAAGGCCCGAGGACAGCAGCCCTCAATAAGCCCGCGCGACTGCGAATTCTGCGGCGTCGACGAGTGCCGACTTCGCTTTGCTCGAGGGGAATTTGCCGAGGGCATCGATTGCTCGTCGCGCATATTGCCGCGCGCGATCAACCGTGTCGGACAATGCATCCGAGGCGCGCAGCAGTTGAATCGCGTAGGCAAGGTCCGCATCGGACACGCGATCGCCGGACATCGCGGCGCGCCAGAAGGTGCGTTCGGCATCGCTGCCACGTGCGTAGGCGAGGATTACCGGCAACGTCATCTTGCCGTCGCGGAAGTCGTCGCCGACGCCCTTGCCCATGGTCTCTGCGTCCGACGAGTAGTCGATGGCATCGTCGGTGAGCTGAAAGGCGATGCCGAGATTTTTGCCGTAACATTCAAGCGCGAACTCGCTGTCCTCGTCCGCTTCGGCAACGACTGGCGCGACGCGGCAAGCGGCAGCAAACAGCGCCGCTGTCTTGGCGCTGATGATGGTCAGATATTGGTCTTCGTCGGTTTCGACACGGCGCTGCGCGGTAAGCTGATCAACCTCTCCTTCAGCGATGACCGCCGATGCATGGCTCAAGATTCGGAGCACCTTGAGACTGCCGTCCTCGACCATCAGTTCGAAGGCGCGGCTGAAGAGGAAATCGCCGACCAGCACACTGGCTGGATTGCCCCAGATGAGGTTCGCGGTCCGCTTGCCGCGGCGCATGCCCGAGCCGTCGACCACATCGTCGTGGAGGAGGGTCGCCGTGTGGATGAACTCGACTGCGGCGGCCAGCTTGTGGTGGCGTGTTCCTGGGTATCCAAGCAGGTTTGCGCAAGCGAGCGTCAGCATCGGCCGCATGCGCTTGCCGCCGCCCGCGATCAGGTGGCCGGCGAGCTCGGGGATCAGAGCGACCTTGCTCTGCATACGCTCGAGGATGACGGAATTGACGCCATTCATGTCGGCGGCGACGAGGCCGATCATCGCGTCCAGCGACGGCAGTCGCGCAGTTGTCAACGTATGGACTGAAGCGGTCACGGCGCCGCCCTAGCGGGGCAGCGCCGTTTTTCCTAGCCGCTTACCGGATGCCAGATCACCAGATGTGAACGCGCTGCTCCGGCGGGAGGTAGAGCTTGTCACCCGGCCGCACGTCGAAGGCCTTGTACCAAGCGTCGACGTTACGAACGACGCCGTTCACCCGATACTTGCCCGGGCTGTGCTCGTTCGTGATGACCTGCTGCCGCTCAGCATTTTCGCGCTGCTTCTCCTGCCACGCTTGGGCATAGGCAATGAAGAAGCGCTGGTCGCCGGTCAGGCCGTCGATCACCGGCGGCTCGCCGTGCTTCGCCGTGTACTTCTTGTAAGCGGTGTAGGCGTTCTCGACGCCCGACAGGTCACCGATATTCTCGCCCAGCGTCAGTTTGCCATTGAGGGCAAGGTCCGAGAACGGCTTGAAGCCGTTATACTGTTGAACCAGCGCATTCGTCCGCGCGGTGAACGACTTGGCCGCTTCGGGACTCCACCAGTTGCGGAGCGCACCGGTCGGATCGAACTTGCTTCCTTCGTTGTCGAACCCGTGACCCATCTCATGGCCGATCACGGCGCCGATCGCGCCGTAGTTCGCGGCGGGGTCCGCGTTTGGATCGAAGAACGGCGGCTGCAGGATCGCGGCCGGGAAGGTGATCTGGTTCGCGAGCGGGTTGTAGTAGGCGTTGATCGTCTGCGGGAACATGCCCCACAATGTGCGGTCAACCGGCTTCGGGAACCGGCTGAGCTCCAGCTTCCACTGGAAATCCTGCGCGCGGATTGAATTGCCAAGCGGGTCGCCCTTGACCACCTGCATCGACGAATAGTCGATATACTTGATCGGGTGACCGATGCGTGGCTCGAACGCGGCAAGCTTTTCGAGCGCCGCCTTGCGGGTCGCCTGATCCATCCACTGGTTGTTCGAGATACGCTCCCGGTACGCGTCGGTTAGATTTCCGATGAGCTCCTTCATCTGCCGCTCGGATTCGGCGGGGTAGTGCGATTTCACGTAGATTTCACCGACACCCTCGCCGAGCGCGCTATTGACCGCCGCAACGCCGCGCTTCCAGCGCTCGCGCTGCTGCTGAACGCCCGACAATTCCTTCGAGTAGAAGTTGAAGCGCGCATCGTCGAACGCCTTCGGAAGCACGCTCGCGTGATCTGAGACGAAGCGGAACGCCAGCCATTCCTTCCAAGTGGCGAGAGGAGTGGAAGCGAGGATCTTGCCCGCGCCGGCGACTGCCGACGGCTCGGTCACGATCACCTGCTTCGCATCCGTCAGGCCCGCCTTTGCAAGCGTCGCGTTCCACTCAAACTGCGGCGCGAGCTTGACGAGCTGCGCGCGCGTCATCGGGTTGTAGATCTTGTCGATGTCGCGGCGGTCGGCGGCAGGCCATTGCGCCTTCGACAGCGCAGTCTCTAGCGCGATTATGCGGTCAGCGGCAGCCGCACCGCCCGGCAGCCCGGCCAGCTTTTGAATGTTGATGATGTAGTCGCGATACGCGGCGCGATGCGCCTTCATCTTCGCATTGTCTTCCAGGTAATATTCCCGGCTCGGGAGGCCGAGCGTCGCCTGGCTGGCGAATGCCGAATAATGGTTCGGGTCCTTGAAATCCGCTTCGATGTCGAGATCGACGGGGGTGGCAAAACCAGGCTTCGCGAACAGCGTCAGGAGCTGCGACTTCGTCTTCGCTGCACCGATCTCCGCGAGGTACGGTTTCAGCGGCGCGGTGCCGGCGGCGTCGATCGCCGCAGTGTCCATGAAGCTGCCGTAGAAATCGCCGACCTGCTGGCCGAGGTGATCGCGGTTCGGGTCGGCGGCGAGCTGCTCGACGATCTGGTGGACGTCCTTCTCGGCACCATCGGAAAGGGTGACGAACGGACCGGCGGAGGCTCGGTCGGCTGCAATCTGGTGCGTCCGGTCCCAGGTTCCGTTCACATATTCCCAGAAGTCGTCGCCCGGCTTGACCGAACGATCCATTGCAGAAACGTCGAAGCCCCAGCTGCCATAGACCGGCTTGGCGGCGTGCAACGGAGCAACAGCCGCCGCAAGGCTCGCCGAAGCGAGCGCCAACATCTTGAATTTCATGAACTAATCTCCCCGCACAATATGATGCGCCGATGCCGCACGGGCAGGCGCCTTGGCAAGCTTTTTCGACGAACGGCGGTGTCGCAGCGACGGGCCTCCGTCGCTGTGTCGGTTACCAGACGTGAACGCGCTGCTCGGGTGGCAAGTAGAGCTTGTCGGCTGGCTGCACGTTGAACGCTTTGTACCAGGCGTCGACGTTTCTAACGACGCCATTCACGCGGTATTTCGCGGGGCTGTGCTCGTTCGTCAGAAGCTGCGCACGAAGAGCGCCCTCGCGCTGCTTGGTTTCCCAGCTGTAGCCATAGGCGATGAAGAAACGTTGATCGCCGGTCAGGCCGTCGATGACGGGCGGCTCGCCATGCTCGGAGACATATTTGCGATAAGCCGCGTAAGCGACTTCTAGACCTCCAAGGTCGCCAAGATTCTCACCGAGCGTCAGGCGGCCTTTGATGTGGACGCCCGCGATTGGCTCATAGCTGTCGTATTGGTTGACCAGCCGGTCGGCGTGACCGGTGTAGAGCTTCGCCGTGTTCGCCGACCACCAGTCGGTAAGGCGGCCGTGCGCATCGAACTTTCGGCCCTGATCGTCGAAGCCGTGCCCGATCTCATGCCCGATGGTCGCGCCGATGCTGCCGTAGTTCGACGCCGGATCTGCATTTGGATCGAAATAGGGCGGCTGCAAGATCGCTGCCGGGAAGGTGATCTGGTTCTGCGTCGGATCGTAATAAGCGTTGTTGGTCTGCGGGAGCATGTCCCACAGGGTCCGATCGACCGGTTTGGGATAACGCGACAGAAGCAGCTTCCAATCGAACTCGTCGGAGCGCAGCGCATTGCCGAGGAGGTCGTCGCGCTTCACGTCGAGTGAGGAATAATCGATATACTTTACCGGGTGGCCAATGCGCGGATCGAAGGTCGCGAGCTTTTCGAGCGCCTTCTTCTTTGTCGGGGCATCCATCCAGCTCGCGTTTTCGACCTTGTCCTTCAGCGCCGCGAGAATGTTGCCGATCAGTTCGTTCATCTGCTTCTCGCTCTCCGGCGGGAAGTGTCGCTGCACGTAGATTTGGCCGACGCTTTCGCCGACCGCGCCGTTCACGAAGTCGACACCGCGCTTCCAGCGCGCGCGCTGCTCCGGCACGTCTCGTAGAGTCTTCGAGTAGAAGTTGAACTTTGCGTCGTCGAACGCCTTGGGCAGATATTGAGCATTGCCGCTGATGAAGTGGACCGCCGTCCAGTCCCTCCATGTCTGCAGCGGCGTTGAAGCGAATAACTTCGCCTCCGCCTGCACCGCGCTCTTTTCGCCGACCACGACCTTGTTCACCTTGGCGAGGTCCAGCCTCGCGAGGGCACGATCCCACTCGAGCTGCGGCGCGAACGAGCGCAGCTGCGCGCGGGTCATCGGATTGTAGATTTTCTCGACGTCGCGGCTTTGCTCGGGCGTCCAATGGATTTTCGCAATCGCCGTCTCAAGCGAAATGATGCGGTCGGCGCGTGCTTCCGGGCTGCTGATGCCGGCGAGCCGCTGAAGCTCTACCAGGTAATTGCGATACGCCTTGCGATAGGCGTCATATTTCGCACCCTTGAGCAGGTAATAATCACGGTTCGGCATGCCGAGACCGTCTTGTCCCGCGTAAACGGAATAGCGCGTCGGGTCCTTGAGGTCCGGGTAGATCGCTATGCTGACCGGGGAATCGAAACCAGGCGACGCGAACAGTTCGACCAGATCGCCACGCGTCTTGGCCGAGGAGATCTTGGTGAGGTAGGGCTTGAGCGGCTCGGTGCCGAGCTGCTGTACGCGAGCCTCGTCCATCCAGCTGGCGTAGAGGTCGCCGATTTGCTGGCCGATGCGGCCGTTCGCGGAGGAGTCCTTCGCCATGTCCTCCACAATCCCGCGAACGTCCTTTTCGATCTGATCATTGAGCACGGAATCAATGCCGACGAAGGTACGATCCGCCGCGATCGGCGTGCGTTTGGACCAGGTGCCGTTCACATAATCGAAGAAATCGTCGCCGGGCTTTACAGCGCGATCCATTGCCGTCGCATCGTAGCCCCAGGTCCCGTAAAGCGGCTTCGCAGCAGCAAAGCTTGTCGGAACAATCGCAACCAAACTCGCGGCTGCGAGCGCCAACGCTTTGAACTTCATCGGTTTATCCCTCCCGGCATTCGCTTCAAAATGAAACGGCCCCGAGCGCGAGTCAAAGGGTCGTTCGACGAAGCGGCGCCTCAATCATCCGGAGGGCAGGCTAAGCCGCGCAAGCAAACCGCCGAGGTCCTCACTTTCTTCGAGTGCGATCGCGCCGCCGTAGATGGCCGCGACGTCTCGGACGATCGCGAGTCCGAGGCCGGTGCCCGGCTTTCCGGTGTCTAACCGGGCGCCGCGCGCAAACAGCGCCTCCCGTTCTGCTTCCGGGATGCCCTGGCCGTCGTCCTCGATCTCGATGTCGACCGTCGCGCCCTTCGGCTCGACGGTGACGAAGACGCGCCCGCCGCCATATTTTGCAGCGTTTTCGACGAGGTTGCCGAGCATCTCGTCGAGATCTTGACGCTCGACTCGCACGACCGCGTCGTGGCTGCCGGCGATGTCGACGGTGACATTCTCGTACATTCGGTCGACCGCGCGCTGCACCGCTTCCAGGCTATCCCACACCTTTGCGCGCGCTTGGGCGGACGAGCGTCGCCCGATTGCACGAGCGCGAGCAAGATGGTGATCAACCTGGCGCCTCATGACGACGGCCTCCCGGCATACGGTGTCGGAAAGGTCCGGCGACCGCGCGGTTGCAGCGTTGGTGATCACCGTAAGCGGCGTCTTTAGTGCATGAGCGAGGTTGCCGGCGTGGCGTCGTGCCTCCTCCGCCTGGTCCTCGCTATGAGCGAGCAACTGGTTGATCTCCTCCGTTAGCGGCCGGACTTCGGACGGGAAGTCCGTGCCCAGGCGGGTCATCTTGCCCGAGCGGATAAGCGCCACTTCGGTCCGAACGCGCCGCAGCGGCCAAAGGCCGAAAACGGTCTGGAGCGCGGCCAGCACGAGCAAGCCGATGCCGAGCGCGAGGAAGCTCCGGAACAGCGTCCATCGGAGGGTGTGGATCTGTCCGTTGATCGTCTCGCGCGACTGAGCGACCTGATAACGCCAGCGCGTGTTTGATCCCGGCAGCATGGCGTCGCGTTCCGCAACGCGAAGCGGCTCATCGCGCCCGAACTCGCCGCTGTCGTAGAGATGCGGCTTCAAGTCCGCATGCGTTTCAGAGACCCGGAGGCGCCGGTCCCACAACGAGCGTGATGCAAACGTATCCGCTCCTCGACCGCTAATCTGGAAGTAGAGGCCCGAATAGGGTTCGACGAAGCGTTGATCGGCAGGAGGTCGGTTAAAGCGGACTTCGCCGTCGGGCCCGATCTCGGACGAGGCGATCATCGAGTTGAGGACGAAGGCAAGCTGGTTGTCGAAGCTATCCACGATGGACCGCGACAGCACGCGATCGAGCGCAAAGCCGCCGATCAGCAGGAGCGCGGTGATCCAAAGCGCCGCGACGACGATCATTCGACGCGTTAGCGAACCGGTCTTTCGGCGCTCCCGGAAACTCCTGCGCTTGGTGCGCTCATCCGCCGCCGCGGCGGGAGCCGCGGGGCTTTCGATGTTCAACTAACCGGTTCCTCCAGCGAGTAGCCGAGGCCTCGGATCGTCGTGATGACGTCCGCCCCAAGCTTCTTGCGGATGCGGGTGACAAAGACTTCGATGGTGTTGGAATCGCGGTCGAAGTCCTGATCGTAGATATGCTCTATCAGCTCCGTCCGGCTCACCACCTTGCCCTTGTGGTGCATAAGATAGCTGAGCAGCTTGTATTCTTGCGCCGTGAGTTTGACCGGCTCGCCGGATTTGGTGACCTTGCCAGAGCGCGTGTCGAGGCGAATGTCGCCCGCGTTGAGCTCGCTTGAAGCATTCCCCGACGAACGGCGGATCAGCGCGCGCAGGCGGGCAATCAGCTCCTCCGTCTGGAACGGCTTGGCGAGATAGTCGTCGGCGCCAGCGTCGAGACCAGCAACCTTATCAGACCAGCTGTCGCGCGCAGTGAGCACGAGGACCGGCATCTTTCGCGCTTCTTTGCGCCAGCGGTCGAGCACCGTGAGACCGTCGACCTCAGGAAGGCCGAGGTCGAGGATCACCGCGTCATAGTTTTCCGTCGCGCCCAGATAATGGCCATCCTCGCCGTCGGTCGCGAGGTCCACGGCATAGCCTGCGCCCTCAAGCGTCGAACGTAGCTGCCGGCCCAGATTTGGTTCGTCTTCGACGATTAGAACGCGCATTCCGTCTCCCCGGACCTGTTCATCTTCGCCGTCAACCCGCGTTGCGACGAGAAGTTGCTTATCCGGAACAACTGGGAGTCGGTGGAGAAAAGTCAATTGGGAGAGCGCGATTTAGCGGTCGCGCGACCGACGGATGACGCGGCCCTGTCCGTCGACGTCGACCCAGATGACGCGGCCGTTCTGCATGAATTTGAAGCGATAGGTGTCGCCATTCAGTTCAGGCCCGAGATAGTCGGCACCGCCCATCAGCGGCATCACCCGCCGTTCGAGCTGCGGTAGGGGCATCGAGCGACCCTGGCGCATCGACTGGTAGGCGCGGTCCGCATCGCGCGGCGGGTCGGCCAGCACCGGAGCGCTGTAGAGACCGGCAGCAAACGCCACGGCGACAAGGGTTCGGTACACAGCCATTAATGCGACTCTTAATGCGGTTCTTTTAGCGTCACCCATTGAATAGCCTATGAATAGCCATGACCGGTGTCGTTCAGGGTCGCGCGTGGCTGCAAAGTCACACCTTGCCCTTGGGCCGGAGGCACTCTCACACTAGGTGCCTCCGCATGGCGGCGCCGATCCTTTCATACGAAGACCTTGGGCTCATCCAGGGCGAAGGCTGGTTGTTCAGGAATCTCGACCTCTACGTCGGGGAGCGGGATCGGCTGGCGCTCATCGGCCGCAACGGTGCCGGCAAGACGACGCTCCTCAAGTGCCTCGCTGGGCTCATCGACACGGATGAGGGCAAGCGGACGATCGTGCCGGGCACGCACGTGGTGCTGCTCGAACAGGATCCGCCGATGGGCGCTTACGCGACGCTCGAAGAGTGGGTCTCGCACGCGCCCGACGCGCCGGAGGCCCACGAAGCAGCAGCCATCGCCGATCAGCTCGGAATAGACCTTTCGACACCGGTCGCGACCGCCAGCGGTGGCGAGCGGCGGCGCGCAGCGATTACGCGGGCCCTCGCGCAGAACCCCGACGTGCTGCTGCTCGACGAGCCGACCAACCATCTCGACCTTGGAGCGATCGAATGGCTCGAGGAATGGCTGAAGCGTTTCACCGGCGCGTTCATCGTCATCAGCCACGACCGTACTTTCCTGACGCGCCTGACGCGGTCGTGCCTGTGGCTCGATCGTGGCTATCTGCGCCGGGCGGAGATCGGCTTCGGCGGCTTCGAGGCGTGGACCGACAGCGTCTACGAGGAGGAAGCACGCGCAGCCGAAAAGCTCGACGCTAAGCTGAAGATCGAGCTCCACTGGCTGCAGCGGGGCGTTACTGCCCGCCGCCGCCGCAACCAGGGGCGGCTGGCCAAGCTCCATGAAATGCGGGCGCAGCGGGCGGCGATGCTCGGGCCGTCCGGTTCAGCGAAGCTGTCGCTCGCCAAGGACGACGTCCGATCGAAGACGGTCATCGATGCGCAGAATGTGTCGAAGAGCTACGGCGAGCGGCAGATCATCCGCGACTTCTCGCTCCGCGTGCAGCGCGGCGACCGCATCGGTGTCGTCGGTCCCAATGGTGCGGGCAAGACGACCCTGCTCAAGTTGCTGACCGGCGAGCTCCAGCCCGATGCCGGCGCCGTCAATTTGGCGAAGACGCTAAGCGGAATCGTCATCGACCAGCAGCGGAAGCTGATGGAGCCGCAGCGGCGCGTGAAGGACGTGCTCGCGAATGGCGGCGACTGGATCGACGTTCGCGGGTCGAAGAAGCACATCAAGGGCTACCTCAAGGAATTCCTGTTTGATCCGGGCATTGCGGAAGCGCCGATCGGATCACTTTCGGGTGGCGAGCGCTCACGTCTTCTGCTCGCCCGCGAATTCGCACGTCATGCGAACCTTCTGGTGCTCGACGAGCCGACCAACGATCTCGACCTGGAGACTCTCGATCTGCTGCAGGAAGTCATCGCGGATTATGATGGCACCGTCCTGATCGTCAGCCACGACCGCGACTTCCTCGACCGAACTGTGACGATTACGCTCGGCCTCGACGGCTCGGGGAAGGTCGACGTCGTCGCCGGCGGCTACGAAGACTGGGTGCGCCAACGCTACGAAACTGCCCGTGCTCCCGTGAAGGCAGGAAGTCCAGACGCGGACGGCGCCAAAAGACGAGAAGACTGGCGCTTCGCAGGCCAGCAAGAAGCTCAGCTACAAGGACCAGCGCGACTACGACCGGCTGCCCGGCGAGATCGAGCGCCTGCAGGCCGAGGTGGCAAAGGACGAAGATGCGCTGTCCGACCCTGACCTCTACACCAGCAATCCCGCCCGCTTCGCCGAACTCACCGAGCGCATCGCGCGTAACCGCACGGAGATCGAAGCGGCCGAATGGCGCTGGCTCGAGGTCGCAGAGATGGCGGAGGCTTTGAGCGGTTAGCAAGCATCGGCTGATGTCTGCTTATACCCCAAGCTGCCACGAGCGGCCTGTCTCTCAGAGGACGTTCAGGTGCCTCGGCAGAATGAAGAGCGCGGTGAGAACGAAGCCCGTGCACGACATAGCCCAGGGCTTCGCCGCAAGTTTGTCCAGTAGCTTTGAAATTGCCATCTTCTGCGCTCCTTTGTTGGTCGCTGACCTTCGTCGGTCACCGCAAAAAGGCTGCAAGCGTCGTGCCAATAATGAATGAGCAACAATTTCAGTCATATGGGCGCAACTCGGCGCGCTCTGACTGGCATTAAACACCAAAGTTCGGTGAATGCCGCCGCCTCCCCAGGCTAACTCCGAGGTGCTTACGTCGGGTCCCGCCCAAAGCCTGATTCTAGCCGAGTGCCTGCTTTCGAAGGGATTCCAGAACTGGCGGGACCAGATTAGCCGGCCAATATCGTCGCTGCCGTTTCTTCAATGGTTCCCGCAACGAGGATGGCATCGCTGCCGATGATGCCGACTTTCGTCTGGTTGTTCTCGTGGGATCGTAGCCACGCGACGTTCTGAGCGATCACCATGTAATCGCCGCCGCGCGATTTGAGCAAAACAAACTTCATGCATGTGCCTCCTGAGCTGGAGGCCCTACGGCAAATGGTTCTGCTTCAGGTTAATATGGTGAGGAGTTTGCTTTTCCACCGAAGGCCGACACTAGCGGCGTCTTCCAAAATTAGGATTCTGCGTGACAGCGTGGCGGCGCCGCAATTGCGGCACGGCGCCGTTTCGTCCGTACCTCTTAGCCTCCCGCTGGAACGCCGATAAAGTCACGGCAAAGCCGCAGCTGTCCGTGACTTTGTGATTTTACGGTCCGTCAGCTTGCGTCCGATCAGCGTCCGCTTTCACACAAGAAAGCCGCTATCGACTTAAGCCATGGTCGCCGCCCGCTCGCGTATGCGCCGCTCGAGGATCGACAGCGGCATCGCGCCTTCGCGCAGGATCTCATGGAAATGCTTGAGGTCGAACTTGGTCCCCAGCGTCTTCTGCGCTTCGGCCCGCGCGCGGGTCCAGGCGGTGTGCCCAACCTTGTAGCTGCAGGCCTGGCCGATTTGCGTGCAGTAGCGCTCGACCTCGCGCTGCGAACGCGGGCGGGCGTAGCCGGTGGTCTTCACCATGTAATCGGTCGCTTGTTCACGGCTCCAGCGCTTGGTGTGAATGCCCGTGTCGACTACCAGGCGTGCAGCGCGGAACAGGAACGACTGCAGGAAGCCGGCACGCCCGAGCGGGTCGTTGGCATAAACGCCAAGCTCATCCGCGACCTGCTCCGCGTAAAGCGCCCAGCCCTCGGAATAAGCCGAGAAGAAGCCGAGCTTGCGCAGCGTCGGGATGTCCCTGGATTCTTGCGCGATGCTGATCTGCAGGTGATGGCCCGGAACGCCCTCGTGATAGCAGAGCGTCGGCAGTGAGAATTTCGGCCAGTCGCCCATATCCTTGAGATTGATGAAATAGATCGCCGGCCGCGATCCATCGAGCGCCGCGCGATTGTAATAGCCGTTGGACGCGCCGTCCTGAATCTCCGGCGGCACGCGCCGGATCTCGAGCGGCTGGCTCGGGAGCGTCGCGAAGGCGTTCGGCAGGCGTCCGTACATGTCCTTCACGACCGTATTCAGATAGGCGAGCAACTCGGCGCGGCCGGCGTCGGTGTCGGCATAGAGTTGCGCCGCATCCTTGTTCAGTGCCGCAAGCCGCTCGCCGACGGTGCCTTGCGTGTGTCCCAGGCTCCTGAGAATCTTGTCGAGCTCGGAGCTGATCTCGGCGACCTGCGTGAGGCCCATCTGGTGGACGTCGGCGGGAGAGAAGTTGGTCGTCGTCGCCTGCCGAAGCGCCTCGGCATAGATCGAATCGCCATTCGTCAGGCGCCATGCGCCGTCGCCGGGACGGCTGGTCGGCTTCAGCTGCTCCATCGCCGCGATCTGCCGCTCGAGCGCGGGGTAGACGTCCTTGGCGACAATGGCGGCTGCGCGCGACTGCCAGTCGCCGGGCACACCCTTCTCCGTCGCTCGGCGGACGAGCGAGTTCACCATCGTGTTCTGCTCGGGCGCTGGGTTCCGGAGCTTGCGCATCTGCCCGAGCGCGAGATCGATCGACCAGGCCGGCGCCAGAAATCCGCGGGCCGCTTCGGCGCGCTGCTCCGCCGTGTCGTTGTCGAGCACGGTCGCGAATTGCTGAAGGCGGGACAGATACGCGTCGGCGTCGGCCGCATTGTTGATCGTGTGCGCCGTGTTCAGGAAGTCCGGACCTGGAAATACGCACCGCCCTGCTGCGTGATCGGATAGGGCCGCTGTGCGGAATCGATGTTCCACCGCGAAGGCGCCACTGTCGAAGTCTCTAGCGAATAGAGGACCACCTCCCGGTTGAGCTTCGCGGCATCGGACAGGGTCGCCGGCGAGATTGCCCGCACTTCGGTAATGGCGCGGCGGTTGCGGGCGAGATCCTTGGCCCGTGCTTGGGGGGCGGGGCGCGTGTCGAGCTTCGCCTTGAGCGGGGCGTTCGGACCCTTGTCGAGGCCCAGCGACGAAGCGAGGCCTGGATTGTTGCGGACGCGCTCCTGGAAGATCTGCTCGAACAGGGCATTGAGCTTCTCGTCGTTGCTGCCGGTCTTGGCGACGGCGGCGAGGGCGGGGGCTTCGGTGAGCGGAAGAAGGGCAACGGTCGCGCTGGTGGCGAGAAACGAACGGCGGTCCATGAATAAGTCCCGTGATGTGCGGAAAAGACGCGGCAGGTTAGCGCCGTGTCTTCAGCCCGCAAACACGTTCGTCGAAGCGAGATGGCCGTTTGTCGGCGCGTCAGCTTCTACGCGAGCCGCGCCTTCGCGCGCTCCTCGACCCGCCGCTCAAGGATTGTGAGCGGCATGGCACCGTCCTTCAGCACTTCATGGAATTGCCTAAGGTCAAACTTCGATCCGAGGATCGATTTCGCCTTTTCTCGAGCCCGAAGCCAGGCGAGGTGCCCGACCTTGTAGCTGCATGCCTGTCCGATCGACACGCAATAGCGCTCGACCTCACGCTGGACGCGTGGCCGGGGGAAGCCGGTGGTTTTTGTCATGTAGTCGACAGCCTGCTCCCGGCTCCAACCCTTGGAATTGAGGCCCGTATCGACGACGAGGCGCGCGGAGCGGAACAGGAAGGACTGCAGGTAGCCGCCCCTCTCAATTCCGTCATAACCGCCGATCTCGTCAGCCAGCTGCTCAGAGTAGAGCGCCCAGCCTTCGAGGTAGGACGAATAGAAGCTGATCTTGCGCAGCATCGGGATGTCCTTCAACTCCTGCGCAAGGCTGATCTGCAGGTGATGGCCGGGGACGCCCTCATGATAAGTGAGCGACGGAAGGGAATATTTCGGCCAATCCGCCGTAGACTTGAGGTTGATGAAATAGATCGCCGGCCGTGAGCCATCGAGCGATGCCGAACGGTAATAGCCGTTGGGGGCGCCGTCCTGAAATCTCGGCCGGGACGCGGCGGATTTCCAGCGGTTGTCCGGGCAAGGTCGCGAACGCCTGGGGCAGCCTCGCGGTCATCGACTTCACGTTTGCATTCAAGCTCGCGAGCAACTGAGCGCGACCCTCATCGGTGTTCGGGTAAAGCTGCGCGGGAGAGGTATTCAGAGCCGAGAGCCGCTCGCCGACAGTCCCTTGGGTAAAGCCGGCGTTCTTGAGCAGAGTGTCGAGCACGCCGGTATATTCGGCTACCTGTGACAGCCCTAGCTGGTGGACCTCATCCGGCGTCATGTTGCTGGTGGTCGCCTGAGCAAGGGCAGCAGTGTAGATTGCATCGCCCTGAGGCAGGCGTGTGGCGCCGTCTCCGGGCCGTGTCGTTGGCTTCAGGGCGCGGATCGCTGCCATTTGCCGATCAAGCGCAGGATAGACGCCGCTCTCCACGATCTTCGCCGCCCGGGCAGCCCAATCACCGCCAATGCCCTTGGCCTTGGTGCGGTCGGCGATCGAGCGGACCATCGTACTGTCGGCGGCGGCGGGCCTGCGGAGCGCCTCCATCTGACCGAGCGCCAGATCGAGAGACCAACCGGGCGCGAGGAATCCGCGCGCAGCCATTTCCTTCTGATCCTGCGTTTCCATGTCGAGCACCTTCGGAAAGAGCGCCAGGCGGAAAAGATAAGCCTCCGCGTCGCTCGCGTTCTCTATCGGGTGGGTGCTGTTCAGGAAGTCCGGGACCGAGAAGTAGGAGCCGCTCTGCTGCGAGATCAAATAGGGGCTCTGGACGCTGTCGATCTTGAACTTTTCCCATGACTCCAGCGACGTCTCGAGGTCGTAGATCACGATCTCGCGATTGAGCGCAGCCGTCGGCGACAGGGTTGCCGGGCTGATCGCCCGAACAGCAGCGAGGAAGGCCCGGTCCCGCGCGTCATTCTCGCGACGAGACTGGTTCGGCGGCCGCATGTCGAAGGTCGAACGAAGCTTCGCGTTCGGTCCGGTGTCCAGGCCGAGCGAAGTCGCGAAACCCGGGGAGTCCGTCACCTGCCGCTTGAAGATCTGGTCGAACAAGGCGTTCAGCTTTGCATCGCCACTGCCGGCTTGAGCGGTCACCGCCGCGATGACGGGAGCTTCCGTCAGCGGCAGGAGCGCGACGGTTGCGCTGGTGGCAAGGAATGAGCGGCGATCCATGGCTTCCCCCGTAATCTGAAGATCACGCAGGT
This sequence comes from uncultured Alphaproteobacteria bacterium, assembly GCA_963752025.1. Lineage (GTDB taxonomy): Bacteria > Pseudomonadota > Alphaproteobacteria > Sphingomonadales > Sphingomonadaceae > Sphingomicrobium. Next base: position 164,370 of record CAVVWY010000024.1, on the reverse strand, counting down.
TAGCGCCGCTGTTTCATCTCGCAAATCCGTTCGTCGAAAATGCTCCTACGCCTGCAGCCGATACTGCTTGAGCAGGTCGTACAGCGTCGGCCGGCTGACACCGAGCAGCTTGGCGGCGCCGGAGATATTGTTGTCGGTGCGGCTCATCGCCTGACTGATCGCCTTCCGGTCTGCCACCTCGCGCGCGGCGCGCAGGTTGATCGGCTGCGGCTCGTCCAAGGCCCTATTGCCAAGATCGAGGTCGGCAGCCGTGACGCTCTTGCCGTCCGCCATGATCACTGCGCGCTTGATGCGGTTCTCGAGCTCGCGGACATTGCCGGGCCAGGGATAAGCATCGATGGCCGCAATGCCGTCGGGCGAGAGCGATGATACGCTCGGATTCAGGTCGCGGGTGAAGCGGTTCACGAAATGGCGAGCGAGAAGCACTGCGTCGCCCGACCGTTCGGCGAGCGAGGGGATCTTCACCACGATCTCCGCGAGCCGGTAGTAAAGGTCCTCGCGGAAACGTCCGTCCGCGGTCATCGCGTCGAGATCCTGGTGGGTCGCGCACACGATGCGAGTGTCGACGGGGATCGGCTGACGCCCACCAATTCGTTCGATCACGCGCTCCTGAAGGAAGCGCAGCAGCTTGACCTGAAGCGGCAGCGGGATGTCGCCGACCTCGTCGAGAAAGAGGGTACCCGCCTCCGCCAGCTCGATCTTGCCGACGTTGGATTTAACCGCGCCCGTGAAAGCGCCGCGTTCGTAGCCGAACAGCTCCGCTTCGAGTAGGTTCTCCGGTATCGCAGCGCAATTGATGGCGATAAACTCGCCCTTGCGGCCGCTTTTTTGGTGAACCGCGCGGGCGAGCAGTTCCTTGCCCGTGCCGCTGGCGCCGAGGAGCATCACCGACACGTCCGCAGAAGCGACGCGCTCGATCGTCTTGGCGACCTTTAGCATCTCAGGTGCAGAGGTGACGATCGAGCCGAGGACCGTGCTCGCCGATCCGTTTTCCAGCCGGCGATTCTCGCCTTCAATCTCGTGCAAATGGAACGCACGCGCCACGATCAATCCGAGATCGTCGATATCGACCGGCTTCTTGTAGAAATCGTAGGCACCCATCGCGATGGCTTTCAGTGCGCTTTCGCGAGCGCCGTGCCCGCTTGCGACGATGACCTTCGTGTCAGGCTTGATCCGCAAGATTTCCTCGAGCGTGTCAAATCCCTCGCTGGTTCCGTCCGGGTCGGGCGGCAGGCCAAGGTCCAGCGTCACGACGGCCGGCTCATAGGCCCGGAGTGCCTCGATCGCGTCCTCACGATCTCCGGCGAGCACGACCTGGTAGCCGTCGTACGCCCATTTCAGCTGCCGCTGCAGGCCCTCGTCATCCTCGACGACGAGAAGGACGGGGAGTTCAGAGTTGCTCATGCGCGTTTCCGTTCGGGTTCTTCCGTCGCTTCTGCCGCGACGAGAGTGATGGTGAAGGTGGTGCCCTTACCCGGTCGACTGTCGACATTCAGTCGGCCGCCCATGGCAATAATGAGGGACCGCGCCTCGAAAGCGCCGATGCCGAAGCCGTCCGACTTGGACGAAACGAAGGGTTGGAACAGGCGATTGCGGACGAAGTCGGCATCCATCCCAGAGCCCTTATCGGCGATGGTGATCGTAACCGTGCGTTCGTCGCTGGATAGGCGGACGTTCACCGGCTCGCGCGGCGGGCTCGCTTCGACCGCGTTCTGCACGAGATGGGCAACGGCCTGCTCTAGCGCGGTCCCATCGACGAGCGCCCAGTGGCGAGCGTTGCCGAGTAGACGGACCTGATGCTCTCGCCGCTTCCCGGCAATCGCCGCGGCGAGGATTGGCCGGAGCTCCAGAGGCCGCACCTCCTGGAGCCGGGCAGGCGAATGCGGCGCCAAGCGCGCGAGCAGATCGTTCATCTTGCCGACGGAGCTTTTCAGCGTCGCAATCATGTCGGCGCGGAATTCTGGATTGTCCGCGTGCCGCTCGGCGTTCCTGGCGAGAAGCGATAACTGGCTGACCAGGTTCTTGATGTCGTGCAGGATGAACGCGAAGCGGCGGTTGAACTCCTCGAACCGTTGCGCCTTCTCCAGCGCCTCTTCGCCCTGTGCCTCGGCGAGCGAACTTGCTGCCTGGCGCCCCGCCGTGCGCAGAAGATCGAAATCTTCCCAGTCGAGCGGCCGGCGATATTCGGGCGCCGTCAGCACGACGATGCCGATCAGCCGCTCGTGATGGATGAGTGGGATCGCTGCCCAAGCGAATTCGTCGCGCAGGAAGCAGGAGGGGATCGCGACCTCTTTGTCTTCTTTCTGCGCCCAGCCGTGACGAAGCGCCTCAAGCTCCAGGATGCGGCCGTCGCGTTCCATTGCTGTCCAGAAGTCTAACGAATTGGTCAGCTCCTCCTCGGTCGGATTAGCGGAATGCCAATTCCAGCTGGATGTGACGGTCACGGTGGATCCCGTGTCGCTCGCGAGCAGCACTCCGCCTGGAGCATCGACGATATCGGCAAACGCCTTGACGATCCGCTCCCCCAGTGGACGTGCATCCGGTCCCGTGCGGCCCAGCGTCTCGGTGAAGCGGAGCCACTCGCTTCGGTAGTCGTAGCGGTGCTCGAAGATATGTTTGGTGACCTTCACCTTCAGCCAGCCGCGCGCACGAGCGCTCGGCAGCAGCACCATTGCGCCTACAGTCATGACGGCCAGTGCGGCGACCATGAGCGTGCCTGACCAATCTACGCCCGATCCTCGAAGCGCGGTCGCAACGATCGCCATCAACGCGAAATAGCCGCAGATCGCGAGCAAGGAGAGCGATTGGAAGGTAGCTGCGCGAGACAGGCGAATGCGCCAGCCTTCTTCGTGACGCGCGCCCAATGCGAATAGGGGCGCGGTCAGCGCCACTGCGACTCCCCGGAAATGCGTCAGCAGCGGTGCCGTCGACGATGCGATGTAGCGCACGGTGTAGAGGTTGAGGTCGTAGATCCAGATGACGGCAAGGCCGAGCATGCCAAGGCGGATCGTCGAGCGGCTCGCTGGCGCCGCCTGGCCGTAGAGGTTGTGCACCAGGACCAGCGCTCCGGCAGCCGTGGTGATCCGAAGGATTAGGCTGGTTGCCGCAACGGCAGGCGTAGGGGAGTCCAGCCACACGCCATCTGCGGCCAGCTGCATGCCGATCGCCGCAGCAACCGCGCCATAGACGAGCCGAACGCCATGCTGCCGCTCATCGCTTGCCGTTGCGAGACTGTAGAGAAGTCCGAGCCAGACGAGGTTCCGCGCGCTCTCCGCGAAGCTGACGACCGAACTGTTGGGGACAACGGCGGCGAGCCAGGCCCAACAAGCGGTAATTGCCAATCCCGCAAGCAGCAGCCGCTGACCAGGTTGGCGCGACGCTTCGCCGAGGCGCCAGATGAGCAGCGCAACGAACAGGATCGCCGCGAGCGCATGGCTCCAGAAGACGATCAGCGCGCTCAAGCGCGGTTCACTGTCAATTCGGCCGACATGTACCGAGGTGTCGCTAAATTTTACAAAGAAGTGGTGAACGCTTGTTTCATTCAGGCGTAGGTGACCTCGGCGCTGACGCCGCAGGAGAAGCGAAATGGTAGAGAAGCGGCGTATCGGCAACAGCACGATTGAGGTGACGCCGCTGGCACTTGGCGGAAACGTTTTCAACTGGACGGCCGACGAGGAGGCGAGCTTCGCCGTTCTCGACGCCTTCGTCGATGCCGGCGGCTGCATGATCGATACGGCAGACGTCTACTCCGCGTGGGCGCCCGGACATAAAGGCGGCGAGAGCGAGGCGCTAATCGGGCGCTGGCTGAAGCGTGATCCCAAGAAACGCGACAAGGTCATCATCGCAACGAAGGTCGGGATGCTCGACGGCGAAATCGTCGCTGGAGAATATGCGACGAACCTAGACCCCCACGTGATCGCCAAAGCGTGCGACGCTTCCCTGCAGCGCCTCGGGATCGAGCGGATCGACCTCTATTATCAGCATAAGGACGACGAGAAGACGCCGCTCGAGCAGTCTCTCGAGGCCTTCCAGCGACTGCGTGAAGAGGGAAAGATCCGCGCGATCGGACTGTCCAACTTCACTGCTGAGCGGATCGACGAGGTGTTCGACGTTACCGACCGGCTGGGGATTACTGCGCCAGTCGCGCTTCAGCCGTGGTACAATCTCGTCGAGCGCCAGCGCTTCGAAGGGGACCTGCTCGGTACGGCGGAGCGTCTCTCGCTGGGTGTCTTTCCCTACTTCAGCCTCGCCAACGGGTTTCTCACAGGCAAATACCGTAACAAGGAAGACCTCGGCAAAAGCATGCGCGGGGAGCGCAGTTTGCCCTACCTCGAAGGCAAGGGACTACGGGTGCTCGATGCGCTCGACGAGATCGCCGCCGAAACAGGGGCGCCCTTGGCGACGATATCACTTGCCTGGCTGATGGCCCAGCCGACCGTGGTCGCGCCGATCGCCAGCGCGACCAGCGTCGACCAGCTGAACGAGCTCGTCGCCGCGATGCATCTCAAGCTGAGTCCGGAACAGATCTCGCGCTTGAATGAGGCGAGTGTCGAGAAGGAACCGGCACCGGCCTAGCTTTTCTTCAGGATGTCGAGCGCCGCGACCGTCATTGCCTCGGTCGCGGTGGAGATGACGGTTTCGGCCTCGGGCGCCCAGAACGCGCTGTGGAGCGACGGAAGTTTCGTCTCGTCGCCGCCCGCCGCCTCCCACTTCGCCTTCGGCACGCCGCCGACCCAGAAGATGGTGCTCTGCTTCGTTTTGTCCGCGCGCCAATATTCGCCGAAATCCTCACTGGCCATGATCGGCTTGCTCTCAACGACGCGATCCTTGCCGAAGTGATTGCTGAATAACGTAGTGAGGTGGGCCGACAGCTGCTCGGTGTTGAATGTCGCGTTGCCCGCCGGCTGCTGAACGGTAATCATCGGCATCTTGTCCTCGGGCACGCCCGCGGCAATCGCTTCGCCGCGCGCGATACGCTGGATGCCGTCGAGGAGAAGCTTGCGAACCTCGGGCGTGTAGCTGCGCACCGTCAGTTGGAGCTTGGCCTCAGCAGGAATGATGTTGTGTTTGGTACCCGCGTGGAAGCTGCCGACGGTGACCACGGCTGGATCGAGCGGGTTCTTTTCGCGGCTGACCAAAGTCTGGAGGGCCATGACGATACGGCTGGCGAGCACGATCGGATCCTTGGTGGTCTGCGGATAAGCGCCGTGGCCGCCGACGCCTTTCACGACGAGGTCAACGGTATCGATGTTCGCGAGCGCATAGCCGGGCGTGATGCCAATCACGCCCGCCGGAAGCGACGCGGAATCGTGGAACGCGAGCAGGTAATCCGGCTTGGGAAAGCGGGTGAACAGGCCATCGGCAAGCATGCCCGTCGCGCCCAAGCCGACCTCTTCGCCGGGCTGCAGCACCATGACCACGGTGCCCGACCACTGGTCCTTCATCGATGCGAGGCGCCGTGCGGTTGCGAGCCACGTCGTTATGTGAGTGTCATGTCCGCAAGCGTGCATCACCGGCGTCGTGGTGCCGTCCGGCAGCTTGCCAACAGCCTTCGACGCAAACGGCAGCCCCGTTTCCTCATGCACCGGCAGGGCATCCATGTCGGCCCGGATGAGGAGCACGGGACCAGGCCCGTTCCTCATAACGGCGACGACACCGGTCTTCCCCACATGTTCAGTGACCTCAAAGCCGAGCTTTCGCACTTCCGCCGCGAGCTTACCCGGGGTTCGTACCTCCTGCATCGATAGTTCGGGATTGGCGTGGAGCTCGCGATACAGCGTCATCAGCTGCGGCATGTCGCCGTGGATCGCCTCCGACAGGGTCGCGGCGGCGGCGGGGGTCGTGGAACTCATCGCGGCAACCAACAATAGCAGTTTCTTCACTAACGCGCTCCGGAATTAAGTGGGACCAGCTCCATGACATCGAGCTGGGATTCAAAATGAGGCGCAGGCATGACAAGGCGCCATCGCTGGGGACCAACGCGTTCGAGATGACCCGCGATGTCGCGAGTTTGGTCCTGCCCATATTGAAGGGCGCGCCGCTCATCGCCGAGGACAAGTGTGCCGAGGAATACCTGCCGTATCTGGTCCTGGGGGAAGATGATTCCGGCGTATCGTTGCGAACCGCTCAGCTTCGTAAGACGCTGGAGCTTGTGGTCGCGACGCACGCGGCAGGTGAACCCGGGGTAGGCGACGAAGGACAGATTACCCTGCTCCTTCGCGCCGACCTTCACGACGCGGCAGCGGTACATCCCATCGGGAATTGCCGGGTTCGCGAGCGCAGCATCGGGATCCAGCAGCGCACCCTCGCGCGTGATCTCGGCGGAATGGCCCGCCTTAGTGGCGGCAGCGACGGCGGCAGAGAATGTCGTGCGCCAATCGCGCAGGCGCGCACGGTCGTCCTCGGTCACGACGCGTTTCCAGTCGATAGTCCATTTCTCGATCATGCCGGGCGGCTGCAGGAGCGTGTTGCATCCGGCGCAGCCAAGGACGAGGGCAAGTAGGATGGCCATGCGCATCAGCGCGCGACCTTAAGCAGCGGTCCATCCTCCGTCGATGGAGTAATTCGCGCCCGTGATCGACCGCGCTTCCTCGCGGCAAAGATAGACGGCGAGCGCAGCCACTTCCTCCGGCGTGACAAAGCGCTTGGTCGGCTGCGCGGCGAGCAGAACGTCGTTCATCACCTGCTCGCGCGTCAGGTCACGCGCCTTCATCGTGTCGGGAATCTGCTGCTCAACGAGCGGGGTCCAGACGTAACCGGGCGAGATGCAGTTGACGGTGATGCCGCTGGTGGCCGTCTCCAGGGCGGCTGTCTTGGTAAACCCGGCGACGCCATGCTTGGCGGCGACATAGGCGGACTTGTTGGGGGACGCGACGAGGCTGTGCGCGCTGGCCGTGTTGATGATCCGGCCCCACCCTTTCTGCTTCATGCCGGGGATGGCGAGGCGGGATGTGTGGAAGACCGCACTGAGGTTGATCGCGATGATCGCGTTCCACTTCTCGGTCGGGAAGCTCTCGACCGGCGAGACGTGCTGGATCCCGGCGTTGTTGATGAGGATGTCAGGTCCGCCGATCCCATCCGTACAGCGCTTCATCATCCTCTCGATCGCTGCGATGTCGGACAGGTCCGCGCCGTCGTGGATGGCGCCCATCTCATTGCACTCGCGCTCGATCTCGCTGGGATCGCCGAAGCCGTTGATCATCACTTTGGCACCCTCGCCTGCGAGTGCCTTGGCGATCGCGAGCCCAATGCCCGAAGTAGAACCGGTCACGAGCGCAACTTTGCCTTCGAGAATCATAAGTCCTCCTTTGACCGCGCTAGGCCGTGGCATCGCTCAATTGCAACCGTAACGAACGTCGCGCATTGGGCTGTCGACAAAGGAGAGCGGAATGCGGTTCGGCGACGAGCGCGAAAGCAGCAATTTCGAGGATGTAACCGGCCGCAGCGGCATGGGCTTCGGAGGCGGCGGCGGTAACGCGCTTGGCTGCCTGCTACCGTTAATTGCCAGCCGCTTCGGCATTGGCGGCGTGATCGTCCTCGTGATCGGCTACTTCCTGCTGAGCTCGCTCGGGGGGCTCGGGGGAGGAGGAGGCGGGAGCCTCGTCCCTTCGACACAGCAGAGCGTTCCGGCCGGCCAGAGCACGCTCGACCCGAACACGCGCCATTTCATGTTGCAAGTGCTGGGGTCCACGGAAGACACTTGGAACAAGCTGCTCGGCGGGCGCTACCAGCCGACGACCCTCGTCGCATATTCCCGGTCGTATCAGTCGGGTTGCGGGGCGGCTCAGTCGGCGATGGGCCCATTCTACTGCCCCACCGACAAGAAGATCTATCTCGACACCGAGTTCTTCAACGAGCTTTCTCAGCGCTTTCAGGCGCCCGGCGACTTCGCTCAGGCCTATGTGATCGCGCATGAGGTTGGCCATCACGTTCAGGACCTGATGGGTAGCCTGGACGAGGCGCATAACGCTCAGGCCCGTTCTAGCGAAGCGCAGGGCAATGCGGTTCAGGTCAAGGTCGAGCTGCAGGCCGACTGCTATGCTGGCGTTTGGGCAGCGAACGCGAAGAATCCGGAAGGGCAGCCCGTTATGGAGCAGGGCGACTTCGAGGAGGGCATGCGCGCGGCTGAGGCGATCGGCGACGATACCCTTCAACGGCAGACGCAGGGAACGGTCGTCCCGGACAGCTTCACGCACGGCACATCAGCGCAACGCATGGAAGCACTTCAGCGCGGGTTTAAGAGCGGCGATCCGAACATATGCAAGTTCTAAAGGCGGACGAGCATTTTCCCAGTGTTCGCGCCCCTGAACAGTCCCAGGAAGGCGTCGGGCGTGTTCTCGAGGCCGTCGATGACGGTGTCGCGCGACTTGAACTGACCGCTTGCGATCCATGGCCCCATCTCGGCGTAGAACTCGCCCATGCGCGGCAAATAATCGAAGACTAGGAAGCCCTTGAGTCGAATTCGCGCCGCAATGATCCGCGCGATGAAGCGGAAGGCCGGCGGCGTCGAATCATTGTAGTTCGCGATCATGCCGCAGATTGCGAAACGCGCATTGTTCCGTGCGATGGCGAAGGCGGCATCGAGATGATCTCCGCCGACATTGTCAAAATAGACGTCGACACCCTCCGGGGCGGCCGCTGCAAGGCCTTCGAGGATCGGCCCTGCTCGATAGTCGACCACCTGATCCGCGCCGAGGGAGCGAACGAACTCGCACTTCTCCTCGCCTCCGGCTGATCCGATGACGGTCATGGCCCTGGCTTTGGCGATCTGGACCACTGCCGATCCCACCGCACCGGCCGCCGCCGAGACGAAGACGATGTCGCCCTCCTTCGCGCTCGCCGCGTCGAGAAGACCGAAATAGGCCGTGGCACCCGTGACGCCGAGCATGCCGAGAAACTGCTCCGGAGCGACGCCGAGGTTCGGCAGCTTGTTCACTATCCGCGCCGGGACGACCGCTTCGTCGCGCCACCCTGCCATGTGCTGAACGAGATCGCCCGGCGCGAAGCCTTCCGCTTTGCTCTCGACCACTTCGCCCACCGCGCCGCCTTCCATCGGCTCGCCGACCTGAAACGGAGGCACGTAGCTCTTCACGTTGTTCATTCGGCCCCGCATGTACGGGTCGACCGAGAGCCAGCTGTTGCGGATGCGGACCATGCCCTCGCCGAGCGGTGGGAGGTCGATGCCCTTCAGCTCGAAATTATCCTCGGTCGGAAGCCCTTGCGGTCGGCTCTTGAGATGCCAGGCACGCGCCATCGTCGTTCCTCCTGCTTTGTGGTGCGCATAGTCCGGCAGGCGCACACAAAAAAGGCCCGGCGGCGAAGGGGAGGCGCCGCCGGGCCTGGCAGCCTCCGCACGTCGGAGGCTCAGCTCTCTATCGCCTTAGCGATAGGTGCCTGAGAAGCTGCGATCGAGCGACCGCGGACCCATCTCGCCCTGGTCGTCGCGCTCGAACAACGCACGACCGCGGCTCTCGTCGCGCCAGCGCTCTCGCGCCTTGTCCGCCGAGCAGTCGAGGTAGACGCGATCGCCTTCAACACGGCCAATGTCCGAGCAGCTCAGCGAATGGTGCACGCCGCCGCTCTCCGGATCCGACTTCGCCAGGATGATGCGGTCAGCGACCACCTTGTCGACAGTGCCGACGTGCTTCTCGTCATCGCCAACCACTTCCATATGCTCGCGGATCTGCGCGAGGAGGCCTCGCTTTTGCTGGCGCTTCTCACGCCAACCCGCGAAGTCGTCCTCGAAGCGAGACTGGTTCTCGCGCCGATAGTCGTCATAGTCGCGGTCGAGGTCGTTCAGGTGTCGCTGCCGCCAAGAATCGTAGTGCGGATCCTCATGGCGCGACCGGTCGGTCCAGTCGGACGTCCCGGCACGGCTCGTGCTGCGATAGGGATCACGACCCCATTCGCTCTGGCCATCGTCGTCGCGGGACCAATCGCCGAACCCGCGCTGCCCGCGGCCGGCTTCGCGGCCGCCTCGACCATAGTCGCCGGTCAACGGGCGATAGTCGCCCCCTCGGCCGGACAACCGTTCCTGATACTCGACCGACGGTCGCGGTCGCTGAATTCGCGCTGCCACTCGGGGTTGTAGTCGTTGTTGCTTGCTCCATAGCCTCGTCCCGAACCGCGTTCCCAATCCCGCGAATGGAAGCCGCGGTCATCGCCGCCGCTCCAGCGATCATCGCGAGTGGAGCCGCGGCCTTGGCTTGGTCCGCGGGCCTGATCGGTGCCTTGATCTCGGGAGCTCCAGCCGCCGTTGCGGTCACGTGAACCCGAACCGCCAGCGCGATCGGGCGAGCCCCAGCTGCTGCCCTGACGTCGTGAGGTCCAGTCGTCGCCTTGCTCACGAGAGCCGCGGCTCCGGCTTGGATCGCCGCGCATCTGGTCCTGATGGCGTCGGCGCTCTGCCTCATCATCGCCGAACCAAGACGCAATCTCGTCGCCCGCGCGCTCGAAGAAGCCGCGGTCGTCGCTTCCGCCGCGCGAGTCGCCGCGGTCGCGGTCGTGGGCGGAGCGGTCTTCGGAACGTTCATCGCGCCATCGCGAACGCTCATCGCGCGTGTCGTAACGGTCATATGCCATCGATATTCCTCCAGACGTGAAGGGCCGGCGGAATGCCGGCGGGTACCGAGAGCTGAAACGATTTCGGCTCAATTGCCGTTCCCCAGCAATGGCCATGGTGAAAGGTCAAAGCGCCAAGTGGAAGGCCCAGCGGGACAGGCGATTGCAAGGGCTGAAAATCGCCGCTAGGGGAGCGCCTCCCGCGGCCCGATCCCATCGGGCCTGCCGGCCGGCTGGAGGCGCGGGGCTGTAGCTCAGATGGGAGAGCGCTGCAATCGCACTGCAGAGGTCAGGGGTTCAATTCCCCTCAGCTCCACCAGCGTTTCCAATGACTTACGACTGCGTCGTACTGGATTCCCGTAAAATCCTCGACAGGGTCTAAAAGGGCAGGCCGGATCGACCCATGCTAGAGTCTACTTTCGACCCATTGCAGACCTTAGCGACAGACCTATCACGGGCCGCATGGAAGCTCACGAAGCTGCAAGGCGTACACTCACCGGGAAGTGTCTAAGGCGTTCGCTGGCCGTGGCGGTGGTGGTCGGGACAGCGCTCAATCTCATAAACCAGGGACCCGAGATGCTGTCCGGCAAGTGGCCCGTCATCTGGAAGCTTGCGCTCACTTACGTCGTGCCATTCCTGGTTACGAGCTACGGGAGCTATGCGGCGTTCCGAGGCTCGTCCTGACGTCCGAGTTCCGCCTATTCGTGCCGCTGAAGCACACCGGCGCGGCGGGCTGACACCTCAGAGCACCCGAAGAACGCGCTCCGTCATCTGGGCGCACTGCGCCCCGGCAAAGGGGAAGGTTCCGGTGAGAACGGCTTTCACTTCCGGTGCCAGCAGCTCCTGAAGCCGCTTGCGGCCGCGGAACAGGCGGGTCTTCACCGTGGGGACGGGCAGATCGAGTATTTGCGCCGTCTGCTCGCTGCTGAGCCCCTCGATTTCGCGCAGCACAAACACGGTCCGGAACGCCTCGGGCAGGTTTCCGACGGCCTGCTCGATTACCATGCGGATCTGTTCGCGCGCGAACGCGACATCGGGCGTGTCGCTGTCGGAGCCGCGCATGAGTGCGTCACGGTAATCGTCCAGCATGGACACCCCTCTTTGCTCGAGAGACTTGCGCCGCGTCTGCTCCGCGCGTTGGCGGCCGAGCGCCTCATTCAGCACGATACGCGTTAGCCAGGTCGAGAGCGCCGACCGGCCTTCGTACGATCCGATGTTCGCGAAAGCGGATAGATAGGCCGCCTGTACCGCTTCTTCAGCATCCGACTTGTTCTTCAGCACGCTCCAGGCAACACGGAACATTCGCTGGTTGTTGGCCACCATGACCTGCCGGATCGCATCGTGATCTCGCGCAGCGCAGCGCCGTGCAAGTTCGGAATCGTCGTCATGGCGGTACGCGAGTGTGGTTTGGACTGATCCCATCGCTTTCGTCACCGGACCTGGAGCACGCCGCGCATGCCGGGATGGTAGCGGCAAGCGAAGGCGATCGCGCCTGCGGATTTTACTACAGTTATTCCCTTCGCCCCGGCGGGCAGGTCGACGTCAAAACTATGGTTTGCCGCAGTCGCCGAGTGCCGGAGGAAATCGCGGTTCACCCAGACGATCGAATCTCCCTTGTGCAACTGGTTGGGCAAGGGTCCGAACTTCATCTTGTCGAGGACCACCGTCCAGATATGTGGGGCAGCTGCCGCTGGGGAGGTCAGCAGCAGCGCCCCGACGGTCAGGGCGCACAGCAGGCGACCCCATGAGGGCATTCTATTTCACCTCCTTCACGAGGTGCTCGGCATGGGTCTGATGCTCCTTGAAGAGCGTCAGTCCGGTGCTCAGCAGCGACTTCAGCTCGGAATTGCTCGCCGCTGGGATCAGGGTAGTTGAGAGCGCTCCATTCACGGTGCGGTGGTACGCGACCTCATTCTCCGCGTAGGCGCGATCGAATGCGCGACCGTGGAGATGGCCAAGCCTGTTCAGCGTCGCAGCGGCGCTCTTGCTGAGCCCGGCACTGGTCGGGTTAGCCTCAGGCGTCACGTGCAGCTTCTTCACGAGCGCAAGCGCCTTGTCATTCACCGCCTTGTGGTCGCGGACCATTTCCTCGGCGAAGTCACGCACCGCCTTGTTGTGCGAACGCGCGAGCGCTTGCTTCGCGGCCGCAATGTCGATGGTTCCAGCCGTATAGGCGATATGCGCGATCTGCGGATCGGTCAGCCCGCTCGCCGCAGCTGCCGGAACCGAAAACGCCAACAATCCAAGGCCGATCAGAGCGGTCTTCATCATCAAAAAATCCCCTCATAAGACGGCACGAACTGCCGTGCCACCAGACATTAGATGGCGCTTCTCGCCAGAGGTTCCCGGCGGGTCTATTAATGTCCGCTTCTGCAAGGGGCGCGGGTGTCAAGCTGCCCCGGTTATCCTGTCGCTGGTTCTTGCTTCTGTCCGTGGTCCGCGATCTTCAACAATTATGAAGACAACAGCGAGAGGGAACGGCAGGCCGCCGAATAGGAGGACAAGCGCCAACATGCAGAACCTCTCACGCATGCTGCCTCCGGGACTGAAGAAAACATCAAAGGGAGCAAAGGCCGCTCGCGCCGGCGACCAGGATGCCGATCGCCAGCAACAGTCCACTAAGAACGAGGGTCAGCGCGGCTATTGGCCGTCGCGACAGCGTCGATGGCACTGCAGAGTGGTTCGAATTCCCCTCATCTCCCCCAGTCACCCGATAGCGATGTATTTCCTATTGCAGGGAGTGCTGTAACGTCGGCTCAAGCATTCGCTTCTGCCTTAGGGACGTGCTAGAAGAAGCCATCGCGCGTTGATTCTCCTGTAGGCTTTCGCGCGGCTGAGAGACCGCCGAGCTCCCGCTTACGACGTGGAGCACGCCCGTGGGCCTCAATTACCTTCATCAGCGCCATCCAATCTCTCTGTTCGGATCTGCAAATGCTGGCTGCGAGCAGGCTCGCCGGGTCCATAGCGAGCTTGCCGATCGTTATGGAATCAATACCGCAGACGTTATCGGCCGCGATCGATGAGCAGTCGCCAAATAATCGCTGAGGCCGCGCTTGAGCGGAACGGAATCGAGCGGCGGCCTGCTGATATCCATCTTTGGAGCCATCACCGGGGCTCGAACGCTGCCGACGAGGTGGCGGCGGCCAACCGGGAAGCAAAGGCATGAGCCGGGCCGTCTTTCTGGGTCTGAATGAGGGGCAGGTCGTTTCACGCTGCCTCAAGGAGAAGGTGCGGGTGTCGTTGATTGAGCGGCTCCATCGGGCGGAGTGCGGCTCGTACTGCCAAAGCAGTGAAGGAGCGGAGCGGATCAAGGTGGTCCTGTGCAGGCCCACATACTCGACGAGAAGGCTATCACGCGCCAGCGTCACCGGCCGACTACTCCCTTATGGTAGGCAGCGACGCCTCTACGACGTACCTCGGTCATCGCTCCAAGCGGGAGGACACCGCGGAAGGCTGCCGGCAGCTGGCGCAAGACGATCGCGCACGCGCTGCCGAGATCGGCCATACATGCGCGACCGCCTCGAACGGAGCGCCGTGGCCTGGACGGCGCGGGGCAGCGTGTTGGAGCGGCTCAACGCAAATTTGCACGCCCGTGCTGCTGCAAACACGGGCGCGCGGCAACTCCGAAGCGAAGGGAAGCCGTGACGTAACGAACTCGAGGCGGTCCGCGGCGCAGCAGCTTAGCGGGACGGAGCAGCAACACGGTCAATTCAATAGGGTGTCGGGAGAACGAGAACGGATGCGAATCGAAGGGAGCGTTCGTGCTAATCTCATCGCCGCCGTTGCAGGCGCCCGGCGTTGGCGGGGCCGTCCAGTGCACGCGGACACCATCCAGCATTGGAGGAGACTGCTTGACTATGGGCGGCAAGTTGATCGTCAGCCCTGCGGTGAGCAGGTTAGCGACTTGGTTTCTGAACTCGAGTTCGAACTCGCGCAGGCCCGTTTGAGCTGAGACATGCTGCGGGTTCATGAAGTCAAGGAGAGCAATGTCGCGCGAGCGGGGCCCATGATGACGTCGCTCCCTACAGCCGAGGCTTACTCGCGAGCAGTCCCTTGACCTATTTCAGCAAGGGCATCGAGCAGACCCAGCTGAAGCGGGACCAAAAAGCAGCTTTGCTTGCGTCAGTCCGGGTCGGCAGCTGCGAACCTGCGCACGGCATGTCGAAAGACGACGCGATTACGATCCTGCTCCAGGATATTGCTGACTATGACAGTATCCTGGAGCGGCTCAGGATGCGGGTGGCGGGAACGGAACGTCCTTCCGCAGCAGCGCCGCTTAATACGGAGGCGATTGTGAGTGCAGAGAACTGGCATGAGGAGCGCGACAGGCTGGTCGAGCTGCTCCAAGGAATAGAGCGGGGCGCAATCACGCACATCGACGAGGAGGGGCTGCGTCAGCTCCAGTCCACGAATGCGGAAAATGTCGAAGTCCTGAAGAAGCGGCTTGCGCAACTGAACGCGCGTCTGGGCGACTAACAGCGATCGGATTTCAGCTTCTTGCCACAGTCGCCGTTGCCGACGCGAAATCCTTCGGTAGACTAATGCCGCCAACGGGAGAGTTGAGTGGCGAGCCTGCAGTTGAAGGGCATCCGGAAGTCGTTCGGCGCGACACCGGTGCTCGATAATATCGACCTGACGCTCGACGCGCGCGAGTTCATTGCCTTCCTTGGGCCGTCCGGCTCGGGCAAGTCGACGTTGCTGAGGATCATCGCAGGGCTGGAAACGGCTGACGCCGGCGAGGTCTGGCTTGAAGGACGGCGCATCGACGGCCTGCCCCCCGGCAAGCGCGGTGTTGCAATGGTCTTCCAGCAGTACGCGCTCTACCCCCACATGAACGTCCGCGAGAATATGGCGTTCGGCCTCAAGAACGCCCGTGTGTCCAAGGACGAAATTGCACGCCGCATTGCCGATGCCGCACGAGTGCTCGAAATCGAGCCGCTGCTCGAGCGGAAGCCGGCAGAGATGTCGGGGGGCCAGCGGCAGCGCGTGGCGCTTGGCCGCGCGCTGGTTAAGGAACCCAATCTGTTCCTGCTCGATGAGCCGCTTTCGAACCTCGACGCCGCGCTTCGCCTCCGCACGCGCGTCGAACTCGCGCAGCTCAAGCAACGGGTGGATGCGGCAGTGATCATGGTCACGCACGACCAGGCGGAGGCGATGACGCTCGCTGACCGGATCGTCGTGATGAACGACCGCAAGATCCAGCAAATCGGCCCCCCGATGGCAATCTACAGCCGCCCGGCGAATACGTTCGTCGCCCAATTCGTCGGCTCGCCAGCAATGACATTGCTGCCGGCGCAGCTCGTCGATGGGAAGATGGCGACACTCAAGCTTGGCGATGGCACGGTTGTCGCGACGCAGGTGCCCCGAGAGTCTCTGCCGTCGTGGACGAACCTGAGGCTCGGTCTTCGCCCGGAAGCGGTGCGGATCGGCGGGCGCGGGAAGGGCATGCCGAAAGCTAAAGTCGAGCTGCTTGAGCGTCTCGGCGAGCGGACCCTGGTTTACGCGCGCATGGCCGACGGTCAGACTATCACTGCAGAGGACGAGGGTAACAGCCGCGCCAAGATTGGCGATGAGGTGTCGCTGAAGATTGACGGTGCGTCGGCCTATGTTTTCGACAGCGACGGCAACGGCCACCACCGGGCCTCCGCATGACGAGCGCACGTGACTGGCGCGGCTTGCTGTTCGTCGCGCCATTCCTGCTGTTCTATTCGATCATCCTCATCTTCCCGCTGCTGCGCGGACTCTGGCTGAGCATGAATCAGGTTGACCTCTTCGGCGCCGGCCATTTCGTCGGGACAGGAAATTACGTTCGGTTGGCCCGCGATGCAGTATTTGGCGCGTCGCTGATTCAGACGTTTGAAGTGACGCTAATGATCGTGCCGATTCTGACAGTCGTTGCGCTCGCGCTCGCGCTTGCGCTGAATCGGGGCAGTCGCGGTGCCGCGTTGTTGCGGGGCATTTTCTTTTCCTCGGCGGTGTTGTCGGTGACGATCGTAACCTTGGTCTGGCGGTTCATGCTTGCTCCGGATGCAGGCTTCCTCGGCTTCGCGGCGAAGGCGCTCGGCACCGAGCCGCTGCCGTTTCTGAGCGACCAGCATCTCGTGCTGCCGGCTCTGGCGGTGACGACAATATGGTGGTCGGTCGGTTTCCCAATGCTGCTGTTCCTCGCCGGATTGCAGCAGATCCCGGAGGACATGTATGAGGCCGCAGCGCTCGATAATTCGAGCCGCTGGACGACCTTCTGGCGGATCACCTTGCCGTCGCTTCGTCGCACCGTCGTACTCGTGATCATGCTGCAGACCGCCGCGCAATTGCAGCTATTCGGACAGTCGCAGTTGCTCACTGCTGGCGGACCCAGCGGTGCATCGCGAACCGCCGTGCTGTTCCTGTTCGAGACGGCGTTCGGCCGATGGGAGCTCGGCTATGCGAGCGCCGCCGCCGAGGTGCTTTTCCTGATCATCCTTGCGGTCACGCTCACGCAATATTGGGCGACCGGTCGAGCGACGGCAGCGCAAGATGGCGCTGACATTCGCCGCAAAGGTTTGGGCCCACTGGGCTTGGCCGGATTGGCGGCCGGTGCTGTCGTTATGCTCGTGCCGCTGATCTGGACCTTGCTGCTCTCGCTCAAGAAAAATGCCGAGTTGATCGGTCACAGCGAAGCAGCACTGCATGGTCCGTACACGCTGCAAAATTATGCGGCGATCGTGAGCAACAGCCTGACCCTTCGATGGCTGTTAAACAGCACGATTGTTGCACTAGGGACGACCGCCGGCGTGCTGATCCTCGCCAGCCTTGCCGGCTACGGTTTTGCGCGTCTCGATTTTCCGTTTCGCCGGACATTGTTTTTTTTCGTTCTGATTGGCCTCGCAATCCCGAGCCAGGCTGTGATCCTTCCGCAGCACCAGCTCTTTGCATGGCTACACCTGCACAACAGCTATCCCGGACTGATCCTGCCGGGTCTGATCGCACCGTTCGGCGTGTTCTTCATGACTACTTATATGCGCGGCATTCCGCGCGAGCTCGATGAGGCCGCGATGCTGGACGGGGCGTCGCGCTGGACGATCTTCTCGAAGGTCATTCTGCCGCTAACGAAACCAGCTCAGTCGACGCTTGCGGTGTTCACCTTCCTCGGCAGCTGGAACGATTATTGGTGGCCGCTGATCAGCGCCACGCGAAGCGACATGTATACGCTGACCGTCGGCCTTGCGGCGGCGCAGATGAATTACGCGCAGACAAGCGGTCTCGGGTATCTGATGGCGCAGGCGGTGTTCGCGTCGATCCCGATTTTCATCGTCTACTTCATCTTCCAGAAACAGATCGTGCGCGCGATGGCGGGCACGGCGGTTCGATGAGGCGCATCGCCGCAGCAGCCGCGGCACTGCTCACCCTCGGCAGTTGCTCGAACGGTGACAGTAAGACGCACCTCTATTTGCAGCGCTTCTTCGGCGAGTGCGGCGCCGATTATGGCAACAGCATCGATGTGTCGAAGGCAGAAGGCGAGTGCGGAATCATCACCACGTTGGTCGACCAATTCAATGCCGAAAACCCGGACATTCATATCGATGTGAATGTCGTCGCGTGGCCCGGATATCCGCAGCTCACGGCGCAGGTTGCCGCACGCGACCCGCCGGACCTCGTCACGATGCACGAAGGAGTCATCAGCGACTATGCGACCAAGGGGTCTGCTCGAGCCGTAGATCCTTACCTCAAGGCAGCGGGCATTGCGTCCGAGGGCTTCACCGATGCGGCCCGCCGCGGGGTCACGATCGGCAGACCAAATCTATGCGCTGCCGTGGGACACGCATGGAGGCCTTTTCCACGTCAACACGGCGCTGTTTGCGAAGGCGGGTCTCATGCGCGGCGGCAAGCCGGTCTTGCCGAACTCAACAGAAGAATTCATCGCGCAGGCGCGGCAGTTTCAAGCGCGTACAGGCAAGCCCTATTTCATCCAGAGCAACGTCGCCGACCCGGCGTTCGCGGCGCGCAACTTGTTCACCTATATCATGGCGCAGGGTGCGCTCGTGTTCCCCGATCCCAAGCACATTCGCCTGAACACGCCGGAGGGATTGCGTGCGGCCGAATTTTCTGCGGCTCATCAATGTCGAAAGACTCGGTACGCAGAACATGGACACACCGGCGGCGATCGCTGCGTTCATGAGTGGCGAGGGCGGCATCTATCCGACGGGCACGTGGATGATCGGGACGTTCGAGCAGGAAGCGAACACGCCCGGGCGACCGCTCTACAAAAGCTATGCCGTCTTTCCCTATCCTCGCCTTTGGGGCGAACATGTCGAGTTCGTTAGCGGCCATTCCTGGGTCGTGCCGACGCGCAAGCGAACGCCGCAACAGCGCGAGGCGATCGCGCGCTTTTTCAAGTTCATGGCGGCGCACAATTTCGACTGGGCGCGCACGGGTCATATCCCCGCATTCCAGGCTGTGCTCGGCGACCCTCGTTTCATTGCACTGCCGCACCGCGCCGACATCGCGCCGCTCGCGTCGATTGGTCGTCCGTTGCCGAGCTACGTGCTTCGGCAAAACGCAATCGAAGGGCTCGTTGGAGAGGAAGCTGCTGCAGCATTCACCGGCCAAAAGCCAATTCCGCAGGCGCTCGCCGACGCAGAGCGCCGTGTCGATGATCTACTCGCGCAAGCTGAGTAGCTAATCTCAAATCAGTGTTGCCGCATTGCCGCTTGTGAGCGTGCGTGGCCGGGGCTTAAAAAGCACATATCGCGTTTTGTGCTTTAGTCGCTTGAAGGGGGCTTCACTATGCGGCGTGTTTCTCATTCTTTCCACGACGGCTTTCGTCGCCATCGTCACTTCGGCATCGCCGGCACTCAGTCAGCCGACCGGCGCCGCGCCAGCGGATCCTGCGCGAAGCGCAGACGCTTCATCGACTTCTCAGACGGAAGCCGGAACACCCGCTTCGTCGGGTCAGGCGATTGTAGTCACCGGCCTGCGACGAAGCCTTCAGTCCGCGCGCAACATCAAGCGCAACAGCACACAGATGATCGACGCGATCGTCGCCGAAGATATCGGCAAGCTTCCCGATATCACCGTCTCGGAGTCGGCCGCGCGCATCCCTGGCGTCCAGGTTGAACGTAATGGCGGCGAAGCGTCGCGCGTGCTTCTGCGCGGTCTCGACAACACTTATTACACGACGACCTACAACGGCCGCGAGATCTTCACGGCCGAGACGCGCTCAGTTGCGCTGCAGGATTTCCCGGCCGGCGCCATCCAGGCGATCGAAGCTTTCAAGACATCCACCGCGAACCTGGTCGAGCCCGGTATCGCCGGACTGATCAACGTGCGGTCGCGTCGTCCGTTCGACTTCAGCGGGTTCGAAGTGAACGGATCCGTGTGGGGCAATTATCCAAACCAGTCGCGTGACCCGAACCTCAATGGCCAGCTCATGCTGACCGATCGGTGGAACGTCGGTGGAGGCGAGATCGGGGCGCTGATCAACTTCTCCTACACGCGCATGCACTATCAAGATTCGACGCGCCGCCACGGCTTCTTCATTGCCGACCTCGCGGGGCATCGTTCTCCCGACTGGCCCGAGATCAATTATGGCGAGGGCGAGCGCTGGCGGCCGTCAATTAATGGCGCATTGCAGTGGCGGCCTGGCCCTAACCTAGAATTTTACGCTGAGGGGCTGTGGCAAGGTTATCGCGAGCGCGTGACCGATCACTTCTTCCACCAACCGCTGTGGAATTGCGGCGGTGCGACCTATTCCAACATCGTCACGAACGATGCCAACCAGATCATCAGCGGCACTGTAACGAACCCCGGTTGCCTAGGCACCGCGCAAGGCTTTCAAGGCGCGACCAAGCGCGAGACGAACACTTATCAGTTCGCCGTCGGCGGCCGTTGGGACGCTGGACCGTTGCTCGTTACAGGGCGACCTCGCGCGCACGAACAGCAAGTTCAAACTGCGCGCTGAAAGCGTCGATTATTACATCAACAAGACCGGCTATACTGTAAACTGGTTCACCGGCCGTCCCGGAGGATCAGGTCCGACATTCGACGTCGAGGGCGTCGATTTCACCGACCCCGACAATTACAATTATCGTGGCTTCTTCGAACGCTACGAAGTTGCAAAGGGCGATGACTGGCAGGGGCGGCTCGACGCCGAATACAAGCCGTCCGGATTGGATTGGCTGCCGAAAATCCAGGCGGGTATCCGCTACACGGATCGCAATGCTAGCCGGACCGACGCGGAGCGGTACTGGGACGCCAACAACACCGGTCTGTTCAACATCCCCGTCAGCACAACCCCGCTCAACTACACGCTCTTTCAGTCCGCCTTTCACGGCGACAGCCATCGGCCCTTCCCGATCAACTGGCTTGCACCCACGTACGATAATGTGTGGCAAAACCTGATCGCGCTGCGCCAGTTCAATGTGGATAATGGAATCCCGCTCGATCCGAACCCAACGCGGTCGCAGAATAACGATGCAGGACCACCCGCTCTCATTCCGGCACGCAGCTTCGACATCAACGAGAAGACCCTCGCGGGCTACGCACAGGCGAACTTCAGCCTGAACCCAGGCGGCGTTGGAATTGACGGTACATTGGGCGTCCGCGCCGTGCGCACGAAGGATCTGATCCACGGCACCCGCGTGCAGTTCGGCTTTCCTGACCAGCCACTCAGCATCGACAACAGCTACACCAATTGGCTCCCGAACCTGAACCTCAACGCCCATTTCACGCGTGATTTGCAGCTCCAACTCGCGGCAACGAAAACGATTACTCGTCCTCTGTACGAACAGCTCAATCCGGCGCTCAGCCTCGGTACGCCGCCGTCGCCATCATGCGATCCGTCGACGACGAATTGTGTCGTGTCGGGCAGCGGCGGCAATCCATTCCTCGAGCCGCTCCGGTCGAAAAATTACGACGCAAGCCTGGAATATTATTTCTCGCCGACCGGCTTCGCCTCAATTGCTGCTTTCCGTCGAGACATGACGGGCTTCATCGTCAATCGGACATTCGAATATCCGACGCCGGATCCGGCGAGCGGCTTCCCGATCGAGGTCACCGGCCCGGTCAATACGAACAAGGGCCGCATCCAAGGCTTCGAGGCTCAGGTCACGACCTTCTTCGACTGGAACTTCGTTCCGAATTGGGCGAGAGCGTTCGGCTTCCAAGCCAACGTGACCTACATCGATCCGAAGATCGATCTGCCCCTCTTCTGCCCGGGTGACGTCACCCCCTGTATCCCCGGTCCGGGCCACGACAACGCGACGGTCATTCGGACTCGGATTCCCGATGTTTCGAATTGGACGTACAATCTGGTCGCAATGTACGAGAAGGGGCCCATCACCGCTCGGCTCTCCTACAATCACCGGAGCAGCTATCCAGAGGGTCCCCTTTCGGAGCGTGACGGCTTCTTCACGTTGCAGGGCCGCGGCAATCCTCACGGCCGCTTGGACTGGTCCAGCAGCTACGATGTGACGCCCAATTTCACCTTGTTCTTCGACTGGACCAACATCCTCAATAACCCGTTCAAGTCGGATATCGTGCGCGTGAACTACGCGGGCGGCGCCCCCGGCAGCCCGGAGATCTTCCCGATGGTCGTGCGCTTCGAGGAAAGGGTAATCTCGGGCGGCATCCGTGTCCGCTTCGGCGGCGGTCCCCGGCCAGCGCCAGCTCCCGCCGCACTCCCGCCGGCGCCTTCGCCTCCACCGCCGGTGCAGCCGGCTCCAGAACCGTCACCGACACCACCTCCGCCGCCCGCACCCGCACCGGAGCGCGGCTGACTTTTAAACAAGCCGGAAGGGCAGTGCGCGCGCACTGCTCTTCCGAGCTGAATGCCTAGCGGAGGCTCGGCCCAATCTGAGGCTTGCCGTCCTTCCAGAAGATCGGCGCGACATAGAGAAATCTCTTGTCGCCGAGGCGCCGGCATCCCCTCGTGGCTTCCCATGCATGGAAGCTAATGAAGCTCCGCCCACCGGTCGTGAATATGCTCTGGTGTCCTGGCCCGCTCAGGCAGCCCGCTTCCCGGTCATAGAAGCTGTGCAGCATCGGATTATCGAGTGACTTGGTGCACGGTCCTAGCGGCCCGGAGCAGCTCGCATATCCCATGGCGTACGGCGACTGCTCCTGATTGTCGTGCCAGCCGAAAAAAGCAGCGGAGAAGAACAGCTCATAGCCGATCGGGGAGCGCACCATCGTCGGTGCCTCGACGAGCTTTTGCTCCCAACGCTTATCGTCATGGATCAACTCCTTCGCTGGACCGACGACAGACACGCCGTCCGCTGCCAGCTGCTCACCCCAGATTGCGGTGTGCTTCCCGACGCGATTCCCGTCATTCTTGAAGTACAAATAGAGCTTGCCGTCGGCATCCCGGAAAGCATCCGCGTCGATGCTCCCGCCAAGGTCGGTTTGGCAAACGATGGGTTCGGGTCGCGAGTTCAACGAAAGGGCCGAGCGGATCGCTTGCCTCGGCCACGCCGATGCACTGCGCGTTCCGCTTCACGTCGCTTGCCGTGTAGTAGAGCAGGTACCGACCGCCGAGTTGCAACACTTCCGGCGCCCAGGTGAAGCCGGTCTTTGCCCAACTCCCGAGCTTGGGCAGGGCGTCGCGCTTCCTGCCCGAAGCGTCGTTCACAAACGCCCAGTGCACCAGGTCGGTCGATGTCGCGATCGGCACGTTCGGGCCGTCATTGGTCGAATATGCGATAAACGTGCTGCCATGCTGCAGCACGAACGGATCGGGAAAGTTGTCGCGAAACACGGGCACGAACGCCGCCTCGGCGAGCGCTTGGGCAGAGCACAGCATGCCGGCCGCAGCGACGATTACCTTCAAAATTGCACGCGACACGCCAAACTCCGAGATCGAGAGTGAAGTCTTAGCTATCGTTCGAGCTTCCGCAACGACGACGGTGCACTTATGGTCCCCCCCGTGCGTGCGTTTGTCGCCTTTGCCACAGCCCTGTTCCTGGCCCCCGAAGCCGGTCCTCATGCTGAACCGGCGACATACTCGAACCCCGTGCTGGACGCGGATTTCCCGGACCCCGCCGTGATTCGTTCGCCGGACGGAAGCTATTATGCGTACGCAACGCAAACGGAGCGCAACGGCAAATGGATCAACATTCAGGCGTCGCGATCGATCGACCTGATCCACTGGGAGTATCTGGGCGAGGCACTTCCGAAGAAGCCGAATTGGGCATCGCAGACACAGGACTTCTGGGCGCCGGATGTCATTCGCGATCGCAAGCGGTACATCATGTACTTTTCCGCCAAGCCAAACACGTCGGACGAGCGGCACGGACTCTGCCTCGGCGTCGCAACGGCAACCTCGCCCGCGGGCCCATTCGTCGACATCGGCCATCCGCTCCAGTGCGGCCAAGGCTTCGTCAACATTGACCCGATGGCGTTCGATGATCCGGCGAGCGGAAAGCGGCTGCTCTACTGGGGGTCCGGGTTCGAGCCACTCAAGGTGCAGGAGCTCGGTCCAGACCGACTGTCATTTGCACCCGGCAGCAGTCCGCTGGAACTGGTGCGGCCGAGCAAGGGCCGCAAGGCGTTCCCCGTGCTCGTAGAGGGCAGCTGGCTCGTGAAGCATGGGGAGTTTTATTACCTCTTCTACTCCGGCGACAATTGTTGCGGGCCGGGCGCCAATTACGCCGTCATGGTCGCGCGGTCGAAGAGCGCCGTGGGGCCATTTCAGACGCTTGAGGAGGCTAAAGGCTGGCGCAGCAGCATCATCCTGGAGAAGCGCGGGCGGTGGATCGCGCCTGGCCACAATAGCGTCGTGACTGACGGCAAGGGGCAGGACTGGATCGTCTACCACGCCGCCGACGTGCACCACTCACGCGTCAACATCACCGCCGAGATCAACAGTCGTCGCATCATGCTGATCGACCGCATCCGCTGGAGCGACGATGGATGGCCCGTCATCGACGGCCCGAGCGAGGAACCGAGCCCCGCACCCGCGCAGTGATCGTTACTGAGGTTTCTTGTCGTCCCCAGCGTCCATCACGGTCTGCTGAACGCCAGTAGAGCTGGGGTCCACGCTCGCCTGAGTCACGAGAACGGTCGTGCCAGGCTGGATGACCGAACGCATGTTCTTCACGAACTCGGCGGGCAGGTGCATTTGCTCGACGCGCTCGGTGCTGATGATTTCGGCCGGCTCACCGGTGAGGTTGGCGACACCGACTTGGATCCACTGCGGCTTGTCGCCGCCGGTGAGCGTCATGACCTGCGGCTGGTCGGTCTGGGTCGCGACCACCGCATGCGCGCGGCCGATCTCGATGCCCTCGCGGAGGACGACGACCTGCTGGTCCTTGGTCGAGATGATGATCGACACGGGCCCGGTGGGCGCCGCGGCCGGGTTCCAGGTGAACTTGCCGTCTGGCGACAGCGGCATCGCCGGCATCTTGGTCACGCCCGCCATCGTCGGCGACAGCACGCCCGCAGCAGGCCGCTTGATCGGGTCCTCGCTACCGCCTGCGATCACGACCGTGCCGCCCATCGGAGTCACTTCGAACAGGCGCTTCGCGAACTCCATCGGCAGCCGGACGCACCCGTGGCTCGCCGGATAGCCGGGAAGGTTGCCGGCGTGCATTGCCACTCCCATCCACGTCAGCCGTTGCTGAAACGGCATCGACGCATCGTCATAGGTCTTGGAATGATGGACGACGTTCTTTTCTAGGATCGTGAACACGCCCGTTGGCGTTTCATGCCCTTCCTTGCCCGATGAGATGGTCGACACGCCGATGCGCACGCCGTTGCGATAGACCGTCGCGCGCTGGCGTGTCAGATCGACATAGACGAGCACCGGCCCATCGGGCGCGATCTCAGGCTTCAGCACCCATTGCCCAGCCTTCAGCTTGTCAGCCTGCCTTGCAAGTTCAAGCTGCGCGGAGCCTTTCGCCCCTTGGGCAAGGAGAGGTATGGCGGTGATCGTCAGGCAAGTGCCGATCAGCGCGCTCCAACATTTGCGCATCATCTGCCCCTTCGATGAATGGCCTATAATAACGCTGGTTGAACGCAAGAAACAGTCGGTGCTTGCGACGTTGGGCCGTGCGCTCCGGATTCCTCCGGATGGTGAGGCACTGCAGACCGATTAAGCTAGTCGCGTCGTATGTCTTGAGCACGGGGTCATGAAGCGCTGAGCCTGTTGCAGCCGAAGGAGTAGTCCCGTCGTCATTAGGTCGTCAGCAATACTCGCCGCCGTTCTTGTGTTGGCGCAGGCGCCTACTGCCGCGACTGGCCAGCGCGAGCAGTTATCACTTCGTTTTTTCGAAGGCGACACGGAGATGGTCAGCCAGGTCAAAGTAGTGATGAGGAAGCCGTATCGTTCCCGAACTACCGGTCTTGGGAAGATACTGCCGGATGGATCGCTGAGCCTTACCCAGAATGTATTCGAGGATGGTAAGCCGCCGAGGACCCGTCAATGGAGAATCCGGCAAGTCAGCCCCACACGGTTCATCGGATCTATGTCGGAAGCGGTGGGTCCGGTCGAAGTTGATCAGGTGCGGGACAGCTATCGTTTCCGGTTCCACTTGAACGGCGATCTCGCAGTTGAGCAGTGGCTCACGCCGCTACCGGGCGGCCAAGTCGCTCGAAGTCAGACAACTGTTCGCAAGTGGGGCATGAGGGTCGCAACGTCCGCCGGGACCATCCGGCGACTTTCGAAATCGGCGGTGTAGAGCGCACCGTTGCCCGGGCGAGCTACGAAGCCTCGGCCGATAGTGATGTCACGGCGTCAGCTCGGCGGTCGTAGGCGTCGGCCATTCGAACAAGCCCCGCTTTCCCGAGCTCGGTGGCGGCCACTGCGGCGTTGGCGCGGCAGCGCCTAGCGAGTTCGAGATAGCGTGCTCCGGGTTTCTTCATGCGGCACGAACCGCCCGATGTCTGCCGCGTTCCCGCTGGTCGAGGGCCGTTCCTTTGCGGGACTGTGAACCGCACGCGGCGCATTAATTTTGTACCGGACGGACTTCGATTTGGTCCGGCTCGGGTGGGCCCGTGGAAAATGAGTCCCTTAAGTGACACTCATCCCCACTTTTTTGGTCACGGTTAACTTTTTCGCTTGGCTTGCGACTCGGGACGATTTAAAAATTCATCTAGTGGGCTCAACGCGTTGTCGCTTGGGGGAGGAATTTTTAGATGAGCATCGATTTCATGCGGCCTGAAGTCGACGAACTTCGTCCGCGGATCAGTGTGATCGGCGTCGGGGGCGCCGGCGGCAACGCCATCGCCAACATGATGCGCGCGGACGTGCAGGGCGTCGACTTCGTGGTCGCGAACACCGATGCGCAAGCGCTAAACGCTTCGCTGGCCGATCGTCGCATCCAACTCGGCCTCAAGATCACCCAGGAACTCGGTGCAGGCTCCCGTCCCGAAATCGGGCGCGCCGCCGCTGAAGAGACAATCGACGACATCTCGGCCGCGCTCGAAGGCGCTCACATGTGCTTCATCGCCGCTGGCATGGGTGGTGGCACGGGCACTGGCGCCGCGCCGGTCATCGCCAAAGCCGCCCGCGACAAGGGCATCCTCACTGTCGGCGTTGTCACCAAGCCATTCGCGTTCGAAGGCGCTCGCCGCGGCCGTTCCGCTGAATTCGGGCATTGCCGAGCTTCAGCAGCACGTCGACACGCTCATTGTCATTCCGAACCAGAACCTGTTCCGCCTCGCCAATTCGGAAACGACCTTCAAGGAGGCGTTCGAAATGGCGGACGAGGTGCTCCAGCAGGGCGTCCGCGGAATCACCGACCTGATGGTCATGCCCGGACTCATCAACCTCGATTTCGCGGACGTCCGTTCGGTGATGAGCGAGATGGGCAAGGCAATGATGGGGACCGGCGAGGCTGACGGCGATATGCGCGCGATCGAGGCCGCGGAGAAGGCGATCTCCAATCCGCTGCTAGACGGCGTGTCGATGAAGGGGGCCAAGGGCGTTATCATTTCGATCACCGGCGGCGAGGATATGCGCCTGATGGAAGTCGACGAGGCCGCCAGCCACATCAAGGAGTTGGTCGACCCGGACGCCAACATTATCTGGGGTTCGGCGTTCAACAACGACTTGGGCGGTAAAATCCGCGTGTCTGTCGTCGCGACTGGGATCGAGGCCGAGGCCGGAGTTCAGCCGTCCCCCGCGAAAGTATTCAGCTTCCCGGCGCGGTCGGCCGCTCCGGTGCAGGCTGCTCCGGCTGCACCGATCGCCGAAGATGGGACCGACGAGGCTCCTGGACGCGATGAAGAGGGCGGCGACGAGCTGCTCCTCGACGCCGAAGACATCCTGACCAGCCCAGTTGGCGGTGCGCCGATCGCCCCGCCGACCGACGAAGAAGAAGCCGTTCAGCCGGCCGCGAACGCCGGCGGTACCTTGTTCGAGCGGATGTCCAATATCGCGCGCGGCGCGCCGAAGGTTGGTGCCGACGAGCCCGTCGACTATCGCAAGGAGCCGATCGACATTCCGCGCTTCCTGAATCGCCAAAACAACCAATAGGCGCCTCACGATCATGATAGAGGGCGGTCCTTGCGGGCCGCCCTTTTTCGTTAACGTCCTTTAGTTTCGTGGCGAGAAGCACCCACCTCACCCCCTTGACGCCACGGCTCACCGTAAAGCCTCTAGGCAGAAAGCTTCCGGCAAGATTCAGTGGCGCACGGGGAAGGTGATGCGGGGAATTATGCGTCTTTATGGGTTGCTTCTGGCTTGCGCCGCCATGTTCGGCGTGGGGCTGACTGCGCCTGCCACGGCCCAGGGCAGCTATTCGCCCTACAATGAAACCGCCACTGCGGCGTTGGCGCGCTACGTGCGGACGCTGGCGTCGGATCCCAAGGATTTCGACGCGCTGATCGGTGCCGGCAAGTCGGCACTGGAGATTGGTGATACGCAGGCGGCAGCCGGCTTCTTCGCCCGCGCCGACGACGTCAATCCGCGCAGCCCCTTGCCGCAAGCCGGCATGGGCGCGGTATCGGTCGCGGCCGGCGATCCGCGGGGGGCGATCCCCTACTTCGCTCGCGCGGTTCAGCTTGGCGCCAAGGTGTCGACCATCGCTTGCGACCGCGGCCTGGCCTTCGATTTGCTTGGCCGGCAGGCGGACGCCCAGTCCGACTATCGCGTTGCTCTCGCCGGTGCCGATGCCGACGAGGCGCGTCGCCGTCTGGCGCTTAGCCTCGCCATTAGCGGCGACCGCGACGGAGCGCTCCAGGCGATCGCGCCGCTTGCGGCAAAGGGCGATGTTTCGACGGGTCGCGTGCGCGCCTTCGTGCTGGCGCTTACGGGAGATTCGACGGGCGCGATGACCGCAGCCGACCGCGCAATGCCGGGAAGCTTCGCGAGCGTCGCGCCCTTCTTGCAAAAGCTGCCGAGTTCTTCCGCGGGGCAGAAGGCGGCCGCAGTCAACCTCGGCATCTTCCCGGACGGAGGCACCGGCACCGCTTACGCCTACAGCAATGTTCCGCAGCCAACTCCTATGGTCACCGGGAGTGTGACGACCAACCGCTTGGCAGGCATTGACGATCTTTTGCGGCAGCCGGCTCAGTCGGCGGCGCCAGCGCAAATCGTTCGGCAACCCGCTCCGCCGGTGGCGCCGCGCATTCAGCAGGTCGCTTACAACGCTCCTGTGAACCGCGTGCAGATCCAGCAGGCAACGGCGCCCGCGCCCCGCAAGATCTGGCTCCAGCTCGCCAGCGGCCCCAACGAGACAGCTCTGTCGGACCAGTTCGCCCGCATTAAGTCGCGTGACCGCGAGTTGTTCGACGGCATCCGCGGGTATGTCGCGAAGAGTTCAGACCGCTCTCGTCTCCTGATAGGGCCCTTCCGGAGCGCGACCGACGCCGACACGTTCGCCGCCGACCTCGAGACGGTCGACGTGAACGCCTTCAAATGGAGCAATTCCCCATCTGATCATATTGTGCCACTCGGCACTCCATGATCTTGTCCTCAGCGGTTGCGGCGCAACCGTCGCAATCGCGCGGTCGTCTCCACGCTCAGAGTGACGCTGGGCCCCGCGGTCCTCGTGATGCGTTTCAGCGCGACCGCGACCGCGTTATCCACTCGATCGCGTTCCGCCGCCTGCGCCATAAGACGCAAGTGTTTGTCGCGCCCGACGGGGACCATTTCCGTGTGCGCCTGACCCACAGCATCGAAGTCGCGCAGATCGGCCGGACGATAGCTCGTGCACTGGGACTCAACGAGGACCTGACGGAAGCGCTTTGCCTGGCGCACGATCTCGGCCATCCGCCATTCGGGCACGCTGGCGAAGGTGCGTTGAGCGAAGCCCTCTCGGAAGCTGGCGGGTTCGATCATAATGCCCACACGCTGCGGATCGTCACACGTCTCGAAACGCCGTACCCTGATTTCGACGGGCTCAACCTGAGTTGGGAAACGCTCGAGGGTCTCGCGAAGCACAACGGTCCGGTTGCCGAGCCCAGTTGGGCGATGGCGGAGTGCAATGCCGAATGGGACCTCCAACTCGGAACCTGGCCGAGCGTGGAGGCGCAGGTTGCCGCCATTTCCGACGATGTCGCGTATGACAATCACGACATCGACGATGGTCTCCGCTCCGGGCTCCTGAAGCTCGATGACCTGATCACCCTGCCGGTCGTCGAACGGCATTGGCGCGCAATTGGTGAGCGTCACCCGGGCCTTTCGATGGAGAAGCGACAGCGTGCGCTGGTCAGGGACATGATCGGAAGCATGGTCGGCGACGTGCTCGCCGAGACCGAACGGCGCGTCCGGGACGCTGGCGTTGAGACGCTCGATGACGTTCGCCGGGCAGGGCGCCAGTTGGTTGGCTTTTCAGAGGAGCTTGCACTGGAAGAGCGCGGATTGAAGCGCTTCCTGTACGCGCAACTCTACGAATCTCCCGAGCTGCAGGAGATCCGCCGAGAGGCAGAACGGATCGTCTCCAATCTCGCGCATGCATACAAAGCCGATCCGTCCCTGCTACCGCAGTCATGGCAAAGGGGCGGCGATCGCGCACAGCAGCTACGGACCATCGGCGACTTCATCGCCGGCATGACCGATCGCTACGCCATCGCACGGCATGAGGAGCTGGTCGGCCCAGTCAACCTGCCCGCCGCTCGGTTCTAATACCTAGGAACCTGTGGCGCCGCTGCCACGGCCGCGCGGCAACAGCGTCAGTGCAGCGAAATGTTCTTAACCGCCAATTACTTATCAAAGCGAAAGTGGTAATTACCACATCGAAAGACATATCGTCTTAGAGTCGGGGCCATGAACAGGAAAACCACTGCAGTCGTTGTGGCAATCGCGGCCGCTATTGCCGTGGGCGTAGCCATGCGGTCGACCACTCGGGCCGACGCGGCAGCTGGCAATTGCTATTCCGAAGCGGCCGGGCCGGCAGAACCGACCGTCTGCAACTAAGCATCCGCCGGGAGGCGTGACGCGCGGCACAGGCTGCGCTAGAGGCGCACGCTTTCCAGCACCGGTGGGATGATTTGAGCCTCTACGCCCAATATGCCGAACTCCTGGACGGAGTGCTCGACGACCTCGTTAGTGAAGGCGTGCTGCCGGAGGGCATCGAACGCCGCAATGTGACGGTCGAGCCTCCGCGCGATCCCTCGCACGGGGATCTCGCGACCAACGCGGCGATGGTGCTTGCAAAGCCTGCGGGTATGAACCCGCGCGCGCTTGCAGAAGCGATCAGGCCAAAGCTGGAGGCGCTGCCGCCGGTGACCTCAGTGGAGGTGGCCGGGCCGGGCTTCATCAATATCCGGCTGAACGCCGCCGCGTGGCGAGACGAGCTTCGCACGATCCTCCGGGAAGGGGAGGAATACGGCCTCTCCACCGTTGGCGGGAACGAACGGGTGAATGTCGAATATGTCTCGGCGAACCCGACGGGGCCGCTGCACATGGGGCATTGCCGGGGTGCCGTGGTCGGCGACAGCCTGGCGCGGCTGCTGGAAGCGGCCGGCTTTCGCGTGACCAAGGAATATTATGTCAACGACGCCGGAGCGCAGGTCGACACGCTCGCCCGCTCGGCGCACCTGCGGTACCGTGAGGCGCTCGGCGAAGAGATCGGCGAAATCCCGTCCGGATTGTACCCTGGCGATTATCTGAAGCCGGTCGGCGAGATTCTCGCGGGCGAATATGGCGATCGGTACGTGACGGCTCCGGAGGTGGAATGGCTGCCCGTCTTCCGCGAAGCCGCGATCAAGGCAATGCTCGACCTGATCCGACACGACCTTGGACTGCTGGGCATCCGTCACGACATTTTCGCGTCCGAAGCCGAAGTGCAGCGCACGGGTGCAGCGATCGAGGCGATGAACGTCCTTCGGGAGAAGGGTCTCGTCTTTGAAGGCGTGCTCGAGCGGCCGAAGAGCCTCGACCCGCACGATGAGTGGGAGCCGATTGAGTTGACGCTCTTCCGCTCGACGCAGTTTGGCGACGACCAAGACCGCCCAATGAAGAAGTCGGACGGGAGCTGGACGTATTTCGGCACCGATGCCGCCTATCACTGGCAGAAGGCCCAGAACGCCGACCATCTGGTCAACATCTGGGGCGCGGACCACGCGGGGACCGTCAAGCGCGTTCAGTCTGCTGTGAAGGCGTTGACCGACGGCCGCGTCGATCTCGACGTGAAGCTGGTGAATATGGTCCGCCTGTTCCGCGCCGGTGAGCCGTTCAAGATGTCGAAGCGCGCTGGTGACTTCGTCACGCTTGCGGACGTCGTGAGCGAAGTCGGCAAGGACGTCGTCCGCTTCATGATGCTGACCAAACGCGCCGACACTCCGCTCGACTTCGACTTCGCGAAGGTGGTCGAGGCGTCCAAGGACAATCCGGTCTTCTACGTCCAATATGCCCACGCGCGGATCAGTTCGCTGAAGCGCAAGGCCGCCGAGGCAGGCGTCGATCTGGGAACCGCTGCCGACCTGTCGCTGCTTGATGACGAGGAGCTCGCGCTGGTGAAGCGGGCGGCGCAGTACCCGCGCACGCTGGAAGGTGCCGCGCTGGCGCATGAGCCACATCGAATCGCGTTCTTCCTCTACGATCTCGCCGCTGAGCTCCATGCGCTTTGGAACCGCGGCAACGATGATCCGTCGCGGCGCTTTCTTGTTGAGAACAATCCACAACTTTCTCGCGCGCGGCTGGAACTCGCGCTCGGAATCGCGCAGATCATTCGTAGTGGTCTCGCCCTTATGGGCGTCGCCGCGACCGAGGAGATGCGTTGACGATGAGCGACAGCCGCGCCGCCGCCGGCATGGACCGGTTGCCTTGGCTCGCAGACGAACCCGAGCCGAAGGCAGTGCGAGCCAAAACGCGTAACCGCGACCTGACCGGTTGGGCCATCGCTGCAGGGGCGCTGCTTGCGGGGGCTTCCTTCTGGCTCGGCACACGCAGCCAGGCACCAGAGGTGACGCAGCCGAAGTCCGTCCGGACCGTAGCCCTGGCGCGCACTCCGCAGACGAGGCCAGCGCAGGGACTTCGCATCGTGCGTGAGCCGGAAATCAGGCAGGGTCCAGTTCCCGAGGTTCGGCAGGAGCGAGTGCCGGAAGTCCGTTCCGCGCCGCAGCCGATGGTGCATTTGCGGCACGAATTGGCGCGCCCTGCGCAATTGGAGCAGGAAACAGCTGAAGCACCCGTGGACACGTTCGCTACCACCACGGCAACGGGGAAACCGGCCCAAGCTTCGCCCGCACTGAAGCCTTGGCCGCCGCGCGTGAATGCTGGCGCTTACGGGCGTCTCGTGCAGATCGGGGCGTACGGTTCGCGGCTACAGGCGAAGCGTGGCTGGGTGGCCATGGTGCGCGCCTATCCGGCGCTTCAGCGTCTGCCCGCCCTCGTAGTTGACAGCCGCAATTCGCATGGCCGTCACTTTTACCGTTTCCAGATCGGCACGACGTCCCAGGCGCATTCGGAAGTCTTGTGCCAGCGCATGCAGAAGCTCGATCTCAGTTGCGCGATCATCGGATTGCCATGGAAGGCGAAGGTCGAAAGGTGACCGATCACCGCTCGGGTTACGATGACGGGCAGCTTCCGTGGCTGCAGGCAGTCGAGGACGAAGATGAGCCGCGCGGCATCTCAGCGCGCAAGATGCTCGCTGCACTCGGCGTTGTGGTACTCGCCGCACTGCTGGTCGCGGCCACCTTCTTCTGGCTTGGCCGGCGAGAGACGACGGTGAACGGTCCGCCCGAGCTGATTAAGGCGCAGCCGGGTCCTTACAAGGTGAAGCCGCCAAACCCGGGCGGGCTCGACATTACGGGTGAGAGCCAGACGGCGTTCGAGACCAGTGCCGGCGAGGACAAAGACGCCCAGCTCGATCTCAGCAAAATCCCGGAGCAACCGGTCGCCAAGTCACCCAAGGAGCAGCCCCAGCCTGCTCCGCAGCCTGGCTTCTCCGCGATCGAGAAGAAGGCTCCTGCGGCGGCATCGCAGCCCGACATTGCGCCTCCTCCGACGGTCCCCCACGGCACCGTCATTCAGCTCGGCGCCTTCGCAAACCAAGCGCAGGCTGAACGTGCCTGGACGGCGCTGTCGTCGCGCTTCCCTGCAATTGGCGGCATGGGCAAGCTGATCCTGCCGTTCACCGGCGGGATCCGACTTCGTGCGACGGCTGCGTCGCCAGCAGAAGCGAAGCAGGCGTGTCAGACGCTCAAGGCCGCCGGCGAAAACTGCTTCGTAGCCCAGTGATGCAGGCCGCGATCTACGCTCCTTTGGGGTTCGAGCTTAGCCCAGATGAACAGCGGTTTTTCCGTGATGCGACGCCGGCGGGCTTCATCCTCTTTCGCCGCAACTGCGAGAACCCGCGGCAGCTGCAGAGGCTGACGGATTCGCTTCGCAATCTGACTGGGCGCGCAGACTTGCCGATTTTGATCGATCAGGAAGGCGGACGCGTTGCGCGGATGCGCCCGCCGGAATGGCCCGCGTTCCCAGCGGCGGAGCGCTTCGCGCGGCTCTACGAGGCTGCGCCGTCGTCGGCGATTGAGGCGGTGCGGTCGAACGCTCGCGCACTCGCGCTGATGCTTCGTTCGTGCGGCATCAACGTCGACGCCCTGCCACTCCTCGACGTCCGGCAGGAAGGCGCAACGGATATTATCGGCGATCGTGCGCTTGGATCGGAGCCGATGCAAGTCGCTGCTCTCGGCCGCGCCGTACTTGATGGCTTGCGCTCGGCGGGCGTGGTCGGAATCGTGAAACACATGCCTGGCCATGGGCGAGCGTTGGTCGACAGCCACAAGGAACTGCCGGTCGTCACCGCCTCCGCGGAGGAACTTGACGTGGACCTTGAGCCATTCGAACGGCTTGCGTCGGCTCCGATGGGGATGACGGCGCATGTCGTCTACGCGGCCTGGGATCCGGACCGTCCCGCCAGCATGTCGCCCGTCATCATCCACGAGATCATCCGCGGCCGGATCGGCTTCGACGGCTGGCTCATGAGCGACGACATCGGGATGGAGGCGCTTCAGGGGGACTTCGGCAGCCGTGCTGCGGGCGTCATCGCGGCAGGTTGCGATGCAGCCCTTCACTGCTCCGGCAAGATGGATGAAATGGTTGCGATCGCCAGCGCCGTTCCGGCGATGGCGCCGGAAGGCGAAGCGCGTCTGGCCCGGGCCATGGCTACGACGTTGCTCCAGCCGGAACGCATCGACTTCGCCGAAGAAATCGCCAAGCGCGACACGCTCCTCGCGCTCGTCTGATCCCGTCGCTCGTCGACAGGAATCGCCCGTTCGTCGATGTAGTGGGTTGCGGGTAAAAACCCCTATTTGCCAAGAGGCTGGCTCTCGTCCCGAACCACAAACTCCTGAAAGATCTGCCTTATGCGATTTTTGCTCGCTGCGTCCGCCTTTGCGCTTGTTGCCGCTAATCCTGCGCTTGCTCAGTCCACCGGCTCCGGCGACAAGCAGAAGAGCCTCGATGCAATGCATTCCGAGGCGCTGATCGACGAAGCGAAAAGCGGTTACGCCGACGCTCCTGTCGACGAGAAGGTTGTTTCGACCAAGCACAGCATCCGCGTTGGCTCGCAGGTGCTGCCTTACACGGCGACTGCAGGCACGCTCACCATCCGGGACGTCGCGGGCAAGCCCCGCGCAAGCATCTTCTACACGGCTTACACGCTCGACAATGCGCGGGTCGGCAATCGCCCGATCACATTCTTTTACAATGGTGGTCCGGGATCGCCGACGGTTTGGCTGCACATGGGTTCGTTCGGCCCGATGCGCATGCAGACCGGAGGTCCCGAGTTCATCCGGCCGGCACCGTTCAACTTCGGCTCTAACTCCGACACGCTGCTTCCAGTGACCGACATGGTCTTCATCGACGCTCCGGGCGCCGGCCTGTCGCGGCCGCTCGGCGATGCCAAGCCTGCGGACTTCTATGGCGTCGACCAGGATGCGGATGCCTTCGCGCGAGCAGTGATGCGTTACGTGACTAAGTCAGGCCGTTGGGACAGTCCGAAGTTCCTGTTCGGTGAGAGCTACGGGACGACTCGCTCAGGAGCGCTGGCGTACCAGCTGCAGCAACGCGGGCTCGCGCTGAACGGCGTTGTGCTGCTGTCATCCATCATGAATTATGGAAGCCGTCAGCCGGGCCTCGACCAAGTCTATCTGAACTACCTGCCGAGCTACGCCACGACCGCCTGGTATCATCACAAGATGACAAACCCGCCGGCAACGGTCGACCAGGCGGCGGCAGAGGCTCGGGCGTTCGCGGAGGGCCCCTATGCGGCGGCACTCTCGAAGGGCCAGACGATCAGCCCTGAGGAGCGCGATGCCGTTGCCCAGAAGATGAGCGAGCTGACGGGCCTTTCGCCTGATTTCATCAAGCGCGCGAACCTGCGGGTCGACCTGTCGCGTTTCCGCAAGGAACTGATGCGGAACGAGCGAGAGACGCTCGGTCGTTACGATTCGCGCTACATGGGCGTGGACGCCGACGCCGTTGGCGACAGTCCGGAATATGATCCGTCGGAGCAGGCGATCACCGGCGCGTTCATCGGTGCATTCAACAACTATCTGGCCAATGATCTGAAGTACGACACGAACATGAGCTATCGGTTGAGCGCTCGTGACGAAGCCGGGTTCAACTGGGACTGGAAACACAAGGCGCCCGGCGCCGACTTCCCGATGAATAATCCGAACACCGCGCTCGACCTTGCCGCCGCCATGCGCACCAATCCCTACCTCAAGGTGCTGTCGCTCAACGGCTGGTATGATATGGCAACGCCGTTCTTCGGGACCGAGTTCGATCTCAGCCACATGATGCTCGAGCCGGCCGAGCAGCGGAACCTGCAGTTCCGTTACTATCCGTCTGGTCACATGGTCTATTTGAACCCCGACGCGCTCCACGATATGCGCGTCGACGTCGAACGATTCATCCAGCAGACCGTTGCCGAAGCAGGCACGGTCCCGGCAGGCGCACCGCGTCCGACCCGCCGAGCGCGCTAACTTATCCACAATATGCTGGGCTTACGCCTTTCGCGTGAGCCCAGCTTGTGGCTAGTCTTCCGCCTGTGGAAGAGGACTTTGACGAACGGCCGGTACGCCAGTCAGACGAGCTGACGCTTTCGCTCGACGGGTGGGAAGGCCCGCTCGACCTCCTCCTAAATCTGGCGCGGGCGCAGAAGGTCGACCTCGCGCAGATCTCGATCCTCCAGCTCGTCGAGCAATATCTCACCTATCTCGCCGAGGCGCGCGCGCTGAAGCTCGAGATCGCCGCTGACTATCTCGTGATGGCGGCATGGCTGGCCTATCTGAAATCCTGTCTGCTCCTACCCAAGGATCCGGAGCAGGACCCAAGCCCGGAAGAAATTGCACTCAGGCTACAGCTTCGCCTCCAGCGGCTCGATGCAATGCGCGAAGCAGGCGCGCGCCTGCTTGGGCGCGATAAATCGGTCGAGATGTGTTCGTGCGCGGCGCTCCCGAGGGGTTGAGGCTTGTTCGCAAGGCCGCATGGCAGGCGCGCGATTTCGATCTGTTCGCCGCCTATGGCGTGGTCCGCGCTCGCACCCAGCCGGCCATGCACGTCGTTCATGCGCGCGCCGTGATGACCCTCGAAGAAGCGCTCGACCGCCTTGGGCGGATGATCGGCCAAGCGCTCGACTGGACATTTCTCGAGAGCTTCCTGCCGGCAACGCAGGACCCGCAGTTCCGCAAGTCGGCGCTTGCATCGAGCTTCCTCGCGATCCTCGAACTCGCCAAGCGCGGCCGCCTGGAGTTCGTGCAGGAAGAGGCGTTCGCGCCGATCAAGCTCAGGGCGGCATGATGGACGAGTTCCAGCGGGCCATCGAAGCGACCCTGTTCGCTTCCGCTACGCCGCTGACGATCGACGAGATCACCGAGCACGTTGGCGAGGGCGACGTCGAGGCGGCGCTTGGCGAACTTTCCCGCCATTACGAGTTGCGCGGCGTCCAACTCGTCGAACGCGGCGCACGCTGGCACTTCCAGACCGCGCCCGACCTTGCGTACCTTCTCCGTCGCACTCGCGAGGAGCCGCGGCGATTGTCGCGCGCCGCGACCGAAACGCTCGCGATCATCGCGTATCACGAGCCGGTCAGCCGGGCCGAGATCGAGGCAATCCGCGGCGTGCAGATCTCCAAAGGCACACTCGACGTGCTGATGGACTCGGGATGGGTTCGGCCGGCCGGGCGGCGCGAAGCTCCCGGACGGCCGCTCCTGTATGCGACGACGCAGGAGTTCCTGACCCATTTCGGGCTGGGCTCTCGCCGTGACCTCCCGGGCATTGACGACCTTAAGGCGGCGGGATTGCTGGACCCTCTGGACGAAGCCGTCTTCCAGCTTCAACTGGAAAGCGAAGACGAGGCGGACTAGAAGCGCCGCAAAGGAGTACCCCCATGGGCGGTTTCAGCATTTGGCATATCCTGATCTTCGCGATCATCATCCTGTTGCTCTTCGGCGGAAATCGTTTTTCGTCGATGATGGGCGACGTGGCAAAAGGCCTTAAAAGCTTCAAGCAGGGAATGGCGGACGAGGACGACGACAAGCGTCACCGCTATGACGAGCAGCGGCGCAACGACCCGCCGCGCCAGCTTCCGCGTGACGACGTCCGGCCGCAGGAGCCCATCGACGTCACGCCGCGGCCGGCCGACCCGGTTGCTCCGCGGCGAGACGACGAAGCCCGCTAAGAAAGCTTAGGCGCCATGTTCGGCGTTGATTCCTCAGAGCTTGCCGTCGTCGCGATCCTCGCGCTGATTTTCATCGGCCCAAAGGACCTGCCGAAGGTCATGCGCACGGTCGGCTACTGGATCGGGCGTGTGCGCGGCATGGCGCGGCACTTCACATCCGGCATCGAAAATATGGTCCGGGAGGCCGAACTCGAGGAAATGGAGAAGAAGTGGCGCGAGGAAAATGAGCGCATCATGAAGCTCTACCCGGCTAACGCCCACTATCCGGAGCCTGGCCAGCCCGACGAGATGCCGCCCTTGGCCGAGCCACCAGAGCCCACGTTACCATTCGACGAAGCCCCGCCAGAGGACGAACTTCCGCCCGAAAAGCGACCGCTGCCGTGAAGGACATCGATGACACCAAGCAGCCTTTGCTTGAGCATCTGGTCGAGCTGAGGCGGCGGCTCCTGTGGTGCTTGGTCACGCTCGTCGTCACGTTCTTCCTGTGCTTCGCGTTTGCGAAGGAGATTTTTGCGGTCCTGGTCCAGCCGCTGCTTCGCGCCGGACAGGGCAAGCTAATTTACACTGACATATTCGAGGCGTTCTTCACGCAGGTGAAGGTCTCGCTCTTTGCGGCGTTCATGCTGAGTTTCCCAGTGCTCGCCACGCAGCTGTGGCGGTTCGTCGCTCCCGGGTTGTACGCGAAGGAGAAGAACGCCTTTTTGCCATTCCTGCTGATGACCCCGATCTTCTTCGCGGCGGGTGCCTGCTTCGCGTACTTTGTGGCGATGCCCTGGGCGCTGCATTTCCTGCTCAGCTTCCAGGGGGACGTAGGGGGCATCCAGCAGGAAGCACTGCCCGGCGTCGGGAATTATTTGAACTTTTGTACGCGCTTCATCTTTGGCTTTGGCGCGGCGTTCCTGCTGCCAATCTTGCTCATGATCCTGGAGCGGGCGGGCATCGTCACGCGCGAGCAGCTCGGGAAATCCCGTCGCTACGCCATCGTTGCTTCGGCCGCAGTGGCAGCCGTCCTGACTCCACCGGATGTGGTGTCGATGCTGCTGCTGCTTGTGCCGCTTTACAGCCTTTATGAGCTAGCGATTGTCGCGATTCGCATCACCCACTGGCAAGCGGCGCGCAAAGCCAGGCGGTCAACCTCAGATGTCGTTGTCACTGAGCCCCAGACAGAAGAGGGCCCGGAAGCGCCACCGGGGGGGGGAGGGTTGGCGGTTCCGGGCCCATTTAAGCGGATAGCGAGAGCGGGGGGGCAAAAGGTCACTATCCGAACAGCACAACGCGGCTTCTTCGCAATCAGTTCCGGCAAATTCCAAAGTTTTTTCGGTGCAGCCGTAACGAATTGCCGGCGCGAGCTCACATCGACGGAAAGACAGGCAGGTCTACGCTGTAGCGGCCCAGTTTCCGCTCAAGCGGCGATCGCAGCTGCTTGGCCAACCCGCCGACGATGCGTTCGAATTGCACCTTCTCGCGGCTGCCTTCGTCGTCTGGGTTCAACACTTTGCTCGCGAGCATCATGCGCGCCGTCAGTTCGCTGGTCCTGCGCAGCGAAATCTCGACGGGGTCGTCCGGACAATTGAGCATCGAGAATTCCACCATCTCGGTGATGAGGAAAGCGACGGCGACCGCCACGTCCTGGGTCGTGAACACGGGATCGAGTTCCAGATCGATGGCGAGGGCCCGCGAGGCCTCAGGGGCGCCGGCCCGGAGCTCAGCGGCAAGTTCCGTGATCAGCGGCCGGAGCGAGATTCCCGGTTCTCCTCCATTTCCGCGAAATGGTTGCGATGGACGATGGAGA
This sequence comes from uncultured Alphaproteobacteria bacterium, assembly GCA_963752025.1. Taxonomy (GTDB): domain Bacteria; phylum Pseudomonadota; class Alphaproteobacteria; order Sphingomonadales; family Sphingomonadaceae; genus Sphingomicrobium. Next base: position 123,969 of record CAVVWY010000024.1, on the reverse strand, counting down.
GTGCACCAACGCGCCGTCCGATGCTTGCATAGGCGGCACGCGCTTCGGCCGTCTCCGCGCTGCGGCCGTGAATGTTGAGCAGCGAGGCGACCACCTGAAGGTTGTTCTTCACGCGATGGTGCACTTCGCGGACAAGCCGGCGCTGCCCTTCCAGCGCAGAGGTCATGTCGGCTTCGGATTCTTCGACGCGCGAAATGGCGCGTGAGAAGGCGTCCCGCAGTTCCTCGATTTCGGTCGCGGGACCGAGCTTCCGGGGGAGCTCGATTGGCGCTTCGCCCGGGTGATAACGAGTTACCGCGCGTTCCAAGGTTTTGAGCGGCCGGATTAGCAGCCGGCTGACCAGCAGCCATGCGACGATCGCGGCGGCGACCCACATCAGCATTGGTAGCAACAGCAGCAGCCGTTCGCCTGTCGTGACGCGCTGCTTCTGAATACCGATTCGTGCGATCAGGCCGCCATTGCCGAGCGGCAACTCGGAAGTCGCGAGCTTTGGATCGGCTCCGCTCTCGGGGGCGACAACGCGGAGTTCGTGGTCTCCGTCGCGAAGTATCATGAGCTGGAGATTGTCGCTCGGCTCCAAGGCGGCTTTGCGGACCTCCTCGGCCGGGACGGCGGCAGTCACCATCCCGCCGATGACTCCGGCGCGGATCGCAATCGCATGAGAATCAGGCGAAATCCGCACGCGAATGTCACCAGGCGCGATCGCGGGCAGATCGCCCGTGTCGCCAATCCGGCCCGTCGTGCAAAGCGGCTTACCGTCTGCAGTCTCTAGTTCGAACGTCTGTGCGATCGCCGGTGCAATGGCGAGCGACTTGCGTGCCCGGTCGCACGCATCGCCGCCGGGCTGCGCCAAAGCGCCGTTCGCGGCGACCCGCAGGGCAAGCGCGTTGCGCGCGATCAGGCTCTCGATGGCTCGGGTGGCGGCGCGAGCCTGGTCCTGCTGGCGGCCTTTCAAGGCCGAATTGGCCTGCCGTATGCCCATTTCGCCCAGGACTGTGAGGCCGATTCCGATCGGCAGAATTGCAGCGGTCAGTATCAGCAGGAGTTTCGCCGCGGTGGGCAGCCGGGCGAATCGCTCGGCGAGTGTCATGGTCGCGCTTGCCTCAGGATCGACGCCTGAAGGTCACAGGTGTCAGTTGAGCTTACCGATGAGGCCGAGGAGATCGTCGGGAACCGACTCGCGGAGCGTGTCGTCGTAAATCGTTCGCAAGGCGCGGCCGAGATCCGTGGAGCGCTGCTTGCTCTTACTCTTGTCGGACACGTTCGGCTTGACCGAGCGCTTCTGCGCCGCGTCGTCCGACTCGTTTCGCTTCTTGGCACTCAACCTCTCGTCCCCCTCGCGCGGGTATAGCCGCGCCTCATACTAATCTCGTCTGCCGGCGCAACGGCCTTGAGCGCCAATGTCAAACCGGAATAAGCGTCCAAGTCGTCAATAAACGGCGAGTTCGGGCGTCGCCCGAGTTCGCTACAACTCTCGGGTTACCCGGCTCCAGCCACGGAAACCAAATGGACGTTCCTTTGTTCCAGTCGCACTTCACATCTCTGGGGGCGGCACAGCGCAAATGCAGGCGAAGGTCCTTCCAGGGTTGCAACAATTTCGACCGCACCGCCTAAGACGGCGCAAATTTCGACGGAGATCTTTCAAATATGTCGCTTGGCCAGGAACTCGCCCCGCATCTGCCTTTCCTCCGCCGCTACGCGCGCGCGCTGACGGGAAGCCAGTCGCACGGCGACGCATTCGTTCGCGCAACGTTGGAAGCTATCGTCGCGAAGCCTGATGAATTCCCGCGTGACGTCGATCCGCGTCTCGGTCTGTACAAGACCTTCCACGCGATCTGGTCGACCGCAAACATCGAGGAAGGCGAGGAGCCAGTCGAGAATCTGACCGGCGCCGAAGGAATCGCGCATGCGCGCCTGTCGCGGATCACGCCGCTCGTCGCGGCAGGCATTGCTTTTGACGTCGCTCGAAGGATTTTCATCCGAGGACACGGGGTATCTCATCGGCGCGAGCCCCAAGACGTCGACAGCCTTGTTGCGGAAGCGCTCGAGGAGATCGAGCGGCAGACGCTCGCCGACGTGCTGATCATCGAGGATGAACCGATCATCGCGATGGACATCGAGACGATCGTGCGCGACCTCGGCCACAATGTGACGGGCGTTGCGGTGACCCGCGACGAAGCAGTCGCGCAGGCGCGGCAGCACCCGCCAGGTCTGGTTCTCGCGGATATCCAGCTCGCTGACGATTTCAGCGGAATTCGACGCGGTGAAGGATATTCTCGCCGAATTCTCGGTCCCGGTGATCTTCATCACCGCATTCCCGGAACGCCTGCTTACGGGCACTCGGCCTGAACCGACCTTCCTTATCACCAAGCCGTTCCAGCGCTCGACGGTGAAGGCCGCGATCGCCCAGGCGCTATTTTTCGATGCGGCACCGTCCCGGCTGCGTGAAGACGGAACAGCTCCGGCAGCGCGTTGGCCGGTCGAACAGTGATTTTGTAACGAGAGCATAATGGCTGACCCCACGGACGGACCCTCCGTCACCGAAACGACGACGGAAGCGCGTGCTGGTTCTACTCCGGGTGTTGCCCGCTATGTTCTCATCGTTGGCACGTTGCTGGTGGTCGTTTTATTTGCGCTGATCGTCTTGGTCGGACGCCCTTGAGCACCTAGCTTCTGTCGCAATCGCTGTTCATGTCGGATCAAAGCGCGCGCGGCCAGGGTCGCGCTGCGGTAACGGGTGGGGTGTGATTTTGGCTGAAGATCGCGAAGATGAGGGGCAGGAAGCCGCTCTGGCGAGCAATTTCGCCGAGCCGGTGCCTCTATCCGATCCGGAGTTCAAGGATCAGCTTGCGCAAGTCATTCCGCACTTGCGCGCGTTCGGCCGTTCGCTTTCGGGTAGCCGCGATCTCGCCGACGATCTCGTTCAGGAGACGCTTCTGAAAGCCTGGGCGGCGCGCAAACGCTTCCAGGCAGGGACGAACATGCGCGCCTGGACGTTCATCATCCTGCGAAACCTGTTCCTCAGCCAAATGCGACGCGCGCGCTTCAAGGGTGAGTGGGACGATATAACGGCATCGAAGATCCTCGCCGCGCCGGCTAGCCAGGACAGGCACATCGAACTCGGCGACATGCAGCGCGCGCTCATGCACCTTCCCCAGCCGCAACGCGAGGCGTTGATCCTCGTCGGTGCTGGTGGTTTCGCGTACGAGGAGGCCGCCGAGATCTGCGGTTGCGCAGTGGGGACGATCAAGAGCCGCGTCGCACGCGGACGCGTTGCGCTCGAACAGCTCCTGTCGAGCGGCAAGCTGCCCTCACGTCGTCAGCACAGGACCGACCCAGACAAATCTGCGCTTCAAACAATCATGGGTGAAGTCGACGAACTGAGCCGCGACCACGATCACGAATAAGGGTGCCGGCGCCGTTCGGCTCTGTAGCTACTAGTTCAGTCTTCTCAGCAGATCCGCGAAGTCCCGATCGCTCGGGTCGGCCGCCGCCGACGCGAAGGCGCGGCGAAGCGCGGCAGTAATGCCGGCATGCGCAGGCGGGATATCCACTCGTATGACCTGACGATCCATAGCGTGCACTTCCGACCCCGCGACCTTCTCGGGCTCCATCTCCATCAGGCTAACCAACGTGAATCTTCCACGGAAGTTTCGTCGCGACTTGAATTGCTGCAATGACCCATCAGATATGAATCGGAGCGATTCCACCGGTTTGCGCGACGGCGCGTTAAAGCGCGCCGAAGCTCGTTCGCCGTTTCTACGCGAAGCGCTCAAAATCCATCCGAAAATCGGCGCTGCCTTCCTTCAGGAGGGGCTGCTGCTGCTGCGGCCTTTGCGTTGGAAATGGGCGGCGAGACGGTGGAAGTCGAGCTTCGCCGCCGTCGGCATGCACTGGCGCTTGCCGTCGCCCTAGGTGATCTCTCGGGCGAATTGCCGCTTGAGCAAGTCACTCGACTACTGTCCGATTTCGCTGACTCGGCGATCGATGATGCGATCAGTGCGGCAATCAGCGAACGCACACCCGACGCTCGGCCACAAGGCTTTGCCGTCATTGCGATGGGTAAGCTCGGCAGCCACGAACTCAACTATTCCTCGGATGTCGACCTGCTTCTGCTGTTCGACCCCGAGACCTTGCCGAAACGTGGCCGCGATGACGCTGGAGAAGCAGCGGTCCGCATCGGCCGACGCCTTATTGAGCTGCTCCAGCGCCGCACCGAAGACGGTTATGTGCAGCGGGTTGATTTGAGGCTTCGCCCATCGCCCGAGGTCACGCCGATCGCATTGCCCGTTCACGCTGCCATCTCGCATTATGAATTCGAGCGCACTTCCGTGGGAACGCGCCGCATTCATCCGTGCTCGCGCCGCAGCGGGCGACAAGGCCCTTGGGCAGCGCTTCCTCGATGCCATCCAGCCCTTCGTCTGGCGTCGCTCACTAGACTTCGGGGTCATCGAGGAAGTTCGGCAGATTTCGGCACGTATCCGTGACCATTATGCGCAGGGATCCCAGATTGGCCCAGGGTTCGACCTCAAGCGGGGTCGCGGCGGCATCCGCGAAGTCGAGTTCTTCATCCAGATCCAGCAGATGATTCACGGCGGGCGCGATCCGTCAGTGCGGACGTCCGCGACCCTCGACGCGATTGGCGAGCTGGCGTCAGCGGAACGGCTGGACGAAGGGACGGCCCACGAACTTGCCCAGGCGTACCGGCTGCTGCGAACGATTGAGCATCGCGTGCAAATGGTTGACGACGCTCAAACGCATTTCATTCCGTCGCAGCCGGAGGCAATCGACAATGTCGCCCAGCTGCACGGGCTGCAAACGGGGTCCGAGCTGATCGACCTGCTCAGGCCGTCCGTCGAACGTGTGGGGCAGATTTCGACAGTCTTTCGCCCGATGAGCGAGTTCAGTTGTCCAATGATCCGGACATCATGGACCGCGAGTTGCACGAGATCGGGTTCACGGACGCCGCAGCTGCGGCCCGCCACGTGGCGTACTGGCGGTCAGGCAAGCCTCGAGCGCTACGAACGCCTGCCGCGCAACAGGCGTTCGAAGCCATGCTTCCGCGGCTGCTGCGGGCGATCGCCGCTGGTGCCGACCCGGACCATGCGCTCAATCGCCTCAGCGACATCGTGGAGCGGCTATCGAGCGGCATTAATCTGTTCCGGTTGCTCGATGCACGTCCGCCGCTCGCTGAATTGCTGGCGAAGATCCTCGCGCACGCGCCCGTGCTTGCCGACCAGCTCGCTCGGCGTCCGGAGCTGTTCGAGGGGTTGTTTGACGCGTCGAGCTTCGAAATGCCTCCAGAGGGACCGGAGTTTGCCCGCGTTTTGGCCGATTCCATGTGTGGCCAGTCGTATGATATCGCGCTCGATCGGGTCCGCCGGCTTGTCAATGAGCGCCGGTTCGCGCTCGGCGTCCAGCTGATCGACCGCCGCCGCGATCCGCTCGAAGTTACCGAAGGCTATGCGCGAGTGGCCGAGGGGGCACTGGTTGCCCTGGCGGACGCCGCGACTGACGAATTCTCGAAGGCCCATGGGGTTTTCCCAGGCAGTGAGTTGATCGTACTGGGCCTGGGACGTTTCGGCGGGCACTCGCTTACCCACGCGTCCGACCTCGACGTCATCTATCTCCACAGCGTCGAGGAGGGCGGCACTTCCAACGGTGCGAAGCCTCTCGGGCCGAACGATTATTTCAACCGGCTGGCGAACCGCGTCACCGCTGCTCTCAGCGTGCCCACAGCCGCAGGCCCGCTCTATGAAGTGGACGCGCGTCTCCGGCCGGGTGGGCGAACCGGGATGCTCGTCGTGTCGCTCGAAGCCTTCGAAAAGTACCAACGTGAGGAGGCATGGACCTGGGAGCATATGGCCCTTTGCCGCGCCCGGCCGGTGTTCGGATCATCGCGGAGCCGCGAGCGGCTTGGCATGATGCTCGACAGCATCCTTCGGATGCCGCGCGATTTCGCCAAGATTGCTAGCGATGCCGCGAAGATGCGGGCGGACATGGAGGAGCACAAACCAGCCCGAAGTGCCCTCGATGTAAAGCTCGGGCCCGGAGGGTTGGTCGACCTGGAATTTGCGGTGCACGTGCTGCAGCTCACGAAACACGTCGGCCTGAACACCCGGCTCGAAGTCGCGCTTGAGGCGCTGCAGGTCGAGTCTTTGGTACCGGCAAATGTTGTAGACGCGCTAAAGTTGCTTTCGCGCATGCTGGTGATGATGCGACTGGTCGCACCCGGAAACATCAAGCCGACGCCGGAAACCTGGCACTTGGTCGCGCTTGCGTGCGGAGCCGCCTCCTGGGACGAGCTTCTTGCTGAGCACGACGCCGCGCGGCAGAGCATCAGGAAGCTTTGGGATAGCATCAGGAAAGAGGCGTGAGATGATTGGCGAAGGCGAAAAGGCACCTGCAATCACGGCAACCGCAAGCGACGGCAGCAGCATCAACCTGGCTGCACCGGGTGAGCCTCTGGTGCTCTATTTCTATCCGAAGGACGATACCTCCGGTTGCACGCGCGAAGCTCAGGATTTCACGGCCCTTGCGCCGCAGTTCGCAAAGGCCGGAGTGAAGGTCGTCGGGATCTCTCGGGACCCAATGAAGAAGCACGACAAGTTCATCGGCAAGTACAGTCTGGCGGTGCCGCTGATCTCGGATGAGGACGGCCGCATCTCCGACGCGTTCGGCACCTGGGTCCAGAAGTCGATGTACGGCCGCAAGTATATGGGAATGGAGCGCGCGACCTACCTGATCGGCGCAGACGGCAGGGTCATTAAGGCCTGGCGCAAGGTCAAGGTGCCGAAGCACGCAGATGAAGTGCTGAAGGCGGCGAGGGACTTGGCCCCCGCCTGAGCCTCAGCCGGCCAGCGCCTTGTACATCATCTCCCAGTGGAGAACGTCGTCGTACATGGCGCGCACGGGAATGCGTTCGTCGAGACCATGGGCGCGTTCGTCATCGGGTGAGATGCCCCAGCTGCCATCCACATCGTAAACAGGGATGCCCTGCGCGCGGAAGAAGCTGCCGTCGCTGGCACCCGTCGACATCACCGGAAAGACGTGCATCTCCGGACCATGGAAGCGCAACGCCGCTGCCTTAACCGCGTTGATGACGTCGGGGCGCGGCGGCGAGGCGGGGGTTGGCATTCCAATGTAATTGGGGTCCGGGGTGACCTGGACTTTCGGGCCAGCCATCTGCTGAAGCTCGGCCTGGACCGTCTTCGGATCGACCCCCGGGAAGATGCGGCAGTTCACCGTCGCCTCGGCCATCTGCGGCAGGGCATTGTCAGCATGGCCACCCTTGAGCATCGTCGCCACGCATCGTGTGCGCGTCAGTCCCACCTCGAGGGGGCTCGCTTCGATGGCATCGGCGGCTGCTGCGTCGTTCGGGTTCGCGAGCCAGGCGCGGATTGCATCACCCAAGGGGCTCTTGCCCTCCTGTTGGGCGCGCTCCGCGAAATAGCCGCGCGTGATGTCGTTCTGCATCGGCTTGAACCGATAGGTGCGAAGCTTCTCCAGCGCGTCGGCAAGATCGTAGATGGCGTTGTCGGGCCGCGGCCGCGAGCTGTGACCGCCCGGGTTGTGCGTCGTGAAAAAGTAGGTCTGAAACGTCTTTTCGGCCATTGAAATGCCGAAGCCCAACGGGCGGAAGTTGCGGTCGTAGGCGGCGCCTCCGCCATCGGCGTTGAGACCGAATTCGGCATCGGTCAGGTTTCGCCACTTCGACGCGCCCAGCGTGGCGCCAACGCCCCGCGTCTCTTCGTCACCGCTGTAGAAGAAAATGATATCTCGGTTGGGCTTAAACCCTTCCGACATCAGCTTGATGGCGGCGAGCGTGGTCGCGACGTCGCCGTTCTTCATGTCCGACGTGCCGCGGCCGAGGAAGTAGCCACCCTCTTCGCGGAACACGAAGGGATCATACTTCCAGTCTTCTCGCTTCGCCTCGACGACGTCCATGTGACCGAGGATCAGCATCGGCTTCTTGGTCGCGTGCGCCGAGCGCCAGCGAACGATCAGCGCTGCCGTCTGGTCGCCGGGCAGTGCTTCGTAAGGCATAATGTGGATGTCGGATTCGCCTATGCCTGCCTTGCGGAACTGATCGGCCAGAAGCTTCGCCATGCGCGGCACTTCTCCGCGATTGTGCACGGTCGGAATCTCGATCGCCTGCTTGAACAGTTCGCGCGTCTTCGCCTGCCACGCCGGATCCAGCTTGGTCGGCACCGTCCGCGGGTCAGTCGCCGCGGAGGCCGTTCCCGACAGCATCGCGGCAACAGCGAAAACCAGAACAGACTTCATGTATTCTTCTCCTATTTGCCTGCGAGGTCGCGCAGCATCATCTCCCAATGCACGACATTGTCGTACAACGACTGAACGGGCAGGCGCTCGTCCTTGCCGTGCGCGCGGAAATCGACCGGCACCACCACCCAGCCGCCATTGGTGCCATAGATCGGAACCCCGGCGACGCGGAATGGACGCGCGTCGCTCGCGCCCGTCGACATTTCCGGAAAGACCGGCATGCCTGGGTGGAGCGTCTGCACGGCACGAGTATAGGCGCTGAGCACGTCGGGGCGCAGTGGTGACGCGAGCGAAGCGACATAATCGTCGTTGCGCGTGACCTTCACTTCGGGGTCGGCGATCACACGCTCGAGTTCAGCCCTGATCGCGTTCGGATCGACGCCGGGGAAGATGCGGCAGTTGATCATCGCCGTCGCAAGCTGCGGCAAGGCATTGTCGGCATGCCCTCCGAACAGCCGCGTGGGCACGCAGCGCGTACGCGTAAGCCCAACTTCACTCTCGCTCGCCTCGATGAAATCGGCGGCTTCGCCGTCGTTCGGATTGGCAAGCCAGCGGCGCATCGCGTCGCCGAGCGGGCCCTTCTCCTGCTTCTGCCGTCCTTCGAAATAGGCCCGCGTCGTTTCACTCATCATCGGCTGGAAGCGATAGGCTTCGAGCTTGTCCAGCGCGTGGGCGAGGGTGTAGATGGCATTGTCCTTGCGGGGCTTCGACGAGTGACCGCCGCGATTTCGGACCGTCAGAGTGTAGCCGGCAAAGGTCTTCTCGGCCGTCTGGATGGTGAATCCTGCTGGCGAATTGTCGGGATTGACGCCACCCCCACCGCCATCCGCGTTCAGTCCGAACTCCGGATGGCCTAGCATGTCGAGCCACTCCGTCGCGCCCTTCTTCGCGCCGATGCCGTTGGTTTCCTCGTCGCCCGTAAACAGCACGACGATGTCACGCGTCGGCTTGAACCCAGCCTTCTTGAGGTCGATCATCGCCTGCGTAATAGCAACGATGCCGTCCTTCATGTCGATCGTGCCGCGGCCGTAGTAATAGCCGTCACGCTCGGTCATCACGAATGGATCAGTGGTCGAATCCTCCCGCTTGGCCTCGACGACATCCAAATGGCCCATCAGAAGCATCGGCCTGGCCTTCGGCGTGCCGCTGGCGCGCCAACGGACGATCAGCGCGGCAGTATCGTCGTCGCCCGTTGTCGCGCTGCCTGTATGATAGGGCATGACGTGCACGTCAGCTTCCGGGAAGCCGGCGGCCTTGAACTGATCGGCCAGATATTGAGCCAACCCCGGCACATTGTGGCGCCCGATTACGGTCGGGGTGTCGATCGCATGCTCGAACATCGCATGCACCGAATCGTGCTGCGCCTGCGTCAGCTTCGGCGCCGCGGCGCCCGCAGCTGTGGAAATGAGCGCGGCACCGCAAGCGGCGGCAAGAAGATGGCGCATTTTTGGAACTCCCCCCCAAAATAAGGTGCCCGACGCTACCGTTGGTGCGCGTCCCGTCAAGTTACGGTTCCGTGACCCTCCGCAAGATATTCGGCGCTACGCATTTCCTCGAGCCTGCTGACGGTCCGCTCAAACTCGAAGCTACCGTCGCCCGAAGGATACAGACCTTCGGGCTCCGCATCGGCCGCGGCGAGGAGCTTCACCTTATGTTCGTAGAGCGCATCAATGAGCGTTACGAAGCGCGCGGCCTCGTTCCGCATCTCGCGGGTCATCACCGGAATGCCGACGATGATCACCGTGTGGTATCGCCTGGCGATGGCGAGATAGTCCGCCGCTCCACGCGGCTCTCCGCACAGCCGTTTGAACGAGAATACGGCGACACCCTTCAGGCTTTTGGGCACCTGGAGCGTTCGCGCGCCGCCGACATCGAGCTCTTCAGAGGGGACCTGCGCGCGATCCTCGACCGGATAGTCGGTGAGCTGGAAGAAGGCGCGCGACAGGTCGGCAGTGGCCTCGGGGCCGTTCGGCACGTGCCAGACCTCGACACCGGTTAGACGATCGAGCCGATAGTCGGTCGGACCGTTCGCTTCGACGACGAGCATCCGCTGCTCGATCAGTTCGATGAAGGGGATGAAAAGCTCGCGGTTAAGTCCTCCCTTGTAGAGGTCGCGTGGCGGCCGATTGGACGTCGTGATGACCTTGACGCCCTGGTCGAGCAATTTGCCGAACAGCCGCGACAGGATCATCGCGTCCGCGGGATTGGTCACCTGCATCTCGTCGAAGCAGAGCAGTTTCGCGCCTTGGGCGATCTCCTGCGCGACCGGCTCGATCGGATCGCCTTCCTCGCTTTCGCGTGCCTTACGCAAGCGATTGTGCGTCTCGATCATGAACGCATGGAAGTGGACACGTCGCTTCGGATGGATGTCGATGTGCTCGAAAGCGAGGTCCATCAGCATCGATTTGCCGCGCCCCACACCGCCCCACAGATAGACGCCGGCTGGACCGTCGCTCTGCGAGCCGAACAGGCGGGAAAAGAACCCCGTCGGGCCGAAGCTGGTGGCGAGGCGATCGAGGGCGGCGACCGCACGCTGCTGCGCTGGATCCGGCTTCAGCTCATTTGCGGCAATCAGAGCGTCGTAGGCAACCCGTACGGGTCCTCTCATCGCGACGAAGGTCCGTTGGGTCGGTTCACCTTCTTGAGCGTGCCGCTGAAGCTGTAGCATGGCTCACCGTTCTGCTTCACGACTCCTTGGAGAAATGCGTGTCCGCGAGTTTGCTTCACCAGTTCGACATGGGAGTCGAGCGGCGAGCCAGCCTGCCCGCGGGCAAGGAAGTGTGTGGTGAGATCGAGCGTGACGTAGTGCGCCTTCTCCATGCCCGCGCAGAGCCCGCCCGCGAACATCGACATGTCGATGAAGCTCATGACCGAGCCGCCATGGAGCGAACCGCCCATGTTCATATGGTCTTCGGTCGGGAACATTCGGCAGATGCCGCGGCCGGGTCCATCGGGCTTGAACAGCAGCCGCCCGGTCGCCGCTGCAAATGAACCACGCGGGAAGTCGCCCCAGCTATACCACCCGAGATTTTCGGGATCAGGCGTCGCGCCTCGCGGAAGGCCGACGTCCTCCATCATCTCATTGCTGTCGTCGGTCACGTTTCGGATCTTATCACGCGACGCGTTCGGCGATCATCTTCTTTGTCTCGGCGATTGCCTTCGCCGGGTTGAGACCCTTCGGGCAGACGTTCGCGCAGTTCATGATGGTGTGGCAGCGATAGAGACGGAACGGATCTTCGAGCTGGTTGAGCCGCTCGCCGGTCGTTTCATCGCGGCTGTCGGCAAGCCAGCGATAAGCCTGAAGCAGGATCGCGGGCCCCAGGAAGCGGTCGCTGTTCCACCAATAGCTGGGGCAGCTCGTCGAGCAGCAGAAGCAGAGAATGCACTCATAGAGGCCGTCGAGCTTCGCACGGTCCTCGGGTGCTTGCAGCCGCTCGCGCGACGGCGCAGGGCTGACGGTTTTCAGCCACGGCTGAATCAACGCATATTGCGCATAGGCATGCGTGAGGTCGGGAACGAGGTCCTTCACGACTTCCATGTGCGGAAGCGGCGTGATCTGGACGTCGCCCTTCAGGTCCGCAATCGCGGTGGTGCAGGCGAGGCCGTTCCGCCCCTCCATATTCATTGAGCAGGAACCGCAAATACCCTCGCGGCACGAGCGGCGGAAGGTCAGCGTTGGATCGATCTCGTTCTTGATCTTGATGAGCGCGTCGAGGACCATCGGGCCGCATTTGTCCAGATCGATGGTGTAGCGATCGAAACGGGGGTTCGCACCCGAGTCCGGGTCGTAGCGGTAGATCTTGAACGTCTTGAGGCGTTTGCCTTCTTCGGCGGGCCATTCGTTGCCGCGCTTGCTGATCTTGCTGTTCTTGGGAAGCGTGAATTCGGCCAAGCCACTGACTCCTTGCTTGGCCGCGCCGCTAGCACGCGGTTGGACCGAATTCAAAGCGTTCACGGGGCTAGCGGGGTCAATGAGGCCACGCGGTCCGTCCGCCTGGCCTCACCTCATTGCAGCCTAACGCAGGAGCGAGTTGATCACCTGCTGCACCAGCATCGTGCGCGGGTCGACCGCGTACAGATTGCCGTTATCGTAATAATAGCGGTAGCGCGTGTTCAGGCCGTATTGCCGGCGGACGTCGTACGGGATGCGATTGTAGCTGTAGAGCGAGCCATAGCCGCTCTGCCAACGCTCTCCACGTGCAAGTTTGCGCGCCTGCCCCGGCGGAATGCAGCCGTTATGTTTCTTGGCAAGTCCGTGCGGGCAGCCTTCGGCGTAGCCGTAGCCATAGCCATCGCTGCTGTGGTGCGCGCGGCTGTGACCGTTGCCGTGGCCCCGATCGGCCAGGGCCGGTCCAGCGAACGCCAACGCGGCGGCGCCGCCAAATGCGATTATCAGTTTCATGAATTTCCCTCTGTGCTCTGGGTTTGGAACTGAATTGGCAACGAAAGGGCCGCCGTTTGGATGCGGCGGCCCTCGCTGCAGCTCAAAATGGGAATGCGCTATTATGGTTGCGTGTAGATGACGCGCTTGACGGCATAACTGCTCGGATCGATCTCGTAGAGATAGCCGTTCGAGTAGATGTACCGTCCGCTGGGCGTCACACCGTATTCGTTCACGATGGTCTGCGGAATCGAGCTCACGTCCGTGTAAGTGTAGGTGGGCCCAAACACATGCCCGACATCATATTGGGCACGAGCGGCCGCGCCGCGCGTAAGCCGCTTGTACGTCGTGCAAACCCCGTCCTTGACCTTGTCGCAGACCATCACGTTCGAATAATGTTTCTCCGCGAGCGCAGGGGCTGCACTGAACGCCACGGCGGCGGCGCTGATCGCAAGAATAGTCTTGGTCATTTCCTGTCCTCCGATGTTTGGGAGCCGAGTAAAAACGGTCACGGATGGACCGGAGTTTCGCGTGTTGCAGCGATTTAATGTCGGCCTACCGACACCCGTTATCCCGCTGTTCCCTTCCTGCGCGGTTGCGGGGTTGAGGTCACCTCGCTAATCGGGCGCCGCGCTCCCTAAGGCGGCGACTCCCCAGAACGCGCCGCCCGTAAAAAGAACAGAAAGGTTGGAAAGCGGCCTCATGGCTCGAAAGAAGATCGCGCTTATCGGCGCCGGAATGATCGGCGGCACCCTCGCTCACCTCGCCGCCATGCGTGAAATGGGCGACATCGTTCTCTTCGACATCGCCGAGGGCATTCCCGAGGGCAAGGCGCTCGACATCGCTCAAGCTGCGCCGGTCGAGGATTTCGACGCGAAGCTGAAGGGCACCTCCGACTATGCCGACATTGCTGGTACGGACGTTTGCATCGTCACGGCCGGCGTTGCTCGCAAGCCGGGCATGAGCCGTGACGACCTTCTCGGCATCAACCTAAAGGTAATGAAGTCGGTCGGCGAGGGCATCAAGAAGCACGCCCCCAATGCTTTCGTGATCTGTATCACCAACCCGCTCGACGCGATGGTCTGGGCCCTGCGCGAGTTCTCGGGGCTGCCGCACAACATGGTCGTCGGGATGGCGGGCGTGCTCGACAGCGCCCGCTTCCGCCACTTCCTCGCGGAGGAGTTCAAGGTCAGCGTCGAGGACGTGACCGCTTTCGTCCTCGGGGGCCACGGCGACACGATGGTGCCCGTGGTCGAATATTCGACCGTCGCGGGGATCCCAATCCCCGATCTCATCAAGATGGGCTGGTCGACCAAGGACAAGATCGACGCGATCGTGAAGCGCACCCGTGGCGGCGGCGGCGAGATCGTCGCGCTGCTCAAGACCGGCTCCGCCTATTACGCGCCCGCCACCAGCGCGATCGCGATGGCTGAGAGCTTCCTCAAGAACAAGAAGCGAGTGCTGCCTTGTGCTGCCAATCTCACGGGCCAGTATGGGGTCGATAACCTTTACGTCGGCGTGCCCTGCGTCATCGGCGAGGGCGGCGTTGAGCGGATTGTCGAGATCGAGCTCAACGACGAAGCCAAGCAGAACTTCCAGGTTAGCGTCGACGCGGTGAAAGAGCTGCTCGAAGCCTGCAAGCAAATTGACGGAAGCCTCGCATGAGCATTCTCGTCGACAGAAACACCAAGGTCATCACGCAGGGGATGACCGGCGAAACCGGCACCTTCCACACGCGCCAGGCGCTTGATTACGGGACGCAGATGGTCGCCGGCGTCACGCCGGGGAAGGGTGGCACGACCCACATCGGCCTCCCTGTCTACGACACGGTCGCGGAGGCGGTTGCAAAGACCGGCGCCACCGCGTCGTGTGATCTACGTGCCGCCGCCATTCGCGGCGGACTCGATTCTCGAGGCGATCGACGCCGAAGTGCCGCTGATCGTTACCATTACCGAAGGCATCCCGGTGCTCGACATGGTCAAGGTGAAGCGCGCGCTAACCGGCTCCAAGTCCCGCCTTATCGGGCCCAACTGCCCCGGCGTACTCACGCCCAACGAATGCAAGATCGGCATCATGCCGGGCAACATCTTCAAGAAGGGCAGCGTAGGCGTCGTCAGCCGCTCGGGCACGCTTACCTATGAGGCGGTGTTTCAGACCACGAACGAGGGTCTTGGCCAGTCGACGGCGGTGGGCATCGGCGGCGACCCGGTGAAGGGCACCGAGTTCATCGACATGCTCGAGATGTTCCTCGCCGACGACGAGACCAAGTCGATCATCATGATCGGCGAGATTGGCGGCACCGCCGAGGAAGACGCGGCGCAATTCCTCGCTGACGAGGCAAGGCGCGGGCGCAAGAAGCCCGTCGTCGGCTTTATCGCCGGCCGCACCGCGCCTCCGGGCCGGCGCATGGGCCACGCCGGCGCGATCATCTCCGGCGGCAAGGGCGATGCGGAAAGCAAGATCGCGGCGATGGAAGCGGCTGGAATTACGGTGAGCCCGAGCCCATCTGAGTTGGGCAAGACGTTGAGGGAATTGCTCGCGACCGCTTGAGGCGCGACTGGAGAGTGAAGTTGAGCGACGCCGTCGGATTTGTGGAGCGCGAGGCTGGTCCAAGCTGGGAGCGGGCCAATTGGCCCGTCGAGGAGCTCGACGAGCTGAACCTTGGCCTCGATCCGACGCGGGCGACGATCGAGAAGGTGCAGGCTGCGGTCGCTCAGAAGGCGGCCGAGACGACCAGCGATCCGCAGGCGATCCGCCGCGCCGCAGAGGACAGCATCCGCGCGATGATGCTGATACGCACCTATCGTGTGCGCGGTCACCTCGCGGCCGAGCTCGACCCTCTAGGTCTGGCTCGCCCGAACGTTCCGGCTGACCTGACTCCCGAATATCATGGCTTCACGGAAGCGGACCTCGATCGGCCGATTTGGGTGTGCGGGGCGTTGGGGTTCGAGCAGGCGACGATACGCCAGATCGTGCGGGTGCTGCAGTCGACTTATTGCGCACACATCGGCTTCGAGTACATGCACATTAACGAGGTCGAGGAACGCCGCTTCATCCAGGCCCGGATCGAGGGCGAGGAAGAGACGGTCAAGTTCACGCCGGAAGGCAAGCAGTCGATCCTGACCAAGGTCATCCATGCGGAGCAATGGGAGAAATTCCTCGCCCGCAAATATGTGGGCACCAAGCGCTTCGGCCTAGACGGCGGCGAGAGCGCGGTCCCTGCGCTCGAAGCGGTGATCAAATATGGCGGCCTGATGGGCGTAGACGAGATCGACGTCGGCATGGCCCATCGCGGACGTCTGAACGTCCTCACCAACGTCATGGGTAAGCCGGCGAAGGCGATCTTCCACGAATTCGCCGGCGGCGCGACCAACCCGGCGGACGTCGGTGGCTCTGGCGACGTTAAGTACCACCTCGGCACATCATCCGACCGTGAGTTCGACGGCAAGAAGGTCCACCTCTCGCTCCTGCCCAACCCGTCGCACCTCGAAGCCGTCGATCCCGTCGTTCTCGGCAAGGCGCGCGCGGTGCAGACCATCAAGGGCGATACGCAGGGCGACACCGTGCTGCCGATGCTCCTCCACGGTGACGCGGCGTTCGCTGGGCAGGGCGTCGTGTGGGAGTGCCTGAGTTTCTCTGGCTTGCCCGGCTACGGCACCGGCGGCACCATTCATTTCATCATCAACAACCAGGTCGGGTTCACGACCAGCCCGCAGTTCGGGCGTTCTTCGCCTTATCCGTCGGATGTCGCGAAAGGCATTCAAGCGCCGATCCTGCACGTCAACGGCGATGATCCGGAAGCGGTCACCTTCTGCTGCAAGCTCGCGACCGAGTTCCGGCAGCTGTTCAACCGCGACATCGTCATCGACATGTGGTGCTACCGCCGGTTCGGCCACAACGAGGGCGATGAGCCAAGCTTCACGCAGCCGTTGATGTATGCGGCGATCAAGCGGCACCCGCCGATCAGCGAGATCTACGCCAAGCGGCTGATCGCCGAAGGCGTCGTCGATCAGACGTGGATAGAGAAGACGACGAAGGAATACCTGGCTGCTCTTGAAGAGGACTTCCGCTCGGCTGTTTCCTACATGCCAAACAAGGCCGACTGGTTTGAGGGCCGCTGGGCGGGTCTCGGTCGTCCGGACGAACCGGTTCTCGGCCGCCGGAATATTCAGACCGCCATCAGCGACGAGGAAGTGAAGCAACTCGGTTCGGTCCTGACGACGGTTCCAGAAGGCTTCACGATCCACAAGACGCTGCAGCGCATTCTCGACGCCAAGAAGGCCATGTTCGACACCGGCGAGGGCTTCGACTGGGCGACCGCCGAGGCACTCGCCTACGGTAGCCTCATCCTTGACGGTCAGAACGTTCGCCTTTCGGGCCAGGACAGCGGTCGTGGCACTTTCAGCCAGCGTCACGCCGTCTGGGTCGATCAGCAGACAGGCGCCAAATACATCCCCCTGTGCCATCTCGACGGCGGCCGGTTCGAGGTCCGCGACAGCCCGCTCAGCGAGTTCGGTGTGCTCGGTTTCGAATACGGGTATTCCATCGCCGATCCGAAGACGCTTGTCCTCTGGGAAGCGCAGTTCGGCGACTTCGCCAATGGCGCCCAGAGCATCATCGACCAGTTCATCGCCGCCGGCGAGGCCAAGTGGCTGCGCGCGAGCGGCCTCGTGATGCTTCTTCCGCACGGCTTCGAAGGGCAAGGGCCGGAGCACAGCTCGGCGCGCATCGAGCGCTATCTGCAACTATGCGCCGAGGACAATATGCAGGTCGCCAACTGCACGACGCCGGCGAACTTTTTCCACATCCTGCGGCGGCAGATGCGGCGGGATTTCCGCAAGCCGTTGATTATGATGACGCCGAAGTCCCTGCTACGTCACAAGCTGGCGGTATCGAACATCGGCGACTTCACGGGCGAGAGCCATTTCCGCCGCATCTTGTCCGACCTGAACCCGCCCGGTGAAGGCGAGACGCGGCGCCTGGTGTTGGTGTCCGGGAAGCTTTCGTACGAGCTGATGGAAGCGCGCGACGCAGCCGGCGGCAAGACGACAGAGATCATCCGAGTGGAGCAGATCTACCCCTTCCCGTCGGAGCCGCTCGTCAAGCGCCTTAAGGCCATGCCGAAACTGCAGGAGCTGATCTGGGCGCAGGAAGAGCCAAAGAACAACGGAGCCTGGTTCTTCGTCGCGCCGCTGCTTGAAGCCTGCCTCGCCGAAGCGGGTTTTGCCGGCATGCGTCCGCAATATGCGGGCCGTGACGCGAGCGCCTCGCCCGCAACCGGTCTCGCCAAACGACATGCAGCCGAGCAGACGGCCTTGATTGCCGCGGCGCTCGGCCATAGCAGCCGCGCAGACGCTGTCGCTGCGCAATAAAGGATAACAATGGCCACTGACGTCCAAGTCCCCGTCCTCGGGGAGTCCATCACCGAAGGCACTCTGGCTCAGTGGCTGAAGAAGCCCGGCGAGACCGTCGCGGCCGACGAACCTATCGCGAGCTTGGAAACCGACAAGGTCAGCGTTGAGGTGCCGGCCCCGGTCGCGGGCGTCCTCATCGAGCAGCTGGTCCACGAAGGCGACACGGTCGCGGTCGGCGCGGCCATCGCCCGAATCGACGAAAATGCGACCGCGGGTTCCGGAGCCTCACCAGCCCAGACCGCTGCTGCTTTAACGACGAACCCGGCGGGTGCTGGCGAAACCCCGGCGCTCCGCGGCGATGAGCATGCTCCGGAACCTGCATCGGCAGGTGCCGAGACCTCGTCCGCTGACGACCAGATCACGACCCTATCGCCGGCCGTGCGTCGCGCGGTGCTTGAATATCATGTCGATCCCTCGACCATCCGCGGCACCGGGAAGGACGGCCGCCTGACCAAGGACGACGTTATCGCCGCGGCGCAGAACAAACCTGCCGCCGCGCCGGAAGCCAAAGCGCCCGCGGCGCCTTCCGCTGCCCCTTCGCCTGCACCTCAAGGCAAGCTTGTCGTCGCCGGCGAGCGCAAAGAAGAACGCGTGAAAATGACGCGGCTCCGCCAGACCGTCGCTCGGCGCCTCAAGGAAGCGCAGAACACCGCTGCCATGCTGACGACGTTCAACGACGTCGACATGACCGCCGTCATCGAAGCGCGCGCCCGGTACAAGGACCTGTTCGAGAAGAAGCACGGGATCCGCCTCGGCTTCATGGGCTTCTTCGTGAAGGCCTGCGCACTCGCCGCGCGCGACGTCCCGTCGGTGAACGCCAGCATCGAAGGCGACGAGATCGTCTATCGCGATTACTTCGACGTCTCCGTCGCGGTGTCGGCGCCGAAAGGGCTCGTCGTTCCCGTGGTCCGCAACGCCCAGGCGATGAGCTTCGCCGAGATCGAGAAGATGATCGCCGATTTCGGCAAGCGCGCGAAAGAAGGGACGCTGACCGTCGATGAGATGACCGGCGGCACCTTCACCATCTCCAACGGCGGTGTGTTCGGGTCGCTGCTGTCGACCCCGATCATCAACCCACCGCAGTCGGCGGTCCTTGGCATGCACCGGATCGAGGAGCGACCGGTGGTTAAGAGCGGCCAGATCGTCGCTCGTCCGATGATGTACTTGGCGCTGTCATACGACCACCGCCTTATCGACGGTCGCGAGGCGGTTACCTATCTCGTGCGCGTGAAGGAAGCGATCGAAGACCCGACACGGCTCCTGATCGACCTCTAAGGACCAAAAATGGCTGATTACGATTTCGACGTCCTGGTGATCGGCGCCGGCCCCGGCGGTTACGTCGCCGCGATCCGCGCTGCGCAGCTGGGCCTGAAGACGGCTTGCGCGGAAAGCCGGGAGACGCTCGGTGGCACCTGTCTCAACGTCGGCTGCATCCCGTCCAAGGCTCTCCTCCACGCATCCGAGCTGTTCGAGGAAGCCGCGCACGGCACGCTCGCAAAGTGGGGAGTGAAGACGAGCGGGGTCGAAGTCGACCTCGACGCTATGCATGGCGCACGCAAGGAAGCGGTGAACGGCCTGACGCAGGGTATCGAGTTCCTGTTCAAGAAGAACAAGGTCGAATGGCTTAAGGGCCTTGCGAGCTTCGAAAGCGCCGATACGGTGAAAGTCGGCGACCGCACCGTCCGCGCCAAGAACATCGTCATCGCCACCGGCTCGTCGGTGACGCCGCTCCCCGGCATCAGCGTCGACCAGGAGCGGATCGTCGACAGCACCGGAGCGCTCGAGCTTCCGCAGGTTCCGAAGCGGATGGTCGTCATCGGCGGCGGCGTCATCGGGCTCGAACTCGGCTCCGTGTGGCGGCGGCTTGGCGCCGAAGTCACCGTCGTCGAATTTCTCGACCAGATCCTGCCCGGCTTCGACGGAGACGTGCGCAAGGAAGCGAACAAGATCTTCAAGAAGCAGGGCTTTCAGTTCCGCCTCTCGACCAAGGTCACGAAGGCGGAGCGCAACGGGGACACCGTTACTCTGACCATCGAGCCCGCGGCTGGCGGTGCAGCCGAGACCATCGAGGCCGACGTCGTCTTGGTCTCGATCGGCCGCCGCCCGAACACCCAAGGTCTCGCGCTCGACAAGGCCGGGCTTCAGACTAACCAGCGCGGCCAGATCGAGACCGACCATGATTTCCGCACCACGGTGCCTTGCGTCTGGGCGATCGGCGACGTCATTCCTGGCCCGATGCTCGCCCATAAGGCGGAAGACGAAGGCATTGCAGTCGCCGAGAATATCGCGGGCCAGACGGGCATCGTGAACCACGATGTGATTCCGTCGGTTGTCTACACCATGCCCGAGATCGCAGGCGTCGGCCTCACCGAAGAGCAGGCGAAGGAACATGGCGGCGTCAAGGTCGGCAAGTTCCCGATGCTCGCCAACAGCCGCGCCAAGACCAATAAAGAGACCGACGGCTTCGTGAAGGTCATCGCCGACGCGCAAGACCGACCGCGTGCTTGGCGTGTGGATGATCGCCTCCGTGGCCGGTACGATGATCGCCCAAGCCGCGCAAGCGATGGAGTTCGGCGCGACGAGCGAGGACATCGCCTACACCTGCCACGCGCACCCGACGCACTCGGAAGCGCTGAAGGAAGCGGCGATGGCGGTCCAGGGCAAGCCGATCCATATCTGACCGCCAGTCGCTCGGTCCTTCTCGAACGTTGGGCAGCCGGTCTCGATAAATACCCAACAGCCGTGCTAAGCTTCGCCAATGCTGCTGGCCCTGCTCATCGCCGCGCAAGCCGTTGAGGCGTCGGCCGGCCACCCTAGCGCCGTTCAAGCCGTTCCTAGGCAGCTGCTGGCGCGCGTCGTTCGGCGCGACCACGACCGACACCCACTGCTTCGAAGCCATGTACGGCGGTGCTCACGTCCGGGATCGGCACGAGGTGAAGGATGGCGGCAAGGTCGTCTACGCCGGCGAGACGATCTACAGCGCCGACGGGCCGGACCTCGTGTTCACCTACTTCAATTCGTTGGGCGGCGTTGGGCTCGGCAAGGTTGGCAGCACGGAGGGCATGCTGGGCTTCACCGGCACGATGCGCGCCTCGCCTGACAAGCCCGAACATTCGATCGACAGCCAATGGAAGATCATCGGCCTTGATCGCTACCAAGTACAGTCGATGGTCCGGACCAAGTCGGACGAGCTCCCGCCCCCGCTGACCTTCGTCCGCGTGAACAAGTAGCCGCGGCTACTTCAACCAGGCGACGAGCGTCTCCAATAGGCTAAGATCCTTCTTCTCCACGCGTGCCGGCGCGATCTCCGGACATTCAAGGCAACGCGCCTGAATGCTCGGCCCACTCAGGATCGAGCGGACCTCTGAGATCGCACGAAACAACTGCTGCTGCGGTTGGCCAGCCATGATCGCCAAAGCGTCCGACGGCGCGGAGGTGTCGTTATTGTCCTGCGACGCAAGCGTCTCGAGAAACTGATCGCGGAAGGTGCGCGACGGCTCGAGGAAGCGAACACCCCGCTCATCGGCACCAAGACCGGCCAGCTGCGCCGCTTTGGCGACCGCGTCGTCCATGTTGCCGAAGCCATCGACCAAGCCGATCTGGTGCGCCGTGCCACCATCCCACACGCGCCCTTGGGCGATCTGATCGACCTGCTGCGGCGTCTTGTGCCGCGACTCGGCGACAATGTTGAGGAAGCGCGTGTACATCGCGTTCACGCCGGACTGGATCAACGTGTTTGCCTCGGGCGACGGACCCCTTAGCAAATCAGGCTCGCCCGACAGCGGTGTCGTCTTCACCCCGTCCGCGCCGATGCCAAGCTTCTGCAGCGTTCCCTGGAAACTCGGCAGCACGCCGAACACACCGATCGAGCCGGTGATCGTCGATGGCTCCGCGAAAATGAAGTTGGCCGGGGTCGAGACCCAATAGCCGCCCGACGCCGCCACGTTGCCCATTGATACGATGATCGGGATCTTCTTCGACTTGGCTTCGACGAGCGCCTGCCTGATGCGTTCCGATGCAAGCACCGATCCGCCAGGGCTGTCGACGCGCACGACCAGCGCCTTCACGCCATATTTGCGGACGCCGTCGTCAATCTCCTTGGCGATCGTGTCGCCGCCGGCGTTGCCTCCGCCGCCACGGCCATCGACGATCATCCCGGCGATGGTCACGATGCCGATGGGCCCAGTGGACTTCCGGTCGACCTTGTCCGCGAAATAGGAAGCGAGCTTGATCCGGCTATATCCGCCCTGATCGCTGCTGTTCGTCCCGCCGAGTTGAGCCAGGCGAGCTTCATAAGCGGTGCGATCGCCGATCTTGTCGACTAGCCCGGCCGAGACCGCGGCTTTGGCCATGTCGCCGCCCGCGGCAGCGATCGCGCCGTTCATGTTCTGAAGGAAGCCGTCGACATTCGCCTTGGGCCGGGCGTGCTTGATGCTCGTGCGCCAGGTTTCGAGCTCGGCCTGGTCGAGCGCTTCGTAATTCTGCCGCGCTTCGGGCGACATGTCGTTGCGGATGAAGGGTTCGACCGCCGACTTGTAGGTGCCGACGCGATAGACGTTTGCGGTCACGCCGAGCTTGTCGAGCAGGCCCTTGTAGTAAAGGTTTGTGCCGCCCGGGCCGGCGATCGCACGGTGCCTAGCGGGTTGAGCCAGACTTCCGATGCGGCAGCGGCAAGCTGGTAGCTGTCGTTGGTGTATCCCGTGCCATAGGCAATCACTGGCTTGCCCGCGTCGCGGACCTGTCGGATTGCATCCGAGAGGTCGCCCATCGCCGTCTGTCCGCCGCCGATGAAACTGTCGAGGTCGAGCCCAACTGCCTTGACCCGATCGTCGTTCTTCGCCTTGCCCGAGCGCGACGATGAGGTCGCGCAGGCGAAGCTGCTGCGGGCGTGCGCCGCCGGCGATGTCCGCCCACTGGGCGCGGGCGGGCTGTTCGACGACATTGCCCTTGAGATCGAGGTCCAGCACGCCGTCCTTAACGGGCGCGGGCCGGATCGAGAGGACGCCGTAGAGCATCACAAAGAACAGGACGAGGATCAGGAGGACCATCGCGTCCTTGATCCCGACGAGAAGCTTCCAGATCGCGCGTGCGAAATGCATTGGGGTACCTCTACTACTTCGGCCGTGTTGCTAGCGTAGAACGCATGCCATTGCGAGCGTGCCGATCACCGTTGTTTCGTTCGTGGATTGCTTCGCCGCTTGCGCGCCCGCAATGACGTTTCCATGGAGGCGGCAACCTTCTCGACAGGCGAACGGGCGGTCGCGTGGGGCAAAGAGCTGCGCGCGACGCTGTCGCTTGCGTGGCCACTGATCCTCGCCAACGTCACGCAGCAGGCAATTCAGGCCACGGACGTGCTGTTGATGGGCCGCCTCGGCGCCACCCAGCTGGCGGCCGCAACCCTCGCGCTCAACCTGACCTTTACCCTGAACGTCCTCCTGCTCGGGCTGCTGATTGCTTCATCGCCGATGATGGCGACCGCGCTGGGGCAAAGGTTTAATGCCGTACGGGACGTCCGCCGCACCTTCAGGGCGGCTCTGGATCCTGCTCATCTGCCTTGCGCCGTATTGGCTGCTGCTGTGGCATGTCGGCTGGCTGATGCTCGCTCCTCGGCCAGGCGCCAGAGCTTGCGAGTCAGGGCAGACGTTCCTCCGCGCTTACATGTGGTGCACGGCGCCCTGGCTTCTGTTCCAGCTCCTGCGGAACTTCGTGTCGGCACTCGAGCGGCCGCGGGTGGTGTTATGGCTCAGCCTCGGCGGCATCGCGCTCAATGCTCTACTGAGCTGGGCATTGATTTTTGGCCATTTCGGACTGCCGGCGCTGGGCCTTGTCGGCGGCGGCGTCGGGAGCACGCTCACCTGGCTCATCCTGTGCGGCGGTTTGATCGTCGTCGTCCGGCGCGACCGGCAGTTCCGCCGCTTCCATTTGTTCGGCCGCTGGTGGCGGTTCGACGGCCAGAGGACACTGGCGATGGTCAAGCTCGGCTGGCCGATCGGCGTGACCATGGCGCTGGAAATGGGCGTCTTCGCGCTTGCCGCCTATTTCATGGGCTGGATCGGCGCACCGGCTGTCGCGGCGCATGCGATCGCGCTGCAATTGGCTGCACTGACGTTCATGGTGCCGCTGGGGCTCGGGCAGGCGGCCACGGTCCGTGTCGGCCTGGCACTCGGCCGCAAGGACGAGGCGGGAATCACGCGCGCCGGCTGGACGTCATTGGTCATCGGCGTCGGTTTCATGGGGGCGATGGCGCTGGTCATGTGGAGCATTCCCGCATCGGCTCGTGACCCTGTTCCTCAACGACGTGCCGGCAAATGCGGTCGTCATCGGCCTCGCCGTCAGCTTCCTCAGCGTCGCGGCCGCGTTCCAGCTGGTCGACGGAGCACAGGTCATCGGCGCCGGCATGCTGCGGGGCCTTCACGATACGCGCTGGCCGCTGATCTTCGCCTTGTTCGGCTATTGGGGCGTCGGGCTCGGCATCGGCTGCTGGCTTGCCTTCGCGGCGGACTGGAAGGGCGTCGGCATCTGGATCGGCCTCGCGAGCGGCCTTGCCGCAGTCGCCGTGCTGATGCTCACCCGCTGGAGCCTGCGCGACACGGCTCGGCCTGACGCGCCTCGCGCACACTTAAAAAACAAAAGCCTTGTTCGAGCCCGTTGACGGATGAACGGGGCACAACCATATGCCCGTCATCGCTGGCACTCTCGGGGTGGGAGTGCCAGCGGCAATGTTCAACTTGATAGAAGAAGGGGGTTCAGACCCATGGGTTTCAGGCCGCTTCATGACCGCGTCCTCGTCCGCCGCGTCGAGGCCGACGAGAAGACAGCGGGCGGAATCATCATTCCCGACACCGCCAAGGAAAAGCCGCAGGAAGGCGAAGTCGTTGCCGTCGGCGCCGGCGCCGATCCGACGAGGGCAAGGTTACGCCGCTCGACGTCAAGGCCGGCGACAAGATCCTGTTCGGCAAATGGTCGGGCACCGAGGTGAAGATCGACGGCGAAGACCTGATCATCATGAAGGAAAGCGACATCCTCGGGATCGTCGGCTGACCTTGCGCGCCGCGTTAGCGTCACAGACGCGTCGCTCTCCATGACTTTAATGACTTCAGACAAACGGAAAGGGTAGCCAAATGGCAGCCAAGGACGTGAAATTCAGCCGCGATGCGCGTGAGCGCATTCTCGCCGGCGTCGATATCCTCGCCAATGCGGTCAAGGTGACGCTCGGTCCCAAGGGCCGCAACGTCGTCATCGACAAGAGCTTCGGCGCACCGCGCATCACCAAGGACGGCGTCACCGTCGCCAAGGAGATCGAGCTCAAGGACAAGTTCGAGAACATGGGCGCGCAGATGGTGCGCGAAGTGGCCTCGAAGACCAACGACATCGCCGGCGACGGCACCACCACCGCGACCGTTCTCGCCCAGGCGATCGTCCGCGAGGGCATGAAGTCGGTTGCGGCCGGCATGAACCCGATGGACCTGAAGCGCGGCATCGACCTCGCGGTCCAGAAGGTCGTCGCGGACCTCAAGAGCCGTTCGAAGGACGTCTCAGGGCACCCAGGAGATCGCTCAGGTCGGCATCATCTCGGCCAACGGCGACCGTGAAGTCGGCGAGAAGATCGCCGAAGCGATGGAGAAGGTCGGCAAGGAAGGCGTGATCACCGTCGAAGAGGCCAAGGGTCTCGAGTTCGAGCTCGACGTCGTCGAGGGCATGCAGTTCGACCGCGGCTATCTGTCGCCTTACTTCATCACCAACCCTGAGAAGATGCAGGTCGAGCTTTCGGATCCGTACATCCTGATCCACGAGAAGAAGCTCTCGAACCTGCAGGCGATGCTCCCGATCCTCGAGGCAGTCGTCCAGAGCGGCCGTCCGCTCCTGATCATCGCCGAGGACATCGAGGGCGAGGCTCTGGCCACGCTCGTCGTCAACAAGCTGCGCGGCGGCCTCAAGGTCGCGGCCGTCAAGGCGCCGGGCTTCGGCGATCGCCGCAAGGCGATGCTCGAGGACATTGCGATCCTCACCGGCGGCGAGATGATCAGCGAGGATCTCGGCATCAAGCTCGAGAACGTCACGGTGAACATGCTCGGCCAGGCCAAGCGCGTCACGATCGACAAGGACAACACGACGATCGTCGATGGCGACGGCGCCACGCGAGAACATCGAGGGCCGCGTCGGCGCGATCCGTCAGCAGATCGAGACCACCACCTCCGACTACGACCGTGAGAAGCTCCAGGAGCGGCTTGCGAAGCTCGCCGGCGGCGTTGCGGTGATCAAGGTCGGCGGCGCGTCCGAGATCGAGGTCAAGGAGCGCAAGGATCGCGTCGACGACGCGCTTCACGCGACCCGCGCTGCGGTCGAGGAAGGCATCGTTCCGGGCGGCGGTACTGCGCTGCTCTACGCCACCAAGGCTCTCGAAGGCCTCAAGGGCGAGAACGACGACCAGACCCGCGGCATCGACATCATCCGCAAGGCGCTTCAGTCGCCGGTGCGGCAGATCGCAGAGAACGCTGGACATGACGGCGCGGTGGTTGCCGGCAAGCTGATCGACGGAAATGATCCGACGCTCGGCTTCAACGCCCAGACCGAGGTTTACGAGAACCTCGTCCAGGCGGGCGTGATCGACCCGACCAAGGTTGTTCGCGCGGCTCTGCAGGACGCGGCTTCGGTTGCTGGCCTGCTGATCACCACCGAGGCGACGATCGCCGAGCTGCCGGAAGACAAGCCGGCTCCGGCGATGGCCGGCGGCGGCATGGGCGGCATGGGCGGAATGGACTTCTAAGCCCGACGCTCAGTCTGACGGTTGGAAGGGCTGGTGGAGCGATCCGCCGGCCCTTCTTCATTGGCGGCGTCGTTCGAGCATGTTCTCGGCGTCGTTGAGCTGAGCCGATTCTTCTGCGGTCGGCGCTGCAGGTCCCTCGTTGTGGCACGCGCGCAAGGACCAGAAGGCTCAAAAGCAACATATCTTCACTCGGCCGTAGTACCACTTTGACCCGACACAAAAAAAGGGCCGCCGGTGAAGGCGGCCCTTCCAATCTATCGATTGAGCGAAGCTTAGGCTTCGTGTTCTCGGCGCGTTCGAAACGGCGTTCTGCGCGTTCTCGACAGCGTTGCCGGCGTTTTCGACGGCGTTGCCGGCGGCGTTCAGCGCGTTGTCAGCAGCCGTCGTCGCGTTCTCGCGTCGCAGCGTTGACGTCGGTGGCGGCGTTGTTCTCAACGGCCGTCTCGTTCGCCGCGTTGTTGTCGGCGTTGTTCTTGTTGCACGCGGCGAGGCCGAGCGCGAGGACCGCAACGGTCAAATGCAACCTTCTTCATGATTCTTCCACTCCCTTAGAAACGCCCCTGGGGGGCGCCAGCCCAGCCCGAACTTTTGCAAGTTGATCAGGCCAGATCCGCGGCAATAGCTGCAATCCCTATCCCCGGACAAGGGATTATTTTTACAGGATGAATTGACGATATAAAGATATCTTTATATCCTTATCCCGTGACCACAGTTTTGCCTCTTGCCGACCGTTTCCAGGCGCTCGCCGATCCGACTCGGCTGCGCATCCTCGCGCTGCTAAGAATCATGGAGCTGTCCGTCGGCGAGCTTGGCGCAAGTCCTCGGGCAAAGCCAGCCACGCGTTTCGCGCCACCTCAAGATCCTTGCCGACGCCGGAGTGCTCAAACGCCGCAAGGAAGGCAGCTGGGTCTTTCTGACGCTTGCCGATGATGAGCGGGTCGGCCGCTTTTCACGCTCGATCGACGCATGGGCGGACGCGGCGACGAATGCGCTCTTCGCCTCGGATGCTGCGCGTATCGATGGCATCCGGGCCGAGCGCGCTGAAGCCGCGAACCGCTATTTCGCTGGCCACGCGGACGTATGGGACCAGATCCGCTCGCTCCACGTTGCCGAAAGCGAGGTCGAGCAGGCGATCGATCGTGTCCTCGGCAAGCGCCGCTTGGGCGCCTGGTCGATGTCGGCACCGGCACGGGCCGGATGATCGAGCTGTTCGGCCCGCGCGCGAGCCAGGCGATCGGCATCGATCGTTCGTCCGAAATGCTGCGACTGGCCCGCGTGAAGCTCGAGGCTGCGGGCATCCATTCCAGCCTACGCCAGGGCGACATGTATGCGCTTGCCCTCGCCGACGACAGTGCGGACAGCGTGATCATCCACCAGGTGCTTCATTATGCGCACTCGCCCGGCGGCAGCGATCGCCGAAGCCGCGCGCGTGCTTGCGCCGGGCGGCACGCTGCTGGTCGTCGATTTCGCCGCGCACGAGCGGGAAGAGTTGCGTGCGACCGACGCGCACATCCGCCTGGGCTTCGAAGACGAGGTCGATGGGGGGCTGGTTCGCGGCCGCCGGCCTCGATGTCGATCATGTCGAGCATCTCGAGGGCGGCGAGTTGACGGTGACCTTGTGGCGCGGCGCAAGCACGGCGCTCCGGCAGCGGAGGGCGGCATGAACGCGTTCGAACGACTGCAGCCAGCACCTGCCGCTGTTCGCGGAAGCCCGCGGCGACATCCAGGTCAGCTTCGAATTCTTCCCGCCCAAGACCGACAAGATGGCGCGAGACGCTGTGGGATTCGATCCAGACGCTCGCGCCGCTCCAGCCGCGCTTCGTCTCCGTCACTTATGGCGCCGGCGGCTCCACGCGCGAGCGCACCCACGCAGACCGTCGAGCGGATCCTCAAGGAAACCCCGCTGACGCCTGCCGCGCACCTGACCTGCGTCGGCGCAGCCCGCGATGAGATCGACGACATCGCGCGCGAATATTGGGACCTCGGCGTCCGCCACATCGTCGCGCTGCGCGGTGACCCGCCGGAGCCCGGGACGAAATATCAGCCGCACCCGGACGGTTATCGCGACGCGGCCGAACTTGTCGCCGGATTGAAGCAGGTCGCGCCCTTCGACATTTCGGTGGCCGCCTATCCGGAAATTCATCCGGACTCGTCGTCGCGCGCGTTCGATCTCGAGAATTTGAAGCGCAAGGTGGATGCCGGCGCGGACCGCGCGATCACGCAGTTCTTCTTCTCGCCGGACTGCTTCTTCCGCTTCCGGGACGAGGCAGCGGCGGCGGGGATCGACGTCGAAATCGTGCCGGGCATCCTGCCGGTTTCCAACGTCGCGACGACCCGTCGTTTCGCCCAGACGTGCGGCGCGAGCATCCCGCAATGGCTGACGAGCTGTTCGAGGGCCTCGACGATTTGCCGGCGGCGCGCCAGCTCATTGCGGCCACGGTCGCCGCCGAACTGTGCGGGCAGCTTTATGCCGGCGGCGTCCGCCACTTCCACTTCTACACCTTGAATCGCGCCGAGCTGAGCTACGCGATTTGTCATCTGCTCGGAGTGCGAGCGAAAATCATGAGTGCGGCCCAAGACTCTCCGCGCCGAAGCGGCCAAACGCATCCTGATCAAGGACGGCGCCTACGGCACGCAGGTCCAGTCGCGTCCGCTGCAAAGCGCCGATTATTGCGGCGGGCTCGACCTGATGAAGGACCAGCGCGGCAACAACGACCTGCTCAACCTCACCAAGCCCGAATTCGTCCGCTCGATCTGCGAGCGCTTCGCCGACGCGGGCGCAGAGATCCTCGCGACCAACACCTTCAACGCCAATGCGATCAGCCAGGCGGACTATGGCGCCGAAGCGCTGGTCGGCCGGATCAACCGCAGCGCGGCCGAGATCATCCGCGAAGTCGCGGACCGCTATTCCGCGAAGGACGGCAAGCCACGCTGGGTCGCCGGAGCGCTCGGGCCGACGAACAAGACCCTATCCCTGTCGCCCAACGTCAACGATCCTGGCTTCCGCGAAGTCGATTTCGACCAGGTGAAGGCGGTCTATCGCGAGCAGATCGATGCGCTCGTCGAGGGCGGCGTCGATTTCATCCTCATTGAGACGGTGTTCGATACGCTCAACGCCAAGGCGGCGATCATGGCTGCGTCTCGAGGCGGAGCAGGCGCTCGGCCGCGAGCTTCCGCTGATGATTTCGATGACTCTGACCGATCTTTCAGCGGCCGCAATCTTTCGGGCCACACGGTCGAGGCCTTCTGGGCATCCGTCCGTCACGCCCGGCCGCTGACCATCGGCCTCAACTGCTCGTTCGGCGCGGCGCAGCTGCGGCCGCATCTGGCGGCGCTCTCGGCGGTCGCCGACACGTTGGTCATGGCCTATCCCAATGCCGGCCTTCCCAACGAGCTTGGCGAATATGACGAAGCGGCCGAGGAGACCGCCGCGCAGGTTCGCGAATGGGTCGACAGCGGGCTGGTCAATATCGTCGGCGGTTGCTGCGGGACGACTCCGCAGCACATCGCCGCAATTGCCGGGACGGTGCGCGATTGCACGCCGCGCACCGTCCCGGCCGCTCGTCAGCGGCACCTTGCTCGCGGGCCTCGAGCCGATGCTGATTGCCGCCTGAGCCATGGAGATGTCACCAGTGAATGAAGCCGGCGCGGGCGCGCGCTTCGTCAATATCGGCGAGCGCTGCAACGTCACCGGCTCCGCGCGCTTCAAGAAGCTGGTCCTCGCCGGCGACTATGACGCCGCCGTCGAGGTCGCGCGCGACCAGGTCGAGAACGGCGCCCAGATCCTCGACGTCAACATCGACGAGGCCTTGCTCGACAGCGAGCAGGCGATGACGACCTTCCTGAAGCGCATCGCCGCCGAACCCGACATCGCGCGGATCCCGGTGATGATCGACAGCTCCAAGTGGAGCGTGATCGAGGCGGGCCTGAAGTGCGTGCCCGGGCAAGCCGATCGTCAACTCCATCAGCATGAAGGAAGGCGAGGGGCCGTTCCTCGAACTGGCGCGCAAGTGCCGGGCCTATGGCGCCGCCATCGTCGTCATGGCCTTCGACGAGGTCGGACAGGCCGACACCGCCCAGCGCAAGGTCGAGATCTGCGAGCGCGCCTACAAGCTGCTCGTCGCCGACGGCACCGACGCGAACGACATCATCTTCGACCCGAACATCTTCGCGGTCGCGACCGGCATCGACGAGCATCGCCGCTACGCGATCGACTTCATCGAGGCCGCGCGCGAGATCCGCAGGCGCTGCCCCGGCATGCACATCAGCGGCGGCCTTTCGAACCTCAGCTTCTCGTTCCGCGGCAATGAGCCGGTCCGCCGCGCGATGCACAGCGTGTTCCTCTATCACGCCATCCCCGCCGGCATGGACATGGGCATCGTCAATGCCGGGCAGCTCGACGTCTACGACCAGATCGATCCCGAGCTCCGCGAGGCGTGCGAGGACGTCATCCTCGATCGGCGCGACGACGCTACCGAGCGGCTGATCACCCTCGCCGAGAGGTTCAAGGGCACCGACGCGGCCGAGGAGAAAAAGCTCGCCGAATGGCGCTCTCTGCCGGTCGGCGAGCGGCTGTCCTACGCGCTGGTCAAAGGTATCGACGCGCACATCGTCGACGATACCGAGGAAGCGCGTCAGCATTCGCCCGACCGATCGAGGTCATCGAAGGCCCGCTGATGGACGGCATGAACGTCGTCGGCGACCTGTTCGGATCGGGCAAGATGTTCCTGCCGCAGGTGGTGAAATCGGCCCGCGTGATGAAGCGCGCGGTCGCCCACCTCATCCCCTTCATCGAGGAGGAGAAGGAGCGGACCGGCGCGACGCAGGGCAAGGGCCGGATCGTCATGGCCACCGTCAAGGGCGACGTTCACGACATCGGCAAGAACATCGTCGGCGTCGTTCTGCAGTGCAACGGCTTCGAGGTGATCGACCTTGGCGTCATGGTGCCGTGGCAGGACATCCTGAAAGCCGCGAACGACAACCAGGCGCGACATGATCGGGCTGTCGGGCCTCATCACGCCGTCGCTCGACGAGATGGTCACGGTCGCGGGCGAGATGCAGCGGCTCGGCCTGAAGACGCCGCTGCTGATCGGCGGAGCGACGACGAGCAAGGCGCACACTGCGCTACGCATCGATCCAGCTTACGAAGGCCCGGTGATCCACGTGCTCGACGCCAGCCGCGCGGTCGGCGTCGCTTCGTCCCTTGTCTCCGACACGCAGCGCGAGCCGCTGATCGCGACTACGGCCGACGATTACGACAAACTCCGCAAGTCGCGCGAGCGCAGCGGGCAAAGCGAGCTTGCGAGCCTCGCGGACGCTCGCGCCAACGCATTCCCTTATGATCCGTCGGGGCAGGCGCCGCCGCCGCGCAATCCGGGCCTGCATCATTTCGGCGAGTGGCCGCTCGCGGATCTTCACGCTTCGATCGACTGGACGCCTTTCTTCCGCGCATGGGAGCTGGCGGGCAATTATCCCGCGATCCTCGATGATCCGATCGTCGGCGAAAGCGCGCGCAACCTGTTCAACGATGCGCAGGCGATGCTCGACCAGATCATCGCCGAGCGCTGGGTGACGCCCAAGGCGACCGTCGGCCTGTGGCGCTGCAAGCGCGAGGGCGACGACGTGCTCGTGCTCGCCGGCAACGACTGGACCCGGCTGCCCTTCCTTCGCCAGCAGGTGAAGAAGCGCGAAGGGCCGGCCGAACATGTGCCTCGCCGACTTCATCAATCCGGAGGGCGAGGATTGGATCGGCGGCTTCGCGGTCGGGATCCATGGACTCGAGCCGCATCTCGAGCGGTTCAAGCAGACGATCGACGATTATGACGACATCCTGCTGAAGGCGCTCGCCGACCGCCTGGCGGAGAGCTTCGCGGAAGTGCTGCATGCCGAGGTTCGCAACCGCATCTGGGGCTATGCCGACGAGCATCTGTCGAACGAGCAGCTGATCCGCGAAAAGTATCGACGGCATTCGTCCGGCGCCCGGCTATCCGGCCTGCCCGGACCACAGCCTGAAGCCGATGCTGTTCGAGATGCTCGGCGGCAATCCGGGCGAGGTCGACGCTGACCGAGAATTTCGCCATGCTTCCGACGTCGGCGGTCTCGGGCTTCTACTTCGGCCACCGCGACAGCCAGTATTTCGGCGTCGCTCGTATCGGCCGCGACCAACTCGAAGAATATGCGGAACGGCGCGGCGTCACCGTCGATGCGGCGGAACGCTGGCTCCGACCGAATTTGGATTGAACCCTACCGGCTGTTCCGCGCACAGCGAAACGATTCATGCTTCGCGCGCTCCTGATCCTTCTCGCTTTGCTGTCCTTCCCGTTCGCGGCCAGCGCGGGGGATCGAGCCGCAGCTTGTCGCGGAAGGCCCGGCACCGGCTGGCGGAGAGGTCGAACTCGCCATTCACATGCGCCCGGCAAAGGGCTGGCACGGCTATTGGCACAATCCAGGCGACGCAGGCCTGCCCATGGATGTGAAGTGGCAGCTCCCGCCGGCTTCTCCGCGGGGCCGCTGCGCTACCCTGTGCCGACACGGCTCACGGTCGCGGGCCTGATGAACTACGTCTACGAGCGCGACTATGCCGTGCTCGTGCGGCTGAAAGTGCCGGCGAGTGCCAGTGGTACGATGCCGATCCGCGCCGATGCCCGCTGGCTCGCCTGCACCGACAAGATCTGCGTGCCGGAACAGGGTGAGCTTTCGCTCGACCTGCCCGTTGGCAGCGGAACGCCGGACCGCGCGCAGTTCGATGAGTGGCGCCGCGCGCTTCCCCTGCCGCTGGCGACGCCCGGCCATTTCGAACTTAGCGGCGACAAGCTGCGCGTAGCGATCCCGCTCCCGCCGAGCGTCGGTTCAGGCGAGCCGTTCCTCTTTCCGATGACCGACGGGATTGTCGACTATCGAGGCGCCGCAGACTTTCCGGCGCGCTGGCGACTACGTTGTCGCCGAGCTTACCCGCAAGGGCCGAGGACGCGACTGAGTTTCACGGTCTGCTCGTCTTCGATGACGGTGAGGGTTCGACTTTCGCGCTGTTCCAGGGATGGTCCCATCCGGCGGAACGCTGATCGGCGAAGCGGGTGCGGAGGCGATCTTCTGGGCAGTGCTCGGCGCGATCGTCGGGCGGATGCTCCTCAACCTCATGCCCTGCGTGTTTCCGATCCTCGCGCTGAAGACTCTGCACCTCTCGCGAGGCGGGCGGAAGTCCATCCGCCGCCCGCAGGGACGCCTTAGCGTACACGGCTGGCGCGGTCGTCGGCACGGGCGCGCTCGGCGTCGCGCTGTCGCTGTTCGCGCGGGGGGAAGCGCGGCTGGCTGGGCATTCCAATTTCAGGATCCTCGGACGATCCTCTTGCTGTTGCTACTGACTACCGCCATCACGCTGAACCTTCTGCGTCTCTACGAATTGCCGGTGGCGGGTAGCACGCATCTCGTGACGGGTAGTTTCGGAACCGGTGCCTTGGCCGCTTTTGTCGCGACGCCTTGCGCGGGGCCGTTCCTCGCCACCGCACTAGGCGCGGCACTTCTTCTGCCGGCTTTGCGTCGGTGCTGATCTTCGCAACGCTTGGATTGGGGCTTGCCATGCCATTTCTGGCGATCGCGTTCATTCCCTCCTTGCAACGTATGTTGCCCCGGCCGGGCGCGTGGATGGCCCGGCTGCAGCGCATCCTCGCGATACCGATGGCGGTGACGGCTTTGGCCTGCATGTGGCTGCTCTGGCGGCTGGGAGGAGAGATGGCTTTGGAGGTCGGCCTGGTCTCGACTGCAGTGTTTGCCTTGTGCTCATCGGGGCCGGACTGCTGCAGCGGAAAGGCAAGCAGACCGGCTATGCCGCGACGCTCGTTGCTCTCTCAATTGGAGGCGCTTCGATGTGGGCAATCTCCCAGCAGCAACCCCTGGCCTCGCGGGCGTTTTCGGCGATCGGATGAGTGGACCGAAGCTCGAGTGGATGCTGTACTTGCATCGGGGCACCCGGCGTTCGTCTACTTCACCGCGGACTGGTGCCTGACCTGCAAGGCAAACGAGGCAGCGGCGATCGACCGTGATGAAGTCCGCGATGCTTTCAAGAAGGCCGGGGTGTAACGTCCTCGCCGGCGGATTGGACCGAGGGCGATCCCGCGATCACCCGATTTCTTGAGAGCCGCGGTCGCGCCGGAGTGCCGCTCTATCTTTGGTACGCGCCGGGCAGGCCCGTTGAAGAGTTGCCGCAGATCCTTACGCCCGGAATGCTTATTTCGCGGGCTGAGCAGCTGAAGCGCTAGATCCTGCTGCCAAGCCTTCTTCCCGGCGACCCATGTTTCCAGCACCTGCGTTCGCGCCGAGCGATTGCGCATCCACCTTGGTCGGATCGCGGTCGACGAGGATGAAGTCGGCCCATTTGCCCGGCTCCAGCGCGCCGATCTTCTGCTTCGCGAAGCCCGCGTAAGCGCCGCCCCGCGCGTGAAGGCATGAAGTGCCTGGGGAACTCAAGCGCTCCGACGGAAATCCAGCCGCCGGGGGGCTGCCCTTGATGTCCTGACGGCTGATTGCCGCTGCAAGCCCGGGGAAAGGGTTCGGCGATTCAACTGGAAAGTCCGATCCGAACGCCAGTTTTGCGCCACTCTTCAGTACGGACTGCCAGGCATAGGCACCGGCGAGTCGCTTCGGGCCCAGGCGCTTCTCGGCCATCAGCCGATCGCTGGTCTGATGGGTCGGCTGCATCGACGCGATGATACCGGCGGGGGCCGATCCGCGGGAAGTCTTCGGATCCACGATCTGGAAATGCTCGATCCGCCAGCGCCGGTTCTGCCCTACTTGCCCGACGGCTTTGTAGGTGTTGATGACCTGTGCGTTGGCGGCATCGCCGATTGCATGCTCGCGATCTGGATACCCTGCGCGCGGCAGTTTCGGTCACCGATGCGATCTTCCGCATCGGTGTGGAATTGCAGCCCGGACGTGTCCGGCTTGTCCGCGTAGGGTTTCTTCAGGCAGGCGCCGCGCGACCCAGCGCGCCGTCTGCGAAGAATTTGATGCCGGCCATTCGCAGGCGGTCGCATAGAGCCATGGCGTCGGGTGTGGCCTTCGCTCAGCAGCTTCATGCCCGATCGGCGTAGACCATGATACGGACTTTAAGCTCGACCGCCTTCGCCCGCGCGGCGCATCGCGTGCCAGTCGGCACTGTCGTGCCCATCGAACCGACAGCAGTCACGCCATAGACGAGGAGAATTGTCCTGTGCCTTGGCGAGCGCTTGTCCGCTTCTGCGTCCGTCGCGGGAGGAACGGCCCTGGTGATGAGTCCTTCGCGTTGTCGACGAATAGGCCGTTCTCGATCGCGGCCGCCGGCGGGCGCCGGGTAGCGGTCGTGACGCCTGCAGCCCTCATCGCGGCGCCGTTTGCGACGAGCGCATGGCCGTCGACCCGGTCCAGCACCACGGGACGATCAGGCACGATGGCGTCGAGGTCGGCCGCTGTCGGGAACTTCTTGTCGGGCCACAGCTCCTGATTCCAGCCGCGGCCGAGAACCAGCGGTGGGGTGTGCGGCCGCGTAAGTCCGCGAATCGCTGCTGCAGGTCGGCGAGCGAGCTGGTGCCGACGAGATCGAGCTGCAGAGCCGCGAATCCGAGTCCGATCACGTGTCCGTGGGCATCGATCAGGCCCGGAAGCAGCGTCCGGCCGCTGCCGTCGACATTGGTGTTACCTTCGGCCAGGCGCACCAGCCTGCATCTCGAGCACTCGCTCACCTTTCCGTCGTCGCCGATCAGCGCTCCGGAAATGCTGCAGCTTTCCTGGCGCTCGACCTGAATACCGTTGACTTGATGATTAGCGTGGCCGAAATGCAGGCGAGGCAAGAGCGCTGCCGTCAGCGCGAGGAGAGTGCTTGCGCATGGCACGGCGCTTAGCATTGTCGCCGCCAAGTGAACCGCTAGGCCGCGCGGCGATGCTTCAGCCTCGAACGATCGACGACATTCGCGGCGGCAATGCGGCATTAAGGGTAAAGTCGTCCGTACGCCTATGATGGTCAGCCGTACCTTGTCCGAGATTATCGGAGCGGAGGTCTGGCTGAAGTTCGAGAACCTGCAGTTCACCGCCGCATACAAGGAACGCGGCGCGCTCAACAAGTTGCTGCAGCTCACACCGGAAGAACGGCACGCGGCGTCATTGCGGCTTCAGCGGGCAATCATGCCCAAGCGGTTGCCTACCACGCGAAGCGGTTGGGCATTCCGGCGACCATCGTCATGCCCGCCGCGACGCCGACCGTGAAGGTGACGCAGACCGAGGGCCACGGCGCGAACGTCGAGCTTCACGGCGCGATGTTCGACGACGCCTACGCCAAGGCGCGCGAGTTGGCGCTCGAGAAGGGCTTTGTCTTCGTCCACCCGTTCGATGACACGCAAATCATCGCCGGCGCTGGCACGGTCGGGCTCGAAATGCTCGAGGACGCGCCGCAGCTCGACACGATCGTCGTTCCGATCGGGGGTGGCGGCCTCATGAGCGGCGTGTCGATCGCAGCGCGCGCGATCAAACCGGACATTGAGCTGATCGGTGTCGAGGCTGAGCTTTATCCGTCCATGAAGTGCGCAATCGAGGGCTGCCACTTGCCCTTGGGCGGCGACACGCTGGCGGAGGGCATTGCGGTCAAGCAGCCGGGAGAGTTGACCTCGCGCATCCTAAAAGGGCTGGCGAACGACGTCATGCTCGTCTCGGAGCGCGACCTGGAGCGCGCCGTCGCGATGCTGGTCGGCATCGAGAAGACCGTCGTCGAAGGCGCTGGCGCAGCGGGACTGGCCGCCATTCTTGCGCACCCGGAGCGCTTTGCCGGCAAGAAGGTCGCGACGATTCTGTGCGGCGGCAACATCGACACGCACCTGTTGGCGAACGTGCTTGTCCGCGATCTCGTCCGGCAAGGGCGTATCGCTCGCCTGCGCGTCGCGGCGCACGACCAGCCGGGCGCACTCGCCACGATCACCGCCAAGGTCTACGAAGCCGGCGTCAACGTCATCGACATCAACCACAGCCGGATCTTCACCCGGCTGCCCGCCAAGGACACGATGATCGAGGTCGAATGCGAGGCCGGGATCCTCTTCGATTGACGATGTGGTGGCCCGTCTCGAAGTGGCTGGTTTCAGGTCGAGAGCGTCCTCGCTCATTGATCGCGGGCGACCGCTTTCGGGACAGGCCCGATCCATCCATCGAAATTGACGGGTCCAACTCTTTTCTTCGGCGTTTACCAGCCGCATAAAGACGTTCGTAACTATCGAGTGAGGTAGCGGGTGAGCGCACCATTTCGCTTCCCAAAATTCTTCGTAACGAACCCTAGCCCGTGCCCCTACCTGCCGGGCAAGGTGGAGCGTAAAGTCTTCACCGAACTCTCTGGCCGTCACTCCAGCGAACTGAATGAAGCTCTTGGCCGCATCGGCTTCCGCCGCAGCCAGTCCGTCGCTTACCGTCCAAGCTGCATCGATTGCTCGGCCTGCGTTTCCGTTCGCGTGCTCGCCGCTGAGTTCGAGCCTAACGCGACGCAGCGCAAGCTGCTCCGCCGTCACGCTGACCTGGAGGTCAGCGCGTGCAAGCCGTGGACGACCGAGGAGCAATATCAGCTGCTCCGCCGCTATCTGGCGCACGTCATCCCGGCGGCGGCATGGCGGAGATGGACGAGAGCGATTTTGCGGACATGGTCGAGCAGACGCCAGTCCGCACCTATGTCATCGAATATCGCGAGCCGTCGGCGGATGGTCGTCCCGGCAAGCTCGTAGGCGCCTGCCTCAGCGATCAGCAGAGCGACGGCCTGTCGATGATCTACAGTTTCTTCGATGTCGGCCCGGATGCGCGGAAGGGCTCGGAACCTTCATCATTCTCGATCACATCGTTCGGGCGGCGCGTGCGGGCCTGCCGTACGTCTATCTTGGCTATTGGGTCGAAGGCTCCAGCGCATGGCCTACAAAAACGAGTTCCGTCCGCTCGAGCGTCTCGGCCGGGACGGCTGGCGTCGGATGGACGACGTGGAGCTTGACACGATGACTGCCGCGCCGCTGGCCATCCCGACGCGACGCAGTCGCCATCGGTTGCTGATCGAGGCCTGAGTTTCAGCGCCGGCGCTCAACTACAAGCGCTAACGAAAAAAGGCGGAGCCGGGCGGCCCCGTCTTTCTTCCCATCCATGTAGATGAGTTACGCGACGGCGGCTTCCGGCACGCCTTCGGAATCCTCTTCGGGAGTCGCGGAGCACGTAGCCGCGGCCCCATACGGTCTCGATGTAGTTGCTGCCGCCGGAGCGGCCGCGAGCTTCTTGCGCAGCTTGCAGATGAACACGTCGATGATCTTGAGTTCCGGCTCGTCCATTCCGCCGTAGAGGTGGTTGAGGAACATTTCCTTGGTCAGGGTCGTGCCCTTGCGGAGCGAAAGCAGCTCCAGCATCGCATATTCCTTGCCGGTCAGGTGCACTCGGGACCCGTCGACCTCGACCGTCTTGGCATCGAGGTTGACGGCAAGCTTGCCGGTGCGGATGACCGACTGCGAATGACCCTTCGAACGGCGAACGATCGCGTGAATGCGCGCGACGAGCTCGTCACGGTGGAAAGGCTTGGTGACATAATCGTCGGCGCCGAAGCCGAGCGCGCGGACCTTCGAGTCCATCTCGCCGATGCCTGACAGGATAAGGACCGGCGTCGAGACTTTGGCCGTGCGCACCTTCTTGAGCACGTCGTAGCCATGCATGTCGGGCAGGTTCAGGTCGAGCAGGATGATGTCGTAGTCGTAGAGCTTCGCGAGATCGAGGCCCTCTTCACCCAGATCCGTCGTGTAGACGTTGAAGCCCTCGGAACCCAGCATCAGCTCGATGCTCTTGGCGGTCGTCGGCTCGTCTTCGATCAAAAGCACGCGCATTTGCTTAGTCCCCCCCTTAGCCCAACGGCAGTTTCTTACCTGCCCTTAAGGGCTTTGAAGCGATCATTAACCATTCGAGGTCTGAAGGGAAAAGGTTAATATTGTGTAACGCCATGGATTTCCTGGATTCGTCGCATGTGAGTCACAAGTTCATCCACAAACTGGCTCGGGCGGTCCCCATTTGATCTTCGAGTTCTGCTCGTCCATCGGCTGATCCGTGCTGCTTTCTCATCGTATCCTGTTCATCGACGCGGAGGCGCTGGTGCTCGACAAGCCGGCCGGCCTGCCGGTGGATGCGCCGCGCCGGGGAGGAGGTTCCATCGCCTCGCGGATCGACGAGTTGGGCTGCGGCTTCAAGCGGCCGCCGACGCCGATGCACCGGCTCGATACGGATACAAGCGGTTGCCTCTTGTTCGCGCGTACGGCCAAGGCACGGGCGACCTTCCAGCAGGCATTCGAAAGCCGGGCCGTGCAAAAATACTATCTTGCCGTAGTCGCCAGCGAGATCGCCGAGGAAGAGGGCGTCATCGACCTGCCGCTCGCCAAGAAATCCAGCGCGGAAGCCGGATGGCGAATGGTTGCCGATCCGCAGGGAGATGACGCCATAACGCACTGGCGCCGACTAGTTGTCCGGGATGGCTCGACATTGATGGAGTTTCGTCCCCTGACAGGGCGCACCCACCAGATCCGTGTGCATGCGCGTGAGGCCTTCGGGCGCGGCATCGCCGGCGACCGCGTTTATGGCGTCCCGGGCGGGCCGATGCTGCTTCATGCCTCGCGGCTCGTGGTCCCGCGAGAAACCAAATCGACGATCGATGTTCACGCTCCCCTCCCGGACTATTTCGGCGACTGGTCCGATGCGGCCTGAAGACGTGGTGGTGCCGGAAGAAGCGCTCAGCGAGAGTTTCCTGGCAGCGACGGGCCCCGGCGGCCAGAATGTCAACAAGGTCGCGACCGCCGTTCAGCTGCGCGTGGACCTGTTCAGGCTTGGCCTGCATCCCGACGTTTACGAACGGCTGAAGCGCATCGCGGGCAGCCGCGTCACCGGCGCGGGCGAGCTCCTCATCACGGCGCGGCGATTTCGAACGCAGGATGCGAACCGGACCGACGCTCGTCTCCGTCTGGCGGAAATGATTGCCGCCGCCCATATCGCGCCCCGCAAGCGCAAGCCCACGCGACCAAGCAAAGCTGCTAAGGCGGAGCGCGTCGATAAGAAGCGCCAGCGCAGCGCGCTCAAGCAGGGGCGCGGGAAGGTGACGTACGAATGACCTACGACTTCAGGATCGAAGCAGCCGACAAGCCGACGATGTACCGCGACCTCGCTTCGGCGCTTCAAGGAATCGTCGCCGGCGAGCCGGATGCAATCGCCAACATGGCCAACGCGTCCGCATTGATCTTCGAGACGCTTCCTGACGTGAACTGGGTCGGCTTCTACCGCAACATCGGCGGCGAGCTCGTAGTCGGTCCGTTCCAAGGCCGGCCCGCATGCATTCGCATGTCCTTCGATGAGGGCGTGTGCGGCGCTGCGGCGAAGAGCCGCCAAGTGCAGCGCGTCGAGGACGTCCACCAATTCCCCGGCCACATCGCCTGCGACAGCGCATCGAACAGCGAGATCGTCGTCCCGCTAATCCGTGACGGCGAGGTGCTCGCCGTACTGGATATCGACAGCCCAAAAAAAGCCCGCTTCACCGCGGAGGACGAAGCGGGCTGTATTGCGCTTGGAGAAATTCTCTCCCCGCGTGCTGTGAGGTCCGTGAGTTCCTGTACCGGTCTTACTGTTTTGCCGTGGCAGACACAGGAATGGTCATAGCAGCGGCAGGAGCGCTCACGGAGAGTGGCGCCGGAGCCGCAGCAACAAGATTTAGGGGCACGTCCTCGTCGACGAAACCTTTGACGGCGGTACCTGCCGGAAGCATCGCGCTCGTTCCCGTCATGAAAAAGCCAGCCGGGAGAAAGACGATCGCAGAGACAGCGACTGCGCCGACGCCACCAGCGACGCCTTTGTCGTCGAACGCACCACTCAGGCGGATCTGCCTTCCATTGACCGTTGCGTAGAGCATGCGACCGGCGAGGTGTCCAGATTTGCCCCACATGCCTTTATTGCGAACATCGGTGATCTCGCCAACCGCCGGAGAGCCGACCGGAATAACCGTTATGCCCTGTACTTTCACATCTTCAGCGACCTGCATGTGAAAGCGCTGGCCGACACGCAGCCTCTTCCCTTTAGTGGTCAATTCCTCGGAAAGCCGAAGAGGCACTTCCGTGCCTGTACGCAAGATAGCGTTGCTGGTTATCGGCGCTGCTATCGGCGGCGTTCCAACTGAAGTTTGAGCAAATGCTGAGATAGGCGTGAGTAACGCGGCCGCGCCAATGATACGCAAGAACATAGCAATTCCCCCTGAAAGACTTGAAAGACCAGGTTTTCCCCCGAGCCGGGCTGATCGCGGATGGCGATGAAGGCGAAGTGAACTTAAGAGGTTGACGTCAATTTAACGCAGACGCGAATGCTATTGTTTAGCTCAACTGCTCCAAACGCTCGTCGCTGAGCGAGCCCGGGATAAGCATCACCGGGCAAGGCAGTCTGCCCGCATCGTTTCCGCAGAAGTTCGCGACCAGCGGGCCCGGACTGCCACTCGGAGCTGCGCCGAGCACGAGCGCCGCGACTTCCTCGCGCTCACCGACGTAGTCGCGCACCGCTTTCACCGGCTCGCCGTGCTGGATGATGATGTTTGCCTCGACGCCCGACTTGTCGAGTAGCTCGCCGATGGCGGAGCTGACGACTCCCTCGATACGCAAGCGCTGCTCTTCTTCAATCGCTGCCTGGACGCCGCCGAACTGAACGAAATCCTGCGGCTCGACGATGCCGAGCACCTCGATGGCGCCGTTGGTCTTGGCAGCCCGGCGGGCAGCGAAACGGAGGGCAACGCGTGCTTCTGCACTGTCGTCCACGACCACCAGATAGGTGCGTTTGAGGTGATCGTCCCCCATGTCCGTCAGTGCTGCGTTAAACGGCGCTTAAGTGCAAGTCATGGACTAGGGAATTCGGCGCAGGCTTGACCGCGCCCGCCGCATTGGCTTTGAGCCAACAGGCCTTTCTCACGGGACACCAGCCGATGCCCATCGAACTCAAGATGCCTGCCCTTTCGCCGACAATGGAGGAGGGGACGCTTGCCAAGTGGCTCGTGAAGGAGGGCGATGACGTCAAATCCGGCGATATTTTAGCTGAGATCGAGACCGACAAGGCAACGATGGAATTCGAAGCCGTCGACGAAGGCAAGATCGCCAAGATCCTCGTGGCGGAGGGTAGCGAGGGCGTGAAGGTAGGTGCACCCATCGCGATTTTGGCAGGAGAGGGCGACGACGCTACATCGGCGGCCAGTGCGGCGCCGAAGGCCGATTTGCGCCCGCTCCTCCGAAGCCGGATGTGACTTCAAAGAGCGCTCCGACGCCGACGCCCGAGGTGAAGGGATATGGCGTGACGCCAACGGAGACTCCGGCGGCCCCGGCACAGCCGGCAGCCCCGCCGCGCGTCGAGGGCGATCGGGTCAAGGCTTCGCCCCTCGCACGCCGTCTCGCACAGGCACAAAACATCGATCTCTCGTCGCTTCAGGGTAGCGGCCCTGGCGGGCGTATCGTTCGTGCCGACGTTGATGCCGCGGTCGGCAAGCCGCCTGCCGCGCCGACCGGTGCACCTGCTCCGACGGCAGCAACATCCGCTGGAGCCATCGCCACCCAGGCGGTCATGCCGGGACCGATCGAGCAGGCAATCCCGCACGAGGCAATCAAGCTTTCGAATGTCCGGAAGACCATCGCGCGGCGTCTGACCGAGTTGAAGCAGCAGATCCCGCACATTTATCTTACTGTCGACATCCAGCTCGACGCGCTGCTCAAGCTGCGCACTGAGCTGAACTCGGGCTTGGAGAGCCGGGGCCTGAAGCTCAGCGTCAATGACCTGTTGATCAAGGCGCTAGCGCAGTCGCTCGTCGCCGTGCCGGAATGCAATGTCGCCTTCGCTGGCGACCAGATGCTCAAGTACAGCCGCGCTGATATCTCGGTCGCCGTGTCTGTGCCCGCCGGATTGATCACGCCGATCATCGCCGGTGCCGACACAAAGAGCGTTTCGGCGATCTCCACGGAGATGAAGGACCTTGCCGGCCGCGCACGCGAGGGGAAGCTTCAGCCGCAGGAGTATCAGGGTGGCACCGCAAGCCTGTCCAACATGGGAATGTTCGGGATCAAACAGTTCGAAGCCGTCATCAACCCGCCGCAAGGCATGATCATGGCGATCGGCGCCGGCGAGAAGCGGCCCTATGTCGTCAATGACAGC
Organism: uncultured Alphaproteobacteria bacterium; assembly: GCA_963752025.1. Lineage (GTDB taxonomy): Bacteria > Pseudomonadota > Alphaproteobacteria > Sphingomonadales > Sphingomonadaceae > Sphingomicrobium. Next base: position 79,940 of record CAVVWY010000024.1, on the reverse strand, counting down.
CTGCAGATTGCGACGGTGATGAGCGCCACCGGAAGCTTCGACCACCGCGCAATCGACGGCGCGGACGGTGCCAAGCTGATGAAGGCGTTCAAGGAGCTGGTCGAAAACCCACTGGGCATGCTCGCCTGAGATGAAATGGATCACGGCACTCGTCCTGGGCGCAATCCTGGGTTTCGTGCTGCCGACGGCGATGAATGGCGGCGAAGGCGTTTGGACAAATAGCTGGGCCGGTTGGGGAACCATTCGGCCGCACGCTGGATCTCCTGGGCTTCTGTTCTCGATACCCCTGTGGCTGGGCTCCGCAACCGCTCTTCGCCTCGCCTTCAGCTGGCACAGCCGCTGATCCGTGGCGTCTAGCGACCGCATCCCAGTGATCCGGGTGACCGCCATGCCGGCGGATACCAATCCTTATGGCGGTGTGTTCGGTGGCTGGCTGATGGGCCAGATGGGGCTCGCCTGCGGCTCGTTCGTTTCGCAACGAACGAAGGGGAAGGCCCTGCTCGTCGCGGCTGACGCCATCAAGTTTCCTGGTTCAATGGCGGTGGGCGACGAGCTTAGCGTCTACGTCGATCTCGTGAACCAGGGACGCACGTCGCTGCGTTTGAAGGCCGACGCAATCGCGCGCGAGCGGGACGGCGACATTGAGAAGGCGGTGGCGGAGGGCGAATTCACCTTCGTCGCGCTCGACGAGAACGGAAAGCCGCGGGCATTCGCGGGAGAGAGTGAAACCAATGGCTGACAATTACGACGTTATCGTGCTTGGCTCCGGCCCGGGCGGCTATGTCGCGGCGATCCGGGCGGCCCAGCTGGGCCTCAAGACGGCAATCGTCGAGCGGGAGAATCTAGGCGGGATCTGCCTCAATTGGGGCTGCATTCCGACCAAGGCGCTGCTGCGCACGGCCGAAGTGTTCCACTACATGCAGCACGCCGACGCTTATGGCCTCAGCAATGAGAAACCGTCGTTCGATCTTGCCAAGGTGGTCGCACGGAGCCGCGCGGTCGCAAAGCAGCTCAATCAGGGCGTCACGCACCTGATGAAGAAGAACAAGATCACGGTCGTGATGGGCGATGGCAAGCTTAACGGCAAAGGCAAGCTGAGCGTCGATGAGGCAGACGGGAAGGCCGTCGATCTCGCGGCGAAGCACATCATTGTCGCCACCGGCGCGCGGGCCCGGGACCTGCCTTTCGCCAAGTCGGACGGCAAGAAGATCTGGACCTACCGCCATGCGATGACTTCGGCGGAGATGCCGACGGAGCTGCTGGTCATTGGCTCTGGCGCGATCGGCATCGAGTTCGCCAGTTTCTATGCGGACCTTGGTGCGAAGGTCACGGTCGTCGAAATGCTCGACCGGGTCGTTCCCGTCGAAGACGCAGAGGTCAGCGCGCAGCTCGCGAAAAGCCTGCAGAAGCAGGGACTGACGATCCTCACGTCGGCAGGTGTCGAGAGCCTGGCCGCCGACGCCAAGGGGGTCGCCGCGAAGATCAAGACGAGCGATGGAAAGACCAGCGAGCAGCGCTTCAGCCACTGCATTGTCGCCGTCGGTATCTTGCCGAACACCGAGAATATTGGCCTCGAAGCGCTCGGCGTGAAAACTACGAGGGGTCACATCGACACCGATCCAATGTGCCGCACCAGTGTGCCGGGCATCTGGGCGATCGGCGACGTAACGGCGCCGCCGTGGCTTGCGCACAAGGCGAGCCATGAAGGCGTCACGGCTGCCGAGGCCATCGCGCAGGAGCTCGGCAACAAGGACATTCACCCGCACCCGACCGATCCGAATAACATTCCGGGCTGCACCTATTGTCGCCCGCAAGTTGCAAGCGTGGGCCTCACGGAAGCTAAGGCCAAGGAAGCCGGCTACGAGATCAAGGTCGGCAAGTTTCCAGCGATCGGCAACGGCAAGGCGATTGCGCTCGGGGAGGTCGAAGGTTTCGTGAAGACGGTGTTCGACGCGAAGACCGGCGAGTTATTGGGCGCGCACATGATCGGGGCTGAGGTCACCGAGTTGATCCAGGGCTACACGATCGGGAAGACCGCAGAGCTTGTCGAGACGGACTTCATCCAGACGGTCTTCCCACATCCGACACTTTCAGAAATGATGCATGAGAGTGTGCTCGCCGCGTTCGGGCGGGTGATCCACATCTAAGGGGACCAAGGCGGCATGAGCGCGCACACGACCAGCACGCGCACCCTCGTCGTCGCGCTCCTTGCGAACCTGGGCATCGCTGCGTCGAAGTTCGTTGCCGCGGCGATCACTGGTTCGTCGGCGATGCTGACCGAAGGCGTTCACAGCGTGGTCGACTTGACCAATCAGCTGCTGCTGATGTGGGGACGCCGACAGGCGAAGCGACAGCCGGACAAGCTTCATCCGTTCGGGTACGGCCGCGAACTTTACTTCTGGAGCTTTGTCGTCGCCGTCTTGGTGTTCGCGCTGGGTGCAGGCGTCTCGATTTATGAGGGGATCGTCCACATTCGGCACCCGGAGCCCGCGGTCTCACCATATATCGCTTACGGCGTTCTTTTCGTTGCTTTCTTTCTCGAGGGTTGGTCGACGGTCGAAGCGTTTGGCGACTTCAAGAGAGCGAAGGGGGATCTCGGTTGGTTCCGGGCCGTGCGGGAGTTGAAGGATCCGCCGGGCTTCATCGTCCTTCTTGAGAACGGGGCGGCAATGGCCGGCATTCTGGCCGCAGCGGCGGGCCTGGCCCTTGCTCAACTAACGCATAATCCGTTTTTCGACGGCGCGGCTTCGGTCGTGATTGGTATCATCCTCGGCCTGACTGCGGCGCTTCTCGCTCACGAATCCAAGGGGCTGCTGATTGGCGAGGCGGCGAATCCGGTTTTGGTCGAAAGTCTTCGCGAGCTGGCATCCACTCAGGAGGGCGTCGTCGGCGTCGGTCATGTGCTCACGGTCCACTCGTCCCCCGACCAGATCACGGTGATGATGAATGTCGATTTTAACAACGAGGTGCCCGCCGGCGAGGTCGAACGCATCGTCTGTCATGTGGAGACCGAGGCGCGGCGGCGCTGGCCGCAGGTGCGCCGGCTGTTCGTCCGTCCTATGCAAGGCGCGGCGCTGCAGCTGGAACCAGGTACCGTCTTTGATCCGTGTTGATTGCCCGCTGAACTGCCGCAAGTGCGCGGCATGCCGGAAATCGATCGCGAAAAGGTTCGCAAATCTTTCAAGGACGCGGTGAACATGGCCGCGACGGAGCTCGACAATTGGCTTCGAACGCCTGCGAGCCACGCCGTGGGATGGAAGGGTTCGGACGGTCGCGGCCGCGAAAGTGTCGGCCATGCGAGCGGCCGTTGCATCGTAAGAATCCTTCCGCAAAGGGAACGATGACCTCACCGCGGACGATTATGCGCACATGCGGAAGGTGGTTGGATTTATCCGCCGCCATTCGGCGCAGCGGCCGCAGAACATCTACACCTCGCGGTGGCGCTACAGTCTGATGAACTGGGGCCACGACCCCCTTAAGGAGGATGAGCGTTGAAGGGCTATTGCGACAATATCGAAAAACGGACGGTGGAGAACGAAGACTTTCGCCGTGTCCTCTACACCGGCCACAATCTTCAGCTCGTTTTGATGACACTACCGCCCGGCTGCGACATCGGTGAAGAGGTTCATCCAGATCGCGATCAGTTCTTCCGTATCGAGGAGGGCACGGGCGCCGTCGACATCGATGGCATAGCCAACCATGTCGAAGATGACTTTGCCGTAATCGTTCCTGCGGGCGCCCGGCACAATGTTCGCAACACCGGGTCGCAGCCGCTCCGGCTCTACACCATCTATGCGCCGCCCGAGCACAAGGATGGCATCGTGCAGGCCACGAAGGAAGAAGCTGAGGCTCGCCATCACGATGAAGAGTGGGACGGCACGACGACCGAATAGTTGAAAAGCGCGCTTTGGCGCTGCACGGTCGCGGCATGGCAAAATCCATGCACGACGTTTCGGACCCACGGAACGCGTCGATCCTGATCAATGTGAACGGAGAGCTGAAGCCGCGCGCCGAAGCATTCGTGTCCGTGTTCGATAGCGGCTTCATGCTGGGCGATGGCGTGTGGGAAGGCCTCCGCGTTCATCGCGGCAAGCTCGGCTTCCTGGACCGTCACCTCGATCGACTGTTTGAAGGCGCCAAAGCGATTGCGATGGATGTCGGCCTCAGCCGGGAGGAGCTTGCGCATCGGCTGTACGAAACGCTCGATGCGAACGGCATGGAAGAGGGTGCCCACGTCCGTCTGATGGTCACCCGTGGCGTTCGGTCCACGCCCTACCAGGACCCGCGGGTCGTTGTGACACCGGCAACGATCGTCATCATCGCTGAATACAAAGAGCCTGACCCGACCGTTTACGAGCGCGGTCTCAAGCTCTTCACGGTTCACGTGCGCCGGGGGGATCCTGCCGTGCAGGACCAGAAGATCAACTCACATTCGAAGCTCAACTGTATCCTGGCGTCGGTACAGGCCACGCAAGCCGGCGCTGACGAGGCGCTGATGCTCGATCCGCACGGCTTCGTCGCGACCTGCAATTCCACGCACTTCTCCATCGTCCGGAAGGGCGAGGTGTGGACCTCGAGCGGCAAATACTGTCTCGGCGGGATCACGCGAGCGCTCGCGCTGGAAGTTGCGCGAGAGGCGGGCATTCCAGCCATCGAGAAGGATTTTTCGCTGACTGACGTCTACGGCGCTGACGAAGCTTTCGTGACCGGAACCTTTGCGGGCATCGTGCCGGTGCGCGAAGTGGATGGGCGGCAGCTTACGTGCCGAGGGCCGATGGTCGAGCGGCTGCAGCGCCTTTACGCCGAACGGGTCGAGCGGGACGCGGACGAGCAGCAGCGTCCGTGACTCGTCGCATCGCCATGTGGTCGGGGCCGCGAAACCTATCCACGGCGATGATGCGCAGTTTCGGGAGCAGGGCGGACACGTTCGTCTCGGACGAGCCTTTCTACGGCTGCTTCCTGAAGACGAGCGGCGCAGAGCATCCCATGCGCGATGAGGTGATCGCAGCGATGGAATGCGACTGGCGCGTCGTGATGGACAGGCTCTCAGGTGATCCGGCGGAAAACGCCCCCGTCTGGTACCAGAAGCATATGTGGCACCACATGGTTGGGCCGATTGGGTATGACGATTTCGAGGGCTTCACTCACGCATTCCTGATCCGCGAGCCAGAACGAATGATCGCGTCATATCTGCGCAAGCGTGAGTGCGCGGTCTTCGAAGACTTTGGACTGGAGCGGCAGGCGGAATTCTTCGACCGCGAGGCTACCCGGCTGGGTCACGCGCCTCCCGTCATCGATGCCCATGACGTGCTGGCCAACCCGCGCGCCGTGCTGTCGCAGCTATGCGACGCGCTCAACATACGGTGGGACTCCGCGATGCTGAGTTGGCCTCCCGGCCCCCGCAGCACCGATGGGCCGTGGGCACCTCACTGGTATGCCGCAGTCACAGGCAGCACAGGGTTCGGTCCGCCCGAAAGGGACGCGGTCGAACTGCCGTCCGACGCCCGGCATGTCGCAGATCGCTGCCGCGCCTACTATGAACGGTTATCGGTGCACCGCCTGCGGCCGTAGCGAGCGCTTACGCGATGACCTTGACCCCGTTCTGGGCCCATTCCTGATCCACATCGACCTCGAGCAGCGCCCAATCCTCTCGGGTGCGGCATTGGATGGTCTCGAGGCGGCTGCCGGGGAGCGGATCAACTCTAAGGCAGTATCTCGTGGTCGCTGACCCTGCAGGAGCAACCGACTCTGGCGTGGAGCCCGTGGTCATGGACGGTTGCGATGCGGCAACCAGAGTTAGAGCGACGAGTAGAACTTGTGCCATTTCGTTCCTCCTTGATGGTAACGATGGCCTGCCCCTCAGTCGCGAAAATACGAGCAGTTCGCGGCGAACGCGAGCGCTTCCTGAAATTGCCGCTTGAAGTTGACCTAACGTCAACGTGTAGAAGCCACGGATGGAAGAGCCGCTCGATATCCGCGACGTTGCGCGCCGCACCGGCCTGACCAGTCGCGCATTGCGCTTCTACGAGGCTCGCGGGCTACTGAAACCGCTGCGAACCCATAGTGGCCGCCGGCTCTATGGCCGCGGCGAGCTTGAACGCGTGCAGCAGATCCTCGCGCTGAAGCGAGCAGGCTTGAGCCTCGCGCAGATCGGCAAGCTGACCTCCCGAGGTCAGATGGATCTTGCCGCGGTGATCGAGGCACAACTCGACATTATCGAGCAGCGCAAGCTCGAGCTGGAGGAGGCGAAGGCGCTGCTCCTCACCGCCAAGTCACGCATCGACCGCGGCGAGCCCGTCGATGCCGAGACCTTCTGCTCGCTGATCCGTCAGGGAGACAAGATCATGGAACCGCAAGACTGGAAGAAAGTGACCGACCGCTATTTCTCGCAGGAAGAGAAGGAGCGGTGGGCCGAGAAGATGAAGGACATGCCCGCCGGTTTCGACCAGGAGGAGTACAGTCGCAAGTGGAAGGACCTGGGAACGCGCGTGCAGGCGGCGATCCCGAACGGACCGGATAGCCCTGAGGCACAGGCGCTGTTCAACGAATGGCAGGATCTGCTTGGGCCGTTCAAGGCGGTCGCCACGCCGGAGATGATGCAGGGCGCAACGCGGCTCTACGAGCGGCTGGACGAATGGCATGGTGAAATGCCGCAGGCGCCGTTCACGTCCGAAGCATTCCGCTTCATCCAGGAGATCGGTCGCAAGCGGCAGGCTTAATGCCGCTGATAAGTGCCGACGAGCTCCGCGCGGCCGAGGACATGTTTCTCGGCCGCGCCTTCCAGGTCCTGAAACTTGGCGCCGGAAGAGACGTCCAGCTTCTCAGTATCGAGCGCGAACAACTTGAAGCGGTAGTGATGCGAGCCGTTTGGCGGGCAGGGGGCTCCATATCCCAGCTTGCCAAAATCGTTCGTGGACTGCGGACCCGGAGCTTGCCCGGAACCGATCATCCGCGTGGATGCAGGAATGTCCCACACGCCCCAGTGCCCGAAGGTGCCATTTGGGGCACTCGGGTCGTCCACGACCAAGGCGAAACTCTTTGTGCCCGGAGGCGGTTCGGACCAGCTCAGAGGCGGGGATTTACCGCCACCGTCGCAGGTGAACTCGCCAGGAATTGCGCCACCGTTTTGAAAGGCGCTGCTGCTCAGATTGAATTGTGCCACGGCCTTGTCGGTGCGGGTTCCGCACGCTGCGGTTGCCGCCAACCATAGGGCCGGTGCGAAAGATCGCCACATGTGCCCATCTCCTCGCTGTGTCGTTGGGCCAATGTACCCGGCCGATGCACGTTCCGGAACCAATGGCAGCCACATTGCCAAATGAACCATTGCTTCGAATGTGATATTTGTCGCGGACCGCGGCTCAGCCTGTCAGCGTTTCTCCAATCTACAGCGCGCGGACCCCTGAGAGGAACAAGCGATGGCCGAGACCGTGAACGCACTACCGCGACCGCGGGAAGCCGATCTCTCACGGGCGGATTAGCGACTGGCCCGGCTGGGACTATGTGCCCGGCATCGCCTTTCTGGTGATTGGCGCGCTGGCCTTGGCAGAGCCGCCCTTGGCGAGCCTTGCCGCAGGCATCTACCTTGGCGCGATGATCTGCATCGCCGGCGGGTTCATGCTGGCTGGCGGCGTCGTCGGAGTGAAGCACCGGGGCGCTTGGCTCGCTATTCTGCTTGGGTTGTTGAGCCTCGCTGCAGGCCTGATCATCCTCTTCAATCCGATTATCGGAGCGGTGTCGCTCGTTTGGGTGATCGGCGCCTGGTTCATGGTTGGTGGAATCTTCGAGATCGTCTCGGCCTTCAACCTGCGCGCAGGACGCGGATGGCTGATCTTCGTCGGTATCGTGAACGTCGTGCTTGGGGCCTACACCATCATGCTGCCGCCGGCTGCGGCGTTCGCTTTCCTCGGCTATCTCGTAGGTCTCAGCCTCGTGTTCAGGGGAGCTTGGTCGCTAATGTTTACGGGCGACCTGCACCGGCTCCACGACAGGGTCGCGGTGTCCGATAACAGCGCCAGAAGCGGTTGACCGTCAGCCGGCTCGTCGCTATGTGCCCGCCGTCCGCGCGACAGGATCCCATCCGCTAGCGCCGGACAAGAGCTGAACATTGCTCGAAGACGTGGAGACCGGGTGGCAACAGCTGCCAGGACTTCACGCTTTTTGCTTTGGGCAAAGTAACCGCTGGGAATGCCGGCAACGAAAGGTGAAGGGCTTCATGCCAACGATTAACCAGCTGATCCGCAAGGGTCGCGAACCGCAGAAGGCCAAGTCGAAGGTCCCTGCGATGGAGCAGAATCCGCAGAAGCGCGGCGTCTGCACCCGTGTCTATACGACGACCCCCAAGAAGCCGAACTCGGCGCTGCGTAAGGTGGCCAAGGTTCGCCTGACCAACCAGCGCGAAGTGATCAGCTACATCCCTGGCGAGGGCCACAACCTGCAGGAGCACAGTGTCGTGCTGATCCGCGGCGGCCGTGTGCGGGATCTTCCGGGCGTGCGATATCACGTTCTTCGCGGCGTGCTCGACACCCAGGGCGTCAAGGACCGTCGTCAGTCGCGTTCGAAGTACGGCGCTAAGCGTCCCAAGTAACCACGAGAGTAAGCCCCGGGCATTTTTCAAAGTCCCGGAACAGGCTGAAGAGAAAGGAACTATCCAATGTCTCGTCGTCGTCGCCCAGAGAAGCGCGAAATCCTCCCCGATCCGAAGTTCGGGGACATCGTCCTGTCGAAGTTCATGAACAGCGTCATGCTCGATGGTAAGAAGTCAGTCGCGGAAGGCATCGTCTACGGCGCCCTCGAAACGGTCGAAACCCGCCTGAAGCGTGAGCCGATTGGCGTGTTCCACGATGCGCTCAACAACGTGAAGCCGGGCATCGAGGTCCGCAGCCGCCGCGTCGGCGGTGCGACCTATCAGGTGCCGGTCGAGGTCCGTCCCGAGCGCGCTCAGGCGCTCGCCATCCGCTGGCTGATCACGGCGGCTCGCTCGCGCTCGGAGAAGACGATGTCGGGACGCCTTTCGGGCGAGCTCATGGACGCGTCGCAGAACCGCGGCAACGCCGTGAAGAAGCGTGAAGACACGCACCGCATGGCCGAAGCGAACCGCGCGTTCAGCCATTATCGTTGGTAGTCATTCCGTCGGCCTAGTCCGACGGGTGGCGCTGGTAGAAATCGTACCTATATCTGGGGAAGCCGGATCCGCCGGCTCCCCACATCGCTAAGGAAGACACTGAACATGGCCCGCAGCCATCCGCTCGAGCGCTATCGTAACATTGGCATCATGGCGCACATCGACGCCGGCAAGACGACGACGACCGAGCGCATCCTCTATTACACCGGAAAGTCCTACAAGATCGGCGAAGTCCACGAGGGCACCGCCACGATGGACTGGATGGAGCAGGAACAGGAGCGGGGCATCACCATCACGTCGGCCGCGACGACGTGTTTCTGGTCGGCCGGCGGCGGTCCCGAGCACCGCATCAACATCATCGACACGCCCGGCCACGTCGATTTCACCATCGAAGTCGAGCGTTCGCTGCGCGTGCTCGACGGCGCGGTCGCCTGTTTCGACGGCGTTGCCGGCGTTGAGCCGCAGTCGGAGACGGTGTGGCGGCAAGCGGAAAAGTACAAAGTTCCGCGCATGTGCTTTGTCAACAAGCTCGACCGCACCGGCGCGAACTTCGACATGTGCGTCGGCATGATCAAGGATCGCCTGGGCGCCCGCCCAGCGGTCCTTTACCTCCCGATCGGTATCGAGAGCTCGTTCAAGGGCCTCGTTGACCTCGTCGAGAACCGCGCAATCATCTGGCTCGACGAGAGCCTCGGCGCAAAGTTCGTCTACAAGACATTCCGGCGGATCTCGCCGACGCTGCAGCGGCCGCTCGCCAGGAACTGATCGAGATGGCTGTCGAGCAGGACGATGAGGTTATGGAAGCCTACCTTGAGGGCAATGAGCCCGACACTGCGACGCTGAAGAAGCTGATCCGCAAGGGCACCCTGAATTTCTCGTTCGTCCCCGTGCTGTGCGGCTCGGCGTTCAAGAACAAGGGCGTGCAGCCCCTGCTCGACGCCGTCGTCGACTATCTCCCTAGCCCGCTCGACATTCCGCCGGTCGAAGGCACTGAAGCTGAACCGGAGACCACGGACACGCGCGCGCCGTCAGACGACGCGCCCTTCTCGGCGCTCGCCTTCAAGATCATGAACGACCCGTTCGTCGGGACGCTGACTTTCGCGCGCATTTATTCCGGCAAGCTCGAGACGGCGTCGCAGGTGATGAATTCGGTCAAGGACAAGAAGGAAAAGGTCGGCCGCATGCTGCTGATGCACGCGAATGACCGTGAAGATATCCAGGTGGCCTACGCGGGCGACATCGTCGCTCTTGCCGGCCTCAAGGACACCACGACGGGCGATACGTTGTGCGCAGCCAATGCGCCGATCATCCTTGAGCGGATGGAGTTCCCGGACCCCGTTATCGAGGTCGCCGTCGAGCCCAAGACCAAGGCCGACCAGGAGAAGATGGGCGTTGCGCTCAATCGCCTCGCCCGCGAGGACCCGTCATTCCGCGTCACGACCGACCACGAATTCGGCCAGACGATCATCAAGGGGATGGGCGAGCTCCACCTCGAGATTCTCGTCGACCGCATGAAGCGCGAGTTCAAGGTCGAGGCCAATGTCGGCGCCCCGCAGGTCGCCTATCGCGAGTATCTCGCGAAGCCGGTCGACCTGACCTACACCCACAAGAAGCAGTCGGGCGGTTCCGGCCAGTTCGGTGAGATCAAGATCAACGTGATCCCGGGCGAGCGTGGCTCGGGCTTCCAGTTCTTCGACGAGATCAAGGGCGGCAACGTCCCAAAGGAATATATTCCGTCCGTCGAGAAGGGCCTGCGCGAGACGGCGGAGACGGGTTCGCTGATCGGCTTCCCGATCATCGACTTCGAAGTCCACCTGATCGACGGCAAGTACCACGACGTCGACTTCTCGGCGCTGGCGTTCGAGATCTGCGCGCGCGGCGCGATGCGCGAAGCCGCGCACAAGGCCGGCATCAAGCTGCTCGAGCCGATCATGAAGGTCGAGGTCGTGACGCCGGAGGATTATCTTGGCGACGTCATCGGCGACATCAACAGCCGCCGTGGCCAGATCCAGGGCACCGACAGCCGCGGCAACGCGCAGGTCGTCGAGGCGATCGTGCCGCTGGCGAACATGTTCGGCTACGTGAACCAGCTGCGTTCGTTCACGCAGGGACGTGCGCAGTACACGATGCAGTTCTCGCACTATGACGAAGTGCCGCAGAACGTCGCCGACGAGGTGAAGGCGAAGCTGGCGTAACCGCAATTTTGTAGTTATGGGCGCGCTCGCGATGACGGGCGGGCCGCCCGATTTTCCAGAGAAGAAGAGGCGTAAAATGGCGAAGGCTAAATTCGAGCGGAATAAGCCGCACGTGAACATCGGCACCATCGGTCACGTCGACCATGGCAAGACCTCGCTGACCGCAGCGATCACCAAGGTGCTCGCCGAGACCGGCGGCGCGACCTTCACTCGACTATGCGAACATCGACAAGGCGCCGGAAGAGCGCGAGCGCGGGATCACCATTTCGACCGCGCACGTCGAGTATGAGACCGCAAGCCGCCACTATGCGCACGTCGATTGCCCGGGTCACGCCGACTATGTGAAGAACATGATCACCGGCGCCGCCCAGATGGACGGCGCGATCCTGGTCGTGTCGGCTGCCGACGGCCCGATGCCGCAGACCAAGGAGCACATCCTGCTCGCCAAGCAGGTCGGCGTTCCGACCATGGTCGTGTTCCTGAACAAGGTCGACCAGGTCGACGATCCCGAGCTGCTCGAGCTGGTCGAGCTCGAAATCCGCGAGGAGCTTTCCAAGCGCGACTTCGACGGCGACAACATTCCGATCGTGTCCGGTTCGGCGCTTGCGGCCCTTGAGGACAGCAATCGCGAGATCGGTCACGACGCGATCCTCAAGCTGATGAACGCTGTCGACGACTGGATCCCGACCCCCGAGCGTCCGCTCGACAAGCCGTTCCTGATGCCGATCGAAGACGTGTTCTCGATCTCGGGCCGCGGCACCGTCGTGACCGGCCGTGTCGAGACAGGGCATCGTCAAGGTTGGCGAGGAAGTCGAGATCGTCGGCATCCGCGACACCCAGAAGACCGTCGTCACCGGCGTCGAGATGTTCCGCAAGCTGCTCGACCAGGGCCAGGCGGGCGACAACATCGGCGCGCTGCTGCGCGGCGTTGGCCGTGAGGACGTCGAGCGTGGCCAGGTTCTGTGCAAGCCGGGCTCGATCAAGCCGCACACCGACTTCTCGGCCGAAGTCTACGTCCTGTCGAAGGACGAGGGCGGCCGTCACACGCCGTTCTTCGCCAACTATCGTCCGCAGTTCTACTTCCGCACGACGGACGTGACCGGCGAAGTCGTGCTCCCAGAGGGCACCGAGATGGTCATGCCGGGCGACAACGTCAACCTCGGCGTCAAGCTGATTGCCCCGATCGCCATGGACCCGGGTCTGCGCTTCGCAATTCGCGAAGGCGGCCGTACCGTCGGCGCGGGGGTTGTCGGCACGATCACGAAGTAATATAGGGCGCCAACCGCGCGATTCTGGATCTAGGGTCGCGCGGTTCGCTTTTGAGTTTGGTTTAATTTCGCGGGCTTCGGCGGAAGCTGAGGCTCGCAGGCTCTTTCGCATCGGTAGGGACATGGAAACGCAGAATATCCGGATTCGCCTGAAGGCGTTCGATCATCGAGTGCTCGACCAGGCAACTGGCGACATCGCCGATACGGCGCGCCGTACGGGTGCTCTCATCCGCGGTCCCATTCCCCTTCCGACGCGCATCGAGAAGTTCACCGTCAACCGTTCGCCGCACGTCGACAAGAAGTCGCGCGAGCAGTTCGAGGTGAGGACGTACAAGCGGCTGCTCGACATCGTGCAGCCGACGCCGCAGACGGTTGACGCGCTGATGAAGCTCGATCTTGCTGCCGGCGTCGACGTGGAGATCAAACTGGCTTAACCGGCCAGCGCGGGCCTCAAGGCTCGCGAAGATAGGGTGATACCGCCGGAGATTAGCTCCGGGCTGCGTCCCCGCCGCTCCCTTTTGGGAGCACTAGCCCAGGCGGGGCACGCAAGAGATTTGGTGGGCTTCACGCACCCGGAATGGTCCGGGTGCCTCTGTTGAGGAGTGACTGATCATGCGCACCGGCGTGATCGCGAAGAAGGTCGGAATGACCCGCCTGTTCCAGGCGGACGGTCGGCATGTGCCGGTTACCGTCCTGCAGCTGGAGGAAGTGCAGGTCGTCGGCCGCCGCGAAATGGATAGGGACGGCTACACCGCCGTCCAGCTCGGCGCGGGCAAGGCGAAAGCGAAGAATGTCGCCAAGCCGCAGCGCGCCGCCTTCGGCAAGGCCGAAGTCGAGCCCAAGGCGAGGATTGTCGAGTTCCGCGTCGCTGAAGACGCGCTGCTCGACGTTGGCGCGCATATCAGCGCGGACCACTTCGTCGCGGGCCAGATGGTGGACGTCGCCGGTGTGACCCAGGGCAAGGGTTTCGCGGGCGCCATGAAGCGCTGGAATTTCGGCGGTCTGCGCGCGACCCACGGCGTTTCGGTTTCGCACCGCTCGCACGGTTCTACCGGTAACCGCCAGGACCCAGGCCGCGTATTCAAGAACAAGAAGATGGCCGGCCACATGGGTGCGCGTAACCGCACGCAGCAGAACCTCGAGATCGTCCGTACGGACCCGATCCGCGGCCTGCTGTTCGTCAAGGGTTCGGTTCCCGGTCACAAGGGCGCGTGGCTGACCGTCAGCGACGCCATCAAGCTTCCGCGTAATGAGAGCTGCGCCATATCCGGCGGGCCTCATCGACACGAAGGCGAAGGTCGACGAATCAGAACTGCCCGTTGCCGGCCTGGTCGATGACGCGGCCGTCCACGAAATCCCTGCGCTCCCGAGCGACGAGGAAGTGGCGGCGATCGCGGCCGAGCAGGACGCCGGCGCGGCTGCAGAGACCAATGAGACCACGGACGCTCCCGCTGGTGAGGCAACGCCTGAGGGCGGTGCTTCCGACGAGAGCAAGGAAGGCTAAGCGATGAAGGTCAAGGTACAGACCCTCGACGGCGCCCAGAAGTGCGGCTGGCGGCGACATCGAGCTCAACGACGAGATTTTCGCCGTCGAGCCGCGCGCCGACATCCTTCACCGCGTCGTCACCTGGCAGCTGATCAACCGCCGCGCGCCGGCTCGGGCCGCGCGTGAGCGCAGCGACGTTGCGCGCACCGGCAAGAAGTTCGGTCGCCAGAAGGGCGGCGGCACGGCTCGCCACGGCGACCGCAAGGCGCCGATCTTCATCGGTGGCGGCAAGGCCCATGGCCCCCGCGCCCGCATCTTCGCATCGAGCCTGAACAAGAAGGTTCGTCAGCTCGGCCTGAGGATGGCGCTGTCGTCGAAGGCGCGGGACGGCAACCTCGTCGTGCTCGACAACCTCGATGTTGCCGATGGCAAGACCAAGGCGCTTCGCGAGCAGCTCGGCAAGCTCGGCTTCGGCAAGACTGCGCTGGTGATCGACGGTGACGCGCTGAACGTCGGTTTTGCCCGCGCTTCGTCGAACCTCGAAAGCATCAACCTGCTCCCGGCGATGGGCGCCAATGTTTACGACATCATGCGGCATGACACGCTGGTTCTGACCCGCGCGGCCGTTGAGAAGCTGGAGGCCCGCTTCAATGGCTAAGAAGCAGCAGCAGGGCGGTGCCTGACGCCCGCCACTATGACATCGTGCTCGCGCCGCACATCACCGAGAAGTCGACGATGCTGTCGGAGACGAACTCGGTTGTGTTCAAGGTCGCTCCGAAGGCGACCAAGCCTGAGATCAAGGCGGCTGTCGAGGCGCTGTTTGGCGTCAGCGTGATCAGCGTGAATACGCTCGACGACGAAGGGCAAGACCAAGCGTTGGAAGGGCAAGCCCTACCAGCGCTCGGATATGAAGAAAGCGATCGTTCGCCTGGCCGAAGGTCAGTCGATCGACGTGACGGAAGGGGCTCGGGGCTAATGGCTCTCAAGCAATATAATCCGACCTCGCCGGCTCGCCGTGGCCTGATCCTGGTCGACAAGTCGGCGCTTGTGGAAGGGCAAGCCGGTCAAGGCACTTACCGAAGGCAAGCGCAAGACGGGCGGCCGCAACAACAAGGGTCATGTGACATCGCGCGGCATCGCCGGCGGCCACAAGCAGAAGTATCGCTACGTCGACTTCAAGCGTCGCACCTGGGACGTTCCGGCGACCGTCGAGCGGCTTGAGTATGACCCGAACCGTTCGGCCTTCATTGCGCTCGTGACCTATGAAGGCGGCGAGCAGGCCTACATCATCGCTCCCCAGCGTCTCGCTCCGGGCGACAAGGTGATCGCCGGCAAGAAGGTCGACGTGAAGCCCGGCAACGCGATGGAGATCGGTCAGATGCCGGTCGGCACCATCGTCCACAATGTCGAGCTGAAGCCCGGCAAGGGTGGCCAGATCGCTCGTGCGGCGGGGACCTATGTGCAGGTCGTCGGCCGTGACCGCGGAATGGTCATCGTCAGGCTCAATTCAGGCGAGCAGCGCTATGTCCGCTCTGATTGCATGGCGACGGTCGGCGCAGTGTCGAACCCCGACAATGCCAACACCAACCTTGCCAAGGCCGGCCGTAACCGCTGGCTCGGCAAGCGCCCGCTGACCCGCGGCGTCGCCAAGAACCCGGTCGACCACCCGCACGGCGGTGGTGAAGGCCGGACCTCGGGCGGCCGTCATCCGGTTACCCCGTGGGGCAAGCCGACCAAGGGTGCCCGCACCCGCCACAACAAGGCGACGGACAAGTTCATCATCCGTAGCCGTCACGCGAAGAAGAAGGGTTAATCCATGGCCCGTTCCGTCTGGAAAGGTCCGTTCGTCGAGCTTTCGCTGCTGAAGAAGGCTGAAAGCGCACAGGACAAGGGCGCGCGCGCGCCGATCAAGACCTGGTCGCGCCGTTCGACGATCCTGCCGCAGTTCGTCGGCCTGACCTTCAATGTCTACAACGGCCGCAAGTTCGTGCCGGTGTCGGTCAACGAAGAAATGGTGGGAATGAAGCTCGGCGAGTTTGCGCCGACCCGCACGTTCCCAGGCCACGCCTCCGACAAGAAGGGCAAGCGCTAATGGCCAAGCCAGTTGCACCCCGTAAAGTCGGTGAGAAGGAAGCGCTCGCCGTCGGCACCACGATCCGTGGTTCTGCGCGCAAGCTCAACCTCGTCGCTGGCTTGATCCGCGGCCGTAAGGTCGAGGAAGCGCTGAACATCCTGAAGTTCAGCCCGAAGGGCATGAGCGAGGATGTGTACAAGGTGCTCGCCTCCGCCGTCGCCAATGCAGAGAACAACCACAATCTCGATGTCGACGCTCTGGTCGTCGCCGAGGCGAGCGTCGGCAAGTCGATCTCGATGAAGCGCTTCGCGACCCGCGCGCGTGGCCGTTCGAGCCGGATCGTCAAGCCGTTCAGCCGCCTTCGGGTCGTCGTTCGCGAGCAGGAAGAAGCGTAATCATGGGTCAGAAATCCTCTCCTATCGGCCTTCGCCTGCAGATCAATCGTACCTGGGACAGCCGCTGGTTCGCGGAAGGCCAGGACTACGGTCGTCTGCTGCTCGAGGACCTGAAGATTCGCCGCTACATCGTCGAGAAGCTGCCGCAGGCCGCGATCTCGAAGGTAGTGATCGAGCGTCCGGCCAAGATCTGCCGCATCTCCATCTATGCGGCGCGTCCGGGCGTGATCATCGGCAAGAAGGGCGCGGACATCGAGAAGCTGAAGCGCGAGCTTCAGAAGATGACGAGCTCCGACGTCAGCCTGAACATCGTCGAGATCCGCAAGCCGGAGATCGACGCCAAGCTCGTAGCTCAGGGTGTTGCCGACCAGCTCGAGCGCCGTATCGCGTTCCGCCGCGCAATGAAGCGTGCGGTGCAGTCCGCGCTCCGTCTTGGCGCGGAGGGCATTCGTATCACCTGCGCGGGCCGTCTCGGCGGCGCGGAAATCGCGCGGACCGAATGGTACCGTGAGGGCCGCGTTCCGCTGCACACGCTGCGCGGCAACGTCGATTACGCCGAGGCCGAAGCGCACACCGCGTACGGCGTGTGCGGCGTGAAGGTCTGGGTCTTCAAGGGCGAGATTCTTGGCCACGACCCGCTCGTCGCAGGACCGGCTGATGATGGAGGCTCAGACCTCCGGCGTCCGTCCGGCGCGCGAAGAGCGCGGCAACCGGTAAGCGCGAAGGAAAGTAAGAAATGCTGCAACCCAAGCGCACCAAGTTCCGCAAGGCCTTCAAGGGCCGCATCCATGGCAACGCCAAGGGTGGGACCGAGCTCAACTTCGGCGCCTTCGGCCTCAAGGCCATGGAGCCGGAGCGGATCACCGCGCGCCAGATCGAGGCGGCCCGCCGCGCGATCACGCGTCACATCAAGCGTACCGGCCGTCTTTGGATCCGCATCTTCCCGGACGTCCCGGTCAGCTCGAAGCCGGCCGAAGTCCGCATGGGCTCGGGCAAGGGCTCGCCCGAATTCTGGGTCGCTCGCGTGAAGCCGGGCCGCATCCTGTTCGAGCTCGACGGCGTCCCTGGCTACGCTCGCCAAGACGGCGTTCGAGCGGGCGGCCGAGAAGCTGCCGATCAAGACCAAGGTCGTCGCTCGCCTGGGCGAGAGCCTGGCCGAGGAGGAAAAGTAAGATGGCCGCGAAAGACGATCTCAAGGTCAAGACCGACGACCAGCTGCAGCAGCAGCTTGCTCGAGCTGAAGCGCGAGCAGTTCAACCTGCGCTTCCAGTCGGCGACCAACCAGCTCGAGAAGCCGTCGCGGGTCCGCGAAGTGCGCCGCACCATCGCGCGCATCAGGACGCTTCAGCACCAGCGCGCCCGATACCGAAGCGCAACGCTTCGGCGCAGGGTTGAGGAGACTATAGGAATGCCAAAGCGCGTCCTCACCGGCACCGTGGTGTCCGACAAGGGTGAAAAGACGGTCGTGGTCCGTGTCGAGCGGCGGGTGAAGCACCCGCTCTACGGCAAGATCATCAAGCTGTCGAAGAAGTACCACGCTCACGACGCGGCCAACGAGTTCCACGTCGGCGAGGTCGTGCGCATCGAGGAATGCGCGCCGATTTCGAAGCTGAAGACGTGGACGGTCGTCGACCGCATCGGCGTCGCCAAGGCACAGAAGTCCGACATCGCCGACCGGAAGCGGTCACTCCGCAGGCCGAGCCTTCGAAGCCGGCCGAAGAGAAGGCCGAAAAGCCCGCAAAGAAGTCGACGAAGAAGGCCAAGGCCGAAGACGTCGCCGAAGCGGACGCCTGAGAAGATTTTGAGAGAGGTTAGGGTCGAACCATGATCCAGATGCAGTCCAACCTGGACGTTGCGGACAACAGCGGCGCGAAGCGCGTTCAGTGCATCAAGGTGCTGGGCGGCTCCAAGCGCCGCGTTGCCGGCGTCGGCGACATCATCGTCGTCAGCGTCAAGGAAGCGGCGCCGCGCGGCCGCGTGAAGAAGGGCGACGTTCACCGCGCGGTGATCGTTCGCACTGCCAAGGACATCCGCCGTCCCGACGGTTCGGTGATCCGCTTCGATTCAGCAATGCGGCGGTGCTGGTCAACAAGAACGAGGAGCCGATCGGCACCCGTATCTTTGGCCCGGTCGTCCGTGAGCTTCGTGCGCGCGAAGCACATGAAGATCATCAGCCTTGCGCCGGAGGTGCTGTAACCATGGCCGCTGCGAAGATCCGCAAGGGCGACACGGTCGTCGTCCTGTCCGGCAAGGACAAGGGCAAGACGGGCGAAGTCGTCCGTTCGATGCCCAAGGAAAACAAGGTCGTCGTGTCGGGCGTTAACGTCCACGCGCGCCACCGCAAGCCGACGCAGATCAATCCCGCAGGGCGGGATCGAGCGCAAGGAAGCGCCGCTGCACGTGTCGAACGTCGCGATTGCGACCGCCGACGGCAAGCCGACCCGCGTCCGCTTCGAGGAGCGCGACGGCAAGAAGGTCCGCGTCGCGGCCAAGACCGGAGAGCTGATCAATGGCTGACGAAGAAGATACGTTCCGCGCCTGAGGCGCGATTATGACGAGCGCATCGTCCCGGCGATGATCGAGCGGTTCGGCTACAAGAACAAGTTCGAAGTGCCGAAGCTCGAGAAGATCGTCATCAACATGGGCGTCGGCGAGGCGACCCAGGACAAGAAGCGCGTCGAGACGGCGGCTGCCGAGATGCAGGCGATTTCCGGCCAGAAGCCGGTGATCACCAAGGCGAAGAAGTCGATCGCTCAGTTCAAGCTGCGCGAAGGCATGCCGATCGGCTGCAAGGTCACGCTCCGCCGCGAGCGCATGTACGAGTTCCTCGATCGTCTGGTGACGATCGCGCTCCCTCGCGTCCGCGATTTTCGCGGCCTGAACCCGCGCTCGTTCGACGGCCGCGGCAACTACGCGATGGGGCTTAAGGAGCAGATCATCTTCCCCGAGATCAATTACGATCAGATCGACAAGGTCCGGGGCATGGACGTGATCGTAACCACCACCGCGAAGACAGATGAAGAGGCGCGCGAGCTGCTGCGCCTGTTCAACTTCCCCTTCCCGGCTGAGGAACAGCGGCAGGCCGCGTAAGCGGACTGCCCTTTAGGAGAAGAACTTAAGTCATGGCGAAACTGAGTTCGATCAACAAGAACGAGCGTCGCAAGAAGCTGTCTGAGAAGCAGGCAGCGAAGTACGCGAAGCTCAAGGCGATCGCGAACGACGAGTTCAAGGACGAGACCGAGCGCCTGATCGCACGGCTCAAGATGGCGGAGCTTCCGCGCAACGGTAACCCGACGCGCATTCGCAACCGCTGTGAGCTGACCGGGCGTTCGCGCGCTTATTATCGCAAGTTCCGTCTGTCGCGGATCATGCTTCGGGAACTGGCCAACAAGGGCCTGATCCCCGGCGTGACTAAGTCGAGCTGGTAAGGGGACCATAGGAATGGCGATGACCGATCCTCTGGGTGATCTCCTCACCCGCATTCGTAACGGCCAGCAGGCGCGCAAGGATTCGATCCTGACGCCTGCATCGAAGCTGCGTACGCGCGTCTTCGACGTGCTGCAGCGCGAAGGCTACATCCGCGGCTATTCGGAAGAAGAGCTCGCCGGCCAGAAGGGCCTGCGCATCGAGCTCAAGTATTTCGAAGGCCAGCCGGCGATCCAGCATCTGGCCCGCGTGTCCAAGCCGGGCCGCCGCGTCTACTCGGGCGCGCAGGAGCTTCCGCGCATCCGCAACGGTCTCGGCACGATCATCGTGTCGACCCCACGCGGCGTGCTGTCGGACGTTGAGGCGCGCGAGCAGAACGTCGGCGGCGAAGTGCTGGCGGAGGTGTTCTAATGTCCCGCATTGGCAAGAAACCGATTGCAGTTCCGGCCGGCGTCACCGCTTCGGTCGAGAGCGGCACACTCACCGTGAAGGGCCCGAAGGGCACGCTCGCGATGCAGTTGCTCGACGATCTCGTGAAGTATGAGATCGCCGACGGCGAAATCCGCGTGACGCCGCTCACCGACGCGCAGCGCAATCGCGCCGCGTGGGGCATGCAACGTACGAACGTGCAGAACCTCGTCACCGGCGTGACCGAAGGCTTCACGAAGGTGCTCGAGATCACCGGCGTCGGCTATCGCGCGCAAGCCCAGGGCAAGAACCTGCGCCTGCAGCTCGGCTACAGTCACGACGTCAACTACCCTGTTCCGGAGGGCATCGACATCAAGACCCCTGACCAGAACACGGTCGAGATCAGCGGCATCGACAAGCAGCAGGTCGGCCAGGTCGCGGCCGAGATCCGCCGCTGGCGCAAGCCGGAGCCCTATAAGGGCAAGGGCATTAAGTACCGCGGCGAGTATATTTTCCGCAAAGAAGGCAAGAAGAAGTAAGCCATGGCGAAACTCTCTCTCTTCGATCGCCGCCGTCGGCGCGTTCGTACCTCGCTTCGCGCACGAGCGTCCGGCAAGCCGCGGCTGTCGGTCCACCGTTCGGGCCGCCACATCTACGCGCAGGTCATCGACGATGCCGCCGGTAAGACGGTTGCCGCTGCCTCGACCCTCGACAAGGATATCAAGGGTAAGACCGGCGCTACCAAGGACAGCGCTGCGGCCGTCGGCAAGGCTGTCGCCGAGCGCGCCAAGCAGGCAGGTGTTTCCGCAGTCGTGTTCGACCGTGGCGGCTTCCTGTTCCATGGCCGGGTGAAGGCCCTCGCCGACGCTGCCCGCGAAGGCGGACTGGAGTTTTAAATGGCTGACGAAAACCAGACCAACGAAGTCAACACCGACCCGACTGAGGCCGCCGCAGTTGCCGAGGCCACGCCGGCGCAGCCCGAGGAGCAGCGCGCAGGGCCGTGGCCCGCGTGGCGGTCGTGGCGGCGGCGCAGGCCGTGGCCGTGGCGGCAACGATCGTGGCGGCCGTGGCCGTCGCGACGACCGCCGTGGCGGCCGTGGCGGTGACGATGATGGTGGCGAAGAGCTGATCGAGAAGCTCGTCCACATCAACCGCGTCTCCAAGACCGTGAAAGGCGGCAAGCGTTTCGGCTTTGCAGCGCTTGTGGTCGTTGGCGATGGCAAGGGCCGCGCGGGCTTCGGTCACGGCAAGGCCCGTGAAGTTCCAGAGGCGATCAGCAAGGCGACTGCCGCGGCAAAGAAGGCGATGATCCGCGTTCCGCTGCGCGACGGCCGCACGCTTCACCACGACGGTCTCGGCCATTTCGGCGCCGGACGGGTGACGG
Source organism: uncultured Alphaproteobacteria bacterium (assembly GCA_963752025.1). GTDB lineage: Bacteria > Pseudomonadota > Alphaproteobacteria > Sphingomonadales > Sphingomonadaceae > Sphingomicrobium. The sequence goes on along the minus strand of CAVVWY010000024.1, from coordinate 58,183 downwards.
TCCGTACCGCTCCGGCGGGTACCGGAATCATCGCCGGCGGCCCGATGCGCGCGATCTTCGAGAGCCTGGTGTTGCCGACGTCGTCACGAAGTCGGTTGGCACGTCCAACCCCTACAACATGATCCGCGCGACGTTCGAGGCGCTCAAGGACCAGACGAGCCCGCGCTCGGTGGCCCAGCGGCGCGGCAAGAAGGTCGCCGACCTGCTCGGACGCGGCGGCGCAACCGCTGCAGAGGCCGAGGCTCAGGCCGAAGCGGTGACGGAGTAATCTGAATGGCCAAGATCAAGATCACGCAGACCGGTTCGCCGATCCGCCGCGACAAGACCCAGCGCGCGACGCTCGTCGGCCTGGGCCTGAACAAGCTGCATCGCACCGTGGAAGTGGAGGGCACGCCTGAAGTGCTCGGCCAGGTCCGCAAGGTGCAGCATCTGCTCCGCGTCGAAGAAGCGGCCTAACCATCACCGCCCCGCGAGGGGCTGCGCGACAAAAGCGAAAGCGAGTGCAACGACATGAAACTCAACGAACTTCGTGACAACAAGGGCGCGCGGCAGGGCCGCGTGCGCGTGGGCCGTGGCATCGGCTCGGGCCTGGGCAAGACCGCGGGTCGCGGCCAGAAGGGCGCGCAAGGCGCGCTCGGGCGTCAGCATCGCCGGCTTCGAAGGCGGCCAGATGCCGCTCCACATGCGGCTGCCGAAGCGCGGCTTCAACAACATCTTCGCCAAGGATTATGCCGAGGTGAACATCGGCGCGATCCAGAAGGCGATCGACGCCGGCAAGCTCGATGTGAAGGGCACGCTCGACCATGAGGCGCTGAAGGCTGCCGGCCTGGCTCGTGGCGGCAAGGACGGCGTCCGCTTGCTCGGCAAGGGCGAGATCTCAGGCGAAGCTGGCGCTAAAGGTTGCCGGCGTTTCCAAGGGCGCGCGCGAGGCGATCGAGAAGGCGGGTGGTTCGGTCGAGCTGATCGAGCGCAAGAACCCGGCCGAGCTCGCCGCGGCGAAGAAGGGCAAGGTGCGTGAAGCCCGGCTCGCTGAGAGGGCTGCTGCTGCAAAGGCCTAAGGGTCTTAGACAAGCGGCGTGAAGAGCCACTATATCGGCGGCGGGGAGGCTTTCGGGCCTAATCGCCGCCGTTCGTTTTTCCGGGGAATTCTTAGTCAATGGCATCCGCAGCCGAACAACTCGCCTCCAGCATCTACGTTCGCCAATTTCCAGAAGGCGACCGAGCTCAAGAAGAGGCTGTGGTTCACGATCGGTGCGCTGATCCTGTTCCGCCTGCTGTCGTTTGTTCCGGTGCCCGGCATCGATCCGGTTGCGATGAGCGCGCTCTATCAGACTCAGAGCGGCGGCATCCTCGATGTCTTCAACACGTTCTCGGGCGGCGCTTTGTCGCGCTTCTCGATCGTGGCGCTCGGCGTGATGCCCTACATCACCGCGTCGATCGTCGTCCAGCTCGGCGGCACCCTCTACGAGCCATGGAAGGCGCTCAAGAAAGAGGGCGAGACGGGCCGGAAGAAGATGAACCAGTATACTCGCTACCTCACGGTCGCGATTACGCTGGTTCAGGGCTACCTCGCCATCCGCGGCCTCGAATCGCAATCGCTCCGCCAAGGCATCAGCGCGGTCGTCGCGCCCGGCTTGTTGTTTGAGATTGCCGGCACCGTAAGCCTGGTCGGCGGTACCCTGTTCCTGATGTGGATCGGCGAGCAGATCACTAGCCGCGGCATCGGGAATGGCGTGTCGCTGATCATCATGGCCGGCATCGTCGCGCGTCTTCCGCAGGCGGTCGGCCAGCTACTCGAAGGCGGGCGCACAGGCACCGTCAGCCCGGTGATCGTGATCGGGATCGTAGCCCTTTCGGCGGTCCTCATTCTCTTCATCTGCTTCATGGAGCGCGCGCAGCGCCGGGTGCTGATCCAATATCCGAAGCGTCAGACCGCGCGCGGTATGCAACAAGAGCGCTCGCACTTGCCGATCAAGCTCAACACTGCGGGCGTCATTCCGCCGATCTTCGCGTCCTCGCTCCTGCTGATGCCGCTGACCTTGCTGCAATGGGCCGGTAGCCGTGCAAGTGCGGGCGGCGGAACGAGCGATTGGCTGATCACCATCAGCACCTACCTGCAGCACGGCTCTGGATTGTACGAGGCGCTCTACGCGACCGGTATCGCCTTCTTCTGCTTCTTCTACACGGCCGTGCAGTTCAACAGTGAAGAGACGGCTGAGAACCTAAAGCGGCACGGCGGGTTCATCCCGGGCATCCGACCGGGCAAGGCCACCGAGCAATATTTCGACTATCTGCTGAACCGCATCACGGTAGTCGGCGCTGCCTATCTCGTCGTGATCTGCCTCATTCCCGATATCCTCTCGGCACAGGCGGGCCTGAATTTTCGGCTCGGCGGCACCAGCCTTCTGATCGTGGTCAATGTGACGATGGACACGGTGAGCCAGATACAAAGCCACTTGATCGCGCATCAATATGGCGATCTGATCAAGAAGGCGAAGCTCAAGACAACGCCGAAACGACGCTAACCGCGGCCAACAGGGGAGAGTTTGCCGCTGATGATGAACATCATTCTCTTGGGCCCGCCAGGCGCGGGCAAGGGCACTCAGGCTGCTCGGCTCCAGGCGGAGCGCGGCATGATACAGCTGTCGACCGGCGACATGCTGCGCGAAGCACGCGACAGCGGTACTCCCGTCGGGCTGAAGGTGAAGGCCGTGATGGACGCCGGCGAGCTAGTCAGCGACGCCATCGTGACCGCACTCATCGGTGAGCGGCTCAACTCGGCCGTGGAGCAGGGCGCCATCTTCGACGGCTTTCCACGCACGAAGCAACAGGCCGAAGCGCTCGAAATCCTGCTCGCCGAGCGCGGCCGCAAGATCGACTACGTAATCCAGCTCGTCGTCGACGAAGAGGCGCTGGTGAAGCGCATCACGGGCCGGTTCACCTGCGCTAAATGCGGCACGGGCTATCACCAGACGTTCCGGCCTACGAAAGCCGCTGGCGTCTGTGACGTTTGCGGCTCGACCGAATTCAAGCGGCGTCCCGACGACAATGAGGAAACGGTGCGCACCCGCATGGCCGAATATCGCGCAAAGACCGAGCCGATCCTGCCTTATTACGAGGCGAAGGGTTTGGTCCGGCGCGTCGACGGCATGGCTTCGGTCGATGAAGTCGCTGCACAGATCGACTCTATCCTCGACGGGGAAGCTGTCTAAGCCCGCTCGAGAGTCACAAAGCGGAAGGCAGGGTGTCCATTCTCCGCTGAATGGACTTCGCTGAACGTCTCGCGCCAGTTGCCCGAATGCCGTGGGTCAGGCCACGACGTATCCCCCTCGACATCCTCGAGCACCTCGGTGAGTTCAATCTTGTGCGCGAGAGGCTGGAACAGGGCGAAGATGTCCGCGCCACCGATCACTGACACTGGCTCACTCCCTGCAAGCTCAAGCGCCTCTCTGACGCCGTGCGCCTTTTGCACGCCGATCGCGAACCAGTTGCGGTCGCGCGTCAGCACCAGGTGGCGCCGACCAGGTAGTAATCCGGGAAGGCTGTCGAACGTCCGCCGCCCCATGATCATCGCGCTGCCCATCGTCAGCGCCTTGAAGCGCCTCAGATCCGCCGGCAGGTGCCAGGGCAGCTTCCCGTGACATCCGATCACGCCATTCTGCGCGCGAGCGACCACGATGGTGATGGGCGGATGGTCCATTGCCCTTCCGATGGACCTGTCGCGCGCGTCTGCCAAGCAGGCTATTGGCTCGTTGATGACGGAAGCGGAAGCACATCTGATCGAAGAGGCAAGGCGGAAGCTCGGGCCCAAAGCGGTGATTACTGATCCGAAGGAAATCGAGCCGTGGGTCACCGATTGGCGTGGACGCGTGCACGGCGCATCGCCTGCGATCCTGCAGCCTTCCTCTACAGTTGAAGTTGCCGAGATCGTCCAGCTCGCCTGCGAGCACGGGGTGCCGCTCGTGCCGCAAGGGGGCAATACCGGTATGGCTGCGGGCGCCACACCGCCCCCCGACGGATCGGCGGTGCTTCTCTCGATGCGGCGGATGAACCGCATTCGCTCGATGAGCGCGGAGGACCGGCTTGCGGTCGCCGATGCGGGCGTCGTACTGGCGACCCTACATGACGCCGCGCATGAGGCCGGCATGCGCTTTCCGCTGACGCTAGGTGCGCGCGGGAGTTGCACGATCGGTGGCCTGACGTCGACGAATGCAGGAGGAACGCAGGTCCTCAAATTCGGTACCATGCGGTCGCTGGTCGCAGGGGTGGAAGCAGTGCTCCCCGATGGTTCGATCCACAACGGTTTGTCGGGTCTCAAGAAGGACAATCGCGGGTACAGCCTTGATCAGCTGCTGATCGGGGCCGAGGGCACGCTCGGCGTCGTCACGGCTGTCGCGCTCCGCCTAGTCCCTGCGATTGCCGCACGCGCGGTTGCCTGGGCAGGCGTTGAGAGTCCGACGCGGGCGCTCGACTTGCTGCGGTTCCTCGAAGCGCGGACCCACGCCGTCGAAGGTTTCGAGCTCGTGCCACAGGACTCGCTGCAACTGGTACTCAAACATGTACCAGGCACGCGAGCGCCACTGGAGGGCGAGCACCCGTGGCACGTCCTCATAGAAGCGACCACGGCAAACTCGGGCACCGATGTGGCAGCCGAGGTAGAACGTCTGCTTGGCGATGCACTCCGGCGGCGCATGATCGCCGACGCTGTTCTCGGTTCGAATGAGGCTCAGGCCGACGCGTTCTGGAAAATTCGCGACAGCATCTCCGAAGCAGAACGAACGGAAGGACAGACGCTGGCCCACGACATCTCGGTCGCCGTCTCGGAGATGCCTCGGTTCATCATGGAGGCATCCGAGCAGGTCGAACGAGCTTTTCCAGGCGTCATGGCGAGCGGCTTCGGCCACCTCGGCGATGGCAACATCCACTTTCACGTCCGCGCTGCGCCCGATGCCGCGCCGGAATGGTATGAAGGCGAAGGAGCCCAGATCACGCGGTTCGTCGACGATTTGGTCACCGCTGCCGGTGGGTCAATTTCCGCCGAACATGGGATTGGCCAACTCAAGCTCAGCGAATTCGCTCGCCTCGCGCCTGCTGGGCGGGTTCAGGCTTTGCGCGCCATCAAGCAGGCACTCGACCCGCTTGGCATCATGAACCCCGGGAAATTGGTTCCCTAGCGCTGCAGCTGCAGCCGGTCGCTTTCCGCGTCGGTCGGTTCGCCAGCATTTGCCAGCATTCGGCGAAGACGCTCCATGTCGACGGCACCTTCCCAGCGCGACACCACGATAGTGGCGACCGCATTGCCGATGATGTTGGTGAGCGAACGGCACTCGCTCATGAACCGGTCAATGCCGAGGATCAGCGCCATTCCGGCAACGGGGACGGCAGGGACGACCGAAAGCGTCGCCGCAAGAACGATGAAGCCGGAGCCGGTCACGCCGGCTGCACCTTTCGAGCTGAGGATCGCGACAGCCATCAACAGCATCTCCTGCCCAATAGTCAGATGCGTGTTGGTAGCCTGCGCGATGAACAGCGCCGCGAGCGACATGTAGATGTTCGTGCCGTCCAGATTGAACGAATAGCCCGCGGGCACCACGAGCCCGACAATGTGCTTAGGACAGCCCGCGGCTTCGAGTTTCTCCATCAACAGCGGCATGGCGCTCTCTGAGGAGGAGGTGCCGAGCACCAGCAGAAGCTCGTCCTTGATGTAACGAAGGAGCGAAAAAATTGAAAAACCGACTGCTCTCGCGATCAGGCCGAGCACGATAATCACGAACAGAATAGCCGTCGCGTAGAATGTCAGAACGAGCTGGGCGAGATTCGCGAGCGTGCCGATGCCATATTGGCCGATGGTGAAGGCCATCGCTCCAAATGCACCGATAGGCGCTGCGTACATCAGAATCCGCACCACGCGGAACACGACCGCCGTCGCCGTTCTCAACAGGCCGAGCAAATTGTCGCCGCGATCGCCGATCAGGGCCAGCGCGATCCCCGATAGGATGGAGACCAGCAGCACCTGCAGGATCTCGCCTGAGATCAGTGCGCTGAACATCGTATCGGGGATGATGTTCAGCACGAACCCGATGACCGTCGTTTCCTTCGCCTGCGTCACGTAGGTGGCGACCTTGCTCGTATCGAGCGTGGCCGGGTCGACGTTGGCGCCGCCACCGGGCTGAACGACGGTCGCGACGAGCAGGCCAATGACAAGCGCCAGCGTTGATACAATGATGAAGTAGCCCAGCGCCTTGGCGGCAATCCGCCCAAATGCGCCGAGATCGCGCATGCTCGCGATGCCCGTTATGACGGTGAGGAGGATCACCGGCGTGATGATCATCTTCACCAGCTTGATGAAGCCATCGCCGAGCGGTTTCAGCGACGCGCCGAACGTGGGCCACGCCCAACCGACCAGCACGCCAAGCGCAACGGCAACGAGGACCTGGAAATAGAGGCTCTTCCACAAGGGCCGGCGCGCATCTGTCATGGCACGCATCTGTGGCGTGCCGGCACAGCTGAGTAAATCGCCGTGGAAGCTCCGACGCACCGGTCATGAATATGGTTGGAGCTCAAAGCACTCGAAAATTTCAGTGCAGCTAGTTCGCTGATGACCGAAATGCGGCCATCTCGGCCGTTGCTAGGCAGCTCGTCCAGCCCGTAAGCTGACGTTCGTTCAATCGCGCGCTAGTGTCAGGTTCCGACCCATTGCCGACTTCAGGATGGGCTCCGAAACGGTCACCCAATGGTCAAAGCGCTCAAGAAATTCTGGTTTACAATCAGGCTCCTCAAGAGAGCCGATACCGCCTTTGATATGGCCTCGCGAGGCAAGGACGAACTAGCGCTTCGACACTTGGAATCCACTGAGACGGCGCTCGGGCCGCTGGCGCAGTACATGTTTGGTATCGAGCCCGCGTTGCTCGAGGTTTTTATAAGAGGCTGCGTCGTGGGCATCAAAGCCGACGATTATGACTGGGCTGCACTCCAGAGCTGTATACTCTCGGCATCGGAGTACAATGCAGCCGAAAAGCTCCACCTCATCGTCTATCTTGAAGAGCTTGCAACGACTGCGGGTGCGTCGCTTCCGGTCTCGGACTTTGTCAGTCAACCTGCTCAAACGGGCCGGGTGAGGCGACAATTGATAGATCGGTTCCCGAGACTTTCCGACGCTCAGCTAATGTCCGCTTTCCACCCAAACGTGCCGCGACAGCTTTCGACCCAAAGCGGGCATTAGGAAGCAGCGTGTCGCCCACGTCGCCGGCTCCGGAATGGCAGCGGCGACTACCGGCGAATCCGACACCGTCACAACATGTTATAGTTGGGGTAATCGCTAGCCGACGCTTGCGTAAGGGCATCATGAAAACGGCCCAGCGAGGAGGTACTAACTGCCGCCGCTGGGCCGGAGACACGCCCCTGCTTCAGTGAAGCTAGGGCGAGTCTAGGACTGAATTTCAGAATTGAATGGGTGGGACTGCCGAAGCAGTCTCCTTTAAATTAAGCAGATTGTGCCAAGACCCCGCTCTTGCGGCGCTGACGCCGGATCTGGAAGCCGACGCCGCCGAAGCCGATCAGCATCATGGCCCACGTTGCCGGCTCAGGAACCGCCGCAGTGTTGGCCGTCGCGAAGTCGTAGCGAGCAACGCCGCCATCGAAGGCAAGAGCGATGTTATCGACGTTCGCGCTGAAGCCCGAACCCGCGCCCGAACCGACGCCGACGCTAATCCCGCTGACGTAAGCGTTTGCACCGAACAGATCGCCCCAGTCCGCGAGTGGGTGCGTGATGTAGGTACCGTTCGAGTCAACCTGCGCACCCGGGCCACCAGCAATGAACTGCCAGAACAAGTCGCCCGCATCCGCCGAGTTTGCGCCAAGACCGATCTGGTTGTCAGGTTGGACCGAGCCTTCCCAGATGAGCTCCGACCGGGTGGATCCGTCCTGAATCAAAACGCGGAAAGCAGGAGTTGCACTGGCGTTAGTGCCAAGCGCGTTGACGAAGTAATCGCCCGTCAGATTGAGGAGCGAGTTGGCAGAAATGCCGGTCGGGGTGCCGCCGCCATACTGGATGCCGGTCTGGACGCGGCTACGGTCCCCCGTAATGTTGAGCGAGCCATTCGTGTCGCTGACATTCTGCGAGGTAATCTGGGCCGAGCCCCCACCACTATTCTCACCAGGCAACTGGCCCCACGTTCCGGGCACCGGAGCTGGCGAAGAAATATCGGTGACTGTGTGATTGCCGCTCGTGATCTGAGCCATTGCCGGAGACGAGACTGCACACGCGGCAACAGCCGCCAAAACCATGAAATTACGCATAGAACCCCCACTACTCACGCAGCGCGAACAACTCGCGCCCTGCGGATGCGGTTGGTTAGCCTCGCAAATTTCGATGAGTTAATAAAAGTTAATAACCTTTAACGCTGCTTTCGGTATGCCACAACTCGTGGACGGGCATCTGGATCAGATTGAGTCCGCGGTCTACGTTTAGCCTCTCTGGTTCTTCCCTTCGACGGATCTCCGAACAAGGGTCCTGTTGGAGCGTATGACAACCGAAGCAGACGGGCAGCAATCGGCCAACTATAGTCTCACTGGTCAAGCTCACAGCGCCCGATCGCCGAGCGCTAGTGCCATTCTAATTCCGCTCTCGAACGGCGCCGAATTCGATACCCGGCCAATCCTTCTGAAAGCGCCCAAACTCCCACGCATTGCGCATAAGCAACACGGGAACTTGATCCTGGTCGTCTGCGAGATTCGGCCGATGGGCCTCCATCAACTTTTTGAGGAGCGCTGGTTCATCGGAACGAACCCAGCGGGCAACCTCGTAAGGCGACGGTTCGAACTCCAGCGTGACCCCATATTCTTGGTCGAGCCGGGTTGCTAGCACATCGAGCTGAAGCTCCCCGATCACCCCGACGATCCACTGTGAGCCGATCACCGGCTTGAACAGGCGGATCACGCCCTCTTCGGCGAGGTCGGACAATCCGCGGCGCATCTGCTTGACCTTCATCGGATCGCCGAGACGCACACGGCGCAGGATCTCGGGCGCGAAATCCGGAAGACCCGTGAACGTCACCTTGCCGCGCTCGGTGAGCGTGTCCCCGACGCGTAATGTGCCATGGTTAGGAATCCCGACGATGTCCCCGGCAGCCGCTCCGTGCGCAAGCTCGCGGTCGCGCGCGAAGAAGGTGATCGGGTTGTGGACGGTGATTGTCTTGTCGAGGCGCGAGTTGAGTAGCTTCATGCCTCGCTGGAGCTTGCCCGAGCAGACCCGAACGAACGCAATTCGGTCGCGATGGTTCGGATCCATGTTGGCCTGTACCTTGAACACGAAGCCCGTCAGGCGGGCCTCGGTAGGCTGGACCGGCTCCGGCCGTGCGGGCTGGGCCTGGGGCGGGGGCCCGTCGAGCGCAAGGCAGTCGAGCAGTTGCTCGACACCAAAGCTCTTAAGCGCGCTCCCGAAGATCACCGGAGTGAGGTCGCCGTTGCGAAAAGCGCTGAGATCGAAACGCGGATAGGATGCGAGCGCGAGGCCGCCGTCCTGACGCAGAGTATCGGCTGCATCAGTGGGTATTACGCTATCGATCGCCAGGTCATCGATGCTTGAGCACGAAACCCATCTGCCCGGCACAACGCCGTCGGCACGGTCAGCGACGAGGAACTGCTGCCGACGCAAGTCGAAAAGGCCATGGAAAAGGCCGCCGATGCCAGTCGGCCAGTTCTGGGGACTGACGTCTAGCTGCAGGACCTCGGCGATCTCGTCGAGAAGGGTGAACGGGCTGTGACCCTCGCGGTCAACCTTGTTGATGAAGGTTATGATCGGGATGTTTCGTAACCGGCAGACCTCGAATAGTTTGCGGGTCTGCGCTTCAATGCCCTTGGCAGCGTCGATCACCATGATGGCGCAATCGACTGCAGTGAGCGTCCGGTACGTGTCTTCCGAAAAGTCCTGGTGCCCGGGCGTGTCAAGGAGGTTGAAGAGGATGTTGCCGCGCTGAAAAGTCATGACCGAACTGGTCACCGAGATGCCGCGTTCCTGCTCAATTTTCATCCAGTCCGACCGAGCCCGCCGCCGATCGCCGCGGGCGCGGACTTCCCCAGCTTCGTGGATTGCGCCGGACGCATGAAGGAGGCTTTCGGTCAGTGTCGTCTTGCCGGCATCCGGATGTGAAATGATAGCAAACGTCCGCCGTTCAAGGTCGCCGAACTGGGTACCCAAGATGCTCGTGTCATCGCTGCTCGCGCGAGCAGCATCGCCGCGCGCCGGTTGTCCAAAGTTCAAGATAAGCTCCTTGCCCGGCGTGCTTCGCTGAGGATGATTCTCGGCGGGCGCTTAAAGCAATTCTCCGCTCCCGCGAAGTGTCAGGTAGGCTGGTCGGTGTCGGTTATGCCCGATTCACGCTCGCGGCGTATCGTCACTGCTATTCTCGGCAATTCGCTCGCAAGCTGGCGCGGCAAGTTTGGGCCGGGAGCCTGCTGTTCGGCTACAGCACAATCGGCGGAAAGCTGAATTTTTCATGGACAGCATAGTCGATGGTTATCGTAGCGGTTGGGCGTCGATCCGCCTCTTGTACTGTCACTGGCTCTGTCGTCGCGCAGTGATCAGTACCTCAAGTTCGTCCGTTCTCGGGTTGATGTAGTCGAGGCGCGTACGGCCGTCTGGAAGCTGGCTTGTAATCGCGGGAGCGGAACTGTTGGTCAGCACCCATCCAGCCGGCAGGACCACCGTATTGGCGGCTCTGCCGAGCGAGCGCTCCCATACCAGCTCGTCGCCACTTAGCCTGTAGCTGCCGGGATCGGTATAGGTCTCAGTGAATCGCAGTCGCGCGCTACCGCCTGGCGGCACCGTGGGGAACGAGAACACTACAGCTTCAGAAGCGGCCGTCGTATCCTTCGCATCCGACGCAAGCTTCGCAACGTCCGCACCACGTACTACACGCGACGCGAGGGCCGCGCCCGTATCGAGATTCCGACCGCTCGGGTTCGAGACTTGGCTGCCCGTACGAACCACGTTCACGTACGTCGACACGCCGTGCCGCTCTTCCGTGTAGTCGTGGTAAAGGTCGAACCGATGCGTCTCCGGCTGCTGCAGCAGGTAGACGATCTCGCGGGTCTGGCTCGCGCGCTCTTCAAGGCGCTCGGCGGGCAGGCTGCTCTTTTCTGACCCAGCGAACCAAACCGGGGCAGCCTTTAAGATCAAGGGTGCCTGCGCGGGGCTAATATCCCAGAAGCTGATCATATATCGGCCGTCTGGGCGCTCAAGCACCTGGGCCGGCAGGTTGCAGGAGACCAGCCTGTACCCGCGCGGAAGCACGACCGCGTTGCGGTCGATGCCGAGGGGGCGCTCAAAAATAATCATCTCGCCGCGACGGTAGTAACTCTTCGCGTCCTCGTACGTCTTGTCGATGAGAATCCGGCCTTCGCCACCGTTCGCTGGGACCGGGCGTGCGAGCGACACTTGGAGATATTCACCGTTCTCGTCGGCATCTTCCAACCCCGCGGATCGCGCGATCTTCCCGCTTACAATCCGAAACTTCAGCGGTTTGCCAGTCGCAAGATCGGTCACCCGTTCGTCCGAGGCGATGCTGCCGTTGCGTATCGGGTTGAAGTAAGAGGTGGCCCCGGCATCGTGCGCTGTGACGTTGTAGAGAATCCTGAACTTACCCGAGGCCGGTTCGAGCAGCTCGTAGCGCGTGTAGGGGTCCTCTTCGAGCTGGCCCGCGGCTGTGTCACGCGGAGGTTCTATGGTCGAACGCACTTGGGCATTTGCCGGAGCAACCAAAAGCAACAGAATGGCGGCCAAACTTGGCTTCGTTTGGTCTCCCCCGAGAGCAAACATTCGTCGAGATATCATCAACACTGACCTTCGATGTTGGTGTCTCGACCAGTCTTGCTTCCGCATGACGAATGTAAAGGGCCACGCAACGATGTGGATTCCGAGAGCCTTCGTGATAACCCCGTGTTCGCGCAGCACGGGGCGCCTTCCTCCGTGACTTCTGCGGCCGGTTTACATCTCAGACGCCGCGAGGAGCGACGTTCTAGACTCAGCCTCGGGTCGCAAGCGCATATATTGCCGGCTGTCGTTCCTGTCCGTTGCCCGAACGTTCGATGCGCGCTGATGCGTTACGGTTTCCGTAGGGGATCTTAGATGCCGAAGAGATCGCCACGGGCGTCCGCTCCTTGGCACGAGTGGCGGGAGAACGTTCGCGAGATCGCCATCGTTGCTGCGGGCGTGTTCATCGCGCTGGTTGCACCGCGGGCGGAGATCGGCGCACTGATCGATCGGTACTGGGTCGACGACCGGACCTACGACCATATCGCGCTGGACGCCGCGCAAACCGCCAATGTCGGCTCCAGCAGCTTGTCCCGAACGTTTTCGTGATTGGACCTTCCGCTTCGGCCGCTATGAATTGCTGCTTCAGGTTAGCGGGGTTTCATGTTCGCGTTCGATGCGCCTGCCATCTCCCAAGCGCCGCCAGTCAATGGCCAATCGGACGTTATTGAGGTTGTCGGCACCCGATCCGACCAAGCGCTGAAGATCGATCGGCGGACCTATCGGGTCCAGCAGAACCCTCACTCCGCCCAGAAGGACAGCATCCAGCTCCTCCGCGGACTGCCGGCGGTTACCATCACGTCCGACGACCGGATCATGCTGCTTGGCAGCGGCAATGTGACTATTCAGGTGGATGGCCGCACAGTCAGTGACCCTGACACGATTGCCTATCTCAGGACACTTCACGGAAGCGACCTCGAGCGGATCGAGGTGATCACGAACCCCTCGGCACAATATTCCGCCGCAGGCACCGGCGGGATTATCAACTTCGTGCTTCGAAAGAAGCAGAGCGAAGGGGTCTCGGGCAATGCCAGCGGCGAGCTTTCAAGCTACGGCCACGGCTATTTCGATGGGGTATTGAAGTCCAAACACCGGAAGTGGACCTATGAGCTCCACGCGGGCGGCAGGGCGGGAGCATCGAGGCATTCAACCTACCACAAGTTCCGCAGTGTCGAGCAATCTCCCGGCGGGCCGCCGACGATCAACACCGAGAGTGGCGGGGGTCCGCTCCGTGGAAACGAAGTCGAGGGCAGCGCAAAGATCACCTATGATGTGACGCCGAGAACGAGCGTTTCGGCAAAAATAATCGGAGCGACAGCGAACGACATCAGCACCAATGACGCGGAGTTCACTGGACTGACTCCCGGCTTCGTTTCATTCGGCGAGCGACAGCGTTTCAGCACCGCCGTTTCGTTCGTCATCTCCGAGCTGAACTTCGATCATAAGGGCCGTATCGACGGGGAGACGCTTGCCGCTAGTCTGCGGGTCTTCGGTAATCCCCGCCAGCGTGAGCGAAATTCGGCTGATTTCAGCGATGGCGGTGCGCTCTTCACCGACAAGCGCAAGCGCTTCCTCTTCGCCGAGGGGCAAATCGACTGGCAGCATCCGATGGCGAAGGGGCAGATTCTTTCGATCGGGGGCCTCTGGAATTCTAATCGAATAAGCGAGGACTACACGTTCGCAAGCACCAGTGGACCGCTCGGGTCACCCGTCTTTGATCAGTTCCACGCCGTGGAAGACGAGCTAGCCGCCTACGCGACACTCCAGCGGCAGGTCGGCACATGGACGGTGATGCCGGGCATGCGCATCGAGCGGAACAGCCGCCGCGTCACCAGTCCTGCCGAGCCCGACGTCAGCATCAGCCGGACCTATGTCTTCCCGACGCTCCACGTCGAGCATCCGCTCAGCAGAACGCTCGACGTGACTCTCAGTTACAGCAAACGGATCGACCGGCCGGGGCTCAACGATCTTCGTCCGTACCCGCTCGTACAGGACGTAATCACCGTTAAGCAGGCCAACCCGCGACTGCTGGACCAGAGCGTCGACGCGTACGAAATCAACCTAAAATACCACCGCAAGAAGCTGGATGCGGGACTGATTGTATACGATCGCGAAACCGCTCACCTGTTCAGCCAAAGCTACTCGTCAGTGAATGGGGTCAGCTTGGTGACCATCATCAATGCAGGACACAGTCGGGATCGCGGTGCCGAAATTGACGTCAGCACGCCGGTTGTCCGGCGGGTCAAATTGATGGCGAGCGTGAACCTGTTCGACAGCCGCACGCCGGTCGGGAACGCCACTGGCCCCACCAGTGAGGACACGTTCCGATACACTGCGAACGGAACCTTGGAATGGGACGGGCCCGACCGGGGCAAGACACCTGGAGACGTGGCACAGCTGCAATGGGTATACAACGGCCCATGGCGGCAGTTTGAACTGCATTATTCCGTGTGGAATCAGTTGAGTTTATCGTACACGCACAGCTTCAGTCACACGGTGTCGGCCAGCGGGACGCTGACCTACAACGGGCCCAATCGCCACCGTCTTTTCGCTTCGCTGGTGCAGGAAAACTTCCGCGACCAAAGTCCGGCGGAGTTCAAGGTGAAGCTTCTGAAGACCTTCGGCACGAACAAGTGAGGTCTGCGGGGGACGTCGAAACGAGCCCCTGAAAGGGAGGCCTTCGGGTCCATTGAACAGGACCACGCCGGGACCTGCGTTGAGGTGGCACTGATGTGCGACAGGTACGTTCGGAAAATTGAGTCTCGGTGCCGATATGCAGCTGCGGCTTGATCATTGGGCATAGGAGGTGGGGCTGACGCCTTCATGCCGGATCATCGCCCGCAAAGAACTTCGCGAGGACCGGCCGCTAAGCTAACAGCAGGAATGATCGCAGAGCAGAGTTTGCGCCTGCCCGCGCCCTATACGCAAACGGATACCAGACGCTGAACCCTGCTACCGGGCAAAGGCCGCTGTACGGAGGGGGCCACCGCTGGTTGCGATGGCCCCCGCCAGACAGTTTACAGTATCTATCAGGCGAGTTGCGACGGAACTGCCTGCTTGCGGCGGCGCCTCATCGATACCCCGACGGCGCCCAAGCCAATGAGCATCATGGCCCAAGTGGCCGGCTCCGGCACAGCGGCGACCGACACTGCATCAAGAAACACACCCTCGTTCTGACCGCCGGTGAGATTGACGAAGCCAATCGTCGTTGTCGGACCGGTCGCCGTGAAACCCAGTGAGAACGGCTGCCACGCGAGATCCGCGCTGGTGCCGCCGGTATGCGTTATGGTGGCCACCACGACGCCGTTAATCAAGACGTTTGCAGATGCCGAAGGAACGCCGGTGAATAGGTTGTGAGAGTATGCAAACGACAAGTTATAAAGGAGGTCTCCGGTGGTCATAATGTCTTGGGAAATCGAGCCCGCCCCTGACTGACCAACCAAGTCGAGGTACTGACTGCCCTCGAACGCAAGGTTTGCGCCTCCAGGCGCCGTGCTCATGAACGTTCCGTTGACGACGTTGACGTCGGGCGTGACAGTCCAGCCCGGCAAATTGGAAGCGGGTGGCGCCGTGTTGCAGCAAGGATCAGTGATGACGGGTGCCTCAAAGCCGCCGTTCACCACCTGCGCGGAGCCTGCTGACGAAATCAGGCTAACGGCCGCGGCCGCAAGGACATAGCGTAACATAAACGGGCCCCCATGAATCAAGTTCGACTGCACTCTCTTAACAGAAATTTAATGAAGTTAAAGGGCGCAAAGTCGTACGGGTAGAACCGACGTCTCGCCGGGAGCGCCGCGTACGTCAAAAGCCGCGATCACCCGTCGCTCTTCCTCAGCTTTGGATCGAAAGCAGACGCTCCGCGGGTGTCCGGAGTGGCTGCAAAGTAGACGCTAGCGACCCACAAATGCGGAGTGATAATTCATAACCCGCGCCAAGATTGCTCTTCGAATGAGAGCCGCTGGAAATACTCAGCAGGCACTCCTGCTAAGCAAAGATTCGGATCGGCAGCAAAGCCGAAGCGGCTGTAATAACCGGGATCCCCGAGGACCACGCACCCTTTTGCACCTTGTTCGCGAATACGGGCGAGGCCAGCTGCGATCAGAGCGCTTCCGATACCATGTCGCTGCCGGTTCGGCATCACGGACACAGGACCGAGCGTGAACTGAGCCCGGCGCAAAGCCGGGCTCTCATCAGGCTGCGTCCGTCACCTGGAATGTCACGTACCAGTCGCCGACTACCCCTTCGACGTGACCGCTCGTGTCAACAGTGAGATCATAGGGCGCGGCAGTCAGGCGATTAAACCCGCGTAGGTGCGTTTTCCCATCCGGTCCGACGGTCTGCGAATAGCGGCCGACGGTATTCGAGTAATTGTCGCTTGCAGGCTGGACTGAACCGTCCTGCTTCACAGGCGCTAAACCCAGCGCGACGGCTACGACTGTCGTCATCAACATTTGCAATCTCCCTTTTCCACAGCGGAAGTGCTGCACGGGAGATGGTCTCAAGAAGCATGCCAATTCAGAAAACGCAGCAGAATCAACATTCTTCTATGAGGCTAGCAAAAGTCGTTCGGGTATGCAGTGCTATATCTTAGTAATACACACCAACGCACAGACCATAATGCTGGCAACTCCGTATGTGAGCATTGGATAAGTCAGAGGTTTCCTGCCGGAGCTTTGGACATATTAGGGTAATCCTTGGGGCTAGCTGCGAGGGCTCTCTCAGCCTCAGCGAGAGCGTCGCGCCCACTGTAGGGTCTTAGGTGTCGGCGTGTTCGTACTCGGCCAAGATGGCTTCAAGATTGACCAGGCTCTTCACATGCCAACCGAGTTGTTTGTCGGTTACGTCCTTCCCGTTGAACGCGCATGTGAGCTGACCGTCCTCCATAAGCTGCAAGTTTTCCCTGATCCGAAAGGCGTTCTCGGCAATCAACCCAATCACCCGGTCGCGGTCCAATTCAATTCTCCATGATTAGCCAGAAGCGTGGCACATCCAGATGCGAAGTGATTGGATTCACGCAAATTTCAAGTGAGACACCAGCCTCCGGCGCCGATTGTTCAATCGGTGTCGTGGATTGGCAAGGCTCTCTGCTCGAACGTCCTATCACGAACCGTACGCGGCCTAATCATCCGCGAGGCTCGTCGCTTCTCTGCTCTCCGGAGGGGAAGCGATTCGTCGAGTCTTTGGCCCGGTGTCTGGACGTCTCCCCAGCGCCGGGCCGCTTCTACTCAGGCGCCAGCATTCGCCCGCTATTGTCACCTTGGCGTTACCTAACTGCGTCCGGATTACGGCAGAAAAAAACCAAAAAAATCTGGCGCGCCCGGCAGGATTCGAACCTGCGACCCCAAGCTTAGAAGGCTCGTGCTCTATCCGACTGAGCTACGGGCGCGCACGCGCGTGACCTAACCGGAATTGACGCAAAGCGGAACCGCGCTACCGCTCTCCGAATGGAAGCCGAACGGGAGGGGCTGCGGCACGTCGAGGCGAGCGCGCTGCACGGCGCCCGCTTCCGCTATTTCGACTTGGTCATGGTCGCGTTCGTCGTGGTGCTGCTGCTGTCCAACGTGATCGGCGCCGAGAAGCGCTCCGTGATCGATCTTCCCGCCATCGGACCTTGGCCGTTCGGCGCAGGGATCCTGTTTTTCCCGATCTCCTACGTGATCGATGACGTGCTGACTGAGGTGTACGGTTTCGCGCGTGCGCGCCGCGCGCTGTGGGCTGGGTTCGCTGCGCTGCTGTTCATGGCCGTAATGGAGTGGACGGTCGTTCATCTGCCGGTGGCCGAAGGATGGAGCGGTCAACCAGCTTACGAGCGTGTGTTCGGATCGGGCTGGCGTATCATTCTCGCATCCATGACTGCCTTCTTGGTGGGCGACTTCCTGAACTCGGTCGTGCTTGCGAAAATGAAGATATGGACCGGCGGCCAGTATCTTTGGACCAGGACAATCGGCAGCACTGTGGTCGGCGAGGGCGCGGACAGCCTGATATTTTACCCGCTCGCCTTCTACGGCATGACTGACTGGCCGGTGAGCGTGCTCGGCGGGCTTATGCTCAGTCAATTCGTGCTCAAGGTGAGCTGGGAAGTCCTGCTGACCCCGGTTACCTATGTGGTGGTGGGTTGGCTGAAGAGGAGGGAGGGCGTCGACGTCTATGACGTCGGAACCGACTTCACGCCATTCAGTGCGGACGTTTGAACAGCAGCACGGCCGACCAGATCGCCAACCCAAGCGCGAGCGCCGACGTCAGGATGATCGTCGGATCGCTCAGCAAGGCCGTTCCTTCGGCCATGATCCGTGCGAAGTGCGCGAGGACGATCAGCGCGAAGATAATTCCGGTAATCGCGACATAGGCGCGCAAGCCTAGGCTACGACGGTTTCGAGCAGGCCCTCGAACAGGCGACGGCCGTCGATGCCGCCATGCGCCGGCTCAACGACGCGTTCCGGGTGCGGCATCAGGCCGAGCACGTTTCCTTCATCGTTTAGGATGCCGGCGATGTTACGGGCCGAACCGTTGCACTGGTCGAGATAGCGGAAAGCGACGCGGCCTTCTCCCTCGAGCTGGTCCAGGGTCGCTTCCTCGGCCTGGTAATTGCCGTCGTGGTGAGCAACCGGGATCGTGATCGTCTCGCCCGCTTCATATTGCGACGTGAAGAGGCTCTGGCTGTTTTCGACGCGTAGCGGGACGGGCCTGCAAACGAAGCTGAGCGCCGCGTTGCGCATCAACGCGCCGGGCAGAAGGCCAGCCTCCGTCAGAACCTGGAACCCGTTGCAGATGCCGATCACAGGAACACCGCGCGCGGCGGCATCCTTCACCGCACCCATGATTGGCGAGCGAGCCGCCATCGCACCCGAACGAAGGTAGTCGCCGTAGGAGAAGCCGCCCGGGATGCCGATGAATTCGGTGCCGTCAGGTAGCTCGCTATCGCGATGCCACACCATTGCCGGCTTGCGGCCGGTGACCAGTTCCAGCGCGACCGCCAGGTCGCGGTCGCAGTTGGACCCGGAAAGACGATGACGGCGCTTTTCATGCGTTCTCCGAACGCTCGATCCGAAAATTCTCGATGACGGTGTTTGCCAGCAATTGGCGGCACATGTCCTCGATCTCATCATCGCTGGTGCCTTCGGCAAGGTCGAGCTCGATCATCTTCCCGGCGCGGACGTCGTTCACGCCCGAGAAGCCGAGGCCCTCCAGCGCGTGATGGATCGCCTTCCCTTGAGGGTCGAGGACGCCGTTCTTGAGAGTGATGAAGACGCGCGCTTTCATGAGTTGAGCCTTATCGTCCGACTGTGGCTGCCCTATGGCCGCGCCCCCTTCGGGGGGCAAGCTTTACGGTCCGTTTACCTTGTCGCGTCAAACTGAACATGAGCTGGTCAGTTCTTCACCGGCCGTGGGAGGAATTTGAATGGTTGCCGCTATTGCCATTGCCATGTTCGTTGCCCTGGTCGGCTTCGGCGGGCGATATTTCGGTTGGAGCGACCCCGATGGGAAGGTGCAGCTTGCGCTCGTCACCAGCTTCATTCTCGGCATCATCGGCGGGTTCAAATCTCGAGGCTAATAATCGCTAAGGTCCGCCACCCGCGCGCGGTGGAAGTAAACGTTGCCAAACAATTCACCCAGAACCGCTTCGCGTTTCACGTAGAAGCCAATGTCATGCTCGTCCGTCATGCCGATGCCCCCGTGCATTTGCATAGCTTCCTGGACTGAGAGCTTCGCCACGGAGGCGGCCTTCGCCTTCGCAACCGAGACCATCAGCTCGCTTATCTCGTCCCCTGAATCGAGAAGTTCAGCCGCCTTGAGCGCCGCCGCACGAGCGATTTCGATTTCGCCGTAGAGGTGCGCAGCGCGGTGCTGAAGTGCCTGGAACTCGCCGATCAACTTCCCGAACTGCTTGCGCTGCTTGAGATAATCGACGGTCATCGCCGATGCGCCGGCTGCAACGCCGACCAACTCCGCCGACGCGCCCGCACGGCCTGCGTTGAGACCGCGGCTGAGCGGAACCCAGCCTGCATCGACTTCGCCTACCACCGCGTCTGCGTCGAGCCCGACGTTGGAGAACCGGAGGCGCGCAACTTTCGAGCTGTCCGCAAGAGCTTCATTCTCAATGTCGAGACCCGCTGCGTCTTTTGGCACAGCGAAGAGGGTGATGCCGTCGCGTTCGCCGGGCGATCCACCGGTCCGAGCCACAGTCAGCACCATGTCCGCTGACGCACCGTGAACGACGAACTGCTTCTCACCGTTCAGGACGAAGCCGTTGCCGCGGCGATCAGCGGAAAGCGCGGTGTTCTGAGGTGCATGGCGACCACTCTCGTCGACCGCGAGTGAGAGCACGGATTCACCCGACAGGATCGCCGGATACCAACGCTCTGCGTGAGCGGTGCCCGCGATCGTCCGTGCCGCGACGACGGCCGTCGTAAGGAATGGCGACGGAGTGAGATTGCGGCCGATTTCCTCAAGGACCAGCGCGGCTTCCACGGCGCCCAAACCCAGGCCGCCCTGATCGTCGGGAATGCAGATGCCGGTGAGCCCGAGCTCCGCGAATTGCTTCCACAAATCGTGGCCGAACCCGTCCTTGCACGATATGTCGCGCCAGTGGCGGAGCTGCTTGGCTATGCCGCCTTTGTCGGCGAGGAAATCCGCCGCCGTCTCCCGGAGCATCTTCTGGTCGTCGTTGAGCAGCGCCACGTCAGGCTCCCGGAAGGCCCAGAATGTGCTTGGCTACAATGTTGAGCTGGATCTCGCTCGTGCCGCCTTCGATCGAATTGGCCTTGGTTCGCAGCCAGTCGCGTGCGGTCTTGCCGCTCTTGGACCTTTCGCTGTCCCATTCGAGCGCATCGAACCCGCCGGCCGACATCATCAGCTCATGCCTGCGCTTGTTGAGCTCCGTGCCGGCATATTTCATCATGGAGGGGCTTGCCGGGTGCGTCTCGCCGGCCTTGAACATCTCGAAGAAGCGCTCGCTCATTGCCGCAAAAGCGAGAGCGTCGACGTCGAAGGTAGCGATCTCGGAGCGCAGGAACGGATCGTCAGGCTTGAGCATGCGGCCGAGCGTTCCGCCGGTCGCGCCCAGACCCATGCCGGCGATCATTTCGCGTTCGTGACCGAGTAGATATTTGGCGACGTCCCATCCGCGGTTCACTTCGCCGACGACCTGGTCCTTGGGGACCTTCACATCGTCGAAGAAGGTTTCGCAGAAGGGCGAGTTGCCGCTGATCAGCAAGATCGGCTTCGTCGAAACACCGGGTGTCGCCATATCGAACAGCAGGAAGCTGATACCGCCCTGCTTCGAGGCCGCGGAGGTTCGAACGAGGCAGAAAATCCAGTCGGCCTTGTCGGCGTAGCTGGTCCACACTTTCTGGCCGTTGATGAGCCAGTGGTCGCCCTTGTCCTCCGCCTTCGTCTGGAGACCGGCGAGATCCGAGCCTGCGCCCGGCTCGGAATAGCCCTGACACCAGCGAGTCTCGCCCCGCGCGATCTCAGGCAGAAAACGCTTCTTCTGCTCATCGGTGCCAAATTTCAAAAGGGCAGGCCCGAGCATCGAAATGCCGAAGCTGTAGAGCGGATTGCGCGCTCCGATCCGCGCCATTTCCTCCTTGAGCACCTTCGCTTCGGACGGGGAGAGCCCCGCGCCGCCATATTCCTTCGGCCAGTGCGGCACCGTCCAACCCCGGGCGACCATTCGCTCGAGCCAACTCCGCTGCGCATCCGATCCAAAGGTCCAATTGCGCCCGCCCCAGCATGCATCGGCTTCGGACCCCATGGGTTGCCGCATCTCAGTCGGACAATTTGCTTCGAGCCAGGCGCGAGTATCGGAACGGAAGGCGTCGAGGTCAGTCATGAGTTCCCCTACCTCCTACGGTCTGCATGGACAGCAGCTTGTAGCGACGCTGTGCGCTCAGCCAAGCGCCAGCAATTCGAATAGAAGGGAGTCGCCCCTACGCGGGGCCGCGCGCCAGCCGCTCCGCAAGCTCCAACTGCGCGAGGTAGTCCTCCATCATCTCCGCCACCTCGTCTTGCGGGCCAAGGCGCACCCGGGCCGCGCCCGGCCAACTCGCCCACGCCTGACCCCGTTCGAGGCTGAAGATCACGCCGCTCTCCATTTCAACTGAATGCGCGAGACGAAGGCGCTCCCGTCCGAGCTTTCTGACCCAATAGATCAAGCCGATGATGAGCGCGAACGTAGCGAAAGAAGAGATTGCCGCAAAATCGTCCATCGGACTTTCGAACAGCTGGTAGCGGGGCCCCATGAAGAGAGCGTCCGCGAGGCCGATTGCGCCTAGAGCCACAGCCGATGAGTAGAGCGGCGGTACGAGGATTGCGCAGAGCATCACGAAGGGAAAATAGGTTGTGCAGCAGGCGCCCGCGGGTAGAGCATGGTTCAGGGACAGAATTACAGTCGGAACGACGAGCGCAAGGATCCCGACCATAACCGCCCAGACGCCCGAAACGGGCGGAGCAATGAGCAGGTTCGTCAGAAAGGCGCCACGGGTCATGGACATCCTCCGAGCTTTGGCAGTGGACGATTAGCAGCAACGCAGGAGCCGCACATCGGGACTTCATCGTAGCTTTCCTGAGCGCAAACGCCGCCTCCTCAGAGAAGGAACGCTGTGAGTGCCGCGGACGCTCCGGCCGGCCACCCATTCTAGCTCCAGTCCGCGTCTGCTTTCGGCGCATATTCTGCCGCAGCTTCGACGATGTCCGCCAGGTTCACCGGCTGGTCGTAAGGGTCCTCGTCGAGTTCGGTGACTCGCTTGAGCCTCTTCTGCCAGCGCCGCAGCATTTCGCAGTATGGCACGTACGGTTTGCGCATGAGCGCGCCGCTGGGAAGCTCCTCGACATCCGCGATGCCCATATGCAGCCACTTGCCGTTGTGCCAGTCGGTCATATCCACGGCGGGGAACAGGCAGATGCCGTGGAGGTCCACGCCGCGGTTCACGGCGGCGAGGCTCTCGCACACCATGTCGTTGAGCCAATCGGGACGTCCGCCGCTGATACCGGAGGTTTCGGCGACGATGCATGGGCGTTTGTACTTGTCCCACGACTCCCAGATCAGGTCCGCGACTGGGCGGATGCGATCGTCTCCGGGCTGCAGCGGATTGTTCGGCTTGCCGCCGCCCGCATATTCCATCTGGCCGAAGCTGTAATTGTTCAGTCCGAGGATATCGATCAGCTCCAGGCTGCCGCCGTATTCCGGGTGTTTGAGTCCGGAAATGATGTCCCAGGCGAGATAGGCGTCGTCATAGGCTTCGCGATGCGCGGCTTCGGCGAGGTCAGGCCGGTCGCGCGGGCGCTACGACCCAGATCAACGGGTCGATGTGCACGAAGCGTGTGTCTGGAAGATCCTGACGGATCGCCTTGCATCCCGAGATGTCCGCGCGGCCGAGCACGCAGGTGAAGCGGAGCCGGTCCTCTCGCGATTTGCCGAACGGCGCGCACCAGCCCCACTCGCCGCCCATGTAACCCCAGAACGTCGGTTCATTGATCGGGCCGATGCACAAAGGGCCGTGATGTGCGCGCTCGGCCACGAAGCGGGCGGCAGCGCGGGCGTAAGCCGTAAAACGGCGCACGAAGCCGTCTGGGTCGCCGAACGGGTCAAGGTCGTTGGGATATCCGTAGTGGCACAGGTCCCAGATCGGCAGGACGTTGTGGCGGCGCTGGGCCGCGAGAAACGGCTCGATCACGGAGAAATCGTACTCGCCATTGCCGCGGTCGACGAACGGCCAGGGGATGCCCTCGCGCGCGACGGCGACGCCGAGCGGTGGCAAAAGCGCATAGTCCTCGTCGGCATGCTCGTAATGTTTGAGTTCGGAGTTGAGGTCGCGGCGGCGTTGCTCCTCGCCCCACAGGAACGTCGAGCATTCGAAGCCGGACAGGAAGAAAGTGGGGAAGATGCCGTCGTGAGTCTGCATCCCGACGTTACGCGCGAGCGGGGCTACGGTTGCTGCGGATCGAACTCTAGCGCCTCGTCGATGCGCGAAAAGGTCATGCGTGCGAGGTCCCTCACGTAGTTTTGCGGTACGCGCCATGGTCCGCGGTCGCCTTGGCTCGGAAGCTCGGAGGCGGCGCGCTTCACGTATCCGGAGTTGAGCTCCATGATGGGGTGGGGTTCCAGGTCCACGGCGGCTCTTGCAATGCAGACTTTGAAGCGCTTGCGATCCATGCGGTTGATCAGCCGGCACACGGCGCGGGCGGTGAGGTCGCTGCGGAGCGTCCAGGAAGCGTTGGTGTAGCCGAACGCCAGGAACAGGTTCGGTACGCCGCTCAGCATCATGCCTTTGTAGACGTGGTGCTCGGCAAGCCTGACTGGCTGGCCATCGACGACGAGCTTGGCGCCGCCGAGCAGCTTCATCTGAAGGCCGGTGGCAGCGACGACGATGTCCACGGCGACAGTCTCGCCGGATGCGAGGCGCAGTCCCTCGGACGTGAAGCGGTCGATTCCGCCGGTTGCGACCGAGACCTTGCTGGCAGCGATGGCCTCGAACAGGTCGCCGTCCGGGATGAGGCACAGCCGCTGGTCCCATGGCTTGTAGGCTGGCGTGAAGTGGCGCTCGATGGGGTAGCCCGCCGGGAGAGCCATCCGGACCTGCTCGCGCATCGAATGAGCGACCTTCTCAGGTTTCCGCCGCGCCTGGCGGAAGAAATAGATGCCGAGCAGTAGGTTCTTCCACCGCGTTACCGCATGAGCGGCGCGCGGTGGGAGAATCCGCTGGAGCCCCGCCGCGATGCGGTCGCGCGATGGGCGCGCCACCACGTAACTCGGCGAGCGCTGCACCATGGTGACCTGCGCACCATCCTTGGCGAGCGAGGGAACGAGCGTGACTGCGGTTGCGCCGCTGCCGATGACCGCCACGCGTTTGCCCGCGACGTTTAGATCGTCAGGCCAGAATTGCGGGTGGATGATGCATCCTTCGAACTCTGCCTCGCCGGGCCAGGTCGGCCGGTGCCCCTGCGCGTAATCATAGTACCCTGAGCACATGAACAGGTAGGCGCAAACGTATTGCTCGCGTCTGCCGCAGTGCTCGACTTCGACACTCCACGCGGCGTCTTTCGATGACCAGTTCGCCCTGAGGACGCGGTGAGCGAAGCGGATGTGGTCGAAGATACCGAACTCCCGCGCGGTATCTTCGACATAGTCGCGAATTGCGGGTCCTTCCACGATGCATTTATCCGACGGCCAGGGACGGAACGGGAAGCCCAGGGTGAAAATGTCTGAGTCTGAGCGCACGCCAGGGTAGCGGAACAGGTCCCAGGTGCCGCCGATGCGATCCCTCGCCTCGAGGATTGCCCAGCTTTTGCCTGGGCAGCGCGTCTTCAGGCGATATGCGGCATCGATGCCCGAGATACCCGCACCCACGATGAGCACGTCGACCTGCTTACTTACCGCCATGTCAGGAAAGTGGCACAGCAGTCTTGTTTCGCGCAATGCGCGGGCTTAGCGCCACCGCAAACATCAGAGGCTAGCTGCAATGACCGACGTTCGCGACGCGCCCACCACCTGCCCGATTTCTACCCGCAAGCATGGCGACGTGCTGATCGTGCTTTCGAACAACCCGCCGGTGAACGCCCTCTCGACGGCGGTGCGGCAGGGGCTGGTCGATGCGATCGCAGAGGCCGAGGCCGACGACGGCGTCAAGGCCGTGGTCATCGCATGCGAAGGGCAGACCTTCTTCGCCGGTGCGGACATCACTGAATTCGGCAAGCCGCCGCAGAATCCGTGGCTGCCGCAGGTCGTCGATACGATCGAGGCCTGCTCGAAGCCGGTGGTCGCGGCGATCCACGGCACGGCGTTCGGCGGCGGGCTCGAGATCGCGCTTGGCTGCCACTATCGCGTCGCCGATCCGAGCGCGAAGCTCGGCACGCCGGAAGTGAAACTCGGCCTGCTGCCAGGTGCCGGCGGGACGCAGCGGCTGCCTCGGGTAGCCGGAGTTCGCAAGGCGCTCGAAATGACGGCGACGGGCAATCCGATCGGCGTTCGCGAGGGGTTCGAATGCGGCCTAATCGATCGGCTCGTCGAGGGCGAGCTGCTGCCGCACGCGGTGGCTTATGCGGAAGAGGTGCGCGACGTGCGTCCGCTGCCGCGCTCATCCGCATTCGAGGAGAAGGTCGACAACGTCGACCCGGCGGTCTTTGACGATTTTCGCCGCGACAATGCGCGCAAGTTCCGCGGCTTCGATGCGCCCGAGAAGAATATCGAGGCCGTGCGGGTCGCGACGCAGAAGCCGTACTCCGAAGGCGTCATTGACGAGCGCCGGCTGTTCATGGAGCTGATGAGCGGCACGCAAGCGCGGGCGCAGCAATATTTCTTCTTTGCCGAGCGCAAGGCGGCCAAAATCGACAACCTGCCCGAAGGCACCGTGCCACGCGACATCAAGCGCGTCGGCGTGATCGGCGCCGGCACGATGGGCGGCGGCATTTCGATGAACTTCCTCTCGGCGGGAACTCCCGTGACCATCGTCGAGATGGGCCAGGAAGCGCTCGATCGCGGTGTGGGCGTGATACGCAAGAATTACGAGACCAGCGCCTCGAAGGGGCGGATGACCACGGAGCAGGTCGAGAAGGCCATAGGGCTGCTGAAGCCCACGTTGGACTTCGAGGCGCTTGGCGACTGCGACCTCATCATCGAGGCTGTCTACGAGAATATGGACGTGAAGAAGGAAGTTTTTGGCCGGCTCGACAAGATTGCCGAGCCCGGCGCGATCCTCGCATCGAACACGTCCTACCTCGACATCAACGAGATTGCGGCGAGCATCTCGCGGCCCGGCGACGTTGTCGGCATGCACTTCTTCTCGCCGGCCAACGTGATGAAGCTGCTGGAGGTCGTGCGGGGCGAAAAGACGTCCCCTGACGTGCTGCTGACTGCGATGCAGCTCGGCAAGAAGATCCGGAAGGTGCCGGTGGTCGCTGGCGTCTGCCACGGTTTCATCGGCAACCGCATGCTGATGCCGCGGCAGGTCGAGGCGACCAAGCTGCTGCTTGAAGGCGCGACGCCGGAGCAGGTCGACCGCGTACACGTCGAGTTCGGCATGCCGATGGGGCCCTTCCAGATGGCCGATCTCGCGGGCGTCGATATCGGCTGGCACCGCGATCCCAACCGTATCGAGAACATCCGCGATGCGCTCTGCGCCATCGACCGCTGGGGCCAGAAGAAGGGCGCCGGCTTCTACGACTATGACGAGAAGCGGCGGCCGTCTCCTCTCCAGTCGTGCAGAAGATCATCGAGGATTTCGCGCAACAGCAGGGCGTTGACCGTCGCCAGATCAGCGATGAGGAAATCATCGAACGCACGCTCTACACGATGGTCAACGAGGGAGCGAAGATCCTCGAGGAAGGTATCGCTCAGCGTGCGTCGGACATCGATGTCGTGTGGGTTTATGGCTACGGCTGGCCCGTTTATCGTGGCGGGCCGATGTTCTGGGCCGACACGGTAGGGCCCGCTAAGATTGTGGAGGGGCTGAAGCGCCAGGAAGAGCGGATGAAGCCGGAGTTCAGCTTCTCCAAGTTGCTGCTCGACAAGGCGGAGAAGGGTGAGAGCTTTACCCGCTAGGCGCCGCGCTCCTCAGGCAACAGGCTAAGCATGGCGAGCGCCACCGCTGCGATTCCCGCGCTTGTCGCGAAAGTGGTCGCGCTGCCGCTCCGATCCCATAGCCATCCTGCGCCGAGGCTCGCGAGCAACGCACCGATGCCTGACACGAACCAGAAAGCGCCGAAGCTGGTGGCGCGCAGCTGCTCCAGCGCGCTGTCGGCGACCATGCGGGAGAAGATGCCTTGGGTGAGCGCCATGTGCGCACCCCACAGACCGACGCCGAGTGCCAGGCCTGCGTAGCTTTCCGTATTGGCGAGGACGACGTTACCGACGATGAGGACAGCGATGCCCACCATCAGGATGGATTTCGGGCTCATTCGGTCACTGAGGCTGCCCGCCGGGTAAGCGAGGAGAACGTATGCCAGGTTGAACAGAGCGAGTGTGACCGGTGATAAAGCCTCGCTAAGCCCAAGTTCGATGCCCTTTAGGATGAGAAACGCCTCCGAAAAGCGGGCGAGTGAAAAGAGGAACCCGACGGCGAGCAGTCGCTTCGTATCCTTGTCGAGTTCACGGAAACCGGAGAAGAAGGGCGAAGGCTTGAACGGGGCTAGGTGCTGTTCCGGCTCCCGGAGTGCGATCCACGCGAGCAAGGCGGAACAAAGAGCGGGTAAGATCGCGACCCAATAGACGACACGGATGTTGCTCGCGAACAGCGCCATGAGGCCGATGGCGACAAGCGGCGCCAGCAGCGCGCCTACGGTGTCGAGCGACTGCCTTAATCCGAACGCACGACCGCGCATTTCAGGCGGCGTCTCGTCGGCGACCATCGCGTCACGCGGTGAGCCGCGGATGCCTTTGCCTATGCGGTCCGCGAAGCGGGCACCCATGACGGTGGCCGCGTTGCTGGCGAGCGGGAATAGCGGCTTGGAGAGCGCGGCGACACCGTAGCCCGCAACGATCCACGGCTTGCGCTTGCGGCTGCGGTCGGAGAGCCGGCCCGACGCAAGCTTCGCGAAGTTGGCGGTTGCCTCGGCAATACCGTCGATCGCACCAAGGGCGGTTGCTGGAAGCCCGAGCACAATTGTCACGAACGCTGGCAGGAGGGCATGATAAATTTCGCTCGACAGGTCCATCAGCAGGCTGACGAAGCCGAGGATCCAGACGTTGCGCGGGAGGGGAGGGCGCGTGCTCACATGGCCTCATCGCGGCTCCGTCCCGCTCGTGCAACTACTCGTCGCGTCGTCCTTTAAACAACATTGCGCTTCGGCAAATGATTGTTACGATGCAACCATGATGTGGGGGTCATCACCGTCGGCGATTGCCAATCGTTTCAACACCTTGGCCCAGAACTGGGTCGCGGATGGACCCGCAGCCCGCGCTGAGCGCGCACGTCGCAAGCTTCTGTCCCAGATCGGTGCGAAGGAACCGGCCACGTTGAATCAGATTGCGTCAGCGGTCGGGCGAGGAGCGCCCGCCGTGAGCCGCGCCGTGGACATGCTCGTAAGGTCCGGACTGGTGGAACGCACGCAGGACCCGGAAAATCGTCGCCGTCTGGCGCTGCGCCTGACACAAGAAGGCCGCGAGGAGCTTGGCAATATTCCCAAGGCCGGATCCGGTCTGGAGATCAGGCTCGAACGTCTCGCTCAAAGCGAGCTGCGCGCGATTGAACGCGCCATCGAAATTCTGGAGCGCGCGAGCTAGAGTCTCGGCACACTGCTGCCGTTAAGGTCGAACCACCGGGCCAGGTTCGTCGGCGCGGATCTTCATAGCTCGCAGCTTAATTCGACCGGCTTGCATGACCTCGGAGACGCTTATGCGCTCGTTCTCTTCCACGTGACCGAGGTCGATGTCCTCGTCGGGCAGGATGACGATGGAGCGGCCTCCGACGACAACGATAACCTGCCTCATGTCTCGAGCCGCCCATGCCGCCCATTGCTTTATCTCACGGTAGTAGGGCTGTTCCCGCCACGCGCCGGGTCGCGCCGAATCTGACGTAGATCGCTAGTCGACCGCCATCGGGTTCGGTGAACAGGATCATCTTGCTGCGCGCCGGATACCAGTGTTCGCCGACCAGCGGCTGTGTCAGATAATCGCAGTAGAACCCCCTGCAGACCGGTGGCCGCTCTTCATATATCCGGCATCCTCGTCCGATCTCGCAGTGCTGGCACCACTGATCACGCGGTTTGCCGAGTTCCTTGATGTGAGGAACCTTGCAGCAAAGCGTGCACTGGCCGCAGGAGCGGCCACTACGGAGAAACGGGTCTTCCACGCGGGCGTTCTTCGGCCATTGATCAAACGAGCGCAACTGCCACAGCGGAGGCAGGCCAAGGAATTCACCTATGGATCAGGCGGCTAGCTATTAGCCGTTGCCACGACGCCGGCGGGTTTCCCAGCCCTGCTTCGCGGCCTCGCTACGGCTCGACTTGCGGCCCGATCCCGCGTTCCTGCCGCCTTTGTCCTGCTTGTTCACGGTAGCCCAGGCGCGACGCTCGGCTTCCTTCTTAGACACGCCGCGTTTCTCGTAGCCTTCCTCGATATGCTTTTCTTTGCGGTCCTGCTTGGCTGTATAGGCTCCGCGGGGCATGACAAACCTCCTGACTGGATTTCGTCTCGATGATGAAAACGCATCACGGCCGCGACCGTTCATGCTGCATTGCAACATGGGCTGCTAACGACTACATGGCCGCCGAACTTTTTTCCGGGAAAATCAGATGAACCTGCGTAACGTCGCGATCATCGCGCACGTCGATCACGGCAAGACGACCCTTGTCGACCAGCTCTTCCGCCAGTCGGGCACCTTCCGCGAAAACCAGCGGATCGAAGAGCGCGCGATGGATTCGAACGACCTCGAGAAAGAGCGCGGGATCACGATCCTGGCCAAGTGCACCTCGGTCGAGTGGAACGGCACGCACATCAACATCGTCGACACCCCGGGGCACGCCGACTTCGGTGCCGAGGTCGAGCGCATCCTTAGCATGGTGGACGGAGTGATCCTGCTCGTCGATGCGGCTGAAGGGCCGATGCCCCAGACGAAGTTCGTTACCGGTAAGGCGTTGTCGCTGGGCCTGAAGCCGATCGTTGTGGTCAACAAGATTGACCGGCCGGACGCCCGCGCCGCCGAAGTGCTCGACGAGGTGTTCGAGCTGTTCCTCAACCTCGAAGCAAATGATGAGCAGCTGGACTTCCCTACGCTCTATGCTTCGGGACGTGCAGGCTATGCTGGGCTTACGGACGACGTGCGCTCGGGGGATCTGACGCCGCTGTTCGAAACTATCGTTTCTCACGTGCCGCGGCCACGGGTAGATGCGGGTCCCTTCCGGATGATCGCAACTTTGCTCGATCGCGATCCGTTCCTCGGCCGGATCCTTACGGGCCGGGTCGAAAGCGGCACGGTCCGCGTCAACGACCCGATCCGAGCGATGGATGTTGGAGGTAGGCTTGTCGAAGACGGCCGCGCCACCAAGCTGTTCGCTTTCCAAGGACTTCGAGAGAGTCCCTGTCGAGCAGGCCGCTGCCGGCGACATCATTGCCATTGCCGGTCTCATCAAGGCGACGGTCTCCAACACGATTGCCGATCCCTCGGTCGCGGCGCCGATTCCGGCGCGCGAGATCGACCCGCCGACGCTCAGCATGACGTTTGCCGTGAATGACAGCCCGTTTGCCGGCAAGGACGGCGACAAGGTGCAGAGCCGCGTCATTCGCGATCGCCTGCTGCGGGAAGCCGAGGGTAACGTCGCCATCCGCGTCAGCGAAACGCAGGGCGGCGAGGCCTATGAAGTCGCAGGCCGCGGCGAGCTGCAGCTGGGCGTGCTCATCGAGACGCTTCGCCGTGAAGGGTTTGAGCTCGGCATCAGCCGCCCGCGGGTCCTTTTCCGTGACGGCCCGAACGGCCGCGAGGAGCCTTACGAAACCGTCGTAGTCGACGTCGACGACGAGTTCTCCGGTACAGTCATCGACAAGATGGCGATGCGCAAGGCGGAGATGACCGACATGCGTCCGTCGGGCGGCGGGAAAACTCGCCTGACCTTCTCGGCGCCATCGCGCGGTCTGATCGGCTATCACGGCGAGTTTCTTTCCGACACGCGCGGCACCGGCATCATGAACCGGCTGTTCGAGAGATACGGATCCTACAAGGGCCCGATCGCCGGCCGTCAGAACGGCGTGCTCATCTCGATGGAGCAGGGACCGGCGGTCGCCTACGCGCTGAACGCGCTCGAGGAACGCGGCATCCTGTTCGTCTCGCCCGGCGAGATGCTCTACGAAGGCATGGTTATCGGCGAGAACGCGAAGCCGCAGGACCTCGAGGTCAATCCGCTGAAATCGAAGCAGCTCACCAACTTCCGCGCGTCGGGCAAGGACGAAGGCATTCGCCTGACGCCACCGAAGCGCATGAGCCTGGAACAGGCGATCGCCTACATTCAGGACGACGAGCTGGTCGAGGTCACGCCGAAGGCAATCCGCATTCGCAAGCGCTTCCTCGATCCGCATGAGCGCAAGCGCGAAGCGCGCAAGATGGAAGCTGCCTGACCGCGCGATCGATACGACGCGATCGGAGTGGCGTTGCGCCCGGCTAGTGCTTGACCCGAGCTTTGCGATTTGACGCTTCGAGCCCGGCCAGGAAGCTCGGCTCGTCGGGTGATGAAACGTCGTTGATCCGCCAGCCCGCTGCAGTTCGGACGAGGCTGAACGTGACCCTTCGCGGAGTTGAATTGGTGAAGCCGATCATCACGCGCGCCGTTGCGTGGCCGGCACCTCGGTTGCTGATCTTCTCGATCTTCCCGGTGACCCCGTCAGCATCCTGGCACTGACAGACAGGATCCGCGTCAACATAGCCTACTCCGTCCTTGGACAACCGTGAGTCCTCCGCAAGCGCGGCCATCAGCCGTGGGGAGAAGATGCGTTCAGGATGTTTAAAGGGGCTGTAGTCGCTCTGACGATAGTTCGCGTAAATCCGCGCCATGAATGCCTTCGGCGTTTCGCTCTGCGCTTGGGCGACCGAGGCTGCCAGCAGGAGGAGCATCACCGCGCGTCTGCCATCTCGAGAATCTTCTTCCACTCGTCGTCGCGGATCGGGCGCCACCGACAGCCGCGACTGGCGGATCAACTCCATCTTGCCAAGTGTCGGTTCGGCCTTGATCTGCTTGAGTGTCACTGGCGCGATCGTCCTTACGGGCTCGACATGGACGGAAACCCAGTCGGAGTCCTTCGGATCTGCTTGTGCTTCGCGCGTGACTCGCATGATGCCGACAACCGCCTTGTCCGACATGCTGTGGTAGAAGAAGGCCTCGTCACCCTTCCTCATCGCCCTGAGGTGCAGGCGCGCGGCATTGTTGCGGACTCCGTCCCACTCGGTGCCGCCGTCACGAACGAGGTCATTCCAGCTGTAACTCTCCGGTTCGGACTTCATCAGCCAATGCGCCATTGCAACACCTCCTGTCCCGGGCTGGTACCATGTCCGGTGAAGTGAGCGAAAGCGGCGCTAAACTGAGCTGTACCTGCTGTGGATAACCTCAAAAAAACAAACGAATGCAATGTGTTCCGGATTCCATCCCGAGTTCGCGAACGGTTCACCGCCGATTGGTTGGACTCTGGGAAAAGTTAACATATCTGGGATGCAGCAAATGAGAGCGAGTGAGCCGAAGGCGCGGGGCGCCGGCTCCAGGGCAAGACGGACTTCCCCGCTGGGCAATTAGTGCGCGTTAAGCGCCGCTCAGCGGGTTTGTCCGCCAAGAGGGTAGCGACAAAAGTGATCAAATTGTTGGGTAGCCGCGGCGCGTCCGCGGTGATGGGGATTTCTATGCTTGCGGTGGGTTCGAGCGCGGGTGCGCAGAACCTGTCGCTAAATGTCCCTGCTGCCGTGAAGGTACTGGATGTCAATGCGGCCGCAAAGCCACTAGGCACGGTAACTCAGACAATCGCGAGCACCATCGCGCGTCCTGCAATTGCGGCGACGACCGCGGTCGCAACCGCCACGGGCAGCATCCTCCAGACGCAACCGGCCCAGGCGGTGACCGTCAAGCTGGCGCCGACGTGGGCGAACGAGGCCGCGTGGCTCTACAAGAGCGGTTGGCCCCTCTACGCCTTGGTCGACAAGTACAGCACCGGCGATGCACTCGATGAGCAGGGCAATTGTCTTGCCACCGCCGTTTACTTCGAAGCGCGCGGGGAATTGCTCGAAGGTCAGCTGGCGGTCGCGCATGTGGTCATGAACCGCGCTGCGTCGGGTCGCTATCCGCCCGACTACTGCAGCGTCGTGAAGCAGCCGGCGCAATTCTCTTTCGTGCGCCACGGCGAGTTCCCATGGATCGACACAAATTCGACGGCATGGGCGCGCGCTCAGGGGATCGCGCGACTGGCGACGGCGAACATCGTTCCGAGCGTTCAAAACGACGTGCTTTGGTACCACGCGAATTATGTCGCTCCCTCGTGGGGTCGTCGCCTGAACGTGGTGGAAAAGATTGGCGCGCACATCTTCTACCGCGCTTAACCGAGCTTAAATCAGGAGGGGTGAGGGCGTCCGCAACTTAGGTTGCGGGCGCCTTCTTCGTTTCGGCCCGGGGAGGTAGCATTCTGGCGATAACTTCGTTCACGGGGGATTCGCGCGGGAGCTTTTCCGCGCAACGATCAAACAACGGATATTCCAACTGGAATTTCCGTGAGCTGATCGGGGAGGCTCACGTGCTTAGGATCCTAATCGTCGAGGACGACGTCCAGCTAGCGACGACGATGAAATATCTCGTCGAGGATAATCCCAGATACCGGGTAGTCGCTACAGCCGAGGATGCCGACGGTGCGATCGCCGCGACTGAACAGCACGAGCCCGACCTGGTGCTGCTCGATCTTCATCTGGCGCATGGTTCGACCGGCTTCTCTGTCGCGGTTCGCCTCAACGACTTGGGCGTTCCATGCATGTTCGTCAGCGGCAAGGCGCCGCAGTTCCCGATGCCCGACCTGGCGATCGGCTGCTTGATGAAGCCGTTCACCGCCGAAGAGATACATCGATCTCTCGCAACGGCCGAGGACCTCCTGCGCGGGCGAGAGGCTGTTCGGCCTAAACCACCAGTCAATCTCACGCTGTACGATCCTGCTGCGCCGGCCGAACCGAGAGAGCAGGGCTACATTCCGTCCAAACTGTCGCTCAGGACGCGCTTCGAAAACTGGATTTCAGGACAGCAGCACCAGCATCACTAGAGGCGCATGTAGCCTTTGCGTGGTTCGCGGAGGCCCATGGTCTCGCCCGTAAGCCTCGCGCCGGCATCGAGCAGGGCCTGGCGACGGCCCTTGATCGACGATCCGCGTTGTACGTCCTCGAATGGCAGCAATGAGGCGACGCAGGTGTGCGAAAGTGTGCGCTCGACGAAAGCGGTCGTGCAGGGCCAGCGATCCGGGTCGCTCTCGAAACCCGCATAGGCTCCGTTTCTGAAGAACGTCGCGATCGAGATGTCCGCGACGCTGATGTCGCCGAATAGGAAGCCTTCGTTCGGGAGTTCGCCTTCGAGATAATCAAGCGTTGCGGGGATGTCCTTGTCGACGGCCTTGCGGACGCGCTCCTCGTCCGTCGGCTCGCCCCAGACCAGTGGACGGACCACCTTTTGATAGAAGAGGTTCCAAATGAAGAGATCGCCGAGGCGCGTGTCAGCAAACTCTTCGAACCAGCGAGCACGTGCGCGGTCCTTGGGGTTGGTCGGGAAGAGGGGGTGGCCGGGATACGCGTCGTCGAGATAGGCGCAGATCACCGACGAGTCGCTGACGGTGAAATCGCCATCGATCAGCACAGGAATGCGCCGGAGCGGGCTAAGCCGCTCGAACTCTTCGTTGCCATAGAAGGGCGTGATTGGATCGACTTCGAAGCTCAGCCGCTTGAGGTTCATGGCCGCGAGCACCTTGCGGACATAGGGGCTGACGTAGCTGCCGATGATGGTAAGCGGCTTGGTCACAAGGGAGCGGAATGCAGCGGAAATCGGCAGCCCGCAAGCGGGGCCTAGACACGCTGCAATTGTAGCGCTACAGATGTAGCGTGAAGTCGATCAACAGAGGACCACGCTCATGCGCTCGATCATACCGTTTTTCGCCGCCGTCCTGTCGATCTCAGCCCCAGTATTCGCGGGCGAGGCGGTCAACATCGGGCCCTTTCGCGGGGTCGAGCTTCGCGGTGGGGGCAATGTCACCTTGGTGCCCGGTCCCGTTCAGCGCGTGACGCTGATGGAGGGTAGCACGCAATTCACGCGATTTCGCCTCGAACGGGACGGCAAGCTCCGCATCGACACCTGCAATGAGCATTGCCCGCAGATCTATCGCATGCGCGTTGAAATCCAGTCGCCCGACCTGCCAGATCTCGCCGTCACCGGCGGCGGCGCCATCACCGCTGAAAGCGGTTTCCGGCCGCAGCCCGATCTCGCCGCGGCCGTCGATGGTGGAGGGAAGATCGACACCCGCGCGGTCGATGGGATCAACGTATCCGCCGCTGTGAACGGCGGCGGTGACATCTTCGTCCGCGCCAGAGCGACGCTTGCGGCGGCGATCAACGGTGGAGGGACTGTTCGCTATGTCGGCCATCCGGAGGTCAGCAGCGCGATCCGCGGTGGCGGCAAGGTCCGTTCCGTCAACTGAGCTCAACGACCTCCGCTCGCCCGCGATCGAACCTCAGTCCCACCGTCAGCAAGGCGCGGAAGGCGTTGTAGCCACCCGCGCCCGGGTGGAAGGCGTGGAAGAATAACTGCGGCCGACCGTTCAATCCTGGCGCAACTGAAGCATGGCCTGGCGCAGTCCACTCCTGTGTGGACTTGAGCAGGGGCTCTCCCTGCTTCGTGTAGGGACCGAGCGGATGATCGGCCACCGCCACGCCGATCCCGTATGCGGGCGTCGAGAAATCGTTGCCCGCGTAGAAGAGCCAGTAGCGGCCTTCCTGATGGGTGACGAAGGGGCCTTCGATCAGATGCCCCTCCCAATCCTGGTCGTTCTGGAGCACGATTCTGTCTTCGCCGATCAGCGACCGGCCATCACCCGCAATCCGCCGCGCGTGGATCGGTGTGGTCATCGCTTGCAGGATGGTGCTTGCCTGGAGGCTGAACTCGGCAAGCACGGATCGCACTGCGTTCCAATTATCGAGCGCGGCCTCGATCAACGGCTGCATCACGAAGAAACGGGTCATCGGCCGCTGCGCGTTCGCCCAAGGCACGATCGCAGCCGCGAACGCCGCCGTCCTGCGATCGGATTCTTCGGCAAATAGCCTGTCGATCAAGTCCGGATGATTGCGCAGAAGCATCGCCAGGGGCCGCGGCCAAACGCCGTTCGTATCATCCTTCCAGAAGAGGTAGCGATCGCCGTTCGAGTCCACGAACAAGTGCGAATCGATAACGCCGCCGCTTAGCTGCGGCTCGCCGGCATCGGAAGCGAGCCCGGTGGTGTTGACCGGCCGCCCGGTCACGAGGGGCGCGCCATTGTCCATCCACGGGCCGAGGGGCGCTGGCGCACGAGCCAGGCCGATCGCCAGAGCATTGTTGGACTGGCGCGCCGTGAACACCGTCCAATATTCATCACCGACCTTCGCCATCTCCGGCGCCCAGAAGTCGGCTGTGTTGCGACCCTTGGCGGCCCATTCTGGTTCCTGCCCCGCAGGGAAGATGAAGCCCTTGGGCTCCCAACCGACCAGGTCGTTCGAATGCAGGATTGGAAAGGCGTCCGGGGCATCGTTCGATGTCGCAACCAGCCACCACCCCTCGTCGCTCTTGAGGACGGCGGGGTCGCCGTACCCGATGAGAATCTTGGGGTGCACGTTCTCCGTGAGCAGCGGCGTCCACTTGAAGCTTGGCGCCGGATGCTCCGTTGATCTGGTGAAGATATGCGGCACGCGCGTGCCGAAATCTGCAGCAAGCTCACGAAAGAATGCGTTGAAGTCCTGCTGCGTCGCGGTACGCACGAGATAGTTCCCTGTGCGGCCGTCTGCTTGAACGTCGATGAGAAAACCGTCCTGCTCGGGACGCGGCGTGGCAGCGAATTCCATGGGGCGGCGGCTCTAGGCCGGGTGCGCTGGGCTGAGAACCCCTTCCGGGTCGCGGCGGTGGATTATATGGTTCGCCTGTGGGGCCGAAGGATCATGTGTTGGCGATCGACCAGGGCACGACTTCGACGCGTGCGATTCTGTTCGATTCCAAGGCTCGCGCCATCGCCGTGGTACAGCGTGAAATTGAGCAGCATTATCCGGCACCAGGGCATGTCGAGCACGAGCCCGAGCAGATCTGGCAAGATACTGTTGCGGTAGCGCGAGAGGCGCTGAGCGCCGCCGACGTTGTACGCGTCGCCGCCATTGGGATTACCAACCAGCGCGAAACCGTGGTGGTGTGGGACCGGGAGACTGGGGAGCCGATCCACCGTGCTATCGTCTGGCAGGACCGCCGAACGGCCGACGAATGCGCAAAGCTCGCCGCTGAAGGCGCCGAGGCGATGGTCCAGACGCGGACCGGTCTTCTCCTCGATCCGTATTTTTCCGCCACGAAGATTGCCTGGATCCTCGACCACGTGGCGGGAGCCCGCGCGCGCGCCGAACGTGGCGAACTGGCGTGCGGGACCATCGACAGCTTCCTTCTGTGGCGCATCACCGGCGGCGCAACGCATGCGACGGATGTCACAAATGCGGCGCGGACATCACTGTTCGACATTCACCGTCAGTGCTGGGACAGCGAACTTTGCCGCTTGTTCCGGGTCCCGGAGGCACTCCTTCCCGAGGTGCACGACAACAGTCATTTCTTCGGGACGACCGCGCCAGGTCTGTTCGATGTGCAGCTGCCGATTGGCGGAATAGCCGGAGATCAGCAGGCCGCCCTGTTCGGGCAAGCCTGCTTCGCGCCTGGCATGACCAAGTCGACCTACGGCACCGGCTGCTTCATGCTCGTGAATACGGGCCAGGACGCCGTGCAATCACATCACCGGCTGCTCACGACCCCCGCGTATCGGCTGCAGGGCCGCACGACCTATGCACTGGAAGGATCGATCTTCGTCGCGGGGGCCGCCGTCAAATGGCTCCGCGACAGCCTCGGTGCATTCACGGACGCCGCGCAAACGGATCGTCTGGCCAGGAGCGTGCCCGACAGTCATGGCATTTATATGGTGCCGGCATTCGTTGGCCTCGGCGCACCCCATTGGGATCCGGATGCGCGCGGAGCCATCTTCGGCCTGACGCTGGGGGCCAGCAAGGCGCACCTCGCACGCGCCGCGCTCGAGGCGGTGGCCTATCAGTCGCGCGACCTACTTGAAGCGGTCGCTAAGGATTTCGCCTGCGGTCCCGCCGGCATGCGCGTCGATGGGGGAATGGCCGCCAACGATTGGCTCTGCCAGTTCCTCGCCGACATCCTGCGGGTGCCGGTGGAGCGTCCGAAGAACATCGAGACCACCGCTCTTGGCGCGGCGTTCCTGGCCGGACTCTCAACCGGCGTCTGGAGCGGCCTTGATGAAATTGCCCACACCTGGGAATCGCAGGATGTCTTTGAGCCGGCCATGCCCGATCAGAACCGCGAGCAAATGCTCAAAGGCTGGCGCTCAGCCGTGGCCAGAACACTCAGCTAGAGCGGCAAGAACTTAGTGTTCTCAACATAAGCGAGAATGGATGCCCCGCGAGGATTTCGAACCTCGATTGACGGAGTCAGAGTTCGTAGTCTTACCATTAGACGACGGGGCAATTCGCGAATTGTCGCGGACGCGGGCGAGATACGAAGCAGGTCCTTTGGTGTCAACGCCGGGGGGTTGGGTTCGACCCACCTTGCCCTGACCCCCTCATTTGTGATTAAAACCGGTTTAAGTCAGCCGCTGATCGACGCGGTGGAGGAAAGAACGGGCGTGTGTCATGGCGCAGGGTGTCGCCAGTGCGCCCGCTCTGCAGCAGACCTATGCTGAACAGAGCGGGCCGTCAGTACCAAGACCGCACTCGAGGCGGGACACGCATCGCCACACCTATGGCGCCATCGACCTCGGCACGAATAACTGCCGGCTTCTGATCGCCCGGCCGCACGACAGCGGCTTCACCGTCATCGATGCCTTTTCGCGCATAGTCCGCCTGGGCGAGGGGCTCTCGCAGAGCGGCGAATTGTCGGAAAGCGCAATGGATCGCGCGGTTGCCGCGCTGGCCGTCTGTGCCGACAAGCTTCGGCGCCGCAATGTGTCGCTCACTCGGTCGGTTGCGACGGAGGCTTGCCGCCGCGCGAGAAACGGCCAGCATTTCGCCGACCGCGTGCGCGAAGAGACGGGCATCGTTCTCGACATCATCGAGCCGGCTGAAGAGGCGCGCCTTGCGGTTCTTGGGTGCCACAAGTTGCTGGAGCCAGGCGACGGCCCGGCGCTCATCTTCGACATCGGTGGTGGTTCGACCGAACTGGTATTGATCGATCAGGAGGAAGGCCATCCACGCATTCGCGCATGGTGGAGCGCTCCGTGGGGCGTGGTTTCCCTCACTGAGAGCGAGGGAAAGGAGGCGCTCGAAGGGCCGGATCGCCTGCTTGCCTACAAGCGGATGCGTGAGCGGGCACGGCGCGCGTTCGCGAACTTCGCGACGATGTTGCCGGAAGATAAGGAAGGCATCCGGCTGCTCGGCACGAGCGGGACGGTGACGACGCTAGCCAGCGTGCATCTGGCGCTACCGTCCTATGATCGCCGCGCGGTGGACGGCCTTCACGTTCCCATTGAGGCCATGCAGGAGATCAGCGCGATGATCGCGGGCATGGACTATTATGAGCGGTCCGACCTTCCATGCATCGGTTCGGAGCGAGCAGATCTCGTCGTTGCCGGATGTGCCATTCTGGAGGCCATCATCGAAATCTGGCCGGCTAAGAACCTGGGCATCGCCGACCGGGGCATTCGCGAAGGCATCCTGCGGTCGCTGATGGCGCGCGACGGCTGGGTATTGTGAAGCGGATCAAGACTGCCAAAGGCCGCAAAGTCTCGTCGACACGCTGGCTCGAACGGCAACTCAATGATCCTTACGTCAAACGGGCCAAGGCGGAGAATTATCGGAGCCGCGCCGCCTATAAGCTGCTGGAACTCGACGAGAAGTTCGGGCTGCTGAAGGGCGTCAAAGCTGTGGTGGACCTGGGCATTGCCCCGGGCGGATGGAGCCAAGTGGTGCGGCGCAAGACTCCGCAGGCGAAGGTGGTTGGGATCGACCTGCTGCCTACCGACCCCATCGACGGCGTCATCATCCTGCAGATGGATTTCATGGCCGAAGAGGCGCCTGGCAAAATCAAGGATGCATTAGGAGCTGCCGCCGACCTCGTTCTCTCCGACATGGCTGCGAACACGGTGGGTCACCCGCAAACGGACCATTTGCGCACCATGGGTCTGGTCGAAACGGGCCTGGACTTCGCGCGAGAGATATTGCGGCCAGGCGGGGCCTATGTTGCCAAGGTCCTTGCGGGTGGTGCGGACAATCAGCTCGTGGCCGAGATGAAGCGCAGCTTCACGACGGTGAAGCACGCCAAGCCTCCGGCGAGCCGCAAGGACTCGAGCGAATGGTACGTCATCGCGCAGGGTTTCAAGGGTGCTTCCAATGAGGCAGTGTAACGGCCGAAATTAGCCGGGGGGCTCACGTGAGTACGCGCCGTAACCTGCTCAACGTCATCGGACCGGGGGTCATCACGGGGGCCGCCGACGACGATCCGAGCGGCATTGGCACGCATAGTCAGATTGGCGCAGCGTTTGGCTACGCCCTGAGCTGGACCTTCACGCTTACCTTTCCGCTGCTTGCCGTCATTCAAATCGTCGCTGCCGAGATTGGCCGGGTGACCGGCCGCGGCATCGCCCGGAACCTGCGACGCCATTACCCGCGGCCGTTGCTTTATTTCGCCGTGTCGCTCCTCCTGATCGCCAACGTGATCAATCTCGGCGCCGATCTCAGCGCGATGGGTGCAGCACTTCAGCTGCTGATCGGCGGTAGCGTTGGTCTGTACACGCTCATCTTCGGGGTGCTCTGCGTCACGCTGGAAGTGTTCCTCAGCTACCGTCGATATGCGTCGTTCCTTAAGTGGACGTCGATTTCGCTCTTCTCGTACGTAGGCGTGGTCGCGGTCGCGCACGTGCCGTGGGGCGAGGCTTTGACGTCCCTCGTAGTGCCACGGCTGCAGTGGACCGCAGCATACGCCACGGGTTTCGTCGCGATCATGGGCACGACGATCAGCCCATATCTCTTCTTCTGGCAGGCGGCGCAGGAGATCGAGGAGGAGAAGCGAACCCACGCCAAACCTCTTTGTATCTCGCCTCGTACGGCGGGGCCGGAGCTGAAGCGTATCCGGTTCGACACGCTGATCGGCATGGCGTTCAGCACCATCATCTCGGTTGCGATCGTTTTTTCGACTGCCGCGACGCTGCACGTTCACGGGATCACCGATATCGAGACCTCCGCTCAGGCTGCCGACGCCTTGCGTCCGTTAGCCGGACGGTTCGCTTCCGCGCTTTTCGCAATGGGCATCATTGGAACGGGCCTCTTGGCCGTGCCGATTCTCGCCGGCTCCGCGGCTTATGCACTCACCGAGATGGTGGGCCTTGCCGGAAGCCTCGACGCCAAGCCTGCTCACGCGCGTTTCTTCTACGCAGTGATCGCCGCGACCACTTTTGCCGGCGCATCGATGACCTCTCTTGGTGGAACCCAGTGAAGGCACTCTATTGGGCAGCGGTGGTGAACGGCGTGCTCGCCGTGCCCCTGATGGTGATCATGATGCTAATCGTGTCGAATCCGCGCGCGATGGGACGTCTCGCCGCGGGCCGTCCATTGAAAATGCTGGGTTCGCTCGCCACGGTAGTTATGGCCGTTGCGACGGCGCTATTTTTCGCTTCGCTCTTCTAGCTCTTCGCGCGAGCCTTGGCGATGGCAGCCTTTAGAGCGTCGTAGCCGACGGCGCCATTCATCACTTGGTCGCCAACGACGAACAGCGGCGTTCCGGTGGCGCCGAGCTGACCGGCAAGATTGAAGTTGCGCTTGAGCTCAGTCTCGATCGTCGGATCGTTTTGTGGAGTAGCCGCGATGCCGACCGACTGCGACGCGCTGGCGATCGTATCCGGAGCGGGACGCCCGCCGCCCACATGGCATCATGGAATTGCGTGAAGCGGCCCGCCTTCGAGGCTTCAAGCGACAGGCGCGCGGCCGTCAGGCTATCGGGACCGAGGATCGGCAGCTCGCGATAGACGACGCGGAGACCCTTATCCTCCTTGAGCAGCTGATCGACATGCGGGTTGCTCGCTTTGCAGTAGGGGCAGGCGTAGTCATAGAATTCAACGAGGGTGACTTGCGGCTTCGCTGCACCCTTCCACGAGCTTGCGAACGGCGTTTCTATGGCCGCGCGATTGGCGGCAAGCGCGGGTCGATATTGGGCATCGCGCATGGCATCGACGGTGTCCGACAGGATGGCCGGATCGGCGAGCAGTCCATGCCGGACGATCCGGCTAGCGAGGAAGTCTGGTGCCGCAACAAGCAGCAGTAAGCGCCGTCAGTGCCGATCCGATGACGCCTCCCGGTGACCGCCGCTCCCATCGTCCCGCGCTTGGGGGCCGGCCCATTGGTGTCGTTCACTAATTCGCGCTCTTTCTTGCTCTTTCTTGTCCTTGATCTGGGACTTCGACACCATCGCGATATCCTGCGCGCGAAGCCAATCCGGCGTTCCCGGCGGAATCCCCTTCAAGGCCGTTTCGGCGCTCGCGAGCGCCATTTTCGGATTGGCCTCGAGATTGCTGCGCTCTGCGGTGGCAAGCGCGGCGCGAGCATCGTCGCCCTCGCGGTCGTAGATGATTTCCCACTGGTACCAAGCGAACGGATCCTGATTGTCGCGTGCAACCGCCACTTTCAGGATCTGCTTGGCCTCGGCAAAATTCTTAGGATCGTCGGTCGCAACGAGGGCATGCCCCGAGTATGGCCGCGATCATCGGCGCCTCATTCGAACGCCGCACTGCCTCGCGAAGAATGGGGCGATGGCTTCCCTAGGCTTTCCGCCTTCGAGCAGGATCTGGCCCTTCAATTCGAGGAAAAACGGATCGTGCGGCGTCGGTCGCGAGGAGCGCGTCCGCTTCGAAGAGTGCCTTATCCGGATAGCCGCCGAGGTGGTAAGCATAGGCACGCGCATAATGAGCGGGCACGCTCTGGTCGCTCTCCGGATACTTGGTAACCGCCAGCTTCGGGTCGACGTAGCCGATGAGCTTGGCTTTGACTTGTTGGAAGCGCGCCTCGAGAGCGGGATCGGTAGGCTTGCTCCAGGCGGGATCGCTCTTGAGGTTCTGCTCCAGCGCCTGGATACGCTCGGACGACAGTGGGTGTTCTCGATCGAAGCTGTCTTTTGAATAGATGGCCAGCCGATATTCCTGCTTTTGCAGCTTGTTGAAGAACTCGAGCATGCCCTTGCCGCTGATGCCTCGCTTTGGAGAGCAGGCGCGATCCCGTTGCGTCGGCGGTCGCCTCTTGAGCGCGCGTGAACGCCAGCAAACTCGCCAATCGCCGCACGCTGGCCCGCCATCATGATGCCCATCGCCGCATCTCCGGCGCCGGCGGCCAAGGCCAGGGCGCCAAGGACCAGCGACAGGATCGCTGATGCCGGTCGCTTGCTTGGCACCGCTTTCACTGCGGATCGCGTCGCCGGCGATGACGTGGCCAAGCTCGTGCGCGACAACGCCCTGCAACTTGGTCGAGATTGTCCGTCGCTTCCAGCAGGCCCGTCTGGAGGTAGACCGTTTGTCCCTGGCTGACGAAGGCGTTGATCTCGGGATCGTTCAGAAGAACGACGTTGACGCTGTGCGGGTCGAGTCCGCCGGCGATGATCAGCGGGCGCGACATGTCCTTGAACAGCAGTTCCGTTTCTGTGTCGCGCAGGACGGATGGACCGGAGCCGTCATCGGCGTAAGCCGGCCGCACCATCGCGATGGCGAGCAAAAGCGCCATCATGAGCAGGCGCGCGCACCGGGCAGCCGGAGACTTCATCGGCGGTCGATTAGCATTTTTTCGGCTGAACGAAGCATGAAAAGGAGGGCGCGTCCCGTGGCGGTACGCGCCCCCTTATTGCTAGCCGAAGGTACGCTGCCACCAGCCACGGCGAGGCTC
Organism: uncultured Alphaproteobacteria bacterium; assembly: GCA_963752025.1. GTDB lineage: Bacteria > Pseudomonadota > Alphaproteobacteria > Sphingomonadales > Sphingomonadaceae > Sphingomicrobium. The sequence continues at coordinate 13,789 of CAVVWY010000024.1, read as the reverse complement.
TCCGCCGTCGTCCTCTGCCGTCGTGTCGTTGTTCGCGGCAGGCACCGATGTAGGCTCCGCCGTCAGGGCTGGTTCGGACTTAGCTGCCGCTTTGGGGGCGGGCGCGGCCTGCGGCTCACCAGCCGCTTCGGTGCCAGCCGCTTTCGTCCGGCGCTTGCGTGCGGGTTTCGCGGGCGGCGGTGCCTCATCGGTAGTCTCGGCCGGTGGCGCGTCCGAAGGAGCCGGCTCCACGACAACGACTTCGGCCTCGGCAGCCTTCTTCGACCGGCGGCGCGTGGGCTTGGGAGCGAGCTCCTCGGCTGGCTGCGTTTCCGCGATTGGCGGTTCTTCGTCGGTTGGACGTTCGACCATCGGCGAGCTGTCCGCCTCGACGGTCACCTGCTCGGTTTCGGATGCGGGAGCCCTGCGGCCGCGCCGACGGCGACGGCTCTTGCCAGGTCCAGACTCCTCTGCGGCTTCGGTCTCAGCGGGAGCCTCGTCATGCGTTTCGGCTTCGCCGATTGGCGCTTCTTCAAGCGCGACATCGCCTTCCGGCGCGAACGAGCCTTCCTCAGCGCCTTCCCTGCGACGACCGCGTCCACCGCGGCGCCGCCGTCGGCGCCGGCGGCCAGGCCGGTCGCCTTCCGCCCGCTCGCCCTGTTCGGGACGGCCTTCGCGCTCTTCTTCCTCGTCCTGCTCGTCCTCTCCGTCGTCCTCTTCGAGTTCCTCTTCGAGCGCTTCGACTTCCTCGACGTCCTCCTCAATCGGAGTTGGCTCGTGACGCGGGACCGCGACCGGGCGCGGGCCCGAACTGTCGACCATCATCTTCGCGCCTTCGAAGCTCTCGTCGATGAGGATATCGATAAAAACGCCGTACCGCTGCTCGATGTCCGCCAGTTCGCCGCGCTTCTTGTTGAGCACGTAAACGGCAGCTTCCTTACCGGCGCGCAGGCAGATTCGCTCGCCGCGTCCACGGGCGGCTTCGTCCTCGATCATGCGGAGGGCCGAAAGGCCCGCTGAAGCCGCAGTACGCATCAGGCCAGTGCCTTCGCAGTGTGGGCACGGCTTGGTCGAAGCCTCGAGTACGCCGGTGCGCAGGCGCTGTCGGCTCATTTCCATCAAGCCGAAGCTGGAAATGCGTCCAACCTGAATGCGGGCGCGGTCGTTCTTCAGCGCCTCCTTCATGGCCTTCTCGACCTTACGGACATGGCTGTTCTGCTCCATGTCGATGAAGTCGATGACTACCAGGCCAGCCATGTCGCGCAGCCGGAGCTGCCGGGCGATCTCCTGCGCGGCTTCGAGGTTCGTGCTGAACGCCGTTTGCTCGACATTATGTTCGCGGGTCGAGCGGCCCGAGTTGATGTCGATCGAGACCAGCGCCTCGGTCGGATTGATGACGAGGTACCCGCCAGACTTCAGCTGGACGACCGGCTGGTACATCGCGCTCAGCTGGTCCTCGACGCCGTAGCGCTGGAACAGCGGCGTCGATTCGCTGTGCAGCGAGACGCGGCGGACGTGACTCGGCATGAGCAGCTTCATGAAACCGCGCGCCGCCTTGTAACCTTCCTCGCCCTCGACGATCACCTCGTCGATCTCGCGGTGGTACAGGTCGCGGATAGCTCGTTTAATGAGATCGCTGTCGCGGTATATAAGTGCGGGGGCGGTGCTCTTGAGCGTGCGCTCGCGGATTTCGTCCCACAGACGCGCGAGATAATCGAAGTCGCGCTTGATCTCGACCTTGGTGCGCGACAGCCCTGCGGTGCGGACGATCAGCCCCATCGTTGTCGGGAGCTTGAGGTCGGTCATGATCGATTTAAGGCGCTTGCGATCCGCTCCATTCGAGATCTTCCGCGAGATGCCGCCGCCGTGGCTGGTGTTTGGCATCAGCACGCAATAGCGGCCAGCCAGCGACAGGTAGGTGGTCAGCGCGGCGCCCTTGTTGCCACGCTCTTCCTTGACGACCTGAACCAGCAATACCTGACGGCGCTGGATGACGTCCTGGATCTTGTAGCGGCGACGGAGTGCCTGACGCTTCTTGCGCAGCTCGTCCGCCGCAGCCTCGTCCACCGACGACTTGCGTCCACCACCGCCCGTCTCTTCGGCGGTGGGCGCATCGTGCAGTTCCTCTTCGGACAGCTCTTCCGCCCGATCGTCTGTGTCGTCGTAGTGATGATCGTCCATCAGATCGAGGTCGTCGGCGGCTGCCCGCAGCCGCTCTTCCTCGGCGGCGTGCTCGGCTTCCTCGCGAAGCAGGGCTTCGCGGTCGGCCTTGGGGATCTGATAATAGTCGGGATGGATTTCGCTGAAGGCCAGGAAGCCGTGGCGATTTCCGCCATAGTCGACGAACGCCGCCTGAAGTGACGGTTCGACCCTGGTAACCTTGGCTAGATAAATATTCCCTTTGAGCTGCTTGTGCTCGGCGGACTCGAAATCAAATTCTTCGATCCGGTTTCCCTTGACGACTGCGACCCGGGTCTCCTCCGGGTGGCGCGCGTCGATTAGCATGCGCATTGACATTGAAATTTCTCCGGGCGCGCCTGTGCATCCGGCTGAGCCAGTGGCGCGCGATGATTGTGGCCAGTCCTGCGGCCCCTGGTCCGCTGGCATTGGCGATATTGTTTGAAAGCGCTTCTGCTGAGGAAGCCATCCCGAACCTCGGTACGGGGAACGCAACCGCCGCCTCTTGAGAGAGCGGCTGGAAAACGTTCTGTGGCATCATGTCAGCGTCAACCTCGTGAAGCCGCGTACTCTTGCACTGGTCGCGGCACTCGGATTCCCGATGATCCGGGTATCTACACTGCGGTTAGCATCCCCGCTTAACCGCCGCAACCGCCGTGCCGGATCAAATGGGGATAAGCCTATCCGAATTGTCGCACTAACCATATTCGCATGATAGATCGGGTTCCGCGTCAACGGCTTGGCTGGGGTTGGTGAAGCTCAAATTTTCTCAGAATGCGATTGTTGCATGCATTGCCGTGATCGGTGTTGCGGGCGCGGCGCTGACAATCGCCCTCAACTCCAGCCGGAGCGGCACCGCGTCTGCCGCGGATGGTTCCGCAGTACTTGGCGAGGCGCGGGAGGCGAGCCTTACGGTTGCTGTTCCGGCCGCCGCTACCGATCGCATCTATGGCGGCGCGACGGCGAAGGGCCGTCCGATCGTTGTGATCGACGCGGGCCATGGCGGCCGTGATCCCGGAGCTAGAAGCGTTTCCGGTGAAGTCGTGGAAAAGGACCTGACGCTCGCCTTGGCGCGAGAGCTCCGCGACGAGCTCGTCAAACGGGGCCGGGTCCGCGTGGCCATGACTTGCGAGGACGATTCCTACCTGACGCTTGAAGATCGAGCGGCTGTTGCGAGGCGGCTTGGCGCCTCGATGTTCGTGTCGCTGCACATGGACAGCGCCGCCAATCCGCTGGCCCGGGGTGCCAGCGTCTATTCGCTGTCCGACGTTGCCTCGGATGCTGAAGCAGCGCGCCTTGCGGCGGAGGAAAATCCGCGGTGGAACAGCGGGCTCGGCAACGGCTCCGTGGACGAGATGCTCGCCGATCTCGTAACTCGCGCTCAGATGAGCGCCTCGGCGGACCTTGCTTCACGCCTCGTCCGAAAGTCGGCTGGGCGTTTCGAACTCCGGCCGGAACCGCATCGCTTCGCTGCTTTCCACGTGCTCCGAAGTGCCCGGACGCCAGCGGTCCTGTTCGAGGCTGGCTATCTCAGCAATGCCGATGACGAGGTGCTGCTGAGAACTCCGCAACACCGTTCTGATATCGCTTTGGCGCTGGCTCAGGCGATCGAAACGGATATCGCCGCGCGATCGCGCCGTTAGAACTTCCGCCAGGCAATCGAACAGGCTAGACGCACCAACGAATGAAGTTTGAGCGCCTGAACGTTCCCCAGTGGCCGCTGCCGGATCTCGTCGCCTTTAATGAGAAGGTGCACGGGTTCGTTGACCCTTGGTGGAAGCGCCGTTGGGTTCGCTTCATCACGTGGGCCGGCCTGGCACTCTTCGCGCTCGTCGCCGCGATGTGGATTTATTTTGCGAGCGGACTTCCCTCATCGCAGACGCTTCTCGCTTACCAGCCGCCGCTTCCCACGAACGTGCGCGGCTTCGACGGAACGCCGGTCCAGACGTTCGCGAGGGAGCGCCGCGTCGAGCTCGCCTTTGACGAGTACCCGCCGGTGCTCGTCCGCGCTTTCACGTCCGCTGAGGACAAGACCTTCTTCGAGCATCACGGGATCGACTTTCCCGGGACGATCAAGGCGATCTTCAATTACACCGTCCATATCGGTCGAGGTGGCCGCGTGCCGGGCGGTTCGACCATCACCCAGCAGGTCGCCAAGTATTTGCTTAGGGACTGAGCTATAACGTCGGCCGCAAGGCGCGTGAGGCGATCCTCGCGTTCCGACTCGAGGACACGCTGAGCAAACAGCAAATTCTGGAGATCTACCTGAATTCGATCTTTCTCGGCCGCAACGCTTATGGCGTGCAGGCCGCGGCTCGCGCCTATTTCGACAAGGACGTCAACGAGTTGACGCTGCCTGAGGCGGCGTATCTCGCCATCCTTCCGAAAGCGCCTTCGAACTACGATCCGGTACGCGCTACGCAGAAGGCACTCGACCGCCGCAATTACGTGCTCCGGGAGATGTACCGGAACGGCTACATCACCGAGGCGCAATGGCATGAAGCCGCAGCGACGCCGCTCGGAACGATCCGCTACGGAAGCAATGAGAAGTTCCAGCAGCAGGGCGGCTACTTCATGGAGGAAGTGCGCCGTGAGCTGATCAAGCAGTTCGGTGAGAACGCCAACGACGGGGCCAACAGTCTTTACGCTGGTGGTCTTTGGGTCCGCTCATCGATGAACCCCCTGATGCAGGACGCGGCGGCGCAGGCGCTCAGAAGCGGTCTCGTCAGGTTCGATGGCGGGCGGGGCTGGAAAGACCTGGGGATGACGGTCGACGTCACCAAGGACTGGGCGGGCCAGCTGGATCGGGCGCCGGTCGGTACTGGCTTCCCCGATTGGAAGAAGGCCGTCGTGCTTTCGAAGAATGGCGGAGAGGCATCGATCGGATTCCAGAACGGCTCGACGGGCACGCTTCCGGCGTCTGGCGCTGTCACGCCAGTACGGGGCCAGGGAGGAGCGGCGTTCGACGCGTTGAAGCCCGGCATGGTAATTATTGTGAAGCAGACGGGACCCGGCACCTGGCAGCTCAAGTCTGTGCCTGAGGTGTCCGGCGGAATGCTTGTCGAGGAGGTTCACACCGGCCGGGTGCTTGCGATGCAGGGCGGCTTTGACGTGGTCGGCTCTAGCTACAATCGAGCCATCCAGGCACTTCGCCAACCGGGCTCGGCCTTCAAACCGATCGTCTACGTAACGGCGCTTGAGAACGGCTTCACCCCGGCAACGATCGAATTGGATGCGCCTTTCTGCGTCTGGCAGGGCGCCGGGCTCGGTAACAAATGCTTTGTCAACTTCGATCGCCGGTCCGCCGGTCCGCATACGCTGCGCTGGGGCGTCGAGCAGTCGCGCAACCTAATGACCGTCCGAGCCGCATCGACGGTCGGCATGCCGAAGATCACCGATACAGCGCGGAAGCTCGGCGTGGGCGATTATGGCAATTATCTCTCGTTCGCGCTTGGCGCGGGCGACACGACGGTGCTTCGACTGACCAACGCGTATGCGATTCTCGCGAACCAGGGGCGCGGCGTTAAGCCGACCACCATCGATTATGTCGAGGACCGCAATGGCAAGATCATCTACCGCACAGATAACCGTTGCGCCCTGATGAGCACTTGCAATGCCGCTGACTGGGACGGGAAGGGGATGCCGCGTCCGCCCAGCCGGAGCCGCCAGTTGGTCGATCCAATGGCGGCATTCCAGATGGTCCACGTCATGGAAGGCGTGATCCAGCGTGGCACGGCGACCGTGCTTCGCGACCTCAACCGCCCGCTGTTCGGCAAGACCGGCACCACGAACGGGCCGACCAACGTTTGGTTCGTGGGCGGTACCCCCGACATCGTTGCCGGCGTCTACCTCGGCTACGATCACCCCCGCCCACTCGGCGGATGGGCGCAGGGGGGCCGCATCTCGGCTCCGATCTGGAAGGAATGGGCGCTGACCGCGCTGAAGGACCAGCCGAAGGTTCCGTTTACCGCGCCTCCGGGCATTCGCTGGGTTCGCATCGACCGCGCCAGCGGCAAGGCGGTCTACGGCGTCTTCCCGACCGATAGTGATCCCAAGGCGTCGGTGATCTGGGAGGCGTTCCAGCCGCAGACGGAGCCACGTCGCAGCTTCAACGCTGGCGGTACGGACCCGTACAATCAGGAGCAGCAACAACAGCGGCTCAAGGCGGCTTATCAGGCGGCGATGCAGCAGCGTGAGGCCGCGCACAGCCCAGCTCCGTCACGGCCTGCGGCGACGCGCGAAGCGCCTCCTCCTGCGCAACCCACTGGCTTGCCAACCCAGAACAGCCTTTAATAGGGTTTCCACAGCTTAACTTCACTCGAAGGTTGTTTACGATGCGCGCCGAAGCGCAGGCCCATATCGATCAGATAAATGCTGCGACGGCTCTGCTGCGCCGGTTTCTCGACTGGGATCGCGCGCTGAAGCGGTTGGAGGAACTGAACGCGAGGGTTGAGGATTCGACGCTGTGGGATGATCCCAAAGCGGCGCAGGAGGTCATGCGCGAGCGGCGACGCCTGGAGGAGGCGATCGGCGCGACGCGGACGCTGGAGCGCGAACTGGCGGACACGTCTGAGCTTATGGAACTCGCCGAGAGCGAGGGCGATCACGCGCTCGTCGATGATGCAATCCGCAGCCTCGCCGAGCTCGCTGAACGGGCCGATCGTGACAAGGTCGCCGCGCTGCTTGCAGGCGAGGCGGACGCCAACAACGCCTATGTCGAAATCAACGCAGGTGTGGGCGGGACCGAGAGTCAGGATTGGGCCGAGATGCTCCAGCGCATGTATTCACGCTGGGGCGAGCGGCACAAGATGAAAGTCGAGCTCGTCGACCACCATTCGGGCGAGCAGGCCGGCATCAGTCGGCAACGCTGCTCATCAAGGGCGAGAATGCCTATGGTAATCTGAAGGTCGAAAGCGGAGTCCACCGGCTCGTGCGCATCAGTCCCTACGATTCGAATGCACGACGCCACACCAGCTTCTCGAGCGTCTGGGTCTATCCCGAGGTCGATGACGACATCGATATCCAGATCAACGAGTCCGAGCTGCGCATCGACACCTATCGCGCGTAGGCGCGGGCGGGCAGCACGTCAACACGCTGATAGCGCCGTTCGCATCACGCACATCCCGACGGGATCGTCGTTGCGTGCCAGAACGAACGCTCGCAGCATAAGAACCGCGCCTCGGCGTTGAAGCAGCTCAAGGCGCGCCTCTACGAGGCAGAGCTGCAGAAGCGAGAAGCCGAGGCGAGCGCCGCCAATGCGGCCAAGACCGACATTGGCTGGGGCCACCAGATCCGCTCGTACGTCCTCCAGCCCTACCAGCTTGTGAAGGATCTCCGCACCGGCGTAACATCGACCAGCCCGAGCGACGTGCTGGACGGTGACCTCGATCGCTTCATGGCGGCCGCCTTGTCGCAGCGGGTGACGGGCGAGACCGTCGAGGTCGAGGATGTGGAGTAAGGGGATCGCATTAGCTGCGGTTGTCGCACTTGCTTCATGTCGCGCTCAGCCGACTGAGCCCCGCTTCCCGACTGCGCAGCGCGATGTCGCACCGATCGTTGGCCAAGCGTTCTCGACCGAGGATGCGCGCGATCGCGTCGGCGAAGCGGAAGAGGTGATGCAGCTTGCCGAGCTCAAGCCCGGGATGTCCGTCGCCGACGTCGGCGCCGGTGAGGGCTATTACACGGTCCGACTGGCACCCGCGGTCGGCAAGAAAGGTAGGGTGCTCGCCGAAGACATCATGCCGCAGGTCCGCGATCAGCTTTCCGATCGCGTGCAGCGACAACAGCTTGATAATGTCGCGGTGAAGCTCGGCACGCCCGACAATCCGATGCTTCCGGCGGAGTTCTTCGACCGCGTCTTGCTTGTGCACATGTATCATGAGGTGCAGTCGCCCTACGCCTTCCTCTGGCACCTGCGAGATGGAGTGAAACCCGAAGGCCTCGTAGTCGTGGTCGACGCGGATCGTCCGGTGAGCCATCACGGAATTCCGCCCGCTCAGGTGAAGTGCGAATTCGCTGCGCTTGGAATGGAGCCGATGAAGTTCCGCATGCTTACCGGCGGAGAGGTCTATTTCATGGCGTTCCGACTGGCTCGGCCCAAGCCTGCGCCGGAACAGATTCAGCCGTGCAAGGCCTAGAGGAGACCGAGCTTCCTGAAGCTCGTGCACGCGTCTGCCGCGAGGACGTGATCGAGCACGGTGCAGTCCATCTCCTCCGCCGCCGTCGACAGCTGCCGCGTTGCACGGTTATCCACAATGGAGATTTTTGGGGCGTCTTGGACGCGCCAAGCTCTGTGGCTAGACTGTCGGCCAGATGCAGGCATATCTCGAACTAATGCAGAGGATCCTCGACGAAGGCGTCGAGCAGCAGGACCGCACGGGCACCGGAACCCTATCGACATTCGGCGCCCAGATGCGCTTTGATCTCCGTGACGGTTTTCCGCTGTTGACGACCAAGAAGCTGCACCTGCGGTCGATCATTGTTGAACTGCTGTGGTTTCTCCGGGGCGATACGAACGTCCGCTGGCTGAACGAGCGCAAGGTCAGCATCTGGGATGAATGGGCTGACGACGAGGGGGATCTCGGGCCGGTCTATGGCAAGCAGTGGCGCGACTGGGAAGCGGTCGATGGGCGGCATGTCGACCAGATCAAGAACCTCATCGAGCTGATCCGAGCCGATCCTTATTCGCGTCGGCAGATTGTCACTGCGTGGAACCCGGGAGAGATCGAGCGGATGGCGCTCGCGCCCTGCCATTGCCTGTTCCAGACGCAGGTGGCGGCTGGGCGTCTGAACCTGCAGCTCTACCAGCGCAGCGCCGACGTTTTCCTCGGAGTCCCGTTCAACATCGCTTCCTACGCTTTGCTGACCCACATGCTCGCGCGCGAGTGCGGACTTGAGCCCGGCGTGTTCGTGTGGACGGGTGGAGACTGCCATCTCTACTCGAACCATCTCGAGCAAGCGCGCCTGCAGCTGACCCGCGAACCTCGCCCGCTGCCGCGCCTCGTGATCAAGGATCGAGGACAAGACCTCTTCTCCTACGAGGGGGACGATTTCATGTTCGAGAATTACGAGCCGCACCCGCACATTTCGGCGCCCGTCGCCGTCTAATAGCCACATCCGGTAAATTCCGGAGGCGGAATGGACCCGTTCCCGCCGCGCTGCGTTACGTTCTGCCGTCAATGAGGGAGATTCTCATGCTTCAGAAAGTTGTAACCGCGGGTCTGGTGTGCGTTGCGCTGGCGACGGCTGCTTGCAACACCGTTCGCGGCGCCGCTCGCGACGTGAACTCGGTCGCGAACTGCACCGAAAATGCGATGAATGGCGGCAAGAACTGCTAACCGGATCACTGGACAAACGGTCGTTCGACCGGCCATGATCGTTCCGCCAGTTCAACGGAGGAGCGATCATGTTTCGGAAGCTTTTGACTGTGGGCCTGATCTGCGGAGCGCTCGGCGTCGCCGCATGCAACACGGTCAGGGGCGCCGCCTCTGACGTCAACTCGGCTGCTACCTGCACCGAGAATGCGATGCACGGAGGCCGCTGCTAAGTAGCGGCTCACACGGCCCAAAAAGATAAGCCCCGCCGGATCGCTCCGGCGGGGTTTTTCTTTGGCCTATCTGCAGGACTTAGTCCTGCAGATAGTCGCCCGCGTCTGCGTCAAGGCCGTGGCCGCTTGGAACGACTTCCCCGAGCGGGTCGTCGCCCGTGCCCGCATCGTCACGCGGCGACCGGGCGTTCTCCGCAGCGCGAAGCTCCTCAGCCGAGTCCGGCGCGATGAGGGCTTCGGCCATGCGGCGTTGAGCCGCACGCAGCGCCGTGTCACGCGACGAGGCCGCAACACGCAGGCGGTTCATGCCCGCGCCCGTACCCGCTGGGATCAGTCGGCCGACGATCACATTCTCCTTGAGGCCGTCCAGCGTGTCGACCTTACCCTGAACAGCAGCTTCGGTCAGCACGCGCGTCGTCTCTTGGAACGAGGCCGCGGAGATGAAGCTGCGGGTCTGGAGCGACGCCTTGGTGATGCCGAGCAGAACCGGCTTGCCTTCCGCGGGCTTCTGGCCCTTCGTCAGCCTGCTGTTCGTCTCGTCCATCTCTTCGCGATCGACCTGCTCGCCGGCGAGCAGCGTGGTGTCGCCGCCGTCGGTGATCTCGACCTTCTGCAGCATCTGGCGAACGATCACCTCGATGTGCTTGTCGTTGATCTTCACGCCCTGGAGTTGGTAGACTTCCTGGATCTCGCTGACGAGATATTCGGCCAGCGCCTCGACGCCGAGGACTTCCAGGATGTCGTGCGGATCGGGTGAACCGCCGACGAGATTGTCGCCGCGCTTCACATAATCGCCTTCCTGAACCTCAATCATCTTCGACTTCGGCACGAGATACTCGACCGGCTCCGACCCATCGTCTGGGACGATCGCGATCTTACGCTTGGCCTTGTAGTCGCGCATGAAGGTCACCTTGCCGGAGACCTTTGCGATGATCGCATTCTCCTTCGGCTTGCGGGCCTCGAAGAGCTCTGCGACGCGCGGCAGGCCGCCGGTGATGTCACGCGTACGCGCGGCTTCCCGCGGCATACGAGCGAGCACTTCGCCGGCTTCGACCTGCTGTCCGTCCTCGACCGCGACGATGGCGCCCGGAGCAAGGCGGTAGACGCCCGCTTCTTCCGCTTTGGCGCCCGTTAGGGTGAGGCGCGGGTGCAGCGACTCCTTCTTCGACTTGGCGTTGTCGTCGGTGACCACGCGCTGCGTGATGCCGGTCGACTCGTCGAGCTGCTCCGTCATAGTCCGGTTCTCGATCAAGTCCTGGTACTTCACGGTACCGGCCTTTTCGGTGATCACCGGGCTGAACGAAGGGTCCCACTCGGCGATGCGGTCGGCGCGGCTGACGATATGCCCGGCTCGCACAGCAGGTGAGCGCCGTACGGGACGCGATGCGTCGAAAGCTCACGACCATCCATGTCGAGGATCGCGATCTCGCCCGAGCGCGACAGTGACAGGTGACGGCCGCGCGGGTCGACGATCGTCGGCATGTCACGGAACTCGATCGTGCCGTCGACCGGCGATTCGAGGTTCGACTGCTCGTTCAGCTGCGCTGCGCCGCCGATGTGGAAGGTCCGCATCGTCAGCTGCGTGCCCGGCTCTCCGATCGACTGGGCGGCGATAACGCCGACCGCCTCGCCGATGTTCACCGGCGTACCGCGGGCGAGGTCACGCCCGTAGCACTTACCGCAGACGCCTTGCCGCGACGCGCAGACCAGCGGGCTGCGGATCTTCACGCCCTGCAGGCCGAGCTCCTCGATCCGGGCAACCATCGCCTCGTCGAGCAGCGCGCCTTCCTCGATGATCACGTCGCCGCTCTTCGGGTCGAGGATATCCTCGGCCATGGTGCGGCCCAGTACGCGGTCGCCAAGTGACGCAATGACCGCGCCGCCCTGGACGATCGCGCGCATTTCAAGCGCACGGTCGGTTCCGCAATCTTCCTCGATGATCACGGCATCCTGCGACACGTCGACGAGACGGCGGGTCAGGTAACCCGAGTTTGCCGTCTTGAGGGCCGTGTCGGCCAGGCCCTTGCGGGCACCGTGGGTCGAGTTGAAGTATTCAAGGACGGTCAGGCCCTCCTTGAAGTTCGAGATGATCGGCGTCTCGATGATCTCGCCCGACGGCTTGGCCATGAGGCCGCGCATGCCGGCGAGCTGCTTGATCTGAGCTTGCGAACCACGGGCGCCGGAGTGAGCCATCATGTAGATCGAGTTCAGGTCGGCCTGACGTCCGTCCGGACGCTTCGGTGTCGCCTGAATCTCCTTCATCATGGCGCTGGCGACTTGGTCACCACAACGCGACCAGGCGTCGATCACCTTGTTGTACTTTTCCTGCTGGGTGATCAGGCCGTCCTGATACTGCTGCTCGTAATCCTTCACGAGCGCGCGAGTTTCTTCGACGAGGCCCTCCTTCGCCTGCGGGATGACCATGTCGTCCTTGCCGAACGAAATGCCGGCCGCGAAGGCGTGGCGGAAGCCGAGCTGCATGATCGCGTCTGCGAACAGTACCGTCTCCTTCTGGCCGGTGTGACGATAGACGATGTCGATGACGTCGCCGATTTCCTTCTTGGTCAGCACCTTGTTTACGGTCTCGAACGGCACCTTGTGGCTCTTCGGGAGCGTCTCGCCGAGCAGCATGCGTCCCGCCGTCGTCTCGAAGCGCTTCATGTAGGTGTTGCCCTGCTCGTCCGTCTGCGGGACGCGGCTGATGATCTTCGTGTGAAGAGTCACTGCGCCGGCGGCGAGGGCCTGGTGGACCTCCGCCATGTCGCTGAGCATCATGCCCTGGCCCGGCTCATCATCCTTCTCGAGACTGAGATAATAGAGGCCGAGAACCATGTCCTGTGACGGAACGATGATCGGCTTGCCGTTGGCGGGCGACAGGATGTTGTTGGTGGACATCATCAGGACGCGCGCTTCCAGCTGGGCCTCTAGGCTCAGTGGAACGTGCACGGCCATCTGGTCGCCGTCGAAGTCGGCGTTGAACGCGGCGCAGACCAGCGGGTGAAGCTGGATTGCCTTGCCCTCGATAAGCACCGGCTCGAACGCCTGGATGCCAAGACGGTGGAGCGTCGGCGCGCGGTTGAGAAGGACCGGGTGCTCGCGAATCACTTCGTCGAGGATGTCCCAAACTTCCTTGCGCTCCTTTTCGACCCACTTCTTCGCCTGCTTCAGTGTCATGCTGAGGCCCTTGGCGTCGAGGCGCGAGTAGATGAACGGCTTGAACAGCTCGAGCGCCATCTTCTTCGGCAGGCCGCACTGGTGCAGCTTGAGCTCCGGACCGGTCACGATCACGGAACGGCCAGAATAGTCGACGCGCTTGCCGAGCAGGTTCTGACGGAATCGGCCCTGCTTGCCCTTGAGCATGTCGGACAGCGACTTCAGCGGACGCTTGTTGGCGCCAGTGATCGTCCGGCCACGGCGGCCGTTGTCGAACAGAGCATCGACCGCTTCCTGAAGCATGCGCTTTTCGTTCCGGACGATGATGTCCGGCGCGCGCAGCTCCATCAGCCGCTTCAGACGGTTGTTGCGGTTGATGACGCGGCGATAAAGGTCGTTGAGGTCCGACGTGGCGAAGCGGCCGCCGTCCAGCGGCACGAGCGGGCGAAGCTCCGGCGGAATGACCGGAATAACTTCCAGAATCATCCACTCGGGGCGGTTGCCGGACTCGAGGAAGCTCTCGACGACCTTCAGGCGCTTGATGATCTTCTTCGGCTTGAGCTCGGACTTGGTGACGGCGAGCTCTTCGAGCAGCGCCTTGCGCTCGCCTTCGAGGTCGAGGTCGATCAGCATCTGCTTGACGGCTTCGGCGCCGATGCCGGCCGAGAAGGCGTCCTCGCCATATTCGTCCTGCGCGGAAAGAAGCTCGTCCTCGGTCAGCAGCTGGTACCTCTCGAGCGCGGTCAGGCCCGGCTCGATCACCACATAGCTCTCGAAGTACAGGATCCGCTCGAGCTGCTTCAGCTGCATGTCGAGCAGAAGGCCGATGCGGCTTGGGAAGCGACTTCAGGAACCAGATGTGCGCGACCGGCGTGGCGAGCTCGATATGGCCCATACGCTCGCGGCGGACCTTCGAGACGGTGACCTCGACGC
>CAVVWY010000023.1:0-72930 GCA_963752025.1 uncultured Alphaproteobacteria bacterium | reverse complement strand
CAACACACGCTTCAAAACGCTCGGCCGGAGTTTCAAAGCCGAGCGTCTTGCGTGGACGCCCATTAAGCTGCCGTGCGATCTCGTCCAAGCGCTCCTGTGAGTGCACGCTGAGGTTGGTGCCCTTGGGGAAGTACTGACGCAGCAACCCGTTGGTGTTCTCGTTCGAGCCACGCTGCCACGGACTCTGTGGATCGCAGAAGTAGACGGCGGCATCCGTCGCGAGCGTAAAGCGCTTGTGCTGCGCCATCTCCTTGCCCCGGTCCCACGTTAGCGACTTGAGCAGCTCGTCGGGCAGGCGATGCGCCTGGTTGATCAGCGCCGTGATCACGGACTTGCTGTCGCGGTTCGGCACCTTCGCCAGCAGCACGTAACGCGAGTGCCGCTCGACCAGGGTGACGATGTAGCTGTTGGACGAGCCGCACAGCAGGTCGCCTTCCCAGTGACCAGGTACCGCGCGATCCTCGACCGATGCCGGCCGCTCGCGGATCGAGATCATGTCGGTAAGGCTGCCGCGCAATCGCTCTTGCTGCTGGCGTGACGCGACCGACGGATCGCGCGGCCCGAGCGCAGATGCGCCTGCAGGTCCTTCTTGAGGACCCCGCGGGCCTGCACGAACAGGCTGCGATAGATCGTCTCGTGCGACACCTGGTGAGCCTCGTCGTCCGGATACGTATGCTTCAACCACCCGGCAATCTGCTGAGGCGACCAGTTATCAAACAACCTGGCAGCGACCAGCTGCCTCAACTCCTCATGCCGGGCGAGCTTGCACAGCTTGGGTCGCAGCGCACGATCCCACGCGCGTTTGTCGGCAGCTGTCGCGCGATACTGTCGCCGACCGCCATTGCGCTTCAGCTCACGGCTGACCGTCGAGGCGGACCGCCCAAGACTGCGCGCAACAGAGCGCAGTGAAACACCAGCAGCGACGCCTCTCGAGATCTCTTCGCGGTCGGACAAGCTCAACGCCCGTCGCGAGCGCCTCCGCGGCAGCGGCCGAATGCCGCCATGCGGCTTCAGGTGGGCGAAGATCGCCGACGACGTCTTCCCGAACACACGGCCGATGAACTTCAGCCCTTCACCGCGCCGCCAGCGATCCCAGATCTCCGCGCTCTCCGCCGCAGTGAACATCCGCCGTCGTCTCTTCGCCATCGCATCACCTCACCTCGACAATGGTAAAGTGTTGCGACGACCTCCGAGACCACCGTCGAAAGCAGACGCTCCGCCCATTGTGGGTCAGGATCTAAATATTTCACGAGCTCAGATTGCCGGCTCTGTGCGAAGCCGGCGCTCACCCTACGAAGATCCGAATCCCGTAAGATACGCTCTCACGGTGTGCGGAGTTATTTCAGGAAGCTCCTGCAGCAGCTCCGCCGAGAGGTTTGTGATGGCAAACCAATCTGCATCCGGGCCATGTTCCTCTATGCCTAGGATGACGCCGAGGCGGCCTTCAAATCAGATTTTGTGAGCCGGCAAGCTTCCAGGTCTTGCCGGGAACACTCGCGTCAGCACTCGACGTGCGCGTCCCGGGAGCAGTTCGGCTCTACGTGCTGCCACTGAAGACTTCACGCGCCAACTCGCTCTTGGAGCGAAGTCTATCCCCTTAACGGCTTCGATGTAATTGCTACGAAAGAGCTTAAGGCTCGCGTTACGCCGTTCATTGTTTGGGGCCTTTGCTTCGAGACTAACGTACGGGTTACTGTTGATCTCGTAGAACTGTGGCTTGCCCCCAACCAGACCGAAGTCGACCCGACCGTACTCGATCCCCGCCAAATCAAACGCTGTCTTTGCAGCCGCTCCGAAAGGGTTCTCCGCAATTAAGGAGTATTCCTCGTCGTACAGGTCGGCGGGCGCAATACCCGACGTGCCGTATTTCACGAGCCAGTTGCCGTCATGAACACACGTGTATCCAAGCACCCTGTCCCCAACACGGAATACGGACAGTTTGCGGTACAAGCCGGGTCGTACAGGCTCAGCGGCATACTCGATGATCAGCAACGCAGATCGGGGAGCGCCACCTTCGATCGCTTCTTGCAAAGCGCGGTTCAGCGAAGCTTGGTCTTCAAGCAGTCCCGAGACAGGAGCGTGATGATCCCCTTCCAACCGAAGGAACACCGGCCATTTTCGAGGAGCTTCGATCCCATCGACGCGGTACGCGTCAAAGTCGTTGATCCCAGCCCGATTAAGGCTCCTAAGCAGCCCAAAACGACCGAGGAAGCGAGCAGGATCGTTGAGTGCTCGAAACCCTGCGTCCCTCACCTTCCTGTACATCAGGGCGGCTTCATGCACCCGCCAACTCGGTAAGCGATCTATGTCTGTGAAGACGTGCGTGGCGCGACGCGGAGTCCTGCGCCTGAGGACATCGTCATAGCTAACGACCTCGATGTCCAGGGCCGTGTCCCTGTAAAGGTTCAGGTGCGTGTAACGATGCTCCGGTGTTGTGATGATCAGGATCAGGACAGCCCCCAACGATGATATCTTGCTTGGTAAACGCTAATATAATAGCAATCGCCTTCCAACTTGTCTTTGGAGTAGGGCGATGCGCGAAGTGGCACGGAAGCTGGACTGGAATCGGATGCTTGGCTTCGAGCAGATCACGGAGACGCGTGACGCTGTGCGCGATGAGGTCACCGCCCCCAAGGTTGGCGTGAAGACCGGCACGAAGGTTGGAACTAAGGTTGGTGCCAAGATCGGCAGCAAGATTGGCGCCAAGATCGGCCTCAAAGCGTAACAACAAGTGGCTGCGGAAGTCCGCAGCCTAGTTGCGACCTTCGAACCGAGTGCAGAGCGCGGCTGCGCCCTTGATCGAAGGATGCGCGAGCGACTAGGCGAAACCCTGGAGTACGTGTTCCAGGAAGTGGGCCTCCACTTGAAGATCACGCCTCCTGCGGCTCGCGCAGTGGTCGAGCAGATCCTGTCCATGCCCCAGTCGCCCCACACTTTTGGCGCCTATTACGACCTAGTCTTCGCTCTTGAACGCAACGACGTTGAACTAGCGCGCACTCTGGCCAAAGAGCTGTCGCTTCAAGTCCCATCAAACTCGTTAGCCATTCTACCGATTGATGAATTGCCTGCTCGTCAGCAGGATCGATACCGACGACTGCTTATGTCCGGCATGGATTATGCCGTGGCGCCTGGTGCGGAGCTGATGCAAGCTTATCGCAAGCAGTTGAGCGAGGGGATGAGCCTACTCGAAGTTGGGTTCCCAGAGATGGCTGCAGAAGTCCGCGGATTGCTACGCGAGATTGTGGTCGCGGCTGGCCCAGAAGATCCGAAGGCAATCACCTTTGACGGGGCCTCTTCCTACATGATGTGGGGCGCGATCCTGTTGAACGCACGCGGGCAGAAGAGTGTTCTCGACTTAGCTCAGGCACTTGCTCACGAGAGCGGACACAATTTGCTATTCGGCTTCTCGGCTTCCGGCCCCCTAGTCGAAAATGCCGACGACGAGCTCTTTAGTTCGCCTCTGCGGGCAGATCCCCGACCTATGGATGGAGTTTTTCACGCGACCTACGTCGTCGCCAGAATGCATCAAACGCTTAGCCGTCTGCTCGGTTCGGGGGCACTAGATGAGGAGCAGACATCTAGCGCACGAGCGGATTTAGCCACGCACCGCAGGAACTTCGAGGTCGGAGACCGAGTTGTGCGGGACGGCGCGAAACTCACCGAGGTAGGCGCATCTGCGATCGAAGCGGCTCGCCAATATATGTCATCCGTTGCCTGACGAATTGGTGCGTACCAACGCGGTTGTAACCTGCTAGCGACATCCAAGCGATGCGGCAGCCGAGCTAATGTCTGGGCGGAGGGCTGGCCGTCGATTGGAGGCCGCTGTGGGGCCGCTTGGGCTAATGTCAGCTTTGCGTGGAAAGTGAGGACGTGCTGAAAAAGACGAACTTCGGCGCTATTGCGGGTTGCTGACCACCACATATCTGGTGCTCATCCCGGAAATGACGGGCTGGTACCAGCTCGCTCCGCACTGGTAGTAGGTTCCGGCAGCAATCGCGTAAGGCGAGCAGCCGCCTGGAAGGGCATCCCAATAGCTGCCGATCGCGGCAGCGCCCGCGACCGCCGCGGCAGCGCCCCAGCCGGCCCCGTAATAAGGCGCCCAGCCGCCCTCGCAGCAGCCGCTCACGTTGTAATTGTAGTTCCGGTTAATGTTGGTGTTATTGTTGATGTCGCCGCGATTGAAGTCGCCGTTATCTCGGTCGCCGAAGCCGCCCGCGCTATGAATGCTTGCGGCGGAACTGCTGCGGATCCCGCCACCAAAGCCGCCACCGCCAAAGCCCCCACTGCCGAAGCCTCCGCCGCCGAAGCCGCCACCGCCGAAGCGACCGCCGCCGAAGCCTCCGCCTCCGAAACCTCCCCCGCCGAAGTGGCCGCCGCCGCCGAAACCGCCGAAACCTCGAGCTTCAGCACCGCTGGCCGAGGCGGCCAGGGAGATCGTTGCAAGGAAGAGCACGAGGGTCCGATGATAAGTCATTTCGATTTCCCTTTGGCCGCTGGGGCCGGCAGAGCCGTTTCGAACATGATCGTCTTGTGTCCGGCCGGCGGAGCGTAGGCATAGGCTGCTCCAGCTGGAGGCGCCGCTGTCGTGGACCAGTTATAAATTGCCGAGAACTCCGGCATCGCCGGATCGCCGGTCATTGTGACGACCATCTTGCACGGCAGCGCAGTGGCGCCCTGGCGTATCCATATCTGCCAATCGACGTCCTTCTGCCGCACGGCATAATGGTCGCAGATTTGGTCGCCGACGTTTTCCTTGCCGACGGGGAAGGCGGAAAGGATCCGGCTGTTCAGGGCCGGATCCTCACCGAACATGAACAGGTCGGCCAGCGGAATTTCGAGACCCAGCTTCGCCGACGCCTGCTGGACGACGTCCTTGATCGTCCCGGCCTCGGCTGCTGTGGCATAGATGCCCTGGCTCGGCGCGGCCAAGGTTACGTTCTTGCCGTCGTAATAGATCTCGCGGTCCGCATTGCCCATCTTGAGCGAGACGTGGAGCATATTGGGACGACGAGCGACCAGATCGATGCTCCCGCCGAACTGCAGCTTCTGACCGGAGTTGAGCACGTCCTCCGCCGTGAATTGCGTTTGGATGTTCATCTCCGAAAGATTGCGAAGCGCTTCTCCCATGCGGTCCAGAGCCGCGAGCGTGGCCGGATCGCGAACAGCCGTCGGAGCCGCTGGAGCGCCGGGCGCAGAGGCTTGGGTCTGCGCTATCGTGGGCGTGGCATATGCGAGCGCTACAATGACGCTCGTTAGCAGGGCTTGGCGACTCATCGGTTCTCCCTTCGCGAGGGGCGCTAATCGGATGAGCGGCGGGTTTGGCGTATCGGTATTGCCCCTGAGATGCGCGCGAGCGGACAACCGCGGTGATGGAGCAGGTGCGAATCTTGCCCCGGGCCGAGAGTCAGCCTTGGGTCGAAAGCCGACAGAAGCGGACGTTCCGCCAACGGCAAGATCGGACGTTGGGCAGGGGAGGTCTGCTATGCGCCCTTAGCAGCCGTTTGGGGGAGCACCTAATGTGCGGGCGCTGGTGCGGGGGCCGGAGCGGCTGGTGCTAGAGGAGCAGGCGGGGCCGCCGGTGTTGCCGGAGCTGCGGGAATGGCGGGCGGTCGGTTTTCCCAGGTTCCAGCCGGAGACAACCAGAAGTCCAGCCCCGCCGCCACGATGAGGGCTGACGCCACGAGGGCGGCGATAGTCGTCTTCTTCATTATTTTGCCTCTCGATCGATGCGACACGTTGCGGCCGCTCACAGTCGCACACAATCGCGCTAATGCATTCTCGAAAACACTGTTGGCATCTCCCGACGCGTTTTCATCAATCAGCGACAGCTCCATGACCGTTCCAACGTTGGAGCTCATGAGAACTAGCGTGTGGGTCTCAAACCCGAGCGTTGCGCGGATCAAAAGCGCAGTGGACCGGAGTGAGGGGTTGTTAGTGCGCGCCGCCGATCATGAAGACTAATGTCGCAACCGTCGGATCCGGGCACTTCGCTAGAGTCAGCTTTGGGTGGAAAGCTGACTCTAGGTCTCTGCTACGACCCGAATGCCGTGCCGACGCGGCCAATCGGAAACTATCCCTGACCGACGATGGCTTGTTCTCCGTCGGGTGCGTGGAACGGCGGCATTCTGCCGGCAGCTCGATCATGTTCGAAGAATTGCTGCTGGAGCGCCGCCGCCACGTGCAGAAGCAACAACGCCATTGTTGTAAACACGAGCACCACGTGGATACCGCCGCTCGTCTCGCCAGTCTCGCGAGCAATTCCCGGAATAATCGGAATGCGCACCCCAGCCGCGAGCGTCGTATGACCGTCCGGCGACAGTCCCGAAACCGCTATCAGACCCGTGAGCGGCAGCACGACCAGCAGGAAATAGAAGGCTCGGTGGTTCCAAACGGCCGCAATCCGACGCCACCTTGGCAACTCCGGCGGAAACGGCGGCGGGGGATTTGCGAGCCGATAACCAAGCCGGATGAGCGCGAGGATCAAGATGAGCGCGCCAAGCGTCTTGTGCCAGGCGAAGACTTCCGCCTTCGCCGGTCCTTTAGCCATGAACTCTGCGAACGCGAACCCGAGCACAACCTGCGTCAGCACGAGCGCGACGGTGATCCAGTGAAGTGCAACCGCGGTGTTCGAATAGCGGCGTATCCGGTCTTGGGGGACCGCTTCGGGAACAGGCGCCATTCCATCTCTCCTCCTGCTACAGACCAGTTAGATGCACGTCGGCATCATTGGGTTCATGAATCATCCTAAAATCGCTGCGGTCATCATCTCGTTGGTCCCGGGTGAGGTTTGCCATCGCCGCGGCACGACTGTGATCGCCCCGAACATTCGGTGAAAGGCTCAATGCTTCCTGCGAAAAGGCTCGCCATGTGAACAGGCGGACCAGACCGGTCTCAGCGATCAGGCCGCGAACCGGACGTTTCTGGCCCTCCAGGAATAAACTCCTGCGCGCCTTAGGTAAGAATTTCCCAGATCACCCAGAGAGTGATCAGCAGCGCCGCGATGCCGCCAGTCACGGCCGCACCCTCCCTCCATTTAACTCGAAAGGCCGCCTTATGATCCTGCATGAACGCGTCGAAGTTCGGGCGAATGCTCGCGTCAGCGGTCAGAAGGCCGACATCAAGATGTCGGCCGGTCCGCAGGAACGTCACGATTTCCGCCACTTCCCCTTCAGTGACGCCAGGATAGCGGCTTAGCAATTGCGATACTCGATCGCTGTTCGTACGCGCCGCCCGGACAATTCTTCCGACATGTTGTGGGTAGTGATAACTCATTTCAGATCTCCAGTGGATTTGATCAGGGGCTCAGCGTGGTCTTCAGGCGAGCGACGGCCTGCTTTGAACCGATTGTCGCGCGCGCTTCCGGCGGCGGGCGGCCTTTTCTAAGTGCCGCTCGATGGTGCGGACGCGAGGGAAGATCCGGCCGTCCATCTCATCGAAGTCATCGTGGCATGCATAGAAGATGAAGCCGCCTGGAACGCGGACCGCAATGCCGACCGTGCGTCGGTCGTACTCGACTGCAAAACGCTGCATGATCATAGGACTTTACTCCCGCCGAGCCCTGCGAAGGCGCGGCCGAGCGTGCCCCGCAGATGCTCGTATTGAATGAGGAAGATGCGCCCGCCTCGAAGCGATGCGCGCTCATTTGGAGTGGCCCCAAGCGTCGCCCATCGCAGGGCGTCGGGACGCTCAGGGCGTTAAAGTCGTGCCGTACTGCTACCTGGGTGCAGCTGCGACCGATTGAACTGAGAATGCTCAGTCATACTTTGGATATGGCCCCTTCGGGGGGGTAATCAAGAGCGCCTGGTCATCTCTCAGGAGAGTGCGGAGCTAACGCTGCGGGAGGGTCGCTCGCCGGGAAACTGCCCTTCAGCGCATCGTCGAGCGATCGTTCGCGACGATCAATTTTCTCCGCCGCGTCTGGGTCGTCGGGGTCCCGCCGACATTCCTGTTCGGTGCTGCTCATGCATGCTCTCCGCGGCTCTGCGTGGCGATGAAACTCAATGGCGAATATAGGCGGCGAAGCAGCTGGAGTTGCCATGGATCGCATGCCTGCCCTGTTTGTCGGCCATGGAAGCCCGATGAACACGCTTGACGTGAACGGATATACCCAAGCGTGGCGCGCGTTCGGGCGGCACCTTCCACGCCCACGCGCGATCCTCGTCATTTCAGCGCACTGGTACTTTGGTGCGACGGCGGTCACGGCAATGGCTAAGCCGCGAACCATCCACGACTTTTACGGTTTCCCTCCGGAACTCTTTGCCTTCGAATACCCGGCCGCTGGCGACCCCGATCTGGCTGGCGAGATAGCTGAGGTCGTGAAGCCCCATTGGATGGGTTTGGATCGCGACCAGTGGGGGCTGGATCATGGCACTTGGTCCGTCCTCGCGCACATTTATCCCGAAGCCGATGTTCCTGTCGTGCAGCTTTCGATCAACGCGCTCCGGCCGCTGGGATATCACCTAGACCTGGCTGCACGCCTGGCACCATTGCGTGATCGCGGTGTGATGGTGTTGGCCAGCGGGAACGTGGTGCACAATCTCGGACTGGTGCAATGGCAAGAGCCGGACGTCGCCTTCGAGTGGGCAAGGCGGTTTGATGATGCCGCGGTCGAGCAACTTGACCGCGAACCTGGTGACGTCCTTAGACTTGTCGAACATCCCGACTTTCATCTGGCTGTGCCTACCCCAGATCACTTCATTCCGCTGCTCTACTTGGCCGCGCTCGCCGCTGCCGAAGGCGCGCCTGCCGAAGCCATTGTCCGCGGATACGCCATGGGCTCAATTTCAATGACCTGTTACGGGGTGGGCGCCACTGGCATCCTCTGCCAAGAGCCCGCGTGCGCTGCACGACTCCCGGACGGCGTTCCTCCCGACCAGACCAATATGTGACGCACTCGCGCGGCAGCCGTATCAACACTGGCTCGGCGTCAGTCAGGTTCGTTGACGTATGGTCGAACTCGTCGCCACGCGAGCCGCCTCGCGGCAGCAAGTCGCCACGATTCCTGAACGTCGCTTCGGAGTTGCAAGAGTTCAGCTTTGGGTCGAGAACAGACTTTTCGATAGAGTCCGCTTTGGGTCAGATCCGGACATTAGCTATACTGCTTCATTCATTGAGAACCTTATTGGCGGAGCCTTGTGAGAGCGGGTCGCGAGCGACTTCCCCTAGCTCGCCCTGCCGGGGCCGGAGGATGGGCGCTCCGGCCCTGTCCATGTCAACGACAGGTGAAAAGCTGTCTTGGTGATCAGCGATGCTGCTCATTTGGATCGAGGGCAGGGAAACGCCGTACTCAGATACTTGGTGACCAGGATCTCAGGCGCTTCGTGCTGCTCTTCGGGATGTGCCTGAAGTCCCTGGACAACGACGTTTCTCATCTGCGCGTGAGTTGCAGCTGGGGGGAAGCAGACAGTGCCCATGTCCCTAAGCATCGCTCCGATGCCGAGCACGTAACCATAGCACATCCAATCGCGCCCAGACGCATCGGTGGCAGAGCAAATGTCCAGGAGGCCGTAACCGGTTTCGGTATTCAGTTTTGCCTGAGCGTCGGCCGTTCCCGTGACCGTCGAAACTAGCATCGCCGCGATGGTCAATGCGCGCATAAGTTCGCCCCACTTTCGCCGGACTCTACGGCCCGCGAAGTCCGTGGGTCTACCTAATGCCGTGAATGGATGGAAAGCGGACGTTGTCGCTGCCGTCAGCTCAGCGGGCGGGCTCAAAACGAGCCACCGCTGCGTTTTTCTTCAGCCCCTTTCGGGGGCCGGCGAGGGGGCCCGTGGGGGTTCCGCAGCCGGAGGCGCCGAGCAGTACCCTCCCGCGGGAATGGCCGAGCCGTCCGCGCAATGGGGGTTCGCCGGAGCCGCCGCTGGTGGAGCTTCCGCGGCATAGGGCGGCTGATACGGCACCGCATAAGGAACGGGATAGGCGACCGGATAGGCGACCGGATAGGCGTAAACCGGCCGTGCGATCGCAGTTCCGATGACGGCGCCTGCGATACCGGCGATCCAGCCGCCGTAGCCTGAATAGGCGTAGCCGTAGTAGCCCGGATATCCCCTGTAGCCGTAATAGGCGGGATAGCCGGCGTAACCGCGATAGACCGGATAGCCGTAGCCGTAATAGCCGCCATATCCACCGTAGCCGTAACGCTGCATGTAGCCGGGTCGCCCGCCATACGACCCGCCGCCACCGCGCCAGCCGCTCCACCTCCGCCGCCGCCATGCCAGCCTCCGCCGCCGTAACGTTGGGCAAGCAATTGACTGGGTGTGGCGACGAGCAGAGCCGTCAGAATGAAGGATCGAAAAAGAGATGAGCGGCTCAGCACAGGGCACCCGCCTTTCCACGCTCAGAAGCGTGCGGGCCTCATCAACTTGGTAATGGCTCGTGACCATCGGGGGATACCCGCAAGACGTCATCCGACGGCGCCCCTACCGGCGAGCAGACGAAGCGGCGCTAGAGTCCGCTTTGGGTCGAAAGCTGCCGCGGCAAGTTTGGGTGGAAAGCTGCCGGAAAACACGGCCGGGTATGTGCGGCCAGCATCGGTATTTGTCCCTATTCCAAGCCTGTGTGGTTGGCCATAGGCGTTAACCACAGGCGTTAACAGGCGCTTGCGGCCCTCTCATTCGCTGTCGGGCCGTGTCCAACGAGTGAAGGGGCTTCCTATGAAAACTCTCTTTCGAGCATTGCTGGTCGGCGCGGCGGCGGTGAGCATGGCTTCTGCAGCAAATGCGACTGTCACGGCATCCGCTACGGCAGGATGTGCGACTTACACCACATGTGGCCCATTGCCGATCACCTACGACTTCGACGCGAGCACTCCACTCGTCCTCGACGCTGCCTCGATAGTCGGCCCGGGCTCATCGTCCGGAAACTTTGCACAGCCGCTCGGCAGCACGGGCATGTATTTCTCCGTCGGACCGTCAACCGTAGTGCACAATAATGTCACGATCGGCCCCCTCGTCAGCAGCTTCAGCCTGATTTGGGGTTCGCTCGATCCGTACAACATCCTGACGGTGACAACGATGGCCGGCAGTACCGTTTTCAACGGCACTGACATCGCGGCTTTGGTTCCGGGCGCCGCCGATGGGAACCAGACGTCAGCCACGTCCAATCCGATCGTAACCTTCCTGCTCACCGGGCTCGACCAACAGGCGGTGAGCTTTAACATGGACTCGGACACGAATGCGTTCGAGATCGACAACATTGTCGTTAACACTATCGGTGTTGGGCCGCACGACGGTGCTGTGCCGGAGCCGGCCACATGGGCAATGATGTTATTGGGCTTCGGCGCGATCGGATTCTCGATGCGTCGTAGGCGCTCGGCGAAGCAGTGGGACCTACGGCAGATCGCCTAGCGCTGTTTCTGCTGACGACCACGGCTCGCAGTCCTAGTCAGAACAAAGGCGTCCATGGTCACCCATGGGCGCCTCTTTTCGTTAAGTCTGCTGTTAGGGCGAACGCCGAATTTCTTGCGAGCGGCAGGAATGGGTCGAAAGCAGACGCTACGCTAGAGTCAAGCTTGGGGTAGGAAGTGGACATTAGCGCCGAGCACGGTGCGTCTGCATCACCGCTTGTGGGCGAAATGCCTTGGGAGGAGCGCACGTGCTGCACTCCTCCCTTGGACAGTCACTCTCCGTCGGCGGACTTGAGGTTGGTCGCCTTCATCTTGCCGCGCTGGTCCTGCTCGACATCATAGGAGACGCGCTGGTTTTCACGCAGCGAACTCATTCCCGAGCGCTCGACGTCGGAGATGTGGACGAAGGCGTCGGGTCCGCCACCTTCGGGCTGGATGAAGCCAAAGCCTTTGGACTCGTTGAAGAACTTGACCGTGCCTGTGGGCATTTGAAGGTTCCTTTTAATGGTGGTCCACGCGGGGTTACCTATGCACCCGCGGCGCCGCAATGAGGATAAGGCCGACCACCCCCAGGATCGCACCGCAAATAACCCACGGCCGCTGGTCGATCATGAAGCTTGATGCAGGCCAATGGATCAGACCGGCGCCCTGGCCGATCCAAAGCAATCCCACCAACACTGCTGCAGCGCCGACGATAAGCGGGATTAATCTCATAATCAGCTCCCGCCATGAGCAGCTATCGGATGTCTGCTTTGGGTCGAAGCAGACACTTCGCGAGAGTGAGCATTGGGTGGGAGGCCGAAATAAGCCTAGGAGAATGCTGCCTGCTTTCGCGGCGGCATTCCGTTTCGCGATTGGCGTGGGTGGGAAACAGGCATTTGCAGGGGCTTCTTCACGGCGTGCACCGCGGGCCGGCGCAATAGAGCTTCACGAACGTTTCTCCGACGACACGCCAGCCACCCGCGATTTCATCCAATGGGCGACGTAATCTCCGCCGTACCGCGTGTCTTGCTTAAGGGCGACCCATGTACCCACCTCACTCGCCCGGACTCCACGGTCAGAGATGCTGACGGTGACCGGTGTGCGCACGTAGCGATCAAACTTCGGATCGGCGAATCTCTTAGCGAAGAATGACGCGAGTTCGTTCTTGCCGATCGCGTGACTCCCGTTGGACCACGTGAACACCGCATCGTCCGCAAACATTGGCAAAAATGACTTCAAATCATGAGCGGCGATCGCTCGATTGCTTTCCGCCCGAGCCGCTTTGATGGCTGCGATTCACTTTCCGAATGAGCGACGCCGGAGTCCTGTTGCGGCATGTTGAGGCGGCCGCTTGGGAACTGGTCGTGGCGTGAAGTGTGACAGCCAATTGAGGACGGCGGTCTCTAGCTCGATCCGTCGATCGTCGAAGACGTGATCGCTAGCGATCTCGACAGCATCGAACTTTGGGGACCCGGTGCTGCAAAGCCGCCTTGAGCGCCGTCACCTTTGCTCGATGACAGGTCACGTGTCGCGGTCACGATCATAACGGCTGTCCGCCAGCCCCGGTGCCGCGTCCGAGAGGCGCCATCGTTCGCTGTGATCGACGATCTGCGCGGCAATCTGCGGCGAGTTGATACCTCTCAGCCGTCCCGCGGCTACGTTGCCCATCGGTCCATTGCTTGGGCGTTTCGTTCGCTGAGCGGCAGCGGTCGAAGCAAGTTCGCGAGCGTGCTCGGATCCCACGGGGCAATCAGGACCGTCGCCAGCCGTCGTGGACCCGAGCCAGCCGACGGGCCGCAGCCAATCCTCCCATGCTATGGCCGATTACGACAATCCGTGCCGGGTCGATATGCCAGGATTTGGAGATCGCAGGCTCTGCCGAATAGGCCGCGGCGCGACCTTCGCGTCCTCGATGACATGGTCGATGCTGAACTGGCCTTCGGATCCCAGGAGCCACGATAGTGGAACGTCAGGACTGCCCATCCGGCTCGCCGTAGCGCTTGCGCGAGATCCATATTCTGTTCGTTGCCGGGTAAGCCGTGCATCAGGATAACGAGAGGAAACGGCCCGGCTCCCGCAGGCCGATAGACCATCCCGTTCATCATAGAGCCGTGGCTTGGAATTTCGACCGCTAAAGTCGAGGCAGGGTGGGCGGCGTCCTTGGGGGATCGACGTATATCGCTGCCGGCGGAAGCGCCGCCGGCGCCTGCGCCATTGCCGGATCGGCCAAAGCGATAGCCGCGAGCAGTGCGATGTTGCGGATGCGCATTCGGCTAGCCTCCAGAGGTAACGCAAGCGTAACAGAAGGACTACTGTCCGCAATGGGCTGTGAGGGGGCCGTATGAGCGTCTTCGAATACATCTTCTCGCTCTACTCGCTGCTGCTCGGGCTCGCCCTGGCTCATCTCCTGAGCGGGCTCGCGAAAGTTGTCGAAGCGCGCGAGAGAGTTCGGCTCGGCTGGCCAACGGCCTTGCTCGCCCTTCAGATGATGCTGACCTTGGCGATCTTCTGGGAGATTGCCTGGCGGGCGAGGAACGCTGTCCCCGACAATAGCGCCGCTCTCTTTGCATCGCTCATCATTTGCGGCCTGCTATATTTCGGTGCCGTGCTGGTGATCCCCAGCGACGCCACTGATCGCGAGAGATCTGGACGGGCATTTCTTCAAGGAAAAAGGGACGGTCCTCGGCTGCATCTTCACTGCAAATCTTGTTGCCTATGGCTGGCGCTATGCCCTGATGGGTCGTGCGTCATTCGCATATTTCAGCTGGGCTGACTGGCTGGAGCTTGGCCTTTTCATGGGCGCATGCGCCGCCGGCATATTCGTGAAGAGACGCCGACCCATCATCGCTATTCTAACAATTATGATTCTGCTCTGCCTCAGTGATCCGATCGCAACGCTGCTCGAAAAGTCACCAAGCTAATTGGGAAGGCCCCGAAAGCAGACGCTCGGCTAGAGTCGAGCTTGGGGCCGAAAGCTGACACTTGCGCTTTTGGCGGGCGTGGGTGGAACGCAGCCGCCTGGCGCCCCTCACTCGCTCGCGTAGAGCGATTTGCAGAAGCTATCTTCGTCCGTGACATGGACGAGATTTGCATCTCCGATCGGCCGAATGTTGAGCGGGCGGGCAAGCCTTCAGGATGTAGTCGTAATTGCCTGAAGTGACCTTGTTGAGCCCTTCGCCAAGGGTCAACAGCTGGCGCAGGTGCCGGCGGTCAGCATGGTCTAGCGGCTCGCCGTCGTCGAATTGCGCTAGTTGCCGCCACACATCCCGTTCGCTGACCCGCACCACGTCATTGTTTCGGAACTCGTCGTAAAGCTCGCCATATCTAATGCGAAAATCACGCGGCAAGTGCTCGGCGATGTCGGCTCCTCGGTTGTCCCACACACTCATGTACTGGCTGTAGTAATTCGGCCGTCCAATCGGTCTGGCATGAGTCGGTCGTTTTTACCCCAGAGCTCGCGAATGGGCGAGATATTGCTCGAGATCGGCAAGACGCCGGCCCACACATGGACGCTGCCGCATGATCTCTCGGTAAAGCCCAAGATTGCGGCCCAGTTCGTGATCAACGGCTGTGCAGAAAATGGCCGACTTCGCTCCGCCAGCGCATCGCTTCAACCAACTGTTCAAATCCAAGAGCAATCAACACGCCAAGCACGATGATGCCGACTTCGCCGGCCAACTGGCGCCAGCCGTGCAGCGGCTTAGGAAGATGAACGTGCATGGATTTGCCCCCGAGACGCCTGTTACGCTTGTTCAGCGGCAATCGCTAATGGCCGGAATGGGTTGGAAGCTGGCACAACCAGACGGTCCGCTGACAAGATCGAACGTAGGGCAGGGGAGGTCTGCCATGCGCTCTTAGCGGTCGTTTGCGGGCGCACGTGATCAGCCCAGAAGCGGACGTGCGTTCAGCTGTCGGCTAACGTCCGCTTTCAAACTCAAAGAACTTGGTCTCTCTACACGCGCATGAGGCGCTCTCCGGACACTAACGAAGCGAGAGACCTATTTGGTCCAAGCGTTCAGCCAATTCACCTGTATCAAGTTGATAGCGAGCGACGCGTGACAGAAACATCGGCAAGCAAACCGGTGCATTTGAAAACGCGCACCACTCGTGTCTTCGACGAAGAAGCTCTCTTTATACGCACACACGGGTCCGCCTCCTTGCGGACAATTCGGCGAAGCGAGATGTGGCTGAAAAAGAGCGTGCGGCCAAGGCGGCCAGCGGCGCAGGCCTAGCCTGTCCGGAAGCTTCCATAACTCGCCAGCGGCCTGCATGAGTGAGCGAAGAGCCTTGCGCGGATAAAGAAGGCGGCCGGGAGAACTCCCGGCCGCCTTCTCAATCAAAGATCTGCAAATAGGTTTAGGCGATTTGCCTGTGGCTGAGCCGAGGCTTACGCCGGCGCAATCCAACACCGATGGCGCCGAACCCCAGCAGCATCATCGACCAAGTCGCAGGCTCGGGCACAGCAGCAATGCTGACGTTATCGAGCGCAGGACCATAGCAGCAGCCTGCCGAGCCATCGGCAGCGAAGGACAGCAATTCGCTTGAGCCGGTCGCAACGAAGGTGAAGCTGTATGGCGCCCACATCATGTTACCGAGGCTGTTTGCACTTGAATAAGCAAATGGCAAATCGACCCGCCGAACGAGACGGTCCCAGTGCGAAGCGGGGCACCGCCATCCGGATTCTTCGACGCCCAAAAGTTCACCGTATAAGCCTGCCCAGCAACCGTACCCCCGATAAGCTGGGAGATTGAGCCGATCGAGTTGCCAGCCAAGTCGATGCTGCGCACTCCATCCTGAGCGGGCCAATAGCCGCCGATGTAATCGATCGAACCTGTGTCGATCGTCCAGCCGGTCACGCTCGTGTCGATGGCATTGAGCGTAAGGAAGCTGCTGCCCGGATCCGGGCCGACTTCGAAGCTACCGTTTGTGACGGTTGCCGAATTCGCCGCTGTGGCAAGGCCTAGTGCCAATGCAGCTGTAAGGAATTTCTTCATATTGTCCTCCCTCATTGCGAGATAAATCAGGCGAGCCTATGTTACGCAAGCTGCGCTAGCGTCGCTGGTCTCCGACGACGTATCTGGAATCCGACTGCGCCGAACCCGAGCAGCATCATCGCCCAGGTTGCTGGTTCCGGGACGGCCTGAACCGACACAGCGTCGAGCAAAATACCTTCGTTGACGCCGCCCGTCACGTACGTGAAGTTCAACGTCGCTGTCGGACCAGTCAGCCGTGAAACTGCCGAGTAGCCTGCCAATCGAGGTCCGCGTTGGTGCCAGTGCTGTCGCTGATCCCGCCGACAATCCGTCGACCGAGAACGCCGCCGATGCTGAAGATCAGCGTTCGGATTAAACAGATTGTGCGAGTACACGAAACTCAAGTTGTAAACAGTCCCGGCAAGACTCGCGAAGGTCTGCGAAATCGAACCCGTTCCGCCCTGTCCAACGAGATCGAGATACTGGTTGCCCTCGGCAGCTAGATTGCCGTTAGTGCTGGCATAGGTGCCAACCACGACGTTCACGTTCGGGGTGGCAGTCCAGCCCAGCAGCAAATCTGGCGGAACCGTATTGCAGCAGGTGCTGTTCACCACGGGCATTTCGAAGCCGCCATTGATGATCAATTCAGCTGCCCAGCCAGGCGTCGAGCACAACGCAAGTGCGCTCGCGGCGAGAACCGCCGGACCAGTTCTTTTCATGTTCATAAATTTGATTGTCACCGTATCCTCCTTTTTCTTGAACTCGGGTGATCTAATGCGTGCGATAGCGGGGGTGAGGCGCTGACTTGAGCATCGAGCTGTTCCAACAGCTGGTTCAGTCTCGGGCTCGCGTCCACAGGCCAAGCGACTCTGAGAGCGGCACTCAAAAGGTCCTGGGCTCGCAACACGAAGTGATCTCTTTCCAAAAAGTTAGTTTGATTGACCGACAAAGCTCACCCTCAGGCAGCGGCCTGGAATTCCCTCACACGCCAAGCCGATGTTTCATCCTCTCTTGGAGTGCTAAGCGGCCGGAGATTGTTGAGCGTGCCGGAGATCCGCTGCCGCTCTAAGTAGAGCTCGAACTCATCGCGGATGCGCAGCCAGTAGTGCGGAGAGATATCGAAGACTTTCTCAATGCGCAGCGCGATTTCGGCAGAAAGCTGACACCTGCCTCGCATGATCATGTTGAGCCGAGGACGAGAGATGTCGATCGCACGAGCAAGTTCTGCTTGTGTCAGGTGCAACTCATCGAGCAGTCTTTTCCTTATAACCTCCCCAGGTGACGGAGGTGTTGTATTACCTTCAAAGGAAACATGTGAGTCATCAAAAGTCCCCCTAAGTCAGACGATCTTTACATCACTGCGACTTTACTGAGCACAAGTTTGGGCGACACCTCTGCGCGCAGAGGTCAGCGCAATCGCGCAGTTACATTGGCAGGTCTTTTCCCCGGCTCGCGACAGAGTGTCTCGATTCGTGGCTATGTTAATGAAATGTAAAAAGTCGCAAACCGTCCGGGCGGACTAGTCTAATTAACGAGCTGTAAATCCGTCAATTCTGCATGAGCCATTGCAACGCTGCTGAGCCCGCCAGAGAGCTGCATCAGTTCGAGCTGTGAGTTCGTTTTCGTCTTCGAATATATTGAACGCAGGTGTGCCCGCGTTGTGTTTCGGCTTACGTCGATCGTCGCTGAAAGGGAGTCTATTGAGTGACCTTCCGCGAGCAGCCGCAGCACCTGCAACTCACGAGCAGTCAAGTCAAATAAGGACTGTACGACATCTAGTGAGCCAATCATCGGCACGTGATCAAGAACTTCAACGTCGACATTGCGGCGGACAACGCCGAATGGTCCATAATTCGCGCTTACCGGGCGAAATACCAGGATCCATGGACGGCCATATTCGTGACCGATCTGAACTGCCGCGGGGCTGGCTCCAATCGTACCCCCACCCAGTACGCGCGCCATCGTCCGATCAATGCTAGACTGTTCTGCCCGTCGGCTGGCGGAAAGGCGATCTTGGGAGACGCGGAGTGCAGGGCGCTCACTAAGATCCGGTTCGCTCCTTGCTCAGCTGTTTTACGTGTCCGTCGAAATCTAATCGAATAATCGCGCGTGCACTTCGGAGTTAAATGGCCGGGCTCCCACGCGAAGCGCACATTCCAGATGATCGAAAAGGATTTCAAAGAGACCGATCGCTTGGCTGAGGTTGCTTGGCTCTTCGAGAAGTGGGCCGCAACGTGCAAGACGAGGCCGTCCAGCGGCGATCCAAAACCTCCGTACCAGAAGGTTGATGCAGATCTTGGTGACGAGGGTTGGAAGAAGACGTGGCTCTCATTCCCACCTTGGCGACTATCATGAAAACGGGCGACTGGATTGTCTTGCGTGGAGGATCGCAGGTGCCCGAGCTGAACCCGACTGAGATAGCTATCTGCTTCGTTAGCTAGGTCGCGCCCGTCCGGGCTGTAAACGCGGTTCAGGAACGGCTGATTTTGTGCAACATCAATGAGCGATGCCACACCCCCAGCACAACTCATGAGCTGAAGCAGCTCGACGAGCACCTTATCCCAAGCATCACGATCGAGACGCGCCGAGTAGACCTTCTTAATCAGGTCCGACGCGTGAATGTCCAAACGCATTTGGCACCCCCAGCCAAACTGGAACAACTCACGGAGCGCATTGGGATCGTCGTTCAGATTGTTGCGGTGGTTAACAAATAATTAACATAACTTGCAAGGCCCACGGCGTTCTCAAAATGGGGTAGCTCACTGTAATTCCGCCGCTTTCGATGACGGATTTACGGGTTTTGCCCTTCCTAGTCGATACGGCGCGCTGCCTAGTTGTGAGACTTGGCGCAATCGGCGCAGACATGCCGCGCGAGGTGGTTCCTTACCCTAATAGGCCGAGGAATGGAGCGGTCCCGTCGTACGCACGATAACTCGTTCTTGCCGAGCTATCGGGGACTGCATTGCGTAATGCCTGCAATGGGTCGGAAGCAGACACTAGCCGGGAGTAGCTAATCCGACATTTCGGTCATTGGCACTTCGGCGGATCCAAGGCTGCCGCTCTCCATACATCAACGTTCGCCACAGCCACTCCAAGGGACCAAAGCGGTGCGTTCGCAGCCACGCCGCGCTCAGCCACGCCTGCACGGCAAAAATCACGAATGAGATGATAATTCCCGCTGCTGCGCCCACGTGGCCCATGAGCCCCAACCCGTATCCGTAGAAGATCCAGCCAAGGACCACCGACTGCAGAATATAGTTCGAGAATGCGGTTCGACCGACTGGGACGGCCCACTGCAGCGCTGCTCTGCACCTGGCGAAGCCACTTCCAAGCAACACGAGCGCTGCGTAGCCGAGAGCGACGAGCACCGGTGCGACCTCGTTCAGAGCATTAATGATAAACTTCAGCGCTGCACCTGAAGCTGGGCCGACGTGTACAAGCGTTACATAGCCCTTGCTCTGTGCGGTAAGGATGAACCCGCCTGCCAACAGCAACGTTCCGGCTGCCAGCAACTCGGCCTTACGTTCTGCAAGTTCGCGAACTGCCCCGGAGCGCCAAAGCCAGGCGCCAAGCAGGATCAAGGCTAAGGTGCGCGGGAAGATATAGGCGAGCAGCTTCGCAATTTGCGGGACTTCCGCAACCCGGAAACGCAACACCTCGATGAAACCTCCGGTCCCGTAGATGTGTCGTGCAACGATCACGTGAGCACCCATCGAACTTGGGTCAGGCAAGATCGGCAGCTGCAACATCGACAGCGAGAAATAGAGTAACAGGAAGAAAGCTGCCCCGGTGAGTGAGGCACTGACCGGTGCAAAGAGGAACGGCAGCACGATCAAGCCTGCCAATGCGTATTCCGTCAGGATGTCTCCGTTCCAGATAAGGAAGAGATGGATCAGGCCGAAAGCGAGCAAAGCCAAAAGCCGGCGGAACAGAAGCGGCAGTCTTCGGGGGCTCCGCCCAAGCGCTCGTGCTGGATGGCCAAGCCCACGCCAAACAGTATTGAAAAGAGCGAGATCGCCTTGAACTCGAATGCGAAGGACAGAAAAGTCGCTGCCATTCCGTCGAGCCCACTCGCGCGTGGAGGAGCAAGGAATTGCTCAAAGAGGCTCACCCTGAACTCAGTGTGCAGATTAATTGCGAGGACGCCTAAGAGGGCTAAGCCGCGTAGCGCGTCGATAGCCCAGATGCGCTCAGCAGCTGGAACAGGTCTTACCGTTTTTGGAAGACTGATAGTGGCAGCCGTTTTGATGAGCACAGCACCACCCGCCATCGAAAACCTAAGCTAACAAGCAACGGCTGATGTCTGCAATGGGTCGAAACCTGCCGCGGCAAGTTTGGGTGGGAAAGCGGACATTCGATCCACGCGCCTTTTCCATGGGGCTGTGGTAAAGTGAGTGCGGAACTCAACACCATTGATCAGAGAGAACTGGTCCCCAACGAACGGCTCGGCCCTCTTTTCCGAGCCGTTTGCTTATCCAATAACCATCCTCGCAGTTCCGAGGGCCGCCTTGTGTCCGCAATGGAAAGCAACATTTCGCGCACCGCGCTAACCGAACGGGCCTGCCTCTCAATTCGCTAGTAAGACAGCTTCAAACGTCAGGACGTCTTTAAGGATTGGCTGAAAAGCATCTCGCACTTCGACTGAAAGCACGCGTCGGATGCTGTTCGGAAGTACGTCGCGGGCCAACTCTGCTAAGGACAACGCAGCGTTTCTCTTTACCCTTCGAGGTCGGCACACTCAACCCCCACCTCGTCGGAGATGAACGTCCCGTTATCCCGTGTGTCGAAGAAATAGAGCACCGTCAGTCTGTACCTAAGTGCCGTGAGCACCGCACTAGCGCAAGTTAGTTGCCTCACGCCCAACGTCTGCAAAGGGTCGAAGCCGAGTTAGCTGCGTTCGCCACCATTTCCCTGCGACATGAGAAGCAACTCAACGTCGGTGATCTCGACGCCGTTTAGAACGTTGAAGATCGTGATATGGCTAAAGTGCGCGTCACGCAGTTCCTGCGCTTTCACGAGTGCGGCCTCAATCGTAAGGCGCTCTTGGAACTCCACAGGACCCGCCGCACCGGTGGCACGAACTATGTAGCGGGCCATCCCAACTCTCCCCTCGCAATTGTGCCTATGTTTCTGCGCCATTGCGGCGACTTTGAAAACTGGGTCGGGCCGAGCGCCGTCGCCCGCATCGACCGCAGGCTCGTTTTTAGTGACATCTCGCGCAGCTCTCTAAAGTCAGCTTTGGGTCGAAAGGTGACACTAAGCGGACGGTCCGCTAATGGCCACAAGCGGACGCAGGGCAGGGACGTCGTCAATGCGCCCCTAGCGGTCGTCTGCGGTCGCACGTGATCAGCTCAGAAGCGGCCGTTCTTAAGGCGCCAGCTTATGTCTGCTTTCGACCCATTGCCGACGTTAGCTTTGCGCTTAAAACCACCTGCCGGGGTGCAGTATGTTCGCTTCTGTGTTCATGGTTTTAGCAGCGGCTCTAGTCGAAACTCCGCCTAGGCCTTTTAGGCCACCTGAGCCCATGTTCAGTGACCCTTCATCGCCAGCGCCAAGCAAAATTGATGATGCAACGAAACGGCGACTGTGGGCCGAGGCATGCCGAAACGGTACCGATCTTCTGCTATGGATATGCGCTAATGTTGCGAGCAGGTCGTGGAGGACGCCGCGACGCCTCCGGCGCAACTCGGCTCACTGCACCGCACGTACGAACATGGCCTTCCTCAAGCCTGTCGAGATGAACAGTCGCCCTCTTGAAGTAATGTTCGCCTTCGACCCATTGCGGACACTAGGGGAACCTGTAGCAAGTTGACCCAGGGCAGGGCTGGTGCCGTCAATGCGGGGAGGGCGACATGTCTTTGCAGGGAATCGGCGCGTTGGTGCAGATCGGCGCCAACGTCGCGGTGTTGGCGTCGGTGCTGTTCCTTGCGGTGCAGGCCCGACTTGGCATCCAGATGCTGAAGGATGCAGCCCAACGCAATCATATGGATAAAGCTCAAAGCGTAAGCCGGATGATCGCGGAAAATCCTCAGTTGGCTGAGTTGTGGGCACGTGGCAGCAAGGCCGGCCTTGCCAAGTTAAATGACGCAGACCGGGTGCAGTTCGTGAATTTCCTCACTTACGTCCTGCGCATTTGGGAAGAACTGTTCCTTCAGCATCGGCGCGGCCTCATCGACGAGGAGATGTGGCAAGCCAATATGCTCATCGTTCGCGACACCAAGCCCATGCCCGGCGCGCGTGACGCCTGGGCAGTCCGGCGACACTTGTTCACGAAGGCATTCCAACAGTTCTTCGAAAGCCTGGACAATGCCCAAGCCCGTCCTCTCTATGAAGTTGAGCGGTCGTGATTCCGAGGTTTGAATGTCCGTTTCCGACCCAAAGGTGACACTAGGTACGAAGCTGCAGAGATTTCGCCCCCGAGCATAACTAGCATCCCGCGTCTTAGGCCCGCACATCACCTGCATTCCGTGTTAATTGCCTCCCTCGAGGAGGAGTCGCCCTTATGTACGATACCGGCGCGCGCCCGACCCGCTTGTTCGACAGCTTCGGTATACTGCCGCGTGTGATCCGCTTTTTCATGCTGGAAAAGGGGCTCGAAATTGCCCGACACGAGGTTGACCTGCTGCTGGGGGAGAATCGCGATCCTGAGTATCTGAAGTTGAACCCGTCTGGTCAAACCCCCGCGCTTGAGCTCAGCGATGGCACGATCATCTGCGAAGCTCCCGTGATCTGCGAATATGTGGAAGAGCTGTTCCCCGATCCGCCCCTCATCGGGATCACGGCGAAGGAACGGGCCGTCACTCGCATGTGGTGGCGCCGGGCAGAACTGAACATCTGCCAGCCAATGATCACTGGTTTCTATTATGGCGAGGGGCTGGAGACCTACCGTACCCGAATGCGCTGCATCCCCGAGGCGGCGGTTGGAATGAAAGAGAAAGCGCGCGACGGCTTGCGATGGCTAGATTCACTCCTGAAGGCCGAATGGGTCGCCGGTTCCTCGTTCACCGTGGCGGACATCCACCTCTACTGCTTCGTTGAGGAGATGGGCGAGAAGGGCCAACCGATACCGGAGGAATGCCAGGCCGTGAAAGCGTGGCTCGACCGCGTGGCAGCCCGATCCGCGGCCGAGATGAGCCTGTGGCGCTGGCGCTCGGGCACGCAGATCGCGCCGGCGGAGATGCAGACTTAGCTTAGCAGGCTGAGTGCAGCGACCCGCTTGCGCGCTCGATCGAGCATCGCTCGAAAGCCGGCGTCGTTGCGAATGCCATTCCAGCTCGGATCGCGTTCCAAGAGTTCTCAGGTGCGGGGCGAACCGAACAGACTGCGTAAACGCCTCAACTATCTCGAGCGCCTCCCCCGCCTCTCCTAAGTACGCCGCGACCGTCGCTGCCAGGCTGTAGCGCATCGCGAGGTTCCCGGGATCAACAGCGAGTGCCTTACGCACCCACTTCTTCGCGCGTTCGGCTTCTCCGAGGGCCGCGAAGCCGCGGGCTGCCGAAGCGAAGGCGCTTCCGTTTGCGGGCTCGGAGATCACAACGAGCTCGGCGACCTTGATCGCTTTTTGCGCGGCGCGCCTCGTTCCCGCGGCATCCTTGGTCGCCGCGCAGCAGGTGACGAGCAGCGATGCGCTGCCATGATCCCCAGATTTTGCCGCGCTCGCGAGGTAAGGAATGGCGCGCGCGAAGTCGCCTTTGCGGAAGAGCAGCTGGCCGACAGTGCGGTTTGCTTCCCAGGAAAGAGGATCGACGCTGAGCGCTTTCAGGGCAGCCACCTGCGCTTCCTCTTCCTTGGCTTGCTCCTCGAGCTGTACGGCGCGGACGAGGTGTGGCTCCGGCAACTGCTCATCAAGTGCTAAAGCTCGCTCGGCCGCCGCGAGGGGGTCGATCGACGCACCCTGCCAAAAGCGGAGCTCGGCGCTCGCAAGTGCGGTGAGCGCCCACGCGTTGGCATATGCAGAATCGATCGCCGTCGCTTCGCCGCACAGGCGGAGGATTTCCTCGCTCTTGCGGTAGTCGCCGCCTGCTGCCGACGGCAACAGGGCGCGCGCTCGCAGGTAGAGATCATAGGCCTCGGCGCTGACCGTGCGGCCTTCGGCGATCGCAATCTTTTCCGCCGGGAGGAGCGTGAGCTGCAGCGCCTTAACAATCGCACGGGAAATATCGTCCTGGATCGCGAAGACGTCGCTCAGCTCCCGGTCGTAGCGCTCTGCCCAGATCCTCCGCTCGGTGCTGGCTTCGATGAGCTGGGCCGTGATCCGCAACTGCAAGGCCGACTTTCGGACGCTGCCCTCGAGGACGTGCGTTACGCCGAGCTCGGCCGCAATCTGCTTACGGTCGAGAGCCGCACCCATCTTGTGACCGATCACCGATAAGGTGGAAATGTTCGAAAGGTCCGTGATCACGTCCTCGGTAATGCCGTCGCTGAAGTAGTCCTGGTCCGAATCGCCACTCTTGTTGACGAACGGCAAGACGCAGATGGCGGGCGGTGCCGGACCGAGCTCGCGGCTCGCCGGTGGAGGGCGGATCGCCTTACCCGCGACCGTCGCCTCAATCGCGTCCATGAGCGGTCTGAATGCGCCGATGCCTCCGTCCCAGCCGCTCATGTCCAGCGCATGATATTGGCGGAATCCGAGGGGTGGCTTGCTTCCGTCGAGCACGACCGTAACGAGGCGCGAGCCCTCCAGCCCCTCCGCCGCTTCATCTTGCACCCACGCTGACTGAATCGAATCCTTGGACCAAAGCACGAGGATCGCCTCCGCTGCTGTCAGCGCTTCGGCAATATCCCAAGAAAATCGCGAGCCGGCGCGAAGTTGGTGATCCCACCAGACCTGATGACCGGCCCCTTCAAGCGCGGCGGCGAAGGATTGCGCTGCGGCAAAATCCTCGCGCGCGTAGCTGATAAAGATGCGCGGCACGGCGTCTCCATTGCAGTCGGATCAATGTTGAGTTGAAACACGCCCGGCGCGCAAGTTTCCGGAGCAGACGACGTTTGGATCCGCAGGCCTAGATAATGCGTCAGCGTCCTCGTCTGCACGGTCCGAAATGTTCGGAGCGTCTCGCCGGAGCTCTTCAAAGAGCCTAATGGGTTGTCTAATCGGGTGGAGCGCCAGCAGACGATTGCGGTCCCACAGCTCGCAGCGCGTGGAAAGCTTCTGACCGCGAGCGAATTCGAATAGCTCGCAAGTGGCCATTGGCTCAGTCAAAGCGCAATAGCGGCAATGCGGTGCGGCAGCGGCAGCATTTACATTGAAGGAGACGCTAAGTTTCAGTCTCCGGACTCAGCACTTGTGCTTGGTGAAACTCGCCCGTGACGAGGTCCCGCTCCCAACATCACCTAAGCTCGGCTGACAAGCGAAAAGGTGGCAGAGTGCAGGTAAGTTCCCAGTAACGGACAAGCGGCTTGCGCGCTCCGGACGTCCGTGGAACTAATCCATTCGTGCGCGTCGGGAACTCAGCAAGAGGCAAAGGCATGCGCGGCTTCGATGATCATCGGGGGACACCGAGCGCGTGGAAGCGTGAAGTTATCTTGTGGTTTCTCACCGGCTTGGTTCTGCTCTGGCCTGTGTTCCTGAACGCCGGGCCCTTTTACGAAACCGACAGCGCAAGCTACATTCGTGGCGGCAAGTTCGGCGTCGAAACAGCCGTCGCCATGGTCAGCCAGTGGGAAGCGGCGCCGCCATCCCGGGCGGCTGCGCAGGCACCGCGGGAAAACGTCGATCATGCGATTGCAAATTCGGGCGGGGCGCGATCGGCGATCTATAGCGTCGTCGCTTATCTGCTCCGCTGGCCGGGCAACACTCTCCTGTTGCTGGTCGTTGCGCAAGCGCTTGCCGCCTCGCTTGTGATCTGCTGCTTGAGGCGGGTGATCGCGCCGGAGGCGCGGCTCGGATCCGCGATCGCGGCGAGCGCGGCACTGGCGGCGCTGAGCTCGGTGGCCTGGTATTCGAGCTATGCGATGCCCGACATCCTCGCCGGCATCGGCATCTGCGCGGCGCTCCTGCTCACTTTGTTCTTCCAGCGGATCGGCGTGGTCATGAAGGTCGCGCTCGTCCTGCTGATCGCGTTCTGCATCACTGCGCA
The DNA here is from genome assembly GCA_963752025.1 of uncultured Alphaproteobacteria bacterium. GTDB lineage: Bacteria > Pseudomonadota > Alphaproteobacteria > Sphingomonadales > Sphingomonadaceae > Sphingomicrobium. Next base: position 46,552 of record CAVVWY010000023.1, on the reverse strand, counting down.
TGCCAGTCATCTTGCAATCATCGCCGTGACGCTTGCCGCGGGCGCGATTGCCAGCTGGTGGCTGGGCGATGCTGCTTCTGGTGAGAGGATTGGTGGGATCGCCTGGTCCGCCAGTCCGGTCCTGCTTGCCGTCGTCACTACGGCTGCGACATCCTACGCGGCTTTCGGCGAAATGAGCTTGTGGCCCAAGCGCTACCCTATTCAGCTCGCGCGGTCAGTCGCCGACGGCCCGGGTGCCTGGTACCTCCATGACCATTGCGCCACCGATCATTATGCGGTCTGCGAGGTACTCGGGCCGAACCCCCCGCGGGACGTGCTTGAGTTCCTCTGGGGTCCCCATGGCCTGCGCCATAAAGCCACTCCAGACCAGATGGACCGGATCCGAGCGGAAGAAGCGACGATCGTACGGCGGGCGGCATTGGCCTATCCGGTCTTCCAAATTCGCCGCTCGGCGACGAATGCTTTCGAGCAACTGATCCACTTTGGACCCGAGCTGCTGTTCGGCACCCGCATGCTTGGGAGCGGGCAGGAGATCACTCCTGTGCCGGTGTCGCCCGATCGGCCGCGGATGAGGGCCGTGGCGAGGATCCTGATCTATGCCGGTTTCGCCGCGAGCATACTGCTTCTCGTTGCGGTTCGCCGCCGGCTGTCGCGTCCCGAAGTGGCGGCCTTGGCCGTCGTTGGGATTGGTCTCGTTACCAATGCCGCTGTGTGCGGGATGCTCTCCGCCGTGGCCGCCCGCTATCAAGGCCGGGTGGCGTGGGTTCTTCCGGCGCTTGCGGTCATGATTTTGCTTCGCATCGCGGCTGCGCGGGATAGCAAGGCGACCAGCGCGAAAGTCACGCTCGCATAGATGTAATAGCACCAGTGGAGAATTGCCCCGGCAATCGCAGCGCGAACGCCGGCGGACCGGTGAAGGAAGGCGATGAACGGCGCGTTTAGCGTCAAATAGCCCGCCGTGGCGAGCGCCGATGCAAGCCACAGCGCCGGTCGCCAGATCGCTAGCAACGCCGCCATCCAGACGAGATTGGCGGCGACCGCTGAGACGCGCTCGCGCTTGGCGATATTGAGATCGTCGGCGCGGCCGCGGCCCTCGCTCATCAGGCGCCCCCAAGGAATTGCGCGGCGGAAGATATCCGTCTTCCACAGCTGGATAAGGCCCCAGTCCTTGCAATGGGTGCCGAGCGCATCCCTGATAAGCCGGATTTGCTCGCCGCGTTCGAGAAGGCGAATGCCAAGATCGATGTCCTCGATGCTCGGGTGCTGAAAGCGCGGATCGAACCCATTGAGTGCGGCGAAGGTTCTGCTGTGGATCGCTCCCAGCCCGCTCCAGAATGTGAACGCCTCCCGCCTGCCGTTCTGATGAACCCAATGATGGCGAAGATTTGCGTAGAGGGCGGCGAGCCGTCGAGACCGCGGCTTGTCATCATATGAGCCGAAAGTCGCCGTCGCTTCGCCGGAGACGAGCGGCGCTTCGAGCCTCGAGATGGCATCGGGGTGCACGGCCACGTCCGCGTCCACGAACACGACCGTTTGGCACCTCGCCGAAGCGGCCCCGATGTTGCGTCCTACCGCCGGCCCCTGTTGCGCGGGACCGGCCTGGACGACCCTCACACCGGCGGCTCGAGCGATCGTTGCCGTACGGTCGGTGGAGCCGTCGTCGAACAGGATAATCTCGTCGGGGGTCCGCTCCGATCGCGCGAGCGCGGCGAGGCAGTCGGGAAGCGTGGCTTCGGCATTGTAGGCGGGGATGACCACCGCAAGCGTCGATCGATCGTTGCGCGATAAGGATGTCACTCCGCCGCGACCGCGATTTGCGGCGAATTAAGCGGAACCTCGAATTCTTCGTGGTAGGACCGCTCGACATTCACCTCCCATAAGTCGTGGGCTTCGCCCAGGCTGTTCCTTACCGCTAGCATCGCCGTCAGCATGGAATGGTCCTGATTGTTGTATCGATGCATGCCGTTGCGCCCGATGACCTGGAGGTTGCTAAAGCCATCCAGCCAGGAGCGGATCTCGGCAAGCGCTTTCCGGTAATCGCGGTCGTAAACGGGGTAAGCCTTGGGCTGTCGGATCACAGTTCCATCTACAACGGATTGAGCGCGCGCCAGGCCGAGCTCTTGCAGCTCTTTCGAGGCCAGTGCGACTAGGTCCTTGTCATCCATGTCCCACAGCTCGCTGCCGGCATTGCAGAAATATTCCATGCCGATGCTGCTCTTCGTGGGGTCCGGCACGAGGTCGGGCGACCACGCTCTGAAGTTCTGAATGCGTCCGACACGCTGTTCGGGGCTGTGGATGTATATCCAATTGTCCGAAAAGGGCTCGGCTTGATCGAGGATGAGGACGACGATCAGGAAATCACGATATCTGAGCTGTTCCGCGGCGGTGCGCACGCTCTTGGGTGCGGGCGGATCCATGCAGCGGATGAGGTCCCTGAGCGGCATGGATGAGATCAGCTCCTGAACGGCGAGCTTCGATCTCATGGGACCTTCCGCCGTCTGATGCATCACCTCGACCGCTTCCACGGTTTCGTGATTGTGCTCTATGGCGACCACCTGGTGGTTCATCAGGACGTCCGTGCCGCGCTCTTTCACGCGATCGCGGAACATCTCCCACATCATTCCTGGGCCGAGGCGCGGGTAATGGAACTCCTCGATCAGGCTGCTGGCCTCCGTCCGCCCCGTCACGGCGCTCACGGCAGCTTCCTTGAGCGACAGGTTTTTGATCCGCTGTTCCGCCCAGTCCGCGCGGATCTCGGTGCACGGAATGCCCCACACTTTCTCGGTGTAGGCACGAAAGAAATGCTGGAAGAGCCGCCCGCCGAAGCGATTGATCACCCATTGCTCGAGATTGTCCTCGACGGGATGGGGGCGCACGCGCCATTTGATGTAGCTGAGAGCGATGCGAAAAGTTTCGTACAGGCCGATCGTTCGCAAGGCCTTCAGGGGCTGGAGCGGGTAATCGTAGAATTTCGTGCGGTAATAGATGCGGCTGACGCGGGGACGCAGCAAGAATTCGTCGCCGCAGACCTCGTGCCAGAGGTCGTCGACTTCCTTGACCTTGGTGAAGAAACGGTGGCCGCCGATGTCGAAGCGGAATCCCTTGTATGTTTCCGTCCTGGCGATGCCGCCGACCTGGTCGGTCCCTTCCAGCACGACCACCTTCCTCGTGGGATCCCATTTCGTGAACTCGTAAGCCGCGGTCAGCCCCGCTGGCCCGGCGCCGACTATCACGACGGGCGGCGTGCAACGGGCGTGGATCGGTCGCGTCTCGTTGGGCCCGTCCGCGACGGCCGTCAAACGTCTCCTGGTCGGCACCCGATGTCCCTCGAACGACCTGTCACGCCATGTTATTCAATTTTCGTTAAATGTGAAACACGGCGTATTTCTTGGGGCGAGCGTCAGTGCCAATCTGGGAGGCCGCGCGGAGAAGGGAAGGGGCGGATCGGCCGGTGTGTACGTGAACAAGTCTGAAGCGAGGCGCGGGCTTTCCGTCGGCGCGAGCGTCGTCGTCCCAAGCTACGATCGCCCGGAGCAACTCCAAGAGTGCCTTCGCGCCCTCGCGGCTCAGGACCATCACACGTTCGAAGTCATCATTGTGGACGATGGGTCGAAAGTACCCGCCGCCCCGTTAGCGGAGAGCTTTGCGGACCGCCTGCACGTGACATGCGTTCGTCAGGCCAACGCCGGTCCGGCAGCCGCCCGGAATGCCGGTGCGGCCCGCGCCCACGGCGCGATCCTGGCGTTCACCGACGACGACTGCCGTCCGGCGCGGTCGTGGCTCAGTAGCCTTTGCGCCGCCATCGCCGATGCTCCCGACGCGCTTGCCGGCGGCGATACGACCAATGGCCTCACAGACAATGTGTATGCGGAAAGCAGCCAGGATCTCGTGAGCTTCCTCTACCGTCGAGCATTGTCGGACCCGCAAGGCTTCGATTTTTTCACGTCGAACAACATGGCTTGCGCGAAGGACCGATTCCTCTCGCTCGGAGGTTTCGACACGAGCTTCCCGCTCGCCGCGGGAGAGGACAGGGAGTTCGGCCTCAGGTGGAAGGCCACGGGGGGCCGCTTGATCTTCGTGCCGGACGCTGTCGTCGAGCATCGGCACGTCCTGACTCTGCGTCGGTTCTGGCGGCAGCAGGCAAATTACGGGCGCGGCGCCCATCATTTGCGCCAGCGGCTGAAGGTGCGCGGGCATCGGCCGGTTCCGTTCGCGGGCGCGCGCTTTTACCTGCAGATGGCCGCTTTCCCGTTCCGCCAGCAACGGCGCAGGCCCGTTGCTAGATCGGTCCTTCTGGCGATGTCGCAGGTCGCAGTGATTGCCGGTTTCCTTGCAGATCGGGCCGGACATGGGTCACGCCCGCCTGGAAGACTGTGACTCCGCTAGCCGGCACCATCGGTCAGTCACGGCAGATGCTTGGGCAGCTGTTGCACCGCCTGCGCTAGCCACGGCGCCGCCGGCGATCTACCGCCAAGGCGCCCGGCGATGTGGAACTCGTGCAATTCTATCTCCTCATCGATCGGGACTTCCTGCGTGAAGTAGCCGCGGATTTCGCCTGCCGCATGCGCGGAAGCAGCCAAGAACGCCGGCAGGACCGCAGGTGGCAGCTCGCCCGAGGCGCCGAACGTGTGGTGGAGGGCCCTGATGAAGCGCGTTGCCGTGAGTGCCGCCACCGCCGGCCATGCAGCAGCGTAGAGGCACTTTCGCCGGAGGGACCATTCGGCGCTTCGCGCACAGCCATAGGCGCGTCCGAGATAGAAGCTGTCGCCGAGGACACGTCCGGGCCGGCTTTCGTTGACATGCCAGATCCGAGTGTCGGGCGCGATGCGCAGATCGTAGCCTTCATCGACTAGTTCGCCATGGAGCGCGTTCTCGCGCATCAGCCGGTCGGGCAGGGACGATCCGAACCTCCGCAGGACCTCGGTCCTATAGACCGAATTGTGGTTGGGAAGCATGGTCCGCGGGCGCGAGTGCGCCGGCGGCGCGCAATGGCCATAGCACAAGGCATACATCGCCAGTCCCCAAGGGTTCTCAGGATTGGCGGCGCACATCATCGGGCCCGTGGCGGCGGTGCGTGCGGCGTGCGCGGCGATCATCCGTTCGAAGGTCTGCGAGTTCGCCCTGGTATGGTTCTCGTGCAGGGCAATGAAAGGAGCGCGCGCCTCGGCAACGGCGATTGCCGCTTCGCGTCCGCGGTTTGACACCTTGCCGACTTCCAGCACCCGGACGGAATGGAGGCCGGCAAGTCCTTCGAGCGTGGCGCCGGTGACGACTCCCACGGGTGCCACGAGGAGCAATTCGATGTCGGCGGCGATCGTTTGCTGAAGAAGGCCCGGTATCGGGAGCGCAAGCGGTTCAGCCCGTCGCGCGTAACCAGGATAACGCTGAGTTGCGGCGCCGACGTTTTCATTGCGAAGCGCTGGCTGACATCGGCGAAGCGAGGCCGATGAACCGGGTAATCCGCTCGTTCCTGGGAAGTTTGGCGCCAAGCCTTTCCAGGATCATGAATTCCTCGTCGTCAACGAAATCGAACACGTCCTTGGGCCCTCTGAGATAGCCCACCGCTTCGCCTAGGCTGTGGGCGAGCGCCTGAAGCCATAGCGCCGGCAGCAGTTTCGGCATGAACGGCGGGCGTCCCGGGACTGGCGATATATCGCGCATCGCCTTTCGCAGCAGAGGGCCGCTGAGCAAGGGAAAGGCCGCCGCGTACATCAGGCGACGGGACCACGGCCAGCCCTCCGCGCGGCGTCCCCCAAAACGGCGCCCGTTGAAATAGCTCATGCCGAGTACGAGGCGCCACGTGGCTTCGTTGAGATGCGACGCGGTCGCGTCCGGACGGAACAAAGAAACGTCCGCCGCTCTCTTTGAGGCGCCGCATCAAGCGGCGCTCGTCGGCGAGTAGATATTCGAGCTCGTTCGACAGGTTCGCGAGCAATTGCCGCCGGTAGCTCGTGTTGTGGATCGGCATTTCCTCGATGAGCGAAACAGGCTTGTGCGATGCGAACGCGCAATATCCTCCTGCGTAGCTCACCCATGACAGGGTGGATTTCGGGATTGGCGTTGACGATGGCGGGCCCAACGCCTGCCAAGTCGTCCGTGTAAGAAGCAATGAGCTTTTCTGCCCAGTCGGGAGAGGGAAAGCAGTGATTTTCTGTGAACGCGACGATCGTTCCGCTGGCATGCCGCGTGCCTTGAGCCGCCGCGGTTCCGCGGTTCGAGATCGCACCCGCGGCGATCGTCTTGAACTGCCTGAACGCACTCGCGGAAGGGGGCGGCGGATCGGCGGAGGGATCGTCGACCGGCACTACTGCGATGACCTCGATCCGGCGGGCTATGGTCTGCTCCGCGAGACATTCGAGAATGGGTCTGAGGGTGGCGAAGCCGTCCCGTCCGACGACCACGACGCTCAGTGCAACGCCGCTGTCATCACCCGGCACTGTTGCTCTCCACGTCGCCGTAACGTGGGCGGCTCAATATGCCGCGCAAGTCCGACATATCGAGTATCCGCAGGACGTACATCAGCGCCACGGTGGTGATTGCCCCGCAGAGCAGATCGACCAGTACCAGTCCTGGACCCGCCGATGCGGTGCGCAATGCCGAAGCCCGCAGCGCCGCAAAACAGGGCTTTCGCAAAGTACAGCATTCTCTTTTGCCGGGGACGCGGAAGGGCCGCGGTTGCCGCGAGGCCGCAGACCATCGCCACGGTCCCAGTGACAGCCGCGGCTCCCTGTTCGTGCCAGAGCGGGATCGCGACCAACTGGGCCGGAATGGCGATGGCGATCAGCAAAGCCCCAAACGCCAGCGGGCGTCTGAATTGACCCCGGGACACCATCTGGGCGGTTGCGAACGACTGCATCACCGCTCCGCCGGCGCCCACGAGTAGCCAGCCAAGGAGCTCTCCCGATTCAAGGTAATGTTCGCCGAACAAAAGCCGGCTGATCGAAGGCGCGCCTCCGGCCGCCGCAAGGCAAAGAGCTGCGATGACGGCGCTAAGCTGATCGCATCGCTGGGCCGTGCGTATCGCGGACGCTTCTTCGCTTCTGCGCATGTGGGCCAAGAGGAGCGGGCCGAACACCGAAGCGATCAGGCCGGGAGCCATGGCGACCGATTGAGCGGCAGTGAACTCGCTGAGTGCAGCATTGGTCGCCTGCAGGGCCGCGAGCATGAGGATGTCTGTTCGGCTGAAAAGTTGCAGACAAAGTGCGTAGGCGAAAGTGGCCGAACTCAAACTCACAAGCTCGCGCAGGCCAATCGGCACGCGCCCGCCGACCGGGGCGAAAGTGAGGTCCGGCTGACGACAATCTCCGCAACTCGTGACAGGATCATCGCCCAGACCACCATCTGGACTGACGCGTACGCGGCCGCCATGGAGACGACGAGAAGGAGCCGAGCGAGGTTGTAGGTTCCCGCGGCAATCCCGGCGCCCGCGTAGCGACCGGTGGCGATCAGCGCGTCGCGATGGGCGCGCGCCAGCGGGAAGAGCAGGATCTCACTTCCTGCCAGGACGAGCAATCCGGCCGCATTCGGATGGTGCAGACCCGACGCGATCAGGGGCGCGCAGGACGCAAAGATCAACCAGCCGCAAAGTCCGACGCATGCGCTCATGCGGATGACCGCGGCAGTTGCGGCGAGCGGCGCCGGTGACGATGAGATGATGACGATCGCGGACCTTCCGCCGAGCACGCTTGCAGAGGTCCAGGCACATGGCGCGACAACCGCGTAGAGGACTCCGAGGAGCCCGTAGTGGTTTAGGCCGAGCGCCCGAGCGAGAACGGCCGCGGTGATCACTCCCGCGGGAAGTGCCAGCCCCTCTCCAAGCACACCAAAGGCGGCTCCCGTGACGAGAGCATGGGGTCGGCTGAACTCCGAACGACGGTTCATGCGGTGTTTCGCCCGTATTTCGTCAGCAGCTTATCATAGATATCGAGATAAGAAGCGAGCCACCTGTCCTCTGAATAGAGCTCGAGCGCGGCGGCGCGGGCCGCCTTGCCCATGGCCACGGCGCGATCACGGTCGGCGGCGAGCGCCGTCAAGGCGGCCGCGAGGGCGTTAACGTCATTAGCGGGAACGACGAGTCCGGTTTGCCTATCCGCGACGATCTCCCTCGAAGCCCCTTGGTCGGAGACGATTGCAGGCGTGCCGCGCATCAGCGCTTCCGCGGTCACCAAACCGAAGGGCTCGGGCCATAGGGAAGGCGTGACCTGCGCCCACGCCGGACCAAGCAGTCGTTGTGTCTCAGAGCGGGACTTGTGACCCGGGAAGCTGGTTCGATGAGCAATTCCAAGCCGTGTCGAGAGCGCTTCCAGCCGGCCGCGTTCGGGACCGTCGCCTATGATGACCAAGCGTGCCTCGCTGTCGGGCCCGAATGCCGTGGCAAAGGCGCTCAGCAGCCAATCGACACCCTTTTCCGGGACCAGGCGCCCAGCATATCCAAACAGCGGCGTGGGGAATTTCTCCTGCACTGTGCCGGCGTCCGGCACGCCATAGGGGATGACGGCATCCACCGGCCAGCCATTCTCCTCGAGGATCTGCGCCATCGTCCTGCTTGGCGCGACCGCGAGGTCGATCTTCTCCCGGTGCCGCGCGAGCAAGTTCAACTGCACTCGCCGGGGAAGAACTCCGAGCGCACTGAAGCACCCGGCGCGGCGGCAATTGTCGCCGGCGATTAGTCCACAGATACCTCTCCCCGGGATCCATCGCGTTCCGGTGGGGCAGATTGGCCGAAAGGTGTTGATGTCAAAGACCGTCGGCAGGTTGCCGAGCAGCGCGAGCACGGCCGGCGACAATTGAGTCAGGAACATGAACAGATGGACGACCTCCGGTCGGAAATCCGAAATCGCTGCTCGCAGCCGAGTTAGGGCGGTTGGATTGTAGGCTTCCGAGATCGCGCGCAGCGGTCCTACATTCCCCCGGCAGATGTAGTCGGGTGCCTCGCTGGCGCTGAACGGATCGGCATTGGTGGTCAGAAGGCGGGCATCATGTCCGAGTTGCCGCAAACGGTGTCGCAGGTCCTGAACGATTATCTCCGCTCCGCCTCGACGGCCGGCATAATCGTGGAGGATCAAGATCCGGATTGGGGCAGTCCCTGTTCGGGTGGCAACGATGCCTCTCTCGATGCCTCGGTAGCTTGCGCGCACTGCCGGGCAGCGTCGATGAGACGCAGCACCTCCAAACCATGCTCGAGGCCGGGCTGCGGTTGAATCCCATGACGGCAGCTGCCGATGAAGATATCGAGGGCGCGCGCGTACGAGCGTTCATGGCCCGGAGGAGCGATGATCCGCGAAGGATGCAGCTCGGAAAGGCCACGTCGAAGCCGTTCTAGCCTGCCGATGTGCTGATCGCCGCGCAACGGCGGCCGAGGCCGACCATCCCTGAGGTCGACTTCCAGCTGTCCTCGCTCGCAGAGGAATGTGCAGTGGTTCGTGTTCGCGCCGCCGGCAAGCGACGCGTGCAGCTGGAAAATGGTGCCCAGATCGTCTTGCATCGTCATATCGATCGTGTCGCCTGGGCGCAGGACAGATCGCTCGCGGGCGTGCACACATGTGAGGCGCGTGCTTCCAACAGCGTGGAACAGATCGATGTGGTGGCTCGCGAGATCGAGCAGTACGCCGCCGCCGAGCGCACGATCGCCACGCCAACTTTCCACGGCTTCCGCCAACCAGGTAAAGCGGCTCTGAACGGTCAGGAGCTTGCCGAGCGCGTTCGAACGAATGATCGAAATGGCGTTTTCGATGCCCGGATTAAAGCGGAAGTTATAGCCGAGCATCGCGATGCAGCCGGAGCGCTGCCACGCGTCGACAATTGCGTTCGCGTCGACAAGGCTCGGCGCGAGGGGCTTTTCAAGGTAGACGTGCTTGCCGGCAGCGAACGCAGCCGTGGCCACGTGACGATTGGCGGCCGGCGGTACTGCAATGACGACTGCCTGCACATCGGGATCCGTATAGAGTCGTTCAACGGCGTCGTAGCTTCTGGCGTCTGGAAATCGGCGCGCCGCCAGATGCCGGCGTTCGGGAGAGCGGTCCGCGAAGGCCGTCACTCTGACATCGGGATGCGCCTCAAGGTTCGGCATATGAACAACGTCGGAGATCCATCCGCATCCGATGATGCCGACGCCAAGAACCCTTTCTGCCCTCGTCACTCCGTAATGCTGCTGCACGCTCTGCAAATCCTCATCGACGGACATTGTCACTCACTCACCGTGACAGTTCAATCACACTCGCAACAGCGGTCTTCTGCGCGGGCACCGCCGTCGGGCGGTGCAGCGTCGCATTCGAAAAATCACTGACCTCCTCGGAGGTAAGCAGGCTTAAGCGAGAGGGGAAGGTTGCCAAGATAACTGGGCTGTCCACCGACGAACGCCAGGCGCTCGAAGATTGGATCGTGGGGTTCGCGCGTTGAGGGTGCCAGAATTTCGCGTATCCGGTGACCGCCAAACCCACTCTGCAAGGCAAAACAGCGGGCAAGGTTGAGTCCAGCGGCCTGGAAAAGGCCCGGCGGGGCAAGACGGACTATCGAGTTACGCCGACCTTGCAGCAATCCTGTGCTTGCTATGGAACTCGAGCGCACTGCCGGTCTTCATCACCGACTTTTTCTGAAGCGGAATTCCGCACTTGGCGACAAACGCCCTGAAATGGGCGGCGAGCTCGAACGCCTCCTCAGGAAACCCTTTCGTAGAGATTTCAAAGATGCGCGACCCGTCCGGATAGAGCCAAAGTTCGACAACGACCGGTCTATCGAAGGACTTCGGTTGCTGCTTAAGGCGAAGGAGAAACGTCGGACCCAGCGGAACAAGCTGCTTCAACGTGAGACCGGCCGGTGCATGAGCTGCGAAAAAGTCACGCTGCTTGCGCGACAATATCGACGGCAAAGGCGTCTTCCCATCGCTCACGTCGAGCACTTCCTGGGCCGTGCAGCGGCCCTTCGCGGACGCTGAGCACACATAACCGCCGGGATTCACGTCGACTTCGATCTTGAAGGCCTCATCCCGGCGAAGGTCGGCTTCCAGCAAGGCCGGGTCAACGGGCCGAAGCTTGACGACGGTGTCTCCCCTATCGCGCGGGCTCCGTCTTGCGCGGACGATTAGCCCGGCCTTGTTGAGCGCTAAGTCGGGCGTATCGAAGAAATAGGTCTGCCGGGGCTCCGCCTGGACAGGGTCGAAACCAAGGGCCTTGATTGCTCCACGATGGGTGTCGGGCACCATGACCTTTAGTTCGACGGTGTTCGAGCCTTTGATAAGGTCGAGAACCTTGATCACGTCATCGGTCGAAAGGCCGTTGGATCTGTTGCGCCGCTTGACTGGGAGCCTGCTCGTTCATTGTCGTAGCCCTCCCTTAGTCGCCAAAACGCTCGGCCAGCACCCCATGCCGTAGACCGCGATCGCTGATCGTGACACTCGTCTTGTTCAATTTCTGCAGTACGGTCCGCACGACGCAGGCACCGGCGAGAATGACCTCCGCCCTTTTTGGCTGAAGGCCAATGATGGACCGGCGTGCATCTGCGTCCTGCGATCGGTACAATTCAATCTGCCGATCTATCTCGTCGATCGTGACGATTGCGCCCTGGACCCGCGACGGATCGTATGTGGCGAGGGCAAGAGCCACCGCAGTGATGTTGGTCATGGCGCCACCCATGCCGATAAGCAGATCTGGTGAAGGTTGCCCGTCGAGGCGCGAAAGATCCGCCGAAACTTGCGCCATCGCTTTCTTCAGCACGTCTTCCGACACTTGGCGGTCCAACTCGAATCGTTCCGTGTACCGGGCCGCCCCGACATCGACGCTGAAATCGTTCCTCGATCTGACCATTCCGTCCGAAAGTGAACTGGGAGCTGCCCCCGCCTGTATCGAACACAGCGATCGAACCGACTGCGGGCCCCAGAGCAGCCGTCGTCGCAAGATAGGCAAGCCGCGCCTCATCATCGCCTGAAACCACGTCGACTTTGACACCCGAGCGTTCTCGAATGGCTGCAATCGCGTCGGCAGAATTAGCGGCAATCCTGAGCCCGGCCGTGCCGACCGCAGCAATGGCCCGAACACCCTGGCGCTTTGCCTCCGCCGCCATTCCGGCAATTGCGTCGGCCGTCCGCTTGAGTGGCGCATCCCCGATCCTGCCCGTGTCAGCCAGCCCTTCGCCCAGCCGGGTGAGCTCGGCGCGATCGGACATAGTCGTCCAGCGGCCTTCGCGGTCGCGGCTTGCGACGTGGAACTTCACCGAATTGGTCCCAACGTCGATCACAGCATAGCGCTCGGGCTCATGGTCCAGGAGCGCGGCGAGCCCGCGGAGGTAATTGGTATTCGCGTATCCACTCAGGCCTAGGGATTCGACTGCACGGACGATGGCTTCCGCATCTTCGGATTCGACCGCGATGGTGCGGATTGGCTCACCATTCGCGATGATGTCCGAGAGTTCGGCCATGCATCCCTCGACGGAATAGCGGACGCGCCGCTTGTGGACGCGAGCGACGCGAACGCCACTGTCCGGACGATCGAAGGCCTGCAGCATGGTTTCCAGCGTGCAGCCTTCTCCTAAGGATCCGGAACTCGTGACGTCGAGGGCACCCAACACGGTCGTGACGTCGTTTGCCGACAGGGGAAAGCCCGCTTTCATGACTGGGGCCCACTGTTCCAGGCCGTCTTCATTGACCTTGCGCAGGACCTTCACGTCCATAAGGTCGTCCCGGACCTTCACATTCTCGCCACCGCCGGACAGGAAATAGATCTCGTCGGTCTCCTTCGGCTCGCTGGGAGCAAACTTGGCGATGCGCTCTTCGGCGCCGCCGAAGTGTTGACCGAATGAGCGCCATTCCCAGCGAAGAGCGATGCCTGACGTTGGCTTCGTCGCTGACACTGCTCCGACGAGAGTTGCCATCGTCTTTCCATGCTTTCTGGGCGCCAAAGTTTATGTGGCGCATTCCAAACGAGGAATTGCTCCTTCGGCCCGCCAGCGCACAATCGGGAATTGTCCCACCTGAGGCACCAGCACATTTGCGCGTTAGCACTCAGGCCGTGCAGCTAATGCGGTTGATGATGCTCATCGTACGCAACCCTGAGGAGATGGGTGACTACCGCATTACGTAGTCTGCGTATCTCGCGCCACGGCTGCGTGAACAAGATTGGCCCATGAACTAGAGCACTGTCAGCCGGGAAGTGCACTGACGATGGTGCCTTCGGGAAAGCGGACCGGTGTTTCAGTGAATTTACGGATAGAGGGCTTAAGCACGCTCCATATTGTGGTGGCTCCTATCCGGAGCAATCCATGACAAGCGATCAGAACCTCGGGCCGGTGCACGAGTATGTGCAAGATGCGCAGCAGCGCTGGTTCCTTCTTCTCGACATTCTCCGCCAGCGGGGAAACATCTATCGGGAACAGCAGGACAAAATCGCGCCCAACGTCCTCGAATTCGATATGGAATTGATCCTCGACGGGCGCAGCCTGCCACAACCGGTGAATTACCTCCTCGTTCGAATCATCCCGCCGAACGGCCTCGCTACGGACCCCGGCAAACGGCCGTTCGTGGTCGTAGATCCGCGAGCCGGTCACGGCCCGGGCATCGGCGGAATGAAGGATGACAGTGAGATAGGAGCCGCGCTGAAGGAAGGACATCCGTGCTACTTCATCGGTTTCCTGCCTGAGCCGCTGGAGGGCCAGACCACCGAGGACGTGTGGAACGCGGAAGCGGCGTTTATCCGCGAGGTAGCCCTGCGACATCCCGGACTTGGAAGCCCTGCAGTGATCGCGAACTGCCAGGCCGGGTGGCAGACGATGATCATGGCAGCGACGCACCCGGACGATCCGGGTCCGCTGCTGCTTGCAGGATCGCCGCTGTCTTATTGGGCAGGCGTTCGCGGCAAGAACCCGATGCGTTACCTTGGCGGCTTGCTCGGCGGCACGTGGCTAACCAGCCTCTCCGGCGACCTCGGCGGGGGAAAGTTCGACGGCGCCAACCTGGTCGCCAACTTCGAAGTCCCTCGACCCAGCCAACACGCTCTTCCAAAAGCCGTACAACGTATATTCGAAGGTCGACACGGAGACCGAAAGGTTCCTTGCATTTGAGACCTGGTGGGGCAGCCCGATCCTGATGAATGCGGGCGAGATGCAGTGGATCGCCGATAATCTGTTCGTCGGGAACAAGTTGACTGCCGGCGACCTCCGTACGCGCGACGGCCTGCAGATCGACCTGCGGAACATCAAGTCGCCGATCGTCGTCTTCTGCTCCTGGGGCGACAACATCACGCCGCCGCAGCAGGCGCTCGGCTGGATCACCGACATCTACGAAACCGACGAGGATCTCGTCGCGAATGGACAGACGATCGTCTATTCGCTGCACGAGAATGTAGGCCACCTCGGCATCTTCGTTTCCGGCCAGGTGGCGACGCGGGAGCATCAGGAATTCGCAAGCACGATCGAGATGATCGACCTTATGCCGCCGGGACTTTACGAGGCGGTTATCGAAGAGGTTGCGGAGGAAACCGCCAATCGCGCGCTGATCGGCGGCAATTATCTGTTCCGATTGATACCGCGATTGCTCGACGACATCCGCAAGCTTGGCGGGAACAGTCCCGAAGACAATCTGGAATTTGCCGCTGTGGAACGCGTTTCGGCGATGAACCACAAGCTGTACGAAACGTATCTTGGACCGCTTGTTCGGTCGCTCACTCCGCCGGGTTTCAGTGAGTGGGCGCGCACCGTGCACCCGAACCGCATGCGGTTCGCTGTCTTCTCCGACGAAAACCCGCTCATGCGGAATGTTGCCGAGAACGCGGCGCAGATCCGCAAGTCGCGCCGGCCAGCACCCGGCGACAATATGTTCTCAGCGACCGAGAAGGCGATGGCTGCGACAATCACGTCGACGCTCACGGCGATGGGCAAGGCGCGCGACCGTGCGACTGAGCAGCTGTTTCATGCAGTCTATGGTTCTCCTTTTCTCCATGCCATGCTTGGGCTCGACGCGAATACAGTCGAGAATGAGCGTAGGCCCAAGCGCCAGGCGGGCCGCGAAGAGGCCCGTGCAAATCGCCGCGCCGAGCTGGAAGGACGGTTTGACCAAGGTGAGGCGGTCGAAGCCGCTTTGCGCGCAATCATCTACGTCTTGCGAAGTGAAGGAAGCGCCGACGAGCGCAGCTTCGCCGTGCTCAAGGAATTGCACGACGCGCAGCCTCCGGGCCGTCCGCGATCGCTAGCGCAGCTTAAGGAGGCACTGCGAGAGCAATCGCTCCTGTTCAGGATCGACGAGGCGCGCGCCGTGGCCGCAATTCCGAAGCTCGTGCGGCGTTCGGAGGATGAGCGCGCACGCACGCTTCGGGCAGTGCGGCGCCTCGTTTCAGCACAGGGGAAGCTGTCCGAAGAGGCAGCTCGGAGGCTCGCCGAGGTCGAGGCGCTTTTCGGAGTTGAGGTCAAAACAGCAAAAAAGAAGGAGGGCGTCGATGTCCGAGGCTGACGCGGCGGCGCGGGAAGCTGTCCGGCCCATCCTCAAAGGGCACAAGACGCTAGTGGTCGGCATCGCGAACGATCAATCCATTGCCTATGGATGCGCCGACGCGTTCCGCGCTGCCGGCGCGGAGCTCGCGATCACTTGGCTTAATGACAAGGCGCGAGCCTACGTTGAACCGCTCGGCGAGACGCTGCGGGCGAAGATCATGGCGCCGCTGAACGTAGAAAACCCGGGCGAAATGGAAGCCCTGTTCGATGAGATCGGCGAGCGCTGGGGCAAGCTTGACAGTCTTGTACATTCGATCGCTTTCGCACCGAAAGAGGACCTGCAGGGTGGACTGCTCGACTGCTCGGCCGCGGGCTTCGCGAGAGCCATGGATGTGTCCTGCCACTCATTCGTGCGCATGGCAAAGCTCGCAGCCCCCCTGATGACGGACGGCGGCACCATGTTCGCAATGAGCTATCTGGGTGCCAACCGGGTAGTTGCCAACTACAACGTCATGGGACCAGTGAAGGCCGCCTTGGAAGCGGCCTGCCGCTATCTGGCCTACGAGCTTGGTCCACAGGATATCCGCGTCCACGCAATTTCGCCCGGACCGCTAAAGACGCGCGCAGCGTCCGGCATCAGAGACTTCGAAATCCTGCTAAATCAGGCCGCCGAACACTCCCCGCTGCACGAGCTGGTCGACATCGATGACGTGGGTTCTGCCTGCGCTTTCCTGGCCACCGATTATGCGAAGAGGATAACGGGAGGCACCGTCTACATCGACGGCGGCGCGAACATCGTTAGCTAATCTCAAGTGTGCTCAATTGCGGCGCATAAGTGCTCCGTCGGTATGTTGCATAGCGTCCGGCCTTGCCTCCATTAGTTGGTCAGTTCCGAGCGACGGCAAGTAAAACGGGCGCTCCCAACGTCAGGGGGCTTGCACCCGGGCTGTAAAAGAGGACCTAATTCGTCGCCAGTCAGCCGTTACGCAGGCGCGACCGAAATTATGCGAACGCCATGGCCTGGAGGCACGGTGACGTCTTCGCCGGCTTCTGCCCCCATGAGCGCCTGACCAATCGGAGAGGCGAAAGCAATCAGTCCGGACGCGGGCTGAGCCTCATCGTGACCCACGATTGTGAGGCTGCGCAGGCGGCCGTGTTCCTCGATGGTTACACGAGTGCCGAAAGCAACCGCGTCGCCCGACGGCACTGGAGCAATCTGAGCCGTCGCAAGGCGGGTGCGCCAATAGCGCAAGTCACGCTGAAGCTCGGCACGCTGCTCCTCGGTTGCAGCCGCAGGGACCGCTGCTTCCAAGTCCTCGGTTCGCGCCTTGATGAGATCGTAGCCGCGCGGAGTCACGAGGTTTGGACCCGGCGGAAGAGGTAGCTCGAACCGCGGCTCCTTATGCTCCTCGTCGCTGTCGCGGCGAAAGGCGACGCTCATTGATGACTCCGTATCGGTTGCATCGCAGTGTCTAGCACACAGACTATACGTCGCATTGCATACATCAGCTCGTCGGGTTCTTAGCGGATCGTCTCGAAGGCATCGGCAAGTTCGATGCTGTGAACGACCGACCCGCGTTCATCTTCAACGTCGATGCGATACCGAAGATCTAACCGACCCGCCCGAAGCTCTTGGCTGAGCGTGTCTCTCGCGGATTTGAGGGCCGTCGCTTCAATCGCCCGGTGATCGGGCAGCTCTATCCCATCGGGATCCAGCAGTTGATCGTGACCGTCACGCAAATGGAAGAAATACCGAGCCATTGCTTTGCTCCTGCCAGGCGGGAGCGCGAAGGTCTCTCAGCTGCCGACGCGCCATGAAGTGGCCGGCAATGAGTGTCTTGTAGCAGCGTTCGGGGGGGGGGCGCTTAACCTGCATTAGCGCGGCCCCGTAACATCATTCGCTTTTACACATGGCGACACGGTTGAGGACTAGCCAGGCGAGCCGTGCCTGCAATTGCCTTTTGGCGATTGTCACGGTTGCTGGAAACTGGCGTGCTGATCGTGGCCGCTCCCTTCCCGTCGTCGTTGTCTCCGTCTCCCCTAATGCGGCGGTAGCCCGTAAAAGAGCCGATCCCGTGGAGCCGAGCCCCTCCCTTGTGCCGACCGCCAGTTCCAATCTCCTTGTGAATCAACCTGACATGGGCTAGGTACGAATTTGCTACTAGTCGCAATCAGACGGTTCTCGGCGCTTTGCGGCTCCTTTTCCTTCTTCTCGCCTCTCCTAGCCACAGGAGGGCCGATCGGCGGTCCGCCACAGAAGGAAAACATCAAATGATCACCGGAAAAGTCAAATTCTTCAACAACGACAAGGGCTATGGCTTCATCCAGCCCGAGGATGGAAGCGGTGATGCCTTCGTCCATATCAGCGCCGTGGAAGCCGCCGGAATGGGAACCCTGAATCCCGATCAGCGCATTAGCTACGACCTTGAGAACGACAGGCGGGGCCGGACCAGCGCCGTTAACCTCCAGGCCGCCTGATCGACGGACTATCCCGCCTTGCGTTCCCGCGGGGCGGGCCACTCCACGAGAAGGATGCCGACATGTCTACATTAGAGTTTTACAATCAGCGAGCCGCTGAGTGCCGCGCCCAAGCGCATGGAAGTCAGCTCCTCAACGTCCGCAATCGGTGCCTGAGCGCAGCCTCCGCATGGGACGACATGGCCGAGCGGGTACGCAGGACTCAGATCTATCGGGTCGAAGATGCCGCACGTAAAGCGGCCGAAGGGCGGCGCGGCTGATGAGCAGGGCAATGCAACTCGCGATGAGCGAACAGCAAGCGTCTGACCTCTGTGCCAAGGAGAAGGTCGGCGTTTCGACGATTGAAGCGCTGCCCGGCGGAGGCGTTCGACTAGTCTGCAACAGTTCGACCGGCGCGGAGATCGTCCGGGCTAAGGCGGGGTCGAAGATCATGCGGATTGAAGGGGCCAGAGAAAAGCATCGCCCAGCGACACCCCTCTGGTGAGCTGACCGCCGCAGCACGTCTCGGGCAATTCCCCGGATGCGGACCGCATCGCAGCGCTTTTGCACTTGCTTGCGGACCGCCGCGCGGTGTGCGCGGGCCTCCCGCTCTCTCTCCTGAGCGATTGCATGCCGCCTCCTTGCCCCAAGAGCCTTTAACGGCTCGAGATCACACACACCTTCAGAGGATATTCCATGGCTTCGTTTAAAGACCCCTCCTTTCAGGAGCGCGTCGCCTCCGCCGCGACAGCCAAGCAGAAGGCTCTGGATCAACTGAAGGCGAAGCCGCCGGTTGACCCGGACCTAATGGCGAAACGGCGGAAAGAGCGGGAACTGAAAGAGCAAGTTCTGGCCGAACAACGGACTGCCCATGCCCAAGACAAGGCAGCCGCGAAAGCGGAAAAAGCGTCGATCAAGGCAGCCGATCTTGCAAGTGCCGCGGCAGCCGCCGCACTGAAGGCCGCACGCTTGAAACCGGCGACCGCAGAGGAAATGAAGGCGGCCCGCGATGCACGTTATGCTGCCCGCAAGGCACGCAAGTAGCGACCCGACCCCGCAGGCAGTTCCGGATCGCTTCCGCGCCTCGAAACGAAGCAAAAGGGGCCTGGGAACGGACCCGTCCGCCTAGCCTTTGGCTCGTTCGGCTTCCAGGCGCCTGATGTCCTGTTCGCCTTCGTCAGCCATCTGCCGTAAAATGCTCCGCGTCCGCTCATCCGTCGTCGCGTCCGCCAATCGGCGACACTGAGCGACGCGAGCCGCCATGCGCGCTAGCGGGTCTGGCTCCGTCAACGCTCGCCCCTCTCTTGTTCCTCAGTGGGAGAGCTCGGCTCGTTTGAGTTTGCCGTGATCCTAACTTCATAATCGTGCAGCATGTCGCGGCAGCGCCTGAGGCTCCGCTTGAGCTCATCATTGAGCCGCTCCAGCCGAACGACTTCTTCATTTTCAGCTCTATCAGACACGGCAAAAACTACCCGAGCAGCGCAAGCCTTAAACCAACTAGACGAAACGGCAGTTCCTAACGCCCGGCGAATTACCGTCGGTGTTTTCTCCCTTCAAGAGCTTTGCGACACCTTGGTCTTGCCGCGGTCTGCAATTGGTGTGATCGAACAATCGGACAGTATCTAACGGGAGTAGCCGCAACCGCTCCTAGCACAATCGGACAGAGCGTCGGGCTTCGAACGCGAAGGTTGGAGTTCCAGTCCCTGGGTCGTAAGCAGACATTACTCGTCTACGAAGCCGACTTAGCTGCAATGCTGCAGCCAAGAATCTGCCTTCCGCCAAGGGTGCTCACCCCCGCAGCAGCGACAATGTGGGACGGACATATTGAATGTGCTCTTCTCAAAGTCGGCTGGGTTCATGTCCAATCCGGTATAGACCGGCCCGCCTTTGACGGGGCACCGGATGAATACCTTTTCAACCGCGGAATAACCCGGCTGAGGGCTGCCAATTCGTGAAACCATGACCATCCTTATATGGACCAATCTGCGCCGCTTTCGGATACGGCAGAAAGTCCTGGTGCGTCGGGAATAAGACGAGGCGATTGCAGCCGTATGTCTGTTTTGGGTCGAAAGCGGAGCTAACCGAGTTCCTTGTCCGCCGCCCGAAAGGACCTGATCCGACCGATTACGCCGATGCAGGCGCAAAGACCTCCGAGAACAGCGACCGAAATGCCCGTCACGTGGGTCCCGAGTATCACGAGGCTCAGACCGGCAATCCAACACCCACCCACGAATTGTATAAGTGAGATGGGTTCCTTGTGGCGGCTTTATGCTTCGTTCGCTGCAGAGGTGTCTTGGCCGCGCCGGGATAGTTTGCCTTCGAGGAGGTGCACCACCTGCTTATCATTCTTGAGCACGATGAGAACGGGCAGAACGGCTGCGAGGAGCCAGACGACAACATTACTCATCACAGCCGCAGCTTCGCATCGGTCGTTAATGTCCGCAATCGGTTGCCGTTTCCGTCGGTCGTCGGCGGATGCGCGACATTGGTCGCTTCAAGCGGATAGTCGTTGAGACCGTCTGGCCGCGACGGGGTAAACCCCAATACTAACGTAAATCAGTCAGAGTAACGTATCTGTCGAGTCGCCTCATCCCCTTTGGCGGCTCAGCGACGCGGTGAAAGAAGGCCCAGTGTCTCCGCGCTGGGCCTTTTTTCGTGCTTGCAGGTCACCAATCGGCATACCGCTGCTTGCGAGCGATGTGCCGGTTGCCTGTGGCTTCGGTGCGCAGCTGCGCAGCCAGTTTGAATCCCTCGGCTCATTATCCTGTTTGGTTTGCGCAACAGCCGGCTCGGCGAGCAGGTTTGGCAGCTCTCAACCGCTAGATCCTAATGGCAACTTTGGGTCGAAGGCGGACGCTAGGCCAACTGGGCTTCCTGAAGTCGGCTACGGACGCTCGACCAACCGCTAAGAGACGCCAGAAGCGGGCGACTAAGAGCCCAAATGGCCCAGGCGCCGAGTGCTCCCGCCAAGCCGTCCGTGACGTAGTGCCAGCCGAGTTGCACCGAACCAATCCAGATCACGAGAGCGTACAAGGCGCCATATTTGGCGGCACCGGGCGCCAGACTGCGTGCGGCAAGTATAAACCAGACGCTGATCGCTACGTGGATCGACGGGACCGCCGATATTCCAGCGACGATCCCCGGCCGCGCTGAGGCCAAGGAGGCCCACATCCTATCGGACTCGGCGAGCGCTATTGATGCACCTCGGCTCAGCAGAGTAGCTCGCAGCGGGGCGAAGGTACGGCCGCCGAACACGCGATCATGGAAGATCGGACCGGCCGAAGAGAAGACCATCGCAGCGACTACACCAAGCAACAACCACGTCAGTACGTAGGCTATGAGCGCACGGGATTTCGCGAGCGATGGCGGCTGAAGCATGATCGTGAACAGCACGAGCGCTTGGGTCGGCAGCCACAGGCCGTAGAGCTTGTCCAACGGGACAACAGCCCAACCGAGCAGATGATCAAGCAGCATCCATGGATCACCCGCGAACATTGACCGTTCGAATTCGACGAGCGGCCCATCGAGCCAGAACGGTACGAGATGCGGAATGGCGTACTTGAGCGGAAGGAAGACGCTCGCGCCTACGCCGACGCAAAACGTAGCTGGCACGACGGCAAACCAGTTGGGATTTGGGGCTCTCCGATCCAGCAACCAGCGCAGTGCCATTGCGCAGCCCAAAGCAGCTAATGCCAACAGGACGTAGGTTAAAACGAAAGGCGCCGGGGCGATGCCGGCATGCCAACTCATCGCCCAGCACGATAGCTCGACAACAGTCGCGATGATCATCACCGTCAGCCAGCTGCGATCCTCGGCCGATACCCAATGCATAACGCTCAGTAGCTCTTCATGCTGGCCGAGGCTTCAGACGCTCGCGACGAACAAGACCGCAGCTTGAGTTTGCCGGTTGCATTCCCCTTCATCCGGCCATGCGTTCAGGCGCGCGAGGCCCGGGCGCAGAAACAGTATAGGCAGCTTGAGGAATAGCAGTTCGCTGTGGATGAGCCGATCAATCGCACGCTCCCACCAGCTTGCGTGCCTTCCTCCATGCGCTCGGAGCCAGTCGTCATAGGGCGCCCAATGGCTTGGCTCGTCTTGCTCAATGATGCGGAAGATCTTCGTTAGTGTCTGATCCGCCCGCACAATGGGGTGCCGCAACAGTATCTCGACTTGGCGATGGCCACGCTTCTCCGTCAGCGAAATTACCCGACACATGCGCTCGAACAAGTCGTCGCGGCCAACGATCTGCAGCGGGTCCAAGTCGTCGATGGTGGATCCGAACATGATCCCGACGAACCGGTCGATGTGGCCGCACGTCCGATCGACTGCGAGGGGCCTGATACCCCGGCGCTCGAACCAACGACGGAACATCATGTAGTGCTTGCGCTCATCAGCGCGATGCTTCTCGATTTTGGTAATTAGGTCAGCATCATCCGGCCACCGCATTCTTACCGCGTCCAAGACACGGTCGATCGCCGTGTAGCCGCGATGCTCGTTGTAGATGTAGATTGAGCCGAGGAGCTCCAGATAGCGGCGGCGATACCAGCTGTTCATACTTCTTCGTTGACCACGCACACCCTGACCGAGAAGCACGCATTTTGCGTAGGGCCGCGGTCAGGATGGCGGCACATCAACTCAACCGCCGCAATCAGGGACGGTTCCTTTGCCGGCGCGAGTACCTACTTCGCCAAAGCCTTCGTCCTGGCGAGCATGTTCGCGCAAGCCGTGCCCGCTTTGGGTCGGAAGCAGACATAGCGCACGGTCCGCTAACAGCCAGCTTCTGCCCATTCACTCGGCGTCCTTCTCAATCTTCCCGACCTTCAAGAACTTACTTGAACAGTCATCGGGTCATGGCGACTGCCTCGGGGGCTTTGAGTAGCCTCACTCAGCGCCCTAGGACCGGTTTCCACGTGGTGCTGAGCCGGTCAGCGAGCTTCCGCGCGTGGTCTCCAGCTGATCGCAGAAGCGCCGTCACGCGGCGCGGCGCAGCGAGACCAGCTTGAGCGGAGAAAGTTTGGCGAGTTCTTCGTTAGAAAGCGGCCGTTCGAGCCAGAAACCCTGCGCCGCCGTGCATCCTAGATCCATCACGATTGCGAGCAGTTCCTTGCTTTCTACATGTTCGGCAACAGTCGATACGCCAAGAATGTCGCACAAGGCGACGACGGCGCGAAGCAGTTGCTTGCCGTCGGCGCTGTGCTGTGCGGCGGTGACCAGCCCACCATCAAGCTTGATTTGGTCGAAATGGAGCTCGCGAAGGTATCCAATCGACGCATAGCCCGCGCCGAAATCGTCGAGGACGATGGTCGCGCCGGCCTCCTTGAGGCGCTTGAGGTTGGCTCGGGCTCTAGGGAAGTCGGCGAGCACTGCGGTCTCTGTGACTTCGACCTGGAGGCGCGCGGGCGCAAGCGCCGTCTCTTTCAACGTCTCGAGAACGGCATCGGCAAGGCCCGCCGAGCAGAGCTGGACCGCGCTAAGGTTGAACGACAACTTGGTGTCTTTGGGCCAGGTTCGCGCGGCATCGAACGCGAGCTTCATCAGGCGCCGGTTGATCTCGTCAATAAGCCCCAGTTGCTCTGCAATCGGTACGAACTCGGACGGCGGCACCGAGCCGAGTTCGGGGTCGGACCAGCGGGCCAGCGCTTCGTGCGCGAGGACTGTCCCGGTCTTTAGATCGAAAATCGGCTGGAACACCACACGGAGTTGGTCAGGGACGCCTGGGAGCTGGAGTGCGCGTTCGATCTCGGCGCGGCGACGACGCGGCGCTTCCATTCGCTGCTCGAACACGGCCGCGCCTCCGCCCGGCTGGTCCTTAGCCTGGTAGAGCGCGAGGTCGGCATCGGCCATCAGGCGTGAGGGCGAGCGCCCGTGTCTTTCGCCGGACAGTGCAACTCCGCACGACGCGGAGATCGTGAATTCGCGTCCCTCGATCTCGGCACGACCATTGACATTTTCGAGGATCCTGAGCGCCGTCATCTCCGCATCAGTGGCACTGGAGATGTCTGGAAGCAGCACGCCGAACTCGTCACCCCCGAGCCGCGCGACGAGCGCTGAGACGCCAGCAGCATCCACCAGCCGGGTTGCAAATTCTTCAAGAAGCCGGTCGCCAAGTGCATGGCCGAACGTATCATTGACGGCCTTGAAGCGGTCGAGGTCCAGGATCACCAGCGCGAATCCGGCGTGCGCGCTGGACGCGGCCATGTCGAGCGCGGCGATGAAGGCCCGGCGATTGGGAAGACCGGTGAGGCAATCGGTGGTCGCAGCGACCACCGCCTCCTGCCGGGCGTGTTCAGTCCGCTGTTGCTCAGTCACAATTGCCGTGCGGGACCTGACGACGTCGCTGAAATGGCGGCTATGTGCGCTCAGCAGGCGCATTGTCAGCGCCGCCACGACAACCAGCGCGAACGCTGCGCCGGTGAACAGCGGCTGGTCCGACACCAGAGCCGCGGCTGAGATCGGAACGATGATGAGGACGAGGGGGATCAGGCCCGCAGCGGGGAGGGCAGTGAGGCCGTAGGCAACGCCGATCGCAGTCAACCCGCCGAACAGCATCACTGCAACCTGGAGCTTCTCGTCACCGACTTGGAGGAGATAGAGTGAACGCACGCAGACGGCGAGACAGACTGCGCCGGCGACCCAGACCGTCTGCCGCATCCTGCGGATCATCTGTTCGTGGGAGGCGTTGCGGCCAGTTCCGCTCCCGAACCAGTGCCAAACGCGGATGCACGAGCATCCGGCGATGAAGGTCGGAAGATTGGGGCCGAAGCTGAGCTTGCCAGTTGCGGCAAGCTCCATCGCGCAGACGTTCACAAATCCCAGCAGGAAGACGATGGGGACTTGCCGGCGCAGCGACCAGTACCGCTCCTCGACGAGCGCACGCCCGAATGGTGTTGCAAGGTCGGGATTGAGGCCTCTGAAGATGCGATTGGTGAGTGATCTCATTGCTGTCTTTGTGATGGAGGGCCGTCTTCGACGCAACGGCGAAGGCAAGCCGAGGAACCTCGGCTCGCCGCTTACACCGTCAACATAAAATGGATGGTAAACTTTTGGCGTGCACCGGCCCGTACCAGCCAAGCCGCAGCGGCTGGGCAATACCGCGGGCATCTCGCCGGTCGGTCTTCACCGTCATCGCCGACAACGCCGCCTTCGCATCCCGCCTCTCGAGCAGCACCGTCTCGAAGCCGGCAGTGACGAGGCCGGCGTGGATCCACTGCGATAATGGGTCGGCCTGGAGACCGACGCGTGCGATCGGCAGCTCACGCGTTCGCAGTAACCCGATCATCATGACCGGGGGACAGCCACTCCTCCAGTCGACCTGGAGGCGCGGCGCATTACCGTATCTTCCGACCTATGCGGTGATGATCCTTCGAGTTCTCATTGTCGCTCCGGCGCGACGGACCATCTAATGAGCTTGAGTTCGAGGGAGGTCCGGTTGACTAACGAAGCTTACATCATCGCACGCGAGGCAATTAAAGCGACCGCCCGACATGAGGGTAGGCTCTACTCGAAGCAGCAAGAAAGCCACTACTTCGCGCTGGCCGTCTTGGCTGCGCTGGAGAAGGCCGGCTACGTCATTCAGAAGCGAGCTGCTGTCTAGGAGAGGAAAGCGTCAGCTTTCGAGGCATTGCGGACATTAGCCCTCGCACTAGCTTGCGTGCCAGACCCGTATAAGCAGCGAAGCCACGCTATCGGGGACGTCGGCGCAAAACACGGATGCAGATAGCGATGGAGTGGGTAGCGCCATCGGTTGATCAACGTGGATTAACTCTCGGAACGACCACGGGAACCTGCCTGAGTTGACTGCCCTCATTGGCGGCGACGTTAATCGCTCGTGACTGAGGGACCACCCTCCGATGGCGGCTTTTGCGCACCTATCCAGAACGAATAGCCGAATACTACAATCATCAGGGCTCCCAATGCGAAGATCCACTTGTTGAGATTGGTCACTTGGCAGGGCCCTTTTCGGCTTCTCTCCGCGCTGCGAAAATTAGTTGTGCAAGCTCCTGATGAGCGCGTCGAGCGGCCACGGTCGTGCTTGCTTTCGCAGCGGCCCTTTCTGCGTGCTCGCGCCGCCTGAGATAGTCGACGGGTAGGTGTTCCAAGTCATCGCTGCACACGAGTGGCTCGTGGTGAAAGACTCTAATGGGACTTGAAACCGAAACGTTAGGCATTGTTCGCTAGCTCTCCTGCCGGGCAGGCGGGAAATGCGCTCGTGAAGACATGGTTTCTGAGCGCTAACTCCGGTTAGGACGATTTGCCTTGGACCGCCAAAAAGAGGGGCGGTGCACAAACAACTGTCCGTCCCGCCGCTCGGCCACCACTCTGGCTGGCTTCGCGACGGGGCTCGCTCCGTTGAAACGGCAGACCAACTCAAATTATACCGGGGAGCTTACTTTGGGCGTATCAGTGGGCAGATCATGCCCACTTATCGCCTTACCATCGTCAACGAACATTTCTCCTCTTCCTCAGAGCAGGAATCATCTGACGTCGTGAAAGCCTGGCAAAAGGCGATCGGCAGTGCCGTCACGATCGCTGCAGACCAAGTGTCGCACGGCAATCCTTTTTTCGGCGCGGAAGTCACTCTGCATGAGGGCAACAAGCGGATCGGTAGATACCTCGTTTCCGTCGGTGCTACGCCGCTGAAGGACTGACGATCACTTTAGGTCGAAAGCATACCGCTCCTTCAGTGAAACGACGCAGGTTGCGAGGTGTCACTGGTGCTGACAAGTCGCTCCCGTGGGTTCTCGAGAATCAAATAAGCTGGATCGAACTCCGCGACTTCCGCTAGTCGATCCCAGTTGGGAATTTCGAGGCGGCCACGCTCGAAAGTCAGCAAGCCTTCTCTGCGGAGCTCCTGAAGTGTCCGGTTTACGTGCACGGAAGTGAGCCCAGCAGCGTCGGCGAGCTGGTCCTGCGTCGCCGGCAGTTCGAATGACACCCGTGTGCCCAGCCCTGCCGCCTCCATCCGCGTGGCCATTTCGCAGAAGATGTGCGCAATGCGTGCTTTGGCATCCTTTCGGCCGAGATTGCCAACCCACTTTGCGAAGATCGAAGCGTCTACGGTTCCATCACGCCAGAAGGCGATGGCGATTGCGGGGTGGCGATTGCAGAGTTCTCGCAGTTGGAAATGCGGGATGAACTTCACTGTGGCGGCACTGACAGCAGTGATGCTCCAGCTCGCTTTCGGCACGACGAGGGAGTGCAAATCGCACATGTCGCCCGGAATGTAGAAGGACGTGACCTGGCGCTGCCCGTCGAGCATCTGGTCATACCGGCCAAGCAGGCCGCTTATGACGAGGCAGGCGCTTTCAACCATCTCACCAGGTCGAACGATGTCAGCGTGTGCGACATATCGGCGGGTCTCGCCGCGTAGGTCAAGGATTGCGCGTTGTTCCTCCTCTCTCAGAGGCGAGCGCAACAGGAGTCGCCGCAGGAAAAGAGACAGCGATGGTTTCGGGGAGTTTTCCAAGGCTGCTCTCCAGCACAGGCGGGAGCATGAATTGGTCTCTCAGCCAACGGAACTGATAGGCCACTCCGGATTTACTCACTTTAGCATAAATCAGTTTCGTTGATGAAAGCGCGCGGCGTGAGCGCCCGACCTCTCGTATAATGCCAGCCAATGGCAGCTTTGCGTCGAAAACAGACATCGGCAGACAAACCGCTGTCGGCCGCGTCCTGCAGTTCTTCCAAGACCAGTCGATTGTCGCTCCAGGGCGCGAAAGCGAGTCCCTTAAGCACACGTGCGTACATCTTCCGTGTGATGTTATGCCTAAGGGTGTAGGGCGGCAGCAGCGCACCTCGGTGCACTACGACACTGTTCTTCACAGTCACATTTTCGGAGTAACTGCCACGCCTCGCAAAACCAACTACGAGTTCGAGCGCCGGGAGCGCGAAAGAAACAAGGCAGCCGATTCTGCCAGAAAGGCTGAAGCTAAGGCCGAAAAGAGGGGCTTTCGAGAAACGAACGCTTCCGGTGACTCAAATGATTCAAACCAGTGACCGCTAGGGAAGGAACCCGCACAGCATTGCATTCGTCCCTTGCCCAGCTCGGCTGGAAGCCGTTCTTCAGCAAGCAAGTGTCAGCTGAGGAGGACGCCCGGAACCAGCCTGTTCGGGTGATGTCTGTCCATCGCGGAATGGTGAATGTCGCGGGTGAAGGGTTCGAGGACTCGATCTCGTCAACTATTCCCTCGTCGAAGGGGCCGGTAGACCGGCCAACCGTGGGCGACTGGCTGTTGGTCGAGCGGGATAGTCACAACCTCGTGCGCATCCTTGAACGTACAAGCTTGTTCAACAGGCCTGCGCCGAGGGATGAGCGTCGCGTCCAACTTATTGCAGCAAACATTGATACGCTTTTCATCGTCACGTCCTGCAACCAGGATTTCAACGCTGCGAGGATCGAACGATATTTGGTTGTCGCGCGCCAGGTTGGCGTGCGCCCGGTTCTCGTACTCACGAAGGCTGACCTCGCGCCTGACTCCGGTCAGTTCCTCGAAGAGGCAAGCGGTTTCGATGAGGGGCTGGACCTCAAGTTGGTCAACGGGCGCGATCCTGAGAGCGTGGCGTGTCTCGCCGCGTATTGTGGAATTGGAGAGACAGTCGCTCTGGTGGGATCATCCGGTGTCGGCAAGTCAACTCTCGTCAACACTCTTAAAGGGTCAAAGACGATCGCAACGCAGCCTGTGCGCGAGAGTGACGGCAAAGGGCTTCACACGACGACGGTCCGGCAGATGCACGGGCTGGAAGGAGGCGGCTGGCTCGTGGACACGCCCGGCATGCGCGAGCTTCAGATGTCCGACGTTGCCGCCGGGGTGGCGGAGGTGTTTGACGACATCATGGCAATTACGCTCGACTGCCGCTTCAGCAACTGCACCCATTCTGAAGAGCCCGAATGCGCAATCCAAGATGCAATTGCGCAAGGTAAAGTGGGAACTGCGCGCTTCGAACGGTGGCGCAAGCTGACCAGGGAAGATGCGGTAAGCTCCGGCCTGATGCTCCGCCGCGCACGACCGAAGACCGGCGGGAGGAAATGCTGAGTGGCTGATCTGTACGTCAAAGCATTGGAATCGGAACGGAGAAAACTGTGGGCCGAATGTCGCCTGAAGGGGCTTGCCAAGGGCACGCCCGAACGGCTTCGCATCGAAGAACTCGACAGGCTGCTGGCGGAGCATCGAGCGAAAACAGCTCGCTGAGGCACCCGCTGCGGCCACGAGCACTTATCGGGGCTTAGCTCTGCGCTTGACACAAAGCTGACTTTAGCGATGCGCCGCCGTCAGACGCTTACCGAAGTTTTCCATTGCTTGAGATGCGCTATTTGCGCGACCCAGCGCGGCGCGCACGACACCCTCTGACATGCCTTGGCGCCGTGATCCGTTGGGGTTTCAAGCTAGAAATAGAAACAGTCGGCAACGCTCCGCGGCACATAACTCAGCGCAGCTTTAGCAACCGGCGCGGACGCCTTGCGCGCCCGCAGGCTTGCAGAGCAAGTCGGGCGCGGTTCACCCGGAGCGGCGGGCCGTTTCCGCGCGGACCTTTAGGCATTCTTGTCGCTGTCGCATTCGAGTTTGGTTCGCATCTTCTCAGGTGTGCTTCGGCCTCCAGGTGAGGGCGCAGTCTGGGCACAGATGATGTTGCCGCTGCGCGCGATCACAACCGCAATATACCGCAGCGCGAGCTGGCGGGTCATAGATACCAATCAAGCGTCGCGCTGAGCACTCTACGCTTTGCTTAAGCCGCAGCCGATGAACGCTGGCCAATGCCTCGCCAAAACGCGCGCGGCCAGTGCCAGCTTTGGGTCGAAAGCTAACACTTCGCTGATCATACTTGTGGACCGCCATGCGCCCCTGATCGCCGTCCTAGCGTTATGGCACGATGGTGCTGAATATCGGAACTGCCGGCTGGACCATTCCCCGCGATGTGGCCGACCGCTTCCCCGCGGAAGGGAGTTCCCTCAGCCGTTACGCGGCGCTTTTTCCGGTTGCGGAGATCAACAGCTCCTTCCACCGCGCACACCGGCGTTCGACATGGGAGCGCTGGCGTGACAGCGTCCCGGCTTCCTTCCGCTTCTCGGTCAAAATGCCCAAGCTCATTACGCATGGCCAGAAGCTCGTCGGTTGTTCAGACTTAGTCGACGAGTTTCTCAAGCAAGCCGGTTTTCTTGGCGAGAAGCTCGCCGTGCTGCTCGTGCAGCTTCCGCCCAAACTTGTTTTTGAGCGAACGGTCGCCACGGAGTTCTTCAGGTTAATTCGGTTTCGTACAGGCCCCCAGATTGCGTGCGAGCCGCGTCATCCGAGCTGGTTCGGGAGCGAAGCCGACCACTTACTGGAGCAGTTGGCGATCGCCCGCGTAGCGGCGGACCCGGCAATATGTGGCGCTGCTGCGAGCCCAGGAGGCTCGCCTGCTTTGCGTTACTGGCGGCTGCACGGATCACCTGTCACGTACCGCTCGAGCTATGCCGACCGGATCGCTGCTTATGCCTTTTCGCTTCGGCAGGAGGAATTCGCCGGTCATCAGGTCTGGTGCATCTTCGATAACACAGCGTCGTCGGCAGCAGCATCCGATGCTCTGGCTCTGATGCAAGTCGCGTCCGGATAGGAGAACGTCATGTCTGAGCCGCTGCCGCCCGACGACGTCCATGTAAGGCTTGGCGTTTCAGCAATTCACGGCATCGGGGTGTTCGCAGGCGAGATCATCGCGGTCGGGTCTAACTTCCCCGCGAACTTCAACCCGATCTAGGAGGGCCGCTTGATGCCGACCCGACAATTGCGTTCCTGAAATCATAAGTGCCGCTTACGCTGATGGTAGCTTTTGGGTGGAAAGCTGCCGCTACGCGGAAAGCCTTCGATCTTTATCAGCCTCTATTCTCGCCGCCGTGGCAGTCATTTCTGCTGCGATGTCCTCAAGCAAGCTCCGGTCCACGCTGAGCCGGGCGCTCTTGGATATGTTCAGGCAATCCCGCGCACGCTCGCGCAGGTGCTTCGGGCTTCTCATCATGGGGTGGTGATCCTGTCGGGCTGCTGTTTGCAGTGTAGAACATCGCGCTGCTCCGCAGCTTTCACAGCGTCTTCGTATTCCTCAGCCAGGTTGCGCAATGACGCGGCGGTACGGTCATCCAACTGGCCAGCCAACAGGCGGCATTTCTTCGCCATTTCGCGCAAGTAGGCTACCGAGCCTTCGCTTGCTTGCATGGGCACTAGCTACCTTACAAAGCCGTAAGGCCTCCACAACGTGCGTTAAAGCTGAGCGCCACCTTTAGTCCGTATAGACAGTCCTCACGGGAGGAACGGGTCGCAAGTTTGACAATGGCACGTAGCCCGCGTTTCGCTCGATTTGGGCCCGTAACGAAGGTATTATGCCACATGCGCATTGAGCTAAATTGCGCCGTGTGCGGCGATAATAAATTCGACCTTCGGGAGGATCATGCCGACGACGCTCATGTTTACTGCGCCGTGTGTGGGCACGAGATCGGAACCTTGGCTGAACTCAAAGAGCGTGTCGCCGACGAGGTTCTCCGACACAGCAGTACACCGGGAGCGCGTCAGACGACGCCCTGATAAGCTGTCTTTATGGGCTGCCGGTCGCCATTTATTGGCCGAACGGCCTTGCCCGCAATAATCTGTTGCGAAGGACGAAGCGCATTCATGCGCCTCCGCGTAAGGGCAGCCGGCCTGGCTGCATGTACCTCGTAAGCGTGACCCCGGTCCCACTTCAAAGAGGTGAAATCGATGGCTGACAAGAACCCACTTCTATCAGCGGCGCTGATCGTATTCGGCGCCGCATTCTGCTCACTCTACCCGCTGTCCATCTTCTGGGCCTCGGGATGGGCCTGGAACTCGGGCGGACCGATGGCGAGCGATTATTTCCTGATGATCGTGGTCGTCTATTTCACGCTCGGGGTGTTCATGATCCGCGCGGCGAGGGATCCGGCGGCGAATGCGTCGCTGATTTGGTTCGTCGTCTGGTCGAGCCTCGGCCACGCGGTGGTCATGTCTTGGGAAGCGTTCCGCACGCCCGGCATGACCGGCCATCTCGTGGGCGACGTCCCCGCCTTGTTTATCGCAGCAGGCGTGCTGGCGGCACTTATGACGCGCGTCAGTTCCGGCCGGGCGGTAGCCGCCTGACCCGTCAGGGCCGGGGCGGTTTGCTTGCCCGCTCCGGCCCTGTTTTCGCTGGGCAACGCCCCTCAGTCGTCGTCCGCAAGCATCGCGGCCACGGTCCGTCTTGAGGGCCCTTGCGGACTTAAAGAATGTCGCACCGGAGTGGCCCGAGCCACGCATCCTAATGTCGGCAATGCGTCGAAAGCTGCCGCAAGTCGACGGTCCGCTAACGGCCATACGCCGACCGTCTGGCTCTCCGGCGGAAGTCGCGGAGCGCACATCGTCGTGGTAACGGTCCAGTTAACTCGACGTCCTCGTAGCTGCATGAGCCTGCACGATCGCTCTCGGTCCATGAAGCTGCACTTAACCGTCTCGCTAGAGCGCGAAGAAGGCGGGTGTGGCCTGCCGTGAGCGGGTCGCAACGTCAGGCGCTACACGGACAGCCAGATATACCAGGCGACGAGAAGTACGAGGCGGGGCGCGAATGCGCTCTTGGTAACGGTGCCCAGAAGCATTGCTACAAGCGCCGCGCCTCCGGCGGTACCTACCGCCATGATGACTGGCCCTGGCTCTCCTGCGAGGCCGCCACGGATGATCGCCGGCAGGCCCATCGCCACCCCCCAGCCAATACTTGCGAGGACGAAAGCGACACGTCTCACCCACGGCGAGCAGGACATGGTGCCTGTCAGCGCGCGCAGCGTCGCTTGTTCCACTCGCCCAATCTGTGCGCTCAAACCAAACACGAGCATCAGCAGCGCGGCAGGTCCGGCCACATGCCGATAATCCACGACGGCGCTTGCAATGGCGAGCAGCAGCGCAGCCGCTCTCCACGCTCGGCTTCGGCCGATCAGCCGGAATTCCGCAACTACGACGTTGAGGAATGGTAGAGCTGCCGACGCGGCCCGCGGCGTTGCGGGTGGGATCGCAGGCAGCGGCGCGGGCTTGCTGAGCCAGCCTATCAGACGCAGTTGCTTCCGGCGGCCCTGGGCTAGGTGCGGGCGGTAGAGCAAACCCGCCACGATCGTCATTGCAATCGCGAGCAGTGCCCAGCGCAGGCGAGAAAAGAGATACCTGTCGGCCGTCAATCCACGTTCCACGCCCAGCGCGATCTTGCCGTTCGTGTCAGGACCGCCGCCAATCATGATGTCGCGCTTGCCGGGCGGCAGTGAGGCGGTGAGCGGCTGAACAAAACCGGCGAGATCGACCACGTCTGCCGCGGAAGTTCGAGCGTCCTCCAAGGCGGCACTGGGGGCCGTCAAGGCAGCGATCCAGAGCCCAAGCGCGATCACCTCGCCCCAAGCGCGGCGCGTCCAGGGTAAGGCGTCCAACATTCGACGCAGCGCCGCTGTCATCATCAGCGCGGGGAGTGCGACGACCCACAACCCAAACGCGATCGTCGCAGGGTGGAAACCACCAGGCAAACCACCGATCAGACCGATGATGAAACCGGCAAGCGTGAGTGCGAGGAGCGCTGCGCAGGCGACGGCGACGTCCGCAAAATAATGTCCCACTGCACCCGCGACCCGGGATCCGCAGGTGACTTCAGTAATCTGCCACGGCTGCAACCGCGTTACGCTGGCCCGAAAATAGATGAAGGCGGCCGGAAGCAGCAGGGTGGAGACGACGATCCCGAGCGAAACTCCGAGCGTCGCCGAGGTCATGATAGGCGCCTTGCCATTGACCGCGATCGCCGCTCTCGCGCCCTCCGGATCACCAATCCAAATTCGCGCCGCGATGGGCGCGAGCAATAGCAACACCCACATTCCCCAGCTGCGCGCATAGCGATGAACCGATGTTACAAGCGCGGATTGGACGATGCGTTGTCTGGCGACGATTGTCACAGTTTCGTCCCTGCTTGCTGGCTTAGCTGGCCGTCCTCCATGCGCAGAATGCCTCGGGCATGGACTGCTGCGTCTTCGACGAGATGGCTGGTCATTACGATGACCGCCTCTTGCGTCCGCTCGATCAGGGTCGCCATCACGCGGCGGCCAGTCTCCGGGTCGAGTTCGGAGGTCGGCTCATCGAGAATGAGAAGCCGCGGCGTCCCGAGCAATGCTTGAGCGAAGACCAGGCGGCGGCGCATGCCGCCCGAGAAGGTCGCGATGCGGTTGTTGATGTCGGCATAGATGCCGATCGCCTCACTGATCGCGGCAAACTGCTGATCTGCGGGCTTGAGCTCGAGCCCCTTGAGGGCGGCGATGTGGAGCGCGAACTCTCGAGCAGTGAGGTCGTCGGGAAGGCTGACGGCCTGAGGAGCATAGCCCAGCTCTTGTCGGAGTGCCCGCCGGCCTCTTTTCCCGGGGAGCGCGTTCCATGCAACCGTTCCGCCGCTTGGCGCCTCGGCCGAGGCCATGAGGCGAAGCAAAGTGGACTTGCCGCCCCCGCTCGGCCCCGTCAGCAGGGTGAGCCCGGGCTCGAACCGACATGTTGTCGGCTTCAGAACGGTTTTGCGTCCATACCGCTTCGTTACGTTTGTGAGTTCAAGCATGTGTACTCCATGGTCATGCGCCGCCGACCGGCGTGTCGCCGGCGGGCAGGGTGCGACGACGCGAAGCCGAGAGGCCGTTGCGCGGTCGTTCGAGGGTGGGTCGATCAGCGGGCGGTGCGCTGGGCGCCCCCAGACGTCGCTTTGAGATGACGGTCAAACCATTCGATCGTTCGCTTGAGCGCGTCGGTCTGGTGCTCTCTCTTGGTGAAGCCATGCCCTTCGTCCGGGTAGAAGATCGTGTCTACGACCTTCCCGGACGCTTTCAGCCGATCCGCCACGAGCTGCGCCTGCGCGCGAGGTACACGGGGATCGTTGTTGCCCTGGAGCGAGAGCAGCGGGGCCTTGGCTTGCGCTAGATAGGTGAGGGGGGACGAGGCCTTGTAGACGTCCGCGTTCGTCACGGGGTCGCCCATCAGCCCTTTCTGATATTGCTGGAGGAAGGGATCAGAGCCTTTCCAGAGGGCAACCCAATCATTGATCCCGTATGATTGGACAGCAGCCGCGAACTCGTCCGGCGTGCGGCCGATCGCCATCAAGGTCATGAAGCCGCCGTATGACTCTCCGGCGATTCCAACTCGGCCCGGATCGACATAGCCGCTGTCGACGAGAAAGCGTTTCGCGGCGATGACGTCTTTCAGATCGCCGCCTCCAAGATCCATTCGGTTCGCTTCCTGGAAAGCAGAACCATAGCCCGTCGAGCCGCGAAAGTTCGGAGCGATCGTTATGTAGCCGCGGCTCGCAAGCGCTGCCGCATTTCGATTGAAGCCGTCCTGCGCCTGACCCGTGGGGCCGCCGTGGGGAAGTACGACGGCAGGATTGCTGCCGTCGCGTTTCAGGTTCGCCGGGATGGTTACGATTGCGCTTACGAGCGTCCCGTCAAAGCTGCGGAACGTGACGACCTGCGATTTGGGCAGGGTGGCGGGATCGATGCTCGCCATCGACAGATGGGTGATCTGGCGAGGATTCGCGTTCGTCTGAAGATCAACCACGTACAGGTCGGTTGGCGTGTCGGACCCAGCATGGGTGATCAGCATGTACCGGCCGTCGGCGCTGAACGGCCTCGCGCCGATCGTGCTATTTCGCCCGGGCGGAATTGGCAGGGGCCGTTCCGCGCGCGTGACCACATCAACCGCGCTCAGCGAAGATCGCCCGTCCGCGTTGGTGCGCACGATCATTGTTCTGCCATCCGGCGTGACGTCTGTTGCCGCCTGTTCCCAAGGCGTGGGCTTCAGATATGTCCACTTCCCTGTCGCAGCGTCGAGCATGCCGGCGCGCATCTGGCCTGAACCTTCATTAGTGGATGCGGCAATGATGCGGCCGTCGGCAGACGCTCCGGCAGCCGCGAACTGAACGCCTGCCTTTCGCGCGAGTGCTACCGCCTTGCCGCTGACGACGTCGATCTTCCAAATTTCGCTGTCCATTGTCGATGCGCTCTCGCGCACTGCAAGCAGTGACCGGCTACCCTCGGCCCAGGACGCAATGCCCCAGCGCACGCCCGCCTCGGTCTCGTGCGTCAGCTGACGGATTGTTCCAGTCGCCACGTCGAGCAGCGCGATGTCAGAGGACGCGTTATCCGCGGGCTTGGAGATGAGTGCGATCGTATGACCGTCAGGCGACACGAAAGCAGACTGTTCGTCGATGTTGTCCGTGTTGGTAAGGTTGCGAGGCTCGCCGCCGCTTGTCGATACGGCGAAGAGGTCGTGCATCTCGTCGCCACCCTTGTCCTGCGTGAAATAGAGCGTCTGTCCATCGGGAGAGACTGCGAGACCTTCTTGAATCTCTTCGGACTGGGTGAGCTGGACGGGCCACCCTCCTTCGGAATCAATCCTCCAGATGTTGTAGCGGCCCGTCAAATTCTGTGCTGATGAAAATGCGTTCGCCATTGGGGCTGATTACCGCGTCGCGAATACCTCGCGAGACAGCAAGGTCATCGAGTGGCACGGGCCGCGCATCGGGGTTGCGGGGCGATGTCAACGAATGCGGATCCGTGACCGGACGGACCGGCGTCGCAATCTGCGCTTCCACGGCCGACGTGGTGAGCAACAGGGCCGTGGCAACAGCAACTCTATTCATTAAATCCCCCTTGGTTCTAAGGACTGACAACCAACCGGACGGTTGACCTGAGTTGCTAATCAAGAGGCGTGCCAAAGGAAGAAATTCGCGGTTTACAGCGATTCAAGGGACGTAATTGGTGGCGGATAATGGAGCGCGCCGATGAGATTATCCCAAGCTATGGGATAGTGGTTGGCGAGATACGCCACGAGTGTTTCTAACGACGCGCCAATTTTTCGCTCGGCCCATTGGCCATCTTCGCGATCAGGTGAAGCTGACTCCAGCCGATTAGCTGAACGAAGTTCTGCTTAACGGCTCTTGAGCCGAAGAGCGGTCGGTTCGCTGACGGGCTGGGACGCAGGGAGGTCAGCAACTGCCCATTGCCGCCATCGACGTTCAAAACGGAAGCGGTTCTCTCACATTCAGTGTGCTTGAGGGCGACGCGCAGCTGACCACTATTTCGAATATGTCCGTTGGCGCCGGAAGC
Source organism: uncultured Alphaproteobacteria bacterium (assembly GCA_963752025.1). Taxonomy (GTDB): domain Bacteria; phylum Pseudomonadota; class Alphaproteobacteria; order Sphingomonadales; family Sphingomonadaceae; genus Sphingomicrobium. Next base: position 9,561 of record CAVVWY010000023.1, on the reverse strand, counting down.
AACTACTTCACGCTTGTCGCAAGTAATGGCCAAACGATTCAGAGCGTGGCTGTCACAGACGTCGGTGGCTCGTTTGCATCCGCGTCGCAGTTCCGCGCGAGTGTCGTCGCTCCGACAGGAGTGCCGGAGCCGGCAACTTGGGCGATGATGCTACTTGGCTTCGGCAGCATTGGTTTCAAACTGCGCCGCAGGCGCAGCCGGAGCGCGTCGTCGCTGCTGCGGATCGCCTAAACCACTCGTAATCGTCAGTGTCGGTTTTTCGACCCATTCCTGCAATTAGCTCTGCCGTGGATGTAGCCGCGGCCATGTAGTATCTTTGCGTCGATGACTTCGGAGAACCGATATGACGCGATCTCGCGTAAATCGCCTGTCCCTCGCTTTGCCGCTGTTGCTCTCGGCGCTGGCCTTTGGGCTCGTTGTCGCGAACATTGTTGCAGGCACGCCGCCTCAGGCTGACGAGAATGGCAGCGCCCATATCTGGCAATTACTGATGGGAGCTCAACTGCCGCTCGTCATTCTGTTTATCGCGACCGCGGACTGGCGAAGCCGGACACCCGCTTTGCTTGTTGCCGCCCAGCTCGCGGCGATCGCGTTGGCCTGCCTGCCTGTCTGGGTGGCTGGCTACTGAGCTCGGCGCGAGCGTCAGCTTTCCACCGAAACTTGCCCCGGCAGCTTCCGATCCAAGGCTGACTCCGGAGAAGTCGCCATCTGGCCGTCCGAATGCCGGGAACTATTGCTTCCACGCTCTTTGCGCGAGCCAAATCACTCCCGCAAAGCAAGCCAGCCATAGGGCCGCCAAAATGAAGAGGACGGTCTTCACACTGACGCTCGCGCCTGCCGAAGATGCTGCAGCTGGATGGCGTAGCCACTGGCGACCGTATTGACGATTTCGCCAAATGCCGTGTCACGATGCAACTGCGCCTGAGTTTCCCAGACCTGCAATAACCTAACCGTCTGCTCAATCTCCTGATCGAGCTGCCAAGCTTCCGCTAACTCGTAAGCACTCACTTCTTGGGCCACGATACGCACTCGCTACACAACTGGCGCACTCCCAACGGGGGAATGCGTTCTGCAGAGCTGGCACTTAAGCATGCGCCTCTAAGCCAAACGAAACGATTATCACTAACGATGCGCTAACCAGCCGAGAGGAGCTTGAAGGAGAGCGGCTGTTACTGAACTCGAAACAAGTTGGTCGATCGTCACCTGAACGTCTGAATTCTTTTGCCTGCCCCTGTCGGGCTTCATTTCCGCCGGCAAAACTTCGAGCGCCTCAGCCGTTACGTGAACTAGGGCGTCGCGCGTTCCACATGAATATCCCCGAGGTTCAAAGGGTTCAGCCTCGGCAATGAACTTTCGACGCGTAGTGGGGCTTGCCCCGGCGATCGACGAAATAGCAGGTACCGCGCGTGTCTTTGTAATATTGCCGACCCTCAAACATCGTCCGCGGCAGTGCTGCTCCGACAGCTCCTCCTGCGAGCGCTCCTACGCCTGCTCCTCCGACAGGATCGCCAAGTGCCGCACCCGCGGCGGCTCCAACCGCCGCGCCCGCACCCGCACCAACTAGTGTCCGAGTGCCGGCGTCGGGACTCGCGCACGCGGCGAGGAAAATTGCCAGGGGAATGGAAATGAGAAGCGTCTGTTTCACCGGTACACTCCTTTAATGTCCCGGCCGCTCGCGCGCCTAAACCGTTGTTATGCACTTTCGTTCCTGCCGTTCTTTGGCAACGGATTGAATGCCGGCTATTAATTGCGACGGAAATCGTTAGCTGACCCGAGCGGGGCATCTGTTTTCGACCTATTGCAGACGTCGCTGCAGGACGGAGGACACGCTCGGCGTCACCGACGCTAACGTCGTGACACGGCGCATTCTCGGGATTTAGTGAAAGACCGGATGGTCCTCGTTCCGTGCTCGACGCACTGAACGGCGCATGGTTGCTGCAGACAGACTTGACCTAAAAGCGAAGGGCGCAATCGGCGGCCTGCTCCTGGTGGTCGCTCTGGTCATTGTTTTATCGATACGCAGCACCATTGTAGCAATCACACCTGAAGCGAGGGTCGCGGCGCCGATAGCCGAAGGCGAGGACGAGTTGATCGAAATCGCCGGCCACACGCTGTTGTTGCATCACGGCTCGGCGGGAAACCGGATCGCTCAGGCTGAAGCAGGTTCGAATGGTTCGAAAGCATTTGAGGTAGGCGATCAGTCTTTCGCTGCCGGTTCGGAGGTCCTGACTCCCGAAGGCGAACGTCGCGCAGGCATTTTTGCGCGGATGATGGCGCAAGTGAGGGCTCTAAAAGCGCAGATCTTCGTATCCGACAGACAGACGGAAACAAAGCTGGAGGAGGCTCGGGCGGAGCGCCTCCGGAGTGATCTGATAGGGAAGGGAGTCCAACCTTCGCGAGTGGTGCTTTCCGACAAACCAATAGACGGCGGCACAACTCTATCGCGTAAGCCCGAGTTGGTCGTGGTGCTATCGGATTGACGCAATCTGCACGAACTGGTCGATGGCGCAGTTAAATTCCCCTATCCGCCATAGGCGCGGGGCGGCGGAATTCGCTGTTCCTTGGCATGAGCCAGCCTGTCGTACTCGGCGGCCATCTGGCGCAACGCGGCAACGGTCACGGTGTCAGACATTTCGCCTGCGAGGCGCCGACACTTGCCAGCTAATTGTCTCAAGTGGTCTGAGTCCAAGTCCTCTTCACGCTCCGCCATAGAAATCGCCTACAAACAGCTGTTTAGGACATCTTCTCCGAAGCCCTGACGGCCAGGAATAGGGATTTATGCCGAGGTGGCTCAATTCCTGGACGGCGGCACGATCGTCGCGACCTTAGGATCCTTCGCGCCGCAGAGTGAACATTTCAGCTTCGTGTGGAGCTTGCGAAGGTCGCTGTGCTCAGACGCTCTCAGGATAGCGTAGCCGTCGACTGTACGGGAGTTTCCGCATTTCGTGCAGGTGATCTTTAGCCAGGCCTTGAACCGAACAAGATCGGCCGCCGTTCGGATGTGCTTGGTCGACATCCGCGTCGCATATGCCTATGAGAACGATTCGTGAACATCGGTTTCGGCCCGATCTCGCCCGTTTAAAGCGCCATAGAGGGCCGTGGGAGGCGAGCGGTCAGTTCGGCCGCAATTTAAACTCAAGCGGCTCTCATGCATTCTGAGACCGGCCGGATGTCCCGATCTCGTTGCGATATTATGAGCACCGAGTGCCTGTTCTTCACCTGAAAGTGAACTGCACGCTAACCATGTCAGTTTGCCAAGCCTTCAGGAGCCAACTGTAAATAGCCGTCATGGAAAAACTCCCACTGGAGGAAGAGGCAGAGATCTGCCGTCGGCGGGCAATCGCCTACCTCGGCTGGCCTGAGGCGACGTTTCTTTTGCGAGTGGCAAAGGAATTTGACCGGTTATCGCAGCGCGGCGTCCCTTTCCTGGCGAGGGCCGAAGCCTAAAAAAGGCGCCAAATTCGCAATTGGACTGTGCTGGGAACTCGACAATAGCTGGATGTGCCCAGCTCAAATGCAGTTGCACTTAAGCGATTACGGCAGCGTCACCGACGCGCTGATCTCGCAGTGGGTCGCGACCAGATATGAGAAATTTCAGATCGGCTCCTGTCCCAAGCGAGTTCGCAAGCTCACGCGGCGTGCGTGGTGCGGCCTCCGACAACCGTACGGACGATACGAATGTCCTTGATCTCGTTCTGCGGAACGCTGTGGGGGTCATCGGAAAGCACGACGAAATCGGCGAGCTTCCCTACCGCGATCGAGCCTTTTGAATGTTCTTCGTGCGAATTGTACGCGCCGTTCCACGTGTAAACGCGAAGCGCCTCGTCAACGCTGATTCGCTGGTTGGCGCCCCATGTCTCGCCGTTCCAGCCGGTGCGCGTCACCATCCCCTGGATGGCCATAAGTGGCGCGAAAGGCCCCGGTGGGAAATCGCATCCCCCGGCGGCCTTGATCCCTGCGTCGAGGTAGGAGCGATAGGGCATCATATGCTCCATCAGCGCCTCGCCATAGAATTTGAACTTGTCCGGGTTGTAATAAGCGTAGCTGGTGAACAGCGCGGGCACCGCGTCGAGCGCCTTCATCCGTCCGATGAGGTCCGGATAGGCGAGTGTTGAGTGGGTGAACTTGGGCCTCACGTCGCGCCTGGGGAACAGGCGCTGCGCGCGCTCGAGTGACGTCAAATACATGTCGATCGCGATGTCACCGTTGGCGTGGCAGTTCGGCTGGATTCCGGCCCGCCAAACGCGCTCCACCCATTGGTCGAGGTCCGCCTGCTTGGTCGTGACGTTCCCATGATAGTTGCGCCGGTTCGGATAGCCCGCCCGGATGGACATCGTCCGCTCCGAAAAAGAGCCGTCGACGGTATGCTCGGACGTCGCGCCGAGGCGGATCCACTCGTCGCCGAACCCGGTGCGCCAGCCGTTGGCGATCATGGCGTCGACCATCGGCTGCTCCGGCTCGTAGCTCACGCGGTGCATCAGCTCGTCGTCTTGCCGCACTTGCATTAGAGCAGAGAAATTGCCGCCTTCGTGGTGGACCGTCGTCAGCCCGAACCGCGCGAACTGCTTGGAGATGTGTGCAATCCCCGCCTTGGCCCGCGCCAACTGCTCCGCCTCGCTGTATTTTGGGAAGGTCCCTGCCTTCCACAGCACATCCTGCGCATTGTCCGTCACACGCCCGTTGAGCTCACCGTTGGCGTCGTGATCGAACGTGCCGCCGAACGGCTGCGGCGTCTCCTTCGTGACGCCGGCCAGCTCCAACGCCTTGCTGTTTACGAACACGGTGTGGCCACCGCGGTGGATCACGGCGACAGGGTGCTCGGTGGACACCCGGTCGAGGTCCGTGCGCTTTAGGGGACGCTCATCCTTCACCTTCGTGTCGTCGTAGAAGAAGCCCTGAACCCATTCGCCGGGCGGCGTCTTGGCCGCGCGCTCCTTCAGTTTCGCGACGATCGATTCGATCGTTACGAACTCGACCTCGTAGGGATTGCCGACCAGCACATCGTAAAGAAGCGACTCGCCTTCGGGGTGGAGGTGGCAGTCGATGAAGCCGGGCACCACCGTCATCCCGCGCGCATCGAGCACGTTGCGTGCCCCGGCCCGCCAAGCCGCCGATCGCATCGTTCGAGCCGACCGCCATGATGCGGCCGTCGCGGACTGCGAACGCCTGCGCCTGCGGCGCTGACGGCTCCATCGTATAGACGCGCGCGTTGCGGACGATCAGGTCGTCGGAAGGCGTAAAGCATCTCGCCGGCCAGGAGCCGACCGCGGCCGCCGCGCCGCCAAGCAGGCCTCTCCGGCTAATGCCGATCATGCGAGCTCCTGCGAAGATTGCGCAATTGCGTTGCCGAGCTTCTCAATAATCTCGTCGATCTGCTGCTCGGTAATGATCAGCGGCGGCGAAAGCGCGATTGTGTCACCGGTCACGCGGACCAGGAGCCCACCGTCGAACGCGCGCCGATAGACGTCGCTGCCGCGCGCTCCCGGCTTTCCTTCGAATGGCTTGAGCTCGATTCCGCCGACAAGGCCGATGTTGCGGATGTCGACGACGTTTGGAGCCTGCCGGAGCATGTGCACCGCCTCTTCCCAATAGGTCTCGAGCTCACGCGCGCGTTCGAACAACTTCTCACGCGCATAGATCTTGAGCGTCGCGATCAAGGCGCCGCACGCGGCGGGATGCCCGGAATAGGTGTAGCCGTGCATCAGCTCGATGGTCCCGATCGGTCCCTGCATCATCGCGTCATGGACATGGCTCCGCACCGCGACGCCGCCCATCGGGATCGTGCCGTTGGTCATGCCCTTGGCCATCGCGATCATATCTGGGTCCACCCCGAACCTTTGCGCCGCGAACGGCGCGCCAAGCCGCCCGAAGCCGGTAATCACCTCGTCGAAGACCAGGAGGATGCCGTGATCGGTGCAGATTTCCCGAAGCCGTTCGAGGTAGCCTTTGGGTGGCGGCAGCACACCGGTCGATCCGGCCATCGGTTCCACGATCACCGCGGCGATCTTCTCCGCCCCATGGGTGCCGATGATGCGCAGCAGATCGTCGGCAAAGTCGGCGCCATTCTCCGGCTGCCCGCGCGAGAAGGGGTTCAGCGCGAGATCATGCGTGTCGCGCAGATGATCCACTTCCCGAAGCAGCGGCCCGAACGCGGCTTTGTTGTGCGCAATTCCCCCGACCGAAATGCCGCCGAAATTCACACCATGGTAGCCGCGCTCGCGCCCGATCAGCCACACCCGCTGAGGCTCACCGCGCGCCACGTGATAAGCCCGCGCGATCTTTAGCGTGGTCTCGGCCGCTTCGCTTCCGGAATTGACGAAGAACAGGTTGCTGAAGTCGGGCGGAAGCAGCGCTTTCAGCGCATCGGCCGCGGCGAATGCGTAGGGGTGGCCAATCTTGAACGGCGGTGCATAGTCGAGCTCGCTGATCGCGGCACTTACCGCCTCAACGATCTCGCGCCGCCCGTGCCCCGCGTTTACGCACCATAGTCCGGCCGCTCCATCGAGCACCTGCCGCCCCTCGGGAGTGAAATAATGCATGCCTTCGGCGCGCGCGAGGAGCATCGGCGCCTCTTTGAACTGGCGGTTCGGTGTGAACGGCATCCACCATGCAGAAAGATCGATGTTCGTTGCCCCCACGGAGCGGATGCTGACAGTTCCAAGAGGTGGCGTCCAGACCCGCCCGAGGCGCGCGCTCTTGGATCATTCCCCGACTACTGCACCAGTTCGTTGATCCGCGCCGCCTACTGTCCGCTTTGGGTGGAAAGCTGCCATAACTCGCCAGCGGCCTGCATGAGTGAGCGAAGAGCCTTGCGCGGATAAAGAAGGCGGCCGGGAGAACTCCCGGCCGCCTTCTCAATCGAAGATCTGCAAATAGGTTTAGGCGATTTGCCTGTGGCTGAGCCGAGGCTTACGCCGGCGCAATCCAACACCGATGGCGCCGAACCCCAGCAGCATCATCGACCAAGTCGCAGGCTCGGGCACAGCAGCAATGCTGACGTTATCGAGCGCAGGACCATAGCAGCAGCCTGCCGAGCCATCGGCAGCGAAGGACAGCAATTCGCTTGAGCCGGTCGCAACGAAGGTGAAGCTGTATGGCGCCCACATCATGTTACCGAGGCTGTTTGCACTTGAATAAGCAAATGGCAAATCGACCCCGCCGAACGAGACGGTCCCAGTGCGAAGCGGGGCACCGCCATCCGGATTCTTCGACGCCCAAAAGTTCACGGTATAAGCCTGCCCAGCAACCGTACCCCCGATAAGCTGGGAGATTGAGCCGATCGAGTTGCCAGCCAAGTCGATGCTGCGCACTCCATCCTGAGCGGGCCAATAGCCGCCGATGTAATCGATCGAACCTGTGTCGATCGTCCAACCGGTCACGCTCGTGTCGATGGCATTGAGCGTAAGGAAGCTGCTGCCCGGATCCGGGCCGACTTCGAAGCTACCGTTTGTGACGGTTGCCGAATTCGCCGCTGTGGCAAGGCCTAGTGCCAATGCAGCTGTAAGGAATTTCTTCATAATACCCCCCTCATTTGCGCGAGCCGCCCTAAGCGTTAACGTATATTTAACGAGATTTCGAGTCCCGTGAACAAGAGACGGCTCTTCAATGCGGGACGCGGTTACAATGGGTCCAAAGCAGGCACTCCGCTAACGGCAGGGTAGCAAGCCGATGCTTTAGCCGTAAGCTGGACAAGCAAGCGGTGGGGTCCGGTCAGATGGGCAATTTCGATTTCGCCTTTTCACTATTCGTGATCCTGCTCGGGCTTGGCCTGGCGGAGGTGTTTGGCGGACTGGCACGAGCGGTGAAGGCGCGGCCAAAGGTGCGCATCGGCTGGGCGACAGGACTACTCGCGACCTTGACCATCGCGCGCATGGCTCTGGTCTGGCGCCTGATCTGGCGAACGCGTGACACGTTTCCGGATAGCTCCACCGCTCTGCTCGCCGGTGTTCTCATCTGCGGCATTTATTATTTCGCGGGTGCTCTTGTGTTCCCGGACGAACTGCAGGGAAGAACCGATCTCGATGCGTATTTCATGCAGGAGAAAGCGAAGGCGATCGGCGCGCTGCTTGCGGCGACGGCCTTGTCGTACGCGCTCCGCCCTTTGATCTTGGGCTCGGCATCGTGGAACTACATGAAATGGCTCGACTGGCTCGGGCTTGCGATCATCTTTAGCGTCGGACCGGTTGCAATGCTCACGAAGCGCCGCGAGCTGGCCATCGGCAGCTTGGCGGTGCTCGTCGCCTTCAGCTTGCTTGGGTCGGTGGCTCGGTCAATCTGGTCAATTTAACGTTCGCGATCGCCTAGTGTCTGCGTTGGGTGGGAAGCGGACATTAGCGACGCCGCTTCCCAAGCCTAGGGCGCGTGGCATCAATAGAGCCGCCCTGGAGCTGAGCTATCGCGTTTTCAATTTGCGCCAGCTGGGTGAACATCGCTTCAAGTTCGTGTGCAGTCAAAGCAGGGGAGCTAGCCGTCAGTGCGATCTTGCACTGCAAGCTAACTCGTTCTGCCTTCAAAGCATCAAGTTTGGCGTGAGGCTGCGGTTGAGGGTTATGCATCGTGGCCTCCTGTTCAGGCCAGTGCAGTTGAGGGTGGATAGCTTCGGCTGGGAAGTTGACACTAACCTAGGCAGGCGAAGCGCCGCCGGCACGGGCCGCCAGCGGCGCTTCGGGGGCGCCGCTCATTAGGCGGGCCGATAGCTCATCTTGATCCTTCTTGTCCTTCGCATCTGGTAGCCGATGGCACCAAAGCCGAGCAGCATCATCGCCCAGGTAGCGGGCTCGGGAACGCCATTGTCCGTGGGCGGTCCACCGACTGTCAGTTCGCCGGCTAGCGCCACGCCAAACAAAGCGCCGCCGGTCGCGAATGAGAAATCCGAAACATTGCTGCCGAAGTTCCCAATGGTAAACTCATAAAGCGTGTTGGTTGAGAAGCTGCCACTCCAGAAATGAGTGCCGTCGGGATCCAGGTTGAGCGCAAAGAAGCTGTCGACGCCACTGACGTCGTAGCTTCCCAAGAAGGCGCCGAGGGCATCGTATTGGGTCACGATTCCCCCTGCAGCACTCAGCACGTCGCCGTTTGCCAGGATGCGCAGTGCGAACGAGTTCGAGCCGCCATTCGCCGTATTGTTGGCGAAGTCGGGAAGCGCCGTATCCGTCGCCACGTTCCAGCGGCGGATCGCTCCGCCCTCGTCGTTGTAGAACAAGGTCGTCTGATCGGCAGCAAGGTCTTGCCAGTCGGTGTTCTGAGGCATCGTATAGGTCTGAAGCAATGAGCCATTGCCCGCGTAATGCTGGACAGTGCTGCCTGCGCGACCGACGTAGAATGAGCCGTCAGCTGCGAACGAAATAAACTCAGGCAAACTGCCCGGTGCATTGAACGGGTTTGGCGGCAGCACGGTGCCATTACTGTCGTACCGCGTAATCGTCCCGGAATTGAAGTTCGTCGAGTAGAGGTTGCCCGATCCGTCGAACGCCATGCCAGTCTGGAACGATCCTGAACCGGCCGTCAGATTCTCGATGAAGGTTCCGTTGTGGGCGTAGTGCGCGACAGTCCCACCCCCGA
>CAVVWY010000022.1:0-163097 GCA_963752025.1 uncultured Alphaproteobacteria bacterium | reverse complement strand
TTACATCGCCTCCGCGCGCTGGGCCGCACCAGCGCAAGAGATGTTCGACAGTGTTGCGATTTAACAGCTGCAGTCAGGGCCCACGCGAGTGCGGATCATTCGGGCCGGCGCTCCTCCGTTGTCGGCATATGTCCTGGCAATCGACGTTCGGCGCTTCGACGCGGAGTACACCAGCGCAGGCCCCGCCCCCGATGTGGTGGTTCAAGGAAGGGGCCAAGCTGATGCGGGTCGCCGACCGTCGATCGTTGGCGACTGGCCGATATCCGCTCGTGAACACGCTCAGGCCAATAAGGTCGGAGAGATCGTCGCGGCCTTCGATCGCGCCACCAAGAACGTGACTGACCAGGTCGCCGTGCAGACGTCGAGCGCTGTACAGGCGGCACATTGACGCAATCGCCGCAGCGCTTGACCGAGCCCAAGTCACTCACGTACCTAGCGATTTCGCATGACGTACCTGAACGCCATCGCTGCGACCTCGACCGTTCACCTCTGGTGGCGCGGGTCGACCCATGCGGCGCGATGGCGCGACTGATCGATTAACCAACGATCATCGACTGCCCGCCCGCCATCTTGGCGGGTTTTTTTGTTTCAGGTGAAATCTCATGTCCCAAGTTCTGACTTTTCCGAAAGAAGTTGTCCCTTCGCAGGTTGCGGCCTTCGCGGCCGACGTTCCCGTTCGGAACCCGTTGCCGAAGCTTCTGTCAGGGGAGGACCTGACGCCGGAAGATGCTGAGCATCTTTTTGAACGCCTGGTCCTCGGGCGCCTGGAACCGGCCGAGATCGCTGGGATGCTGATCGCACTCCGCATGAAGGGCGAGACGGCCGACGAGATGATCGGAGCCGCGCATGCCTTGTTCGCGGCCGCCGAGCCGTTCGAACGGCCGGATTATCTCTATGCCGATTGTTGCGGTACAGGCGGGGACGGATCGAGCCTGATCAATGTCTCCACGGCAACAGCTTTCGTCGCGGCGGCTGCGTGCTTGCCGATCGCGAAGCACGGCAACCGGAGCGTCAGCTCGCGTTGTGGTTCGGCGGACGTCCTCGAGGCGCTTGGTGCGACGAATCGACGTTCCTGCCGCGACGGCGCGAGAACTGCTCGATCAGACCGGCTTCTGCTTCCTGTTCGCGCCGGCCTATCATCCTGGCATGAAGCATGCGGCGCTAGTGAGACGACAGCTGTCGGTCCGCACCGTGATGAACCTGCTTGGTCCGTGCGTGAATCCGGCGCGGCCGCCGGTACAGCTGCTCGGCGTTGCCGATCCGAAGATGCTTCGGCGGATTACCCTGACGCTTGACGCCATCGGGGTTGAGGAAGCGCTTGTCGTCCACGGATCGGGCCTCGATGAGATCGCGCTCCACGGCGAAACGCGCGCGCTGCGCCTGTCGAACGGGGCGATCACGGAGCTCGAAATCACGCCGGAGGACGCCGGCCTCCAACGCGCGCCCCTGAACGTCGTGACGGGCGGTGGTGCGCAAGAGAATGCGGCGCGGCTCCGGGCGCTTCTCGCTGGCCGCGGGGCCCAGGCCGACAATGACATCGTCGTCCTGAACACCGCCGCGCTTCTCCATACGGCCGGCAGTGCCGCGACATTGAAAGATGCGGCCGGTGAAGCGCGGGACGCGTTGCTGTCCGGGAAGGCCGGTCAGGTGCTCGACCGCTACATCGAGGCAAGCCGTGGCTGAACCAATCGGAGTCCTTGGTAAGATCGCCGTCGCCAAACGCGACGGAGCTGCGCGTGCGATTCGATGGCGTGTCGATCGATGCGCTCCGCTCACACGCGAAGCGGACGCGCCGGAGCTTGCTGGCAACGCTCGAAAGCCCGGCGCCCGCTTCATCCTGGAGATCAAGAAAGCGTCGCCATCGGGCGGCGCAATCCGGCCGGATGCCGATCCGGCGGCGATCGCGCGCGGCTATGCCAGTGTAGCCGACGCACTCAGCGTACTGACGGACGCACAGCACTTCGGCGGTTCGATGGACGATTTAGCGGCCGCTCGGGGCGAGTTCGACGGGCCGATCCTCGCCAAGGACTTCTTCATGGACCGGCGGCAGGTCGTCGAGGCGCGTATTGCCGGAGCCGACGCGGTCCTCGTCATGCTGTCGCTGCTCGACGATGCGGCCGCGGTCGAGATTATCAATGAGGCGCGGCGCTTCGGCATGGACGCGCTGGTCGAGGTGCATGACGAAGGGGAGATGCGGCGCGCGCTTGCGATCGGTGCGCCGCTGATCGGGATCAACAACCGCGACCTGCGCGACCTCACCATCGACCTTGCGACGACTGAGCGGCTGGCCGTCATGGCACCCGACCGGCTGATTGTCTCCGAATCCGGCATCCTGTCGCGCGGCGATGTCGACCGCCTCGCTCCGCTGGTCGACGCATTCCTGATCGGCTCGTCGCTGATGCGCGCCAGCGACCCTGCTCAGGCGGCGCGCGAACTGATCTTCGGCCGCACCAAGCTGTGCGGATTGAATTGCGGTGCGAGTATTCGCGCCGCCCGGCCGGCGGCATTTGCCGGCTTCGTCTTCGTGCCTGGCAGCCCCCGCCACGTGACAGCCGACGAAGCCGCGCCGCTGGCCGGAACTGCTCGCAGGTCCGGGATGCTGCCGGTCGGCGTGTTCCGCGATGCTCCCTTGGGCGTGGTCACCGACATCGCGACGCTGCTGAACCTCCACGCGGTTCAATTGCACGGCCACGAGGACGTCGAATATGTCCGCGCTCTGCGTCGGGAGCTTCCAGGCGAGTGCGAAATCTGGACGGCGCTGAGTGTCGGCAGGGAGCCCTTGGTGGACCGCGGCGGCGATAGGTTGCTCTTCGACAATGCCGATGGGGGAAGCGGGCGCAATTTCGACTGGCAACTCGTACGGCTGCACCAGTCGCTGGCGAGCGCCATCGTTGCTGGGGGTATTGCCACGGACAATGTGCGAGCCGCACAGCGCCTTGGGGCTTATGCCATCGACGTAGGCTCGTCGCTGGACATTCGGCCCGGCGTCAAATGCCCGGACAGGATTGGCGAACTGTTCGATGTCTTACGAGCTGACTGCAAGCAACGGTTGCGCGAATGCGCTTGAGCGGCCGGTTCGGCCGCTTCGGCGGCTGCTACGTTCCCGAGATCCTGGCGCCCGCGCTCGAGCAGCTCGAAGCGGCGTTCCTCGACGCGCAGGAAGACCCAGCGTTCGGTCGCGAGCTTAACGAACTTCTTGGGAACTATGCCGGCCGCCCGACGCCGCTGACGCGCTGCCGGAACCTGCCGCGCAACATCTACCTGAAGCGCGAGGACCTGCTTCACGGGGGCGCCCACAAGACCAATCAGGTCCTGGGGCAGGCCATGCTTGCAAGGCGTATGGGGAAGACCCGGCTGATCGCCGAGACCGGGGCTGGCCAGCACGGCGTCGCCACGGCGATCGTCGGCGCGCTGCTCGGCTTCGACACCGTCATCTACATGGGCGCCGACGACGTCGTCCGCCAGCAGCTCAACGTCTTCCGGATGGAGCTGATGGGTGCGAAAGTGGTCCCCGTCGAAAGCGGAGGAAAGACGCTCAAGGACGCGATCAACGAAGCGCTTCGTGATTGGTCTGCAACATTTGCTGAAACGCATTATTTGCTTGGGACCGCCGCAGGACCGCATCCGTTCCCCACGATGGTCCGCGAATTCCAGCGCATCATCGGCCGCGAGGCGCGGGCGCAAATAATCGAGCAAATCGGACGCCTGCCGGATGCCGTGATCGCCTGCGTAGGCGGCGGCTCCAATGCGATCGGCCTCTTCGCCGACTTCATTGGCGATGATACGGTCCGGCTGATCGGCGTCGAAGCGGCGGGCAAGGGACTGGACGGGGAGGAGCATGGCGCGACTTTGCTGCGCGGCACGCCGGGCATCCTTCATGGCGCGGAGACCTACGTCCTCCAGGATTCGGACGGGCAGGTGGCCGACACCTGGTCCGTGTCGGCCGGCCTCGATTACCCCGCGGTGGGACCCGAGCACGCACACCTCAAGGACATCGGGCGTGCCGAATATGTCGGCGCGACCGACGATGAGGCGCTCGCTGCCTTCAAAGCCCTTGCGGAAAATGAAGGCATCCTCTGCGCGTTCGAATCAGCGCACGCTCTCGCTTACGCGATAAAGCTCGCGGAGCAGGAACCGGACAACGAAATCCTGGTCGGTTTGTCCGGCCGCGGCGACAAGGACGTCGCGCAGGCGCAGCAGCTAGTTGGCCCGTCGGCATGAGCCGCTACGCCGCATTGTTCGAGCGCCTGAGTAGCGAAGGCGCGCTCGGCGCTTTCCTGATGCTCGGCGATCCTGATCTCGAAACCAGTGCGAGCCTGCTCGACGCCGTGGTCCGGGACGGCGCGGACATGATCGAGGTCGGGATTTCCTTCTCGGATCCGGTCGCGGACGGACCGGTGATCCAGGCCGCGGCGCAACGCGCGCTCAGTGCTGGCGTCCGAGTTCAGCGACTGTTTCGGCCTGATCGCCCGCTTCCGTGATCGCCACCCCGATGTTCCCGTCGGCATTCTGACCTACGCCAATCTCGTGATTGCCCGCCCCGGCTTCATGCGGGACGCGGCTCAAGCAGGCACCGACAGCCTGTTGATCGCCGATGTCCCCGCGCTCGAGGCGGAGCCGTTCGCCAAACAGATGCAGCAGTCGGGTCTTGAGCCAGTGCTCATTGCCGCTGCCAACACGCCCGATGCGACGCTCCAGCGCATCGCGGGCTTGTCCAAAGCCTACACGTATTGCGTCAGTCGTGCCGGCATCACGGGCACGCACGCGGGAGGAGAATTCGACGCCGGACTGGTCCGCCGCCTCGAAGCCACAGGCGCGCCCGCACCCATTTTCGGCTTCGGTATCTCAAAGCCGGAGCACGTCCGCGCCGCCCTGAATGCAGGTGCGAAGGGTGTGATTTGCGGCTCCGCGATCGTCGATCTTGCGGTGCGCGGGGGCGATGTCGGGGCATTCGTCCGCACATTGAAAAATTCGACACGGAACGAGTCGCTACTGCAATGAATTAAATCGCCTCTGCTCGGAAGGAGACGATTTGATGGCGGCAAGACCAATCTGGCGAGGACAAATCCGCCTCGCCTTGGTGTCGATCCCGGTCGAACTCTACTCCGCTACCCGTAGCGGAGCGCAGATCCAGTTCCACCAGGTCCATGAACCCAGTGGCAAAAGGATCAAGTACGAGAAGGTCGTTCCCGGAATCGGTCCAGTAGACACGGACGAGATCGTGAAGGGGTATGAGGTCTCGAAGGGCCACTATGTGCTGCTCGACCCCGAAGAGATCGAAAGCGTGAAGCTGGAGAGCCGCAAGACGCTCGATCTGGTCGAGTTCGTCGACGACGACGGCATCGACCCGATGTATTTCGACAAGCCCTATTACGTGGTCCCCGCCGACGATCTGGCCGAGGAAGCCTATGTCGTGCTTCGCGACGCGCTCAAGGCCGCGAAGAAGGTCGGCGTCGGCCAGCTGGCGATGCGCGGGCAAGAATATGTCGTCGCCCTGAAGCCTTGCGGCCGCGGCATGCTCCTCGAGACTTTGCGCTACGCCGACGAGGTCAACAAATCGACCGGCTTCTTCCGCGATATCGGCGATCACAAACCGGACCCCGACCTGCTCGACATGGCCTCCATGCTGATCGAGCGGAAGGCGGGCGAATTCGACCCCAACGAGTTTCACAATCGCTACGTCGACGCGCTCCAGCGCCTGATCGAGGAAAAGCAGAAGGCCAAGGGCGAGAAGATCATCGAAGACCCAGACGCCGGCGAAGCGCCGGCCAAGGGCTCCAACGTCATCGACTTGATGGCGGCGCTCAAGAAGAGCCTGGGAGACCCCAAGCCGGCAGCCGATCAAGACGAGAAGCCCAAGAAGGCAGCGGCCAAGAAGAGCGCACCGAAAAAGGCCGTGCCCAAGAGAGAACCCGCAAAGGCGCGCAAGCGGGCTTAAGCAGTGGTTTCGCGTAAGCTCGACATCGAGACGTACAATCGCAAGCGCGACTTCTCGAAGACACAGGAGCCTCCTGGGCGCAAGCTGAAGGGCAAGGGCGACAGCTTTGTCGTTCAGAAGCATGACGCCTCGCGCCTGCACTGGGATTTCCGGCTGGAGCTTAATGGCGTCCTGAAGAGCTGGGCGGTCCCAAAAGGTCCCAGCCTCAATCCTGACGAGAAACGCCTTGCGATGCGGACGGAGGATCATCCGCTCGACTACGGCGACTTCGAGGGGACCATCCCCAAGGGGGAATATGGTGGCGGAACAGTCATGCTTTGGGACCAGGGCCGCTGGATCCCCGAACCGAGCAAGGATCCGAGCAAGACGATCGAGGACGGGCATCTCCATTTCACGCTCGAAGGCGACCGGATGAAGGGCGAATGGGTGATGTTCCGGTTGAAACCGCGCCCTGGCGAGAAGGCAGAGCCCTGGATGCTGAAGAAGGTGACCGATGAGTTCGCTGAACCGCAGGACGGCGACGCGCTCGTGGACAATTGCGTGACCAGCGTGACGACCGGGCGAACGATGGCGGAGATCGCTGCAGGCGAGGACGTCTGGCGCTCCAACCGCGGCGGGCAGAAAGGCGGCCGCGGAAAGAAGACGGCGGGCAAGGCGCCGCCGCCGTTCCTGGAGCCTCAGCTGGCGACTCTTGTTGACGAAGTCCCGACGGGCAAGCAGTGGATCCACGAGTACAAATATGACGGCTACCGCTTGCTCCTCGCGGTCGGCGACGGCGTCGCGACGGCGTGGACGCGCAACGGCAAGGACTGGAGCGACAAGTTCAAGGCGCTGGTGAAGGCCGCGATCAGGTTGCCCGCCGGCTGTCTTATCGATGGCGAGGCAGTCGCAATCGACGAGAACGGCAAGCCGAGCTTCCAACTGCTCCAGTCGACGCTGAAGGATCAGAAGGGGGCGAACCTCGTCTTCTACGCCTTCGACCTGCTGGTCGATCGCGGCGAGGACATCCGCAAGCTGCCGCAGATCGAGCGCAAGGAAGAACTCGCGGCGCTGCTTGAAGGAGTGTCGCCTCCGCTCATCTATGGCGACCATATCATGGGCCGTGGCGAGGCGATGTTCAACGCAATGTGCCAGCAGGGCGGCGAGGGCATCGTCGTCGAAGAAGGCGAACGCTCCCTATAGCAGTGCGCGCAGCCGCAACTGGCTGAAGATCAAGTGCATCCAGCGCCAGGAGTTCGTGATCGTCGGCTGGTCCGAGAGCGACAAACGCATCGGGTTCCGGTCATTGCTGCTCGCCGCCAAGGACCCCGGCAAGCTCACCTACGTCGGGAAGGTTGGGACCGGCTTTAACGGCAGGCTGATCCAGGAACTAATGGACCGAATGCGCCCGCTCGAGGTCGACAAGGCGCCTGTCGAAGTGCCGCGACCGGACCGCAAAGGCGCTCACTTCCTCAAGCCCGAATTGGTCGCCGAAATCGCATTCACCGAATTCACCGACGATGGCGTTCTCCGGCATCCGAGCTTCATCGCGCTGCGCGAAGACAAGCCAGCTGCGCAGATCGTCCGGGAAGTGCCGAAGCATCTCAATAAGTCTGAGAAGAAGCCCGAGCGTGCCACCGCCGAAAGCTTCGGCATCAAGATCAGCAATCCTGAACGCATCATCTTCCCGGAGGATGACCTCACGAAGGCCGATCTTGCCGATTATTATGCCGCCGTCGAACCGCTGATCATGATCGACGCCGCGAAGCGGCCGATGACGCTGATCCGCTGCCCCCAAGGCCGCGCGAAGAAATGTTTCTTCCAGAAGCACGACAACGGCTCGTTCGGTGCGGACGTCAAGCACATCCCCATCAAGGAGAAGGACGGCCACTTCGAAGACTATCTCTACTTTGACGACATTAAAGGCCTGCTCACTTGCGTGCAGATGGGCACGGTCGAATTCCATGGCTGGGGCAGCAAGGTAGAGAAGGTCGAATATCCAGACCGCCTGGTCTTCGATCTCGATCCAGACATCGGCCTCGACTTCAACAAAGTGAAAGCCGCAGCGGTTCGGTTGAAGGCGCTGCTGGAAGATCTCGGCCTGAAGAGCTTCCCGCTGCTATCGGGCGGTAAGGGCATTCACGTCGTCGTCCCGCTCGACGCATCGAAGGATTGGCCGACGGTAAAAAGCTTCGCGGACCGGTTCAGCCGCGCCATCTCCGAAGCCGAGCCGGAGACCTTCACAGCCAACATTCGCAAGGTGCAGCGGAAAGGACGCATCTTTCTCGATTGGCTGCGCAACCAGCGAGGCGCCACGGCGGTCATGCCCTACTCCGCCCGCGCTCGCGAAGGAGCTCCTGTTCGGCCCCCGTCGCTTGGGAGGAGCTCGATGGCTATGCGAGCGGTCATCATTTCAGCATTCGCGATGCCGACGAACTGATCGAACGGGCAAGCTCAAAGATGCTTGCGGGTTGGGGCGAGGCGAAGCAATCGCTTCCGAATGCGTAAGTCTTCAGCCGCCGCCTTCCTCCCGCTCCTGCTTCTTCTCACCGCAGCTTCACCGCCAGAGCTTGCGCGATGGAGTTCCCAAGCGGCTCGCGTGACGATCACACGTGACGATTGGGGGATCGCTCACATTCACGGCAAGACGGACGCGGACGCGGTGTTCGGCATGATCTTTGCGCAGGCGGAGGACGACTTTCCGCGGATCGAGGCGAATTATCTGACCAACTTGGGCCGCTCGGCGGAGGCGGATGGCGAGGAAGCCATTTGGCAAGATCTGCGGGCTCGGCTGTACGTCAGCGAGGATGAGCTCAAAGCCGATTACGCCCGCAGCCCCGCTCAGATGCAGCGGCTGATGGACGCGTGGGCGGATGGGCTGAACTACTTCCTCGCCACACACCCGCAGGTGAAACGGCGCGCAATCACCCATTTCGAGCCGTGGATGGCGCTGAGCTTCACGGAAGGCAGCATCGGGGGCGACATCGAGCGCATCGATCTTAAGCAACTACGCCGCCTTCTATTTCAGGCAAGCCGATTGCCGCAGCACTGGCGCCGCGGGTCGAGCATCAGGGCTCCAATGGCATCGCCATTGCGCCAAAGCTCACGACCAAGGGGAACGCGCTGCTGCTCATCAACCCGCACACCAGCTTCTATTTCCGCTCCGAACAGCAGGTGACCAGCGACGAAGGTCTCAATGCCTATGGCGCGTCCACCTGGGGCCAGTTCTTCATCTACCAGGGCTTCAACCCGCACGCCGGCTGGATGCACACGTCGAGCGGCGTCGATAGCGTCGACGAGTTCGCCGAAAGGGTCGAGCGGCGCGGTAAGGGCCTCTGCTATCGCTACGGCTCCGAATGCCGGGCCGTCACTGTTCGCCCAGTCACAATCAAGTTCCGCACCGCAGACGGGCGCTTCGCTACACGCACCTTCACCACCTATCGCACGCACCACGGTCCTATCGTCCGAGCCACCAACGGCCGCTGGGTCGCCTTTGCGATGATGAACCGAGCCGATCGAAGCGCTTCAGCAGAGTTTCCTTCGCACCAAGGCGACCGACCTTGCCTCGTTCCTGCGCGTCGCCGACCTCAAGGCGAACAGTTCGAACGACACATTGTTCGCCGACGACCGGGGGGAGATCGCCTATCTCCACCCGCAGTTCGTACCGGTTCGTAATGACCGCTTCGATTACACCAAGCCTGTTGACGGCAGCGATCCTGCCACGGACTGGCGCGGCATCCACGTGCTCGGCGATCTGCCCAACGCCCTCAATCCGGCGAGCGGCTGGGCGCAGAACACCAATGCCTGGCCCTATCGCGCGGCGGGTCCGGACAGCCCGAACCAGGCGCGGTTCCCGCGCTATATGGACACCGACGGCGAGAACTACCGCGGCCTCCACGCCCAGCAACTCCTGAGCGGCAGCAAGGACTGGACGCTCGAGAAGCTGCAGGCCGCGGCCTACGACAGCTACCAGCCGGGGTTCGCCGTCCTCATCCCGTCGCTGCTCCCGCGTATACGACCAGCTATCGGACCGTGAGCGGAAGAAGGCGCTCGGTGGGCCGATCGCGGTGCTGCGATCATGGGACTATCGCTGGAGCGCGAACTCGGTTGCCCAGTCGGTGGCCGCGCTCTGGGCCAAGAACCTGCGCGAAGTGATCGCCGAGCCGGCCAGCGAGCCGGGCAATACAAAGATGATGCGCCTCGCCCGCGACACGTCCGACGAAGACAAATTGCAGGCGCTCGAGCACGCAATGGAAGAGCTTTACGACATCGGCCGAGGCCGCTGGCAGGTGCCGTGGGGCGAAATCAACCGCTTTCAGCGTGTCTCCAACGCCATCGTCCAGCAGTTCAGCGATGCCGCGCCGAGCATCCCGGTCCCGTTCGCGCCTGCGGCTTACGGTTCATTGGCCTCGATCGAACAGCGCACGCCTTCGGCGACAAAACGGATCTATGGCACCTATGGCAACAGCTTCGTCGCGGTCGTCGAGTTCGGTAAGCGTGTCCGCGCGCACGCCATCACGGCGGGCGGGGAGAGCGGCAGCCCCGCGTCGAAGCACTTCAACGACGAAGCGCAGCGCTATGCGTTAGGCAACTTGCGCGAGGTCTATTTCTATCCGGAGCAGCTAACCGGCCACACGGAACGGCGCTATCGCCCCGGCGAGTGACCGATGGGCTCAAGAACCTTCGTCAGCGGCCGCTTGAACGCAATGATCACGAGGGCGCTCACCAGGGAGATCGCCGCGTCCATGGTCCAAAAGGCGGCATTGCTCACCTGGTCGTAGAAGCTTCCGACCCACCCCATGATCGCCGAACCGAAGAAAAGCGCCAGATAGCTTCCGCCCATGAGTGTCGCGTTGACCTTTTGCGGTGCGGCGCGCGACACGAGCGCCAGCGCAATGGGCCAGTACCACATGAAGCCGACGCCCATCCCGAACCAGCCGAGCAGCGGCCAGATTACCGAAACGCGGCCGTCGCTTCCGGATGTCAGGCAGCCGATCGTCAGCAGCAGCCCGGACGCGCCGGTGATCAGTGCGCCGAGCGCAATCTTCGTAAGGCTGGCCGGCTCATGCTTGCGCCGCGCCTGCCACGCCCACAACGCGATCAGCACTGGCGCGATGACGATGCTCGCGAAGCTGTCGACCGAGTTGAACCAGCTCGCCGGCACCGCGCCGAACGGCGAGACGAGATCCACATGCTGGTCGACCCAGACCACGCCGATGTTCCAGATCATCGTGTAAGTGACGCTGACGGGGATCATTAGGGCGATCAACGCGAGCAGGCACCAAGTGCGGACCTCTTCATCCTGAGTGAGGGGCGGATAGCTGACCTTGTCCACCCGTGCTCGAGCGTGGCTCGGCAACGTCCGGGAGCCGAAGAGATAGACGATCAAAGCTAACAGCATCAGCGCCGCCGCCAACGCGAACCCTGCATGCCAGCCGTAGATCAGCGCCACGCTGCCCGTCGCGATCGGGCCAGCCACGGCGCCAATGTTGATGGCGGTTGAGAAGATCGTAAACCCGCGCTCGCGCCGCAATTCCGCGTCCTTCGGATAGAGCGTGCCCACCTGCGCCGCGATATTGCCCTTGAGGAATCCCGATCCGAAAATCAGAAGCACAAGCGCGATCAAGAAGGTGGCGTCGATCGACATGGCAAGGTGTCCCGCGCTCATCAGCAGCGCGCCCGCGATCACAGTGCGCTTCGTGCCGAGCCAGCGGTCCGCGACCCAGCCGCCGATCAGCGGCGTGAAGTAAACCAGTCCGCCATACCAACCGTAGATCAGCGAGGCGAACTCCTGATCAGACATCGGACCACGGAACTCGAAGCCGTGCCGCAGCCCTGACAACCCGATCACATTCTCCGCATGACCCGGGAGCAGCAACTGCTTGACCATGTACAGCGCCAGCAGCGCCGTCATGCCGTAATAGGAAAAGCGCTCCGCAAGCTCGGTGCCGGCGAGGACTGCGAGGCCGATTGGATGCTTGCTCCTCAAGGACGCGCCGAGACTTCGGATCAGAAGTCCCGCGAATTTGTCCGTAGCGCGCACCAAACCGTCGAGGATGCCCGGCTCGCTGAACAGATGGCCGCCGTCGGAGATGATGTTCAACTCGACCTCGGGCCACGCCTGCTTCAGCTTCCAGGCGGCAACAGGCGGCGTGCAGGTGTCGTGGCGCCCCTGAACGATGACGCCGGGAATGCCGCGCAGTTTCTCGGATGCGCCGCGCAGCAGCTGTCCCTCATCGAGCCAGCCGTTGTTCGCCATATAATGGTTCTCGATCCGCGCCACCGCGACAGCCACGTCCGGGCTCGTGAAGTGCTCGATCGTAGACGGGCTCGGGAGCAGGGTGACGATATCGCCCTCCCACTTGCTCCATGCCTTGGCGGCGGCGAGCTGTTGGTCCTTGTCGCTGCTGGTCAGCCGCTGCCTGTAGGCCTCGACCAGATCGCCTCGCTCATTCTCCGGGACGGCCGCAAGAAACTCCTCGAATTTGTCGGGATATACCTGTGAGGCGCCCCCTTCCTTGTACATCCAGTCGATTTCATACGGGTCGAAAAGGAAGATTCCGCGCAGCACCAGCTCGGTCACGCGCTCGGGATAAGTGACGCCATAAGCGATCGCGAGCGTAGAGCCCCAGCTGCCGCCGAACACCTGCCACTTCTCTACCTTCGCGACCTTCGTCCGGAGCTTCTCGATGTCGTCGACGAGGTCCCAGGTCGTGTTGTTCTCCAGGCTCGCATAGGGCGTGGACTTGCCGCAGCCCCGCTGGTCGAGAACGAGGATCTTGTATCTCTCTGGATTGAACTGACGCCGGTGGTCGGGGCTCGATCCGCCGCCGGGTCCGCCATGAAGAAAGACGACCGGCTTGCCGTCCGGATTACCGCTCAGCTCCCAGTAAAGCCTGTGTCCATCGCCGACATCGAGGTGGCCCGTCTCGTAGGGTTCGATTTCCGGGTAGAGGCCTCGGCGGCTCTTGGTCGGCATGTCCATCAGAAGCTGAATTCCTCGTAGATGTGGGACACGTCTCCGCCCCACTCGTGCTCGAACTTGTACAGCAGTCGGTCGGCGGGGGTCATGCCCGTTGCGACGACATCGCGCAACGGATCGAGGAATCCGCTCTCATTGTCGCCGGCGCTGTTGAGGCGAGTTCGACGCGTTAGCCCGGCAGCCGAAATATCGAGCACGCGGCCGGCGAATTCGCGCATCGTTTGGCCATCCGGAGTGATCGCATCGAGCGCCAGCCGCGGCACATCGTGGCGCAGCTTCTCGCGCGCGCCGATTGACCAATGCTTCACCAGCTCCCATGCCTCGTCGAGCGCCTGGCTGTCATACAGCAGCCCAACCCATAACGCCGGAAGCCCGCATATCCGGCTCCAACGCCCGCCGTCTGCGCCGCGCATTTCGAGAAAGCTCTTGAGCCGAACCTCCGGGAACGCCGTCGAAAGATGGTCCGTCCAGTCGGTGATCCGCGGCTTCTCGCCGGGCAATTGCGGCAGCTTGCCTTCGAGGAAGTCGCCGAAGCGCTCGCCGGCGACATCGATATATTTCCCGTCCCGATAAACGAAGTACATCGGCACGTTCAGTGCGTAGTCGCAGTAGCGCTCGTAGCCGAAACCGTCCTCGAACACGAAGGGCAGCATGCCCGTGCGGTCGGGATCGGTGTCCTCCCAGATGTGGCTGCGGAAGCTCTTGTAGCCGTTCGGCTTGCCTTCGGTGAAAGGCGAATTGGCGAAGAGCGCTGTCGCGACCGGCTGCAGGGCGAGGCCGACGCGGAACTTCTTCACCATGTCCGGTTCCGACGAATAGTCGAGGTTCACCTGGATAGTGCAGGTCCGCAGCATCATGTCGAGTCCGAGCGTGCCGACCTTCGGCATGTAGTTGAGCATGATCGCGTAACGGCCCTTGGGCATGATCGGCAGCTCGCCGCGGGTTTTGTCCGGCCACATGCCGACGCCCAGGAAACCAAGACCCAACCGCTCGCCCACCGCTTTGCACTGGTCGAGGTGGCGCGCCGCTTCGGCGCAGGTCTGGTGCAAATTCTCCAGCGCAGCACCGCTAAGCTCGAATTGGCCCGCTGGCTCGAGGCTGATGTTCCCGTCCGAACCGCTGAGGGCAATGACATTGCCGTTCTCGACGACCGGCTCCCAGCCATATTGGGTCAGGCCGTTGAGGAGGTCGCGGATGCCGCCCGGCTCGTCGTAGCTCGGCGCGCGATGGTCGGCGAGCCGATAGACGAACTTCTCGTGCTCAGTTCCGATGCGCCATCGCTCAGCCGGCTTGGCGCCGCCCTCAAAAGCGGAGAGCAGATCGGCACGGCTCTCGATCGGCCGCGAATAGCTATCTTCCGTACGCGTGGTCATGAGCGGCGGCGCTTAGCGCCAGTCACCGGCCAGCGCCATATATGCTGACAACGCTGCAAGTGCCGCCGTTTCGGCGCGCAAGATGCGTGGTCCGAGCGAAATCGGAATGCTGTTTGTCGCTGCCCGGATCGCCGATCGTTCCTCGTCCGTGAACCCGCCTTCCGGCCCGATGAGGATCAGTGCCGGGCCAGTGCTGAAACGCTCTGCGGGCGCATCTCCGCCCCCTTCGTCGGCGAAGTAGAGCGCTCGCCTGCCATCTCTCTCAGCCAGAAACCGGGGCAGCGGCGACGGCTCGTCGATCTTTGGGAGTCGCGTTCGCCCGCACTGCTCAGCAGCCTCGACTGCGATGGATTCCAGTCGTTCGAGCTTCACGCGTTCCGCAATCGTGCGCTGCGTCATGACTGGGATAAGCCGTGCCACGCCGAGCTCGGTTGCCTTTTCGATGAGCCAGTCCGTCTGCGTCCGCTTCACCGGTGCGAAGGCGAGCCACACGTCCGGGATCGTCTCCGGGCCGCGCGTCTGACGCTCTACGGCGAGCGTCATCCGCTTCTTCCCCGCCTCGGCGATGCGCGCCAGCCACTCGCCTGAGCTACCGTCGAACACGAGCAGCTCCGAGCCGGCACCGAGCCTCATCACATTCCCGAGATAATTCGCCTGTCCAGCGTCCAGTTCGACAGTCCCGCCTTCGCCCAGCCGATCGCGGACGAAGAGGCGCGGCAAGCTCTTGGGCGGCCAGGCAGGAGTAGCGGGCATGAGTGCGGCTTAGCCGCTGCAATCCGGATCCGCCACGTTCCGTCCCGTCTTAGGACGGTTAACGAATCCTTACTGATGCAGAGCACCAGGATCAGTCATGTTGGGTATCTGACATAGCGGGAGCACGACATGGACTGGGGCAAGGAAGAACAAGATTGCAGGCGGCGGGAGCGTCGGCGTTCGGTCGATCTCGTCGGGTTGGCCTTCCGCGGCGACGGTAGCCGTTCGGTCGTGTCGATCTCCGACATCTCATTCGAGGGGTGCCGGCTCACCGGCGGCGAGTTCGAAATGAAGGAAGGCATCAGGCTGGTGATCCCGGAGCGCGGCGAAATGGGCGCGCGTGTCCGCTGGGCTTCAAAGGGCAAGTCCGGCGCTCTCTTTACGAACGACGAGAAGCTGGCCGCATCTGTGCCGACCCATCAGCGCAACGCTATCAGGCGCATGGGTTCGCTCAATTACGGCAGTGGGCGCGTGTTCGGGCGCAAGGAAGTCGCCGTCTAACGACACGGCACGCGCGGCGCGCTAAGCGGCGCTCGTGACGGCAGTGATGGAAATCGTTCCGGACAGCGAGCGGCGGGGCTTTATCGGAGCCCTTCCGCCGCGTTTGCGGCCTTACGCATCGCTGATGCGGCTCGATCGCCCGATCGGCACCTGGCTGCTCTATTGGCCATGCGCGTGGAGCGTGGCGGTGGCAGGTGTCGGTGGTCGCTGGGACTTGTTGCTATGGCTGGCGCTGGGCGCCTTCGCGATGCGCAGCGCCGGCTGCGTCTACAACGATATCGTCGATCGCGACCTCGACAAGAGCGTCGAGCGGACTCGTCTGAGGCCGCTCGCAAGCGGACGGGTGTCGCTGCGCTCCGCGTGGATTCTGATCGGCTTGCTATGCGCGGTCGGCGTTCTGGTTTTGCTTCAGCTGAACGTCACTGCGGCTATCGTTTCGCTGGTCAGCATTGCGCCTGTTGCTGCTTATCCATTCATGAAGCGCATCACCTGGTGGCCCCAGGCTTGGCTCGGCCTCGTGTTCTCCTGGGGCGCATTGGTCGGCTGGCCCGCGGTGACCGGATCGCTTGGCTGGACGCCTATCCTGCTCTGGTTCGGAAGCATCGCCTGGGTCGTCGGCTACGACACGCTGTATGCTATCCAGGACACCGAGGACGACGCAATAGTTGGCGTGAAGTCTTCGGCGCGGAGGCTCGGAGAGAAGGCCGCGCTCGGCGTTGCGATTTTCTATGCCCTCGCGCTTCTTCTCTGGGCTGCCGCAATCTGGTCCTTGCGGCCCGACTGGATCGCACTAGCGACGCTCGTTCCGGCTGCTCTCCACCTCACCAACCAGGTGCTCCGCGCGGACCCCAAGGACGGGGAACTCGCACTGCGGCTGTTCCGTTCGAACCGCACGTGCGGGTTCCTCATTTTCCTCGCAATGCTGGTCGTCGGCCTTTCGTCGCGCTAGGCGCGACGGCCATGCAATCTCCCGAAGACGCACGAAAGATCGCCAAATCGCTCGTGGAGCGCGGCACAAAGGCCGGCGCTACTTCCGCCGATGCATTGTATGTCGGCAGCCGCGCGTCGAGCGTAGAGGTGCGCCTTGGAGAGCTCGAGGCAGTCAGCCGCTCCGAAGGTGAAGAGATCGGCCTTAGATTGTTCGTCGGGCAACGCTCGGCGACCGTCGCCTCGTCCGATCTTTCGGACGAAGCTCTGGGCACCCTGGTAGACCGCTGCCTCGCGATGGCGAAGGAGGCGCCGGAAGATCCCTACGCTGGTCTCGCGCCGCAGGCGCTCCTTGCGACCGGCGAGCTGCCCGCGTTCGAGAGCTTCGATCTGCGAGAGCCGGATCCCACGGAACTTCGCGCGCGCGCGCTCGAGGCGGAGAACGCGGCCCTCGCCGTTGAAGGCGTGACCAACTCCAGTGGTGCCGGCGCAAGCGCTTCCGCGCATAGTGTCGCGCTTGCGACCTCCGGCGGCTTTTCCGGCGCCTACCGTAGCAGCGGCCACGGCTGCTCGGCCGCCGTAGTGGCTGGCGAGGGCGCAACCATGCAGCGCGATCAAGCATGGCACAGCGCGCGCTTCCTCGAGGACCTCAAGTCTGCGGCGGACATCGGCGGCAAGGCCGGGAGTCGCGCCGTCGCACGGTTGAACCCCACACGGCCGAAACCGGGTAAATATCCTGTCATCTTCGATCCGCGCGTATCGTCGAGCCTGCTGGGCCATCTGTCAGGTGCAATCAGCGGCTCGTCGGTGGCCCGCAAGACCAGCTTCCTCGAGGGCAAGCTTGGGCAGGCGATCTTCAGCAGCGGCGTGACGATCGTCGACGATCCCGTCCGCCCGCGCGGACTTCGGTCGCGTCCGTTCGATGCCGAAGGCGTACGCGTCGGACGGAAAGAGATTGTGTCGAAGGGCGTCCTGCAAAGCTGGATCGCCGAGAGCGCCTCCGCGCGGCAGCTCGGCATCGAACCCACCGGCCATGCGGCGCGTGGCGCCAGCGGTGCCCCGAGTGCTTCACCGAGCAATTTCTACCTCTCGGCCGGTGAACGCAGCCGCGACGAACTTCTCGCGGCCTTTCCGCAAGCGGTGCTAATCATCGAATTGATCGGGCAAGGGGTGAACGCCGTGACGGGCGATTACAGCCGAGGCGCGGTCGGCTTCATGGTGCGGAACGGCGAAATCGAGGAGCCGGTCGCCGAGATCACCATCGCATCGAACCTGATCGACATGTTTGCGACGCTGGAGCCCGGATTGGATCTGGAATTCCGACGCGGCATCGACGCGCCGACCATCCTCGTTCCAGAAATGACAGTCGGCGCTGCTTAGACCTCGGCCGAGATTTCTCGGCACTCGCAGTCGAGGGATCTCGATCTTGGGGCATCGATCCATCACGACCTTCAGACCTGCGGCTTCGGCGCGCGCCGCAGCTTCTTCATTTATCACGCCGATCTGCATCCACACGGCCTTGGCGCCGACGAAGATCGCCTGGTCGACGACCTCCGCCGCCATTTCGGGACGCCGGAAGATCTCGACGATGTCGATCGGCACGCCGATCTGAGCCAGCTCCCTCCACACGAACTCGCCGAGCACATGTTCGCCGGTGATCTGCGGATTGACCGGAAGCACGCGATAGCCGCAGTCCTGAAGGAACTTCATCACACCGTAGGACGGACGATTGGGGCGGTCCGAAGCGCCGACGACGGCAATTGTCCGAGCCTTAGTCAGCAACTCGGCGATGTCATCGTCGTGGGTGAGCGGCATGGCAGCACTCCTTTAGAAGCGATCAATGCGTGACGGCAGGCAACAGTTTCGCCGCGATCGCGGCGAACGCCTCCGACTCCGCGCCGTCCGACGCCGCAGGCGGCTGGCCGGCGTCGGACGCCTCGCGGATTGCGAGCGATAGCGGCAGTCGGCCGAGGAATGGTACACCCATTTCCGCTGCGGCTGCCTCCGCTCCGCCAGTGCCGAACGGGTGCGACGCCTCGCCGCAGTGCGGACAGGTGTAGGTTGCCATATTCTCGATGAACCCGAGGATCGGCACGCTCGTCTTGTTGAACAGGTCAACGGCTCGCCGGGCGTCGATC
The DNA here is from genome assembly GCA_963752025.1 of uncultured Alphaproteobacteria bacterium. GTDB lineage: Bacteria > Pseudomonadota > Alphaproteobacteria > Sphingomonadales > Sphingomonadaceae > Sphingomicrobium. Next base: position 144,506 of record CAVVWY010000022.1, on the reverse strand, counting down.
AGCGAGAGGTCCTGCGGCGTCGACACGATCACCGCCCCGGCAGGGCGCGACCGCTGGATCAGTGATAGCTGCACGTCGCCAGTGCCGGGTGGCAAGTCCACGAGCAGCAATTCCGTGTCACCCCATACTGCATCCACCAGATTGGCCAGGGCGCCCGTTGCCATGGGTCCGCGCCACGCCAGCGCGTGACCTGGCGATACGAGCTGCCCAAGCGACAGGAACTTCACGCCGTGCGCTTCGACCGGCACTAGCTTGTCATTCTCGGCTTCGGGTTTCGCGTGAGTGCCGAACAGGGTCGGTTGCGAAGGGCCATAAACGTCGGCGTCGATCACGCCGACCTTCTTGCCCGCTCTGGCTAGCGCCACCGCGAGATTGGCCGTCACCGTCGACTTGCCCACGCCACCCTTGCCGCTGCCAATGGCGATCAAGGTCCGCGACGGCTGCGCTGCGGTGAGCGCAACGCGCGCCTCCGAAACGCCCGGCTCGCTGAGCGCTGCCGACCGCAGCTCATCTTCGAGCGCCTGTCGTTCCTGGTCGCCAAGTCCTGTGGCATCCGCGATGATGGTCGCAACGCCACCGCTCAGCTTGCGCGAGCGCACGCGCTCACCGTGTGGAAGATTGTCCCAGAGAACGTCGGCCATGGCCGCGACATAGGAGGCGCGCGGCGGCTTGCCACTGTTTTTCGCCGCGCTGCCCTCTATATTCGGCGCTGATGAAAAATATTTTTGGGGTGGGGCAGCCGCGTCCGCGGGCTGTTCGCCGACACAAAAGGGCCCTGGGGCGCGACGCAGCGGCGGCTCTGGTGGAGGGGTGGTTCCGAGCCACCGTCGGATGATGGGCAGAGCAGTGGCCCATGGGGCGAACCATCGCGCAAGCGCCGTCCCTCGCTGGGCGGAGCGCCAATGTCGCCTCGATCGACGAGCTTCTGCGCCGCAGGTTTCGCTTCGGTGGTCGGGCGGCGGCGGCGGACTACCCGGACGTCCCAACGGCTCGATCGTTCTGTGGGCGATCGTCGGCTCTGATGGCCCTGTGGCTGATCTTCACGTCCATCCACTCGATCTCGCCGGGGCAGCGCGGCGTCGTGCTGCGCTTTGGCCGCTACAGCAGCACACTCGGCCCGGGTGTCGGCATCACGCTTCCCTCACCGATCGACCGCGTGAAGAAGATCGACGTCGAGAACATCCGCACCGTCGACCTCGGCTCGGACGACGCGAATGACCTGATGCTAACCGGCGACCAGAACCTCATCGACATCGCCTACTCGGTGCGCTGGAACATCCGCACGCCGGAGCTCTACCTGTTCCAAATGGCTCAGCCCGACGAAACCATCCGCGAGGTCGCAGAGAGCGCCATGCGGTCGGTCGTCAGCCGCATCAGTCTCAACGACGCAATGGGGGACAAGCGCGCGGAGATCGAGAGCCAAGTAGCCGAGAACATGCAGCGCATACTCGATTCCTACCGTGCCGGCATTCAGGTCCAGGGCATCGCCATTAAGCAGGCCGACCCACCGGAAGCGGTCAACGATTCCTTCAAAAAGGTCACCGCCGCGCAGCAGCAGGCGAAGTCGTTCATCAACAACGCCAACGCTTACTCGCTTCAGCTGCATCAAAAGGCGCAGGGCGACGCGACCTCGTTCGACAAGGTCTATGAACAATACAAGCTGGCGCCCGACGTCACGCGCAAGCGCATGTATTATGAGACCATGGAGCAGGTCCTTTCAAAGGTCGATAAGACCATCATCGAGGCGCCTGGCGTGACGCCCTACCTGCCACTGCCGCAGGTCCAGAAGTCGGCTCAGCAGCAGGAGCAGCAGCAGTGACCGACTATATTCGCCGCCACCCGCTGCTGTCGGCAGCCCTCGGCTTCGTCATCCTGGCGCTCGTGCTCGCAAGCATGCCAATCGTGCCCGAGACGAAGCAGGCGGTTGTCGTCCGCTTCGGCAAGCCGGTTGCGGTCCTGAACCAGTATGAGCCCGGCAGGCCGATCGGCGCTGCCGGCGCAGGCCTCGCTTTCAGGATTCCGCTCGTGGATCAGTTGGTCTGGATCGACAAGCGCGTGCAGGACGTCGACATGCAGCGCCAACAGGTGCTGTCGACCGACCAGCGCCGGCTCGAGGTCGACGCCTTCGCGCGTTACCGCATTGTCGACCCGCTGCTGATGTATATCCGTGCAGGTACCGAGCAGCAGCTGACGGATCAGCTCCGGCCGATTCTTGGCTCGGAAGTGCGCAATGAACTCGGTCGGGTGGAGTTCGCGTCGCTCCTGACCCCGGAACGACAGGGCATCATGGACAGCGTCCGCACGTCCCTGAACAAGATTGCTCGCCAGTATGGCGTCGAAGTACTCGACGTGCGGATCAAGCGCACGGATCTTCCCGAGGGTGCGCCGCTCACCGCGGCATTCGAAAGCATGCGCTCGGCGCGTGAGCAGGAGGCCCGGTCCATCCTCGCGGAGGGAGCGAAGCAGGCACAGATCATTCGTGCCCAGGCGGACGCCGATGCCGCGCGCACTTATGCGGCAAGTTTTGGCAAAGATCCGGAATTCTACGACTTTTACCGCGCGATGCAGAGCTATCAGGTAACGTTCGTCGGCGACGGGCAGGAGAAGGTTGCAGGCACAACGATCGTTCTGTCCCCGCAAAATGATTATTTGAAGGAATTCTCTGGACGTTCCCGCTGAAGTCCGGGCGTTCAATCACCATTCAGCGCGCAGGCCGATTAGCGCCTTGCGTCCCGAGCCAATTGATGGAGTATCGATGAGAACGAAGGAGACCGGAAAAGTGCGCTATGCCTATGGGGTCGCCATGGCCCTGCTCTTGGGGGGAACGGCATTCTCCCTCGCCACGGGCCAGGCCGGCGCTCAGGTCGCTCAGAATTCGCCTTCTTCGATGGCGTCCGCGCCCCGCGGTGCGCCGATGTCCTTCGCCGACCTGGCCGCGCACCTGCAGCCAGCGGTCGTCAACATATCGACCAAGCAGCGCGTGCCGGTCAAAGCACAGGCAGATCCGTTCGAGGAATTCTTCCGCCGGTTCGATCCGAACTCGCAAGGCGGTCAGCAGGGCGGCAGCAGCGGGAGCGGCGGCGGCAGCAGTCAGCAGCCGCGCACGCGTGAAGCTGGCTCGCTCGGCTCGGGATTCATCATTTCGCCGGACGGGTATGTCGTCACCAACAACCACCTCGTGCAGGGGCTCAACGGCTCTGGAACAGTGGACACCGTGACGGTGATCACGACGGACCGGAAGGAATATCCGGCGCGGATCATCGGCCGCGACGAAACATCCGATCTTGCGCTCCTGAAGATCGAGGGCAGGAACCTGCCGTTCGTCCAGTGGGGCGACAGCACGAAGGCCCGTGTCGGTGATTGGGTGCTCGCGATCGGCAATCCCTACGGCCTTGGCGGCACGGTCACCGCCGGCATCATCTCCGCGCTTCACCGCGGGATCACCGGCACCGGCGCCTACGACCGCTACATCCAGACCGACGCCGCCATCAACATGGGCAACAGCGGCGGCCCGATGTTCGACCTCAATGGCAACGTTATCGGCATCAACTCGGCATTGATCTCCCCAACCGGCGCCTCGGTGGGCATCGGTCTCGCGATCCCTGCGGAAGCCGCGAAGCCGGTCATCGATTTGCTGATGAAGGGCCAGCGTCCGTCACGTGGCTATCTCGGCGTCGGCCTTCAGCCGCTCGACGAGAATCTCGCTCCGAGCCTCGGCCTGCCGAAGGATAGCGGCGAGATCGTCCGCTCGGTCGTTGCGAACGGTCCGGCAGCACGCGCCGGCCTCCAGCAGGGCGACGTGATCATCAAGGTCAACGGCCAGCCGGTCACTCCTGACCAGACGGTATCTTACCTCGTTGCCAATACGCAGGTCGGCTCGCGCATTCCGCTCGAAGTCGTCCGCGCGGGCAAGCACGGGACGGTAACTGTCCAGGTCGGCGAACGGCCGACCGAGGAGGCGCTCGCGAAGCTCAGCGGTGGCGACACTGGCACGACCGGAGCCGGCGGCGCGACGCCGTCGACGGCTCCGCAAAAGGCCCTAGGTCTCTCGCTTGCAACGCTAACGCCGGAGCTGGCTCGAGCCGCGAACCTGCCGACCGCCGCGCGCGGCGTGATCATCACAGCGGTCGATCCGAACAGCGATGCCGGCGACGAAGGACTGCAGCGCGGCGACCTGATCGTCTCCGTCAACAACCAGCTGGTGACGAGCCCGGCTCAGGTCATCGCCGCGGTCGATGCAGCGCGAAAGGCGGGCCGCTCAAGCGTTCTGCTACTCGTTAAGCGCGGCAACTCGCCGGAGGCTTTTGTCGGCGTCGACATCAGCGGGAAGTAGCTCTCCTTAGTCACGCCTCACCTCCGAACCGCCCTTGCGCGACAGCTGTTGCTGAGCGAAGGGTCGGTTCGGAGGTGAGTGCGTGAGCGAAAACAGCATCTTCATCGGCGCCGAGTTGGGGGGCGGCAATCCTCAGGCCCTCGAGCTTAGCCGCGCGAACCGCCACGGGCTGGTCGCGGGAGCGACCGGCACCGGCAAGACGGTGACTCTCCAGGGTATCGTCGAAGGCCTCTCAGCGGTCGGCGTCCCCTGTTTCGTCGCCGACGTGAAAGGCGACCTGTCCGGTCTTGCAATGTCGGGCTCGCCAACCGCGAAGATGCACGAGGTCTTCACTGAGCGCGCCGCGGACATCGGCATGAGCGGCTGGAAGTATCAGGACACCCCTGTGCAGTTCTGGGACCTGTTCGGCGAGCAGGGCCATCCAATCCGCACGACCGTCAGCGAGATGGGGCCACTTCTCCTTTCCCGCCTGATGGCCCTGAACGACGTCCAGGAAGGCGTTCTAAACATCGCCTTCAACGTTGCCGACAAGGAGCAACTTCTGCTCCTCGACCTCGATGACCTTCAATCCATGCTCGTCCACTGCGGCGCTGAAGCGGACCAGCTGACGCTTCAGTATGGCAACGTGTCAAAGCAGTCGGTCGGCTCTATCCAGCGCTCGCTGCTGCAGCTGAGGAGTCAGGGCGGCGACCATTTCTTCGGTGAGCCGGCGCTCGACCTCCACGACTTCATGGGCACCGACGATCAGGGCCGCGGCATCGTGAATATTCTCGCCGCGGACAAGCTGATGGCCAGCCCGCGTCTCTACGCCACATTCCTGCTTTGGCTGCTCAGCGAATTGTTCGAGGTCCTTCCCGAGATCGGCGATCCCGACAAGCCGGTGCTCTGCTTCTTCTTCGACGAGGCTCACCTGCTGTTCGATGATGCTCCCCCTGGGCTTCTCGAAAAGGTCGAGCAGGTCGTCCGGCTAATCCGCTCGAAGGGTATCGGAGTTTACTTCATCACGCAGAACCCGATCGACATCCCGGACAAGGTGGCGGCGCAGCTCAACAACCGCATCCAGCACAAGCTCAACGCCTTCACGCCGCGCGATCAGCAGGCCGTGAAAGCTGCTGCGGACACTTTCAGAGTGAATCCGAAGATCGACGTCGCGGCCGCTATCACGGAGCTCAAGATCGGAGAGGCGCTTGTTTCGCTGTTGCAGCCCGATGGCTCCCCCCAGCCGGTCCAGCGCATTCTCATCAAGCCGCCTTCGACGCGCGTCGGTCCAGTGACGCCGCAGGAGCGACAAGTCATCATCACGACGGACGCAATCGGCGCCAAGTACGATACCCTGATCGACCGGGAATTGGCAGAGGAATTACTGAACGCCAAGGCGGCCGAGGCTTCAGCGGCGTCTGCCGCGGCCCAGGCCAAGACGGATGCCGACCGGCAGTCGGCGGAGCAGGCCAAGGTGCAGGCGCAGCAAGCCAAGGAGCAGGCGCGCGCGCGGATCGAACAGCAGCGCATCGAGCTTCAGCGCCAGCGGCTCGAGCAGCAGGAAGCAGCTCGCCAGGCCCGCGAAGCGGCAAAGCCGACCATGGCCGACAAGGTGCTTCAATCGGCTGTGCGCGCGGCATCGAGCTCCGTTGGGCGCCAGCTCGGCAACCAGCTTTTGCGCGGCGTTCTCGGCGGATTGTTCAAGGGCCGCTGATGGCGCTCGGCGCGGTCCTCCTGCTCCTCGCAGCCGCCGCGCCGTCGCCAATCCCGGCGGGCATGTATGAAACCAGCCAGATGGAGGTTGCAGCCGGCCTCGAGCTGAAAGCGGACGGCCACTTCCGATACGGCCTCTCCTACGGCGCAGTCGACGAAGAAGGCGAAGGAGACTGGACTTCCGACGACGCTAATGTCTGGCTTACGTCAAGGCCCATGCCCACGAGGCCCGCGTTCGATCTCGTCCGCGACGATCCCGCGCCCAAAGGCGAATTGTACATGACTTCTAGAGGATCCCGGCTTCGAATGGGGCCATGGGCTCGAGGCTATCGCGACGGCCGACTTAAAGAGCGGGTTCGAGGTCTCAGCCGACGATTCGGGCCGCGTGGACTTGGCAGGCAAGCCGGCAGTGGTCGCGATCGCCCCCGAAATGCCTGTGTTCGGTCCCACCGGGCAGATCTTCCAGCTGTCGCAGGATCGCGGACATCGACTCACTTTCCGTTTTCACCGCAACGACTTAGGGAAGGCCCACTTCGACCGCGAGCCGTTGAGGCGCCAGGGTGGTGACCTGTTGCTGACCCGATACGATACCGTCTTTCGCTTTCGGAAAGTTCGGCCCTAAAAGGCTCGCGGGGAGAACGAATTGCGCGGCGACAAGAACTGCCAGGTGATTGAAGGGCTTGAGCGCGAGTGGCGCGACGCCCTGTGCAGCAAGGACATGGACCGGCTGCGTGCACTCGTGCACCCGGAATTCGTACTCATCGGTACGCGTTCGACTGGCCCCTTCATGATGCAACGCGACGAATGGCTCGACGCCATTCAGCGCCGCGAGGTCGATTCCATCGAGCTTCAGGTCCAGGACGCCACCGCCGCCGGTGACGCCATGGTAGGCACCGTGCAGGCGACCTGGCGCGTCAAATATCTCGGCCGCTTTATTGAGGATTGCGTCCTGCTGACCGACGTGTGGGTGAAAGATGACGGTCAGTGGCGCGCCCTCCGGCGGCATTCGACGCCCGCTCCTGGCATGTGCGTGGATTTGAAGAAGGAAGCTTAAATGCCGAGGGACGAGGGGCTGCGTGCGGGGGAGAACGTGAAGGAGCTGACAGTTCGAGGGATCATCCTCGGCGCGCTCATCACCGTCGTGTTCACCGCCGCGAACGTCTATTTAGGTCTGAAGATCGGCATCACCTTCGCGACGTCGATCCCGGCGGCCGTGATCTCCATGGCGGTTCTGAAGGCGTTCCGGGACTCGACGATTCAGGAAAACAATATCGTTCAGACGATTGCCTCTGCGGCGGGTACCCTCTCGGCGATCATCTTCGTGCTGCCCGGTCTGATCATGGTCGGCTGGTGGACTGGCTTCCCTTACTGGCTATCCGTCGCTGTCGTCGGCATCGGCGGCATCCTCGGAGTGATGTACTCGGTGCCGTTGCGCCGGGCGCTCGTGACCGGCACGGACTTGCCCTATCCTGAAGGTGTGGCCGCTGCAGAGGTCCTGAAGGTCGGCTCGGGTGTCGGCGGTGCTGAAGAGAACAAGCGCGGCCTCGCGCTGATTGCCGGGTCTACCATCGTCGCCGCGGCCTATTTCCTGCTCGCCAAGACCAGGATCGTCACGGACACGGCCGCGAGGGTCTTCCGCGTCGGCGCTGGTGCGTCGGGCGTATCCGCCAGCCTGTCGATGGCTTTGATCGGCGTCGGCCACCTCGTCGGCGTGGCCGTGGGTCTCGCCATGGTCGTGGGCCTCATCATCAGCTGGGTCTTCATCGTCCCCCATTGGACGCAGGACCCCGGCCTGATCGCGCAAGCCGCGGGCGACCTTGAAAAGCTCGTCAGCACGGCATTCCGCACCAAGGCGCGGATGGTTGGCGCGGGCACCATCGGCGTTGCCGCGATCTGGACCTTGCTCAAGATCATCGGCCCCATTGTCTCTGGAATCCGCTCTGCGCTGGTTGCCGGGCGCGAGCGGAAGGCCGGGCGGGCGGACCAGTTGCCGCTGACCGAACGCGACATGCCCATCGGCATCGTCACCGGCGTCATCCTTGTCTCGATGATTCCGATCGGCTTGCTCCTCTACGCCTTCGGCAACACGGCACCGATTTCGGGCAATGCCGGTGCTACGGTGGCGATTAGCATCGTTTACATCCTCATCGCCGGTGTCGTGATCGCTGCGGTGTGCGGGTACATGGCCGGCCTGATCGGAGCGTCGAACAGCCCGATCTCGGGCGTCGGCATCCTGTCAGTGCTCGGCATCTCGCTGATACTCGCCGCCATGTTCCACGGTGCGAGCGGTAACGAGACCAAGGCATTGGTCGCCTTTGCCCTGTTCGTCACCGCTATCATTTTCGGCGTCGCGACTATCTCGAACAACAATTTGCAGGACCTGAAGACCGGCCAACTGGTCGATGCAACACCATGGCGTCAGCAGGTCGCCCTGGTGCTCGGCGTCGTCTTCGGCGCGCTCGTGATCCCGCCGATCCTCGACCTCATGAACACCGCCTTCACATTCCAGGGCGCGCCCGGCGCACGAGCCAACGCGCTTCCCGCTCCACAGGCGGCAATCATCTCCACCATCGCGCAGGGCGTCCTGGGCGGCAGCCTGGACTGGGGCCTGATCCGCGAAGGCGCGATCATCGGCGCTGTCGCGGTGGCGCTGGACGAAGCCTTGAAGCGCTTCTCCGGGAAGCGACTGCATTTGCCGCCGCTGGCGATCGGCATGGGCATCTATCTGCCGATGGAAGCAACGCTCTTCATTCCGGTGGGCGCGGTACTTGGCTGGTTCTACAACCGCTGGGCCACGCGTTCGCAAAGCCCCGATTTCGCAGAGCGTATGGGCGTTCTCATGGCCACCGGGCTGATCGTCGGTGAAAGCCTCATGGGCGTCGTGTACGCCGCAGCTGTCGCGGGGGCGGAGAAAGCCGGATCGCCGGACAGTGCCAATGTCCTCGCACTGATCGAGCCCTATCCGGCGGTGATGGTCGTCAGCTTGCTCGTCTTCGCAATTGCCGTCGGCGGGCTCTATCTGTGGACGAGGTCCAGGGCATCCGATGCTCCGGCACCCGATGATGATGGCCGCATGCCGGAACCTGAGGCCTCGTTCCGCTAGCTCCGCAGGACTTCGCGACGAAGAGCTTCGGGCTCCCACGGCTTGGCGCCGGCTTCAGCCCAGCGCACAAGACCGACGATTGCGCGATTGATGGGCGCCTCAGCACCGATCCGCTCGCCCAGCTTCACCAGCTCGCCGTTGATATAATCGACCTCGGTCTTGCGCCCTGCCGCCAAGTCGTCCGCCATCGAGGACCGAGCGCGCGCATCGATCTTCCACGCCTTCATGAAGACGTTTTGAAAGAGCCAATCGGGCGAGCCGATCATTAACGGCAGCAATCCCGGAGAGACCGCCCCGACTTTAGCTGGGCTGATCCCCGCCCTGCGAAGCAGCTTCAGTCCCTCGCGTTGCGATGCCGCGACCACGCGGCGGTAGTCCTGGTCGCTCAGCTGTTCGAGCAAAGTCCGCCCGGACAAAGCGTTCACGGCATTGTTGAGATTGATGAGCAACTTGCCCCAAGCGAGGCCAAGCATGTTCTTCGACAATTTCAGATCGGCAGGTCCTGGCCCGATCGCCTGTGCAAGCACGCGGGTCTCCGGCCGGTCCTCGGCGTAGAGATGCCCGGCAACGCCTTTGTGGAACCTGCCGCCACCCAGATAGGCGACATTGTAGGGCACCATGCCTCGAGCGACGTCGATCCAGTTCCCAAGCTCGGCCTTCAGCACATCGACGTTGCTGATGCCATTTTGGAAGCTGATGACGAGGGCGCCTTTCCGCGCGTTGACGCCAATGGCGCGCGCAGCGGCAGCAGTGTCGGCGCTCTTCACCGTCAGCGCGATGATGTCGGCGTCGGCAATCGCGTTCGGATCGAGTTGGTAGTCCACGTCAGCGAGATGGGTCTGCCAACCGGTATAGTCACTTAAGGTGAGACCGTTCGCGCGTACGTCCTTGGCGATCTTCTCACGCCCAACAAAGGTCACCGGCACGCCTGCCGCCTGCCAGCAGCCGCCAATGAAGCAGCCGACCGACCCCGCGCCAACAACTGCAGCCTTCGGAGCGTCAGCCACGGCCACGATAAGGCGCAACTCCCTGTTCGGGCAGCCACAGGCCGTCCGGCGGTGTGCCCGACTGCCAGAAGACGTCGATTGGGATGCCGCCCCGTGGGTACCAATAACCGCCGATGCGCAGCCAGCGCGGCTTCATCTCCTCCATCAGCCGTTGACCGATACCGACCGTGACGTCCTCATGGAAACCGCAATGGTTGCGGAACGATCCGAGGAATAGCTTCAGGCTCTTGCTCTCGACGATTGTCTCTGCCGGCGCATAGTCGATCACGATGTGCGCAAAGTCGGGCTGTCCGGTGACCGGGCACAGCGAGGTGAACTCGGGCGCCGCAAAGCGGACGAGATAAAGCGTTCCCGGCCGCGGGTTCGGCACATAGTCGAGCACCGCCTCTTCGGGCGAGGCAGGAAGGGCGCTGGTCTGGCCGAGGTGACGCGTTTCCATGCCGGCCGAACTAGCAGCAAGCCCGCGCCAAGCCTATCCTCGGCACATGGAATCCCTTGTCTCCACCGAATGGCTGGCGCAGCATCTCGACGATCCTGATCTCGTCGTCGTGGACGCCAGCTGGCACATGCCCGCTTCCGGTCGCAAAGGTCACGCCGAATTCCTCGAGCGCCACATCCCTGGCGCGCGCTTCCTCGACATCGACAAGCTCAGCGATCACTCCAACCCGGCGCCGCACATGCTTCCGGACGAGAACGACTTCGGACGAAACATGCAGGAGCTTGGCGTCGGCCGCGATGATCGCATCGTCGTCTATGACAATTCGCCGATCCGCACTGCGGCACGCGGCTGGTTCATGCTGCGCCACTTCGGTGCGCGGAATGTCGCGATCCTCGATGGCGGCTTCCAGAAATGGCTCGCGAAAGCCCGCCCGACGGAAGGCGGTGACTCCGGTGCTCGTGATGCGAGGTTCGACGCTCAGAAGAACCGCGCGCAGGTCGTCACCAAACAGCAGATCCTCACCGGCATTCAGGACACACTCGCCGATGCGCGGGGCCGGCCGCGTTTCGAGGGCATTGAAGCGGATCCGCGTCCCGGCATCGTGGCGGGCCACATCCCCGGTGCAAGGAACCTGCCCTTCACCTCGCTCTACCGTGAAGACGGCACCTTCAGGTCCGCCGACGAAATCCGCCGGCTCTTCGCAGATGCCGGCATCGATCCGGCCCGACCCTTTGTTGCGACGTGCGGCTCCGGCGTGACGGCAAACAGCCTCATCTACGCAGCACACCTGCTCGGCCACGATCAGGCGCGGCTCTATGACGGAAGCTGGAGCGAGTGGGGGGCTGATCCGGCCACACCGAAAGCGGTCGGGCCGGCCTGAGCCAAGTCAGCCGAGGATGATTGCGGCGACCTGGCGAAGTTCGCGGCGGATCTGATCCACCAGCTCGCGGCTCGCTTCGGGATGCGGCTCACGGCCTTCTTGCCGCTCGTCGAGCAGCGCCTCGACACCGGCCGCAGTCGTGCCGACCAGCCGCGCCGAACGATTATCGAACCAGCGCCGTTGAGATTCAGTCGCCGCGTCCCAGGCGGAAGCGATCACTGCATCATCGTCGAAGTCGGATGCCGGCCCGCCAGCGAACGGACTCACGAGGCGTAGCGCATGACGCACGCTCGCCAAGCGCGACACCGCTTCGGCATAGGTCTCGGACCTGGGCTCCGGCGCCGGATCTGGGAACAAGTGCAGCATCGCCCCGGGCTAACCGGAGCGACACTAACAAAGAATGAATTGCCTTGGGTTAGGCGCCGCTGGTCGCGTCGACGTCGCGGAGGATCCAACCCCGCTGCGGGATCGTCTCGATGAACTCCGCGCCGCCGCTCGCATTGCGGAGCTTCTTGCGCAGTTTCGAGATGAACACGTCGATGATCTTCGGCTGCGGCTGGTCGTCAGAGCGGCGATAAAGATGCTTCAGAAGCATCGCTCGGGTGACGACATTGTTGCGGGCGAAGGCCAGCAGCTCGAGCACCCGATATTCCATCTCGGTGATGCCGATCGGGTGCCCGTCGATGCGGATCAGGCGCTGCATCTGGTCGACACTCAGACGTCCGCCGCAAAGGCTCTCGGGCATTTCGCCGCCCGTCGCCTTTAGCGACGACAGCAGGCGCGATGCCGCTTCCTCGCTATCCTCTGGCGAAATGCTGCGCGGGCTACCGATCAGCGCCTGCTGGAGGTCCGCGAGAATCTTGTGGGCGTCCTCAACAAGGCGCGTGCCTTCCTCGAACCGGCGACGCGACCGATCGAGCATGGATTCTACCTCGACGAGGCGTGCAGTGAGACTTTCTTCGGCCATTTACTTCCTAATGTTTGCTGCCCCGCTGATTGAACGCTTACCCTGTTACTAACACTTGCTACTGCGCCTGGGCAGAAGCGATAGTACTGTCCGCCTGCGGAGCATTGAGGATAGTGACGGTCGTCGGCCCCTTGTCGACGACCCGCGTGTCCGGGTCCTGAAGCATGGAGCGAATGCCAAGCTGCGCAGTGTCACGGCCGGCCACGTCCAGCATGCTCATTTCGCCGTTCGGGCGCGGCGCCGGACCGCCGAACAGGGTGTCGACGGCCTGCTGCTGCGCCTCACCGGCGCTCAAACCGGCAGTGCCGGCCACGGGCGGCGCCAGGTTGAAGTCGGGCGGCACGATCAGCGGCGCATTGCGCGCGACCGCGAACTCATCCGGCGTCTGCTTGTGGGCGCAACCCGCCACGGCAGTTGCAACCAGAAGCACGGCAGCGAAGGCATTACGCATGTTCGATAGTCTCCTTGGGGCCTTCCTTACGGTTAAGGAACGCGCGCAGCAACAGGATGACGACGGCAATGCTAATCGCCGCGTCTCCGACATTGAAGATCAGGAACGGCCGCCATTCCCCGAAATGGAGGTCGGCGAAGTCGGTGACGTAGCCATGGCGGACGCGGTCGAGGATGTTTCCGAGCGCGCCGCCGAGCACCATGCCCAGCGCGATCTGATCGATCCTGCCCTTCTCTCGCCCGATCCACACTGCGACGGCGACGGCGATCGCGGACGTCACCGCGACCAGCATCCAGCGCCCGATTGCCGTCGTCGCGTTGAACAGGCCGAGCGAGATGCCGTTGTTCTCGGTGTAGGTGAAGTTGAAGAAGGGCATGATCACCAGCTGATCGCCGATATGCCTGATGCCCAGAGGACCGGTGACGACCCACTTCACGAGCTGGTCGAGCGCAAAGACGATGAGCGCTACAAGGAAGCCGAGACGGCGCGCTTTCATCCGATCCTCCCGACCTTCGCACTGACGCGCAGCGTTTCGCTTATCTGAATTCCACAAGGCTGCATCGACACTCGGTCATGTTGCACGACGAGGAAGCTGTAGGACAGGTGTTTACGCATTGAGCACCTCTTCGCAGCGGTGGTCCAGCTCGCCGTCCGCCTTCACCTCGGGAAGGAAACGCCAGCAGCGGCCGCATTTGCGGTTCTCGGTTTTGGTCACCCTGAACTCATCGCCTAGGTGAACTGCCGAGACGATGAATAACTCGGCCAGTTCTTCGGGCGAGGCCGGGATCTCTGGGAGAGTGACTTCCGCCTCTAGGCTCGATCCCACGACCTTGTCGCGCCGCAGCGGCTCGATCGCTTCGGTGACCGATGCACGAAGCGCGCGCAGCCGCGTCCACTTGGCGTCATCCGCATCGACCTGCGGAATTTCCGGCCACTCCAGCAGGTGCACCGAGCCCGCGTCCGGAAAGCGGGTCCCCCACACTTCCTCGGTCGTGAACACCAGCACGGGCGCCAGCCAGCGCACCAGCGCGTGGAACAGCGTGTCGAGCACGGCGCGGTAAGCCCGCCGCCGCTCGGTCTGGAAGCCCGTCTCGCGGTTCACTTCGCAGTAGAGCACGTCCTTGCGGATATCGAAGTAGAAGGCCGACAGGTCCTCGTTGCAGAAGTCGGTCAGCGTCCGGACATAGGAGTTGAAGTCGAAGTCGTTGACCGCCTGCCGCAACTTCGCGTCGAGCTCCGCCGTGAGGTGGAGCATGTAACGCTCCAGCTCCGGGAACGCCGCGACGTCCTCCAGCCGGTCTGCCTCGCTGAACCCGTCCAGGGCGCCGAGCAGGTAACGGAGGGTGTTGCGCAGCTTGCGGTACTGGTCCGCGACGCCAGCCAGGATCTCTTTCCCGATCCGGTGGTCCTCGGTGAAGTCGACCGACAGCGCCCAGAGCCGCAGGATGTCGGCGCCATATTCCTTCATCAGGTCGAGCGGGTTGACCGTGTTGCCTAGGCTCTTGGACATTTTCATGCCCTTGGAGTCCATCGTGAACCCATGGGTCAGGACTGCGTCGTAAGGCGCACGGCCACGCGTGCCGCAGCTTTCGAGCAGCGACGACTGGAACCAGCCGCGGTGCTGGTCACTGCCTTCGAGGTAGAGGTCGGCGGGCCAGCGCTCCTCCGGCCAGTGGCCGCTCTCCAGCGTGAAGACGTGGGTACAGCCGCTGTCGAACCAGACGTCGAGAATGTCAGTGACCATCTCGTAATCGTCGGGGTTCCGATTGCCGAGGAACTGAGCGGCGTTCGCGGAGTCCCAGGCATCAACGCCGTCGGCGGTGATCGCCTCGACGATGCGCTGGTTGACGTCCCGATCGACCAACAGCTCGCCGGTCTTGCGCTCGACGAATAACGCAATCGGCACGCCCCAGGCGCGCTGGCGGCTGATCACCCAGTCGGGGCGGCCTTCGACCATGGAGCCGAGGCGGTTACGGCCCTTTTCCGGAACGAAGCGCGTGTCCGCGATGGCCTTGATCGCACGGCGGCGCAGCGTCGAGCCGTCGCCGAGCTCGCGGTCCATGGCGATGAACCACTGCGGGGTGCAACGGTAGATGACCTTGGCCTTCGACCGCCAGCTATGCGGATAGCTGTGCTTGAAGTCGGCGCTGGCGGCGAGCAGACCGCCGCTCTCGCGCAGGTCGGAGCAGATTGGCCCGTCGGGCGCGTTGAACTTGGCGTTGATGACGCTGCCCTGGCCGCCGAGCCACGCCCAGTCGGGCCGGTAGAAGCCGCCGGCATCGACCGCGAATACCGGATCGATGCCGTGCGCGCGGCACAGCTCGAAATCGTCCTCGCCATGGTCGGGCGCCATGTGGACGAGGCCCGTGCCCTGGTCGGTGGTGACGAAGTCGCCCGGCAGGAGCGGCCGCGGCTTGGCGAAAAAGCCGCCGAGCTTGTGCATCGGGTGGCGGGCAATAGTGCCGGCGAGTTCGGAGCCTTTGATGACTTCCCACTCACTTTCGTGAAGCGAGTAAATTTCCCGGTGCTTGTCGCCGCAACGCTTCAGAAAATCGGCCGCAAGCGGTTCGGCGACCAGGTAGGTATTTACGGTGCCGCCATCCGTTATCAGGACATAATCGACCTCCGGGCCGTAGGCGATCGCTTGGTTGACCGGGATCGTCCAAGGCGTCGTTGTCCAGATTACGGCAAAAGTCTTGAGGTGGCGCTTGTCGAGTAGTGTCTGAATTGTGGGCGATTTTGTTTGGACGATCTCGAACCCCACATCGATCTGCGTCGAGACGATGTCCTCATATTCGATCTCGGCTTCCGCCAGCGCGGTCTTCTCGACCGGCGACCACATCACCGGCTTGGCGCCGCGATACAGCTGCCCCGTCTCGGCGAACTTGAAGAGCTCGGAGACGATCGTGCCTTCGGCGAAATAGGCCATCGTCAGATACGGCTTGTCCCACTCGGCGCTGATACCGAGGCGCTTCAGCTGCTCGCGCTGCACGTCGACCCAGTGCTGGGCGTAGGCACGGCACTCGGCGCGGAATTCCTTCGCCGGGACCTCGTCCTTGTTCAGCTTCTTCTTGCGGTATTGCTCCTCGACCTTCCACTCGATCGGCAGGCCGTGGCAGTCCCAGCCGGGCACGTAGGGCGCGTCCTTGCCGAGCAGGGTCTGCGTGCGGACGACCATGTCCTTGAGCGTGTGGTTCAGCGCATGGCCGATGTGGATGTCGCCATTGGCGTAGGGCGGGCCGTCGTGAAAGATGAACTTCTCGCGTCCGGCACGCGCCTCGCGGATGCGGTGGTACAGCCCTTCGGACTCCCAGCGCGCGGCAATCGCCGGCTCCTTCTGCGGCAGCCCCGCCTTCATTGGGAAGTCGGTGCGCGGCAGGAAGACGGTCGAGCGGTAATCGCGGGTGGTGGTGTCGGGGGCGTCGGCCATTGGCGGCGGCTCTAGCGGTCACTCATCAGATTGCAAATTCGGGAAATTAGTCGAGGGCGAGGAGGTGGCGCGCCTGCGCCTCGTCATCCTTCATATGGGCAATCAGCGGCTCAATTCCATCGAAACGCTTCTCGTCACGGATATAAGCGTGGAGCGCGACCTGGATCTTCTGCCTATAGAGGTCGCCGTCGAAGTCGAAGAGATGCGCCTCGAGCAGCTCCTGCGCCGGCTCGAACGTGGGACGAACGCCTAGGCTGGCAACTCCCGGGTGCTCACTGCCGTCGTCGAGTGTCACGCGTACGGCGTAGATGCCGTACCTGGGTCGCTGATAGTCGCCGAGCGTGAGGTTCGCGGTCGGATAGCCCAACTCGCGCCCGCGCTGATCACCCTTCTGCACCACGCCCTCGATCGCGAAGTCGCGGGTCAGCAGATGCGTCGCTCGGCCGATTTCGCCGGCCACGAGTGCCTCGCGGATCCGGCCCGACGACACTCGCTCACCGTCGACCAGCACCGGCGCTACTGCTTCGGCCGTGATGCCGGAGTGGGCGCCGAGCGTCTTCAGCGTCTCGACATTCCCGGTGCGGCCCTTGCCGAAGCTGAAGTCGTCGCCGGTCACGACGCCCGCCGCGCCGATCTTGCCCGCGAGCAGCCAGGAGACGAATTCCTCCGCGCTGGTCTCGCGCAGCTTCTCGTTGAACTCGAATACCAGCATTGCGTCGGCGCCAGCGTGCGCGAACAGCTGCTCGCGCTGGTCCAGGGTCGTGAGCCGGAACGGCGGTGCGTCGGGCTTAAAGAAGCTCACCGGATGCGGCTCGAACGTGGCGACGAGCACCGGCCGCCGCTCGTGGAACCCGCGCGACACGGCCCGCCCGACCACCGCCTGATGGCCGAGATGGAAACCGTCGAAATTGCCGAGGGCAACGATGCTCCCCTGGAGAGTCCCCGGGACGCCGCCGTCGAGAGTAAGGCGCTGCATTGACGCCGCTCTATCGGGCAAATCAGTGAGTGGGAAGGTGACGGCGAAGTAGTTGGTATTCGTGCCACGCGAGCGCGATCACGATCACGTCGAGGATGCTGAAGACGATCAGGCCGGGATCGTGGACATGGGTGGAGCGGTAGAGCTGGTAGGCGATGAAGAGCGCCAGCACCGCGAAGGTGGCTGGATAGGCCCACAGCTTCTCGCGCAAGAGTCCGGCGGCGAGCGCGAGGTTGAGCGCTCCGTGGCTCAGGAAGAATAAGGTGTAATAATCGTGCTCGCTGCCGTTGAGGCTGCGAGCGAGCCAATGGTGCGGGTCGACGCGGTCGAGCGCTCCGAGGATCGCACTGGTGCTGAACAGCGCCAGCGCGATTCCGCCGGCGATCTCGACGATGCCGTGAAGGCCCTTCATGGCGACGCTGAGCTGGAACAGCTGGTGGATGCGCTTTTGCTGCACGGGGGCCGTAACGCACCGTCCTTGACTCGGGGGCAAGCGAAACCTATCTGCCCCGCATCCCGATCCACCGGTTGCCCGGCGGCGCATTCGTGCGCGCGTCGGCTTTTTCGTTAGATCAGGGACTTTCTAGCGACGAGATGGGGCGACAGGCGCCCCGTGGAGCTGAAGAAGGGTAACGAATGGCTCGTATTGCCGGGGTCAACATCCCCACCAACAAGCGCGTCGAAATTGCGCTGACCTACATTCACGGAATTGGCCGCACCACGGCCAAGAAGATCACCGACCAGCTCGGCATCACGCCGGAGAAGCGGGTCCAGGACCTGACCGACCAGGAAGTCCTGCACATCCGCGAGGCGATCGACAAGGACTTCACGGTCGAGGGCGATCTTCGCCGCCAGACCGCGATGAACATCAAGCGGCTGATGGACCTTGCCTGCTACCGCGGGCTTCGTCATCGCAAGGGCCTGCCGGTCCGCGGCCAGCGCACGCATACCAACGCGCGCACCCGCAAGGGCAAGGCCAAGCCGATCGCGGGCAAGAAGAAGTAAGCCTTAAGGCTTGCTCCTTCCGACCGACCGTCAGCAGCTCAAGATTGTAGGAATTTAGAATGGCACGCGAACCACAGCGTCTCCGCAGAAGGGAGCGCAAGAACATCACCGCCGGCGTCGCCCACGTGAACGCCAGCTTCAACAATACGATGATCACCATCACCGACGCGCAGGGCAACGCCATCGCGTGGATCGGCCGGAATGATGGGCTTCAAAGGAAGCCGTAAGTCGACCCCGTACGCCGCCCAGGTCGCGGCGGAAGACGCGGGCCGCAAGGCCGCTGATCACGGCGTTCGCACGCTCGAGGTCGAGGTCAAGGGCCCCGGCTCAGGTCGTGAGAGCGCGCTCCGTGCGCTTCAGTCGGTCGGCTTTACGATCACCTCGATCCGCGACGTGACCCCGATCCCGCACAACGGGGTGAGGCCGTCGAAGAGGCGTCGCGTCTAAGCGTCAGACACGCCGCTGCCGCGGCGCCAACACCGCGGCGAAACTGAATTGTATCGGCGGGAGACGTCCCGCCAAAGGGCAGGAAGACAAATGGCCGTCAACGCAAAGAACTGGCAGGAACTCAAGAAGCCCAACGCGCTCGAGAAGAAGCAGGCCGGTGGCGATAGCCGCCGCCGCGCCGTGTTCGTCGCCGAGCCGCTGGAGCGGGGCTTCGGCATGACTTCGGCAACTCGCTTCGGCGGGTACTGCTGAGCTCGCTCCAGGGCGCCGCCGTCACCTCGATCAAGATCGATGGCGTGCTCCACGAATTCTCGAGCCTCGCGGGCGTCCGCGAGGACGTCACCGACATCGTCCTCAACGTGAAGCAGATCGCGCTGCGCATGGAAGGCGAAGGGCCTAAGCGCCTTCACCTTTCGGCGACCGGCCCGGCGGAAGTCACCGCCGGCATGATCGCCACCAGCGGAGACATCGAGGTCACCAACCCCGACCTCGTGATCTGCCACCTCGACGAAGGCGCGACGCTCAACGTCGAGCTGACCGCCGACATCGGCAAGGGCTATGTACCGGCCGTTGCGAACCGTCCGGCCGACGCGCCAATCGGCCTCATCCCGGTCGACGCGCTGTACAGCCCGGTCCGCCAGGTCGCCTACAAGGTCGAAAACACCCGCGTCGGGCAGGAACTCGATTACGACAAGCTCACTCTGACGATCGAGACCGACGGCACCGTCACGCCGGAAGACGCGCTCGGCTATGCCGCGCGGATCCTGCAGGACCAGTTGCAGCTGTTCGTCCACTTCGACGACAGTCAGGTGCGGATGGCCACTCCGTCGATGATCGGTACGCCGAGCTCGGCAATGCCGGTGGAGAGCCAGACCGACACCAACCAACTCAACCGCTACCTGCTCAAGAAGGTGGACGAGCTCGAGCTGTCGGTGCGGAGCGCCAATTGCCTCAAGAACGACAACATCATCTACATTGGCGATCTGGTCCAGAAGACCGAAGCCGAGATGCTGCGCACGCCGAACTTTGGTCGCAAGTCGCTCAACGAGATCAAGGAAGTGCTCGCCACCATGGGTCTCCGGCTTGGCATGGACATCCCCGGCTGGCCGCCGGAGAACATCGAAGAGATGGCCAAGAAGCTCGAGCAGGAGATGCTGGGGTAAGCTAACCCGCCGAGCGCAGGTGAGCGATTGCGCGCCAATCGGGTGCCAGCGCGAAGGAAGGTGAAAGCCGGCCGCTGCAAAGCATCGACTGACGTAACGAATTCACTTCGTGACGGCTGACCACATCAGAAGGGCCGCTCCGTTGGGTGCGGCCCTTTTTGATTGCAGCCAATGTCTGCTTTCGACTGCCGTTTCAGTCATTCAAGATTGCGAGACTTTGCGATACTCCTTCTCCATGCGGATTGCGCTGTTCGAGCCTGAAATCGCTGGGAATGTTGGCGCCGTTCTGCGGCTCGCCGCCTGTTTGGGCGCGGCTGTCGATCTTATCGAACCGATGGGGTTCGAGTGGGACGATCGGAGAGTGCGGCGAACCGCCATGGATTATATCGATCATGTCGTCATTGCGCACCATCTCGGCTTCGACGCGTTCCGAAATACGATCGGCTCACGCACGATAGTGTTGTTCACGACGAAGAGCAGACAATCGGCTTACGATTTCAGCTTCACGGCCGACGATGTCCTTCTTTTCGGTAAGGAAAGCGCTGGCGTACCGCCCGCGGTAGCTGACGCTTGCGATGCACGTGTGTGCATTCCGATCCGGTCAGAGGTGCGATCATTGAACGTGGCCACATCATCGGCGCTCGCGCTCGGTGAAGCTATGCGTCAAACGGCCACTTTGCCCCGCTGAGAGGCGGCGTGCAGCGCGCGGGTGATGGCAGCTCCGAGCCCCCCGGCCAACAGTTGACTAAATGACCGGAGCCTAAGTCGAATGCGGCGCGAAAGGCTTCAATTCATCTCGGTCGCCGTCGATCACACCATAGCAAGAGGCGGGGACCTCGTTCCACGCGCCTTTAAGATCGCCGAGCGGCTCGGACACGATCATCCTCGTCTGGTCCGACAAAGTCAGGAATAATGGGATCTCGGGATGCTGGTCCCGCAGCGTTTCAATCTTGGTAGAGAAAAAGAGCGACGGTGGAACGCCCACTGTCGAATAGCGAAAGGCCCACAGCCGCCCGCCGTCGGACACAGCCACGCTCATTCGCATCGGCTCTTCGATACCCTGTTTCCTGCCGGCCCGTTCGATGAAGCCGACAGCTCGCTCGACCGCAGCCGGCGGGTCATCTTCCAGACCGAACGTCAGTGCGAGGAAGAAGAAGACCTCCGTGTCGCTCGACCCTTGCACGAAAGGGTAGAGTTCCCGGATCGATCGCCAGGACGAGCTCGCGTTTGACTTCCTGAAACCGCTGAATTTGGCCGTTATGCATCCATATCCATTTGCCGTGCCTGAAGGGATGGCAGTTGGTCTGCTGCACCGGCGTCCCGGTCGCTGCACGGATATGCGCGAAGATCAGGCGCGACCGGATCTGCGTCGAGATTTCGCGCAGGTTACGGTTGTTCCACACCGGATCGATGCCCTTGAACAGGGCCGGAGTGTCACCCTCCGCATACCAAGCGATGCCGAACCCGTCCCCGTTTGTCGTGTGCGGGCCGAGATGCGCGTGCAAGCTCTGGTCGATCAGCGAATGTTTCGGCTTGTAGAGCAGGTCGCCGAGCAGGATCGGCGTTCCGGAATAAGCGAGCCAGCGGCACACGGCGGTTCCTCCCTAATGTCATCGAAACCATGGAGAAGGAGCGAGTGCTGGGTAATCAGTAATGTCCGCTTCTGTAATGGGCCCGTGTGTCAAGCTGCCCCGGTTATCCTGTCGCTGGTTCTTGCTTCTGTCCGTGGTCAGCGAGGCGCTGCCACATCATGCGGTTAGAGGAAGCGGTGAGCCCATCTTTCCAGCGTAGTCTCTCGAGCTACTGCGGACGTTGCGGCTTCAGCAAACTTCACCGTCCCAGCGACGAGACCTCGGTGGCGCAGAATTTCGCCTGGCCGCTCTTCGAAGTTCTCCGGATAGCGCGGGGCGAGTGCCAGTGGTGTTACGGCCGAGGACCCTGTCGTCTGCGTGCTACCCCGACAAAAAAGTTTCAGACAGGTGCGGCCGCGTCGCTCTCGACAACAAAGTTGCAGCTTTGTGACAAGGGTCTAGGACATCGTAATGAACCGCTTCGCCAACGCATCCCTCGCTCTTCTGCTCACCGCGCTTTGCGCTGCTCCAGCGTGGGCGAAGAGGGACCCGCAGGTGTGGACGACGGGCGGAGCGACGCTGGATCTCGGTGGCCCGTGGCGGCTGAATGAGGATGTGGTGGCTCGTTTCAGTGAAAACCGCGGAGGGCTCTACGAAATCGAATTGAACACCCTGGTCGGCTATCGAGTTGGCAACGGGCTCACCTTGTGGGGAGGCTATACGCACGATCCCCAATATTTGGACGGCGAACACACGGTGACCGAGCATCGGATACGGGAGCAGGTTACCTTCGACAAACTTACAAAGATCGGTTCAGCGACGCTGAGTGGCAGGCTTCGGTTGGAGCAACGCTGGCGCCCAAGTGTAGATGGGACGGCTTGGCGCTTTCGACCCTACCTGAAGGTCGCAATGCCATTGCAGCGGAAGACAAACCTCAATCTCAGCTCGGAATTCTTCGTCGATCTGAATACGACCAGCTTCCAGAAGACGACAGGCCTGGGCCGGGTGCGAAACCTCATCTCGGTGACGACGCCGCTGGTTAAGCGGCTGACCGGCGAAGCCGGCTACATGAATCAACATACGTTCGTGCAGAATGGCGAGGATACGTCCGACAATATCGCCTATTTCGCGGTCAGCTTGAGCCTCTGACCTTCGTCACCTTCGAGTTCTCAGGTTTCGATTTTTCTGTAACGCATCGATGCGGCAACGGGTTACCCCCGTGAGAATAACCTCGATCGTAGCTCGGATTTCAATTTTTGTGGGATTCCCGCAGAAAATTGGCGCAACATGTGCGATATGCGGTAAGAGTTCCTTCGGACTCGTTGCTCGGAGAGTGCCGCGATGTTGCGCGGGGAAAAGGTACAAGTGGAGGAGACGGCGGGCTTGTCGGATGCCGCCGACGTATTTCAGCATCCTGCGCAGGAGGACGAAATGGCTCTACGCGTAGCTAGGCCTGACGGCCGGTCAGTTGGACTGCCTGCGTCTTGTCGACCAGCATCTTTCGTCCAAGGAAATCGCGTCCGAACTCCACATCTCGCCACACACCGTGGACCAGCGCATCCGTCAGGCACTCGGCATCCTTGGCGTTGAGCGGCGCACCCAAGCCGCGCGCATCGTTGCTCAGTTCGACGAACCATATCAACGGTTGATACATCAATCGCCGCACATTGAGACGGCACTCCAACCAGCTCAATCAGATGCCGCGGTCAGTCATCAGATTGGCACGCTGATCGCGCAGGGGAGGTCGGGGGAGCTGGTTTCCTAACCGAGCAGAGGCCAGCATCATTCTGGCCTTCCCTGCAACCGCCGTTCGCAACCAGGAGTTACCCCCGGAATGAGATGAGTGTCGGCCAGAGGCTGTTCTGGATCGCGGCAATCGCGATTGGATCGGCGTTTTCGGCGGGCATGTATCTCGCCGGACTCGAAAGTTTGGCCCGGCTACTTAAGGGTTAGCCTGAAACCATTTTACTTCTCACTCCGGTAACCATCTCCGTGCGATTCTAATCGCGCGGAAAGGAGCAGTCACATGCGCAAGCATCGGATTGAAAATGCCGCTTATGAAGTCGCAACGCAGGTTCGCGCCGTCGAGGATCCGATCGACGTTACGCTCACCGAAATGACCGAATTGCAGAGCCGGGTCATCCGAGCGAATTCGGTCGCCCATGCGGGGTTCGGAACGGCGAATCTCCGCGCTAACTGAACTGTCGGCTGCGCTCAGCAGCCTGGTCGAAGCGCGCGGCGCCATCGCTGCGTGCCACGCCGAACTGGCAACCGCCAAGGGCAAGGTCCCGGGACTTCGCACAGTGTCGTTCGGTGACGGCGAGGATTGCCCGCCGAGCCACGCCGCCGCGACATTGCGCGTCGTGGCCTGACGGAGCTTTGACCGGGCCGCAGCAATGTGGTCCGGTCTAGTCCTATGCTGCCCAAGCAACTCTACTGGACCTTCCTCGTCCTCGTTTGCGCCTACGCCTTCTGGCGCGGCCGCAGTGACGAGAGGCTCGCAGCCGGCGTCGCTCTTTTTGGCGACCTTAGCCACGCATCTGGTCATCTCGCCCAATCCGGTTCGCTATTCTTCCGAGGAAACGGGCGTAATGATCGTCGATCTGGCGACGTTCGCCGCCTTCACGTTGATCGCGCTCAAATCGCATCGCTTCTGGCCGCTTTGGGTCGCTGGACTTCAGCTACCACAACGATGGCGCACTTCCTCAAAGCCGTTCATCTCGACCTCTTGCCGCGAGCCTATGCGGCGGCGCTCGTATTCTGGAGCTATCCGATCCTGATCATTGTCGCGATCGGCACTTGGCGCACGCACCAGCGCCGCATCGAAGCGGAGCGGAGGCGAGCCGCGTTATAGGTCGATCAGGACGAGGCGGGTTGCGCCACTCGCGCTCGATGCCCATGGAAGCCGCATGTCGCGGCGCAAGAAATCTCATCAAAGTCACGGGACAGCGAACCGTCCACGCCTGTGGGGAAAGCATGCTGTTTCGGCAGCGCTCGACAACCCCAATCGCAAGGTGCTGCGCGCTTGGGCGACGCGGGACGCCTCCACCTTCATGCAGTTTCCCAAGGACCTGCCAGTAACGCTCGCCGACGTTGCGGACCTTGGCCGGCTGGTGCCGCACGACGCGCCACACCAAGGAGTGGTGATCGAAGTGGAGCCGCTTGAGGATGCCTGGCTGGACGATCTCCTGCATGACGCGTCCGAACGATCCGTGCTGCTCGTGCTCGATCAGGTCACGGATCCTCACAATGTCGGAGCGATCCTCCGATCAACCGCCGCGTTCGGGGCGGTGGGCATCGTTACGCAGGATCGCCACTCACCTCCCGAGAGCGGCGCTCTGGCGAAAGCCGCTTCGGGCGCTCTGGAGCGCGTACCCTGGGTTCGGGTGGTGAACCTTGCCCGCGCGCTCGAGGAGATCGGCGAAGCAGGGTTCTGGCGGATTGGTCTCGCCGGCGATGCGGATACCGATCTCAAGGACGCGCTGGGACCTCAGCGGGTGGCGCTGGTGCTTGGCGCGGAGGGCGCCGGCCTGAGGCCCAACACACGCGATCATTGCGATGCAGTGGCTCGGCTGCCGATCACCGAAGCGATTGAGAGCCTCAACGTATCGAACGCTGCCGCCGTGGCGCTTTACGCCGCGAGCGTCTCCTGATGGTGCGCACCAACAACAGCATCCGGTCTCACGTCGAAGCGCTCGCTCAGCGTGAGCCGATCTTCGCGCGAGTTGTCGAACAGCACGGCGTTCCTGACCCGCGCAACAGCGAACCCGGCGCGCAGACTTTGCTTCGGACGATCGTCGGCCAGCAGGTCAGTGTCGCCGCCGCGCGTTCCATGTGGGCGAAGCTCGAGGCGGCGTTCGGATCGCCGCCCGACCTCAACTTGCTTCTGGCTGCGAGCAACGAAGAACTCCGTTCCGCCGGAATGTCGCGACAGAAGGCCGGTTACATCCGAAGCCTGGCCGAACTCGTGATTTCAGGAGAGCTCGACCTCAATGCCCTTCCTGCCGACGATGAGGAAGCGATTGCGCTGCTGACAAAGATCAAAGGCATCGGCCGCTGGTCGGCCGAAATCTATTTGCTCTTCGCGGAAGGGCGGGCGGACGTGTTCCCAGCCGGAGACCTCGCAGTGATGGTCGAAATCGGGCGCCTGCTTGGACTGCCGGAGAAGCCGAGCGAGAAGCAGCTGCGTGAACTGGCGGAGCCGTGGCGACCCTATCGCGGGGCGGCCGCCGTGCTCGCTTGGCACAGCTACAATAGCGCGGTGCTTTAGCGGCGGACGCCGTCAGGAAGAAGGCGAGCCGCGAGACATCGGAACACGCGCGGACCGAGGTCAAGGCGGAACGGCGAGAGCTTGTCGCCCTGCCCTTCGCGGCCAACCAGATAGCTGACCGACGTCTGCGCAGCGATCGACCCAGCCGTGTAGAGCACGTTAAAGGCAAGCAGCGGGACGAACACCTGGCGTCCGCCCGCTTCTATGGCGCGAACTGCGGACCGGGGCGTGACCACCTGCGTGGTGAAGGTCAGGCGCTTTAGCGGCTGGATCGCCTCGATCCGCTCCCCCTGCGCGACCGGCTTGGCGAAGAATTGGCCGATTTCTTGGTCCTGCGTTGGGCCAGCATTGAAGACACTCGCTTCGACAAGGATCGCGCGCGCCGGAGCATTGCCCGAATTGAGCAGGTCAAGCTGGAACTCGAAGGTGACCGCGTCATCGGTCACGATGCAGCGCAGTGGCTGCATGTTGATGTCGAGCCATGGCCGTAGTCTCGCCGACACCACGCCACCAGACGGCGTCAGAGCAGGCCTTGATGCCGGCGTGGACGTAGTGGGCGGAGCCGGTGCCGGCGCCACTCTGGGCGGCTGTGGGCGCGCCGCAGGCGCCGGAACTGGATCGGGAGTTGTGAAGAGGTCAGTGTTTGGACCTCCGGCAAAAGCATGATGCGAGCGGTTCCGCCAGAAAAGAAGGGCGCCGCCGATCCCGAGCGCCAATGCCGCGAGAAGCCATGGGAGCAGCGCGAAGCCGCCGCGCCCCGGCGCAAGCGCCCCGCTCGACGGCTCCGCAGCGAAGGCGGCGGCGGAAGCGGGCCTTGGCGACGGAGCATTCGGCGAAGACCCGATCGACGGCAAAGCAGCCGTTACCGACGAGGACGGCGCGGTTTGCGGAAGCCGTTCACTCTGGGGCGCTGATGTTGCGGCGACCGTTTCTCGGGGCGCCGGCTCCGACTTGGTCTGCATTTTCGCGGTGCGGGTGGCTGCCGGGCGAACCGGCTCGCTATTGCTTGCGCTCGTCGTTTCGCGCGTTGGCGTCGTGGCCGGCGCGTTAGCCGGCTGCTGATCGGCAGGACGCGTGACGGTCCCGGGAAGACTGAAATTCTGCAGCTCGCGTGGGCCTACGGCGTCCGTTGCCGGCGTGCTGCCGGAGGACTGCGACGAGGTCGTCGGCAATTCTTGCGCGGCCGCGGCCGCGGGGGCCAGCAACGGCCCCGCGGTCCAAATCGCAATGGACAAGCGCCAAGCGCCTCTCATCTACTCCCGCCTCTGTCCGTGAATCGCGCCATTTTCCCGGCGCGACAGGCACATGCCTGCGGAACGAACTCTATTCAAGCACAGGTTCGATGAACCGCGCCGGACTCGCGCTGTTAGCGGGCGTCGACCAGCACCAACTCGGCGTCGTCCTCGGCCTGAATGTCGACACGGCTTTCGCCGGTGATGGCGACGCCGTCGCGAGGCCCCGCCTCGACGCCGTTCACGCGAACGCGGCCGCTCGGCACCAGATAAAGGTGACGATCCGGTTCAGCATCGATCGCAATCGACTCGCCGGCCTTAACCGTAGCGCCGAGGATGCGCGCGTCGGCGTTGATGGTCAGCGCGCCACCGTCGCCGTTGCCACTGGCGAGCAGCTGGAACGTGCCCTGCCGTGAGTCCTTCGGGAAAGGCTTGGCACCCCAGCTCGGCTTCATCGACGGCTTGTCCGTTTCGATCCAGATCTGGAACAGCGTCGTCTGCTCATCCTCAAGATTATACTCGGCGTGGGTGACGCCTGTCCCGGCACTCATCACCTGCACGTCTCCGGCTCCGGTGCGGCCCTTGTTTCCCATCGAATCTTCGTGCGTGATTGCGCCCGTGCGGACGTAGGTGACAATTTCCATGTCCCGATGCGGGTGCGGCGGAAATCCGCTTTTCGCGGCGATCTGGTCGTCGTTCCAGACGCGGATACGACCCCAGCCCATGCGGCTCGGATCATAATAGTTCGCGAACGAGAAGTGGTGGCGGGCATTGAGCCAGCCGTGGTCGGCATGGCCGAGGCTATCGAATTTGCGGACGTCGATCATGGCGCTGATTTGGGTCTTCCCCCAGCGTCATCAAGTGTCACCCATGTGACCGTCCGCACCCCCCGAGGTCGCGCGACGAAGTTCGAACGTCCGCGTCGATCGGCACGGCGAACCGCATTATGATGGGACCGTTCGCGGCTGACGTTTTCAGCTGGATTCTGAAGGCTGCAGTGTTGAGGAGGGTCGCCCGCGCGCTCAACTCATCTGGAAGCCTCGATCCTCAGAACTACCAGCGACTTCGCAGGAACGGCGATCTGCAACTGTCCCGCGCTCCATCGTGCTCCTGAGAAGGGTCGCGGATGCACCTCTTCGGCGGTGCCGAAACGGTTTTGCGAATCCATTGCGCGCGCGGTGAGCAGGCTGCCGCTGAGGTGCCCCTTGCTCGCGCCGCCAACGGCAAGCGCAAGTTCGGCGGCCTCGGCAGGATCGATATTGATCACCCCGATGTAGACGGCGCCATCTACGCCTTTCGCAGCAGTCACGTCGAGCGCCGGAACGCGCTGATTGCCGGTCGTGAGTTGGGGCGTTTGCAACTGGACCGGAATGGACGTTGCACCTTGAAACGGCACGTACATCTGAAACGCGTAATAGGTGGGAGTGCGCACCATCCGCGCGCCGTCCGTGAGGAGGACAGACTGGAGCACATTCACCATCTGCGCAATGTTCGCCATGCGCACCCGCTCGGCGTGGCGGTGAAAGATGTTGAGGTTGGTCGCGGCGACCAGCGCATCGCGCAACGTGTTATCCTGACGCAGTGACGGAGCACTTGGGGGAGTGTCGTACCAGGTTCCCCATTCATCGACCGCAAGCGCCACCTTCCGTGCCGGGTCACTCTTGTCCATGATCGCGGAGTGCTTGGCGATCATGTCTTCGATGCGCCGCGTCTGGGCGAATGTCTGCAGCCACTCGGCCCTGTCGAAACCCGCCGCCGCGCCCTTGTGGGACCAATCGCCAGTAGGCAGCGTGTAATAGTGGAGAGACAGCACATCGAATTGGCCATGAGAGGCCATAATCGTCTCGGTCCAATGATAATCGTCGGCTGAAGGCCCGACCGCGACGGCCTTTGGACCCTGATCCTGCCGAACAAACGTCGAGAACATCCGCAACAGTGGAGCATATTGTTCGGCGGTCAGGTTGCCACCGCATCCCCAGGCTTCGTTGCCGATGCCGGCATAATCGATGCGCCAAGGTTCCTGCCGACCGTTCGCGCGCCGAAGCTGCGCGAGGTGTGAGCGGCTGCCGGACGTGACATACTCGACCCAGTCCTTGGCCTCGCTCGTTGTGCCCGTACCGACATTGACGCTGAGGAATGTCCGCGCGCCGATCAGTTCCGCGAAGTCGAAATATTCATGCGTGCCGAAGGCGTTCAATTCTTCGTTATTGCCCCACCACCGGTTGAGGGTCACCGGCCGCTGTTCACGGGCGCCAACGCCGTCCCGCCAGTGATACGTGTCCGCATAGCAGCCGCCTGGCCAGCGCAGGACGGGGACGTGCAGTTCCTGGAGCGCCTTTACGACATCGCTTCGGTACCCCCGAACATTCGGGATCGTCGACTGTTCGCCGACCCAAATACCGTCGGCAATACCCTTGCCCAGTTGCTCGGAGAACTGACCGTAGATCTCTGGCGCGATGCGTGGACCCGGATGCGCAACGTCGAGACTTGCCGTGGCACGGAACTCGGCATGAACAATCCCACTGCAAGCGCACAATATCCCTGCAGCGACCGCAAACCAACCTTTCATCGACAGCGCTCCCCGATAGGCCAACATCGTAAACGGTGCCCGCAAGTGAGCGCAATTCAGATCGAGAGGGATTGCAGACCTTCGGCGGCGCAGGAGTTCGATGAACCCAATGCATCGTTCCGGGTGGACTGACCGCGATTGCCGCAGGTCAGTTACAAGAATGAGCGACGGCCCGTGCATAGTCCCGCAAAGGAACGAACAGTTTCAGTTCAGGACAGAATCACCGGTTCTTCTGATGATCATTCTCCGTTTCTACCGATATACTTGGCATCGTTCTGGTGATTTAATTCGGACCAAGGCGTGGACCGTAGGCCAATGAGGGTGAACCTATGGCGTACTATCGTCTGTACCAACTTCGCGGCCCGAAGAATCGGGTCGAAACGTTTCACGAATTCGACGCTGACGACGATCTCAAAGCGATCGCGCGCGGCGAGACGTACCGTCGCTTCAATTCGATGGAACTCTGGTCCGGCCACCGAAAGGTCCGCAGGTGGGAAGGAGTCCATGACTGCGAGAACTCTTTATGAAAACCAACCCAGTTTGCCCAATGCGCGGCGCAGTCCACGCGATCTAGACGAGCGCTGGGACGCTCGCGGCGAAAATCCGCATGTCGGGGTTTTCCCCAATTCGGAAACGAGTCGAACCGTTTAGGTTTCGGCCCCACGCCGTCTGACCGAAGACGAAAGCGGCGCTTCTCTATGTCGCGTTCAGGAGTCTCAGCATTGGACTTTGCCACGTCGGTGGGCCGATTCGCTTCGAAGCGCATTGAGGAGGATCCCATCAGACCGGAGGGTTCGGTCTCGGGCGGGACTTCAGCCGATCTGGCGGCATCCATCGAGACCGATTTCCTTGCACTTGTACAAACGCTTGGTCGCGCCGCAGCCTTTTACGGGACCACTGCGGAGGGAATGCGTGTTCGCGGTGCACTCGCCTCAGCGACAAGGGGATTGAAGCTGGCAGGACGCCTCGTCGCAGCCAGCGCTACGCGCGACGGCTCCTCCAAAGACTAGATCGCGCTCGTTACTCGCCGCTGCCCCGCATGGACCGCAAGTGAATACGTACGTCATGTACCGCGCCATCACATGCATCGATGATCGGCTCCACGTCAGGCCGGTCGGTTTGGCGCAGGGCGTCGAGTTGAGCTTCGAGAAACATCAGCAGCTGCGAAGCCGAGTTCAGAAACTCGGCAGTGAAAGCTCGCTGTTCCGCGGTGACCGCCGAAGCCGCAGCACTAGGAGCCGTGTTAAGCTCGCCGGAATTTGATCCGTTCCCGGCCATCGTAACCCCCGAGTTCTCTGGGCATCTTGAGACGCCCCTGTCTTACTGTTGTATGTGCCCAATCCGACATTGTCTTGCTACATTTTGCATTGCACAGTTTGCAGTAAATGGCAGGTTTAGCAGCATCCTTCACATCGTCTCCGCAAGGTCGGGCCACCGTCCTCGCTCCCGATGAAATTACGAAGATAATCGTTCGCCGTTGCTACTTGGGCACATCAGGAAAACACCTGATTGCAGGATTACACGGCAAGTACAGCTTGTTCCCGTAATCGCGTCGAGGGAGTGGTTGTGGGTCGACTTGTACGGACGATTCTGTGTGCGTGACGGAAACGGGGATCAAATCTCTATTTACGAGTGCGAGTATTTCGAGCGCGTCCCGGTCCTAGGGCTGCATCGGAAGCTGTTTCGACTTGAGCTCGACAGCGGTGAGCAGGTCGAGCAGATCGACAATTCTACTTATGCCGTCGTTCAAACGGGCGAGCGGCTTGTAGCCAGCGACGTTAGCAAATGCCTCCTCGCTAGGTCGAGCGGCGCCCCACCAGAGCGAAGCAAACAATCATGAACGAGCTCGAAGTGCGGCAGACTGTAGAGCTCTACCGGTCCATGCTGAGCAATGAGTTCGACGAGCGCCGGCGGATCATGCTTGCCGAGCTGCTCGATCAGGAAGAGCGCAAGCTCCGGGCGATTCAGATGATGAACCGCTCCTCACAGGACAATTAGGCCGTCTCGACCGCGTAATCGTCGCCGTAGAATTTCGACGTGCTCAGCGTGTGGAACGTAATCGCCTTGATCGGGTCATACCTCGGCTCTCCCAGGTCAGGCAGCACGCTCAAGACCTCATCCTCCCACAGATAGACGTTGGTCGGGAAAGACACGCGCGGGCTTGTCAGGTGTGAGCTGTCGGTCGGTTTGCCAACCCGATGCGTCGTCGATGGTAGCCGGTCGTTCGAGAGCCGCTGCATGTAATCGCCGGTATTGATGATGACGCTGCCCGCCGGTGCCCGCAGGCGCACCCATTTGCGCGAACGGTGATTCCAAACCTGGAGTCCATCGCTGCGAGTGGCGGGAAGGATCGTGAAGAGGTCCACGTCCTCGTGACCGAGCAGGCGGCCTGCGCCCGAGCGCGCCTGCTCCTCGGTCATCGGCGGATAGTAGTTGAGGCGGAGGCCGAAGTTGGTGCCGGTCAGTTTGCGGTCGAGGAAGTGCGGATCGACGCCCAAACCCTGCAGCATCGATTGCGCAATTGGCTTGAAGTACTGCTCGTGGGCGAGGACGAGCCGCCGGAACTGTCGTTCTTGCCGCGCTGCCGGCCAATAATCCTCGGCTCGGAACGGCGTGTCTTCGCGGCGCTCCGGAACTTCGAAGGCACGGCGGCACCACACCCACCCTTCGACGAGGTCCGGGTGGATGTCGCTGGTCTGCTCGATCGGGAAGTATCCCTGGCTGACCGACCCGTGCCGCGCGGCGCGAAAGCGCATTTTCTCCTCGAGCGGTGTCGAGGTGAACAGGTCGAGCGTCTCGTCGTGAATGTCGTCGTACAGCGACGTGTCAAAGCCCTCGGTCGTGAGGACCGCAAAGCCGATTTCCTCGAGTGCGCCGGTGAACGCCTCGGCAAACCGTTCCTTGTCCCCAGCGTCGCCGCGAAGGAAGCGGTCGAAGTCGAGCGTTGCGATCACATAGTCTTCGTCGAACTCGTCGCTTTCATGCTCGGCGAGGCGGTAGGTGTGCGCCTTCCTGACCTGATCGTATTTCGTGAAATCGCGATTGAGCGCTTCGACGTCGGTCATGCGAGGATCTCGGCCGTGGCGGGTTCGGCCGTGTGCTCGCGCCTGCCCTTTATCGCCGCCCGCAGCATGACTGCGGCGGCGTAGAGCACGACGACGATGACGAGCCAGCGCAGAAGCCCCAGCGGCATGGTCACCACGAGGTAGGCGGCGACCAGCACGCCGGGTATGCCGCCGATAGCGAGGCCAAGCACGACGCGCAGGTCAACGTTACCCATCTGAATGTGCCGCGCACCTGCGCCCGCGCCCATCAGCGCCGCGCCGCCCGCCATGACGGGAAAGCAAAGCCTCGGGTCCATGCCCATGAGACTCA
The DNA here is from genome assembly GCA_963752025.1 of uncultured Alphaproteobacteria bacterium. GTDB lineage: Bacteria > Pseudomonadota > Alphaproteobacteria > Sphingomonadales > Sphingomonadaceae > Sphingomicrobium. Next base: position 111,596 of record CAVVWY010000022.1, on the reverse strand, counting down.
GGAAGACGAGTGTCGGCGCATAATTGCCTACGCCGAAGTTAAGTAGGATGCCGAAGCCGAAGCTGGCGGCGATCGCAATCATGGTCAGGACCGGCGGCAATGCAGAGGCAGTTCCCCCACCAGGCATCAGGCTCAAATTGTTCATCGTATAGGCGACGGCGGCAAGAAGCAGCCCGACTGCAACCGTAAGCTGTACCACCCACACGCGCGTGCGCGCGACGAGCGGCGCGCCTAGGAGCCCGCCGAGGAGCAGCGCGACCGCTGAGCCGAACAGCAGCACGCCGTCGACCTTCACCCCCAACTTCACGAGGAAGATGACGCTCTCGACCATCACCGGCGGCGTCAAGCCGACCAGCATAGTCGGCGGGATCAGCCGGTCCGGGACGAGGTTACGGAATTTGAACCAAGCCGCCGTTGGAGCGAACGAACCGATACCGAGCGTGTCGAAGAAGGCGACGACGGCACCAAGGCCCATCGCCTCGGCGTTCGGCTTGGCCCGTTTGTCGACCGCGGAACGGATGAGCACGATCGTGAAAAGCAGGCTTGCGAGGACCAGAGGGATGAGAAGTGCAATCAGCATCGGCTATCACTCTGCCATAACGGGGCGCACCGCAATGGCACATCGGCAAGCCTTAACCGTAGTTCACGCAACCAATGCGCTCGCGAAACATTCTCATATCAGCTGATCACAATCGGCGGACTCGCTCTTTATTATGACTCTGCGTTGCCATTTGCTCGGCCATCGCCGCTCGGCGAGCCGGGCTACGTTCGATGAGAGGCGCCAGCGGTGGCTGAGCGACTGCAAGCGCTGTCACGTCCTGTTAGTTCGCGATGAAGACGGGCATTGGAAGCCTGCCCCACCCCCGCCGGACAAGCTGGAAACGATTAGGCCGGGGCGGTCAGCTACCCAAGCCGGGGCTGAACGCAGGACGAAACCGGAGAAGCCGACCAGCCTTGCAGCAGCCTCGGGTGGCGTGACCTAGCGGCGACGAGGTGGAGCTGCCGAGAACCGCCAGTCCGAGCCGCCTGTGCAGAGAACGCCGCGGATTGTTGCTTTGCCGCCGCTTCCGAGCTCTTGGAGCAGTTGGTTAAGCTCGCGACCCCTGAGTTCCGTTCCACGCCCTTCCGTTGCGAGCCGAGCGACGGCGCGAGCGACAATTCGGCGACGAATTTCGGAAGGTGCGCCAGTGGCGCGGTAAAGGATCTCTCCCTCAATTTCGAAGACCGAGTACTGCCATTCCCGAACGGCGGCCCAGTTGAGCGCGGCATGGGCGTCACGGAGATTGCTCGCACTCGCAGCCACGCCCGTCCGGTCGAGCCACGCGGCATTGGCGAGAGCCCGCCGCACCCGAATGCGTTCGAACTGGTCGTCGTCGTTGCTCGGGTCTGCAACGGTATCGACGCCGGCAGCACTGCAGACGGCCTCCAACTCGGCACGCCGCCATCCCAACAACGGACGGAGGAGCGGTAGACGGCCGCCGGGGACGGTTCCGCTGGGGCGCATGCCGGCAAGGCCGCGGACGCCCGCGCCGCGGTTCAGGCGCATGACGAACGTTTCAGCTTGATCATCCAGATGATGGGCCGTTGCGACGGCGTCTAGGTTGCGCTCCCGAGCCCAGGCGGAGAGCAGGCTGTAACGGGCAAGTCGTGCCTTCTCCTGAATGGCGGTTTGCGGCTTCTGGTCCCACTCAACCTTGAGAATGCGATGGCCGACGCTCAGGCGATCGCAGTGGCCGCCAACCAGTCGTGCTTCATCGAGGCTTTCCGGGCGAAGCGCATGGTCGACTGTCGCGGCTTCCACCTTGCCCCGCCGAGCGGCAGCTGCGAGTAGGAGAAGTGCGATGCTGTCAGGGCCGCCTGACACGGCTAGGCCGATGCGCGCGCTCGGCGCTACGAGGGCGGCGAGGTCGTGAGAAAAGCGATCGATCGCTGCGGCATTGGGAACCATGCGCGCCGCATTAGCACATCAGCGGCACTGTGCCTGAGCTTTGGCGTCGATGACTTGCTTGCGGAGGTCCGCGCGCGCCTTCGCTCCGTAGATGGCGTCGAATTCGTCATAGGCCCTGCATGCTTGGGCCGGCTGGCCAAGCTGCATCGTCGCTTGGCCGAGATAGTAGAGGCTGTCACCAGCACGATCGCCCGCGGGGTTGCCGCGATAGTTGGCGAGGAAGACGGCAGCGGCGTCACGGGCTTGGCCTTTGCTCAACAGCGCCCGCCCGATGAGATTGTTGGCATAGCTGACCCGCCGGTGCCCCGGGTAAGCCGCGGTGAACGCCTTCAACGTCGAGATCGCCTGGTCGTAATTGCCCTGCTCCCAGAGATGAAAGCCCACCGTATAGGCCTCCTCGCCGGCGTCCATCGCAGGAGCCACCTCCGCGGCTTCCGTCGGAGTGGAAGTTGCTGGTGCCGCTTCGACCTTCGTCGTGCCCGGCTTGGTCGACTTGCTCATCGACGGCTTGGCTGGTGCGACCTTAGTAGTCGTGGCCTTCGCTGGTGCAGCTTCCGGGACTGTGGTTTGCACTACAGGAGCGGTCGCGGCCGCCTCGTTGATGCGCAGCTCCAAGGCTCCGATGCGACGATCCTGATCGGTGCGGACCTTCGTGAGATCGCCCTCGAGATTCTGAAGGCGATGCCCATTCTCTTCGGACTGCCGAAGCAGGTCGGCCATCTGCCGCTCCAGCGCATCCAGCCGCTGATCGAGCGAAGTCACGGAAGACTGCGTCGCGGCGGGCTCGGCCGCAATCCCGGCGGTATCTGCCGGCCGCCCACGGGGGAACACCTGCCGCTGCACCTGTTCAACCTGGCGTTCGAGCCGATCGATCCGCTGCTCCGGTGTCGCCGATTGGCGCTGCGCGGAAGCGGCGGAGGACGGCAGCGCAATCAGCGCGGCTGCCGCGAGAGCAGTAATCGGACCCAATGACTTCACGATGATTCCCCGAGACTTGGCTGTCATGCGACTGTGAGCCGCCGCGGCTTTCGCGGCGATGAATCTATTCGCCGGTGTTCGTTGCCGGCGCCGTGTCGGTGCCGGGCATGGCTTCCGGGGCCGGAGCCGATCTCGCCCCAGGTACTGTCGGCCGAGGACGTCTCGGCGCACCAGGAGACTGAGGCGCAGCTGGGGTTGGCCTTGATTGCGGCACCGCCGCCGTCGCTGCGCCACCCTTCAGCAGGTCCGCGGACAAGAGGCTGACATCACTTACCTTCTCAGCCGCCTTGCCGACGGGCGGCGCGACTTGATTTCCGACCGAGATGCGCAGCGCCTCGGGCTTCGCCGTCTTCAGAAGCGGCGCCGCCGAGGTGGCGGGCACCGCGAATGTCTGCCCGGGCTGCAGGATGCCTGAAAAGAAGGTCGCCCCCCCTTTTTCATAGACCTGTAGCCACACAGCATCCGCGGCATTGATCACGACGGGCAGGTTCTGCGCCGGGGCAGACGCCTGAGCGACCGGCGTCGCCGCCGTCGGAGCCGCCGCCTGCTCCGCCGCAACTTTGCCCGCCTCATCGGTCGTTTCGAGCGAGCGGTTGTTGAGCCAACTCATCAGGGCGATGAGGACGATCACCGCCACGATCGTTCCGATCACCAGCGACTTGGGCATGGTGCGGCGCGGGTCAGCCGGCTCGAAGGTCTCCGTCGTATTTGCAGTGAAGCGCTGGCCGCCCATCTCGGCACGCAGCTGATCGCCGATATCGATGCGGTCCAGGCCGACGGCGCTCGCGTAGCTCTTGGCGAACCCCAGCGTATAGGTCGGTGCGGGAAGCTGATCCCACTCGCTGTTTTCGAGGCTCTCGAGATGACGCTTGGGGATTCGCGTTTGCGCCGCGATATCGTCGAGGGCCACCTTCATCTTTTCGCGCGCAGCACGAAGCTGCTGCCCTACCGTCGGAGCATCCTGCTCCGGCGCAACCTCATCCAACGGCTCAATTTCAGTTTCGCGCTTCGCCATACACCCTGTTTGGAGGCTGCGCCCCGAGTGTCAACCTGAACCGGTCACCCGATCGTGACGTCATGCCTCTTCGCCCAGTCCGTGAGCGCCTTGCGCATGTCCTTGGGCGGTTTTGCGAGCAGCTGATCCATGCGGCTGCGAATAGCGGCGGCGTCGAGGGAACGAACCATTGCCTTGATCGAACCGACCCCAGCCGGGGTGATCGAGAAATTCTCGGCTCCGAGACCGACCAGGGCCATCGCCTCGAGGGGACGCCCAGCCATTTCACCGCAGATTCGCGTCGGGACATTGGCTGCACGCGCCTGATCCAGCACGCGCTTGAGGAATCCAGGATCGCGGGGCTCAGCCAGTCGTAGCGTTGGGCGAGGCGCGGCTCCGAGCGGTCGGCCGCGAAAAGGAATTGGGTGAGATCGTTGGTGCCGATCGAGATGAAATCGACGCGCGGGAGGAGCTGGTCGAGCATCTCAGCCAGGCTCGGCACTTCCAGCATGGCGCCATATTCGATGCGCGTCGGCATCTTGCGCTTCGCCTTGCGCGTCCAATCGACCTGCACTTCGAATAAGGCGCGAGCCTGCTCATATTCCCAAGGTTCGGAAATCATCGGAAACATAACGCGAAGGACGTTGCCGCCGGCCGCCTCAATCAGCGCGCGCGCCTGGGCCTTCATCAGGGTCGAACGGTCGAGTGACAGGCGAAGGGCTCGCCAGCCCATGGCCGGGTTCTCGGCCTCGTCCTGCATGTCTTGGAGATAGGGCAGCGCCTTGTCACCGCCGATATCCACCGTGCGGAACACGACAGGCTTGTTCCCCGCCTCCTCGAGGACCTTGGTATAGAGCCGCTGCTGACGGTCGCGTCCGGGCAGTGTTGCGGAGACGAGAAACTGAAACTCTGTACGGAACAGGCCGATTCGTCCGCGCCCGACATCGACAGCGCCGCGGCATCCTCGGCGAGCCCGGCATTGACCATGACGCTGACCTGCACGCCATCCGTCGTTTCGGCGGGAAGGCTGCGGATGGCGGCGAACTCGGCCTGGCGCTTCTGGCTCATCGCCATGCGGTGCTCGAAGCCTGTGACGAGCGCACGGTTCGGGCGAATGATGACGCTGCCGTTGTCGCCGTCGACGAGGATCGTCTCACCTTCCTCGACGCTATGCCGGATGTCGTGCAGACGTCCGATCACCGGCACGCCGATGGCGCGCGCGACGATGGTCATGTGCGAGGTGAGCGAGCCCTCCTCGAGCAAAATTGCTCGCAGCCGGCGCCGGTCATATTCGAGGAGGTCGGCAGGTCCGAGGTTGCGCGCAACAAGCACAGTATCGTCCGCCAAACCTGTCTGCGCGGCGGTGCCGCTCCTACCCGAAACGATGCGGAGAAGACGGTTCGAGAGGTCTTCGAGGTCATGCATCCGCTCCTGCAGCAGCGGATCGTCGATATCCATCATTCGTGCGCGGGTGCGTTGCTGCACGCGCTCGATTGCCGCTTCCGCGGTAAGGCCGCTGTCGATCGCCTCATTGATGCGCCTCGACCAGCCTTCGTCGTAGGCGAACATCCGGTAGGTCTCGAGGATCTCCCTGATGCTCGCCGGTGGTGCCGAACTCGGCGTCGCGCGCCATGGCATCGATCTGCTCGCGCATGCGCCGGAAGGCCGAATAAACGCGGTCCCGCTCTGCCTCCGTGTCCTCGGCGACAGTGTGCTCGACCAGCACGCGGGGTTCGTGGAAGACGGCTTGGCCGCGCGCCATTCCGGCGACGAGCTTCAAACCGGTGAGCCTTAGCGGACCTCCGCCACGCACACGACCTCGGCGGCTTCCGTCGACGAGCCGCGCGGCCGCAATCATTTCTGACAAGACCATCGCCACCGTCTGCAGCGCTTCGATTTCGACATCCTCGTAGCGGCGAGGCTCGGCATGCTGGACGGCGAGGACGCCGATAGGGCTTTCGAGGCGAACGATGGGCACACCGGCGAAGCTGTGGAAGCGCTCTTCGCCCGTCTCCGGCTTGTAGGCGAATGCCGGGTGATCGGCCGCTTCGGCCAGGTTCAGGATGCGCCCTTCGGCAATCGTGCCGACCAAGCCCTCACCCATGCGCATCTGAGTGACGTGCACGGCTTCCTTGCGGAGGCCATGGGTGGCGAACAGTTCCAGGTTGTTGTCCCGGAGCAAGTAAATGGAGCAGACGTCGCTGCCCATCTTGTCGGCGATGAGGTCGACGACCTGATCGAGCTTGTGCTGCGCCGAGCCACGCTTGGCCATGACCTCGTGGAGGCCTGTGAGGATCTCGCGAGCGGAGGTGGCGGCGGACAGCGGCATTGGCGATTGGCTAACAGATGCGACGCGCCCACGCCACGCGGTTGGTGCGCTAAGTGGGCCGATCTTCGCCCTGCCAGAGTGCCGGTGCGTGCCAATCAGCCGTGCATTCGAACCGACGGTCGGGGACCGCGCCGAGGCTCCTCAGGCCGGAGACGTTGAGCAAGGTGATCCGACGGCCGCGACGATCGACGAGCCCCGTGTTGTCGAGCTGCGCGAAGGTGCGGTTGGCGTGAACCGGCGTGATGCCGAGAACGTCGGCAAGCTCCTCCTGCGACAGAGGGAGCTCGAACATCGGCTCATCGAGGTTCTCGACGGTTTTCAGCCTGTCGTAGACGTGGAGCAGGAAGGCGGCGAGGCGCTGCATGGCGGTGGTCCGCGCGACGGACGTCAGGCGGTCCATCAGCAGCACGCGCTCCTTTTGCGCCGTGCAGGAACATGGCAGCGGCGACACGAGGGGCACTCATGAACAGCCGCGAATAGGCGCTCGCCGGAATCACATGGATGGTGATCGGCGTCAGCGCGATCAGAGTTTCGGCAGCGCTGTCCAGCACCACGCTGGGCGTGCCCAGCATGTCGCCCGGGAGATGGACCTTGACCATCTGACGGCTGCCGGCTGGCAAAGTCGACGCAGCTGCCGACCCACCCTTCCGAGAGGAAATATACTTCCCGGACATCATCGCCTTGCTGGCGAATGACGTCGTGCCGGCGGAAATGTCGAGATCTGCTGGAAAGGCTTGTGAAAAGCTCGAGTTCGGCAGCTCGAACGGCACGAATTCCATAAAACGATGCAGTGGAAACTTCTTCATGCGCACGATCGTTTTAAATTGCTCAGGGACCATGGCCCCTTCGCCGCATTTAGAGAAAAGTCTAGCCCCGGCTTTCCAGCGCCGCCGCCGCTTCGTCGACCAGCTCCTGGATGATGTCCGCCACGGGCTCCTCGCGATTGACCATGCCAACCGATTGGCCGGCCATCACCGAACCTGCTTTCAACATCGCCGTCAATGACGGCACGGCGGAGCGCGCCCAGCCCAGTAATGCTCGATCTGCAGCTGGGCCTCGGCCATCTCGATCTCGCCCTGTAAGCAGGTCGGCGACCTCGCGCTGCTTCGCGGCAAAGTTGATCCATCTCTTGGTTCTTTAGCGCGCGGACGGGAATGACCGGCGAGCCGAGGATCGATCTGAACCGAGGGATCGCATCGCGGCGGATGCGCGGATGAATGCCTTCTTGAAGTTCGCGTGGGCGATGCTTTCCGTGGAGCAGACGAAGCGCGTGCCGAGCTGGACGCCCACGGCGCCCATTTCCAGGTAGGCGGCAACCGCCTCCCCACGGCCGATGCCGCCCGCAATGAACACAGGGATATCCTTGCTGACGATTCGGCAGTATTTCCTGCGCGAGCACGGACGTCGAGACGGGACCGATGTGCCCGCCCGCCTCCATGCCTTCGATCACCAGCGCATCGACGTTCGAGCGCATCAGCTTCTTCGCGAGCGCGAGCGCGGGAGCAAAGGCCATCAGCCTGGCGCCGCTCGCCTTGATGCGGTCGATCGCGCCGGCCGGCGGCAGACCACCCGCGAGAACGACGTGACCGACGCGGTGCTTCGCGCAGGTCTCGATCAGTTCGCTGAGCTGCGGGTGCATGGTGATGAGGTTGACGCCGAACGGCCGATCGGTGCGCGCCTTGGTCTCGGTAATCTCACTGTCGAGGAGTTCCGGTCCCATCGCACCGCAGGCGATCACGCCGAAGCCGCCGGCATTTGAGATCGCTGAGACGAGGTGGCGCTCGCTGATCCAGCTCATTGCGCCGCCCATGATCGCGACATCGCATCCGAGAAATTCAATCCCCCGGTGCATGAGCTCGCGCAGCCGCGCATGGCCGACCGAGCTGTGGACGGCGCGGGTTCTGCAATCAGTCCTTCGCCGCTCATGCCGCGCGTCCTTCATTGAGATTGGCCGCATCCAACCTAAAGCCGGTATGAGCACACGCACCGCAAGCTCCAACTCCGGCTCAGCGATCAGGGCGCTGACTTTGATCTCGCTGGTTGAGACGGCAAGCAGGTTGATCGTCGCTCCGCTAGAGCTTCGAACATCTTGGCCGCAAGCTGGGGGTTGGATCGGATGCCGACCCGACGATGCTGACCTTAGCCACCGCATCATCATGAAGAAGGCCGGTATAGCCGATCTCCTGCCGAGCTTCTCGATAACCGCCATTGCCTGGGCCAAGCTTGCGCGCGGAACCGTGAAAGTCAGGTCGGACGAACCGGTGTTCGGTGTTGCCGCGTGGACGATCATGTCGAAGGCGATGCCCGCGTCTGCCAGCGGCTTGATCACCTGCGCGACCGTGCCTGGTTTGTCCGAAACGCCGGTCAGCGTGATCCGCGCCTCGTTGCGGTCGGCGGCAATGCCCGCGATGAGGTTCCTCTCCATTCCATCTCCTGAAAGCTCGGCAACGATATCCGTGCCAGGCAAGTCTTCGAACGCCGATAGCACGCGCAGCGGCAAATTTCTCGCGCATCGCGAAGTCCGACCGAACGGACCTGCAGCACCTTGGCGCCGACGCCGGCCAGTTCGAGCATCTCCTCAAACGTGACCTGATCGAGCTGCGCGCGCGGGGCACGATGCGGGGTCCGTTGTGTAGACGCCGTCAACGTCGGTGTAGATGTCGCAGCGATCGGCCTTTACGCCGGCCGCAATGGCCACGGCGGACGTATCCGAACCTCCGCGTCCAAGCGTCGCCAACCGCCCGTCGGTCGACACACCTTGGAAGCCCGGGATCACGGCGACCGTGCCTGCGGTTAGCGCTTCGTCCAGCATTGCCGCTTCGACGGCCTCCACGCGAGCGTTGCCATGGATTCCCGATGCACGAACCAACTGCCAGCCCATGAAGCTGCGCGCGACCAGACCCATCGCCTGGAGCGTCATTGCGAGAAGGCCGGCGGTCACTTGCTCGCCGCTGGCGACGACCACGTCATATTCGGTCGGATCATGCAGCGGCGCCGCTTCGCGACAGAGCTGGACGAGGCGGTCAGTTTCGCCAGCCATTGCGGAGACGACGACGAGCACCTGATTTCCCGCGTGAGCCTCGCGCTGTACCCGCTGTGCGACACTGCGGATGCGTTCGATGCCCGCCATGGACGTGCCGCCGAATTTCATGACGATGCGGGGCATTACGCTCCTTGGGTGAACGGGCGCGCCCTGTTAGGGGTGGCGCATGGTCGAGACAAGCATGAGCAAGGGCTTGCCCCAAGCGGCATCGAGCATCGTTCCCAAAGAGGCCGAGCTGTTCGGCAAGCTAGCGGCGGACGGTGGGACCCGAACGGGCGGTCAGCGATGTTGCACAAACTCAACCCCGTGCGGCTCAAATATGTCCGCGACATGATCGACCAGCATTGGCAGTGTGACGAGTGCAGCCGCAGGCCGTTGGAGGGGAAGACGGCTCTCGATGTGGGCTGCGGCGCAGGGCTGCTGGCTGAGCCGCTCGCCCGTCTCGGCGCCAAAGTGACCGGCCTCGACGCTGCTCCTGAAGTGATCGGGGTCGCGCGCGATCACGCGAGGAGGCAGGGTCTCGAGATCGACTACCGCGTCGGGGACGTGCAAGAGCTCGACGGACAGTTCGATCTCCTCACCGGTATGGAGGTGATCGAGCATGTCGCCGACCCGGTTGCGTTTGCGAAGGCGCTGGCGCGGCGGCTCGCGCCCGACGGCCTGCTTGTCATGTCCACGCCGAACGCCACGCGCTGGTCGCACCTGATGCTGATCACCGTCAGCGAGGCGATCGGCCACATTCCGAAGGGCACCGCACGACTTCGAGAAGTTCATCCCGCCCGAGAGAATGAAGGTGCTGCTTGCAGGCGCAGGCCTGAAATGTGTCGATGTCGAAGGGCTAGCCTGGTCTCCCACGCGCGGACTGCATTTAAGCGACGACGTGCGCCTGAATTATGTCATCGCCGCGGTCCATGCAGCCACACGTATCCTAACCCAGGTTTGAGACAGCCGAAACGTTTGCCGCCACCTTGGGAGCATGGATACTGGCGAGCTGAAGCATCGGCTCGGTCAGATCCTCGCGGAAGAAGAGGGCGACGAGGCGATCGACTGGCAGCGGGTGCAAAGTCAGTCGGACGCGTTGCTGGGCGAGTTGCAGATGCCGGTTCCTCTGGTGGTGGACGAGTATCTGCGAGGGTCCGACCGACGTCGGCAGGACATGATGTTTGGACGCGCACAGCGCCTTGAACTGCTGCTTTATCTCAGGGCGTGCTCCGAGCCGAGCGCTTAGAAATCCACCTTGTCGTAGTGCGACGGTGGAACGATGACTTCCATCCGCTCGCCGAGCAGCGGGCGGAAGCACGGACGCGACTTCATCACTGCGTACCAATCCTTGGTCTGCTTGTGCCCGCGCCAGTCGAGCGCGCCGAGATAGTCGATGACGCTAAGGTGGGCAGCGGCGGTAAAGTCGGCGAGGCTCAGCCCGGGCCCTGCAAGCCAACGGCGGTGATCGAGAAGATAATCGAGATAGTCGAGATGCTCCGACGCGATGCGCATCGCCTCGCGAAGGATCCGTGTGTCCGGGCTCTCCCGGCTGACGATGCGCTTCCTCATCCGCTCATTCATCAGCGGCTCGACGGCCTCACGGTAGAGCTTGATGTCGAACCATTCCGTCATCCGCCTGATCTCAGCGCGGAGTTGGGCGTTACCGTGGATCATCGGCATGCGGTCGACCGTCTCATCGAGATATTCGACAATCGGCTGCGAGCCGATGAGCGTGAAGCCCTGGTCGGGCTCGACGATCACCGGCGTCTCCCCCGCCGGGTTCAGGTCCATGAACTCGTCGCGCTTATCCCACGGGTTCTCGCGCACCAGCTCGTGGCCAACGCCCTTTTCGGCGAGGACGAGCCGCACCTTCCGCGAAAACGGGCAAAGCGGGAACTGGAAGAGCTGCCACATGGGCAGGCAGCTTTAACGTTTGGGGGCCGTGCGTCTAGCGCCTCGGGTAGTTGGGATCCGGCATATTCGCAGCCGCGCGCTCGAGCGCCTTGCCCGCCTCTTGGAGCCCCTGCATCACCTGAGGAAGCACATCGTTCATCGTCTTCATGCTCTGATGAATTATCGGCCGCACGTCGGCGATGTGCCGCTGGAGCTTGCGGTCGAAATTCGGGTCATCGGACCGCGCGAGATCGTGGACGGTCATGAGCCTTTCCGCAGCCGTCGCGGGACGCCCTTCCACCGCCGCCTTAAGCTCGCCGACCGGAATGTTGAGGAAAGCGTTCGAAAGAGCCTGCACCGTATTCGCCAGCTTATCGGCGGTGCGAGGGTCGGTGAGTTCCGGAGGAATCTCAATGCTTCTCGGCTCGGCAGGCCCAACCGGTTGAGCCACCTGCGCGAACGCCGGAGAAGCCGTCAGCAACAGCGGAATGAGGAAAGGTTTCGAACGCATCTCGGACCTCTGTGACTCGGTGCCCTGCCGCCGGTTGTACCGCAGCGTCAGGCGCAACGCCAAGTCAGCGCATTGAAAGCCAAGCCAGTGCAGCAGCGCCGACGGCGATCCGATACCAGGCGAACGGCGCGAAGCCGTGGCGGGAAATGTAATGGACGAAGGTCTTCACGACGACGATCGCGACGACGAAGCTGACGATGAAGCCGACTGCGACCGCGCCGAACCCGACTCCGCTGGCGCCGGCCACTAGCGTATCGTGATGCTTCACGAGTTCGAGCGCGGTCGCGCCCACCATGGTGGGAATGGCAAGGAAGAAGCTGAACTCGGCGGCTGTGCGGCGCTCAACGCCAAGGCTGAGCCCCCCCATGATCGTCGCGCCCGAACGGCTCACGCCCGGTATCATAGCCAGGCATTGGATGACGCCCACGCCGATGACGGTACCGAGCGGCATCTCCGAGACGCCGACGACGGGTGTGTTCTTCACCATCCGTTCGACGACGAGGATTGCGATACCACCGGCGATGAAGGCAATCGGCACCACCATCGGATCGCCGAGCAACATCTCGATCTTGTTGATGAGCAGGAAACCCAGAATAGCCGACGGCAAGAAGCCGATCAGGATGTTGCGAAAGAAGCGCCACGAGATCGCCTGCCCCTTGATCATGCCTTCGAGCACCGCCCAGAAGGTCCGCCAATAGAGAACCACGATCGCAAGGATCGCGCCGAGCTGGATGATGACGTTGAAAGCCGCCCACTTCTCGGCATCGAAGCCGAGCAGCTCGGTGGCGAGGATCAGGTGGCCCGTGGAGGAAACGGGTAGGAACTCGGTTACACCCTCGACGATGCCGAGGATGATGGCGATCAGCAGGATTGGCATGTCTAAGGCTGCAGGGCTCAGTTGGTGGCGGTCAAATTAATTCGCCGGCCGGCGAACTTGCCGCCCTTATGGAAGCGGCCGAGCCATTCGTAGCCCACGGCTGCAAGCGGCGTGGGGTTGATCCCGAACGCCTCGAGTCCGGGCAGATTCCCTGACGGAACGTTATCGCGCTGGAGCATCAGCCACTGGTCTCGCTTCAGCGGCGCGCCGGGCAGCCAGCCGAAGCTGGAGAGGAGCTTCCCGATAATATCCGGCAGCGGGACGATATCCGGCTGCTGACCCGTGAGTTCGAGAATGGCCTTGTGCAGGTCGACCATGCTCATCACCTGCGGACCGCCGATCTCGAAGATCTGTCCGCCGTATTTCTGCGGCTGCAGCGCGGCGAGCGCGATGGCTCTGCCAAGGTCGCGCACATAGACCGGCTGGAAACGCCGTCTGCCGGCGATGACCGGCAGGAACGGCAGGCGCGCCATGGCGGCGAAGCGGTTCGTGAGATCGTCCTCCGGCCCGAATACCACGGAGGGCCGCACGATCGTCGCATTCGAGAAAACCTGCTGGACGACGAACTCGCCCTCCCCCTTAGTGCGGCCGTAGTTGGACGGGCTGTTCAGGTCTGCTCCGATTGCGGAAACCTGGACGAGGGCCTCGGCGCCAACCTCGCGAGCGGCCTCGGCGACGTTGCGGGCACCTTCGACGTGAACGGAGCTCATCGTGCGGCCGAATACGCCGCACAGATTGATGACGGCGCTCGCCCCGCGAACAGCCTCGCTCACGCTCTCGCGTTTGCTCACGTCGGCCTGCACGAAGCCGAACCGCCCTACCTGCGCGAGCGGCTGGATGAAATAGTCGTTTCGTGGATCGCGGCTCGCGACGCGGACGCGTACTCCGTTCTGGAACAGAGCCTCACAGACATAGCGGCCGATGAATCCACCGCCGCCAAATACGGTCACCAGCTCTTCTGCGCGTTCGATCATGACATGGCGCGATAGCCCTTGCGTTCCTAGATTGACAAGGCAGGGCAGCGCCCCCTAAGCGCGCCGCCTGCCAAAAACGATAGCACCGTGCCCAGGTGGCGGAATTGGTAGACGCACCAGCTTCAGGTGCTGGCGCTCGCAAGGGCGTGGAGGTTCGAGTCCTCTCCTGGGCACCATTGCTGCGCGTCGTCGGACGATCCGCTAAACCTTTGACGCAGTGGCTGGTGCCGCGCGGGCCTTTTTGACCCGGTCACCCGCAGGCATCGCGGGAACGGTCGCGAGATAGGTCTCGAGCGCGTCGAGATCGAGGCCGGTGTCCCGCTTCTCCGTTGCTTCCTGCAGCACCGTAAAATTGTCGCCGCCGCTCGACATGAAGCTGTTCGTCACCACGCGGTAGGTCGCCGAAAGATCGAGTGGCTGTCCATTCAGAGTCGCCGCAACGATGCGCTGGCCCGCCGGGCGGCCAAGATCGTAGCTGAAGGCGAAACCCGCCGACGGCGAGAGCACGTTCGGTTTCTGCGCGGTGTTGGTGCCGCTGTCGAACTGTTGTTCGAGCAGGCGCTTGATCTGCTCGCCGCGGAGATTGTGGACGACGATGCCGTTGCCGAACGGCTGAAGCGCGAACAGCTGGCCGTAGGTGATGCGCCCGTCCGGACCCGGCGTCAGATCGGTGCGTACCCCGCCTGCGTTCATGAGCGCCAGGTCGGCACCACCGTGCGACCGCGCCCAGGCGAGCTGGGCGTCGGCAATGAGGTCGCCCAGCGGAGCCTCGCCATTGGCATCCGCCTTGGAACTCACCGGCGCTGACAGGTGTGCGACGACACGTTCGCCGAATGGCCGCGCCGCATCCGCATAGCGATGAACAACGGCAGCGACCGCGAGGTCCGGTCGATCGACGGGGAACGCATTGGTGATCGCGGCCGTGCCGGTGGCGCCTGTGAAACCCTCCCCCTGCACGATATGAAAGTTTGCGCTGCGCGAGAGCAGCCTATGCGTGTGCCGGCTGAAGCGCAGGCGAATATCCGTGAGCAACGTCCCGTACTTGCCGGAGCTCGTCAGCAACCGTTTCCCGCCGCTGCGCTCGGCAATCTCGCAGATGTACGCGTTGTGCGTGTGTCCGGACACCACCACGCTGATCGCCGGATCGAGCTTGTCGAGGATAGACAGAATCGGGCCGTTCAAACCCTTGCACGTGCCGTCGTCGAACGGCGTCAGATAGCCACCCTGATGAATCAGCAGCACTATCGCGTTCGCGCCCTCCACCTTTAGCTTGGGCACTAGCGCATTGGCCGTCTGCGCTTCGTCGGCAAAGTGGAGACCGGCAACGCCTGAGGGCGTCACCAAGGTTCCGGTCTCCTTCAGCGTCATGCCGATGAAGCCGATCTTCAGCGCCCCGAACTTCAGGACCGCCGTCGATGGAAACAGCGTCTCCCCTTCGCCGGTGAGCACGTTGGCAGCGAGAAACTTGAAACGAGCGCCTTGGAAGGACTTGAGCGCACACGGTTTCCGCGCGGTGTATTTCGTGCACCCGCCCCGTTGCATGCGGAGCAGCTCACTGGACCCACGGTCGAACTCGTGGTTGCCAACCGCATTCAGGTCGAGATGAAGCGCGTTCATCGCATCGATCGTCGGCTCGTCGAGGAACAATGCCGAGGCGAGCGGCGATGCCCCGATCAGGTCGCCTGCCGAGACCGTCGCACTGTACCGATGACCCTTGCGCAGCTTTTCCAGCGCACCCGCGAGATAAGCCGCGCCACCGGCCGGAACCTGCACCTCATCGCCGCGCGAATCGTGCGCGGGAACGGCGAGCTTCGGCGACTCGATGTTCCCATGAAAGTCGTTGAACGCGAGGATCTGGACCTCAATAGAGGTGCTTTGCCCACGGGGCCGGGCACCGGCACCAAAGCTTGTTAACGCGAGCAAAAAAACTGAGGCTGTTGCAATCAGGTAACGGCGCATCGGAGAAGCTTCGGAATCCTTCAAAAATCGGGTGATTGCGGCGGGCTAGCCGCGGTTAGGGACGGTTGCATGACTTGGGCCGCTCCTGTTAGCGACGACGCCGTCACACATCTGTAACATCCTTCAATTCTTACCGTCACCGCAAGTAAACGAGGCAGTCGCAATCGACACATAGCGGCCGCTCATCCCAAAAACTCAATCTCAGTCCTGGGGGGACCAGTGAAGAAATTTGTACTGCTTTGCACGACGGCCACGGCCGTCGTTCTTCCTTCTGCAGCCTTTGCTCAATCGACCGGCACTGTCACGACCGAAGAGCAGATCGTCGTTACCGGCGCTCGCACGCGCAATGTCGGCGGCTTCCAGGCGCCGGACACGACCAAGGCCAAGGCGACGATCACCAAGGAGCTGATCAACCGCCAGCAGCCCGGTCAGACGATCCTCAACGTCCTCAACCTGATCCCGGGCGTGAACTTCACGAACTCCGACCCGTACGGCAGCTCGGGCGGCAACATCCGTATCCGCGGCTTCGACGGCAACCGCATCAGTCTCACCTTCGACGGCGTTCCGCTCAACGACAGCGGCAATTACGCGATCTTCTCGAACCAACAGCTGGATCCCGAGCTGATCGAGCAGGTCAACGTCGGGCTGGGCGTCACGGACGTCAACTCCCCGACCGCTTCGGCCGCCGGCGGCACCGTCAACTACCGCACGATCATCCCCACAAACGATATGGGCGCGCGCTTCGCCGCGTCTGCCGGTGACTGGGGCTATTACCGTGTGTTCGGCGTGGTCGAGACGGGCACCTTCACGTCGTTCGGCACCAAGGCCTGGCTCTCTGCCAGCCATGCCAAGAACGACAAGTTCAAGGGCCCGGGAGAGATTAACAAGTACCAGTTCAATGCCCGCGTGTATCAGCCGATCGGCTCGCGCGGTGACTTCATCTCCGTTGCCGGCAACTACAATCAAAACCGCAACAACTTCTACCGTAACCCGAGCGTTTCGGACCTGCGCGGAATCCTGGGCACCACGGAAATCCCGCCGATCACGGCGACGCCGCCGTTCCCGACCGCGCAAGATCCGCTGGAAATCGGCGACTTCAACAACGACCAAGTCAATCAGGTCATGGCGTTCGACAACCTAGCGAACTGCAACCGCACCGTTCCGCTCGCCGGCGTTCGGCAGAACGACAATGGCGGAACCGGCCCCAACGGCACCGGTCCCAATGCTCCGGCAGTCAACGGCTCCGCGAACAACAATCCGGCGAATTCGTCGTCGTGCACCAATCTGTACACGCTGCGCATCAACCCATCGAACACCGGCAACATCCGCGGCCAGTCGCGCTTTACGCTTCGTGACGGCCTGCTCCTCACCGTTGACCCGAGCTATCAGTACGTGCTTGCGAACGGTGGCGGCACGACTGTATTGGATGAATTCAGCAACCGCGCAAAGGGCGCCAATCAGGCCGGGTCTGGAAAGGACTTCAACGGCGACGGCGATACGCTTGATTCGGTTCGATTCTACACGCCGAACAACACGAACACGAACCGCATCGGCCTGACCAGCTCGCTGATCTGGGACATCAATCCCGAGCATCGCGTCCGTGTCGCTTACACGTATGATCGCGCTCATCACCGCCAGACCGGCGAATGGGGCTTCCTCGAGGCGAGCGGCGCCCCGGAGAGCGTGTTCGGTGGCCGTAACGCAACGCCGGTGCTGAACGCTACAGGCTTCCAAATTCAGCAACGTGACCGCACGTCGATCGCGCTCCTGAACCAGATCGCGGGTCAGTATATCGGTAAGTTCTTCGACGAAGCTCTGCGTGTCGAAGTCGGCATCCGTCGCCCGTTCTTCAAGCGCGACCTCGACACCAACTGCCCAATCCAGGCAACCAACGGCTTCGCCTATTGCACCGATGAACCGATCCTCCCGGTGGGCACCCCGATCGTCGCCAATCCTACCGCGGCAAACGGATCGATCCCGATCTTCGTCAACGAAGGCGATCCAATCCCGACCGGGCCGAACGCCGCGAAGTACAACTTCCTCTACGCGCCTTTCACGGCCCACTATAAGTATGGGAAGATCCTTCCGAACGTCGGCTTCACCTACAAGGTGACCGATCCGATCAGCATCTTCGGCAGCTACGCCGAGGGCTTCTCGGCGCCGCGTACGGACAATCTGTACAACGCGCCGGTTGTGAACGTTAAGCCGGAGACGACCGATGCGTTCGACCTCGGCGCACGCTACACGACGGGTCGGGTGCAGGCGCAGATCGCGGGCTGGAAGATCAACTACCAGAACCGCATCGTGACCTCGTTCAACCAAGACCTGGGCATCTCAATCGACCGCAACGTCGGTACGGTGAACACCTACGGCTTCGACGCCAACGTCGCCTTCCGTCCGATCCGTCCGCTGACCGTGATGGCTCTCGCAAGCTACATCCACACGGAGCTGCAGGACAACATCGCCATCGGAACCACGACGGCTGCGACGCCACCGACGGGCCTGATCTTCTGCAACGGCGCGCCGACGACTGCGAGCCCTGTCGCAGCGACCTGCGCGCCGACGCAGGGCAAGTCCGTGGCGGAAACGCCGAAGTGGCAGTTCGGCGGTCGCGTCGAATACGACGTAGGACCGTTCTCGCTCGGTGTTCAGGGCAAGCACGTGGGCGCGCGCTTTGCGACCGACGTGAACGACGTCCGCGTCAAGGGCTACAACGTCGTCGACCTCGACGCGCGCTTCGGCCTCGACGACTGGCTGCACACGAAGGGCACCTATCTGCAGCTGAACCTGCAGAACGTGTTCGACGAGTTCTACTTCGGCAATCTGTCGACGCAGATCCGCGCCTCAGACAATCCGAACTTCGCAGTCGGCAGCCCGCGGACCTTCTCCGCGACGCTCAACGTCGGCTTCTAAGCTTCGGCCCGAACAACAGGGGTGGCCCGGTGGTGCTCAGCGCGCCGCCGGGCCTTTCCTTTTCTTGGCGCCGCGTTCGTCGGGCGCTAATCGGCCGTCATGCCGCTTTATTCCATCGGCGATCTCGCGCCTCAGCTTGGTGACGGCGCCTGGGCTGCACCGTCCGCAGACCTGATCGGCGATGTGCGCCTCGGTGCCCGAGCGAGCGTCTGGCTTGCTGCCGTCGTACGCGCCGACAACACGCCGATCGTCGTCGGCGACGATTCAAACATTCAGGACGGAGCGATCGGCCATAGCGACCCTGGCTTCCCGCTCACGATCGGCGCAAGGGTGACCGTCGGCCATCAGGCAATCCTCCACGGCTGCACCATCGCCGACGATTGCCTCATCGGCATGGGCGCGAAAATCCTGAACGGAGCGGTAATCGAGCCCGAGTGCCTAGTCGGCGCGGGCGCGCTCATCACGGAAGGCAAGCATTTTGCCAGCGGCAGCCTGATCGTCGGCTCGCCTGCGCGCGTCGTGCGGCAACTCACCGATGAGGAGAAGCAAGCGCTTCGCGTCTCCGCCACACACTATGTGGAGAAAGCCGCTCGATATGCGGCGCAGCTCAGGACCGTATAAGGAAAATGCCGCAGAATCTGCTTACGGTCCATTGCGCAGACGTTGTGTTGCTAGCGCCGCCACTCGGCGCCGCTAGCCTATGCCACTGCTTATACGAGATTGCTCCGCCGTCGGATCACTTCACCCGATCGAACACAAGCAGGTCGTGAGCGTTACCGTTCGACCGGTCCATTCTAAGTTCTTTACCGTCGCTGGACACCGTCAAGGTTGCCCCGCCGGTCGGCTCCTTGTTCTTCCTCGTCTCTGCCTTCATTTCGCGGTCTGACGGCGATGTCAGCCCGACATGGTCAAAAGCAGGATTGCCGGAAGTCAGATACCATTTGCCGTCAGTCGCCGCGGAATATCCCCAGTGCATCGACTTGCCCGCGGCAGTGACGACCGTTGATCGCATCGTCACGTGATTGCCGGAAATTTGATAAACCCGGGTCTCGCTCTTTTCCGTCGCCCCCGGCGTAGCGAACTTGGAATGCGCGCCATTGAGGTGCCAGGTCCCGTTCCAGAGTTTGGCGTTTGGCGCCGCCGCGATTGCGGCTTGGCCCGAGGCGAATGCGATCGTCGCGACAGTTATTGTGAGTGCTTTGAAATTGGTCAAGCGTTCCTCCCGTTAATCCAACCGACAGCGCCTGCGATTCAGGCGGTGGCAGCGTCACGTGAGCCGCACGGAACAGCCTTGCAATCGGGCAACCTCCTGATGCGGCGGTGCCCACCTTCGACCTATCGCAGGCATTCCGAGCGAACGTCGCTCTGCAATCCAATGTTGCGATTGTCCCAGGCCTTGCAGATAATGGACGGCCCGGATCAGGGATAATCCTGATAGTGCGACCCGTCGAAGCCAATGAACTGCAGTGACAGTTCGGGGAGGCTCATGACCATGTTTCGCAACGGTCACACCGCTATCATTTCTTGCGCTGCGCTTGCCTTGTCAGCTTGCGCGACGCCCGCCCGATTGGCGCCTGAAGCGGCAAGTTCAATGCCGGAGGCGAGTGCCGGGATCGCAAATGTCCGCTTCCTCGTCGCGAGGGATAGAACAGCCTTCCAGGCGGAAGCCTTGAGCGCGCTTGCGAAGGAAAAGGCCTGGCTCGCTGCTCAGGGCCGCACGGGCGAACTCCCTACTGCTTACTACCTCGCCATTTCGGGTGGTGGGGACAATGGCGCTTTCGGCGCCGGGTTCCTCAACGGCTGGACTGCATCGGGATCCCGCCCGGAGTTCAAGATGGTTACGGGTGTCAGTACCGGTGCCCTCATCGCTCCGTTCGCCTTTCTTGGACCGCGTTACGACGGCGCCCTCGAGAAGTTCTACACGACGATCTCCCAGAAGGACGTGTTCAAGAGCCGGGGGATGATCAAGGGTGTGACGAGCGACGCAATGGCCGATACGACACCGCTGGCGAAGCTGATCGCCCTAAACACGGATCAGGCCCTGCTTGACGCGATTGCCGGAGAATATGCCAAGGGGCGCGTGCTCCTGGTAGGCACCGCCAACCTCGACTCCCTCGAACCGGTCATCTGGAACATGACCGCGATAGCAGCGAGCAAGGCGCCGAACGCGCTCCAGTTGTTCCGAAGCGTGCTGCTCGCCTCGGCCTCGATACCCGGCGCGTTCCCGCCGGTCATGATTGACGTCACCGTCAACGGTCAGCACTTCCAGGAAATGCATGCCGATGGCGGGACCATGACCCAGGTCTTCGTCTATCCGCCGTCTTTAGACGCTCGCTTGTTCCAACAGGCGGCGCCGCGTCGCCGCGTTCTCTACATTCTCCGCAACGCCCGGCTCGACGCGCCGTGGGAACACGTTCCGCGCAAGACAATGTCGATTGCGACGCGGGCAATAGGTTCGCTCACCACGACGCAAGGGATCGGGGATCTCTACCGAATTCTACGCATCCACGCAGCGAGACGGCGTCGAGTTCAACCTCGCCTACATCCCACCGTCGTTCAGGCAGCACCCCGACGAGGAATTCGACACGGAGTACATGCGTGAGCTGTTCGCATTCGGGAAGAATGCCGGCGCGGGAG
Organism: uncultured Alphaproteobacteria bacterium; assembly: GCA_963752025.1. Lineage (GTDB taxonomy): Bacteria > Pseudomonadota > Alphaproteobacteria > Sphingomonadales > Sphingomonadaceae > Sphingomicrobium. Next base: position 90,558 of record CAVVWY010000022.1, on the reverse strand, counting down.
ACTACGCTTGGCAAAAGTCCCCGCCGGGTTTCGACAAGCCGGTGAATTAGCCCCTCGCGACCGTGCCGTACCATCCGAACAATGCGGGTTTGGTTCGGTGAATCCCCGATGGCGGGGAAGCTAGACCCCGATCTATTGCCAGCCATCAGAAGGTCGGACGCTGTTGCCGTGCATCGCAGCGTCGCCCGCAAGTGGGAAAGGCACGCTGTGAACGCCAGAAAGCAGAATGAAACCTCCGCCGAGGTCAAACCAATTGCGATTTCGCAAAAGTCTAGCGTGGTGACCGACGAACTCACCAAACTGACCGATATCCTGCACGGCATCTGCCCATCCGACGCAGTGATCACATTCGAGTTTGTTGGCGGACTTCACGTGCACGTCGATGTCCGCACTCTTGAGGACATGACCAGGTTAGAAACTCTGATGCCCTCGCTTGCTGGCGGAGTGTTCTATGACATCCAACGCGGCCTCGCCGCGCGACGCTCTTTCTTTCATCGACTGAGCGCGAGCGTCGCTCGGTAAATTCCGTCCATGTGCAGTTGGCTATCGTTTGCGTGGCGAATGTCTGCTTTGCGCGACAGCTTTCGGCGCATCACCTGTTCAAATGCACGCGGGGGACGATAATCTCCGCAATTCCCGCCCGATCAGTGGCCGGGGAATTCCTTGACGAGCTGGTTCAAAGCGGCGTGCAGCTTATTCACGTCAGGATGTTGGGGGTCGATCGTATCGGTGATCTGGCCGTGCCACACGGCGCGCTTCGTTTTGGTGTCGAATGCGTCGAGCGAGATCTGACCCTCGTTATACACGTAGGCGTCGTGGTAGCCGTAATGATTCCACGTATCGATATCGACCTTCTGACGCTTTCCGAGGGTTAAAGCCATGGTGAGATCACCCGGCGGGTGACGACGGTAGCCTTTGCCTGACAGGTAAGTCGTGATGCTGTTCATAATCTCCTGATACTGCACCGAATTCATGCCGCCCTGCGGATGCGCGCTGGCCCACGAGAAGGTATGGTAGTCAGCGAAGTTCACGTCGTGCGCCATATCGGTCGTCATCTGCGGTTTGGCCCAGGCGCCCGCTGAAATGAGAAGGGCGCCCGCTGCGCCGAGCCTGATGAGTTGCTTGCGGTTCATTGCGATCCTCCTCTTCTGAACTCCCCCATTACGCGCAGCAACAGTACAACGGCGTGATCGTCTATCAGACCAAACCCGCAGTCGAATGTGAGATCTTTCCTGAGAGTAGACGGAGAGACGCAAAAATCATCCGTCGGCCAATTCGTCTCAGCCTTCCACCATCGCGAACATCTGGAGCGCGATCCGCGCGGAGTGAACGCGCGGCGTCGGTCCTTTGCCCGCCGCGCGCACGCCGTCCCATGTGTAGTTCTACGCGCCGCTCCGGCGCCAGCCTTGGGCCCTCTCGCTCCCCTCGCGTGGCCTAGTAAACGCGCGCCTTCGGCTTGATGTACTGAATGTCGTCTGTGAGCGTGAACTCGTGCACCGGGCGGTAGTCGATACGGACGCCGCCGTTGGGCCAGTGCCCGCCCCAGGCATCGAACCAGGCCACGGTGTGCTTCATCCAGTTGGCGTCGTCACGCTTGGGATAATCTTCCTGCATGTGCGCGCCGCGGCTTTCCTTGCGGTTGGCCGCACAGTGCATGGTGACGACCGCCTGGCTTAGCAGATTGTCCAGTTCCAGTGTCTCGACGAGGTCACTGTTCCAGATCAGGCTGCGGTCGCTGACGCGCACATCGGCCATTTTCGTGAACACCGCGTCGATCTTGTGAACGCCTTCGCCGAGCGTGCGGTCGGTTCGGAAGACGCCGCAATCGGCCTGCATGGTGCGCTGCATGTCCAGCCGAATCTCGGCGGTCGGGCTCCCGCCCTCGGCGTGACGGAACTTGTCGAGGCGGCTGAGCGCAAGGTCAGCGCCGTCCTTAGGAAGCTCGGACTGGATATCCCAGACTTGACCGTCTCGCCAAGCCGCATGCCGACAGCCCGGCCGAAAACGACGAGGTCAATAAGGCTATTGGATCCGAGCCGGTTGGCGCCATGAACGCTGACGCAGGCCGCTTCGCCCACCGCGAACAGGCCGGCACGACCGCATCGGGCATGCCGTCCTTCAACGTGACGACCTCACCATGATAGTTCGTCGGGATACCGCCCATATTATAGTGAACGGTCGGAACGACGGGTATTGGCTGGCGCGTCAGATCGACGCCCGCGAAGGTCATCGCGGTCTCGGTGATGCCTGGGAGGCGTTCGGCGAGTATCTCCGGCGCAATATGGTCGAGGTGGAGGAAGATGTGGTCCTTGTGCTCGCCGACGCCGCGGCCCTCGCGGATCTCCATCGCCATCGAGCGTGACACGACATCGCGGCTCGCGAGGTCCTTCGCGCTGGGCGCATAGCGCTCCATGAAGCGCTCGCCTTCCGAGTTGGTAAGATAGCCGCCCTCGCCACGCGCGCCCTCGGTGATGAGCACACCCGCGCCATAGATGCCGGTCGGGTGGAACTGCACGAACTCCATGTCCTGGAGCGGCAGGCCCGCGCGAAGCACCATCGCGTTGCCGTCGCCGGTGCAAGTGTGCGCGGAGGTCGCCGAGAAATAGACGCGACCATAACCGCCGGTCGCGAGCACCACGGCCTGAGCGCGGAACCGGTGGATCGAGCCGTCGTCCAGGCACAGAGCGATAACCCCGCGGCAGGCACCGTTCTCCATGATCAGGTCGATGGCGAAATATTCGATGAAGAAGTCGGCGTCGTACTTCAGGCTCTGCTGGTAGAGCGTATGCAGCATCGCGTGGCCGGTTCGGTCCGCCGCGGCGCAGGTGCGCTGCGCCGCGGGCCCTTCGCCCATGTTTTGGGTCATTCCGCCGAAAGCACGCTGGTAGATCTTGCCTTCCGCCGTGCGGCTAAACGGAAGGCCGGCATGCTCGAGCTCGATCACCGCCGCCGGAGCCTCCCGACACAGATATTCGATCGCGTCCTGGTCCCCGAGCCAGTCGGAGCCTTTGACGGTATCGTACATGTGCCAGGTCCAGTGGTCCGGACCCATATTGCCGAGGCTTGCCGCGATACCGCCCTGTGCGGCCACCGTATGGCTGCGCGTCGGGAAGACCTTGGTGACGCAAGCGGTCTTCAGGCCCTGCTCCGCCGCGCCCATCGTTGCCCGAAGCCCCGAGCCGCCCGCGCCGACAACCACGACGTCATAGCTATGATCGATGATCGGATAGGCGGTCACGCATTGGCTCCGAATGCGACGGCGCCAAGCGCATAAAGCGCGAGCGCTCCGCCACCGACGGCGAGGAACAAAAGCAAAGTGTTCACGGCGAAGTTGTTGCCGGGCTCATGCACATAATCGTCGACGAAGACCTTCATGCCGTCGAGCGCATGGCGGAAACCGACGACGATCAGCAGGGCCATCGGCACTACCGCGCTTGGCGCGTGGAACCATTCGATGACGGTCTGCCGGTGAAGGTCGGGAAGGAACAGCAGCGATGCGATCAGCCAAATCCCAAGCAGCAGCAGCGCGATGCTGGTCACGCGCTCGCTGATCCAATGCTCGCCGCCCTCACGCGCGGAACCCAGTCCGCGCACCTTTCCGATCGGCGTTGCGCTCTTGCCGATGCTCATGCCCGCACTCCCAGAATGTAGAACCAAACCAAAGCGGTCAGAAGGAGCGATCCGACGATGGTGAGGATCGCGAAAGTCTTATTGATGCCGAGCTCGAACGCCGCCCCGCTGTCCATCACCAGGTGGCGGATTCCGGAGAGTAGGTGCTGGAAAAAGGACCAGGTGAGACCGACCAGCACGATGATGGCGATCGGGCTCGACGCCATCTTGGTGAAATTGGCATAGGTTTCCTGCCCCTGCGCGAGTGCCACCAGCCACCAGGTCAGGATGACGAGCCCGGCGATCGACAGCGCGATGCCCGTCGCGCGGTGAAGGATGGAAACCAGCATGTGCGGACCCCATCGCCAAATGGTCAGGTGCGGGGACAGCGGACGTGATTTGGTAGCGGCCATTCGAGCGCTCATTTTCTTGTGCGACGTTCTTCGACTTGAGGCGCGGGTGCGCCGCGTCGGAGCGCTTAAGGCGCCGACCATGCTGAGGCAAGTTTCGCGTTCCGGCCTAACCCAGCCTTAACCATTCTGCGCCAAACAGTCTGTCAGCGCGACTAAGGGCGAGTGAACGGAGATCCGACTGATGGGTGGCGAGACTGGACAGCTGCAGCGGCTTACCGACGAACAGGTGAGCGCGAGGCTTGCGGCTTATAATCCGGGCGGCGCGCTGGAGCAGGACGTCCAGCTGCTTCGCGAAAATGTCGCCGATCTGCTCGCCACGGAGATAGTCGCCCAGTTCGGGCCGGAACGCGCAGAACGCTATGCGACCATCTATTCCGGCAAGGTCGGACCTGAGTGGGTCCAGGCATCGCAGGCTACGGAATGGAAATCTATCGCGATCGGACACCCGTTCCGGTCTACATCGCGGCCCGTGCGCAGACCGCCTCGCGCGTGGTCCGCCGCATGGTCGAGCGATTTGCTGGAGACACGCAGAAGCTGGACCAGTGCGTCACCGCTTTCCTGCGCCTGAACACGTTCGAAACGGACGTCATTCTTGCGCAGCTCGCATTACTCGAAGCGATCGAAGCCGCGGAGATACGGGGTCGTGAAAGCGATCAGTTTGAGCGCCGCGTCGCCGAACTCGTGCACGCCAGCACGGAGCAGTCGACAACGCTGACCGAGCGCACTCGCGCTACCGCCTCGTCGGCTCGCGGGATGCTGGGCAAGACGAGCGAAGTCGCCGCCGCCGCGGAGCAGTCGGCGGTCGCGATGCGCGAAGCCGCCCAGACGGCCGCCGGACTCATCCGCGCTATCGAAGATGCGCGCTCGGAGGTCGAGGTCGCCGCAGGCGTAGCCACCCGCGCGGGGGATCAGGCGAGCCAGGCGGTGAAGGTCAGCCAGGCGCTCTCGGCCCATGTCGAAGCGATCGAATTGATCCTCAGTCTCATCCGTGACATTGCCGGGCAGACGAATTTCTCGCGCTCAACGCTACGATCGAGGCCGCCCGTGCCGGTGACGCTGGCCGCGGGTTCGCGGTCGTTGCGCAAGAGGTGAAGAGCCTCGCCTCGCAGACCGCCCGCGCGACGGACGACATCACCGCCAAGATTACGGCAATCCAGCAGGCGACTCGCCAAACAGTGGATGCCAACGGATCGATCCAAGGCACGGTCGAGGAAGTGCAAAGCTCCGCCGACCGCATTCGCCAGGCGATGGAGCTGCAGGCGCAGACCGTCACCATGATCACCGCCGCAGTCGACGAAACGGCACTCGCCGCGGACTTGATGAGCTCGACCATCGCCGCGATCCGCAGCGACACCGAAAATGTCGCCAAGGACATTGATCAGGTCGAGCAGGGTTTCAACCGCTTCAGCGAGCAGATCTCCAACTTCAAATCGACCGCCAAAGCGTTCGTGAACGGGATCGCCGCCTAACAATAATCGCATCAGTTCGTGAAACGCGAAGCAATCCAGAGTGGGTCTGGGTTGCTTCGTTGCGTTTTGCGCCCTCGCATTGATCTGGCCGCTGCACTAGTCAGCAGCCATGAACATCCTGATCACCGGAGCGAGCCGCGGCATTGGTGCGGCTGCGTACAAGCTTCTCAAATCGACCGGCCACAATGTCGCGGGCCATTCGACGCGCGGAAGTGACGAGTTGATCGCGGGCGACCTCGCCGACCCCAAGGCGCCGCGGCGGATTTGGGACGCGGCGCTGGGCCGACTTGGCGGCCATGTCGACGTGCTCGTGAACAATGCGGGGATTTACGAGAGCGTCGGCGATTGTGTCGACGACGACGAGTGGCACGCCGCGTGGGAGCGGACGATGACCATCAACCTGCAGGCCGCTGCCGATCTTTGCCGCCTCGCCGTTGGCCACTTCCGCGAGCGGGAGGGGGGCGTCGGACGCATCGTCAACATTGCCAGCCGCGCCGCCTATCGCGGCGACTCGCCGCAGCACTGGCATTATGCGGCGTCGAAGGCCGGGATGATCGGCATGACCAAATCGATCGCGCGTGGATACGCGTCCCAAGGAATTCTCGCCTTCGCAGTGGCACCGGGGTTCACCGTCTCAGAGATGACCGAGGAATATCTGCAAGGCCGCGGCGGCGCGCAGATCATTGCTGACATCCCGCTCGGCCGCGTCGCATCGACTGACGAGGTCGCCGAAGTCATTCGCTGGTTTGCCGTCGACGCTCCTGCGTCGGCGACCGGAAGCGTGATCGACATCAACGGCGCGAGCTATGTTCGCTAGCATCCTCTTCCTGGCCGCGGCGCAGCTGGGGCCGAGCATCACGGTGCCGCTTCAAAAGACTCCGCCGCAGGTTGAACGCCCCATCGCTCCGATCGAGACCGCGGGCCCGGCCTATGATGCGGCGTGCGATGGTTCGGACGAATGGGAGAAGCCCGCGCCGCCGGTCCGCATCTTCGGCAACACTTACTTCGTCGGCACCTGCGGGATCACCTCAATTCTGATCACGTCGAAGCAAGGGCACATTCTAATCGATGGTGGTACGGAGGCCGATGCGCCGCTCATCGCACACAATATCCAGGACCTCGGCTTCCGTCTGTCAGAAGTGAAGATCATCCTCCAGAGCCACGAGCATTCCGACCACGTCGGTGGCGTTGCGCGGCTTCAGCAGCTGACCGGTGCGCAGGTCTTTGCTTCACCGGCTGCCGCGGCCGTGTTGAGGACGGGAGCTGCAGGGAAAGACGATCCGCAAGCGGGCCTGAGCAAGCCCTTCCCCGCAGCACGCGTCGACCACGTCATCCAGGACGGCGAGATGGTTCGCGTCGGTGATTCAATCGTCATTGCCGTCGCAACGCCTGGTCACACGCCGGGCGCGCTAACCTGGCATTGGGGCAGCTGCGATGGCGGCATCTGCCGGCAAATCGTCTATGCCGACAGCCTGACGCCGGTCAGCCGAGACGATTACCGCTTCAGCGACCATGCTGCTTATTTGCAAGGCTACCGCGCCAGCTTCGCAAAGGTCGCCACGCTCGATTGCGACATCCTCATCACGCCGCACCCCTCCGCCAGCGGAATGCCTGACCAATTCGCGGGCCGTGCGCCGCTCGAGGATCGCGAGGCCTGCCGCAACTACTCTGCTTCCCTTTCGAAGGAGCTAGACGAGCGGCTGGCCAAGGAAGCCGCAAGTCATTGAGCTGGCGCGTCACGATCCCGTGCACCCGCGCGCAGGGTGAAGTCGGTTCCGGACGCCGATCACTTGTTCGCTGGCGGAGACAACCCGCCGGTCCTCGTTGCCGACGAGCCGGATGAATGCAGGCCTGACGACTGGCTGATCCACGCTTACTTCGATCGCGAGCCGAAGCAGGACGAGTTGGCGATGCTGGCCGATCTCGGCAGCGGCAGTCCGCGTGTCGAGCAGCTCGGCGAAGCGGATTGGGTGACCATGAGCCAGGCGGGCCTGCAGCCGATCCGTGCCGGTCGCTTCTACGTGCACACGCCCATGTACCGCGGCGTGCCGCCTGGCACAGTCGCCTTCGAGATCGATGCGAGCCTCGCGTTCGGCACCGGACAGCATGCAACGACGTCGGCTTGCCTTGCGGCCTTGGATAAGCTCGAGCGCGCCGGGGATGACTTCGCCAACATCGCGGATATCGGGACAGGCACTGGCCTTCTCGCGTTCGCCGCGCTTTCGCTGTGGCCGGAGGCCAAGGGAATCGCGACGGACGTCGATCCAGTCGCAATCGACGTCGCTCGCGAGAATGCCGCGATCAATCGGGTGAAGCTTGGCCATGGCGCGGGCGAACTGCTGCTCGGTGTGGCCGATGGCATGGATTCCCCTCTGCTCACCGCCCGAGCACCATTCGACCTGATCATTGCCAACATACTCGCCGGACCGCTGATCGAACTGGCGCCCGATTTTGCGAACGCCATGGCGCCGGGCGGCACCGTGGTGCTCGCCGGCTTGCTCGACACGCAGGCCGACGCCGTTGCGAAGGCGTATGACGCAGAGGGTCTCGCGCTGGTTGACGATGGCGGCGGCGAATGGCCCGTGCTCGTCTGCCAACGGCGCAACTAACCGGCAAATCCGCTTGCAGGCGCAAATAGCCGCTGCAACACCGTCGGCATGAAATCTCCTGTCACGCTGGCACTCGCCGCGGCTCCTTGTCTCCGCAGTCGCCGCTGCGGCACCCCCACGGACCGCGAAAACGCACGCCACGCGCCCGCCGCGCGCGGAAGGCGCACGCAAGGCTGACCCGGGCAGTCCCGCCAAAGCCTTCTTCAAGGCCAGCGAAGTGCACTCGGCCGGTGTGCTTACCATGGGGGACCAGCCGATCGCTTACGATGCTGTCGCCGGAACACTCGTCGTTCACGCCAAGGATTGGCAGGACACCGACGCGGCGGAAGCCGACACCGACAAATCGGCCGACAAGGACAAGGACGGTCCCAAACCCGAAGCGTCGATGTTCTATACGGCCTACTTCAAGCAGGGCGTTCCGACGGCCTCCCGGCCGATCACCTTCCTCTTCAACGGCGGCCCTGGATCATCGACCGTGTGGCTGCGCATGGGGGCCTTTGGGCCGGTTCGCGTCGTCACCTCCGACCGACGCCACACGCCGCGCGCCTTACGCCGTCGTCGATAACGACAAGAGCCTGCTCGACGCCACTGACCTCGTCTTCATCGATGCGCCGGGTACGGGCTTCAGCCGCATCGCCGGCAAGGACAAGGAAAAGGCCTTCTACGGCGTCGACCAGGACATCCACGCCTTCACCGATTTCATCACGCAGTTCCTGACGAAGTACGACCGTTGGCGCTCGGCCAAATATCTGTTCGGCGAAAGTTATGGGACGATGCGTGCGGCGGGAATGACGCTCGCGCTGCACAAGGCTGACGTCGATCTGAACGGCGTCATCCTGCTGTCGGACATCCTCAACTGGGATTTCATGCCCGACGACCCGCAGCTGAACCCCGGAATCGACATGCCCTACGTGGTGGCGCTGCCAACCTATGCGGCGACGGCCTGGTACTTCAACAAGCTGGGGAATTGCCCGGCGGACCTGCGCGCGTTTCTGAACGACGTGGAGCAGTTCGCGACCACTGATTACCAGCAGGCGCTGCTGAGGGGCAACGAGTTGCCCAACGCCGAGCGGCAGCGCATCGCGCAGCGGCTATCCGCCTACACGGGCTTGTCGGTGCCCTATTTGCTGAAGAGCAATCTCCGCATTGAATATGGAGCGTTCCAAAAGGAGCTGCTCGGCGAGCAAGGCCTGACCACCGGCACACTCGATACTCGCTTCGTCGGCAACGCTGGATCCGCTCAGCAAGGTTTCAAGCTATGACCCGCAGGGTTCGGCGATCGGCGCCGCTTATGTTGCGGCGTGGAACTCCTATGTCCGCGCTCGGCTGAACTACAGACCGGAGATCGCCTTCAAGTCGGGCATCCCGATCTATTCCAAGTGGGACTACAAGCATCAGCCGCCTGGCGCCGATCAACCCATGATCGCCTTGCCCAACGTGCTGCCCGACCTCGCCTCGGCAATGAAGCAGAACCCGGACATGAAGGTGATGGTCAACGGCGGCTATTTCGACGTTTCGACGCCTTATTTTGCAGGCGTGATGGAAATGCGCCACCTGCCGGTCCCCGCCAACCTGCGCAGCAACATCGAGTATCATTACTATCAGTCCGGCCACATGGTGTACGTCCACCCACCGACGCTGGCGCAGCTGCACAATGATGTTGCGGACTTCATCCGGCGGACCAGTGGGGTGCGTTAGGCCCCCAGTTGCTGGCGAGCACCTGGCGCTTGTTGAGCGGCTGAATGGGTCGCGCGTTCGAATGGTAGAGCCTCGAGAATGTCGTGATCTCGCCCAAGGATACACTGGCCGGTGACTTGAGAACGAACCAGCGCACGCCTTCCGTGCACGGGGGCGTCGTAAGCGAGCCCTCGTAAGTGAAATAGGCGCGGTTGGTCGGCAGCAATTGGGCCGGATTGATCGTTACTGCATGTTTTGTTTCTTCGTGCCCTTTTGCGCTCGGAAGATGGCGCCACAATATGCCTATGACGGGGTTTTCCTCGCCGGCCTTCAGCGGCACTGCAATGACCGCAAGCTTACCGCCGGTATCGCGGTGAACGAGATGCGCGACCATTGCGAACTGTCGGCCATCGATCCTCTCCTCGCTCGGCTTGTGGAAGTGGAATTGGACCAAGTCGAAGCGATGCCCGCCAACGGAAATTGAGCTGCCGTGTTCGACATTGACCTGGATGGTGTGGCCGTTGTCGATGATGTTGAGGATGCTCGGCCGGTAATCGATCTGGAGCGGCGGCAGCTTCTCTGCAGGGGCCGCCGCAGCATGAATGTCGATCGGGGATTGAGCTCTGCCGCTGCTACAGGTTCCGCCCCAGTGCGAAGGTCCCTCGGCGCCGTTGTAGGACCAATGATGCCCGGTTTCGCTGGCCGCGGCGCGCAATCCCAGCAGTGCGAACATAATGGGGACGTGCGCCAGTCTGATGGACATGGGAGCAAGCCATAGCTGCGTCACCGACCAACCCAATCGGGATTCGTACGGAGACTGTTACGTCTCAGCGACGATCTTCGCCCATTCCTGCTCACCGATCACGCTGATGCCCAGTTCTTCTGCCTTCTTGAGCTTGGAGCCAGCGCCCGGACCAGCGACCACGAGGTCGGTCTTGGCACTGACCGAACCTGCGGTTCGGGCGCCGAGGCGCTCCGCCTGTGCCTTCGCTTCGTCGCGGCTCATGGTTTCGAGGCTGCCGGTGAAGACGATGGTCTTGCCGCTCCACTCCGTCTGCTTGGCATCGCTGACGAACGGCTGCGGCGAGACTTCGGACAGCAGATCATCCAGCGCCTCGCGGTTCTGCGCCTCGTGGAAAAAGTCGACGAGCGCCCCAGCGACAACAGGTCCTACGCCCTGCACGGACGACAGCTCGGCCTGACCGCCCTCCGACGTTGCAAGCCGGCGCAGCTCCTCGATGGTCCCGAAGCATCTCAGCAGGTCCTTGGCGGTGACGATGCCGACGTGACGAATGCCCAGGCCGAACAGCAAACGCGCGCCGTCGGGCTGACGCTTGGCCTTAATGGCGGCGAGGAGATTATCGACCGACTTCTCCTTCCAACCCTCGCGGGCGATCAAATCGGCGCGGTGGTTGCGGAGGCGGAAAATGTCCGCCGGTGAGTTCAGCCAGCCGAGCTCGATGAACTCGGATATGCTCTTCTCTCCCAGTCCTTCGATGTCGAGGGCTCCGCGCGAGACGAAATGCCGTAGCCGTTCGAAACGCTGGGCGGGGCAGATCAGGCCTCCGGTGCAGCGGACATCGACCTCGCCCTCCTCGTTGACTGCCTCGGACTGGCACTCGGGGCAATGGTCGGGAAAAACGTACGGCGGGCGCGGCTCGTCGCGGGTCAGGTTCTCAACGACCTGCGGGATCACGTCGCCAGCGCGCTGGATGCGGACGCGGTCACCGATGCGCAGGCCGAGCCGCTCGATCTCGTCGCGGTTGTGGAGCGTGACATTCGCGACGATCACGCCGCCTACCCCGACGGGCGTCAAGCGGCCGACGGGCGTGAGCTTTCCGGTGCGGCCGACTTGAATGTCGATCGCTTCGAGCGTGGTCTCGGCTTTCTCGGCGGGGAATTTATGCGCCAGTCCCCAGCGCGGTGCTCGCGCCACAAAGCCGAGCCGCTCCTGGAGGTCGAGCGAGTCGACCTTGTAGACGACACCGTCGATGTCGAACGGCATATCGGCGCGGCCCTTCTCGATCGCTCGATAGTGGCCAAGGATTTCCTCGACTGAGTTGCAGCGAACGAGCAGCTCGGTGACCGGTATGCCAAAGCTTTCGATCCGCTTCATGGCTTCGAACTGCGTCTCCGCGAGCCGCTGCGAAGTTTCGCCCCAGCCGTGCGCCAGAAATCGGAGCGGCCGCGCAGCAGTGATGCTGGCGTCCTTCTGCCGAAGCGACCCGGCCGCAGCATTGCGCGGATTGGCGAAGATCTTACCCCCGGAACTTTCCTGGCGTTGATTCAGCGCCTCGAAGTCGGCCTTGGACATGTACACTTCGCCACGGACCTCAAGCACGTCCGATGCATTCGCGATACGCTGCGGCACGTCGCAGATAGTCCTGACGTTCGGCGTCACGTCTTCGCCCACCGATCCATCTCCGCGCGTCGCGGCGAGCACCAGCTCGCCCCGCTCGTAGCGCAGGGAACAGCTCAGTCCGTCGATCTTTGGCTCGGCGGTGAAGGCCACGAATGCGGCGGCGGGCAGCGCAAGGAAGCGCCTGATCCGCGCGACGAACTCCTCGACCTCGTCGGCGGAGAAGGCGTTTTCCAGGCTGAGCATCGGCCGTGCGTGTGTAACCTTCGCCAGCGCGCCGGTCGGCGCCGCACCCAGCCTCTTCGACGGCGAATTGGCGCGGACGAGCTGGGGAAAGCGCTCCTCGAGCTCCCGGTTCTCCCGGACAAGCGCGTCATAGGCCGCGTCGGAAATCTCCGGCGCGTCGCGGTCGTGATACAGTTTGTCGTGCCGGGCGATCTCCTTCGCCAGCCGCATCAGGCGGTTGGCGGCTTCGGCCTCGCTCAGCGCATCGACGGCATCAGCCATTCGTGGCGAACAATTCCTCGAGCAGGTTGATGAAGCTGGTCCACGACCGTTCGGCAGCGAGTGCGTTGTAAGCAACGCCGTCGATCTGCAGCTCGCTCGCATGCGGATTGGTGAAGCCGTGGCCGACATGGCCATAGGCGTGGATCTGCCAGTCACAGCCCGCCTCGGTCAGTTCCTGACCCAGCGCGACGACCTTTTCCGGCGGGACCATCGGATCGTCCCAGCCGTGGAAGGCGACGACCTTGGCCGTGATTTTCTCCGGATCCAGGCCCGGCGGATCGAAGAGACCATGGAACGACACACAAGCGGCTACGTCCGCACCGCTCCGCGCAAGATCGAGCGCGCACTGCCCGCCGAAGCAATAGCCAGCGACGACGAGCTGCTGGCCCTGAACCTCGGCGAGCTCGCGAACCACCTCGAGGATCGACAGCAGACGGCGGCGCAGCGTACCCCGGTCGGACCGCAGCCGGTTCATCTCGCCGAACATGGTGTCGCGTGGAGCGCCGTGAAATTCCTTGCCGAAGAGATCCGCGACGAAGGCATTGAAGCCAAGCTCGACAAGCTGCCGGCCGAAGCCGACTTCCAGGTCGGACACACCCATGACGGTCGGGACCAGGACCACCGTCGGCCTCGGCGCGCCGTCTCGCCGTCCGACGAAGACGCTTTCCAGCTGCTCGCCTTCGAACTCGTGTCGAACTGCGCGGTCCTTACTCATGACATCTCCCTTGCAAGCTCGGCCAGCTCCGCGACCGTATTCATGTTGCGCGCGGTCCCGGCTTCGGCAGCCGGGATGCGCAAGCGTGAACGCCCGATACCCTTTTCCCCGTACGCGACATAGACCTCGCGAGCACCGGCAGCGATGCGCTCGTCGTCCATATTTCGGGCGGTCTCTAGCAGGCCCTCGGGGGGCGCTTCGTTCATGAAGAATACCTGGACGCGATTGCCCGGCGCATCGGTGAAGGGATTGGCGCCTACGGCTGCTTCCACCTCTTTGGCGGTGCGGAGCATCACGCCGACACCTTTACCCATATGCTCCTGCAGGCGCTTCTCCAGCATTTGGCGGAGCTTCTCCTCAGGCTCGTCGCTGCTGAAAAGCAGGTTTCCACTCGCGATGTAGGTGCGCGCCGATGCGAGCCCGAGTTCGCCCGCGATCTCCTTTAGGTCGGCCATCTTCAGTGTGCTGTTCCCGACCAGGTTCACCCCGCGCAAAAGCGCGACATAAACAGTCATGCCGCGTCGAGGAGCCGCGACGCCTGGGCTCTCGCCTCCTCGGTGATCGATGCGCCGGAGAGCATGCGGGCAATCTCCTCGCGCCGCTCTTCTTCGCTGAGCTTGCACACGCTGGTGCGCGTGCCGTCGCCGCTGTGGCTCTTTTCGATTCGATAGTGGTGAGAGGCGCGAGCGGCGACCTGTGGCGAGTGAGTGACGACGAGCACCTGCGAACGTTGGGCGAGGCGATGCAGGCGTTCGCCGATGGCGCTCGCCACGGCGCCGCCGACACCGCGATCAATCTCGTCGAAGATCATCGTCGACGCTGTTCCGGCCTCCGCGAGCGCCACCTTCAGTGCGAGGATGAACCGCGACATCTCGCCGCCGGAGGCGATACGCGTCAGGGCGCCGAACGGGGCACCTGGATTTGTGGATACTTCGAACTCGACGCGGTCAGTACCCGAGGGTCCGGGCTCCGCCCCCGCAATGCTCGTTCGGAACCGGGCGGCGTCGAGCTTGAGCGGCGCGAGTTCGGTTGCCACTGCGGCGTCGAGCCTGCTGGCAGCGTCTCGACGCTTGTGGCTCAGCGTCTCGGCGGCATTAGCGTAAGCCTCCCGAGCGGTGATCAGTGCAGCGTCCAGATCTGAAATCCGCTCGCCCCCGGCATCAATCGCGGCAAGTTGCCCCCGCATCCGAGCACCGAGCTCAGCCAGTGCGTCAGGCTCTACCCGATGCTTCCTCGCGAGCGCGCGAATGTCGAACAAGCGCGCCTCCGCCTGCTCCAGCCGCGCCGGATCGAAGGACAACGCATCAGAAGCGCGGACAATTCGATCTTCTGCCTCGCTCGCCTCGATCACCGCGCGGTCAAGCGACGCGAGCGCTTCGCCGAGCAAGGGATGTTCGGCGGCGCCGCGCTCGATCCGCCGCGCCGCCTGGCGCAATTGGGCGAGCGCGCCTTCGGAGCCGCCCAGCAGCTCATCGAGACCCGACAGCGATTCCCCAGCCCTGAGCCCCGCCTGCATGGCGGCGCGCTCTTCGGCAAGGCGCGTCTCCTCGCCTTCCTCGGGCGCGAGTTTCTCTATCTCACCGCTAGCATGTTCGAGCCATTCCCGATCGCGCTCGGCCGCTGCCGCGATTGCGCGCGCTTCGCCCAGATCGGCCTCGATCCGGGTAACCTCCGTCCACAAATCGGTCACTTCACTCGCATCGATCCTGCCGAACGCATCGAGCAAGGCGCGATGCCCCTTGGGGTTGAGCAGGCCGCGGTCGTCATGCTGGCCGTGGATCTCCACCGCGAGGGCGCCCACGTCGCGTAGCAACCCGGCAGGGACGGCCGAGCCGCCGACGAAAGCGCGGCTGCCGCCGTCACTCCGCACCGTGCGTCTGATGATCAACGGCTCTCCGCGTTCAGCCTCAAGTCCCTGCTCGGCAATGAGCGCATGTGCCGGATGCGACGGCTCAAGCTCGATTTCGGCGGAAACCGTCGCAACGTCCTGCCCGGCGCGGACGAGCCCCGTGTCCGCACGCGCCCCCAGCGCGAGCCCGAGCGCATCGAGCAGAATTGATTTGCCTGCGCCGGTCTCACCCGTGAGCACGCCAAGTCCGGGCTCGAATTCAAGCTCCAGCCGCTCGACGAGCACGACATTGTGGATAGCGAGCTGCCTCAGCATGGCGCCCGCCTGGCCAAGATCACTTGGCTGAGGCCGTCCGCCGCTGCGTGTGATGCTGCTCCTCGCCGAGCAGCTTCAGCGACTGCTTGTACCAGTAGGATCCGGGGTAATTACGGCCGAGGACGGCAGCGTTCCTGCGCGCTTCGTCCGGAATACCGAGGGCGAGGTTGCACTCGACCAGCCGCTCCAGCGCTTCGGCCGTATGCGTGGTGGTCTGATATTTGTCGACGACGTCGCGAAAACGATAGGTGGCGGCGAGCCACTGGCCCGAACGCTGATAGTAGCGGCCGACCTCCATCTGCTTGCCAGCGAGATGGTCGTTGATCAGGTCGAGCTTCAGCCGCGCGTCGGCCGCATAGCGCGAATCAGGGTAGCGGCGGATCAGTTCGCCGAACGCGTCGGACGCCGACTGCGTGTTCGTCTGGTCGCGGGTAACGTCGGGGATCTGCTGATAATAGCTCATCGCGACGAGATATTGCGCGTAAGGGGCCTCGGCGTTGCCAGGGTGAATGGTGAGGAAGCGTCGCGCCGACGAGATCGTCTCCGGGTACTTCTCGGCCAGGTAATAATTGAACGCGCTCATCAGCTGCGCCCGGCGTGCCCACACTGAGTAAGGGTGCTGGCGCTCGACCTCGTCGAACAGCTTCGCCGCTGTCAGATAGTCCTGCGACTTCATCGCTCGCTGCGCCGCTTGGTAAAGCGAGCTCACGTCACGGGCGACGTAGGCCGTGTCGCTCTTGCTTCCCTTGCCATGGGCACAGCCCGCCAGCGGGACCGCAGCGGCACAGGCGAGGAGAAGGAGAGCGGAACGGTTAAGCTTCAACATGAAAACCTCATTAGCGTGGGCGCAGGGACAGGCCAAGCAGGGCATGAATAGCCAAAGCTTGTTCTCGCCTGAACGGGGTCAAGCGTGTTGGGCCTCGGGCGTTTCTTCCTTTTCGTCGCCCTTGAGGAAACTGTCCGGCTGGACCCCGAGCCAGACCAACACCGGCGAGGAAATGTAGATCGACGAATAGGTGCCGATCACGACGCCGAGGAAGATCGCAATAGCGAGGCCGAAGATCACTTCGGGTCCGATTAGCATCAGCACGCCTAGCGCGATGAGGACCGTGAAGGAGGTCACGACCGTTCGTGCCAAAGTCTCGTTGAGCGACAGGTTAAGCAGCGGAAGGATCGCCATCTTGCGATACTTCCTGAGGTTCTCGCGAATACGGTCGTAGATGACGACCGTGTCGTTCAGTGAATAGCCGACAATGGTGAGGAACGCGGCGACCACGTTCAGGTCGACCTGCAGACGCGTGAACGCGAAGAAACCCAGCGTCATCGCGATATCATGCGCCAGCGTCAGAAGCGCCCCGACGCCGAACTGCCATTCGAAGCGGAACCAGATGTAGATGGCGATGCCGAGCATCGCTAGGGCGATGGCGATCGCGCTATTCTGTGCGAGCTCCTCGCTGACCTTACCCGATACGGTGTCGACCGAGTTGACCCGCGCGCCGGAGTAATCGGTCGCGATCAGCTGCTTGACCTTCGTCGCTGCTGCATTCGCTGCGGCGTCACCGCCCGACGGCCTAGGCAGGCGAATCTGCACCGTTTTCGCGCTGCCGAATTCCTGGATGCTCGCTTCGCCGAGATGCAGGCCATCGACCTGGCCGCGAAGCTTCTCGACATCAACCGCCTGTGGAAAGGTCACACGGACCAGCTGACCGCCGACAAAATCGACGCCGAGATTCAAGCCGCGATAAGCGGTGAAAGCGAGCGACGCGACAGTTGCGATCAGCGACAGGACCAGCGCGAGGTTGCGCCAGCGCATGAAGTCGAGGTTCGTATGGTCCGGGACCATCTTGAGGAGTTTCATGAGCCCTTCGCCTTAGATGTGCAGCGCGCGGGGGCGCGCGCGCCGGATCCACAGCGCGACCAGCATGCGAGTGAAGAAGACGGCGGTGAACACCGAGGTGACCACGCCGATCAGAAGGACGACCGCGAAGCCGCGCACCGGTCCGGAGCCGAAATAGGCCATGATCGCTGCCGAGATCACGTGCGTGACGTTGGCGTCGAAGATGGCGCGCATTGCCTCCTTGTAGCCGGTCTCGACTGCGTCGATCAGCCGCCGTCCGCGCCTTATCTCCTCACGGATGCGCTCGTTAATGAGCACGTTGGCGTCCACGGCGGCGCCGATCGTCAGGATGAAGCCGGCGATTCCCGGCAGCGTCAGCGTCGCGTTGAACATCGCCATGATGCCCAGGATCAGGAACGCGTTCACGACCAGCGCGATGTTCGCATAGACGCCGAACCGCCCGTAGGTGACGAGCATGAAAATCATGACGCCAAGCGTGCCGATGACGCTTGCGATCACGCCGCGGTGAATGGAGTCCTTGCCGAGGTCCGGACCGACCGAGCGCTCCTCGATGACGTTTAGCTTCACCGGCAGCTTGCCCGAGGCGAGCGACACCGCGAGATCGTTGGCGGTTTGGACGGTGAAACTGCCGCTGATCTGCGCGCGCCCGCCAAGGATCGGCTCGTTGATGTTAGGTGCTGACAGGACCTTGTCGTCGAGGATGATCGCGAACGGCTTGCCGACATTCTCCTGAGTCACACGACCGAAGCGTTTCGCGCCGGCGGTGTTGAAGGTGATGTCGACGGTCGCTCGCCCGTCCTGGTCAAAGCTCTGTTTGGCGTCCGTGAGCTGGTCGCCGGAGACCATGACGCGGCGCTTCACGGCAATCGCGGAAGAACCGTCAGCCATCGGAAGCACCTGGCTGCCAGGAGGAGCGCGGCCCTGCTGCACGTCAGTGGGATTGGCCGACAGGTCGACAAGCTTGAACTCGAGGCGCGCTGTCTGGCCGATCAGCCTTTTGAGCTGCTCCGGATCGGTCACGCCCGGCACCTGGACGAACAGCCGCGTGTCGCCCTCGGTGATGACGGTGATTTCCTTGGTGCCCTGCGGGTCGATGCGGCGGCGCACGACGTCACGGGCAACGCTCATCGCTTCCTTCAGGGCGCGCGCATTCCCACTGGGGGTCGGCGTCAGGACGACCCGCGTCGAATCGACGACCTGCACATCCCAATCACGATTGCCCGTCAGGGCGACCGGACGGGTAAGGTTACGCATCCGCTCAACGGCGGCGTCTACCTGGGTCGGATTGCGAACGAGAAAGGACAGGCGACCGCCGGCAGTCGAGATATCGCCGATATCGATGGCTGGATCGCGGCGGAGCTCCGTCGCGACGGAATCTTCCATCGCCTGAAGACGCTGCTTCTGCGCATCTGCCGCGTCCGCTTCGAGCAGCAGCTGGCTGCCGCCGGCAAGGTCGAGACCCAGGCTGATCTTGTATTGGGGCAGCCATTTCGGCCAGCTGCCGGAAAGCGTTGTGCCAGCGAGCAGGCTCGGGATCGAGAGCAGGACGCCGAGCGCGACGATGACCGACACCAGCCAGACCTTCCAGCGCGGAAATTCCAGCATCAGTCGTTGGCCGGCTTCGTGTTCGGGGTCAGCACGTGGCTGATCGTCGACTTGACCACCCGGACTTTGACGCCCTGCGCGATCTCGACCTCAACCTCATCGTCAGCGACCTTCGTAACACGGCCGCGGATCCCGCCGCCGGTCACGACTTCGTCACCCTTCTTGACGGCATTGATCGCGGCCTGGTGCTGCTTCACCCGCTGCTGCTGCGGACGGATCATCAGGAAGTAAAAGATGACGAAGATCAGCAGCCAGGGGGCGATGCCCATCAAGATGCCCATGGTGCCGCCAGGGCCTCCAGCGGGCGCTGCCTGCATCATCATCAACATCGGTTCGTAGGTCATGTAGAGCTGCTGACTTTCCGCTGAATTTCGCTGATCCTTCGCACGTTCCAAGCGAAGGATGGTCGGGGCGACTGGATTCGAACCAGCGACCTCCACACCCCCAGTGTGATGCGCTACCAGGCTGCGCTACGCCCCGACCTTGGCTGGGGCATCTAGGCAGGCGCTGCAGTTGAGGCAAGGTGCGGCGGGAGGGCAAGTGGCGCGTAGGCGTAGAAAAGCCAAGGGTGGCAAGTGGGTCGGGCGAGTCATCAGTGCCCTTCTGATGGTGCCGGCGCTGTACCTTGGCGCTGCACTTTTAGGCTCGCTGGTTCCCGTAAATCGCGGCTGGACCGAGGCTGCGCAAGGCACAACCGTGTATCTCGCCGACAACGGCATTCACGTCGATCTTTTCATGCCGGTGAGCGCTCAAGGGCTGGATTGGGCACCGTATTTTCCGCGCAGCCAGTTCGCCGCCCCGCCTCCGGATGCGCGATGGATCGCCTTCGGTACAGGCGAGCGGCGAGTGTATCTCGAAACGCCGACGTGGTGGGACATCAGGGCGCGCACCATTTGGTCTGCTCTGACCGGCGGTGAGCGCATCATGCACGTCGAATATGTGCCGCGACCTTATTATGCCGTGCGCCAAATCAGGCTTCGACCGGAAGAGTACAGGCGCTTGTGGACCGCGATCCGCGCGGACTTTGCGCTCAGCGAGACAGGGAAGCCGACGCGGATCGATCATCCGGGATACGGGTGCTGCGACGCGTTCTACAAAGCAACCGGCCGCTCTAATGCGGTGAGGACATGCAATGTGTCGATTGCCCAATGGCTGCGGCTCGCCGGCATGCGGACGAGCCTCTGGACGCCGTTCGCCCAGGGGCTCGTCTGGAGATACAGGAAAAGCCCTACTTCTTTTGCTTCTTCGTAGCGGCCGCTTCGATCTCTGCCTTGGTCATGCCGATGACGAGGCCTTTGTCACCGTTCGCGAAGCTCGACGGTGGGACGGTGACCCGGACCTTGCCGGTGCTCACGACGACGCCTTTCGAGGTGACGGACTCGACCTTGCCGACAGTGCCTCCGTTCTGGTCGCGAACCGAAGCACCCGCCTTGATGTCGGCGGAAGTGGCGGGCTTCATCTCAGTCGTCGCGGTGCCGGTCGTCTGGCCGGACGGCGTCTGACCAGTCCGCGCGGATGTATTTTGACTGGCCTCGCCGGGCGTTGTTTGGGTCTGACCCGGTGTGGTTTGAGTCTGGCCCGGCGCAGTAGAACTCTGCCCAGGCGTCGTCTGCGTCGGGTCTGGAGCCGTCGAGCTCTGCCCGGAGCTCGTGGTCGCCGTTGCACCGGGCTCATCCGGAATGTTCTGTTGGGTCGTAGGCGTCGAGGTCGAAGGGGTAGTTTGTGCGGCCGCGGCGGCCGAGAACGCTACTGCCGCGGCGGCGATAATGCTGTTGTTAATCAAGCGCATAAGTCGTCTCCGGCTAGCTATATGGTAGCCGGAGAACGACGAGAGCGGATCACCGATGCATGCCTATCAGCGCTTAACGCTGGAACGTTCCGCGCGTTCGACGGCGCGATCCTTCTAGAGGACGTAACGGCTGAGGTCGGCGTTGCGTGCGATGCCGCTCAGTTGCTTGTCGACGAACGCAGCGTCGACGAGGAGCGTCTCGCCGCGACGGTCCTCGGCATCGAAGCTCACCTCTTCGAGCAGTTTTTCCATGACCGTTTGCAGCCGGCGCGCGCCGATATTCTCGACCGCTTCGTTCACCTCCGCAGCAATGCGAGCGAGTGCGTCGATGCCGCCGTCGTCGAACTCGATGCTAACTCCTTCGGTGGCCAGCAGTGCCTGATATTGCTCGGTCAGGCTCGCGCGAGTGGACGACAGGATGCGGACGAAATCCTGCTGCGTCAGTGCCTTCAGCTCGACCCGGATCGGGAGACGGCCCTGTAATTCGGGCAGCAGGTCGGCGGGCTTGGCGATGTGGAAAGCGCCCGACGCGATGAACAGGATGTGGTCGGTCTTGAGCGGCCCGTACTTAGTCGCAACCGTGGTACCCTCGATCAGCGGCAAGAGATCACGCTGGACGCCTTCGCGACTGACGGAGCCACCGCGCACGTCACTGACCGCGATCTTGTCGATCTCGTCCAGGAAGACGATGCCGTTCGCCTCCGCGTCAGCAAGCGCCACTCGGTTGATGTCGTCGGGATCGACGCGCTTGTCTGCTTCCTCTTCGGTCAGGCGGGCGAACGCCTCGGGCACTTTGAGCTTGCGCCGCTTGCGCGGCTGCTGGCCACCGAGCTTGCCCATCATCGACTTGAGGTCGAACACCTGCGCACCCATGCCGGGGATCTCGAACGGCATGGCCGGAGCCTCATCGACCTCGATCTCGACCTCCGCCTTGTCAAGGCTTCCATCGGTGAAGCGCTGCCGGAAGCTCTGCCGCGTAGCCTCGCTCGAACCCTTGCCGGTAAGCGCATCTAGCAGCCGCTCCATCGCGGCTTCCTCAGCCGCAGCCTTCACCTTGTTGCGGCGACGATCACGCTCGAGGCGCACCGCCTCCTCAACGAGGTCGCGGGCGATCTGCTCGACGTCGCGGCCGACGTAACCGACTTCGGTGAACTTGGTCGCTTCGACCTTCACGAACGGCGCGTCGGCGAGTTTCGCAAGGCGACGGCTGATTTCGGTTTTGCCACAGCCCGTCGGGCCGATCATCAGGATGTTCTTGGGCGTCACCTCGTCGCGAAGCTCGGGCCCAAGCTGCTGACGCCGCCACCGATTGCGTAGTGCCACCGCAACGGCGCGCTTCGCGTCGTCCTGGCCGATGATATGTTCATTGAGCGCGGCGACGATGGCCTTCGGTGTGAGCTTGTCTTTCAACACTTCGGAGGACTCCCCGCCGCTGTGGGGGATGGAGCTTTGATAGTTCATTTCGACAGCTATGTCGGAAGCGGGCCGACGCTGTTCAAGCCACGCAACGGAAGCGGTCGAAGAACCGCTTATGTGATGCAATGATTTCGGCGATCGCAGCCGGGTCAGGGGTTGTGTCCCACACGTCGCGTTCGAATGTGCCGCCAAGCAGAATGCCGTCCGCTCGTGGAAACATGTACCCGAACCGCCCTTGCGCCGCGTAGCGGATATCCGGCTGAGGTTCGAGGATGGCGAGTTGCCCGCGGATCGGCTGGAGCACTTGATCGCCGAACAGCTCTCGGCTGCCCAAACCCGTGCAGTTGAAGATCAGACTTTCCCGCAAGGTTGCGATGTCTGCCGGTGTCGCGAAGCGACGTACTTCGATCTTGCCGCCGGCAAGCTGAACGTCGCGCGTCATCTGGCGAAGGTAGCGGCCCGTTTCGACGTACATCGTGTCGTAACGGAGTACGCTGTCGAGCGGGAACGGATGCTCCGCAATCGAAAGCATGCGATTGAGCAGTGGGAAGGTCGCGATGACCTTCGCTTCCGGGCTGTCGGCCTCGACATAGGTTGGAAGCCAGCGGATTCCGTAATCGTCCCCAACCATGATCTGATACCGCCGCCAGCTGTAATCGAGGGCGCGGGTGTATTGCGACATGAACTCCGGAGTTACGTCACCCTCGTGAAACACGGCAAATGGGTGGAACTGACCCCCAGCAACATTCGACGTCGTGTCCGGCGGAAGGGCGGCCGCGTAGATCGTCACAGCAAATCCGGCCTCCTGCGCCAGTCGCGCCGTCGAGAGACCCACTGCTCCGGAGCCGAGAACCGCCACCGCGCCCGTGTGGCCCTGAAGGCCGAGCTCCGTAGCGAGCTTGGACGTGCCCCAGCTCAGCGTGATGCCGCCGCCGCCATGGCCATAATTGTGGACGAGCCGCTTTTCCCCGAGCGCCTCCGCACGAACCACGAACCCTTGTCGCCGATAGGGCCGCAGGCCCGCCATCGTGCGGATCACCCGGCTGGCGTCGACCTTCACCGGCACGAGCGGCGAGCAGTTCGCTACGCTGCTCGGCCCTGCGCCAACGGTCGCACAACCGGATAGCAGGGCGACGGAACCGGCGGTGAAGGTTCGGCGGTTTAAAAACACACGCCGAACCTAACCCCGGTTGCGCTCAGGCTTCAATCGTTTCGACGGTCACCTGGTCATTGGTGAAGACACACACTTCTGCGGCGATCTTCATGGCTTTACGCGCGAGGACTTCCGGATCAGGCTCGTACTCCGCCAGCGCCTTCGCGGCGGACAGGGCATAATTGCCGCCGGAGCCGATCGCAGCGATGCCCCCCTCAGGCTCAAGAACATCGCCATTGCCGGTCAGGATAAGCAGCTGCTCGGCGTCCGCGACGATCATGAGCGCTTCGAGGTTCCGCAGATATTTGTCCGTCCGCCAGTCTTTGGCCAGCTCGACGGCAGCGCGCAGCAGCTGACCGTTATACTGCTCGAGCTTCCGCTCCAGCCGCTCGAAAAGCGTAAAGGCGTCCGCCGTTGCCCCGGCGAATCCGCCGATCACCTTGCCATCGCCGATCCGGCGCACCTTCTTCGCATTAGGCTTGATCACCGTGTTGCCAAGGCTGACCTGCCCGTCACCGGCGATGACGGTCTTGCCGCCCTTCTTCACGCCGATGATCGTTGTTCCGTGATATTGTTCCATGTCCGTCAGGTGGGAGGCACCCTCCCCCTTCGCAAGAACGGCTCAGTCGATGAACTCTTCAAAGCGGTTATCCGGCACGAGCCACATCAACGCGATAGCGACGTAAATCGCGACCGAGACGATCGGCCAGAGGAATGCGAGGCCGATTGCCAGCAGGTAGGCGACGATCGTGATGGCGCCCTTGCGCCTGCGCCTCGTCGCCTTGGTCAGCGGTGCGTCGGAATTGTTGGCCCGGAGCAGCGCCAAGAGCAGCAAGGAAAAGGAGAAAAAGCAGAGCAGCATCAGCACGCCGAACGCGATCACCGTGTCGCGCGTGACGCCCGCCTCTCCGACCCAGCGAACGACGAACGGTATGAGGCTCAGCCAGAACAGAAAGAACAGGTTCGCGAGCAACACCTGCCCGTTCACGCGCCGCGTCGCCTGAAGCACCTTATGATGCTGCGACCAATAAATGCCGACCTTCATGAACGACAGCGCGTAGGCTGCAAACAGTACCGACAGCGGCGCAAGCGCGGCAAGCCCGGGTGCCTTCGGCGCTGGCAGTTCAAGCACCATGATCGTGATGATGATCGCGACCACGCCATCGGTGGAATGAGGTCAGACGTGACGGGGTCACGAGCGTCTCTCCACGAACCGGCGATCAGGCACCAGCCAGGCGATCGAAACACCCACGTAGATTGCGATCGAAATGAGTGGCGAGACGAACGCCGCAGGAACCGCGGCGGCGTAGAGGAGAAAGCTGATCCATTCCTTCCAGCCGGCGCCGAGCGCCCGCTTGACCGCTGAAGAGTTTCCTTCGCCACGGATCAGCGTCCATTCCAGGATAACGTATGAAGCTGAGGCTCCGACGAGTACCAGTCCGAAGCAGGCAACCGGCCATGGCGTTATTCCGGCGTCGTCGATCCAGCGGATCATCAGCGGGAACAACGTCAGCCAGAAGAGCAGAGCGTGGTTCGCCCACATTACCGAGCCGTTCACCACCCGCGCCGAGCTCATCATGTGATGATGATTGTTCCAGTAGATCGCAACATTCACGAAGGCGAGCAGGTAAGCGGCGAGCAGCGGCAGCACGGCCACTACTGCGCCAAGCGTCGGCTCCGCCGGGAACTTCAGTTCGAGCACCATGATCGTCATCACGATCGCGACGACGCCGTCCGTCAATGCATTCAGGCGGTTCGGACTTATGAAGGTGCCCCCGCAGCCGTCATTGCGAGGAAGCGAGTGAGGAAGCAATCCAGGCGGGCCAGGGCCTGGATTGCTTCGACGTGATCGCGATGACGATCAGTTCGAGTTTTCCGACCGAACCTGCGCCTGACGCTTCACCCATCTGATCAGTTCATCCAGCTACTCCACCAGCCGATCGACGTCCTACGTCCTGCCGCATCTGCGCCTCTTCCGTCTTTGAGTTGAAGTACCACTAACCAGATAGGCGTGCTGAGGAAATATATTCTAACCAAGCGCGACGTTCTTCAGAAGGGATGACGCGAGGAATGCCGCTCGCTAGTCAGTCCTCCATGAAACTTCGAGTCCCATACGCGTTCGCGGTCCTTGCACTCATTTCCGCACCGGCATCGGCCGCAATCAATTCCGCTGAACAGAAGATCATCCAAACAATCGATGCCGAGCGGCAGCGGACGACCGACATGCTCCAGCACTGGGTCGACCAGAACAGCGGCACCATGAACCTTGCAGGAGTTCAGGCCGCACGCGCGATGATCGAGCCGGAGTTCACGCAACTCGGCTTCTCCGCCGAATGGATCGACATGAAGGCGACTGGACGTGCGGGGCACCTGGTCGTGCGCCACGTCGGCAGCAGCACGGGCAAGCGCCTGCTGCTCATCGCCCACCTCGACACAGTGTTCGAACCGGACTCGCCCTTCCAGCGCTGGACGCGCGAGGGCGACATGGCGCGCGGCCCCGGCGCCGGCGACGACAAGGGAGGTATAGCCGTCATCGTGGCCGCGCTCCGGGCGATGCAGGCCGCCGGTACACTGAAGAACGCGAATATCACCGTGTTCATGACCGGCGACGAGGAAGATTTCAGGCGACCCGATCACCATCTCTCGCCGAGACCTCATCGCCGAGGGCAAGAAAGCCGATGCGGCGCTCGACTTCGAAGACCTTGCGCAGGATGACGGGCCCACCGGCGTCCTCGATCTCGGATCTATCGCTCGCCGGAGCTCCGGCAGCTGGAAGGTCACGGCGAGCGGGCACAGCGCTCATTCGAGCGGCATTGGAACACCCGGCGTCGGTTACGGTGCGATCTACGAACTCGCCCGGATTATCGACACATTCCGCCGTGAGCTGCCGGAGGACAAGCTCACGTACAATGTCGGCCTGATCGGCGGCGGCCAGAGCGCCGACCTCGATGCGGGCAGGATCCGCATCCAGGTGACCGGCAAAACCAACATCGTCCCGCCCACCGCTGTTGCTCGAGGCGACCTCCGCGCCATCAGCGAAGAACAGATTCAGCGCACGCGGGAAAAGATGCGCGCGATCGTTGCGCAATCGCTTCCCGGCACGAAGGCGGAGATCAGCTTTGACGAGGACGGCTATCCGCCGATGCCGCCGACGGCCGGCAATCGCGCGCTGCTTGCGCGTTTGAACGTGGTCAATCGCGACATGGGTCTGCCGCAGATGGCGGAGCTCGATCCCGCCAAGCGCGGCGCGGGCGACATTAGCTTCGTCGCCAAGGACGTCAATGGGCTGGTCGGACTGGGGCCGGCCAGCGTCGGCTCTCATACGCCGAAGGAAGCGGTGAACGTGCCATCGATCTTCAAGCAGGCGAAACGCGCGGCGATCCTGATGAACAGGCTTTCCGCAGAGCACCGTTGACAGGAAAGTAAAGTTTGAGCTTCGTAACAATCTTGTGAGCACACGGGTGTCGAAGGAAACCGCGACGCGTCCCATGTGTTCAGCGTCGCGCGGGGGCATATCCTCAGGATCTGGTGGGTTTTCGACCGTAGTGAACAAGCTGAACACGGACGCTCCTTTTCAACTGCTGGTGCAGTCGATCGTCGACTATGCGATTTATATGCTCAGTCCCGAGGGCATCGTGACGAGCTGGAATGCAGGCGCCGAGCGCATCAAAGGCTTCCAGACCGAAGAGATCGTCGGCAAACACTTCTCGACCTTTTACACCGACGAAGATCGGGAGGCGGGCACGCCGCAAAGGGTGCTGGAAACGGCACGGCGCGAAGGCAAGTACGAAGGCGAAGGCTGGCGGGTCCGAAAGGATGGGTCACGCTTCTGGGCGAGCATCGTCGTCGACCGGATCAACGGTGAAGATGGCGAGCTGGTCGGGTTCGCGAAGATCACGCGCGACATGACCGAGCAGCGCAAGGCGAATCAGGCATTGCTGGAAGCGGAACGGCGCTTCAGGATCCTCGTCCAGGGCGTTACCGATTACGCTATCTACATGCTCGACCCGGACGGCCGCGTGACCAATTGGAACGTCGGCGCCGAACACATCAAGGGCTACACGCCGAGCGAGATCATCGGCGAGCATTTCAGCCGCTTCTACACACCCGAGGACCTCGACGCGGGGGTTCCAAAGCGAGCACTCGAGACGGCGCGCCAGACGGGCCGCTACGAGGCCGAGGGCTGGCGCGTTCGCAAGGACGGCACACGCCTGTGGGCGAGCGTCGTCATCGACGCGATCAGGGACGAAGACGGCAAGCTGATCGGTTTCGCCAAGATCACCCGCGATATGACGGAAAAGCGCGAAACTCAGCTGCGGCTGGAGGAATTGCGCGAGCAGCTGTTTCGTTCGCAAAAGATGGAGGCCCTCGGGCAGCTGACCGGCGGCCTCGCGCACGACTTCAACAATTTGCTGACGGCGATCCTCGGCGCAACCGATCTCGGCCTGCGCAACATCGCCGATCAGGAAAAGCTCAAGCGGATGCTGGAGGGCATTCGAAACTCCGCGCAGCGCGGCGCCAGCCTGACGAAGCAGCTGCTTGCTTTCGCCCGCGCGCAGCCGCTCGAAATTCATCAGATCGACCTAAAGGCCTTCCTTGGCGATGTAACGATGCTCGTACGGCCATCGCTTCGTTCGGACATCGAACTGGTGACGGAAATCTCCGATCAGCTGTGGCCGGCTGACTTGACGCCGGCGCCCTAGAGCTCGCACTCCTCAATCTCGCCTTCAATGCGCGCGACGCGATGAAGCAGGGTGGGAAGCTTCGGATCAGCGCCCAGAACGTCGTACTCACGGGAGCGCCGGAGGGGTTGAAAGGCGAACACGTCGCCCTGCGCGTCACTGACACCGGCACCGGCATGTCCGCGGAAACGATGGAACGTGTGTTCGAGCCCTTCTTCACGACAAAGAGTTTCGGTGAGGGGACTGGTCTTGGCCTCAGCCAGGTCTTCGGCTTCACGAAGCAGATCGGCGGCGCGGTTACAGTGGAATCGCAAGTCGGCAAGGGTTCGACCTTCACGATCTACCTCCCAGCGAGCCGTGGAGCGACTGGATCGGAATCGCGCGGCAATGGCGCACACGCGCTGGGCCGCGTTCTGATTGTCGAGGACGATACGCTGGTGGCCGAGCTTGCCGCTGGCATGCTCACCGAACTCGGGTTTGACCCGATCGTCGCGCATAGCGCGAAGGAGGCGCTGGATCGCCTGGCATCCGGTGAGAAGCCGGCGATCATCTTCTCCGATATCGTGATGCCCGGTGGGATCAGCGGCATGGAGCTGGCGCGTAAGGTGCGGCAGCGCTTCCCCGAATTGCCGATCCTTCTGACCACCGGTTACAGCGAGCAGGCGGGAGGAACGCACGGTTTCCCCGTCCTGCTCAAACCATACGAGATGGAATTGCTGGCCGGCGCCATCGGCAAGCTGCTGAAGCGAGATCTCGTCCTGCACTAGGAATCCGCTTCGGACGCAAATCCGTTCAAATCGTGTGAATGACGACGGAGCTCAGCCGAAAAGTGCTGCAGATCGAAGTGCTTGCCCCACCAACTTGACACTAACCTCTGTTAAGGGCCTCATCCAACCAACCGGGTGCATCTCGGCCCAGGTAGGGGAGGACAGACATGCAACAAACCGTGTCGGCGCGGACGCCAGCGCATTTGTGGATCGTTGGGATCCTGTCGTTCTTGTGGAATTGCTTCGGCGCCTACGACTACACCATGACCAAGACGCGGGGTGCCGCATATATTGCCACGACCATGCCCGGCATGGACGCGAATGCAGCGCTCGCGTGGATCAACAGCATGCCCATGTATGCGCAAGTCGGTTGGGCGCTTGGGGTGTGGCTGGGCCTGCTCGGCGCGGTCCTGTTGCTGAACCGCAGCCGCTGGGCGGTCTGGTCGTTCGGCCTGTCGCTGATTGGGGCGCTGCTGAGCCTAGGTTATCAGATGCTGCTGGCGACACCATTGCCCGGCATGGAAGGCCCGATGTCTAAGGCGATGCCGATCGTGATCATCGCGTTCGCCGTCTTCCAGCTCTGGTATGCCCAGCGAGAAGCGAAGGCCGGCGTCCTCAGGTAAGGCGTTTCAACTGCTGTGGCCGCTTTGCCGCAGTCGCACGTCCGACTGCGGCGAGTGGCGGCTGTTCACTTGCACCCTTGTCAATAATCGGCACCATCCCCGGCGGGCCCGATTAGTCGGGTTTGGGGGAGAGTGTTCATGCACAAAAAGTTCCGGCGCGCGCTCGGTTTTGCTTCATTGATCACGATTGCCGCAGCTTCAACACCAGCATCCGCGCAGCAAATCGACAGGATTGTCGTGTTCGGCGACAGCTATGCCGACACAGGCAATGCTTTCGCGCTTGGCTATGCCAACCCGCAGGCGCTCGCGGTCTATCCGACCGGCCGCTTTTCCGGCGGAAGCAATTACATTGATACGCTGGGCAACATCCTCCAGGTACCGGTGCAGGACTTCGCCATCGGTGGCGCCTTTGGCGGCACCAACAACGGCACGCTCTGCTTCGACGCCGTTTATGGAGCGCCTTTGTGCGGCAAGGGCCTGCAATACGAGGTCGATCAGTTCCTGAATGTCGGAACGCAGTCGCCAATTTTCCCGAATTCGTCGGCGACGCTGACGCAGCATGACCTTCTTGCCGTCTCGATCGGCGGCAATGACGCGCGAATTTATCAGCAGCTAGGCGGCACGTTGGCAGCTGCTCCGGCGGCCGGAACGGCAGCGGCCGCAGGGACCGCCGTACAGCTCGACCGGCTGGTGGCGCAGGGGAATCCGACGATCAGCTTCCTCGCGTTAAACGGGGCAGTCGCGCCCGAAGTCGCGAACAACCCGGCAGCGCAGCAGATCAGAGGTGCGTTCTCGACCGCTTACTACACCTCGCTTCAGTCGAACCTCGCCGGCTACGCAGCGAACGGCTCCGTGGTCCATTACCTCGACGGGCAGGTGTTGCTGCAGGACGTGGCGGCGAACCCAAGTGCGTACGGGATCACGAAGGGGCTGGTTTGCCCGATCTTCCCGGACCCCACCTGCGTCGTGAGCTCAAACGGCTATCTGTTCTATGGCGATGCGCTGCACCTGACATCGCAAGGGTTCGCGATCGTGGCGCAGTATATCGCAACTCAACTTGCGGCGCCGCTGACGTTGCAGGCGCCCTCCGATCTCGGTCTGGACACGGCGCGCCAATGGGGACGGACGCTCTCGAGCCGCAGTGATCTTTACGGCCGTGGCGGAGTCCACGACGGGCTTCGCCTGTACATCGTCGGCGATGGTTTCTCGCGGAACGTCGAAGGATCGAACCAGACCGCTGCCTTCGAGGTAAAGGGCGAAGGAGCGACGTTGGGCGCCGAGTACGGACTGCCGAGCGGTGTCGTCGGCGTTGCCGGCAATTACAGCAAGCCGCGCGTCCGTTTCGGGAACGACAGCGCCCGCGCGGACAGCCACAGCTGGCAAATTGGCGCCTATGGCAGCATGGATCTCGGCGGCTTCTTCGGCCAGGGCTACGTCGGCTACGGCAAGGACAATAACGAGATCAAGCGGACTGGCGTGGTCGACGACATGAGCGCGTCGCCCAACGGTAATCACACGACGGCAGGAGCGAAGGGCGGCTATCTGTTTTCGCTCGTCGGAGTGAGACTGGGACCGGTGGTTGCGCTCGACTACGCTCACGCAAAAATCGACAGCTATACCGAGAATGGCGATCCGGCGCTTACCCTCAATGTCGGCAGCCAGAGCGCCAAGGAGCTGAGTGGACAGGCTGGACTTGAAGCGCGGGGCGATGTTGGCGGTTTCCACCCGTTCGCTGATCTGACGGTCGAGCACAATTTCAGTGGCAACGACCGGGTGATCAGCTTCAGCCAGACAAGCGCGCCGATCATCGTCAACCGCTGGTCCGTGTCGGGAGACAAGCAGACTTACGCTCGCCTGTCAGCCGGCGCCGCGGCCGACGTGGCGAGCGGGGTCAGCGTCGACGCCTTCGTCTCGTCGACGCTCGGCCACGACAACGGCCAGGAAGTCAGCGGCCAAGTGGGGCTAAGAGCGCACTTCTAGAGTTTAGCCGCGGCGGCCGCCGAAACGCGTCCGCTGCTGCTTTCCGAACCGGCCCTTACGAGTGCCAGGCTTCCCCTCGGTCGAGTTACCCAGGGCGCGCGGCGCGGCGCGCTGGTCATGGGGGATGCCCAAATCGTCTTCCTCGAGACGGCGAATCTCATCGCGCAGCCGCGCGGCTTCCTCGAACTCGAGATCGGCGGCGGCCTTTCGCATCCGCTCCTCGAGATCGCCGATGTACGCCTTGAGGTTGTGGCCGACGAGGTGCGGCCGCTCTTCGTCGCCAGTATCGACGACCACGCCGTCGCGCGTCGCGAGATGCGCCATCACGTCATGGATCTGGCGCTTGATCGTTTCCGGCGTGATGCCGTGTTCCGCATTATAGGCGAGCTGCTTCTCGCGCCGTCGGTCTGTTTCGGCGAGGGCCCGCTCGATCGAACCCGTGACCGTGTCCGCGTAGAGGATGACGCGCCCCTCGACGTTACGCGCGGCGCGGCCGATGGTCTGGATCAGCGACGTTTCGGAACGCAGAAAGCCTTCCTTGTCCGCATCGAGAATCGCGACGAGGCCGCACTCGGGAATGTCCAGGCCTTCGCGCAAGAGATTGATGCCGACCAGCACGTCATAGACGCCCAGCCGCAGCTCGCGGATCAACTCGATGCGCTCCAGCGTCTCGACGTCCGAGTGCAT
Source organism: uncultured Alphaproteobacteria bacterium (assembly GCA_963752025.1). Classification (GTDB taxonomy): domain Bacteria; phylum Pseudomonadota; class Alphaproteobacteria; order Sphingomonadales; family Sphingomonadaceae; genus Sphingomicrobium. The sequence continues at coordinate 58,476 of CAVVWY010000022.1, read as the reverse complement.
GTAGCGGACGCGCAACCCTGCTTCGTGCAGATATTCGGTGAGGTCTTCGGCCATGCGTTTGGTCAGAGTCGTGACAAGCGTGCGATAGCCCTTGGCGGCTGTCTTCTTTGCCTCGTTGACGAGGTCGTCGACCTGGTCCTCGACCGGCTTGATCTCAACGGGCGGGTCGATGAGACCGGTGGGCCGAATGACCTGCTCGGAGAAGACGCCGCCGGTCTCGTTCATTTCCCACGTGCCGGGGGTCGCAGACACAAACACCGACTGCGGACGCATCGCTTCCCACTCGTTGAAGCGCAGCGGGCGGTTGTCGATGCAGCTCGGCAGCCTGAAGCCATACTCGGCGAGCGTGATCTTCCGGCGATGGTCGCCGCGCGCCATCGCGCCGATCTGCGGCACGGTCTGATGGCTTTCGTCGATGAACAGCAGAGCGTTGTCGGGCAGATATTCGAACAAGGTCGGTGGCGGCTCACCCGGCAAGCGGCCGGTCAGGAACCGGCTGTAGTTCTCAATGCCCGCGCATGAGCCCGTCGCGGCAATCATTTCGAGGTCAAAGTTCGTGCGCTGCTCAAGCCGCTGCGCCTCGAGCAAACGCCCTTCCGCCTGCAGCTCCTTCAGCCGCTCCGTAAGCTCGTGGCGGATCGCTTCCATTGCCTGCTTCAGCGTCGGCCCGGGGGTGACATAGTGAGAGTTTGCGTAAACTTTGATGCTGTCGAGGCTGGCGATCTTCTTTCCCGTTAGCGGGTCGAACTCGACGATGTCCTCGATCTCGTCTCCAAAGAAGGAGACGCGCCAGGCAGTGTCCTCATAGTGCGACGGGAAAATCTCGAGGCTGTCGCCGCGCACGCGGAAATTGCCGCGTGCGAACGCCTGGTCGTTTCGCTTGTACTGCAGGGCAACGAGTTTGCGGATCACCTCGCGTTGGTCCTCGACCCCGCCTTTCTTGAGGCTAAAGACCATCGCTGAGTAGGTTTCGACCGAACCGATGCCGTAAAGGCACGACACCGAGGCGACGATGATGACGTCGTCGCGCTCCAGAAGCGACCGCGTGGCCGAATGGCGCATGCGGTCGATCGCCTCGTTCACGCTCGACTCCTTCTCGATGTAGGTGTCGGTGCGCGGAACATAGGCTTCGGGCTGGTAATAGTCGTAGTAGCTGACGAAATATTCGACGGCGTTGTCTGGGAAGAAGCTCTTGAATTCCCCGTAGAGCTGGGCGGCGAGAATCTTGTTCGGCGCGATCACCAGTGCCGGTCGCTGCAGATTTTCGATCACCTTGGCCATGGTGAAAGTCTTGCCGGACCCGGTGACGCCGAGGAGCACCTGGCTCGCTTCGCCGTTCTCTGCGATTCCTTCGACGAGTTCGCGGATCGCCGTCGGCTGGTCGCCGGCGGGCTCGTAGTCGGAAACGATCTTGAAGAGCTTGCCGCCCTCCGCCTTCTCGGGCCGAGTGGGCTTGTGCGGCACGAAGCCCGTTGTTTCAGGCTCTTCGAGCGTGGTGCGGATTTGAATCGCCATCGCTGCCTATATGGTCAGCAGGAATGGACCGAACAACCGAGGCAAGTTGCTGGCTTGCAGGCGCCCGATCGGCCGGCGCGTCGAATATCACGATCCCGCGCCGAAGAGCCGTGGGGACGTGGGAGGTGTTCCATCCGATCTGCCACCGAACGCTTCACCGCACCTTCGCGAGCGCAGAGCTTGCCATCTTCGGTTACAGCCCCGCCGCTGCTCCCGATTAGACTGAAGCCCTGCCGGCGTGTAGCGGAGCGCCATGGCGCGCGTTCCAGTGCTTATCAATTCGGAGGGCGGCGCTGCTTCCGCCGAGCCAGACATCGAAAAGACGGTCGGCCATGCCTTGAAGTCGGCTGGCCTGGACCCGGAGGTCGAGCTGATCGGCGGCGGGGATTGCGAGGTCCGCTGCCGCGCCATCGCCGAGCGCGGCGATGAGCTGGTAATCGTCGGCGGTGGCGACGGCACCATTGCCGCGGCGGCATCGGCTCTGATCGGGACCCACACCAAGCTCGGTGTTCTTCCGCTCGGCACGCTCAACCATTTCGCGCGCGATCTCGGCGTTCCGACGGACGTTGCGGAGGCGGCGAAGCTGATCGCCTCCGGCAAGGAGCGCCACGTCGATGTTGCGGAGCTCAATGACCGCGTTTTCATCAACAACAGTGCGGTGGGCCTCTACCCCCTGATGGTGCTCGACCGCGACTTGCAGCGAAAGCGCCTCGGCCGGAGCAAAAAGCTAGCGATGATCGTCGCGTCGGTTCGTACTCTCGCCCGCTTCGGCCACCAGCGGCTGACGCTCACCGTCAACGACGAGAAGGAGCGCGTGGACACGCCGTTGCTGTTCGTCGGCAACAATTCCTACCGCGTCGACCTCGGTGCGCCCGGGCAGCGTGAGAGTTCTCGAAGACGGGCAGCTTTGCGTGATGGTCATGCGCCAGAAGACCCGCCGCGGTTTCGTGGCGGCCACGATCCGTGCGCTGTTCAACAGCACGCGCGACGACGATCTGGAGCAGATCGACGGTGTCGAGCGGTTGCGGGTTTCGAGTTGGCGGAGCGTACTTCCGATATCTCTCGACGGTGAGGTCGTGGGAATCGCGCCGCCGCTGGACTATAAGATTCGCAAGAAGGCCCTTCGCGTCATTGCGCCCTGAAATGCAACGTTTCGGCTCTGCAAGTGTTCGCGGCGATTAGAAACGAGGTGCTGCCTTGGCGACCCGAGCCCGTCCTTCACTGTCCGGCCGCGCACGCGCAAGAGCTGTACGCATCGCGGGCATCGCCATCATCCTGCTGAGCGTCGGCGCCGCATTTCTTCCTGCCGGCAAGAGCATCTCATCCGACATGATCGGTGGATTGCTGATCGCTGCTGGCCTGATCGAGACGATTGCCGGTTCGCTGCGGCGGGAGGCGCGGCCGTTCGCAATGGCGGCAGGGATCGTCACCGCGTTGGCCGGGTTGTTGTTCGTAACCGACCACGAAACGCACTTTTTCCCGAGGGTCGTGCCGATCATCGGCTGGCTGCTCGCGCGCAGCCTGATTCTGGTGGCTGCCAGTCAGAAGTCAGGTGGATCGGTGCGCACCTGGACAGCGCTGTCCGCCGGCATGGATTTCCTGCTCGGAGTCCTCTTAACAGCGGGGCTCTCCATCTCGACCCTGATCATCAGCCTGTTCGGACCGACGCGCGAGCTGGTTGCGAGCTTCGCCTGGGTCCTGGCGGCGAGCTTCGTGGTGAACGGACTCATGCTTCTCGAAGTCGCAAGCTGCGCCGAGGAATCCGGCGACCAGGCCTAATTCACACGAAGTCGCGGCGCGGCGCTGCTGATCGGATTCGGGATGAGCGGGGGTTTCCTGCCGGGCAGCTGATCTTTAACTGTTCGCGGCTGCTGTGCATAAGCCCGATATGTTTCAGGCCGCGCCGAACCTGTCCGTCGATGTGGTGGGTGAGATCGTCCGCAACGCGGTCGCGCCGGTTTTCCTGCTCAGCGGGATCGGGGCATTTCTCAACGTCTGCGCCTCGCGGCTGTCGCGGATCGTCGATCGATCGCGCGACATCGAGCCAAAACTCCTTGCAAGCCGCGGCGCAGAGCATGACCGCTGGGTTGGTGACCTGAAGATCCTGGATCGCCGCATGAACCTGGTGAGCTCGGCCATCTTCCTGTCGGTCGTGTCGGCGATCCTCATCTGCCTCGTAGTCAGCCTCCTCTTCGCCGCCAGCCTGACCGGCACGCATTTTGGCACGGCGATCGCGTTGCTCTTCATCGCCTCAATGGTGACGATCGGCGCAGCGTTCGCGGTTTTTCTCGCGGAGACGTGGGTGGGATCGCGCGCAGTCCGGGTCCGCTCCGAGCTGCTCCAGCACACTGTGGACGAGGGCGAATAGCGCGACTATCGGCTCGGCCTTGCAATCAGGGGAGTTTTCATGAGCCGCGCTGACACATCCGCATCGCATGTTCTCGACCGCGTATTGGTCCTTGAGATGGTGCGGGTCACCGAGGCAGCCGCCATCGCCGCATCCAAGCTTATCGGCCGGGGCGACGAGAAGGCCGCTGACGCTGCGGCCGTCGAAGCAATGCGGGTCGCGCTGAATCAGCTTCCGTTCGATGGAACCGTGGTCATCGGTGAAGGCGAACGCGACGAAGCTCCGATGCTTTACATTGGCGAGAAGGTCGGTTCTGAGCAGGGCAGCGGCCCGAAGATCGACATCGCTCTGGACCCGCTCGAAGGAACCACCATCACCGCGAAGGCCGGACCGAATGCGCTTGCGGTCCTGGCGATCGCCGAGAGCGGATGCCTGCTCAATGCTCCGGACACCTATATGGAAAAGCTGGCGGTCGGACCGGCCTATCCGGAAGGTACGATCGATCTTACCCGCTCCGTAAGCGACAACGTCCGTTCGATCGCTCGCGCAAAGGGGGTCGAACCTGCGGAAATCGTCGCGTGCGTCCTCGATCGTGACCGCCATTCCGGGATCATCGCCGAGCTGCGCGCGCTCGGATGCGGCGTGCGGCTGATTCCTGACGGTGACGTGGCCGGCGTGATCGCAACTGCCAATCCGGACACCGGCATCGATGTTTACATCGGAACAGGCGGAGCACCCGAGGGAGTGCTCGCTGCAGCAGCGTTGCGTTGCGTAGGTGGACAACTTCAGGGCCGGCTCGTGTTCCGCAACGATGACGAGGTCGGAAGGGCACGGCGTTGGGGAATCGAGGACCTGGAAAAGGTCTACACCCTGAACGAGATGGCGAAGGGCGACTGTATCTTCGCCGCGACCGGCGTCACCGACGGCTCACTGCTGAAGGGCGTCCACCGGACGAAGAACCGCGTGACGACAGAAAGCGTCGTGATGCGTGCGAGCACGGGCACGATCCGGCGCGTTTCGACCGAATATCACGACCTCGCGCACCGGGGTCTGTAAGAACCCGACGGCTTCTATCGTGCGCGTTTGGCGCGCTTCTTCGGTCGTGACGGCATCTGCACTACCGTTGCGCTGACTTCCTCCGGTTCCGCGGGCGCAGCAGTTCGCCGTCTCCAGATGACCAACCCCAGGATCCAGCCGCATGCGCCGGGCAGGGCCCAATGGATGAACCACGAAAGAACGGGGTTGCCCTCGACCTGCGTCCACAGGCTCGCAGTCGGCTTCCCCTGATCCAACCGCCAGGCCTGCCCCGCCAGCGTGACATCGATCGAGTTGTCATCGATTCCGAAGCCGCGGCCAGTCATGCGGCCTGGCCTGCAGTCCGCGCCATTAGGCACGGGGAACAGAGCGGGGCGAAAGAAGGGCGCCCAAGCGTAGCGTCGATCGGCAGCGCATAATGCTTTGAACGGCGTGCTCGCCCCCTCCTGGTAGAGTTCGACTTCACCGACAGGTAGCACCGTGTCTTCCTGTTCTTCGCGCACGCTGCCAAGGGTTGTCGTCACTCCGGACGGCTTACCGTTCGGCAGTGCAGGGAATTCGATTGCGACGTAGCCGCCTTCGGGAACGATGAAGGAGAAGCCGACGCCCGTCACGGGCAGCGGCTTCTTGTCGAAAAAGATCTCGATGCCCGGAATGGTGAGTGCGTCGCCAATCGTAACGCCAGTATCGACCCGAAGCTTCGTGTTCTCTGGCCGGATGAGCAGCTGAGGCTCGGATGCTTCGCCAGCACGGCTGAGCCTGACGGAACCCCCGCTCCCGATAACGCTGACCTGAACCTTGGCCTTGTTGTCGCCGTCCTTATCGTCGGAGGTCATCCAGACCAAGGAGTGAACTGGACCGCCATCGGTCAAAGCGGCGCGACCTGCGCGGACCGTCAAGCCCGCACCCGCCGAGGTTTCTAATCCTACCAGCGGTCCCTCTTGGAGGGCTGACAGGCGCAACTCGCTGCCCCTCGTCGCCTGCCACGTTTCGCCGCCGGCAATCGTCTGCGCCTGAGCGACACGCTCAAGTCGGTCGACCAAAAGGAAGAGGGCGAAGAAAGCGAAGGCGGCACCCAATACGGACGGCACGAGGGCGCGCAGGTCGATGTCGCCAAACCGCTCGCCGAGGCGAAGACTCATTGGATGGACACGTAGTTCGCCGAATAGGCTCCGGTCCAATCGCCACCATCAGACCGGGTCCTCCATGCACGCGCCTGAAGTGCATATCTGCCTGCGCCGACGGCGGCAGACTGCTGGAGTGTACCCCAGAGCCCACTCGCCTGCGATTGTAGAAGCAAGTCGATCTGAGCTCGGGCGACAGCTTGGAACTTGCCCTTCTTGTCGTTGGAATTGGGGTAACGAAGCACCTCAATGCGCGACAGCGGGAACTGCCTTCGTGCGGTAACTGACCACTTGACGGAAGCCGGGCTGGTCGCTGGCGTAGGGCCGAATGCCGTCACACTGAGATAGAGTGCTGCGGCGCCCGGATCTTGTGCTGCTGCAAGGTGGAAAAGCCCGAAACGCTGCTGCGGCGCGAGGGCGGGCCCGAAGTTTGCGCGGTAATCTGCAGGAGCCGCCGCAAACATGAGCCGCACTCTCGACAGAGACAAAGCAGAACCTGATGACTGAGTGGCCAATCCCGCGGCGTTCGGACCAGCGCCGATCCCGTACACCGCCATTGGTACGTCGACTGCCTTCCGACCCGGCGGAAGCATAGCCGAATGAAGCGAATAGCGGGCGACCTGCACGGAACGATCGTGGCCGGGCAGATAGATCAATTGGGTGCGACGGTCGCCGGACGGGCTCGAGAGGTCGATCCGCACCGGCTCGCGCTCATGCTCGTAGCGCAATTCGAGCCAGGTGTAAGTGCCTGGCTGCGTCTGGATATCGACCACGAAAGGCCAGCCGGCCGCGGCGTAACCATGGATCTGGAAACCACCGACAATGGGTCGGCTTGGAAACTTCGGCCCGTCGGCGTCCAGCTCTCTGGGACTCTTTGAAGTCTACCTTGCCGTGATCAGCCTCAATTGCGGTGCCTGCCACAATCGTTGCCCCAAGCGCGGCGACCAATGGACCCCAGCCCCCGCCGCCACCGCCGTGGTGACGAGGAGGCTCGCGCGTGCCCTCCGGACGATCGCCACCGTCGTTCCCTCCGCCATCGGAGGTCCCGCCGTCCGGGCGATCGCCACCATCGGTTGTTGGCCCGCCGGACGTAGCGCCGGTGACCGAACCGTCGGAAGTAGATCCGCGACCCGGCGGAGGGCATGACACTCTTCCGGGATAACGTCCGGGATATTTGGAGTAGAGGTCGTAAGGTATGCACGGGGCGGCGAGGGTGGCTGCCCGAGAACTGTACGTGGTTGATTGCGCAGTGGTCATCGAAAACACGAAGACCAACGCAATGGCAGTTCGCGCGCGTTCGAAGGCCTGAGGATTCATGGCGTCCTCCCCCGAGCTGCACCCCTTATACAACAAATTTTGGTGCTCGCGGAGTTGGTCGATCCACAGCTTTTGTCTGTGGCCTTAAATGATGGATTCACTGCCGGTCGGCACTGACGTAAGCTGGGCAAGTGAGCTTCACTTCCACCTTGCGGATCGACCGGTCGGTCAGCGGACAGCCGTGGCGGTGGCGGCGGGAGCCTCAGCCCGAACCCGGGATGGACGATTTGGTGGACGAGCTTCTGCTCGCTCGCGGGGTTCCCCGCGACGATTTGGCGCGGCACCGCGATCCGCGCATTCGCGATTTCCTGCCGGATCCATCCTGTTTTCAGGACATGGACAAGGGCGCGAAACGCCTCGCCGACGCGGTCGAACGCTGCGAAAAGGTCGCGGTTTTCGGCGACTATGACGTGGACGGCGCGACCAGCGCCGCGTTGCTACTGATCCTGCTGCGCCGCCTGGGCGCGGAACCCATGGTCTACATTCCCGACCGGCTGATGGAGGGTTACGGCCCGTCAGGCGCGGCCCTCGTTGAACTGAAGGCGCGAGGCGCGAAGTTTCGCGATTTGCGTCGACTGCGGCGCGCAAGCTTTCGAGGCCCTCGACGAAGCGCAGGCGGCCGGGCTCGACGTGATCGTCGTCGATCATCACCAATGCGCCACCCTCCTTCCCGTCGCTCATGCGCTTATCAATCCGAACCGCCTCGACGAGAGCGATGAGGGTAAGGTGCATGGCCATCTCGCCGCCGTGGGGATGGCGTTCCTGCTCGGCGTCGCTTTGGTTCGCGAACTTCGCACGCGCGGCTTCTTCGCTGCCCTTCCAGAACCGAAGATCATCGACCTTCTTGACCTCGTCGCGCTCGGCACGGTCGCCGACGTGGCTCGGCTCAAGGGGTTGAACCGCGCGTTCGTCACGCAGGGGCTGAAGGTGATGGGAGCGCGCCAGAATGTCGGGCTTGCTGCCCTCGCCCAAGCGGCACGCCTGTTGAAGGCGCCGAGCTGCCGCGACCTAGGCTTCGCTCTGGGTCCGCGCATCAACGCGGGCGGCCGGGTCGGCAAGTCGGACCTCGGCGTGCTCCTTCTGACCAGCACGGACCCGGACGAGGCCGCTGCCATCGCCGCCGAGCTCGATCGACTCAACGAGGAGCGCCGAGCCATCGAGATGCTTGTCTGCGAGCAGGCGGAGGAGCAGGCGGCGAAACTCAATGGGGCACCGGTTCTGACGGTCATGGGCTCCGGCTGGCACCCTGGTGTGATCGGGATCGTCGCCGGGCGCATCAAAGAACGCTTCGGCCGTCCGGCCATCGTCATCGCAGAATGCGAGGATGGCACAGGCAAAGGTTCCGGCCGGTCGATATCGGGCGTGGATCTTGGAGCGGCGGTCCTCGCCGCGAAGGATAGCGGCTTGCTCGTCGCTGGCGGGGGGCACGCAATGGCGGCGGGTCTGACGCTGGCGCGAGGTGGACTGGAGCCATTCCGCGAGTTCATCAGCGAGCGCCTAGCCAACGACGTCGAGAAGGCGCTGGGTGAGCGCGCGCTGCTTTTGGACGCTTTGCTTGCACCTGGTGGTGTCGCGGGGTCGCTCTGCGACGCGCTGGACGCCGCGGGTCCCTACGGTGCCGGCTGGCCGGGGCCGCGTGTCGCCGCCGGCCCGGCGCGTCTGCTGAGGACAAGCGTCGTGGGCGATGGCCACGTTCGCGGGCTTGCCGGCGGCGACGATGGTAAGACGTTCAAGTGGATCGCTTTCCGGAGCGCCTCAACCGAATTGGGGCAGGCATTGCTTTCGTCACCGGGTGACAAGCGCTGGTGGCTAGCCGGCACGATCAAGCGCGACGAGTGGAACGGCGGCAATGCGGCGGAGATGCACGTCGAAGACGCCGCCCTTGCTTGACGCTTCCATGCCCCTCGCCTAACGGCTTCCGGCCTCACGAGGCCCCATCGTCTAGCGGTCTAGGACGTCGCCCTTTCACGGCGAAAACACGGGTTCGAGTCCCGTTGGGGTCACCAGTGCCTGACGGCACGAAAGTGGTCCTGTTCGATCTCGATCAAAGCAGCCCAAGGGTAAATCCCTACAGTAGGAACCCTGATTGAGCGGCAACGTTGCCGCGCGAATGATGAAGGTCTAGGGGCCGGATCGCGTTCTTGTATCCTTCGGCTCGAATTCGGCGGGGAAGGGGCTTGTGAACTCGACTGAGTGTTTCGAACGTTTCGAACGGCTCGAACGCGGCCTAATTCATGCCGCTGTGCTCGTTTGCCTCCCCTTGGTCGCTTCTGGATGCGCTCGCGGGATACTTGATCCTGTCGGGCCGGTCGCCGCCGCCGAAAAAACCATCCTCATCAATTCGACAGCGATCATGCTTGCAATCATCGTCCCGACGATGATCGCGACGGTTGCCGTCGCGTGGTGGTTCAGGCGCGGCAATAGGAAGGCCGACTACCGGCCAGATTGGGAGTATTCGGGCGCAATAGAGCTGGTCGTCTGGGCCATTCCGGCGCTGACCGTCATGCTGCTCGGCGGGATCACCTGGATCGGCAGCCATGACCTCGAGCCGAGCAAGCCTTTGGTATCGAAGATCGCGCCGCTGAAGGTCGACGTCGTCTCGCTCGATTGGAAGTGGCTGTTCATCTACCCCGACCAAGGCGTTGCGACGGTGAACCAGCTGGTCGTTCCGGCCGGCACGCCGGTCAGCTTCCGCCTGACCTCCGCGACGGTTTGGAACGTCTTCTGGGTCCCCCAGATGGGGACGATGATCTACGCCATGCCGCGCATGACGACCCGCCTGAACCTGCAGGCGGACCGGCAGGGAAGCTTCGACGGCTTGTCGGCCCATTTCAGCGGCGACGGCTTTCCCGGCATGCAGTTCAAGGTCCAGTCGATGCCGGCGGACCAGTTCGCGATGTGGGCGCAGGGTGCGCGCGGATCGGGGCTTAAGCTCGACGGTGCAGGCTATGCCGAGCTGGAGAAGCCAAGCAGCTATGTGAAGCCGATGACCTACGGGTCGGTCGCGCCCAACCTGTTCGACGCGATCGTCGCCAACAAGGTCCCGCCCAATCCAGTGCCGCTACCGCTGCACAATCCACCAGCGCCGCCGGCAGGAGCCTGAGCATGTTCGGAAGGCTCACCTGGGACGCGATCCCGTTCAATCAGCCGATCCCGCTGATCACCTCGCTGGTCGTCATCCTGGCACTTGGCGGCGTCGCGTTGTGGATCACGAAGATCAAGGCCTGGCCTTACCTTTGGCACGAGTACATCACGTCGACCGACCACAAGCGGCTCGGCATCATGTACATCGCGCTGGCGCTGCTTATGCTGGTCCGCGGCTTCGCCGATGCGATCATGATGCGCGCCCAGCAGAGCCTCGCGATCGGCGCAAGCCAAGGCTACCTCCCGCCCGAGCACTACAACCAGATCTTCTCGGCCCACGGCACGATCATGATCTTCTTTGTGGCGATGCCGTTCGTGATCGGCTTCATGAACTTCGTCGTGCCGCTCCAACTCGGGGTGCGCGACGTCGCATTTCCGACGATGAACAACGTCAGTTTTTGGCTCACCGCATCAGGCGCGCTGCTGGTCAATCTTAGCCTGTTCCTGGGTGAGTTCGCGCGGACCGGCTGGCTCGCCTTTCCACCGCTCAGCGAGAAGGCCTTCTCGCCTGGCGTCGGCGTTGATTATTATCTCGTCGCGCTGCAGATATCGGGCGTCGGCACGGTCCTGACCGCGGTCAATTTCGTCACCACGATCCTCAAGACGCGCGCTCCGGGCATGAGCTACCTGCGCATGCCGGTGTTCTGCTGGACGTCGCTGGCCTCCTGCCTGATTATGCTAGCCGCCTTCCCGGTGCTGACCGTTGCCTTGGCCGAGCTGATGCTCGACCGCTACCTCGGCTTCCACTTCTTCACCAATGACGGTGGCGGCAACTCGATGCTCTATATGAACCTGATATGGGTCTGGGGGCATCCGGAGGTCTACATCCTCGTCCTGCCGGCATTCGGCATCTATTCCGAGGTCGCCGCGACCTTCTCCGGCAAGCCCTTGTTCGGCTACCGGTCGATGGTCTTCGCGACGATGGTCATCTGCATCGTCTCTTATTGCGTGTGGCTGCACCATTTCTTCACGATGGGTGCGGGCGGCGATATCAATGCCGTATTCGGCATCGCCAGCATGGTCATCGGCATTCCAACCGGCGTGAAGATCTACAACTGGCTGTTCACGATGTACGGTGGCCGGGTCCGTTTCAATGTGCCGATGTATTACCTCATCGGCTTCATGCTGACCTTCGTCGGCGGGGGCCTGACCGGCGTCCTGCTGGCGATCCCGCCGGTCGACTTCATCGTCCACAACAGCCTGTTCCTGGTCGCTCACTTCCACCACGTGATCATCGGCGGCGTCGTGTTCGCGCTGATGGCCGGCTATACCTACTGGTTCCCCAAGGCGTTCGGCTTCACGCTCGACGAGCGGCTCGGGAAGATCGTCTTCTGGTGCTGGTTCATCGGCTTCCACCTCGCCTTCATGCCGCTTTACGTGCTCGGATTCTGGGGCGCGACGCGGCGGATGCAGCACATTTCGGACCCGAGCTGGGCACCGTGGCTGAACGTCGCGTTCGTTGGCGCGGCGATCATCGGCCTTGGCATCGTCCTGACGGTCGTCCAGTTGCTCTATTCGATCAAGACGCGCGACCAGCGACGCGATATCACCGGCGATCCGTGGGACGGCCGGACGCTGGAATGGCTAACCCTGTCGCCGCCGCCGCACTACAATTTCGCGGTGCTTCCCGACGTACACGGCGAAGAGGCCTATTGGACTCGCAAGCAAACGGCGATCAAGCAGGACCAGCTGATCGACGAGCCCGATTACCAGCCAATCGAAATGCCGCTGTCGACGCCCGTCGGCGTGATCTGTGCCTTCTTCGCCACCGTCTGCGGCTTCGCCATCATCTGGTACATCTGGTGGCTGGCGATCCTCGGCCTGATCGGCGCCTTCGCAGTCTTCGTCTGGTACGCCTGGCGCGACGAGCATGAGCACATCATCCCCGTCGAGGAAGTCCGCGCTAACGCCAGGGAGCGCCGCCGCATCCGCATGGAACATCTTCACGAGCTGAGCCAATCCACATGACCACGGCAAGCGAAGCACCGGCCGTTGGCCTGACCCATCAGGGCTCGGAAGACACCGGCCTCGGCCATCGCGGCCCGGCGTCGAAGAGCATCGTCGTCCCCTACGGCTTCTGGCTGTTCATCTTGTCGGACATGGTGCTGTTTTCGGCCCTGTTCGCGAGCTACGCGACCTTGGTCCACGCGACTGACGGTGGGCCTGCCACCAACCAGCTGTTCGACCGCGAGCTGGTCGCGGTCGAAACGCTCGCGCTGCTCTCTTCGAGCTTCGTCTGCGGCCTGGCAATGATCGCCGCCAAGCGGAAGAACATGCAGTTGACGCAGGTTTGGCTGCTGCTGACCGGCCTCACCGGCCTTGTGTTCCTGGGTATCGAACTGTTCGAGTTCGGCAAGATGATCGGGGAAGGCGCCGGGCCGCAGCGCAGCGCCTTCCTGTCGTCCTTCTTCACTCTTGTCGGCTGCCACGGCGCGCACGTCACCGCCGGGCTGCTGTGGCTCGGCACAATGATGGCGCAGATCTGGGCCAAGGGCTTCCGCCAAGACATTATCCGTCGGCTGCTCTGCTTCAGCGTCTTCTGGCACGCCCTCGACATCATCTGGGTAGCCATCTTCACTATCGTCTACCTGATCGGGACATTGCCATGACCGAGCACGAACCCGAGCTTCACAACGTCGCCCCGGGCGAACCGCATGACAACATGCTGACGGAGACGCTCAGCTATGTCATCGGCCTCGGCCTCGCGCTGCTGCTCACCGGCATTTCATTCTGGGTCGCCTCGACCGGCACGTTGTGGGGGCCCGGCGTCGCGACCGGCCTGGTGGTACTGGCGATCGCCCAGATGGGCGTTCACCTGGTCTTCTTCCTCCACATCACCAGCGGCCCCGACAACACCAACAACGTGCTGGCGCTGGCCTTCGGCGTGCTGATCGTGTTCCTGGTGATGATCGGAACGATCGTGATCATGGCCCACATGAACGCGAACATGAGTCCGATGCCGGAGCTGATGAACCTGCAAATGCAGAAGGGCTAAAGCCGGAGCCACGCTACGCCGATGCTCGCCGCGAGCGCGAGCACGCTCGCACTCATCGCGATCACCGCTGAAAGGCCCTTGCCTCGCGCATAAGCCAGCGTAATCCCGATCTTCACCAGCATATTGACGATGATAGTGCCTGCGATGGCCATCCCCGCGAGCAGCGGCGAAATCGCTTCGGGATGCAGTCCGCCGAGGGTGATGATGGCGGTATCGACGTCCGTCGAGCCGACGATCAGCAGGAGGACGGCGATCCCTTGCTCGCCGAAACGTCCCGCCGCCCATTTCGCAGCGACGGCGGCGAATGCGACGAAAACGACAAAGCCGAGCGCCGGGAGGATGGCAATGGGATTGCCTGGCGGGCTGGGCGCATCTGCACGGGGCGCCTTGCGGTAGAGCCAGAAGCCCGCCGCCCAGGCGACAACCAGCGCAGGCAGGATCATCAACGCAAACGGCACGAACACCCGCGTGGCGAGGATGCCGATGAGGAGCAGGACGCGGAGGTACATCACCGCCGTTGCGAGCGCGATCCCCGCCGCCTCGGCACCGGCGCGCTCCTCCCCTCCGAGCCGTTGCGCCAGGGACTGCGTGACAGCCGTCGAGCTGTAAGCGCCGCCGATCAGCGCGGTCGCGATCGTCCCGTGCCGCTCGCCGAAGATCCGGTTGGCGACGTAACCGAGGAACGAGAAGCCGGTGACCAGCACCACGACGAGCCACAGCTTTTGCGGGTTCCAGGCGCCCAGCGGACCATATTGACCACTCGGCAGGAACGGCAGGATTGCTCCGGCAATGACGGCGTAACGGGCGAGCGCCTTCACGTCGTCTTCGTCGAGCTTCTCCAGAAATCCGTGCAATTCCGACTTCAGCGCCAGAATCAGCGTCACCACGGCAGCGCCCGCGATCGCAAAGGCGGGCTCGCCAAAGCCTGCGACGAACCCGAGACCGACGGTTGTAAGTGCGGCGATGGGTGTGGTGGCGTCAGGCGTACGCTTGATGGCCGGCCGGTTCGCATAACCGACCGTCAGGACGGCGGCGCACCCCGCAACGAGCGCGCCAGCGGCGAACGCCTGTCCGAATTGTCCAGCGAGACCCGCCAGTCCAGACGCAAGGCCGACTAGGGTGAAGGTACGGACGCCGGCAACGCGAGTCCCGCCGCGAAGTCCGCGCAGGTCGAAACCGCGCTCAATTCCGACGAGCAACCCGCAAGCAAGGCCCGTGGCGACGCACAGCGCCTGCCAGTACCCGCCCGGGTTCATGCGGCTACGAACTGGCTAGATGGACAAACCGGTGTCGCCTTCGATGACCTGCTGGATGAGCTTGGGTCGTTCGCCCGCGCCCCAGAGCCTGGCAGTGTGCGCGACGCGGTATCGAAGTGGGCCACCGTCGACGCGGTCGCTCCGCGTGACGGGTCGCGGGATGCAGACGAACTCGGTTCGCATCTCCTCACCGGTGAGGCGTACCGTCGCATAACCATGCCCGCCCGTATCGACGAATTCGATGTGCGGGGAAAGTTGCGGGTTCGAAACAGCTCGAGCGCGGTCGAGATTCAAGGTCTTGGCATATTCAAGGCACGAGCGGACGCCGTGCTTCACGAGCATATTGTTGGTCCAGTCGGGCTGCGCCGAGCCGGGACGTTCGACCAGGTATAACTGCCGCAAGGGAAACTTGTTGGGCGGACGGTGCTCTAGGGCTTCCATCGTACCGGCGCTCGAGAGCGAGGCGCCGACGAAGCTGACGCCCACTGGCTCAAACTTCCCCGGCGGAAGCTGGGACGTCGCATATCCCGCCCAGAAACTATGGCGGTCGCCCGAGACAATCGCGAAGCCGGTGATCTTCGCATCGCGAACAAGGTCGTAGATCTCGGCGCGCTCATTCCAGGCGCAGCCATAATCGTTGGGGCTGGTATTGGCGAAGCCGGCCGGCCACGGCTTGGGAAGGAGGCCCACGGGCAGGTTCTGCGGGTCGACGCGCTCGTCGAGCGCCCCTTCCGAATTGCCCCAGATCTTCCAAGTCGCCTTGGAGTTGCGCAGCTGATCCTTGAACCACGCTTTCTGAGTGGCGCCGAGGATCGTCTGCGGCGGCGCGTCCTTCTGGGGATTCGGAATGCGCGCCTCCCCAAACGCGAGCTCGGCGGGCGGACTCCCGCCATTGAAGGATCGGCCCCCGTCGAGCACTTGCTGCAGGTCTTCGGGAAACCAGCCATCATAAGCTGCCCAGTCGCCCAGCTTGTCGAGCGAGTTGTCACTGTACGGGTCCGGACTGCGATAGCTATGCTGATCGGTGATGAAGAGGTCGAGGTGCTTTCCGTAGCGATAGGTGCGGTAGCCGATCAGGCTGTTGATCGCGATTAGGTTGTTCGGCTCATCGCCAAGACCGTTTTCGTCCCACTTCGTGATTTGGACATCTTGCACCGAAGGTGCTTCGAAATGTTCCCATGACCTCCCACCCGACTTCCTGCACCGCGAGGGAAGATACTCCCACCAGGCCTGGTTGGCGGCGACCTTGATGCTCTGGCCCGGCCGCGCCTTTCCGGCCTTCTGAATGCTCTGCCAGCCCTGCCACGAGAACTCATGATTGTCCCAGATGGCGACAAACGGCCATCGGGCGCGCGCATCCTGCAGGTCGGGATCGACGAGATAGCCTTTGTAGACGGCCCGATAGCCATCGAGCGTTAGCGGGAAATGGAAATTCCCGGCCTTGCCGCCGTCGGGAATGCGCGCGACCTCGTAGATGACCCGGTCATAGCGGGTCTTCACTTCTTCGGGATACTCGACGACCTCGTAGATGAAGTCGCCGAGGTGAAGGACAAAGCCGATCTGGTCCGCCGGCGCGGCGCGCTCATCCTCGAAGATCATCCTGCGATAGGCGTTGAGCTTGCCTTCGTTGACGTCCTGACAGCTGACAAAGACGAAATTGACGGGCCGCGGGTCGTTGACCGCCGGTGCGGTCATCGTCCGCCCGACACGGCTGCCGTTCCCGTCGGCGTCGGTGAAGCGATACCAGTAAACACGCGAGGGTTTCAGGCGGCCGACCAGCACGCGTGTCGTCCAGTCGGATGCAGCTGAAACCGGTGCCGGCGCTTGGGCGACAACGCGGCGGAATGCTTCGTCCTCGGCAACTTCGACCTTGAGAACATGGCGCGCTCCGTCCTCGAACGGACGCCGCGTCCAGAGGATAACGCTGCTTGGATCAGGGTCGCCGGACGCAACGCCTTCCGGATACAGACCGCGCCGCTCTCGCCAGTTTGTGACCGATGCACGCGCTCTGCCGCCCCAAGCGAGAGCGGCGCCCATCGCCGCCGCCAGTTGAACGAACTCGCGACGGCTGGAAGTCATTGCCTATCCCCTGTTCAGTCTCTCCGCATGCCAGTGCAGATGGTCGGCCATGAACGTCGAGATGAAATAATAGCTGTGGTCGTATCCCGGCTGGATGCGCATCGTCAGCGGAATGCCCGCTTCGACGCATGCTCGTTCGAGCAGCTCGGGGCGCAATTCTTTTTCGATGAACGGGTCCGCATCGCCGACGTCCACGAGCAGTTCAGGTACCCGAGCGCTGCTTCCGATCAGCGCGACGGCATCGTGCTTGCGCCAGGCTGCGCGGTCATCGCCGAGATATCCTGACAGCGCCTTCTGCCCCCACGGAACCTGCGACGGCGCCACAATCGGCGCGAAGGCCGAGACGCTGCGGAAACGGTCGGGGTCGGAGAGTGCGACCGTCAATGCGCCATGGCCGCCCATCGAATGCCCGCTGATCGACTGGCGGCCGAGATCAACCGCAAACTCCTCACCAACCAGCGCCGGAAGCTCCTCCGTCACGTAGGTCCACATGCGGTAGTTCTTCGCCCAAGGCTCCTGCGTCGCATCGACGTAGAAACCCGCGCCCAATCCGAAGTCCCAAGCGCCGTCGGGCGCGGCCGGCACATCAGGCCCGCGTGGACTCGTGTCCGGGGCGACAAACGCGATTCCGAGGTCCGAGCAGGTCGCCCGGTACTCGCCCTTTTCGACGACATTCGCGTGCGTACAGGTTAGCCCCGATAGATACCAGAACACCGGAACCTTGCGGCCACTTTCCGCTTGCGGCGGTAGGTAAATCGCGAAAGTCATGTCGGTGGAGGTTGCGCTCGACGCATGCTTCACCACCAGCTGCCGACCGCCGTGCGACTTGTTCTCGGAGACGATCTCCACGCTTACTGCGCCGGTCGGTGAAGGCCGCAGAGCTTGTTGCCGTCGGGATCGCGCAGGTAGGCGAGGTAAAGCTTGCCGAAGGCATTCTCGCGATAGCCCGGCGGATCTTCGATCGACTGGCCCCCGGCCTCGACGCCGCGCCTATGCCACTCATTGACTTCTTCCGGACTGTCGAAGTTAAACCCGATCGTCCCGCCGTTCGCATGGTGAGCCGGCTGGCCGTCGATCGGCTTGCCTACCATGAAGACGGTGCCGCTGCGTCGATAGGCGAGACGTCCCTTGTCGTCGACATGCGCCTCCTTGCCGAACAGTGTGTCGTAAAAGCTCTTCGCCCGTCCGACGTCGTTCGAACCGACCATCACGTGACTGAACATCTGTTCGTTCCTCCCCTTAGTAGACGACCACGCTCCGGATGCTCTCGCCCGCGTGCATTAGGTCGAAGCCCTTGTTGATCTCGTCGAGCGTCAGAACATGCGTGATCATCGGGTCGATCGCGATTTTCCCGTCCATGTACCAATCGACGATCTTTGGCACGTCGGTGCGGCCCTTGGCGCCGCCGAACGCCGTGCCGCGCCAGTTGCGGCCGGTGACCAGCTGGAACGGACGGGTGCCGATTTCCTTCCCGGCTTCAGCGACGCCGATGATGATGCTCGTGCCCCAGCCGCGATGGCAGCATTCTAAGGCCGTGCGCATCACTTCCGTGTTGCCGGTCGCGTCGAACGTGTAATCCGCACCCCCGTCTGTGATCTCGACGATCTTTGCCACGATGTCCTCGCGGCTCATCCCCTTCGTGTTGAGGAAGTCGGTCATGCCGAACTTCCGGCCCCATTCCTCACGGTCGGGGTTGATATCTACGCCGACGATCTTGTTCGCGCCGACGAGCTTGGCGCCCTGGATGACGTTGAGGCCGATGCCGCCGAGCCCGAACACCACGACGTTGGCGCCCGGCTCGACCTTGGCGGTCTTCACCACCGCGCCGACACCCGTCGTTACGCCACACCCGATGTAGCAGCTCGTCTTGAACGGCGCGTCCTCGCGGATCTTGGCGACCGCGATCTCGGGCAGAACCGTGAAGTTCGAGAAGGTCGAGCAGCCCATGTAATGGAAGATCGGCTGGCCCTTGTAGCTGAAGCGGCTGGTGCCGTCAGGCATCAAGCCCTTGCCTTGTGTGGCGCGGATCGCGGTGCACAGGTTGGTCTTGCCGCTCAGGCACGACTTACATTGGCGGCATTCCGGCGTGTACAGCGGGATCACGTGATCGCCCGGCTTTACGCTGGTCACGCCCGGCCCGACCTCGCGAACCACTCCGGCGCCCTCATGGCCAAGGATCGACGGGAAGATACCCTCGCTGTCGAGGCCGTCGAGCGTGTACGCATCGGTGTGACAGATGCCGGTCGCCATGATTTCGACCAGCACTTCGCCTTGCTTCGGCCCTTCGAGGTCGACCTCGACAATCTCGAGCGGCTTCTTGGCTTCGAACGCGACGGCGGCGCGGGTCTTCATGTTGTCAGTCTCCAGCGTAAGTTGCGAGCGCCTATGCCTTCAGAAAGCGCCTGATCCAACCGCCGACGCGTGCATTGTCGTTCGGCGCGTCGAGCGAGGCGATCGCCGCATCCGGGTCCGGTACGATGTCGTACCGCTTCTCGATCAGCGCCTTGGCGAACGCAGGCGCGAATTCGGGATGAAACTGGAAGGAGATCGCCGGACGGTCCGTCCATGCCAGCCCAGCAAAGGGTGTGAACTCCGACCGGGCAATCACGTCGGTGTTCGGCGGCGGCTCGACGACCTGGTCCTGATGCGAGGCGGGAATGGCGATCTCGGCAGCATCATCCATCCATGGCTCGCGGTGCATCACCGAATAACGGTGCAGTCCCGTTCCCCAGCCCTTGGGCGACTTGATCACTCTCCCACCAAGCGCCTCGGCCATCACCTGATGCCCGAAGCACACGCCGACCATCTTCGAATCGTTCGCCTCACGGATGAAGCTGCATAGAGGATCGATCCACCGCAAAGGCTCGTACACGCCGGCCGGCGATCCAGTGATGAGGTAAGCCTCATATTCGTCCGGGTCGCCAGGCAGCTCTCCCGCGGCCACATCAAACGTCTCGGCACCGAACTCTGCCCCAAGCAGCTCCATGAACATCGCCGGATAATCGCCGAATTCATCCTGCAGCGGGCGCGGCGGACGGCCGGTCTCGAGAATGCCGATCTTCATGCCGCGCCGCCTTGCCACCTCAACGGCCTTGGGCCAAGCTGAGACTCATGGGGAAAGTGCTTGAAGGACGTCATGCGCTGATCACCGGCGGAGGAACCGGGATTGGCGCTGCCGCCGCCGAGCATCTCAACGCCGCCGGAGCCAAGCTATCGCTGCTGGGCCGCCGCCTCGAACCGCTGCAGGCCGTCGCCGCAAGCGTTGGCGGCAACGCCATCCAGTGCGATGTCACCGATCCTGGCCGCATCAAGGCAGCATTCGACGAGGCGCGCGCAGCCAACGGTCCGATCGACCTTCTAATCGTCAACGCCGGGATCGCCGAGAGCGCTCCCTTCCACAAAATGACGCGTGAGAGCTGGGACAGGATCATCGGCGTCAATCTGACCGCCGGGTTCGAATCCACGCGCGCCGCGGTCGGCGATCTGCTCAAGAGCGACAATGGCCGGCTGGTATTCATCGCGTCGGTCGCAAGCCTGCGCGGTGTGCCGTACGCTGCGCATTATGCCGCATCGAAGCACGGTCTCCTCGGCCTCATGCGTTCGCTTGCCGCGGAATATGCGAAGACCAATCTAACCGTAAACGCGGTCTGCCCGGGCTATGTCGACACGCCTATGACGGACCAGTCCGTCGCGCGGGTCTCGGAGATCACTGGCCGAAGCGAGGACCAAGCGCGTTCGGCGATCACCAACATGAATGCGAGCGGCCGACTGGTCGATCCGCAGGCCATCGGCAACGTCGTCGCCATGCTCTGCCTGCCGCTCAGCCGAGACATCAACGGCGCGGCGATCACGATCGATGGAGGGACCAGCGCGTGACCTGGAATCCGCTGAGCTTCAAACCCCAGCATTTCCTGTGGGAGCTCAAGGACGGCATCGCGACGATCACCCTCAACCGCCCAGAACGCAAGAATCCGCTCACTTTCGATTCCTATGACGAGCTGCGCGACACGTTCCGCGCGCTGAAGCAGACTCGCCAGGCCAAGGTCGTCGTCCTTTGCGGAGCAGGCGGCAATTTCTGCTCGGGCGGCGACGTGCATGAGATCATTGGTCCATTGACGAAGATGGACCCGGCCGGACTGTTGCGGTTCACCCGGATGACGGGGGATCTCGTCCGGGCAATGCGTGGTTGCCCTCAACCGATCATCGCCGCCGTGCAGGGCGTGTGCGCGGGCGCTGGCGCAATCATGGCCATGGCGAGCGACATCCGTTTCGCTCAGCCCCGAGCGAAGACGGCATTCCTGTTCACGCGAGTCGGCCTGTCCGGTGCCGACATGGGTGCCTGCGCAATCCTGCCGCGGATCATCGGCCATGGTCGTGCCGCGGAGCTTCTGTTCACTGGGCGAACGATGAGCACGGACGAGGGTCTTGCCTGGGGCTTTTACAACCGCGTCGTCGAGGATGTGATGGCGGAGGCCTATGCGCTCGCCGACGAGCTGGCAAAGGGGCCGAGCATCGCCCATTGCATCACCAAGAAGCAGCTCGACGCGGAATGGAGCGTCACCCTCGACCAGGCGATCGAGATGGAGGCGCAGGCGCAGGCGCGGTGCATGGACACCGATGACTTCCGCCGTGCTTACGACGCGTTTTCGAACAAGCAGAAGCCCGTCTTCCAGGGCAATTGATGGCCGACCGGAGCTTTCTTTCCTGGCCGTTCTTCGAATCCCGGCACCGGGAGCTGGCGGATGCGCTGCAGAAATGGTGCGAGGAGATGCCGTCCGGCGCCGGCGATCTCGACGACGATTGCCGCTCCCTCGTCAATTGGCTCGCCAAGGGCGGTTTCCTGAAGCTTTGTGTCGCGAACGCAGACGCGCGGCCGGACGTGCGGAGCCTGGCGCTTGCGCGGGAGACGCTCGCTTATCATTCTGGGCTCGCGGACTTCGCCTTCGCCATGCAGGGATTGGGCTCGGGCGCGATTTCGTTGTTCGGAACGATCGAGCAGAAGCGCGAATGGCTTCCAAAAGTGGCGAGTGGCGATGCGATCGCCGCGTTCGCGATGACGGAGCCGACTTGCGGGTCCGATGCCGCGAACATCGCCACCTCCGCGGTCCGCGACGGCAATGAGTGGGTGCTCCTCGGCGAAAAGACTTACATATCGAACGGCGGCATTGCGGACTTCTACGTGACATTCGCGCGCACCGGCGAGGAAGACGGCTCGCGCGGCCTGTCGGCATTCATTGTACCCGCAGATGGGGTTGAGGTCGCCGAACGCATCGACGTCATCGCACCGCACCCGCTGGCGCGCCTCAGGTACAACAATGTCCGGGTGCCCGCCGATGCGATCATCGGTGAACCGGGCGAGGGCTTCCGCATCGGCATGGAGACCCTCAACCTGTTCCGCGTCACCGTCGGCGCGGCAGCGCTGGGCTTTGCACGTCGCGCATTCGATGAGGCGCTGAGCTGGGCGCAGCGACGTCGCCTCGGCTCGGGCACCCTCTCCGAAAATGCGGTTACGCAGGAGAAGCTCGCTGACATGGCGCTGCTGAACGACGCCTCGGCTTTGCTAATCTACCGCGCGGCATGGCAGCAGGACGTCGGCGGCACAGACAACCGCAGAGCTGCCGCCATGGCCAAGCTCCATGCGACCGAGGCCGGAAGCCAGGTCATCGACATGGCGGTGCAGATGCATGGCGGCGCGGGCGTCACGCGCGGCGTGAAGGTCGAAGAGCTTTACCGCGACATCCGCGCGCTGCGGATCTACGAAGGCGCCAGCGAGGTGCAGCGGCAGGTCATCGCCCGCGATTTGCTCAGAGGGGGACCATCATGAAGATCCTGCAACCGTCGGGCTGGCCGCGGCCGAAGGGCTATTCCAACGGGATCAGCGCACGCGGGCGCACGATCTTCACCGCCGGCATCGTCGGCTGGGATGAACATGAAAGCTTCCCCGACTATTCGCTGCACGGGCAGTTCGCGCGCGCCCTGAAGAACATCCTTGCCATCCTCGCGGAGGATGGCGCCGGTCCCGAACACATTGTTCGGATGACCTGCTACGTCATCGACCGCCACGAATATGTGAATTCGCGGGACGAGATCGGTGCCGCATGGCGCGAGCTCATGGGCGGAAACTACCCAGCGATGGCCCTCATCGAAGTCAAGGGGCTGGTCGAAAGCGCTGCCAAGATCGAGATCGAGGCCACGGCGGTGGTGCCGGATTGAGCTACGACTCATTCGTTCGCGATCGTCTCCCGAAGCCGGAGCAGCTCCCCGAGTTCCGATTCGACCTGCCCGAACTGCAATATCCGGACCGGCTCAATGCGGCGGTGAAACTGCTGAAGGGTGGCGCGCCCGATGCGCTCGCCATCCTCAACGATCACGGGCGTTGGAACTACGCCGGGCTCGACGACTTCAGTGGGCGCATCGCCAGGCTGCTGTTCGAAGAGCATGGGCTGATCCCCGGCAACCGCGTGCTCCTGCGTGGTCCCAACAGCTACACCATGTTCGCTGCATGGCTAGGAGTTCTGAAGGCCGGCGGTGTGGTTGTCGCGACCATGCCGCTGCTGCGCCCCGGCGAGATCGCGACCGTGATCGAACGTGCGGCCATCTCCCACGCGATCGTCGACAGCCGATACGTCGGCGATTTCCGCCAGGCGGTCAACCAGACGCACAGGGTCAAGCACATCATCAAATATGACGGCGACTACGGGCGCGGCGAGCTGGA
Organism: uncultured Alphaproteobacteria bacterium; assembly: GCA_963752025.1. Classification (GTDB taxonomy): domain Bacteria; phylum Pseudomonadota; class Alphaproteobacteria; order Sphingomonadales; family Sphingomonadaceae; genus Sphingomicrobium. The sequence continues at coordinate 34,949 of CAVVWY010000022.1, read as the reverse complement.
GACGCGCACCGCCTCGCTGCAGCCGCTCCCGCCGGCCGATACCGGCCGCGACGATCCCGCGCTGATCGCCTTTACCAGCGGCACGACGGGCATCCCGAAAGGCTGCGTGCAGTTCCACCGCGACATCCTTGCGCCGTGCGACACGTTCGCGAGGCATCTCACCGGTCCGAATCCTGGCGACGTCTTCATGACCAGCGCTCCGATGGCTTTCACCTTCGGGCTCGGAGTCACATTGCTGTTCCCGCTCCGCTTCGGCGCTGCCGCGGCCACGATCGAGCAGGCGACCCCCCCGACGATGCTCGCCGCCATGGTCAAGCACGGCGTCACCCACCTCGGCACCGCGCCGACGGCCTACAAGGCGCTGCTCTCACAACCAAACCTGAACGAGGCGCTGAAGACTCTCCGCTACTGCATCTCCGCCGGGGAGCACCTGCCAGAAGCGACTTGGCACGCATGGAAGGAACTGACCGGCATCGCCATCACGGACGGCATCGGCTCGACCGAGATGATGCACATCTTCGTCTCCGCGGCCGGCGATGCAGTGCGCCCCGGCGCCACCGGAAAAGCCGTGCCGGGGTATATGGCGAGGATCCTCGATGCGGACGGCAATGAGATCGAAGAAGGCGTCGGCCGCCTCGCGATCAAGGGTCCGACCGGGTGCCGCTATCTCGATGATGAGCGCCAGGCCGATTATGTCGAGAACGGCTGGAACGTGACCGGCGACACCTACCGCCGCGACTCCGACGGATATTATTGGTACCTCGCGCGCAGCGACGACATGATCGTCAGCTCGGGCTACAATATCGGCGCTCCCGAAGTGGAGAATGCGCTCCTGTCGCACCCCGCGGTCGCCGAATGCGGGGTGATCGGCGTCACCTGCCCCGAGCGCGGGCAGAAGGTGAAGGCGTTCGTGGTGCTTAGCGGGGAAGCCGCGCCATCAGACGAGCTGGTCGCGGAGCTGCAGGCTCACGCGAAAGCGCACATCGCCCCCTACAAATATCCGCGCGAGATCGAGTTCGTCGACGCGCTGCCTAAAACTGCGACGGGCAAGCTTAGGCGGAGTGAGTTGAGGCGGATAACGTGAAACCAAGTTTGCTGTCGCTTGTACCAGTCCTGATGAATTGGCGAAATTTTTGTTGCTGTCCTTGCCCATTCAAATCGCAGCAGCCCCTATGTGGACTCCGCAGCATTTGCCGGATGCTATGTCAGCTTCGAGAGCGACAAGCTTGTTTTGTCGCCAGCCCAGCACATCAGTTTGAACGGGATTTCTGCCGGGAGCTATAAAGTCCTCGCTCCCGACAGTGGGAAACACGGCTACCTTGTGGAAGCTGAGGGCCTGATCCTCACCCAGAGTCGCAACTCGATCCTCGCGACGCCATTGGCATGGCGGTTTCTTGTGGGGCGTCGACAACACATCGATTCGCGTGGTGTTTGCACCGAGCAGCGAAGTTGTCCTTCAAAAGTTTCGCTGCTCGAGATTGCTAACGCCTACTCAAATTCCACGATGACCTGATCGACGGCGAGGCTGTCGCCCGCCTTGGCCGCCGTCGCCTTGACTGTTGCAGCCTTCGGCGCGCGGAGGATGTTCTCCATCTTCATCGCTTCCATGACAGCAACAGGCTGGCCCGGCTCGACCTTGTCGCCGACAGCGACGTCTAGCTTGGTCAGCAGCCCCGGCATCGGCGCGAGCAGGAGCCGCGACAGGTCGGGCGGCTCTTTCTCGATCATGTGCTTCGACAGGTCGGCGACATGGGGCGGGAGAACCTGCACTTTGTGGCTAGCGCCGCGCGTCTGGAGTTCCCAGTTGCGGCCGACGCGAAGGACCTGGATAATGCGCCTGCGCCCATCGACGAGGACGGCCATTAGCCGCTGTCCCGGCACCCAGCGGCCGACGATGTCGATGGGCCCGTCACCGTCGAGTACCGCGAGCGTGCCGCCCTTATACGGCTTGATGCGCACCTTGTGCTCGGCGCCCTTGCCGATCCTGACGACGCGCTCACAGGGCAAGTGCACTTCGCCGCCAAGCTGATCGCTGATCTCCGCTGCGCGCTCGTCGGTGATGACGGCGACCATTCCCGCAATGACCCCGAGATCCTCCATCAGCTGCTCGTCGGCCGGCGCGCCTTCAAACCCGTCGGGATATTCCTCCGCGATGAAGCCGGTGGTGATCTCGCCGGAGCGATAGCGCGGGTGCTGCATCAGCGCGGAGAGGAAATCGACGTTATCGTTAATGCCGTCGATGACGAACTGATCAAGCGCGGCGACCTGCGCGTCGATGGCTTCGAGCCGGGTCGGCGCCCAGGTAACGAGCTTCGCGATCATCGGGTCGTAGAACATGCTGACTTCACCGCCGTCGGTGACGCCGTCGTCGACGCGGACGACCAGATCGTCCTCCCGGATTTGCTTCGGCGGCCAATAGCGGCTCAGGCGCCCGGTGCTGGGCAGGAAGCTACGATACGGGTCCTCGGCATAGACGCGCGTTTCGACCGACCAGCCCTTAAGCTGCACCTCATCCTGTCCGAAGGTCAGCTTCTCGCCGGCAGCGACGCGGATCATCTGCTCGACGAGATCAAGGCCGGTGACTTCTTCGGTGACCGGATGTTCCACCTGCAGCCGCGTGTTCATCTCGAGGAAGTAGAAGCTTTTGCCTGTGGGATCGGCTCCGGAGACGATCAGCTCGACCGTGCCAGCGGAATAATAACCGACCGCCCGTGCCAGCGCGACCGCCTGCTCGCCCATCGCGCGCCGCATCTCGGGCGTGACGAACGGCGATGGTGCTTCCTCGACGACCTTCTGGTGGCGGCGCTGGATCGAGCATTCGCGCTCGCCGAGGTAGAGGATGTTGCCATGCTGATCGCCGAGCACCTGGATCTCGATGTGCCGCGGCTGTTCGATGAACTTTTCGATGAAGACGCGGTCGTCGCCGAAGCTGTTGAGGCCCTCGCGCTTCACGCTCTCAAAGCCTTCGTGAACGTCCTTCTCGGACCAGGCGAGCCGCATGCCCTTGCCGCCGCCGCCGGCCGAGGCCTTCATCATCACCGGATAGCCGATGTCGGACGCGATCTTCACCGCCTCGCCGGTGGTCGCGATGTCGCCGAGATATCCGGGGACGACGTTCACGCCCGCGGCCTGCGCGAGCTTTTTGGACTCGATCTTGTCGCCCATCGCCGCGATGGCCTTCGGCGGCGGGCCGATGAAGGCGATGCCGGCATCCTCGAGCGCCTGTAGCGAAGGTAGTCCGCTCCGACAGGAAGCCGTAGCCGGGGTGCACGGCTTCCGCGCCGGTCGCCTTGCACGCGTCGATGATCAGCTCGGCCTTGAGGTAGGATTCAGACGCAGGCGGCGGCCCCAGGCGTACGGCCTCGTCGGCCATCTTCACATGCGGCGCGCGAACGTCGGCATCGGAATAAACCGCGACGGTCTTGATGCCCATGCGCCGCGCAGTGCGGATCACCCGGCACGCAATCTCCCCGCGATTTGCGATCAGGATTTTCTTGAACATCAAACGCGGTCCCGCCGTCTCAGAAGTAGCCAATTAATAACAACCAACACTGCGAGACCAATGGCAAGCAGCGGAAATCCTACCGAGCGCTTCGCCGCCACGCATGGCTCAATCGGATCGGCGCAGTCACCCATGCTGAAGAGGCCGACGGAAACAAGTACGGTGGGTATCCAAAGCGACGTGAATACGAGTGCCGCCAGGCGATTCCGATGGATCACTCCGCCGCCTCATCCAGCGGCGGGCGGTTGTGGCCAAGCAGGCGCAGCACCTCATCCGCAGCGTCGGCGAGGTTCGTGCCGGGGCCGAAGATCGCCTGAACTCCCGCGGCCCGGAGCGCGGCATAATCCTGCGGCGGGATGACCCCGCCGGCAACTACCTTGATATCGCCGCGGCCCATGTCCTTCAGCGCGTCGATCATCTCCGGGATGAGCGTGCGGTGCCCCGCCGCAAGCGAGCTTGCGCCGACCACGTCGACGTCATGCTCGACCGCCATTTGCGCGGTCTCGCGCGGCGTCTGAAACAGGGGGCCCGGAAAAACGTCGAAGCCCAGGTCGGTGAAAGCCGACGACACCAAATTAGCGCCGCGGTCGTGCCCGTCCTGGCCCATCTTCGCGACCATGATCCGCGGCTTGCGGCCGAGACGTTCGGCGACCGAGCGCGTGCCTTCTTCCGCTGCCGTCCAGCGTCCGTCGCGCCGTGCCTTGCCATAGATGCCACGTACCGGCTCGGGCTTGGTGCCATAGCGCCCGAAGGCTCGCTCCAGCGCATCCGAAATCTCGCCGAGCGTGCAGCGAACGCGAGCGGCTTCGACGCTCAGACGCAGCAGATTTTCGTCGCCGCGTGCGCCTTGCTCCAATGCATCGAGCGCCGCACGGACCTGCTCCTCGTCGCGGCTCGCACGAACCTTGTCGATCTTCACAATCTGCGATGCGCGTACCTTCGCATTGTCGACTTCCAGAATATCGACCGCAGGCTCGCTTTCCAGGCGATAACGGTTCACGCCGACGATGGTCGTTTCGCCCGTATCGACCTTGGCCGCGCGCGCGGCCGCCGCTTCCTCGATGCGATGCTTGGGTAGGCCTTCCGCAACCGCCTTGGTCATGCCGCCGTGCGCCTCGACTTCCTCAATCAGCGCCCAGGCTTTCTCCTCAAGCTCGCGCGTCAACTTCTCGACGTAGAAGCTCCCGCCAAGCGGATCGGCGACGGCGGTAATGCCGCTTTCCTCAGCCAAAATCAGCTGTGTGTTGCGGGCAATGCGCGCGCTGAAATCGGTCGGCAGCGCGATCGCTTCGTCGAAGCTGTTTGTATGCAGGGACTGCGTGCCGCCAAGCACCGCCGCAAGCGCCTCGATCGTGGTGCGGACGATGTTGTTGTACGGGTCTTGCTCGGTCAGGCTGACGCCCGATGTCTGACAATGCGTGCGGAGCCGCTTGGACTCATCCTTCTGCGCTCCGAGGTCGGTCATGATCCGGTGCCATAGCGTCCGTCCGGCGCGGAGCTTCGCGACCTCCATGAACAGGTTCATGCCGATGCCCCAGAAGAAGCTTAGCCGCCCGGCGAAATCGTCGATGTCGAGGCCGTCGGCCTGCGCGGCGCGGACATATTCCATGCCGTCGGCGAGCGTGTAGGCGAGCTCCTGCACCGCCGTCGCTCCGGCCTCGTGCATGTGATAGCCGCTGATCGAGATGCTGTTGAACTTCGGCATCTCCGCCGCGCAAAAAGCGATGATGTCGCTGACGATCCGCATCGAAGGTTCGGGCGGGTAGATGTAGGTGTTGCGAACCGCGAACTCTTTCAGGATGTCGTTCTGAATCGTGCCGGTGAGCTTCGCGTGCGGCACGCCCTGCTCCTCGGCCGCGACGACGAAGAACGCCATGACCGGCAGCACAGCGCCGTTCATCGTCATGCTGACCGACATCTGATCGAGCGGAATGCCGTCGAAAAGGAGCTTCATGTCCTCGACCGTGTCGATCGCGACGCCGGCCATTCCGACATCACCCGCGACGCGGGGATTGTCGCTGTCGTAGCCACGGTGCGTGGCGAGATCGAACGCGACGGAGAGGCCCTTCTGCCCGGCGGCGAGGTTGCGGCGGTAGAAGGCATTGGACTCCTCGGCAGTCGAGAACCCGGCGTACTGGCGGATCGTCCACGGCCGGCCGGCGTACATTGTCGCGTACGGCCCGCGGGTGAACGGCGCGAGACCTGGGTAGCCGCTGTCGATGCCCACTGGGTCTTCGGGACCATAGACGTTGTCGAGGCGAATGCCTTCGACGGTGTCGCGCGTCAGATCGCGGCCCTTCGACTCCTTGTCGGCGAGTGTCTTCCAGTCGGATTTGGAACGCTTGTCAGTCACGGCGGCTGACCTAGCGCCGCCTGCCTCCAATGCCAATCAGTGAGCGGTTTTCGGCGTCTCCATGATCTCGGTCAACACTCCGCCCACGTCCTTGGGGTGGACGAAGAAGACGAGCGTCCCGTGAGCGCCGATGCGTGGTTCGCCGAGGACGCGGGCGCCTTTAGCTTCGAACTCGGCCTTGGCGGCGTGGATATCGGGGACTTCGAAGCAGACGTGGTGCTGGCCGCCTGAGGGGTTCTTCTCGAGGAACTTCAGGATGGGGGAGCTTTCGCCCAAGGGCTCGATGAGCTCGAGCTGGCTGTTGGGTGTGTCGACGAAGCAGACCCGGACGCCCTGCGCCGGGAGGTCGAAGGGCTCGCCGTGCGGCTCGGCGTCGAACAGGGTTCGGTAGAGTTCCAGGCTCTGCTCGATCGACGGAGTCGCAACGCCGACGTGGTTGAGGCGACCTAGTTTCATTGTTCGATTGTCACTTCCGTATTGACCGAATTGGCGATGAAGCAGGCTTCGTGTGCGCGGTGGTGGAGGTCGGCAATGGCGGCTTCGCCGGGTGCTTCTCCGCTCCAGGCGAGGCGCGGGCGGAGGGTGACGCGGGTCATTGCGATTTTGCCGTCGGCGCGCTTGTCGAGCACGCCTTCAGCCTCATCGACATAGCTGTCGAGGACGAACCCCGCGCGGCGGGCGAAGTCGACAAAGAACAGCATGTGGCAGGCGGATAGCGAGGCGACGAATGCCTCCTCCGGATCGACGCCCGCAGGGTCGTTCCACGGCGCCGGGACGATGTGTGGGCTCGGACTCGCCGGGACCACCGCACCGCCGTCGAACGCCCATAGGTGCGCACGACTATACTGGCCTTTGGCGAAGTCGCCCTCTCCCGTGCGGCTCCAGCGGATCGTGGCGGTGTAGGTGCTCATGTTAGGGGGGGGCTTTATTCCGAAATACCGGTCGCCGATGGCCATCAGAGTCACCAGTATCGCCCAAAGGACCAGAAGCCCACCGAAGCCGGCGGCGACGAATCCTGCGCGGACATTGGCTCGAACGCTTGGGGATCATTCTCGCGGCTGTACCCGTTGCCCGAATAGGCGATTACCAGGCCTTCGATCGCACCCGTCCGCAGTCCGCGGCGCGTCTTAATGAAGTGGTGAATCGCCAGCGCACCGAATAGAACAATGACGACGAGAAGCAGTACAATACCAGTCACAGCGGAATGTTGTCGTGCTTCTTCCACGGATTCTCAAGCTGCTTGTTCCTTAGCTTCCGCAGCCCAATCGCCACCCGCCGGCGGGTGGAATGTGGCATGATCACTTCGTCGATGAAGCCCTTGCTGGCGGCGACGAAGGGATTGGCGAAGCGCTCCTCATATTCCTGCGTGCGTTTCGCGATCTCTTCGGGATTGTCGGCGTCCTTGCGGAAGATGATCTCGACGGCGCCCTTGGCACCCATCACGGCGATCTCGGCAGTCGGCCAAGCATAGTTGAGGTCCCCGCGCAGATGCTTGGAGGACATGACGTCGTAGGCGCCGCCATATGCCTTGCGCGTGATCACCGTGATCTTTGGCACCGTCGCTTCGGCGTAGGCGAAGAGCAATTTGGCGCCGTGCTTGATGATTCCGTGATGCTCCTGGCCAACGCCGGGGAGGAAGCCCGGCACGTCGACGAAGGTCAGGATCGGGATTTCGAAGGCGTCGCAGAAGCGCACGAAGCGCGCGGCCTTCTTGGCGCTGTTGATGTCGAGCACGCCGGCGAGCACCATCGGCTGGTTGGCAACCACGCCAACGGTGCGGCCTTCGATCCGGCAGAAGCCGACAATGATGTTCGCGGCATGCGCCGACATCAGCTCGAAGAAATCACCCTCGTCGGCAACCTTACGGATCAATTCGTGCATGTCGTAAGGCGTCGCCGCTGATGGGGGGATGAGGGTGTCGAGGCTGTCCTCAATACGGTCGATGGGGTCCTCGCAGGGGCGGATCGGATCTTCGTGACGGTTCGAGAGCGGCAGGAAGTCGAAGAACTCACGGGTGGCGAGCAAGGCATCGATATCGTTTTCGAACGCCACGTCGGCGACGCCCGACTTGGTCGTGTGGGTGACCGCGCCCCCAAGCTCTTCCTGGGTGACGACCTCGTTGGTGACGGTTTTCACCACATCGGGTCCGGTCACGAACATATAGGAGCTGTCCTTCACCATGAAGATGAAGTCGGTCATGGCCGGCGAATAGACCGCGCCTCCCGCGCACGGGCCCATGATGAGGCTGATCTGCGGGATCACGCCGGAGGCGAGGACGTTGCGTTGAAACACTTCGGCATAGCCGGCGAGGCTGGCGACCCCCTCCTGGATTCTCGCCCCTCCCAAGTCATTGAGGCCGATCACAGGCGCGCCGACCTTCATGGCCATGTCCATGATCTTGCAAATCTTCTGCGCATGACGCTCGGAAAGCGATCCACCGAAGACAGTGAAGTCCTGCGCGAAGACATAGACCAGACGGCCGTTGATAGTGCCGGAGCCGGTCACGACGCCGTCTCCGGGGACTTTCTGCTTGTCCATCCCGAAGTCGGTCGCGTTGTGCTCGACGAACATGTCATATTCTTCGAAACTGCCCTGATCGAGCAGAACCGATACCCGCTCGCGGGCCGTCAGGCGGCCCTTCGCATGCTGAGCCGCAATGCGCTTATCGCCGCCGCCCATGCGCGCAGCCTCACGACGCCGTTCCAGTTCTTTGATGGTGGTTGCCAAGCGCAGTCTCCTACGGCGGAGCGTCCTTCCATGCTGCACGTGCGCGGGTCAACCGTCCGCGAGCCGACACTATTCCGCCCAGAACGTTCCCCATCCGATTTTCGTACTGGCGCACGTGACCACCGGACTAGCTTTTGTTGCGGTGCAACAACGGAAGATCATACCTAACTTGGGTCAAGGTTGCGGAACCGTAATGCCGCTGTCGCCGTTCATTCGGGTACAATACACAACACGGAGGTTAAACGGAAAATGCTGACGCGCGTCGGGGTGCCAGTTGAAGTCGAAGCCGAGCCCTCGGCGCCGGATCCTGAACCCGCAACCTTGCTTTGCTTCTCGCACCTGCGGTGGAACTTCGTGTTCCAGCGTCCGCAGCACCTCATGAGCCGGTTCGCGCGGGACATGAACGTAATTTTCTGGGAAGAGCCGATCGAGATTGGACCGAAGGACACCGCGTACCTGCAGGTCCGCGAGGCTGATGACGCGGCGGGCGTCCGGGTCGTCGTTCCGCATCTCCCGAAGGACATGCCCGAGGACGCACGTGAGGCGGCGTTGACCCGTCTGCTTGACGCCCATGTTGCGTCGATCCGCGGTGCTCTGGTCACCTGGTATTACACGCCGATGATGCTGTCGTTCTCGCGGCACCTGGATGCTGACCTTGTCGTTTTCGATGCGATGGACGAGCTCAGCAAGTTCAAGTTCGCGCCGACAAAGCTGCTCGAGCTCGAGCAGGAGCTGATCGACAAGGCCGACATCGTCTTCACGGGCGGATCGAGCCTCTATGAGGCGAAGAAGGACCGGCACAGCAATGTTCATTGCTTCCCCTCGTCAGTGGACCGCGTTCACTTCCTAAAAGCGCGGGCCCGCCAGTTCGAGCCGGCCGACCAGGAAGACCTGCCGCGGCCACGCTTCGGCTTTTACGGCGTCATCGACGAGCGCTTTGACACGGAGCTGCTGGCAAAGGTCGCCGAGCTTCGGCCGAACTGGTCATTCATCATGCTCGGTCCGGTGGTTAAGATTGCCGACGAGGACCTACCGCGGCGGCACAACATCCATTATCTCGGTTCGAAGACGTACGAGCAGCTGCCCAGCTATCTGTCGGGTTGGGATGTGGCGCTGATGCCATTCGCGATGAACGAATCGACGGAGTTCATCTCTCCGACGAAGACGCCGGAATATCTAGCGGGCGGTAAGCCGGTGGTCTCGACGCCGATCAAGGACGTCGTCCGCCATTACGGTCATCTGGAAGGCGTGCAGATCGCTGCGACGGCCGAGACTTTCGTCGAAGCTTGCGATCACGCGCTCGAGCTTTCGCGCAATCCTGAGAGCGGCTGGCTTGCCGAGGCCGACCTGGTGCTGTCGGCCACGAGCTGGGACACGACGCAGGCGCGCATGGCCGGCCTGATTCACGACCTGCTCGGCATCCGCACCGGGTCGACGTCACCTGCACTGCTGGTTGCCGCAGAATGAGCGGGCCCGTTCGCGATGCGGCTGCTTCCGGCCGGCGGTACGATTATCTGGTTGTCGGAGCCGGTTTCGCCGGCTCCGTCATCGCCGAGCGCCTAGCGAGTCAGCACGGCGCGCACGTCCTGTTGATCGATCGGCGAAACCACGTCGGCGGCAATGCCTATGACGAGCCGAATGAGGCTGGGATCCTGTATCACAAGTACGGGCCGCACATCTTCCACACGAACAGTCAGCAGGTTGTCGACTATCTGTCGCAGTTCACGAAGTGGCGGCCCTACGAGCACCGCGTCCGCGCCATCGTGCGAGACAAGATGGTGCCGATTCCGATCAACCGGACGACGCTGAACGAACTGTTTGGGCTGGAGCTAGAAACCGACGAAGAAGCGGCTGAATATCTCGCTTCGCGCGCCCAGCCGGTGGAGGAGATTAAGACCTCCGAAGACGTCGTAATCAATGCTGTGGGACAGGAGCTCTACGAAATGTTCTTCCGCGGCTACACGCGGAAGCAGTGGGGTCTCGATCCGTCGGAACTCGATAAGCAGGTCACGTCACGCATTCCGACGCGCACGAACACGGACGACCGCTATTTCGGAGACACGTTCCAGGCCATGCCGCTCGACGGCTACACCAAGATGTTCGAGCGCATGGTCGACCACCCGTTGATCGACGTCCGCACGGGCGTGGATTTCGCCGAGCTCAAGGATCGTGCGTTCGAGATCGCCGACCACATCGTCTACACTGGCCCGATCGATGAATATTTCGACTTCCGGTTCGGCAAGTTGCCCTACCGGAGCCTCAAGTTCGATCACCAGACGCTCGAACAGGAGCAGTTCCAGCCCGTCGCGGTCGTAAACTATCCGGACGAGAAGGTCCCGTACACCCGCATCAGCGAGTACAAGCACCTGACGGGGCAGGAAGCGCCGGTTACGACGATCACCTACGAATATCCGTCAGCCGAGGGAGACCCCTACTACCCGATCCCTCGCCCGGAGAACCAGGAGCTGTTCAAGAAGTACGAGGCGCTTGCCGACGCGACCGACGATGTGACGTTCGTCGGGCGGCTCGCGACCTACCGCTACTACAACATGGACCAGATCGTCGGTCAGGCGCTGGCGACTTTCCGGCGCATGGACGACAAGCGCTCGAAGGAACTGTCCGAGACGGCAGTCGCCGCCGAATAGCTTAAAGGCGTTGCGGTCAGCCTGGCACAATCCTGACGCTCAAGCTTTGAGTGGGTCAGGAGGTTATGGCTGATGGGTCAGAACTGGCCGCGACGCCTGTGGCTCGTGCGGCACGGGCAAAGTCAGGGCAATGTCGCGAGGGATGCTGCCGATGAGGCAGGGGCGCACGAAATCGACATCGACATGCGAGATGTCGACGTGCCGCTCTCTGACCTTGGCTTCAAGCAGGCGGAGGCGGCCGGCCGCTGGTTCGCCTCTCTGCCGCGCGATGAGAGGCCGGAGATCATCCTTGCCTCACCTTACATCCGCGCAAAGCAAACGGCGGAGATCATCTGCAAACAGGGTGCCCTCACGGGGGGTCCGGCGCGAACGATCATTGACGAGCGCCTCCGCGAACGCGAGTTCGGGATCTTCGACCGGCTGACGACCATTGGCATCCGCGAGCGTTTTCCGGAGGAAGCGGCCCATCGGCGGCGGCTCGGCAAATTCTACCACCGACCGCCGGGCGGCGAGAGCTGGGCAGACGTGATTCTGCGCCTCCGTTCGATGCTCAACACGATCAACCTGCAATATTGCGACAAGCGCATCGTCGTCGTCTGTCATCAGGTCGTGGTGCTTTGCTTCCGCTACATCCTCGAAGGTCTCGACGAGGCGCAGATCCTCAACATCGACAGAGAGGCGGAGATCTTGAACTGCGGCATCTGCGCCTATGACTTCGATTCGGATCCAGAGGGCGTTTGTATGCCCGAGCTGGCGGTGTGGAATTACGGCGCACCCCTGGAAACCGAGGGTGCTCCGAAGACGTCGGCGCCCGACGCCATGGCGGGAACGCGGTGAAGCACGGCAAGCCGCTCGATCGTACTGCCCTCAGCTCATATCCACTTCCGCGGGTGGTCGACGGCGACAAGGAGACCAAAGGGCGAATTTTAATACTCGCCGGTAGCCGCGAGGTTCCTGGCGCAGCCTTGCTGACGGCGACCGCCGCGATGCGGGCCGGCGCCGGCAAGCTGCGCATCGCTAGCGCGGCGAGCATCGTAGCTCAGTTGGGAGTTGCGATGCCGGAAGCCATGGTCATCGGTCTCGGTGAAGACCATGACGGACTTGCCGCATCGGCGGTCTCTCAAATCGCTAAACAGGGCGGCAAGGTCGACTGCGTCGTCGCGGGCCCAGGAATGTCGCAAGGACCCATGTGTAAGAAGATCACGGACGTCCTGCTGGCGTCCAATGCGCGGTTGGCGCTCGACGCAGCCCTGCTGCACAGCCTTGAGCCGGCAGGCGCAGACCGTTCCACTATGCCGGTACTGCTCCCCAATGCCGGTGAGCTCGCTTCGCTGCTCGACTGCGATGAAGAGGAAATCGAGCGGGATCCGATAAGCTCCGGCTTGCGCGCGGCACAGCACTATCGATCCGTCGTCCTGGTCAAAGGTGTCACCAGTCAGGTTGTCACACCCGATGGCCAAGCATGGACCTATGAAGGCGGAGCGCCAGGTCTGGGGGTTTCCGGAAGTGGAGACGTGCTGGCAGGCATTGTTGGCGGCTTGCTTGCGCGGGGTGCGGAGCCGCTCAATGCATTGCTCTGGTCCGTCTGGTTGCACGGTGAGGCCGGCGCGCAGCTCGCGAGAAAGATCGGCGAAATCGGCTTTCTCGCCCGCGAGATCGCGGACGAAGTCCCGAGTTTAATGCTCGGCTGAGCCACTCGACCCACGGTAGCGGTCGAGCTCGTCGCCCATCAAACGCACCACATGCAGCACGTTGGTCGAGCCCGCAGTCCCGAACGGGATCCCGGCCATCAACACGATCCGGTCGCCGCCCTTTGCGATCCCGTGTCGAAGTGCCATGCGCTTGCCCTTCTCGACCATCTCCTCGAAGCTCGAAACATCGCGCGTGTGAACCGCGTGCGAGCCCCATAGAAGGCCAAGCCGGCGCGACGTGTGGAGCGACGCGCTCATCGCCAGCAGCGGAACAGGCGGGCGCTCGCGTGCAATGCGCCGAGCGGTTGCACCCGAGCTGCTATAGCAGACCATCGCCACGGCCGACACGGTCTGGGCGATCTGCCGCGCCGATCCCGCGAGCGCGTCGGCGGTCGTGGGCTCGAGCCGAGTTTGCGTGAAATGCACGCGCGCCATGAAGCTGGGATCGCGCTCCACGGTGTTAGCGATGCGATCCATCATCTGGACGGCTTCGCACGGGTAATGGCCTGCGGCGCTCTCGGCCGAGAGCATCACAGCGTCGGCGCCATCGTAAATTGCCGTCGCGACATCGCTCACCTCTGCGCGCGTGGGCGTCGGTGACGTGATCATCAACTCCAGCATCTGAGTAGCAACGACCACGGGCTTTCCGAACTGGCGAGCGCAAGCGACGATCTTGTTCTGCAGCGGCGGGACTGCCTCCGGCGGAAGCTCGACGCCGAGATCGCCGCGAGCGACCATGACCGCGTCCGCAAGTGCGATGATGTCATTGAGGCGGTCGATTGCCGCCGGCTTTTCGATCTTCGCGAGCAACGCAGCCCGCTCACCAATCAGCGAGCGCGCTTCAGCGACGTCCTCCGGTCGCTGCACAAAGGAGAGGGCAATCCAATCCGCGCGCTGATCAAGCGCGAACTGCAGGTCGTCACGATCCTTGTCTGTCAGTGCGGGAATTGGGACGAGCACGTCCGGGACGTTGACGCCCTTGTTGTCCGAAACTGCTCCGCCGACCATTACTTCACTGACAATCTGGTCGTCGCGGACCTCAACCACGCTGAGGCGGACCTTGCCGTCGTCGATCAGGATTTTGGTGCCGGGCTTCACCGACTCGAACAGTTCGGGGTGGGGAAGAAGCACGCGCTTGTCGTTGCCGGCGGCCTCGTCGCGATCGAAGATGAAGCGGGTGCCGTTTTCAAGAACGGCGCGGCCGCCTTCGAAATGACCGACTTGAAGTTTCGGTCCCTGCAAGTCGAACAGGATCGTCGAGGGCCGATGAAACTCCTTTTCCAAGGCGCGGATGTGCTCGACGAGCTTGGCCTTCGTTTTCTGGTCGCCGTGGCTCATGTTGATTCGGAACGCGTCCGCGCCCGCGAGATAAAGTTTGCGGATCATCTTCGCGTCGCTCGACGCCGGACCGAGCGTCGCGAGGATCTTCACTTTACGGGTACGTGGGGGGAGAAGCGTTTCGGCCACCGTCACTCCTAGGTATGGGCGCGCTCCGCTCTAGCCGCTTGCCATGACGGTTCAACCCGCTAGAGCCGCGTCGACCATTCAAATCAGTGGAGTGACACGAGCATGGCGGACGGCACCGTCGCGGCCGACCAGTTGCGGCTTTTCATCGAGCGTATCGAGCGCCTCGAGGAAGAAAAGAAGGGCATCGCGGACGATATTAAGGACGTCTACTCCGAGGCGAAGAGCAACGGTTACGACACCAAGACGATGAGGACGATCGTCCGGCTGCGGAGAATGGAAACTCATGCCCGGCAGGAGGCCGATGCGCTTCTGGAGACCTATCGTCAGGCGCTCGGCCTGGAGTAAGGAACAGCTATGGCTGGCCATTCCAAATTCAAGAACATCATGTACCGGAAGGGGGCGCAGGATAAGAAGCGCTCCGCCCTCTTCTCCAAGCTCAGCCGCGAAATCACCGTCGCGGCGAAGATGGGCTTGCCCGACCCGGAAGCGAATGCGCGGCTTCGCGCGGCGGTTATTGCCGCGCGCGCCCAGTCGATGCCGAAGGACAATATCCAGCGCGCGATTGATAAGGCCTCCGGCAACGAAGCCGAGAATTACGAGGAGATCCGCTATGAGGGCTTCGGCCCGGGCGGCGTGGCAATCATCGTCGAGGCGCTCAGCGACAATCGCAACCGGACTGCGACGAACGTGCGCACCGCCTTCTCGAAGAACGGCGGCAACCTCGGCGCTGGTGGCAGCGTCAGCCACGGCTTCTCCCGCCTTGGCCTGATCGAATATCCCGCGGCTGCCGGCGATGCCGACAAAGTTCTCGAGGCCGCAATCGAAGCTGGCGCAGAGGACGTCGAGAGCGACGATGACGGCCATCGCATTTGGACCAGCATCGAGAGCCTTCACGAAGTATCGCGCGCGCTTGAAGGAATGCTCGGCGAGGGCGAAGGCGCGAAGCTCGCGTGGAAGCCGTCAACCGAAGTCGAGGTTCGCGGCGATGATGCGCAGCAGCTCATGAAGCTCATCGACACGCTGGAAGAAGACGACGACGTCCAGACCGTCTGGGGCAATTATGACGTGCCCGAGGAAGAGCTGGCCAACCTCGCGTGAGGATACTCGGGCTCGACCCTGGGCTTGGCACGACCGGCTGGGGGTTGATCCAAGCCGACGGAAACCGCCTCACGCACGTCGCGAATGGGCAAATCAAGACGGCCACGTCCGCGCCGCTACCGCGCAGGCTCTCAGCACTCGCCGATCAGCTCGAGGCGCTGATCACGGATTATGCACCTGCGGGCGCGGCCGTCGAAGAGGTGTTCGTCAACAAGAACCCGCAGTCGACGCTGAAGCTCGGCCAGGCACGCGGCGTCGTGCTGATGTGCGCCGCTCGGGCGGGGATGGACGTCGGTGAATATTCTCCTGCGCTCGTGAAGAAGGCAGTCGTCGGAACTGGCGGTGCTGACAAAGCGCAGGTCCACGACATGGTCTCCCGCTTGTTGCCGGGCGTCAAGATAGCAGGCGCCGACGCGGCGGACGCATTGGCTGTCGCGATCACCCACGCACATCATCTGGCTACGGCGCGGCGCATCGCTTAAGCCTTACGGCTGATGATCGCCCGCCTTTCAGGACTTCTCGCCGAATCCAGCAGCGACAGCGCCGTGATCGACGTGGGCGGTGTCGGATACATTGTGAACCTCAGCGGGCGGACGCTCAGCGCGATCGGGCCGATTGGTGGCGAGGTCGTCATCCTCACTGAGCTGCAAGTGCGCGAGGATGCGTGGACCCTGTTCGGATTCGGCTCGGCTGCCGAGCGCGACTCGTTTCGCGCCCTGACGTCAATTCAGGGGGTCGGTGGTCGTCTCGCGCTGGCGATCCTCTCGGCTCTCTCTCCCGACGAGCTTGCTCGCGCGGTCGCGCAGGAAGACAAAGCGATGATTGGGCGCGCGAATGGCGTCGGGCCGAAGCTCGCTGCGCGCATCGCCAATGAACTTAAGGGAAAGCTTGGCGCGCCGAGTCTCGGCGGGGTAGCGCCCCCGCGCGCCGGAGCGGCTTCCGATGCCCTCTCGGCTCTCGCCAACCTCGGCTTCAGACCCGCCGACGCGAGCGCTGCCGTCAACGCCGCCCAGGACGAGCTAGGGCAAGACGCGTCGCTGGACGCACTGGTACGGCTCGCGCTCAAAAAAGCCGCGCGATGATCGTCTCCGTCTACAGCGTGAAGGGCGGCGTCGGAAAAACGACGCTGGCCGTCAATCTCGCGTGGGCGAGTTCCGCGCTGTCGAAGCGGCGAACGCTGCTGTGGGACCTCGATGCGCAGGGAGCGGCCAGCTACATCCTCGGCCAGGAGCTCGGCGCCAAATCCGCGAAGTCCAGCATCACGCGCGATGGCGACGTGTCCGGACTGATTCGCCCATCGAATATCGAAGGTGTCGACATCCTCCCTGCAGACGAGTCCCTGCGCACGCTCGACTATGCGTTTCATGATCTCGGCAAGCGCAAGCGGCTCGCCAAAATCGCCGAGGAGCTTTCGCGCACCTACGACCGCGTCATCATCGACTCGCCGCCTGGCCTCACCGACACCTCGGACCAGATCTTGCGCGCTTCGGAGCTTGTCGTCGTGCCGGTCATTCCATCCGCTTTGTCCCAGCGCTCGCTCGATGTGATCAAAGAATATGTCGGACGGAAGAAGGGTCCCAAGGTCACGCTCGCACCCGTCTTTTCGATGGTCGACCGGCGTCGCGGGCTGCACCAGGCTGAGCTCGACAAGCACAGCGGTTGGCCCGCGATTCCCATGGCCAGCGCCTTCGAGAAGATGAGCGAGGAGCGGAAGCCGATCGGCTACATCCTCCCGCAATCCTCGCCGCACGTCGAGGCCGTCGCCGAGCTGTGGCGCCGGATCGAAAAGGTCTTGGCGAAATGACCGAACACACGGCCTCCTGCCGATGCGGACAGCTGCGTGCGACTGCGAGCGGCGATCCGGTTCGCGTTTCCGTCTGCCATTGTCTTGCCTGCCAAAAGCGGACCGGCAGCGCCCTTTCGGCGCAGGCCCGCTGGCCGGCAGAGTGCGTGGAGATTCAAGGCCAATCGAGCAGTTGGACCAGAACTGCGGACAGCGGACAGACGACTACTTACAACTTCTGTCCGCACTGTGGCTCCACGGTTCACTACAGCGGCGGTAATTTCCCGGACGTGATTGCGATTCCGCTCGGCGCCTTCGACGATCCCTA
Source organism: uncultured Alphaproteobacteria bacterium (assembly GCA_963752025.1). Taxonomy (GTDB): domain Bacteria; phylum Pseudomonadota; class Alphaproteobacteria; order Sphingomonadales; family Sphingomonadaceae; genus Sphingomicrobium. Next base: position 17,355 of record CAVVWY010000022.1, on the reverse strand, counting down.
CATCACGAGCCCAGACTATTCGGTCTGGGAACGGCGCAAGCACGAATGGATCGATATTCTGGGCGACTGCGTCGAGCACTCCGACTGATCAGCCGCCCCATGCGTCGCGATAGACGCGCAGGAAATTGGCTCCCATCAGCTTTTCGAGTCGCGCTTCGCTCCAGCCGCGCTTCTGAAGGTCCGCTGCAAGGCGGCGGTAGCGATCGACGCTGTTGTATTCGGCGACCATTGGCCACACGTTCAGGCCTTCACCCGGCGCCGCAATGCCGGCCTTGATGCGCTGCTGCGCCCATTCGTTGAGCTTGCGGGTGGTCTCCGCATTCACAACCTGAGGAAGGACGCCGTTGTCAGTCCCGATGCCGACATGGTCCTCGCCAGCGACGTTCGCAATGTGCTCGATATGAGCGATCAGGTCGCTTCCCTTCGGGTGGCTGTCGAGCGTCAGGAAAGGCATGAAATAGACGCCGACCACACCGCCCTTGTCGGCAACAGCCTTGATCGTCTCGTCCGCCGTGTTGCGGACGTGGTCCGTGATAGCGCGCGCGCCGGTATGACTGATCACGAGCGGCCGTTTCGCGAACGCAGCTGCCTCCGCCATCGTCCGCGCGCCACCATGGCTGAGGTCTAGCAATAGCTTCTCGGCCTCGATCCGCTCGATCGTCGCCTTGCCCAACTTGGAGATGCCGGCATTTCCCGGCTCCAGCGCACCGTCGCCCGATAGATTGCGGTTGTTGTAGGTCAGCTGGACGGTCATCACGCCGTCCTTCTTCATCTGCGCAAGATGATCGAGCTCGGGCCCGACCATCGAGGTGTCCTGCGTCCCGATGAGGAGGCCAAACTTCTTCTCGCGCTTTGCCTTCAGGATATCGGCAGCGCTTCGGATGAGCAGCAGCCGATCCGGGTTGGCGCCGAGCAACTCCTGCTTGTTGACGAGATCCTTCTGATAGTCGCCCCAGGGGTCAGCGACATTGCCGACGGGGAAGATTGTATCGCGAACGACGGTCACACCGCTCGCAAGGGTCTCTGCCCATCCTTTGTCAGACATGCGGGTTACGCCGTCGGCAGCATATGGGTCTCCGCTGCCACCAAGAGCGTCGATGACGATTGCGCGATCGTACCAACTCGAACTCGCGACCGGGTGGCGCCGTCCGAAGGCTGGCGCCGATGCGATGGCGGCAAGACCGCCCCCAAGAAGTGACCGCCGATCAACTTGCATAGAGAGTCCCCCGCCTGCGCTCCCTGCTTGTCGTAAGGCGATCCATCTGCGAATCAACTAAGCGGATGGCCACCGATCCTGCCCGCATCACCACGCCCGAGCGCACGGCCGAGGACGCCGATGCGGCGCTCCGGCCGAAGAGCCTAGACGAGTTCATCGGGCAACAGGCGGCGCGCGAGAACCTGCGGGTGTTCGTCCACGCGGCGAAGAGCCGCGGCGAGGCGCTCGACCACGTGTTGCTCCACGGACCGCCCGGCCTCGGCAAGACCACTTTGGCCGGAATTATCGCGCGCGAAATGGGCGTCGGCTTCCGCGCTACATCGGGACCGTAATCGCGAAGTCGGGCGATCTGGCGGCATTACTGACCAACCTCGAGGACGGCGACGTCCTGTTCATCGACGAAATTCACCGCCTCAACCCGGCTGTCGAGGAAGTGCTCTATCCCGCGATGGAGGATCGTGCGCTCGACCTGATGATCGGTGAAGGTCCCTCAGCCCGGTCCGTCCGAATCGACCTTCCCCGCTTCACGCTGATCGGCGCGACGACACGGCAGGGATTGCTGACAACGCCCCTTCGCGACCGGTTCGGAATCCCCGTTCGGCTGAATTTCTACACAATCGAGGAACTGGAGCAGGTTGTTCGACGCGCTGCGCGGCTGCTTAACGCCGGTCTCACCGACGACGGATCAAGGGAAATCGCCCGTCGGTCTCGCGGAACGCCGCGTATCGCAGGCCGACTGCTGCGCCGCGTTCGCGACTTCGCTCATGCGTCAGGCAGCGAAACAATCGACGCGCCTGTGGCCGATCGGGCGCTGACCCGGCTCGAGATCGATAGTCTCGGGCTGGACGCGATGGATCGGCGCTACCTCCACATGATCGCGGATCTCTATGGCGGCGGTCCGGTCGGCGTAGAGACGCTCGCCGCTGGGCTCTCCGAGCCGCGCGACACGCTTGAAGACGTCATCGAGCCATATCTGATCCAGCTTGGGCTTATCGCCCGGACGGCCCGGGGCCGGTGCCTCAACGGGCGCGGATGGACTCACCTTGGCCTGCCCCAACCAAACGGCGGTCAGTCCGGACTTTTCGACCAGGGAGCATCGTCAGAGTAATGCGTCACCTCATATATGCCGCAGCTGCGTTGCTCGCCGCCGCACCCGTCGCGGCTCAAACTCCATCCGCAGTAATCGCTCCCGATTATTCGAAAGACTTCGAGCTGGCTATGCCTGCCGGGCCGTGCCGATGTTTGTTCGACGCCGCTGGCTACCACGGCGCTCAACCCGAACGGCTACGGTTCCACTGGACAGAGTATGGTGGCCAAGGATCCGCCGGTCGATTGCTTCTACGTCTACCCGACCGTCTCTCGGGATCAGGGACTGAACAGCGATCTCAATGCCGGATCCGAAGAGAAGATGGCAGCGGAGGCGCAGTTCGCGCGATTCGCATCGGTGTGCCGCACGTTCGCGCCCGTTTATCGACAGATGACCGTCTCGGCGGTCGTCGCCTTCTCAACCGGTGTCGATATCCGCCAGCCCGCTGCTCTCGCTTATTCGGACGTCGCAGCCGCATGGCACAATTATGTCGCGACGAAGAACAACGGCCATCCGTTCGTCCTCATCGGCCACAGCCAGGGCAGCTTGATGCTGCAGATGCTGATCGCCAATGAAATCGAGAAAGATCCGACTCTTGCCGCGCGGATGAAGCTGGCAATCATTCCCGGATTCGACGTCCTCGTCCCCCAAGGCAAGCTCGTCGGCGGAACGTTCAAGAATACGCCTTTGTGCAGCAGCCCCAGCGAGACCGGCTGCGTCGTCAGCTGGACCAGCTTCCGCGAGAATAATGTCCCGCCCGTGGGTGCCATTTTCGGCATCGCCGACCAGCCCGGAATGACGGTCGGCTGCGTCAATCCGGCGCGCCCGGGCGCGAAAGACTGGGTCGCGCTCGACAGTTATTGGTACACACGCGCCAGCTATCCGGTGCCGGGCGGGCCTATTCAATGGTCGACCGAGGGCGCTCCGCCGACGCCATACCTGCGCACCGAGGGGTTGGTCTCGGCGAAATGCATCAACGAGGGCCCTCGGGGCTATCTATGGATCCGCACCAATGCCGATCCCAAGGGCAAGCGCACCGACCGGGTTGGTGGTGAGGTGGCCATCATGGGCATGTTCCTGCCCGGCTGGGGAATGCACCTGTCGGACATGGCGGAGGCCCAGGGTGACCTTATTCGGCGGGTTCAGGAGGTCAGCGCTCAATCCAGAACAGCTGGTCGACGCTAAGGCCGAGCGCCTGTGCGAGCCTGATCGGGAGGCGGTCAAGGGGTTTACTGCGCAAGTCGGCGCTCGCTAGGGGCCGTTAAGATGGAGCCGGAATCTCTCGACACGCCTTACCGTGGCGGCTTCGTCGGCCACGAGCACCGCTTCGCGCTGTCGGTCTATTTCGAGGACACCGACGCGTACGGAATCGTCTATTACGCCAATTATCTGAAGTTCATGGAGCGCGCGCGGTCGGACATGATCCGCGCCGTCGGCGTCGACCAGGCGGCCGAGCTTCGCGCCTCGGGCAGCGCCTATGCGGTCATCGAGGTCGACATCCGCTACAAGAAGCCAGGCCGGCTTGGTGACGACATTCAGGTCGTCAGCACAGTCGATCAAGTCCGCGCATCGTCAGTTCACATTCATCAGCGAGTCATGCGCGGGGAAGAACTGTTGACCGACGCTCACGTGACGGCCGCATTCCTCGACGGAGAGGGCCGGCCGCGGCGTCAGCCGAAAGAATGGGTGGAAAAGTTCAACCGGATCGCGTCTCAGGGGTGATGTTCTCAGAAATCAGAATAATCGCGCCGCTGCTTGCGGCGGGCTGCATCGCAACGGCAGCAACGGCCCAGCAGCCCGGCACGGCCGCCGCGACCGTCGTCGCGGTCCCGCCGCTGAGCACTCCGGAGGACAAGCAAACATCCGCGGGCGGCACGCTCAGCATCGCGTGGCAGGCGTCGCAGCTCATTGCGCAGGACCTTCGGACTACGTCCGAAACCATGCCACTGCCGCCGGCGCAGAAGGACTATTACTCCTATCCGGAAGTGACCGCGCCGACGTTCTCGAAATGGCGCTCGGCCGGCTCGAAAGTCCTGGTGACCGGCTTCGTGCAAGCGCGCTCCGATGGCCGAGTGACGTTCGGCTGCTATGTCTATGATGTCGACAAGGGGCGGGAGGTGTTACGCAAGGGGTTCGTTGTCGCGCCCGAGGAATGGCAGCGCGCGGCCCACAAGTGCTCGGGTCTTGCCTACACCGCCGTGACCGGCGCGCCCGGAGCGTTCGATTCCCGCATCGTCTATGTCGCGGAAAGCGGCGCCGGCACCTTTCGAACGGCGCGTGTGGCGATCATGGACGCGGACGGCACCAACCATCGTTATCTGACCACCGGCGACACGATGGTCCTGACGCCGCGCCTGTCGCCCAAGGCACTGCGGGTCGCCTACGTCAGGTACGAAGGCGGAAGGCCGAGCGTGCGCATCATGGACGTGAATTCCGGCAATGCCCGCCCGATCGTTCCGTCGGACGCGGTCACCTTCGCGCCGAGGTTTTCGCCTGACGGCACCAAGATCCTCTTCTCGATGATGCTCGGACCCAACAGTGACGTCTATGTCGTCGGCGCCAACGGCGGCGCACCGCAACGGCTCACCACTTCGCCGGGCGTGGAAACCGATGCTTCCTACTCTCCGGATGGCAGCAAGATTGTTTTCGAAAGCGATCGCTCCGGTTCGCAGCAGTTGTACATCATGAGTGCTGACGGCACGAACGTCCGGAGGCTGAGCTTCGGCGGCGCCGCCTATGCTTCGCCCGAGTGGAGCCCCGACGGAGAATGGATCGCCTTCACCAAGCGGGTTCCGGGCGGGCGGCAGGTCGGCATCATCAAACCAGACGGCACTGGCGAACGGATGCTGACGAGAGGTCCCGGCGACGAAGGGCCCGCTTGGGCTGCGAGCAGTCGCGAGGTCGTTTTCCAACGCTCCGATGCGATCGGTAACTCCAGCATCTTCCGGGTTTCACTGGACGGCAGCGAGCCGCGCAACGTCGCCCTTCCTCAAGGGGGTTCGGATCCTGACTGGTCGGGAGTGATGGACTAATGCGTAAGGCTACTCTCGCGACCGCTGCCGCAATGTTCATGGCAAGCAGCGCGTCGGCGCAGCTTCCGTTCCTCAGCAAGCGCACCGGCCCTCCGCCCCAGCAGCAGCAGCAGGGGACGCTCCAGGGTGTCGAAGCATTGAAGGCGGACTTCCTCGCCAAGACGGGCGCGGACACGATCTTCTTCGGCCTCGACAGTGCCCAGCTGGGCGCGCCGGCGAGGACGACGCTCGCAGCGCAGGCGGCATGGCTGAGGCAGCATCCCGAAGTGGTCGTCCGGATCGAAGGTCACGGCGATACCGGCGACACGCGTGACCACGCGTTGGCCATGGGGGCGCGCCGCGCTGAAGAGGTACGCAGTTATCTCGTGCTGCTGGGTGTGCCCGCGGCGCAGCTCAGCGCTACGACTTGGGGCAAGGAGCGCCCCGGCTCGCCACGGGCAGTCACGGTATTGGTGCGATAAAGTTCAGGCGGCCCTGCGCTGATAGCCGGTCGCGCTGAGCCAAGCCCGCGCCTGGCGCTGCGCCTCGGCGATCTCGCGGGCGGTCATCTCGACGGAGATTTCAGCCCGGCACTCCTGGCCACGCGTGCAGCCCGAAAGGGCCGCGAGGTTGAACCATTTATGCGCTTCGATGAGATCGACTGCCATGCCTCCCCGACCGGTCGAATAGGTCACTCCAAGTTCGAAAAGAGCATCGACATCGCCGGCTTCAGCATCGGCGAGACGGCTCCGGATCAGGAAATCCGCACCCTTTTGACAAATCGCACCCATTTCTCGTCCCCTCAGTCCCTGTTGAACGCAGATTGACGGGGTGATCCCAAAAAAATGGTTAACGCAATTCAACCATGCAAATCGAGTACTTAGATGGCAACATTGTCAATCAGTCGCGTGCTTCCGATGACGGCGGCCGCAATCAGGCGCATGTCGGCGGCCGCCTCGTCGAGCGGATCGAGCGTCGCAGCGTCGACGAGCGCGAGATAATCGATCCTCCAGGAAACCCGCATCGACGAGGGACTGCTTTGCTCGGCGAAGTGAGGCCGCGACCGGTTCGCCGCCCCTGATTGCTTCGCGTGCAAGCCGAAGTGCGCGGGGCAGAGCAACGGCTCGCTGCCGTTCGTCTTCGGAAAGGTATGCATTGCGTGAAGACCGAGCGAGGCCATCCGCCTCGCGGACCGTCGAAACCCCGACGACGTCAACAGAGATGCCCAGATCGGCGACCATCCTGCGGATCACCACCAGTTGCTGGAAGTCCTTCTCGCCGAAAAGCGCCACGGCCGGCCTAACTGCCAACAGCAGCTTCGCAACAATCGTCGCAACGCCATCGAAATGTCCCGGGCGCGCCTCCCCTTCCCAACGGGCGGAAACGCCCGACACCTTGATCGTCGTCGAGAAACCGGCGGGGTAGATGTCCTGCACGGAAGGCATCCACAGCAGGTCGCAGCCCGCCTCCTCGAGCATCCTCGCATCCCCGGCCTCACGGCGCGGGTAGCGGTCCAGGTCCTCGCCGGGAGCGAATTGCGTTGGATTGACGAAGATAGTCGCTGCGACTTTCTCCGCACGCCGTTTCGCCTCGTCGAGGAGCGCCATGTGGCCGTCGTGAAGAGCCCCCATCGTCGGAACCAGCGCAAGGGTGCCGCCCTTTCGGACCTCGGGCAGTGCCGCCGCCAATTCTTCACTGCTACGAACAGTTTGCACCCGGACTCTGGCTCCGTTAATCTTTGTCCTGGAGTGCGTTGCACACGCGCCGGGGGAAGGGTCAAGAGATGGCACAGCCGCATTTCATCGTCTTCGCGAACGAAAAGGGTGGCACAGGCAAGTCCACCACTGCCGTCCACACGGCGATTGCGCTCGCCGCGTCCGGGCATCGCGTCGGTGCACTTGATCTCGACAGCCGCCAGCGGACGATGACGCGCTACCTCGAAAACCGCGACGCGACGATGCGCCGGCTAAACGTGCAGCTACCGCAGGTCGCTTACGAGGTTCTTGAGCAGCAGAACGAGGAAGCGCTGGAGGGAGCGATCGCGCGTCTGGCCCAGAGCGCCGACGTGCTGGTTATCGACACTCCCGGGCGTGACGACGAAATGGCGCGTGCGGCGATCCTAAAGGCGGACACGCTCGTCACACCGATGAATGACAGCTTCGTCGACTTAGACCTTATCGGTCAGGTGCATCCCGAGAATTACAAGATCACCCGCCCGAGCTTCTACGCTGAGCTAATCTGGAACAGCCGCACCGCACGTGCCAAACAGACCGGCAAGGGCGTCGACTGGGTCGTGCTCAGGAACCGCCTCCAGCACATCGAATCGCACAACCTGAAGCGGGTCGGCGCCGCGTTAGACGAACTTGCGCGCCGCGTCGGCTTCCGGGTCATCCCCGGTCTGGGCGAGCGCGTAATCTACCGCGAGCTCTTCCCGAAGGGTCTTACGCTGCTCGACATTAAGCAAATCCATGACATCGGGGTCGGGCACATCACCGCACGCCAAGAACTGCGCGAGATGATTGCGGGGCTCGGCATCCCCGGACAGGAAGAGCAAAAGCTCGCCGCAAACGGCTAAGCAGTTGAACCAAAGGCTTCCCGCTGCGTAAGGCAGCGCGATGAGACACACATTCAACGCCACCATCCTTCGCGAATATGACATTCGCGGAATCGTCGGAGACACACTTACCGAGGCCGATGCTTACGCGCTCGGTCGGTCCTATGGCGCGTTGGCGGGCGAAGAACGAGCCAAGCGCATTGCGATCGGACGCGATGGCCGCACCCACAGCGGCAAGCTCGAAGCGGCGCTGATCCGCGGGCTGACCGAAAGCGGGATCGACGTGATGCTGATCGGCCAGGGCCCGAGCCCAATGCTCTATTTCGCGACCCATTATCTGGAGGTCGACGGAGGCATCCAGGTCACCGGCAGCCACAATCCCGCCGACTACAACGGCTTCAAGCTGCTGCTCAAGGGCCGCCTCGGTGTTTGGCCAGGAAATTCAGGCCCTCGGTCGTCGTGCGGCCGCCGGTAACTGGAGCGACGGCGACGGCACGACCGAAGAAGTCGATATCCGCGAGGCCTATGTGAATTGCTTGCTTGCGAGGGATCTCCGGCAAGCCGTACCGGATCGGCTGGGACGCCGGGAACGGCGCCGCGGGCCCGATCCTCGACATGCTCGTCGAGCGTCTCCCAGGCCCAGCACCACGTGATCTTCTCCGAGGTCGACGGCACCTTCCCCAACCACCACCCCGACCCGACGGTCGAGAAAACCTTGCCGACCTGAAGCGGCTGTTTTGGACAAGCAGCTCGATTTCGGGATCGCCTTCGATGGCGATGGCGACCGCATCGGCGCCGTCGACGGCAGGGGCCGCGTCATCTGGGGCGATCAGCTGCTGATGATCCTCGCCGTCCCGGTGCTGCAGGAGCCACCCGGGGCCACGCTCATTGCCGATGTGAAGGCGAGTAAACGTTCTTCGATCGCGTTGCCGAGCTCGGAGGGACGCCGCTGATGTGGAAGACCGGCCACTGCCTTATAAAGTCGAAGATGAAGGAAACCGGGGCACCGCTCGCCGGTGAGATGAGCGGGCACATCTTCTTCAACCACCGCTGCTACGGCTTCGACGACGCGCTCTATGCGGCAGTGCGCCTGATCGAGGCGGTCAGCGGCAGTGGCAAGAGCCTCACCGAGATCATGGACGCGATGCCGCAAGACCAGCACCACGCCGGAATTGCGGTTCCAGGTGGACGAGAGCCGCAAGTTCGCCGTCATCGAGGAGGTTCGCGAGCGCCTCTCCAGCAACGGTGCGAGGGTGGATGCCACCGACGGCGTGCGGGTCAGCACGGGCGACGGCTGGTGGCTGCTGCGCGCGTCTAACACACAGGACGTGCTCGTCGCCCGCGCGGAAGCCGCGGATCAGCCGGGCCTCGACCGCCTCGTTGCGCAGATCGACGAGCAGCTGGCGAGCTCGGGCGTCGAGCGCGTGGAAGCCGCCCACTGACCGCTCGCGAAGCCGATCTTCGAACGGCCGTAGGAACGCTCGGCAAGGCGCCGAGTTTGCCGTTCGAGGAGAAAGCTCCATGGAACAGGACGAAAAGGGACGCGGTCGGGCTCTTCTCGTCCGCATTGCCGACGGCATGGCAGTCGTTGACCCGCAGGGAACACGCGTCGGTACTGTGGCCCGTGTCGAGGGCGGCCATCTCAAAATCGTCCGGCTCGACGAGGAGTCCCGCAATGCGCACCAGTTCGTCGGGCCCGAGCTGATCCAAACAGTCGACGATCGGGTTCATCTTAGCCGCAGCTGGGATGAGCTTCGGCGCCTGTGGTCACAGGACGAGTTTGCCGAACATCACAATCTCGACCGGCCAATCTGACCGGCCGAGTCATTGCTGCTTGAGCGGTTGGGGCGCCGTTTGCCGGGTGAACAGCCCGATCATCGCCTAGTTGAACTGCGGGATGTAGTCGGGATTGCGGCTCCGCGGCGTCAGTCATCCTCGTCTTCGTAGCCAACGCAGGTTCAGCTCGCACGCGTTGATCTGGTGCGTCATGCACCAATGCTTGAGCGCTTCCTCGCGGCCGTGCGTGATCCACACCTCAGTCGGTTCGAGCTCGCGAATGGTCGTGGTGAGCTCCTCCCAGTCGGCGTGGTCGGAGATGATCAGCGGCAGCTCGACGTTGCGCTGGCGAGCGCGTTGCCGGATCCGCATCCAGCCTGATGCCATGGCCGTGACCGGGTCAGGCAGCCGCCGTGCCCACCGATCGTTTAGCGCGCCGGGTGGAGCAATCACCACATGTCCCGCCATCTCCTGTTTGGTCGCGCTGCTCGCGTGCCGCAGCTCGCCCAGCGTCACGCCCAGCTCCTCATAAAGCTGATTCAAACGTTCGATCGCGCCGTGGAAGAAAATCGGTTGCTCATGGCCGCGTTCCCGAAGCTCGCAGATGATCCGCTGCGCCTTGCCAAGCGCATAAGCTCCGACCAGCACGCAGCGGCTCGGGTCCGCGTGGAGCCGATGCAACAGCCGGTCGATCTCGCTTCCGGTCTCCGGATGGCGGAAGACGGGAAGCCCGAACGTGGCCTCGGTAATGAAGATGTCACATGGAACCGGCACGAAGCAGCGGCAGGTCGGATCCGGGCGACGCTTGTAGTCGCCCGACACGACGACCTTCTCGCCGAGGTGCTCAAGCACGATCTGGGCGGAGCCAAGCACATGACCGGCAGGGACGAAGCTGACATCCACCTCGCCGACACGGATGCTTTCGCCATAGGCAATCGCCTGCCCGCCAAGTTGCGGACCATAGCGCGTCGCCATGATGGCCAAAGTTTCGGAAGTCGCCAGCACCTTCTCATGACCGCCGCGGGCATGATCGGAATGACCGTGCGTGACCATCGCCCTCGTCTTGGGCTGCGAGGGATCGATCCATGCGTCCGCCGGGCGCACGTAAATGCCCTCCGGGTGGGGACTCGATCCAGGAACCCAAGCGCGCCATTGCGAGCTATATAGGCGAAAGACCGGGGAGTTCCCGGACGGGAGGAAAAAGCATGGACGAAACCCAGTGGTGGATTATCGACATCGTCGGACCGGCGATCCTGCTGATCGTGCTGATTTGGTTGGTGATGCGGCGCCGTTCCAACTCCACCAGCACGACGACCGAGGCCGGGACGCGCGAGGTCTACCGCGAAGAAGAGACGCGCCGGCGCGAGGGGACTGACGACCTCTGAGCGAGGCTGCGCTTCCACCGGCGGTTGAACGCTGGTTCGAAACAAGGGACTGGCGACCGCGCCGTCACCAGCTCGATATGCTGGAGCTTGCGCGGCGGGGACGAAGCGCCTTGCTGGTCGCCGCAACGGGTTCGGGTAAGACGCTCGCTGGCTTTCTGCCGACGATCTGCGAGCTCGCGGAAGTGCCCTCCGAGGGGCTTCACACGCTTTATGTCTCGCCGCTGAAGGCACTGGCAGTCGACGTCCAGCGCAACCTCCTTGGACCGATCGAGGAGATGGCGCTGCCGAATTCGCGTCGAGACCCGGACTGGCGACACTCCGTCGGATCGCAAGGCTCGCCAGCGGGTTAGGCCACCTCAAATTCTCCTGACGACGCCGGAATCACTCAGCCTGCTATTGAGCTACCCTGACGCGGCGATGATGTTCGAAAACCTCCGGATGATCGTGGTCGATGAGCTCCACGGGTTCGCGAAGGAAAAACGCGGCGACCTGCTCTCGCTATCCATGGCGCGGCTTCAGAAGCTTGCGCCGGAGCTTCGGCGTGTCGGATTGTCGGCAACGATCAGCGATCCCGACGCCTACCGCTCATGGCTCGCACCCGATGCGGACATGGAAATGATCGACCTCGTCATCGGAGATCGGGGTGCCGAGCCCGATCTCTCGATCTTGATTCCCGAGAACCGCATACCCTGGGCGGGCCATTCCGGCCGCCACGCCGCGCGCGAGGTGATGAGGCACATCGAGGAGCACAAGACCACGCTCGTCTTCTGCAACACGCGCAGCCTCGCCGAGCTGATCTTCCAGGATCTGTGGGCCGTGAACGACAAGTCGCTGCCCATCGGCATCCACCATGGCAGCCTTGCGGTGGAAGCGCGGCGCCGGGTCGAGGGAGCAATGGCCCAGGGCAAACTCCGAGGCTTGGTCGCCACTGCCAGTCTCGACCTCGGCATCGACTGGGGAGACGTCGACCTTGTGGTGCAAATGGGAGCGCCGAAGGGATCGTCGCGCCTGCTCCAGCGGATCGGGCGCGCCAACCACCGGCTGGACGAGCCGAGCAACGGCATCATCGTCCCCGGCAACCGATTCGAATATCTCGAAGCCCGTGCCGCGCTAGATGCAATTGACGACGGCGAGCTGGACCCTGAGGTCTTCCGGCCAGGCGCCCTGGACGTGCTCGCCCAGCATATTCTCGCCATGGCGGTCGCCGCACCGTTTCAACAGGATGATCTTCTCGCGGAGGTCCGATCCGCAGCGCCCTATGCCGGCCTGAAGCAGGAGACGTTCGACGAGATCCTCAACTTCATCGCTACGGGCGGATATGCGCTGAAGGCATACGACCGCTTCCGCCGCCTCGTGGCTGAGCCCGGCGGTATGTGGCGGATCGCGCGTCCAACCATTGCCCAGCAACATCGGCTAAATGCAGGCGTGATCGTCGAACAGCCGTTGCTGACGGTGCGCTTCCGTAACGGGCGGAAGCTCGGCACGATCGAGGAAGGCTATGCTTCGACGCTCGCTCCCGGTGACCACTTCTACTTCTCTGGGCTGAGTCTCGAGGTCGAGCAGTTCAAGAATACGGACATCATCGTCCGTGCATCATCCAAGTCGGCCCGGATCGTCACCTACGGCGGCCAGCGCATGTCGATGTCGACGCACTTGGCCAATCGCGTCCGTCACATGCTCTGCAACCGCAACGACTGGCATCGATTTCCGCATGACGTCAGCGAATGGCTCGAGGTGCAGAGCGAGCGCTCGGTACTTCCCGAGCCGCACCAGCTCCTCGTCGAGACATTCCCCCACGAGGGTCATCACTACATGGTCGCCTACAGCTTCGAAGGCTGGAACGCGCACCAGTCACTCGGCATGCTGATCACCCGCCGAATGGAGACTGCAGGCCTCAAGCCTCTCGGCTTCGTTGCCAACGACTACGGCCTAGCCTGCTATGGCCTGGAGCCGATACGCGATCCGAAATCGCTCTTCTCTCCCGACATTCTCGAGCAGGAATTCGTCACCTGGGTCGAAAGCTCGATGCTGCTCAGGACCGCATTCCGTGAGGTCGCAGTGATCGGCGGACTCGTCGAACGCCACCACCCCGGCAAGAAGAAGTCGGGGCGCCAAGTGAGCTTTTCGACGGACCTCATCTACGACGTCCTCCGCCGTTACGAGCCCGAACACCTCCTGCTCCGCGCGGCGTGGGATGACGCGCGGCGGCGGATGACCGAGCTTGGCCGCCTGGTTCGCCTGGTTGACCGGGCTTCAGCGACGATGCTCCATGTCGAGCTGGAGCGGATCACGCCGATGGCCGTGCCGCTGATGGTCATCGTCGGGCGGGAGGCGCTCCCGCCGGGGGCAGAGGCCGACGAGTTGCTCCTGATGCAAGCCGAAGAGCTCGCAAATGAAGCAATGACCCTCTGATCAGTCATTGCCGCTTCAGCCAACTTCTGCAACGTTCGATCAATGACCCGCATACTCTTAGTCGCTCTGCTCACGACGCTCTCAGGCTGCGTCGTCGGCACCGTAGCCAGCACTGCCGTCGATCTGGCCACGCTTCCGGTGAAGGTCGCCTCGGCCGGTGTCGACGCCGTCACGACGAGCCAGAAGGAAGCAGACGAGAAGCGCGGCCGCGAGCTTCGCAAGCAGGACGAGGAACGTGGCAAGCAGATGCGCTTGGCCCAGGAGCGCTGCCGCAAGGGCAAGCCGATGCCGGTCGACGATTGCACGGCGGTCCGGCAACGCTGAGGTACTTCCTGGATACCGAATTTAATGGAATTGGCGGCGCGCTGCTCAGCCTCGCGCTCGTTCCGGACGACGGTGACGAGCTGTACCTGACGCTGAAGACCGACGAGCCCCTCCTCGAGTGGGTGCAGCGGCATGTCGTGCCCTATCTCGACACAGTGCCCGAGCAGCTTTCATGCCCGCGGCTGAACCGGCAAGATGCGGCAAGCGAGCTGGAGCGCTATCTCAGGCATGACGAAGAGCCGCTCATCCACGCCGACTGGCCAGAGGACATTGCGCAATTCTGCAACTTGATGATCACTGGCCCGGGCGACATGGTCGAGCTCAGGCACACGACCTTCTTGCTTGCACCGATGAGCAATTTCAGCACGGCCGCGAACAGCAAGGTTCCGCACAATGCGCTGCACGATGCGCGGGCGCTGCGCGATCACATATTGGCAATGGAATAGCCGCTATTGGGCGGCGGTCTGGACCGGTTGGCGAGCCTCGTTTCTGACGGGCTCCTGGCTGCATTCTTCGCGTTCGATCCAGGTTAGCTCGCGGAGCGAAAGCGGCCGCCCGTCGTGCGCCTGCACGCACATCTTCTTGACCGGCTTCTTGTCTCGTGTGTCGGCAAGCACAATGCTCATCTTACCGTAGCCCCAATCCTCGCCCCACTGCCGCAGTGAAAGGACGACCGGCAGAAGCGCTTCACCCTTAGGCGTCAGCGAATATATGACACGTCGCTTGTCGGACGGATCGGGCGTCCGTTGCAGAATACCTCCGGCAACCAGCTTGGACAACCGATCCGAAAGGATGTTGCGCGCGATGTCCAGACCGGCCTGGAACTCTTCGAAGTGCTGAAGGCCGTTGAAGGCGCCGCGTAGAATCAGGAACGCCCACTTCTCGCCAATCAATTCAACGGCTGGCGGCAGCGGGCACGAGAGCGCTGCGTCTTTAAACCGGTCAATATGCGACGTTAATTTCTCTGCCGGCATCCAATCATCCCTCTCCGATTCCCACCAAAGCACAAAATGGCGAAAAAATACAGTTGCATCTTGAAACCAGATAGTATATTCGTTTTCAATCGCAACTTAAATCGGCCCAAACAGGAGGACCAATCGCGATGCTCCGCTCCATTCTTGCCTTTTCCGCGCTTGCCACGATCGCGACCGCCGCGGCCGCTTCGAGCTATTCCGCCAAGACTGCGGCTCCGACCAATGAGCGTTTCGTCACCCGTGACATCACCTGGAGTTGCGGCCCGGATGCCTGTCAGGGCTCGACCAACGAGAGCCGACCGCTCGTGCTCTGCCAGTCCCTTGCGAAGCGGGCAGGCCGGATCGACAGTTTCGTGGTGGATGGACGCGCACTTGCTGCCCAAGAGCTCGCGAAGTGCAACGCTGTCCAGAAGGCGCCCCCGAAGGCGCTCGCAGCCAAATAAGCATTCCCCTGTGGGGCCGTCCGTCACTCCCTCTGCGCGGCCCCCTTCCTTTCGCGCTTGCACAACAGCCGCGCACTCCCCCATCTTAGGCACGTGCTGAGACAGTACGAGCTGGTCGAAAAAGTCAGGACCTACGACCCCGACGCGGACGAGGGGCTGATCAACCGCGCCTACGTCTTCTCGATGAAGGCGCATGGAACGCAGGTCCGCGCCTCGGGCGACCCCTATTTCAGCCATCCGATCGAGGTTGCGGGTATCCTCACCGACCTAAAGCTCGACGATCAGACCATTGTGACCGCGATCCTGCACGACACCATCGAAGACACGCTCGCCACCACCGACGATATCGAGAAGCTCTTCGGCAAGGACGTCGCGCGCCTCGTGGATGGGGTGACCAAACTCTCCAAGATCGAGGCGCAGTCGGAGAACGAACGCGCCGCCGAGAATTTGCGCAAGTTCCTCCTCGCGCTCAGCGATGACATCCGCGTGCTGCTGGTGAAACTCGCGGACCGGCTCCACAACATGCGTACGCTCCACCACATCCCGTCGGAGGAGAAGCGCCGACGCATCGCGCGCGAGACGATGGATATTTACGCGCCGCTAGCCGAGCGGATCGGCATGTACGAAATGATGACCGAGATGCAGACGCTCGCGTTTCAGGAGCTGGAGCCCGATGCCTACGCCTCCATCATGCGCCGCCTGAAGCAGCTCACAGAGGCTGGCGGTGATCTCGTCAGTCGGATTGGTCTGGGCCTTCAGCTCTACCTCAACGACAATGGCCTCGAAGCTGAAGTTATGGGCCGGCAGAAACATCCTTATTCCATCTGGAAGAAGATGGCCGAGCGCCACATCAGCTTCGAACAATTGTCCGACGTGATGGCGTTCCGCATCATCGTCGACGATGTCGCTGAATGTTATCGCGCCCTTGGACTGATTTATCGGCGCTGGCCGATGGTCCCGGGTCGCTTTAAGGATTACATCTCAACGCCGAAGCGCAACGGCTATCGCTCGCTGCACACCTCGGTCATCCACGATTTGAAGATGCGGATCGAGATCCAGATCCGCAGCCGCGAAATGCACGAGCAGGCGGAGCGCGGCCTCGCCGCCCATTGGGCTTACAAGGAAGGCCGCCCCAAGGGTGAGGTGAACATCCCGTGGGTCGACGACCTGGTCGAGATCCTTGAACATGCGGAGAGCCCCGAAGAGCTGCTCGAGCATACGCGGATGGCGATGTACCAGGACCGGATCTTCGCCTTCACGCCGAAGGGCGAACTGATCCAGCTGCCCAAGGGCGCAACGCCGGTCGACTTCGCCTACGCGGTGCACACCGACCTTGGAGACCGGACCGTCGGCGCCAAGGTCAATGGCCGCGTCGTGCCGCTTCGTACAATGCTGGAAAATGGCGATCAGGTCGAAATCCTGGCGTCGGAGGCTCAACACCCGCAGCCCAGCTGGCTCCGCTTCGTCGCGACTGGTAAGGCGCGCGCCGGCGTCCGCCGCTTCGTTCGCCACAAGGAACGCGAAGAGACCGTCGAGCTCGGACGCAAGATCTACGATGAGATCGTCGCACGTCTGCCCGCCGAGCTGGACAAGGACGCGCTCAAGCGGTCGTTGAAGAAGCTCAAGGTCGAAAATGAAGACGAGCTGATGATCGCGATCGCGCGCAAGCGCGTGAGCGACGAAGCGCTCATGGAAGCGCTGATGCCAGGCTCGGCCGGCGGCGACGTGGCTCCGCGTCCGCTCGGTCAGCGCACGGCAATCTCGATCAAGGGGCTGACACCCGGCGTCGCCTATCATCTCGCCCAATGCTGCCATCCCATTCCCGGCGACCGGATCGTCGGCCTTCGCCGCGAGGACGAGGAGATCGAGGTCCACGTCATCGGCTGCGACACACTTGCGAGCGGCGTCGATGCCGACTGGCTCGATCTTGCGTGGGGTGAAGGTTCAGACGGCGGCGCGGCGCGTCTGGCCGTCATTCTTCGCGACATCCCGGGAGCGCTCGGCACGATGTCAGGCATCCTCGGCCAGAAGCATGCCAACATCATTAACCTCCAGTTGGTACATCGCGACGGTAGCTTCCAGACCTTTCACCTCGACATTGAGGTGCATGATCTGGCGCACCTGCACGCGATCATTGCCGCGCTGCGGGAGGCGGATCCGGTTTCCAGCGTCG
>CAVVWY010000021.1:0-78145 GCA_963752025.1 uncultured Alphaproteobacteria bacterium | reverse complement strand
GAATCGACGAGCGCGCCGGCATCCGCGAGTTCGACGGCGGCATGATGCGCTACGAGGCCGTGTTCACGCGCGCGGCGCTTGCGCTGCAGGACAACGACGTGAAGCTCGCGGCGGATAAATATGGCGCGATCGCCGCGGACGGCTCGCTGCCTGAGCCCTATCGCAACGCGGCGATCATCCGCCAGACCGCGCTTCAGTTCGACCAGCTTCAGCCGGCGCAAATCGTTCAGCGCCTCCAGCCGCTGGCGAAGCCTGGCAATCCCTGGTTCGGCACGGCGGGCGAAATGACTGCACTTGCCTTGCTGAAAGGCTGAAAAAGATCAGGCGGCGCGCCTCTTCGCGGCCATCGCCAAGGACACTTCAGTACCGGACCAGATCCGCTCACGCTCCGTCCAGATCGCCGGCACGCTCTGGCCAGCGGCGCGATCGCAGCGCCGGCTCAATAGGACGCACGATGATCAAGAATAAGAACTTCCGCATCGGAATCATGATCGCTGCCGCACTCGCCGCGAGCGGGTGCAGCGTGTTCAAGAAGGGGAAGGCGAGCAAGACCCCGGTTCTCGGCGAGCGCGTCGCAGTCCTCACCAGCGAAGGCGATGCCGAGGTCGATCCCGCGACGGCGGCGCTACCGATGAGCCTTCCGCCTGCGGTCACGAATACGGGATGGACCCAATCGGGCGGCAGTCCCTCCAAGTCGCTAGGACAGCTGTCGCTGGGAGCGACCCTGAACCGGGCCTTCAGCGTTCAGGCGGGCGCGGCACCAGCCTCACTGCAAGGCTTGCGTCGGCGCCGATCGTTGCGGACGGGCGGGTGTTCACGATCGACACGCTGGGCGCCGTACGTGCCTTCGACGCCCAGAGCGGTGCGCGCGTGTGGGAAGCCTCGATGCCTTCGGACAAGGGCGGGGACGCGTCGCTCTTATGGCGGTGGTATCGCATTCGACAACGGCCGCATCTACGCGACGAACGGCCTCGGCTATGTTGCTGCGATGGATGCTCGCAATGGCGGTCTGATCTGGAAGGTACGTCCCGGGGCGGACCACTGCGTGGCGCCCCGAGCGTCGCAAGCAACGCGATCTACGTGATCAGCCAGGATAACCAGATCTATTCGCTCGATGAGGTAGCGGCGCGACCAATTGGTCGCAGGCCGCTTCGCTCGAGATTGCCGGTGTGTTTGGGACGGCGTCGCCGGCGGTCGGGCAGGGCACGGTCGTCGCGGGCTTCTCATCGGGCGAACTCAACGCTTACCGTTATGAGAACGGCCGCCAAGTGTGGTCGGATACGCTCCAGCGGCACGTAGATCCGGATGCAGCGTTTCTTCGCTCTCCGATGTTGACGCCGATCCAGTGATCGACAGCGGCCAGGTGTTCGCAGTGGGGCAGGGCGGAGGATGGTGGCACTCGACCTCATCACCGGGACGGCGCGTGGGAAGTCAACATCGCCGGCATCGACACGCCGTGGGTTGCTTCCGAATGGATCTTCGTGATCACTGACGATGCCAAGGTGCTCGCTTTGTCGCGGGCCAATGGTCACGTGCGCTGGATCAACCAGCTGCCGCAGTTCGTGAAGCAGAAGTCGAAAAAGGGCGAGATCGAATATTCGGGTCCCATCCTTGCGGGCGGGCGCCTGATCGTCACCGGCTCGAACGGCGCGCTGATCTACATCGACCCGACGACTGGCAAGTTCCAGGGTCAGACGACAATTGGCTCCGGCGTCAGCCTGCCGCCGGTCGTGGCGAACAACACGCTCTATATTCTACGACGACCGCGGCCAGCTGCACGCGTTCCGGTAATCACGTCCGCGCTCCTGCAAAGGCGGAGCCGGCAATCCTCTTTGGACTAGACCCCGGTCTTCGCAGGGGTACATGGAGCTACGCCTCAGCCCACCGTGGCCATTGTCGCCGACCGAACGTCGGAAAATCGACCCTGTTCAACAGGCTGGTCGGAAAGCGCGTCGCGCTCGTCGATGATCGACCGGGCGTAACCCGCGACCGGCGTGAAGGCGAGGCGAACCTGCTCGGCCTCGATTTCCGAGTGATCGATACGGCGGGCTTCGAGGACGAAGATCCGCAGACGCTGCCAGGCCGGATGCGTCAGCAGACCGAAGCTGCAGTTCGCGAAGCCGATGCGGCACTCTTTATGATCGACGGGCGCGAGGGGATCACGCCGCTCGACGAAGAGATCGGACGCTGGCTTCGCGCTGAGACGACCCCGGTGATCGTCATTGCGAACAAGGCTGAGGGTCGCGCGGCCGAGTTGGGCATTCTGGACGCGTACCGGCTTGGCTTCGGCGATCCGGTGGCGATCAGCGCCGAGCATGGGGAAGGCGTGGCGGACCTGTTCGAGGCGCTTCTTCCGCATGTGGAGCGCGACGACGTCGAAGGCGGCGAAGAAGACGAAGAGGGCGATCCCGCACTCAGCCTCGCGATCGTCGGCCGTCCGAACGCCGGCAAGTCGACGCTCCGTCAACCGAATGCTCGGCGAGGAGCGGATGATCACCGGCCCCGAAGCAGGCATCACGCGCGAGCCTTGATCTCGCTGCGGTGGGAATGGGATGGCCGCCCGGTTCGCCTCATCGACACCGCCGGTCTGCGCAAACGGGCAAAGGTCGAAGACAAGCTCGAGCGCCTCTCTGCAGCCGATACGAAGCGTGCGATCGACTTTGCCCAGATCGTCGTTCTGTTGCTCGACGCGACGCGGGGTCTCGAAGTGCAGGATCTCAGGATCGCCAATCAGGTGATTGAGGAAGGCCGTGCGCTGATCATCGCTGTGAACAAGTGGGATGTCGCCGAGAATGCGTCATCTCTCTTCAACGGCATCAAGGCTGCGCTCGCCGAGGGGCTGGCGCAGCTCAAGGACGTGCCGCTGCTCACCGTCTCGGCGATCTCGGGGAAGGGCATCGACACGATTTTCCAGGTGGCGTTCGAGCTTCGCGAGCAGTGGACCCGGCGCATTCCGACCGGCGAGCTCAACCGCTGGTTCGAAGATGTCGTCGAAGCAAACCCGCCGCCCGCGCCGAAGGGGCAGCGCATCAAGCTGCGCTACATCACGCAGGTAAAATCCCGTCCGCCGACCTTCGTCGTGTTCGGCAACCGCACCGACGAACTTCCGGAAAGCTACCGTCGCTATCTTCTGAACGCGATGCGGCGTCAGCTGAACCTCGGGCCGGTGCCGCTAAGGCTCGATTTCCGCGGGCGCAGCAACCCATTTGATAAGGGGCGCCGCTAAGGAGAATTTTACCCTTTGGGCGCTAACTCGGATGGCGGTGGGACCACTGTCGGAGGAGTCCGGCGCAACGGGAGCAAATCGTGACCGACGCAGTTCGGGAACTTGTCGATTGGGTGCACTTCGAACGGAGCCGGACCGAACTCGGGCCGGGATTTATCCGTATCCTCAGCTACTTCAAAGAGGATGGCACCAAATCGGTCGCGCAGATCGAGCAAGCGATGCGCGAGGAAAATACAGCTGCGCTCGTCCTGCCGGCACACACGCTCAAGGGCGAGTTGCGTCAGCTTGGGGCCGAGCCCATCGCCAAAGTAGCGGAGCTGATTGAAACAACGGCGCGCTTCTGCGTCGAGACGCATCGCTTCCCTGACGAGCTCGTCCCGCAAGTGGTCGAGCTCAGAAAGCTGTTTAGCGAGACGGTCGAGCTATTCGAGAAAGCGACGAACCCGCTGATGACGCGCACCCCCGGCGGCGCATTCGGCCGCAAGGCGACGAACCAGAGCTTCGGCCGGATCTAGTCGTCCGCAGCTTCCGACTGGAGCTGAATGAAGTTCTGCAGGCCCATCCGCGAAATCATCTCGAACTGGGTTTCGATGAAATCGACATGCTTCTCTTCGTCCGAGAGAATCTCGCGAGCGAGGTCGCGACTTACATAATCGCGAGCCGTTTCGGCCTGCGCAACGAGCTCGCGATATAGTGTCGCCCCTCGATGTTCTGCCTCGAGATCGGCGCGCAATATCTCTTCCACGTTCTCACCGATGCGCAGCCGCCCAAGCGCCTGAAAGTTGGGCAGCCCGTCAAGGAAGAGAATACGCTCCGCTAGCCGGTCGGCATGCTTCATCTCGTCGATGGATTTGTGACGCTCATATTCGGCGAGCTTCTTGACGCCCCAATTGTCGAGCATCCGGTAGTGCAGCCAGTACTGGTTGATGGCGGTCAGCTCTTCCTTGAGCGCCTCGTTCAACAGCTCGATGACTTTGGGATCGCCCTGCATCCTGCCCTCCGCGTCGCCGGACGCGGATGCGCTGTCAGCCGGCGGGGGTCAAGCCGCCTGGGCGTCGACCTTCAGCAGATCGGCCCGTTCTTCCTCGATCAGCTCGCATGCGTAGTCGAGACAGCAGCCACACTGCACTTCGCAGCCAAGGCAAGCATAAGCCTTGTCGGGTGTCGGACAGCCGGCTCGCGCCGCCTTGCGGACTTCGCTTGCCGTGATTTGGTTGCAGATGCACACGATCATGGAGCCGATATACTCGATAATGCGAACCATTCGCAACTATTATCTATCCGCGTAGGTAGCCTCTGGTGATGAAAGCGCTAGGCCAGCCGACCAGCACGATGTGCGCGAACAGCTGAGTGCCGATCGCAAGAGGTTTAGGCGGCCAGGCTGCCGGGAAGCGTAGCGGCACGACGATCAAGTTCATCACGACGTAGGCGATCAGTCCAAAGGCTAAACCTGCAAGTAGCGGTCGATCGAGAATGGCCGGCGAGCGGCGGGCTGCGAAAACGAAGACGGCGATCATCAGGGCCATCAAAGCATAATGCACTGCTAATCCGAGGATAGCGCCGCCTGCACCCCAGTCAGTCGCGGGCGGCAATGGCCCAGACGCGACGAAGCGCAGCATCGCGCCAATCTCGCGCCCGCGCCAGACGGTCAGGATCGTGGCCAGCAATATGTCGAGCGTGCCGCACACGAGAGTCGCGACGACTATTGGTCTTGAGATATTCCCCCGGTTCATCGGCTGTCCCTCTCAGCGATGCTCCTTCCTGATCACCAGCTTCAGCCCTGACCAGATGTCGTCTACCGAACATACCTTCACATCGACGAAATGCATCGGCAACGCGACGTCTCGGATCACGTCCTCGGTGATATCAGTCGGCACTTTCGTCGCTCTCTTGGGCCAGCTCACCCAAATGAAGCCGTTGCGATTTAGCAGCGGAGAAAGCTCGCGAAGCTTCGCCTCAAGGTTGGCTCGTTCGATGACGAAGATGTGAGCTGCGTCCAGCGGTGCTGCGGCGGCATGGATCGCTTGAACCTGTAGCCCGCTCGCATCGATCTCTTCCGCGATGCTGTCGGGCACGCCATCCCGCCACACGCGCATGCCGTCTTTCAGCGACAGCTTCTTCGCTAACGGCGTTCCGGAATAGTCGGTCGCCAGCTCAGAACTCCGGTGTCAGTTCGCTTCCCATCAGCTTGGGAAAGAAGCCCTCGTGGGCCGCCCGGAGCTCGGCGAGCGTGACACGCTGCTCACCGCCGCGGCCAACCAGATCAAAGACCAAGGCATCGCCGCCGGTGGTCCCGATCGGAACCGCGAACAGCTGAGCCTCATTGGCAATCGCGCGAACGCGATCCGGATCCTTGGCAGTTACGACGTAGCGACCCTGGTCTTCTCCGAACAGGATCGCGCCGGGATTCGGGATCTGCGGCACGACCGTCATGCTCATGCCGATCTTGCCGGCCAGCGCCATCTCCGCGACCGCAACCGCTGCGCCTCCATCCGAGCAGTCGTGCACGGCAGACACGAGCCCATCGGCGATCAGCCTGCGGATGCATTCGCCCGCGCGCCGTTCGGCGGCGAGCTCGACGGGCGGCGGCGCGCCCTCGCGCCGACCGTGGCAGACGTCGAGCCATAGGGACTGGCCCACATGGCTGTCGCTGTGCCCGATCAGGACCAAATGCTCGCCTGCGCCCTTGAACGCGATGGAGGCACTCTTCGACCAATCGTCGAGCAGGCCCACGCCGCCGATTGCGGGTGTGGGAAGGATCGCGCTGCCGCCGCCCGCCGCCTTGCTCTCATTGTAGAGCGAGACGTTGCCGCTCACGATCGGGAAGTCGAGCCCGCGGCAGGCGTCGCCCATGCCACGCAGTGCCTCGACGAACTGCGCCATGATTTCGGGCCGCTGCGGATTGCCGAAGTTCAGGCAGTTGGTGACGGCAAGCGGCCGCGCGCCGACCGCGCAGAGGTTGCGATATGCCTCCGCTATCGCCTGCTTGCCGCCCTCATAGGGGTCAGCGAACACGTAACGCGGCGTGCAATCGGTCGTGATCGCCAGCGCCTTCTGCGCGCCATGGACGCGAACCACTGCCGCATCACCGCCGGGTCGCTGCACCGTGTCGCCGCCGACCTGCTGATCATATTGCTGCCAGATCCATTGCCGCGACGCGAGGTTCGGCGACGCCATGAGCTTGAGCAGGTCGCGGGCGATGTCCGTGCTTTGCGGCACGTCCCCGAGCGGCTTCACTTGCGCCCAGCCCTTGTAGGCCTCGAGGCCCATGTGTGGTCGGTCGTATTCGGGCGCTTGGTCGGCGAGCGGGCCGAGCGGAATGTCGCAGACGACCTGACCTTCGAATTCCAGGACCATGTGGCCAGTATCCGTCACCTCGCCGATGACCGCGAAGTCGAGCTCCCACTTGCGGAAGATCGCTTCCGCCTCGCCCTCGCGGCCGGGCTTCAGCACCATGAGCATCCGCTCCTGGCTCTCCGACAGCATCATCTCGTAGGGCGTCATTCCCTCCTCGCGGCAGGGCACCTTGCTCATGTTGAGGCGGATTCCCGCGCCGCCCTTGCTCGCCATTTCGACGGAAGAGGACGTGAGGCCAGCGGCGCCCATGTCCTGGATGGCGACGATAGCGTCGGTCTCCATCAGCTCGAGACACGCTTCGATCAGCAGCTTCTCGGTGAACGGATCGCCCACCTGAACCGTCGGGCGCTTCTCGTCGCTATTCTCGTCGAAGTCGGCGCTGGCCATCGTCGCACCGTGGATGCCATCTCGGCCGGTTTTCGAGCCGACATATACGATCGGATTTCCGATGCCCGTGGCGGCCGAGTAGAAAATCTTGTCGGTTTTCGCGACGCCGACGGTCATGGCATTGACCAGGATGTTGCCATCGTAGGCTGCGTCGAAATTGACCTCCCCGCCGACGGTCGGGACACCAACGCAATTGCCATAGCCGCCGATGCCCGCGACCACGCCGGCGATCAGGTGTCGCATCTTCGGATGGTCGGGCCGGCCGAAGCGCAGCGCATTCATGTTCGCGACCGGCCTCGCGCCCATCGTGAAGACATCGCGCAGGATACCACCAACACCCGTCGCCGCGCCTTGATAAGGCTCGATGTAGGAAGGGTGGTTGTGGCTCTCCATCTTGAAGATGGCACGCGTCGCCGTCGCCAATGTCGATGACGCCGGCATTCTCGCCCGGGCCGCAAATCACCCACGGCGCCTCGGTCGGCAGCTTCTTCAGGTGGACGCGCGAGCTTTTGTAGCTGCAATGCTCCGACCACATGACCGAGAAGATGCCGAGCTCGACGAGGTTCGGCTCGCGCCCGAGCGCATGCAGGATACGGCCGTATTCCTCCGGCGAGAGGCCATGCTCGGCGACGGTTTCGGGCGTGATGCGGGGGGCGTCGAGGACTTCCATGGCGGCGCCATTAGCCGCGCGGCGCTGCAACGGCTAGTTGCGCGTCAGATCTCGTGCCTCAGGAACTTCTCTCCGGAGAAGATGAAGGTCTGCGGCCGCCCGTCAACGAAGTTTGCGAAGGAGGCGCGCTCGGGCGACCAGCTCTCCTCGCCTACGCGCCAGAAGGTCGTCGCCACCCTGGTCATTGGCGTCTCCGTTCCGATCCATAGCTTGCCGCCGCGCTCGACAACCATTGCCGTGCCGATCCACGGACTGTCGTTGATGTAACGTCCAGCAAACTTCGCAAGCGCCGGGTCGGACGGTGCAATGCGCGCGCCCGAACCGTCCCGGACGTAGCTGGACGGCCCCCAGCTCGCACCGACGACGGCACTCTTGAACCGCTCGAACATCAATGAGAATTGCCGGAATGAGGGATGCCTCGTCCGGAAAATGTTGCCACCCCATGGCTGCAGTGACGCCGATCGGCCGTTCGGCGACAATGCTCAGCGGTGCGCCCGGCTGGACCTCGAATTCGCCATGCGGACCTGAATAGCGGCCGACGAAGCTAGCGGCGTTGGCAAGGGTCACGTCGAGCGGCGGTGGAGCCGGCAGCGGCTTGCCCGCAGACGCATTCGTCAGCGCGTCGACGGCGAAGCGCGTGAGCAGGCGCGGCCGATACTCCGCAAAGGCGCTGATCGTCGAGCTGGCGAATGCACCGACTCCGCTCGCGACGTCGACGTGAAAGGACGAGGAGAAGCTCACCATCCCACCGGTGTGGTGGAGGTAGGAGCGCGGCCCGTTACTGACGTGCATCAGGCCGTTGCCGTAGCTCATGCCGGGCGTGTCGCTCGCGACAGCGTGGGTCGTGAACAGCTTCGCCTGCTGCGGCGACAGGCCCAAACCACGCCCGCCCCGCAGCGGCGTTAGCCAGCGACCGCAAAAAGTGGGTCATGTCGTCGGCCGTGGACGCTACGCTGCCGGCGCCGAATGTCACGTCGACCCACGCCGCCGGCGCGAGCGGCACGCCGCGAGCAAAGGCCGCGGTCGGATCCGAGGCTTCGTAGCCTTGCGCGTAAAGTGCTCGGTCGGGTGCGACGATCGCGCCGCGGGTGCGGGTCATCCCAAGCGGCTTGAAGATCCGCTGAGCGAGTAGGCGGCTCAGCGGCTTTGCCTCCGACATGTTCGGCAATCTTGCCGAGCAGCTCGTAGCCGGTATTCGAATAATGCCAGTGAGCGCCCGGTGCGTAGGCGGTCCACAACGCCGCCGTCGGCGAACGGCGGGAGCATCGTCCGGCAAGCCGGCGACATGATCGAGCAGGTGCTGGACGGTGATGGCGTTGCCGCGGGGCAGCGGCACGCAGCAGCATGATGTCGGAAACGCGTCCGTTGAGATTGAGGCGGCCCTCAGCCGAGAGCTGGTGGATGACCGTCGACGTCATGACTTGCTGATCGATCCGATTTGGAAGAGCGTATCCGGTCCGATCGCCGTTCGCTCATCGGCATTGGCGAAGCCGAAGTTCAGGACCGTCGAAAAGCCATCCGACGCAGTGAGGCTGAGTGTCAAGTCCGGGCAGGCCGAAAATAGCTTCGATGCGCTTCGCCATAGGCCCTGATGGCCGCAATCGCGGCGGAATAGTCCGAGCGCGGCTGCGCGAGCGCGGGTGATGCGAGTTGGCTTCCGAGGCCAAGGCTGAGCGCCCCGCCGGTGAATGCGCGCCTGCTCAGCTCCATAAGAAACTCCCCCCGCGGCCACGGTTGTTCACGGGCCGCGGAGGGACTGTCAAGCGAACTGGAATTCAGGCCTTGCAGCTCTGGCCCTTGTAGGTGATCGACGATGCCTTGGCGTCGCCCTTCAGATCCGGCGAACCGGCCGCGATCGGCGTACCGCCGACTTCGTCGCGGGACTTCTTCACGTGGGCGGTGCCGTCCGACAGCCAGTCGACGTAGATGAGCGCTTTGTCGGCGCAGCGATAGGACTTGCTGGCGGTGATCGCCGGCGGAAGCGCGACGGGCGCTTTGGAAGCGACGTTCGATTGATTGTCGTCGACGTCGGGTCCGGCGACGATTGTGTGGTTCTCTTTGTCGCAGCCGGCTAGCGCAACGGCGACGGCAGCGATGATGAGCAGGGGGGTGCGAGTCATGACTCGCCCTTCGCTACCGTAACGTTGACCGTCAAGGGCATGGTCTTGCATATTGTCGAACTGGGACATAGCTTCGTCGACGGGATGCCTTACCAGGCCGGCAGCAGCGCTCAGCGCATCCGCATCGGGCTTACGGGATTGGCCTTCGCCTTCCTGCTCGTCCTGCTGGGTTCGATCATCAGCCGCTCGAGCCGGACGAGACCACGAACAACGTCACACAGGCGACGCAGAACGAGCCCAGTGAGCCGCTGGCGGAGCTTGGCGTCGCTCCCGGTGCATCGTCGGACGACGGCAACAGCGCACCACCAACGAAGAAATGATAGCGGAGGTGGGCGCGTTTTCGTGCGCCGTTCTGACGGCCGCGCTCATTGCGGCGGCGGCGTGGCACTTTCCCCGCGCCCATGAGCCGCGAACCCGACGCGGCACAGAAGCCGACGCTTCTACTGCTTACCAGCCTGCCCCTCGTTTTCGCGGAGGAATTCTCGCTGGAAGGCGGCGGATCGCCGGCTTGACGGCCCTGCAGACGAGCTTTCGTGTCGTTCCGATCAGCGTCACTGACAAGCGCGATCTAGCGAGGGCCGACTTCTCCTGATGGCCCATCCGCTCGCGCAGCCAGCGGAGGATCTCGTCGCGCTTGATAATTGGGTCAGGGGCGGTGGCCGTGTGCTGCTGCTTGCGGATCCGATGCTTGAATGGCCAAGCAAGAGGCCGCTCGGCGATCCGCTCCGCCCGCCGCCCATGTTCATGGACACCGGCTCTGCTGCAGCATTGGGGCTTCGGCTCGACCCGCCGGGGGAACGGGGCAAAGGCAACGCCGGCTTGGCGGATTGACGTTCAGACCGTTTCACCGGGCAGCTTTCCGGCAACTGCGAGATCAGCACGGATCGGCTCGTGGCGCGCTGTAGTGTCGGCAAAGGACGAGCAACGGTGGTCGCCGACGCCGACCTTATGGGTGTCGATCATCTGACACAGCCGCAGCGCATAATTCGAAGGGCTCTTACCGAGCTTGCATGCTGCAGTCGGAGTGATTCTCTGCGATTCGCAAACCACAGACTTATCCACAGGGCCAGAGGGCCAGAACATCCCACGAACGCGCAGCAACGATGCCGACATAAATGCCGCAGAAATCCGGGATTTCCACGGTTTTCCCATAAAATCCCATAAAATCCCATTGTATCCCGCACCGTGCTGAGTTACCAACATGAGGTAGCGCGGGGGCTGACCCGACAAATCGAACCCGAACGCGGTGCGCACGTGAACTCGTGTGTCTGCGATCGATAGCTCGCGCGCGAACGGGGAGTGGTCGTGGCGGCGCTAGAGCATCTGTTTCAGGGCAGCGCACTGAACGCGGTCGATGCAAAAGGCCGCGTATCCATCCCGTCATTCCTGCGCACCGTCATCGAACGCCGTGGCGATGCGCGCACGGTGGTCCTCGCCAAGCACGAGAATTTCCCCTGCCTCAGCGCCTATGACCCCGCTTATGCGGCGCTGAAGCATGCGAAGCTCGAGCGGCTGCTCGAGAAAGAAGAGACCAGCCCGGACGCACAGCTGGAATATCAGCAGCGTAACCTGATGGCCTTCGCCGCCACCGAGGAAACGCCCTATGATAGCTCGGGCCGGATCCTCTTCCCGCCCATGATGCGTCGCAAGGGAGAGATTGGCGAACTCGCACTCTTCCTCGGCACCGGCGAGACTTTCCAGATCTGGAACCCGCAGCTTCTCCTCGACGATCCGCGGATTCCCGAGGATCTCAAGGACATCGCCCGTTTCCGCCTCGAAGATCGAGGCCTGTCATGACCAGCGCCGGTGCAAATTTGGCCCCACACGTGCCGGTGCTGGTCAGTGATGTTGTCGCAGCGCTGGCGCTGCGCGGTGGAGAAACGGTTGTGGACGGCACCTTCGGAGCAGGCGGCTACACGCGCGCCATGCTCTCGGGCGGGGGCGGGACGAGTGGTCGGCTTCGACCGCGACCCTGATGCGATCGACGAAGGCAGATCGCTCGTCCCGGACCCGCGCCTCACGCTGGTCAATGAAAATTTCAGCCAGATGGACCGCGTGCTCGCGGAGCGCGGCATCGGTCAGGTGGACGCGATCGCGCTCGATATCGGCGTCAGCTCGATGCAGATCGACCGTGCCGAGCGCGGCTTCTCATTTCAGGGCGACGGACCGCTCGACATGCGCATGAGCAAGTCGGGCCTTACCGCCGCCGAGTTCTTGAATTCGGCCGAAGAGGCCGACATTGCCCGGGTCCTGCGCGACTATGGGGAGGAGCCGCGCGCCCGGGCAATTGCTCGCGCTATCGTTGCTGCACGTCCTGTCGAGCGTACTGCCGAGCTTGCCGCGATCGTTCGCCGCGCCGCCGGTTTTCGGCCGGGCCAGAAGAGCGATCCCGCGACGCGCACCTTCCAGGCGATCCGTATCCACCTGAACGCGGAGCTCGAAGAGCTGGAGCAGGGCCTAGAAGCCGCCGAGCGCGCGCTGAAGCCCGGCGGACGCCTTGCCGTCGTTACCTTTCACAGTCTCGAAGATCGGATCGTGAAGCGCTTCTTCCGCGAACGTAGCGGGGAACGCCGGCCGGTTCGCGCCACCGTCCTGTGCTTGTCGACCCGAACGCCCCGACGTTCGAACGGGTCGCCAAACCGGTTTCCCCGACGGAACGCGAGCTGGCCGCGAATCCTCGCGCCCGTTCGGCGCGGCTGAGGAGTGCCGTCCGCACGTCCGCGCCGGCACGGACCAAGTTCAAGCAGGATTGTACAATGAGTGGCCGCAACTTCGGTTCGCTGGTCATGGTGGCAAGCTGCGCGGGTGCTGCGCTCGGTTGCTACCTGGTCTCACTACGCGTGGCGTCGGAACGCGCCGCGCTCGAGGATGTGGAGACCAAGATCGTCCTGGCGCAACGCGATATGCGCGTGATCCAGACCGAGATCGGCACGCGCGGCCGCTTGTCGCAGCTTGAGCGTTGGAACGCGAAGGTCCTCGCGCTGTCCGCTCCTCAAGCGGATCAGTTCCTGAACGGCGGCTTCGAACTTGCGCGTCTTGCGCAGCCGGAGCGTAAGGTCGACTTCCAGGCGCCCGTGGTGCTGGCTTCCGCTCCCGCTCCCGAGCCGCAGAAAGCGCCGCTTGGCGAGGCGGAGACCGACGATTCCGGTGTGCAGCCGAGCGTTGTCGCCGCGCGCCATGCTTCACGAGGCAAGCCTCAAGACGGAGATTGCAAATACCGAGACGCGCGAGGTCCCGGTCAAACCGGCCACCGCTTTACCTAAGGCGGCCGGCCCCCTGCCGAAGGGGAAGTTCACGGATAAGCTGGTTACGGCGGCGAAGCCGGCAGAAAACAAATCCGTGGATAAGCCGGGCCTCGCGGCCGCCCACTCAGCAAAAGTGGTGGATAAGCCCTCATCCGTTGCTGCAAAGCCGGTGACAAAGCCCGTTCGGCTTGCAAAAAACGACCGGCTGGCTCCGCTTCCGGAGAAGCATTCGTCTAAGACTTCCAAGGACTTGCATACCGGCCGATGAACGCACCGCAGCCTGCTCTCGTCGCGCCCCGGCCCGAGCGGCTCCAACTCGTCGGCCAGCGCCGTCAAACCCTTGCAGTGATGCATCAGCGCCTGATGTTCGGCATGCTCGTCTATGCCGGCATCGTCGCGATCATCGCGTTGCGAATCCTGTATCTCGCCGCTTTTGGTGATCACGCCGGCCGCAAGGAAGGTCTCACCGCGCTGATTCCCGATCGGGCCGACATCGTCGATCGGGATGGCGAGCCACTGGCGCGGACGATCGATGCGTGGACGATCGCCATCCATCCCGCGAAGGTCATCGGCGACAAGCTCGCCCTTGCCCAGCATCTCGCTCAGCTGATGCCCGAGCACAGCGCGGGCGAGTATTTCGCCATGCTTCGCTCGGGGAAGCCCTTCTTCTACCTGCGCCGCCGCGCATCTCCTGCCCTGGTTGAAGCGGTGAACGCGCTTGGCGAACCCGGGCTGGCCATTCAGCGCGAACCCGACCGGCTCTACCCGCAAACCACGCTTGCGGCGCACGTGCTCGGCTTCACGGATATCGACGGCCATGGCGCGGCGGGTGTCGAACGCGCATTTGATAAGCAGCTTTCCGAGCCTGCAACGCGAGGCCAGCCGATCGTCCTCTCGATCTCGAGCCGGATTCAGCAGGCGCTGGAGCATGAGCTCGGAGACGCCATGAACCACTTCTCCGCGATCGGCGCGGCGGGCGTGATCCTGGACGTCCATACGGGCGAGGTCCTGGCGATGACCTCGCTGCCGGCGATCAACCCGAACAATCCCGGTCAGGGCACGCCGGAGGCGCACTTTAACCGGGCGACTCTTGGCGTCTTCGAGTTGGGCTCGACGTTCAAACCGTTCACCGTCGCGATGGCGATGGACTCCGGCGTCATCAAGTCGGTCGGCCAGGTCTACAATTGCCCGAACGCACTGCCGGTCTACGGCCACGTGATCCACGACACCCATCCGTTCGGGCGTAGCTGCACCGTGTCCGAAATCATGATGGAGAGTTCCAACATCGGCACCGCGCAGATTGCGGACCAGCTCGGCACCACGCGCCAGAAGGCGTGGATGAAGAAGATGGGCTTCCTCGACAAGGTCGAGATCGAGCTGAGGGAGCGCGGCCGCGCACTAAACCCGGGCTCGCGGTGGGGGCCGTTCGAAACGATGACGATTGGCTTCGGCCAGGGCATCGCGGTCGCACCGCTGCAACTCGCGATGGGCTATGCGACCCTGTTCAACGGCGGCATCTATCATGCGCCGACGATCCTGAAGCGCGGCCCGAACAACCCTCTGGGCGCCGGGCGCCGGGTGTTCTCGGAAGATACGAGCTACCGGATGCGTTCGCTCTTGCGCCTGGTGGTCATGAAGGGCACGGGCAAGAAAGCCGATGCGCCGGGCTATCGCATTGGCGGCAAAACCGGGACTGCGCAGAAATTGATCAACGGCCACTATAGCCAGACCATCAACATCACCAGCTTCGCCGGTGTGTTCCCGATGGATGACCCGCGCTATGTGATCGTGGTGATGCTCGACGAGCCCAAGGCGACGAAGGAAACCTACGGCTTCACAACTGCCGGCTGGAACGTTGCGCCGGTAGTCAGCCGTACCGTGAGCCGCATCGCGCCGATGCTTGGCGTCGCGCCGAACATGAACCGTGAACCGAACATGGGCGAGGTGCTGCCCTTCGTGCACGAAACGAAGGAGTAGACTGGCGGTGCGCTTGTCCGACATCGCGGACATCGACAGCAATTCTGAAGTGACGGGCTTTGCGATCGACCATCGCAAGGTCGCGCGAGGGACTGTGTTTGGCGCCTTCAAGGGGGCGGTTTTCAACGGCGAAGACTTCATTGCCGACGCGGTGGATCGTGGCGCCATTGGCGTTGTCGCGCGACCCCAAGCTCGCGTCGATCGTGTTCCGCATCTGGCCGATGTCGAGCCGCGCCGGCTCTTCGCCGAACTCGCCGCGAACTTCTACGCGCCTTATCCGGAGACGGTTGTCGCCGTGACCGGCACGAACGGAAAGACGTCCACGGTCGAGATGACGCGTCAGATCTGGCGAATGTCCGGTCATCGCTCCGCTTCGATCGGCACCCTCGGCGTCACCACATCCGATGATCAGGTGAAGACCGGGCTGACGACGCCTGACATCGTCACCTTCCTCAACAATATGGCCGGCCTGAAGCGCATGGGCGTGACCCATGTCGCCTACGAGGCGTCGAGCCACGGTCTCGACCAGCACCGCGCAGAGGGCGTGCCGCTGGCCGCGGCAGCTTTCACTAACTTCAGTCGCGATCACCTGGACTACCACGGAACAATGGATGCCTATTTCGAGGCGAAGATGCTCCTATTTGAGCGGCGTCTTCCCTCTGGCAAGCCGGTGGTGATCTGGACCGACGATCCGAAGTCCGAAGAAGTAATGGAGCGCGCACGCCGTGCTGGCCATGACCCGCTGACCGTCGGCCGCAAAGGCCAAACCATTCGGCTGGCAGAGCAGACACCGACAGCGCTGGGCCAAACGCTCATGCTGGAGCATGGCGGAAAGACGCACCGCTTGGCGCTGCCGCTGATCGGCGCATACCAAGCCGCGAACGTCCTTACCGCCGCGGGACTGGTGCTCGCTACGGGCGGCGAGTGGACCGACACCTTCGGCGCAATGCAGCGCGTCGCGCCCGTCCGCGGTCGGCTGGAGCGTGCGGTTATCAGCCGCACCGGCGTGCCCGTCTACATCGATTATGCCCATACGCCCGACGCACTCGAAGCCGCGATCGGCGCACTCCGCCCTCACGTTGAGCGCCGGCTCATCACCGTGTTCGGCGCGGGCGGCGATCGAGACGAGGGCAAGCGGCCCGAGATGGGCGCGGTGGCATCGCGCCTGTCGGACGTGGTGATCGTGACAGACGACAATCCCCGCGGCGAGGATCCGGCAACCATCCGTTCCGCGATCATGGCCGGCGCGAGCCAAGCGACCGAGGTGCCGGGCCGTCGCGAAGCGATCGGCGAAGCCATTCGCCTCGCCCGCTCCGGCGACATCGTCCTTGTCGCCGGCAAGGGGCACGAGACTGGTCAGATCATCGGCGACCGCGTGCTGCCCTTCGACGACGCCCTCGTGGCGCGGGAGTGCGCAGCATGACGCTCTGGACGTCCGACGAAATCGCTGCCGCGACCAGCGGCGTCGCAAGCCAGCGTTTCGTCGCGATCGGCGTGACCTTCGACAGCCGCGAAGTAGGGCCGGGCGACCTGTTCGTTGCAATGCCCGGGACCGCCTACGACGGCCACATGTTCGTCGACGCCGCCTTCGAAGCCGGCGCGGCCGGCGCTATCGTCTCGCAGCCGGTGAACGGACC
Organism: uncultured Alphaproteobacteria bacterium; assembly: GCA_963752025.1. Taxonomy (GTDB): domain Bacteria; phylum Pseudomonadota; class Alphaproteobacteria; order Sphingomonadales; family Sphingomonadaceae; genus Sphingomicrobium. The sequence continues at coordinate 61,526 of CAVVWY010000021.1, read as the reverse complement.
TCACGTCCTGGTCGATGACGTCTTCGCTGCTCTTCAGGCGTTGGGCCGTGCTTCCCGTGAGCGCAGCCGGGCGACGATCGTCGGGGTCACGGGATCGGTTGGAAAGACCAGCACCAAGGAAGCCCTCTACGCTGCCCTCGACCGCAACCGGCCGGGCAAGGTCCATCGTTCGGTGAAGAGCTACAACAATCATACAGGCGTCCCGCTCAGCCTCGCGCGCATGCCGCGCGATGCCGAGTTCGCGGTGCTCGAGATGGGCATGAACAACAAAGGCGAAATCGCTGGGCTCACGCGGCAGGTCCGGCCGAATTTGACCGTGATTACCGCCATCGCACCCGCGCACATCGAGAATCTCGGGTCGGAGGAAGCGATCGCCGACGCCAAGGCCGAGATTTTCGAAGGGCTTGAGGGCGGCGGCACCGCCATCGTCCCAAACGATACGCCGCATCGCGACCGGCTGGTGAGAGCGGCCCGGCGCTACGCTCATCGCATCATCACGTTCGGCACCGGCGACGCCGACGTTCACGCGATTCACGCGGTACCATCGAATGGCAGCGGAAGTCTCATCAGCGCCGCGCTTCTCGAGCGCGAGCTGACCTTCACCATCTCCCAACGCGGCGAGCATTGGGTTTCCAATTCCCTGGCGGTACTCGCTGCCGTCGAAGCACTCGGCGAGGACGTCGCCGTCGCGGGCCTTGCGCTTGCCGACCTCGGTGGTCTCAAGGGTCGGGGCCAGCGCCACCACATCGACGTCGATGGCGGTGAAGTGCTGCTGATCGACGAGAGCTATAACGCGAACCCGGCATCAATGGCCGCGACGCTCAAAAGTCTAGGCGCAGAGCGCGATATCGAACGCCGCATCGCCGTGCTCGGTCCGATGCGCGAGCTCGGCGAGCATAGCGGGGAACTCCACGCCGGCCTCGCGCCGGCTGTGCTCGATGCCCGCGTCGATCAGCTCATCCTGATCGGGGATGAGATGAAGCCGCTCGCCGAAAAGGTCGTCGGAAAGGTCTCGCTCAACCTCGTGTCAAACGTGGAAGAGGCCACGGAAGGCCTTCTCCGCACCTTGCGTCCAGGCGACGCGGTGCTGGTCAAGGCATCGAACTCGGTCGGACTGGCGAAGCTCGTGGAGCGCATAGCGGAGGGGGTCGCATGCTCTACCTGATAGCGGAGCAGCTCGGCTTTCCCGGTATTTTCAATCTGATCCGTTACATCAGCTTCCGCGCCGGCGCGGCGAGCGCGACCGCGCTGCTCATCGGCCTTCTGCTCGGTCCGAAGTTCATCAGCTGGCTGCGCGTCCGGCAGGGTAAGGGCCAGCCGATCCGTGAGGACGGGCCGCAGAGTCACTTGGCCAAGCGCGGGACGCCGACCATGGGCGGCCTACTGATCTTGACCTCGGTCGCGATCTCGGTGCTCCTGTGGATGGACCTCAGAAACCCATACGTGTGGGCGTGCCTGCTTGTCACCGCCGGCTTCGGCCTGATCGGCTTCCTCGACGACTATGACAAAGTGAAGAAGGCCCACCATGCGGGGCTTTCGGGCAAGACGAGGTTGCTGCTCGAATTCGCCATCGCCGGAGTGGCGACCTGGCTGATGGTGAGGACCGGCGGCACTGGCCTGCACCTGCCGTTCGTCAAGGAAACGGTGATCGACCTCGGCTGGTTCTACATCGCCTTCGGCGCGTTCGTGATCGTCGCGTTCGGCAATGCCGTGAATCTCACCGACGGTCTCGATGGGCTGGCAACGATGCCGGTGATCATCGCCTGCATCGCGTTCCTGCTCATCACATACCTCGTCGGCAACGCGAGGTTCGCCAACTATCTCGGCATTCCGCACGTGCCCGGAGCCGGCGACCTCACGGTCCTTCTGCTCGCCATCGTCGGCGCAGGCCTGGCCTTCCTTTGGTTCAACGCCCCGCCGGCGGCGGTCTTCATGGGCGATACCGGAAGCCTCGCCCTCGGCGGTGCGCTCGGTGCGGTCGCGGTGGCGACGCACCACGAGTTCGCGCTGGTGATCGTCGGCGGAATCTTCGTGGTCGAGGCCTTGTCGGTCATCATCCAGGTCGCCGTGTACAAGCGCACCGGCAAGCGCGTGTTCCTGATGGCGCCGATCCACCACCATTTCGAACAGCTCGGCTGGTCAGAGCCGACGGTCGTGATCCGCTTCTGGATCATCAGCTTCGTGCTCGCGCTCGCGGGCCTCAGCACCCTGAAACTCAGGTGATCACGGCCAAGGCCTTCGCGGGCAAGCACTACGCAGTTTACGGCCTCGCGCGGTCGGGTCTCGCGACAGCCGAGGCGCTGCTCGCGAGCGGGGCTCGCGTGACGGTTTGGGACGCGAAGGAGGAGGCGAGGGTGAAGGCGCCGGCCGGGAGCGAAATCGGGAACCTCGACGAAGCCGGCTTGGCGCAATTCGACAGCCTGATCGTGACGCCTGGCTTGCCGCTCAATCGTCACCCGATCGCGCAGCGTGCGCGAAGCGCGGGTGTCGAGATCATTGGCGACATCGAGCTGTTCGCCCGCGCCCGGCCCGAGCTCCCGCCGCACAAGGTCGTCGGGATTACCGGCACCAATGGCAAGTCGACGACGACCGCGCTCATGCACCACATTCTCAAGACTGCAGGCGTGCCGACCACGATGGGCGGCAACATCGGCCTGCCGATCCTCGCCCAGGACCCGCTGCCCGAAGGTGGGGTCTACGTGCTCGAGCTGTCGAGCTACCAGATCGACCTGACGCAGAGCCTCGATTGTGAGGTCGCGGTGCTGCTCAACATCACCCCGGACCATCTGGATAGGTACGACGCCTTCGAAGCCTATCGCGGTTCGAAGATGCGGTTGTTCGATCTGCAGTCGCGCGAGCACGTGGCCGTGTTCACCGGCGAAGATCAGTTTGGCTACGACGCGTACCAAGATCGCTGGGAAGAAGCCCACGATACGACCGTCCTGGCGGTTCCGCGTGACGCGCTGGATCAGGAGCATTGGCCGACGCTGCAAGGGCCTCACAATGCGCAGAACGCCGCGGCTGCAATCGCGATTTGTCAGTCATTGGGGCTAGGCGAGGGAGAGATCGAACTGAGCCTCCGCACTTACCCCGGCCTCCCGCACCGCTTGGAGCGCATCCGCGAGAAGGACGGCGTCGTCTTCGTCAACGACAGCAAGGCGACGAACCCGACCGCCAGCGCCCCCGCGCTCGCAGCGTTCGATAAAATCCGCTGGATCTGCGGGGGACAGGCGAAGACCGATAACCTCGACGAATGCGCGCCGTACTTCGGTCATGTGCGCAAGGCGTATACCATTGGCGAAGCGGGCGAATTGTTCGCTAGGCTCTTGTCGCCGCACATGCCCATGTCACGGTGCGAAACGTTGGAGCGCGCGGTTGGGGAGGCCGCGGCGGAGGCGGAGTTGGGAGACACCGTTCTCCTGTCGCCGGCCTGCGCAAGTTTTGACCAATTCCGCGATTTCGAGCAGCGCGGCGACAAGTTCCGTGAGTTAGTGGAGGCCTTATGATCAAGTCCATTTCCGGGATCAGAGCCAAGGCATCAGTAATGGATCCGAGCCGCTACGGCCGCTCGGACACCAGCGCGCTCGGCCGGTGGTTCTGGGAGATCGACAAGGTCCTGCTGCTGCTCGTGAGCGTGCTCATCGGTATTGGCCTGATTGCTGTCGCGGCCGCTTCACCGGCCGCGGGGCAGCGTTATTCGGGCGGCAACGTCCACTTCTCCGAACTCTATTATTTCTGGCGGCAGCTCGCCTGGATCGCGATCGGCATTCCGGTGATGATCGGCATCTCGATGATGCCGCGCGAGCGGGCGCGCCGCCTGTCCCTGTTCGGCGCTATCTTCTTCTTCGTCCTGCTGATCTTCGTGCCGATTGTCGGCCCCGAAGTGAACGGCGCCCGCCGCTGGGTGAACTTCGGCTTCGGACAGGTGCAGCCGTCGGAGTTCCTGAAGCCCTTCTTCGTGGTCGCCATGGCTTGGCTGCTGAATTCAAGGACAGCGACAAGTCGCTTCCGGTCTATCCGATCTCGGCGGTGATTACTGGCGGCATTGCTTTCCTGTTGATGAAGCAACCGGACTTCGGCAGCACGATCATCTTCTGCGCCGTGTGGATAGCGATGCTCGCCCTCGCCGGCGTCAACTTGCGCATTCTCATCGGCCTTGCCGTCGCCGGGCTTATCGGCGTCGTCCTCGCTTACTTCTTCTACGACGTCGCGACCCAGCGCATCGACGAGTTCCTGTTCGGCACGGGCGACACCTTCCAGACCGACAATGCCATGCGCACCCTCACCGCCGGCGGCCTGTTCGGCATGGGCCCGGGCGGCGGCACGCGTAAGTTCGGGCTACCCGAGCCGCACACGGACTATATCTTCTCCGTAGTCGGCGAGGAGTTCGGGCTGATCGCCTGTCTGGCAATCGCTGCCCTGTACCTCGGCATTGTTTCACGCGTGCTCATCAAGCTGCTCGAAGAGGACAATAGCTTCGCGATCCTCGCCGCTGCCGGGCTGGTCATCGAGTTCGGCCTCCAGGCGCTGATCAACATGATGGTCAACGTGCAGCTCGCTCCGTCGAAGGGCATGACCCTCCCGTTCATCAGCTACGGCGGAAGCTCGATGCTCGCACTCTCCATCGGCATGGGCTTGCTGCTCGCATTCACCCGCCGGAACCCGTATCTGACCCGCTCACCATATGTGGTGAAATGGAGCGGGGAGAGCCTGACAACATGAACTTCGTTCTGGCCGCCGGTGGCACTGGCGGACACATGGTCCCGGCTCATGCGCTCGCGGCGGAGCTTGACAGCCGCGGGCACGGCGTTCTGCTGATCACCGATGAGCGCGGCGCGCGCTTTCCCGGGCTGTTCAACGAGGTGCCCGTGCATATCCTTCCCGCCGGCCGTCTCGCCGGCGGCCCGCTCGGCATGCTCAGGGCGGCGCGCGCAGTGCTGAAGGGCAGGGGAGAGGCAAAGCGCCTTTACCTCGAGCATACGCCCGATGCTGTCGTGGGCTTTGGCGGCTATCCGGCTTTCCCGTCGCTCCTCGCCGCCAGTTCCCGGCGCATTCCGACGATCCTGCATGAGCAGAATGCCGTGCTCGGCCGAGTGAACCGCCTTCTCGCGGGAGATGCCGCGGCGATCGCGACCGCTTACGAGCAGGTCGATCGGTTGCAGCCGCGCTTCAAGTCCAAAACGGTCATCGTCGGCAACCCTGTCCGCGAGGAGATCGCGCGACTTGGCGAGCTTCCGTTTCCGCCTTTCGACGATGTTGCGCCCTTGAAGATCCTCGTTACTGGCGGAAGCCAGGGCGCATCGGTGCTGAGCGAAGTCGTGCCTGAGGGTCTGGGGATGCTCCAGGCGTCCCTGCGCCACCGCCTCCAAGTCGTGCAGCAATGCCGGCCCGACGAGATCGAGCGCGTGCGTCAGCAATATGCGTCGCTCAGCATCCCAGCGGAGCTGATGACCTATATCGAGGACATGCCGGAGAAGATCGCCGACGCGCATCTGATCATTGGCCGAGCGGGCGCCTCCACGATTGCCGAGCTAACGGCAGCGGGACGCCCCGCGATCCTCATCCCCTATCCGTCGGCGACCCACGACCATCAGACAGCTAATGCGCGCGAGATGACGAAGGCTGGCGGCGCGCGCACCATCCAGCAGACGAGCTTCACGCCGGACGTGCTGGCGCGCCAAATCGAAGCGATGGCGACTGATCCGCTCGCGCTCAACAACGCCGCCGCTCGCGCTCTCTCTGTTGGTCGACCGCATGCCGCGCGAGACCTTGCAGATTTGGTCGAGCGTGTCGGCAACGGCGTTGCCCCTGTGATTGTCGGCCCCTCGCTTGCGCCGCGCGCTAGCGCCGAAGCGCCTGCCGGAGGCGTGCCGGCATGATGAGGGCTTTGGGCACCGATCTCGGCACGATCCACTTCGTCGGGATCGGCGGCATCGGCATGTCGGGTATCGCGGAGGTGATGCACCAGCTTGGTTACAAGGTGCAGGGCTCCGACGCGTCGGACAGCTACGTCGTCGAGAAACTGCGGAAGGCAGGCATCCCGATCACGATCGGCCATTCCGCAGACAACCTCGGTGATGCTGCCGTCGTCGTCAGCTCGACCGCAATCAAGGACGGCAATCCGGAGATGGCCGCCGCCGCCGAGCGCCGCCTGCCGCGGGTGCGCCGCGCCGAGATGCTCGCTGAGCTCATGCGCATGCAAAAGACGGTCGCCGTCGCCGGCACGCATGGGAAGACGACGACCACGTCCATGGTCGCCGCGTTGCTGGATGGCGGTGGAGTTGACCCGACCGTCATCAACGGCGGTATCATCAACCGCTACGGGTCCAACGCCCGCCTCGGCAAGAGCGACTGGTGGGTGATTGAGGCCGACGAGAGCGACGGCAGCTTCCTCCGCCTCGACGGCACCATCGTCGTCGTCACGAATATCGATCCGGAGCATCTCGAACATTACGGCAGCTTCGACGCGGTGAAGGACGCGTTCGTCGAATTCGTCGAGAACGTGCCCTTCTACGGTCTAGCGGTCCTGTGCGTCGATCATCCGGAGGTGCAGAACATCATCGGCCGCATCCGCGACCGACGCATCGTCACTTACGGCTTCTCTGCGCTCGCCGACGTTCGCGCTGAGAATGTTACGCCAGTTCCAAGCGGCACGCGTTTCGATGCTCTGATCCTGGACAAGGACGGCGAGCGGCGCTCGCTGGAGGTGCACGTGCCGATTCCCGGCCGGCACAATGTTCAGAACGCGCTCGCCGCGATCGCGGTCGCTGTCGAACTTGGTATTTCTGACGATGCAATCGTTGCTTCGTTCGAAAAGTTCGATGGCGTCAAGCGGCGTTTCACCAAGGTCGGTGAAGCGGAGGGCGCGATCATCATCGACGATTACGCCCACCATCCGACCGAAATCCGCGCCGTGCTTTCTGCGGCACGCGAAGGCGCGGAGGGACGCGTCATCGCCGTCATGCAGCCGCACCGGTACACGCGATTGCAGTCGCTGATGGATGAGTTCCAGAGCTGCTTCAACGACGCCGACGTCGTCTACGTGACGCCGGTCTATGCCGCAGGTGAAGAGCCGATCGATGGCGTCGACGCGAATGCGCTGGTCGAAGGTCTGCGCGCGCACGGCCACCGGATGGTTCGGTCGGTCGAAAGCATCGACGAGCTCTGCCGGGACCTCCGTGATCTCGCCGCCGACGGCGATATGGTCATCTGCATGGGCGCCGGCGACATCACCAAATGGGCCGCAGCACTTGCGGAGGGCATCTGCGACCAAAGGCGCAACAAATGAGCACCGTCGCAATGCTTCCGAAGGTTCGCGGGCGCCTGACGCCCAATGCGCCGCTCGCGCCGCTCGTCTGGTTCAAGAGCGGCGGCAACGCCGAATGGCTGTTCGAGCCCGCGGACGAGGAAGATCTCATCGACTTTCCTGTGCGAGCTCGACCCGCATGTGCCGGTCATGGGGCTGGGCCTCGGCTCCAACATGATCGTCCGCGACGGCGGAGTGCCGGGCGTCGTAGTGCGGCTCGGCAAGTCTTTCGCGAAGATCGAGCAGCTCGACGAAACAACGCTCGAGTGCGGCGGCGGCGCGAGCGGGATCTTTGTCTCCTCGACCGCGCGCGATCACGGGATCGCGGGCTCGAGTTCCTGCGCGGCATTCCCGGCACCGTCGGCGGTTTCGTCCGCATGAACGGTGGCGCTTATGGCCGTGAAGTGAGGACATCCTCGTTTCTGCCCGGATCGTGCTCCGTTCAGGAGAGGTCGAGGAATTGCCGCTCGACAGGCTAGGATATACCTATCGCCACAGCGAGCTGCCAGAAGGCGCGATCGTCATCGATGCGGTGTTCGCGGGCGAACCGGGCGAGCCAGACGCGATCGGCGCGGAGATGGACGCCATCGCTCGCGCACGCGAAGAATCGCAGCCGCTTCGCAGCCGCACCGGCGGTTCGACCTTCAAGAACCCGCCCGGCCACAAAGCATGGGCGCTGATCGATGCGGCCGGCTGCCGTGGTCTGAGAATGGGAGACGCACAAGTCTCGGAAAAGCACTGCAATTTCCTCCTCAATCTTGGTAGCGCCACAAGTGCCGAGATCGAGGCGCTGGGCGAGGAAGTCCGGCGCCGCGTCGAGGCCAAAAGCCACATCATTCTCGAATGGGAAATCCAGCGGGTCGGGAGGCCATGAACCGTATCTCCACGTCGTCGTCCTGATGGGCGGCTGGTCCTCCGAACGGGAAGTGTCGCTGACCAGCGGGAAGGGTGTTGCCGACGCGCTGCGTGAGCGCGGATGGACCAACGTCACCGAGCTCGACATGGACCGCGATGTCGCGCGCCGCCTCGCCGAGCTGAAGCCTGACGTCGTTTTCAATGCGCTGCACGGCACTCCGGGCGAGGACGGCACCGTCCAGGGCATGATGGACCTGATGGGCCTCAAGTACACGCACAGCGGTCTCGAGACGTCGGTCATCGCGATCGACAAGGAGCTGACCAAGATGGTGCTCGTGCCGGGCGGCATTCCGCATGCCCGCCGGCAAGATCGTCGAAAGCGAGACCATCTACCGCGAAGACCCGCTGCCGCGTCCCTATGTGCTGAAGCCGGTCAACGAGGGCTCGTCCGTCGGCGTCGCGATCGTGACTGCCCGACGGCAATTACGGCAATCCGATCGGCCGCGACGTGCCTGGCCCCTGGCACGAATTCGACGAACTGCTCGCCGAACCCTTCATCAAGGGGCGCGAACTTACCGTCGCAGTGCTCGGCGATCAGGCGCTTGCAGTGACGGAGCTGAAGCCCAAGGCCGGCTTCTACGATTATGCTGCGAAATATACGGATGGCCTGACCGTCCACATCTGCCCGGCCGAAGTGCCTGACAAATATCGCGCAGGCCATGATGGATATGGCGGCGCGGCGCACCGCCTGCTGGGCTGCAAAGGCGCGTCCCGATCCGACTTCCGCTGGGACGATGAGCAGGGCGAAGCTGGCATCTACCTGCTCGAAGTCAACACGCAGCCCGGAATGACACCCTTGAGCCTCGTGCCCGAGCAGGCCAAGCTCAAGGGCATCAGTTACGGCGACCTCGTCGAGCGTTTGATCGAGGAGGCTCTGGCCGGAATGGGCAATGAGTGCGGCGCATGTGCGGAGGGGAGGGTCAGCGCGGACCAAGCAGCGCAAGCCGTCCAAGGTCACTGTCCCGAAGAAGATCGCGAAGAAGCTTCCTGTCGATCAGGCGCGCGCCAACAAGCTCGCCGGGCTGGTGTTCGGCGGCTTCCTGCTGGCCATCGCTTTCGTCGTGCTGGTTGCGCTCGATATTCCGGCGAAGGCCGAACGTGCGGCGGGCACCGCAATCGGTGAAGCTGGATTTACCGTGAGCGGCTATCAGATCGTCGGCCTTCACCGGATGAACCGCAGCCTCGTCGACGAGGTCGTCAACGACGAGCTCAAGAGCGCCGCAGATGATGCAGGCCGGGACAAGGCACCGCAGGCTCTGGTCAACGTTTCGGCGATCCGCGACCGGCTGTTGAAGTTCGGCTGGGTGCAAGGACGCGCGCGTTTCCCGCCGCCTCCCGGACACGCTCGTCATCGATATCGTCGAGCGGACGCCCGCCGCACTCTGGCAGAACCAGGGCCAGCTCGCGCTGATCGACGGTCGAGGGCGTCGTGCTGGACCGCGTTCCCGTCGACAAGATGCCCGACCTGCCCCTGCTGATCGGCCCGGGCGCCAATGGCGAGGCGCGAGAGCTTGGCGCGGTTGATGGCCGCCGTTCCGACGCTCAAGCCCCAGCTCGCTTCGGCACTTGGGTCGGTGGGCGGCGCTGGGATCTCAACTTCCAGTCGGGCGAGACCATCGCGCTTCCCGAAGGCGAAGGCGCCGCGAAGGCGGCGCTGGACCAAATTCGCCCATCTCGACAAATCGGCCGGCCTGCTTGGGCGCGGGATCGTCCGCTTCGACTTGCGCGTTCCGGGCAAGATGATCGTTCGCCTTCCGCGTGCGCCCGGCGAGCCATCGCTCCGGGCGCGGCCGCAGCAGCAGGGATAAGCAACCGCCAAGTGGCCGCGCCCGCCGAACATAATCTGATCGCCGTCCTCGACATCGGCTCGTCCAAGGTCAGCGCGATGATCGCGCGCCCCGGACGAGGATGGCCGCCCGACCGTGCTCGGCACCGGCCAGCGGGAAAGCCGCGGCGTCAAGCGCGGCTATATCACCGACATGGCGGCAAGCGAGTTCGCGGTGCGCGAGGCTGTCGAGCTGGCCGAGCGCATGTCCGGATTGACCGTCGAAGAGGTCTGGGCAAGCTATGGCGCCGGCGAGCTGGTCAGCGACGTCGCGAATGTCGAAGTCGAGCTTGGCGGTCATCCGGTCGAACAGGCCGACATCGACCAACTGCTGATCGCCGGCCAGGCGCAATCGACAAGAACGGGCAGGTCGTTCTTCACGCGCACCCGGCGCTCTACACGATCGACCGCGCGCAAGGCGTGCAACAGCCGATCGGCCTCTACGCTAACCGGCTCGGCGTCGACATCCACGTAATCGCCGCGCATCCTTCGCCGCTACGCAATATCGATACGGTGATCCGTTCGGCGCACCTGGGGTGAAGGCGATTGTCGCTTCGCCCATTGCTGCTGCGCTTGCCTGCCTGAGTGACGAGGAGCGCGAGCTTGGCGTTGCCTTGGTCGAGCTTGGTGCGGACGTCACCAACGTTTCGGTCCACCTCGGGGGAATGCTCGTGGGCCTCGCTCGATCCCGCTCGGTGCGCGCGACATGACGAACGACATTGCCACGGCCTTCGCCGTGCAGCGCCGCGATGCCGAGCGTCTGAAGTGCTTCTACGGCTCGGCGATGACGAGCCCGCGCGACAATCACGAAATGATCGAAGCGGCCCAGATCGGCGCCGACCAGGCCGCCGAGCCGATGAAGATCACGCGCGCGCAACTGATGATGGTCATCCGCCAGCGGATCGAGGAGCTGACCAACGAGATCGAAGCGTCGCTGAAAGAGCTCGGCTTCACCGGCCCTGTGGGCCGCCAGGTCGTCCTCACCGGCGGCGGCGCCGAACTCAAGAACATCGCCGACTATATGCAGGGCGTCCTCGGCCGCGCCGTCCGTGTCGGACGTCCGAAGCAGCTCACCGGTCTGCCCGATGCCCATAGTGGGCCAGCCTTCTCGACGATTATCGGCTTGGCCCTGCTCGCAGCTTCAGGTCGCGGCGACATCCGCGACATAGCCGGGCCGATCTCGCGCCAGCCGCAAGCCAAAGGCATGCTCGGCCGCCTGGTCCAGGCGATGAAGGGCGGGTTCTAGGGCTGTACGTCACCAATCTTGTGGTGGTTAGTAGCAAGTTCGCAGGTGAGTGCTCGCCTGCGGAACGTCTCGAGAGCAGAATTCAGGAGGGATCTAAGTCTAAGCAATAGCTCATCCCGGCCAGAGATCCAGGACTGCTCAAATCCCGCCAGGGGCTTTCTCAACAGCAATGATGGCTTTTCGACCACATGCCAGGAGACAGCAGCCAATATGAACGAGAGCGCCAGTGTGGCCACAGCATTAAGCGCAGCGTGCCTGGCCCAGCCCCACTGCGCGACGAGCGCCTGCTGGATCGGCCACCCATACAGGAAAACTCCGTAGGAATAGTCTGCGGTGCGCATGAGTTTGAGCTTTGGCGGATTCAAGAGACCAAGGCCGACTACAAGGTATGCTGCCCAGAACACGCCGAAGTATTCGCCGGGCGCCATGCTAAAGAGGAGCGCCGACGCGAATGCCGCGATCGCGATATTCTTGGCGCTCCAAGGTACGAGATCGCGATACAGATAGAGTAGCACCCCTGCGAGAAACGCGAACACAAGCTCGACCCCTTCGATGTGTCGCGCAAACTCACCCTTGAAAACGACTTCAGGACGAGATGCAAAGAGCACGGCCATGGATGCTAGCTGCGCAGTTATGACTCCCCAGAGAACGAATTTGCGCCTCTTAAGGACGGTTGTGATCGCGACTGCCGCAATGACGACGTAGCAGTACAGTTCATATGGAACGGTCCAGAGCTGCTGATTGACGAAGGAGGGGACGGGATTGTTCTCGAAGACTCCCGGCAATCTAAAAGAGACGTCGCCGGTGACGTTTAGCAAGTATCGCCAAAAAATTGGATCCGAGAGATACGACGTCAACGATAACGTCGTGAAAAACGGCCCCAGGAATAGGGCCGACAACAATACCTCCACTGCGAGCGCCGGATAAATCCTTATGAATCGCAGTCCGAGGAAACCGACCATCGAACGCGAACGTGAGAGGCTCCCAGCAATCAGGAATCCGCTCAGGCCAAAAAACATCGGCAAGATCATCAGGCTTGCAGCGTGTATTCCCGGAAGCCAGTATATCCTATCAGCCACGAAGTTGCCGTAGCTAGTCGGAACACTGTGGGTGACCACGACAGCGCACGCTAACAAGATTCGAAGATAGTCAAAACCGGTCGGGCGCCCGTCCGTTTCATTCAGACGATCGCCGATCGTTCTGTTAGGCTGACGCAACTCCATGGCAAATGACTGGCGCAGATCGGTTAAGAAATGACTTTGCCCTGCTGATCACGTGGGGCCTTGTTCTCAGAAACGTCGCGCCACGCGGCTCTGAACCATATTGGCCATTAGACTTTGGACGTGTTCGGCTATGGCATAGTCCAATCACAGGGGGGATTAATGGCAGCCACGGACCTCAATCGATCTTGGTCTGCAGCATCGATCGTTCTTCTCCTCGGTGCGGCGGTACTACTCAATTATGTCGACCGTGGCGCCATCGGCATCGCGGCGCCGGTCTTGAAGGCCGAACTCGGCCTATCGCCGAAAGCCTATGGGATCGCCTTCTCTGCCTTCTTCTGGGTCTATGCTCCAGTCCAGCTGTTCACCGGTTGGCTGTGCGACCGCTTCTCCGTTTACAAGCTCATGGCCGCAGGCATCCTGCTGTGGGCGGGAAGCACGTTGCTGATGGGACTCGTCGGCGGCTTCATAAGCTTGATGCTCCTCCGCATCATGCTTGGGGTCGGGGAAAGCATCTCCTTCCCCGGAAGCTCCAAGATCATTGCTCGGCATGTCCCTCCTGATCGTCGTGGTTTGGCCAACGCCGCGATCGCTGCGGGGATCGCCTGGGGCCCGGCGATCGGAACGCTCGCCGGCGGGCTGATCGTGGCCTCGCTCGGATGGCGGGCGATGTTCTTCGTCTTCGGCGCGGCGACATTGCTGTGGCTCGTACCGTGGCAGCGTACGGTCCGCACGCTGTCGTCCACCCGCTACGCTGACGACGGTGCGCACGTCCCCGTCAGTGCGATCATTTCGAAATGGTCGTTGTGGTCGATGTCGATCGTCCACTGTCTCGGGAATTACTGCTTCTACTTCCTGCTTGCCTGGCTGCCGCTGTACCTCGTCCAATCGCGCGGTTTCACCATCACGCAGATGACCATGCTGGCGACGCTCGGCTACGCAGTGCAGGGCGTATGTGCGCTTGGCTACGGCCATTTTTCTGACTGGTGGACGCGTTCGGGACGCTCCGAAGCCGCGTGCCGCCGCTGGATGATGGTCGCGAGCCAGTTCCTCGCTGCTTTCGCAATTCTGGGTCTCGCCTACGCTCACACCGCTTTGCCGATCGCCATTCTGCTCTGCCTCGCCGGCGCGGCGAGCGCGTCACTGTCACTCAACCTCTATGCGATCGCACAAATGTTTGCTGGACCGCGCGCCGCGGGCACCTGGATCGGCGTTCAGAATTCTTTCGGTAATTCGTCTGGGATTTTCGGACCCATTGTGACCGGGATCATCGTCCAGCAGGCGGGTTACACGAACGCCTTCGTGCTCACCGCTGCAATCGCCGCGCTCGGGGCCATCTGGTGGGCAGTCGGTGTTCCAAAAATAGAACCTGTGACACTCGATTAAGGCCTAATGCTTGTCGCGCTCTGACTTGGTAACGTCTGTGACGTTCTGGTCGTAGCCGCTTTTGTTGCTGAAGAAGGCGGCGGCGAACAGCCCACACCCGAGAAGGACCGAGAAGAAAACGCCCAGCGTCGTTGCAATCACGGTGTTCGCATCGAGCGTGCTGAACAGGTAGAGATAAGTCAGCGCGCCGGCGACCATCAGCACCGCGATCACGGCAATCCACAACATGATGCGCTTGAATTCGGCGATTGCGGCTTGGCGTTCGGAAGCCATGGGTGCTCAACAGCACCGGAGAGGGCCGGTTCCTACGGCTGCGCTCTACTTCGCCGAATCGCCCGCAGATAGATTGCTCGGAGCCACTGCGGCCGATTTTGGAGCAGCTTTCGTCGGCTGCAGTAACCTCAAGTTGAACTTGCCGATGAACTGCACGCCGAACTGCGTTCCCTTGCTCCACCGAATTTCCGCGTCAATGAGACCGCCGGCAGCGAAGTCGAGCTGGATCTGCGCGCCGACCGGCATTTCTTCACGACATTCAACCAACGCGCCCCCGCTCGAAATATTACGAAGCCGCGCGCCTTTGACCTGCCCCTGATAGTGCAGCAGCGCCGCGCGGATGATCCGCATCCGCGGCTCACGCGGCGTGAGCTTGCTTTCCGGGCGGTCCGCATTGCCCTTCGCTGCGAGCTCGCACGCCTCCTCGGCGCGCATTGGTTTGCCGAACAGATAACCCTGCACAAGCGAGCAACCGAGTTCTCTCACCAGCAGCAGCTCGTCCTGCGTTTCCACACCTTCTGCAGTCGTTTGCATGTGAAGGTCCGAAGCGAGTCCGACCATGGCCCGAATCAGCGCGGCGGGCCGGCTTTCCGGATCGGAGGCTCCGCGAACGAAGCTCTGGTCGATCTTGATCTTATCGAACGGGACTCGCTGCAAATAGCTCAACGACGAATAGCCCGTACCGAAGTCGTCCAGCGCGAGCTTGAGGCCGATGTCCTTCAGGCTGCGGATCATCTCGTGGACATGCTCGTCGTTGTTGAGCAGCACACCCTCGGTAATCTCCAACTCGAGGCGCTTGGCCGCGAGGCCCGTTTCGCTGAGCACTGCGCGAACGGTGGCAGGCAACGAATGCTGCTTGAACTGGACTGGCGACAGGTTGACCGCAACCGTGATGTGTTGAGGCCACTTCGCCGCCTCGGCACAGGCAGTCCGGAGCACCCACTCGCCGATCTCGTCGATCAGCCGGATTTCCTCGGCAAGCGGAATGAACGTGGCGGGGCTGATCGGCCCATGTTCCGGGTGATCCCAGCGAACCAGCGCCTCAAACCCGATCACCTCTTCGCTCGATGCGTCGACGCTCGGCTGAAAGGCGACCCATAGCTGGCCCTTTTCGAGAGCGACGCGGAGGTCGGACTCGATGCGCTGCCGCTCGCGCGCGGCTTCGTGCATCTCTGCCGCGAAGAAGCGGTAGCAGCCCTTGCCGGCTGCCTTCGCAGCGTAAAGCGCAAGGTCGGCGTCGCGCATCAGATCGTCTGAGGTGCGGTCGTCATAGTCCGACGTAACGATGCCGACTGACGTGCCGATCGACACGACGTTGCCGTTGATGGTGTAGGGTCGAGAAAGGCTGTCGATGATGTTCTGTGCCAGCTTCGACAATTCGTCTTTCGATGACGTCGATGGCAGCACGACCTGAAATTCGTCGCCGCCGAGCCTGCCGACCTGCCCGAGGTCCCCGACTTCGTCGCTGAGCCGTAGCGACACGAGGCGGAGCAAGGTGTCGCCGGCAGGGTGGCCGAGGGTATCGTTGACGGCCTTGAACCGATCGAGATCGAGCAGGAAAACCGAGCAGCGGTGCTTCCTGCGCACTGCGCCGACGAGTGCGTCATCAAGCGCACGCCTCAGCGCCTCACGATTGGCGAGACCTGTCAGCGAATCCTGCCGCGCCAGCCGATCCAGCTCGACCTCCGACTGACGCATTTTCGTCAGGTCAGAAGCAAAGCCGCGAAACCCGAAGAAGCGGCCAATCTCGTCATGCACGGGACGGCCCGTAATTGACCACCAGACCTCGTTTTTCGTTTTCGCGCGTACGATCAGGTCCTGAAAGGCAACGTGCGACGACAGGTAGAAACCGAGTGTCCTTTCCGAAGTCGCGCTGCCGTCCGTACTTTCGGTTGAAACGAGGTCGGCGAAAGGACGGTCGATTAGGTCCGCGCTTTCCCTGCCCAGCGATCGCGCAACGCTCTCGCTGATGTAGGCGAGGGTGCCGTCACGGGTCGTCTCCCAGAACCACCCCTTGCCGCTGCTCTCGAACTCCTGGAGCAAAGCGTCGGCCCGCGCCGATTCAGCACGCGATTCCTCTTGGGGAGCGCCTGCTTCTTTCCTTAAAATGCGGCCGATCGTTCTCACGCGAGCTCCTGGTCAAGCACGCGGATAGGCCCCGTGTAGTTTAAATTCCGTTAGGCACGATCGAAACAATCTCGTGAGGTGGCGCCTGCATCTCTGACGACAGACGCCACGCTTCACGCTGACCTAATGGGCGATGCGGGAGCCTGCGGACGCAGATCGACCGAGATCGGCAGCTCCGTCGAGTTGCGAAGCATATGCCTCAAGAACGGCGGCGGTCCGTTCGACATAGGCACGAGCATCGTCCCAGCGCCGCTGCTCAATCGCCTCGCGAACGCCAGGAAGCGTCTTGGCGCCGTAGCCAGTCAGCGTGCCCGGAGCATAGACGAGGTTCTTGAACCAAGGGCGCCCGGGAAGCCCCTGCGGATCGAGAAGAAGCTGGTCGATCTGGGCGAGACTGGCGTTGATCTGCGCCTGTGTCGCCGGGGGTAGGTTCTCTTCGCGTCCAAGCATCGCGTCGGCGGCAGAGGCCGAGCGCTTGAGATGATCGACGGCATTCTCGAGCGCTAGCATGTCGATCAGCGGAGTAATCCCGCGATCGACTGGTGCGACGATCGGGTCCTGCGGTGCCGCGGCGAGGGTAAAATCGCCCTCACGACGAAGATCCGCGAGAGTCCGGTCTTTCTCGCGCTGATCCGCCGCGAGCTTCTTGATGTCGACAAGATAGCGCGAAACCGATGTCGCGAAGTCTGAATAGCGTGCGGGAATCCGCGGCGCGTCTGCAGCACGGATGACGAGACGCCCGATGACCTTCGACAGAGCGGCGCCGTATTGCAGGCCCGGATCGTCGAAATGAACGACGTGGTAGTAGCTGTCGTACACCGAGTGATAGCTGCCGCTCGCCTCGTCCTCACCGCCGAAGCGGATGTCGAGCGACGGGATGCCGAGGTGTTGCAGGAACGCGGTATAGTCCGACCCAGAGCCGAGGGCTCCAAGCGGCATGTCCCCGCCATTCTTCGCAGCATCGACCACCTCCGGACGAGTGTTATCCGTGCCCATGTAGGCGGCGGCGAGAATGCCCGCACGGCCGCGCTGCGCAGTCGGCACGCCCGTCTTCGGATCGATCACGTCATTCGCCGCCTGGTTGACGAAATGCTGGAAGTCGTGGCTGCCCGAGGCCCGAAGGAAGCCTCGCCCGTTATTGTCGCTGTTAATGTAGAGCAGCGCCTTTCGCTTCAACTCATCGGCATGCTCTTCCGCCCATTCGGTCGAACCGAGCAGACCTGGTTCCTCCCCGTCCCAACTGGCGTAGACGATGGTGCGGGCAGGGCGCCAACCTTGGCGATACATGGCGCCGAGCGCCTTGGCTTCGCTCATGAGCGCGACTTGGCCAGTAAGCGGATCGGATGCTCCGAACACCCAGCCATCGTGGTGATTGCCGCGCACGATCCATTGGTCGGGATATGTGGAGCCCTTGAGCGTCGCGATAACGTCGTAGACGGGCTTGAGCGACCAGTCGGACTTCACCGCAAGGCGCACCTTCACGGCGTCTGTGCCGCCCCAGTGATAGGCGAGGCCGAGGCCACCGCGGTCTTTCCCGGTGACAAGCGGTCCCTGGAGCGAGGCAATGATCTTGCCCGCGTCGCCGTAGGAGATCGGGAGGGTTGGTATCTTGAGGATCACCGGCGACGTCGCGCGCGTGAGGCGCTTGGCGTTCGCGGTCGCGCCGACGCCAGGGGTCAGCGGATCGCCGGGATAGGTCGTCATATCCTCGACCGAGCCGCGCTGAATGCCGGTCTCGGGCCGACCACCGCCGCGTGGATAGACGTCCGCTTCTGCGTAGCTGTCGTCCGCCGGATCGGAATAGATGAGGCAGCCGATGGCGCCATGTTCCTGCGCCAGCTTCGGCTTCAGACCGCGCCAGCCGCTGCCGTACCGCGCAAGTACAATCTTGCCGCGCACGTCGATGCCGCGCTGCGCAAGCGCGTCATAATCGTCCGGCATTCCGTAGTTCACGTACACCACGGGCGAGGTGACGTCGCCGTCGCCCTGGAAGGCGACGTAGGGCGGAAGCGCGCCTTCGAGATGCGTCGAGGTTGGATCCTCCGTGACCGCGGGCTCCTGACCCCCGAGCGCGATGTGCTGCGGTGCCACGAGCTCGAGCGTTGTCGAGATCGGCGTCGGGTAGAGCACGTCGAAGCGCTCGATGTGCGCATCCCATCCCCATTGCTTGAACAGCGCGAGCTGCATGTCCGCATTGGCCTTGTCGTGCGGCGAGCCGACGTGATTGGGCGCGGAAGCCATCTGCTCGAGCCAGCCCTGCTGGTCGGCGCTCCTGATCATGTTGTCGAAGACGGCCTCGATCTGAGCGCCGTTCTGCCGGCCAGTGCCCGCGTTCAAGGCAGTTGCACCGACAGACTGTGCGGCAAGGATAAGCAATAGAGACACGGACGCCCTTTCATTGCACGGAAGACTCCCCGACGGGTTCGTCAGGTACTGCAGAGAGTTTTACGAGCGACCTCAGGACTGTCCAGAGGCCCGGCGCGGTTTGCCGGCTTCCTCCCTGCGGACTGAGGCTCGAAAAAAATGACGAACGTAGATTAATCCCGATCCAGACCTCAGTAACTCCCGCACTAGCCAAGTTGTCCCGAAGCTGGATAACTCCGTCGAACCAAGGGCTGGAGCCTCACGGTGAACGCCAGTAGTTTGGCGTTCAAGCTCGCCGCTGTGAGGACCTTGAGGGGAGACGCTGATGCGCTTTGCGGCTGGGCTGCACGAATTGCTGCGGATTCGTGGGACGCAGATTCCTTTGGAATTCACGCGCGGCGATAGGCTCGAGCATGTGCTCGAGCGCCATTTGCTCGCCGTCGAGGACATGGGAGAGGGTGAGATAATCACTTCCGTCCTGCTGTTGAGCGCTGACGGTAGGCGGCTTTTCCATTGCGCCGGACCGCGCATTCCAGCGGATTATCGGCACGCGATTGATGGATCTGAAATCGGTCCCCGCGCGGGATCCTGCGGGACTGCGGCCTATTTCAATCGCCCGGTCTACGTCACTGACATTGCGAGCGACTTGCTGTGGATGGATTACCGCCACCTCGCGTTACCTCATGGCCTGAAGTCCTGTTGGTCGACACCCATCCGGGACCCTGCAGGCGACGTCATCGCGACCTTCGCCATCTACCACCGGACCGTCAGCGCGCCGACGGTCGAGGAGATCGAGGCTATCGCGATGATCGCCGAACATGTCGCCGATGCGATAATGTTCGCGCGTGGCGCGGCGACGAAAAGACCGCGGCTGAGGCTCGTCTGCGACAATGACTCGCTGCCGGACTGGCAGGTGCGGTTGATAAGGCGCGTGGAGCGGCTGGAAGC
Organism: uncultured Alphaproteobacteria bacterium; assembly: GCA_963752025.1. Taxonomy (GTDB): domain Bacteria; phylum Pseudomonadota; class Alphaproteobacteria; order Sphingomonadales; family Sphingomonadaceae; genus Sphingomicrobium. Next base: position 41,916 of record CAVVWY010000021.1, on the reverse strand, counting down.
CATCGCGGCGGATCTGGACAGCCATGCGCAGAGCTCCGCGTACGAGGAAAGCAAAGCGGCGCTGCAACTGGTCGCGGAAGACAGCAGACGGCTCATCCGCGCGATCCGGGAGCGGATCGTGCAAGGTTCGGAGCTTGCGCATTAGATAAGAGAAGGGCCCCGCGATTGCTCGCGAGGCCTCCCCTACTCGACAAACTGATGTGTAGGACTTAGTCCGCGTCGTCGCCGGTCAGGAACGCCGGGGCGAACTCAGGCGCGGGGCCTTCGTCGTTGCCGCCTTCACGTTCACGCCGCGGGCCACGGTCACCGCGGTCACCGCGAGGTCCGCGATCATCGCGGCCGCCACGGTCACGACGCGGGCCACGATCGTCACGGCCGCCGCGATCACCACGGCCAGGGCGGCCGCGATCACCACGGTCACCCCGCGGGCCACGGTCGCCGCCTTCACGCGGTTCGCGCGGGGGACGGGTGTCCGGAAGCTCTTCGCCGGTTTCCTGGTCAACGAGGCGCATCGACAGGCGGACCTTGCCGCGCTGGTCGACCTCGAGGAGCTTGACCTTGACCTCCTGGCCTTCGGACAGAGCGTCGCGGACATTCTCGACACGCTCGTTCTTGATCTCCGAGACGTGAACCAGTCCGTCCTTGCCGGGCATGAAGGTTACGAACGCGCCGAAGTCGACGATGCTCGCCACTTTTCCGGTGTAGATGGTGCCGGGCTCCGGCTCCGCGACGATGCCGCGGATCCACTGGCGCGCGGCCTCGATCTGCGACAGGTCGGAAGAGCTGATCTTGATTGTGCCGTCGTCGTCGATGTCGACCTTGGCGCCGGTCTCCGCGACGATTTCGCGGATGACCTTGCCGCCCGTGCCGATGACTTCGCGGATCTTGTCCTTCGGGATCTGCATCGTCTCGATGCGCGGTGCATGGGTCGAGAGCTCCTCACGGGTGTGATCGAGCGCCTTGGCCATTTCGCCGAGGATGTGCGCGCGGCCGTCCTTCGCCTGGGCGAGAGCGGTGCGCATGATCTCCTCGGTGATACCGCGGACCTTGATGTCCATCTGCAGCGAGGTGACGCCGTTCGATGTACCCGCAACCTTGAAGTCCATGTCGCCGAGGTGATCCTCGTCACCCAGGATGTCGCTGATCACGGCGAAGTCCTTGCCTTCCAGGATCAGGCCCATGGCGATGCCTGCGACCGGCGCCTTCAGGGGAACGCCCGCATCCATCAGGCTGAGGGAGCCGCCGCACACCGTCGCCATCGAACTCGAGCCGTTGGACTCGGTGATGTCGGACAACACGCGGATTGTGTACGGGAACTCCTCCACGCTCGGCAGCATCGGGTGAAGCGACCGCCAAGCGAGCTTGCCGTGGCCGACTTCACGACGGCCCGGCGCACCGAAACGGCCCACTTCGCCGACCGAGTAGGGCGGGAAGTTATAGTGCAGCATGAAGCGCTGGTAGGAGAGGCCCTCTAGACCATCGATCATCTGCTCGGCTTCCTTGGTGCCGAGCGTCGTGGTCACGATCGCCTGCGTCTCGCCGCGCGTGAACAGCGCCGATCCGTGAGTGCGTGGAAGGAAGCCAACGATGGCTTCGATCGGACGCACTGTCTTGGTGTCGCGCCCATCGATGCGACGGCCTTCGTGAGGATCGCGCCGCGGACGATGTCCGCCTCGAGGCTCTTCACAAGCTTCTGCGCGACGAGTTGCTCTTGCGGGTCGGCGTCGGCGAAGGCCTCGGCGGCCTTCTGGCGGGCTGCGTTGAGGGCAGCGGAACGCTCGGACTTGTTGGTCAGCTTGTAGGCTGCCTCGATGTCCTTGCCGATGAGATCCTTGAGCTTCGCCTTGATCGCAGTCTTGTCGGCGGCGGCGGGAAGCTCCCACGGCTCCTTGGCGGCTTGCTCGGCGAGCTTGATGATTGCTTCGACGACCGGCTGCAGCGAGCGGTGCGCGAACATGACGGCGCCGAGCATGTCCTCCTCGGATAGCTCCTTCGCCTCGGACTCGACCATCATCACCGCATCGCGGGTGCCGGCAACGACGAGGTCGAGACGGCCTTCGGCGATCTGCGCTTGGCTCGGGTTGAGGATGTACTCGCCCTCATTGCTGAACGCGACGCGAGCGGCGCCGATCGGGCCCATAAAGGGCACGCCGGAAAGCGTCAGAGCAGCGGAGGCCGCGACCATCGCGACGATGTCGGGCTCGTTCTCGCCGTCGTAGGAGAGGACCTGCGCGATCACGAGGACTTCATTGTAGAAGCCGTCCGGGAACAGCGGGCGGATCGGGCGGTCGATAAGGCGGCTGGTCAGCGTTTCCTTTTCGGTCGCGCCGCGCTCACGCTTGAAGAAGCCGCCGGGGATACGGCCGGCAGCGGAGAATTTTTCCTGGTAGTGGACGGTCAGCGGGAAGAAATCCTGGCCCGGCTTGACCGATTTGGCGGCGGTGACAGCGCACAGCACCACGGTTTCGCCGAGGGTCGCGAGCACCGCGCCGTCGGCCTGGCGGGCAATGCGGCCCGTTTCGAGCCTGAGGGTCTTCCCACCCCACTCGATTTCGACAGTTTTCGTATTGAACATATTCGTTCCTTCAGTCCCGGCGGCCGGATGCCAGCCGGATCAGCAATTGCAGGCTAGCCGGCCTGCAGCGGTTCGGGGCGTTCTCAAGCCCCATGAACGCCCCGCCGAATTGCGGGACTGAACATATGCGAAGCGGCCCGCAACGGGGCCGCTCCAACGTTACTTGCGAAGGCCGAGCTTGCCGATCAGATCGGTGTAGCGCTGCTCGTCCTTGCGACGCAGATAGTCGAGAAGCGAACGGCGCTGGTTGACCAGCATCAGGAGACCGCGCCGCGAATGATTGTCCTTCGCGTGAGTCTTGAAGTGCTGGGTCAGGTTGATGATGCGCTCGGTGAGGATCGCGACCTGAACTTCCGGCGAACCGGTGTCGCCCTTGCCCTGCGCATGTTCCTTGATCAGCGCTTCCTTGCGCTCTGCGGTAATCGACATCGGTTCACTCCTATTCTTGTCAAAGGTTGAACCCCCTGACGACCTTCAGGCCGTCGGCCGATGCCTCGACCAGCGCGACCGGAGTTTCCTCCAGCATCGCAAGTCCAAGCCCCGGCTTTGCGGGGAACCCGGCAAGCATCTGTCCATGCCGGAGCAGCTTGGCTTGATCGGGGGTGACGGGGAGGGCCGGGATGTCGTCCAGCGCCGCGGTTAGCGGCAGTACCGTCCTCGTCAGTGCGCGCGCCTTAGCGGCTTCCTCCAGAAAGTCCAGTGAAATGGCCTGTTCGAGGGAGAAGGGCCCCGCGCGGGTACGTCTTAGATAGGAAACATGACCGACAGTTCCAAGCGCATGGGAAATGTCGCGGGCGAGGGCGCGGATGTACGTGCCTTTGGAGACCGTCGCGGACAGAATCGCGCTATCAGCCGTCGCTTCGATGAGTCGAAGATCGAAGATGGTCGTCTTGCGCGACTTCATTCTCGACCTGCTCGCCTGCGCGGGCGCGGGCGTACGCCGCCTTCCCGTCGATCTTGAGCGCCGAGTAGGCCGGTGGGACCTGTTCGATCTCACCTGTGAAGCGGGGCAGCGCCGCTTCGGTCTCGGCGCGGGTCGGGCGCACGTCGCTCGTCGCGACAGTCTCACCCTCGGCGTCGATCGTGTCCGTCTCCTCGCCGAAGCGGATCGTAAACTCATATTGCTTGCTGGCGTCGAGCATGCGGCCGCACAGCTTGGTCGCTTCACCGAGTGCGATTGGAAGCACGCCGGTCGCCAGTGGATCGAGCGTGCCGCCGTGGCCTACCTTCGTCTTCGGCTCGCCGGCCTGTCGGAGAATCCGCTTCACGGCGCTGACCGCGGTGGTCGAGCCAAGCCCGAGCGGCTTGTCGAGGATGATCCAGCCGTGGAGCATCTATCGGTGCGCGAGGCCGAGGCTCAGCTGGCGCGCTTCGCCTTCGCGCAGACGCTGGAAGAAATGCTTGCGGCACAGCGCGATGTAGCGGTCGTTGCCGCCAATCTCAGTCTGCGCGCCCGCGGCGATCGCATGGCCCTCCGCATCGACCCGCAGGTTCATCGTCGCCTTCCGGCCGCATTCGCAGACCGCCTTCAGTTCGATCAGCGAGTCCGCAAGCGCCAGCAGCGCGGCCGAACCGGGGAAGAGCTTGCCCTGGAAATCCGTCCGCAGGCCGTAGCAGAGCACCGGGATGCCGAGCATGTCGGCGACTTCGCACAGCTGCAGCACGTGGCGCTGGGTCAGGAACTGCGCCTCGTCGACGAGGATGCAGTCGAGCTCGCGGCGTCTCAGTTCGTCGCCGATGCCGTTGAACAGGTCGACCCTCTCGTCATAGCTGTGCGCGGGCGCGGACAGCGCGATGCGCGATCCGATCATGCCCGCACCGGCGCGCTGGTCGAGCTTCGCGGTCCACAGCATCGTCTCCATGCCGCGCTCGCGATAATTGAAGTCGGCCTGCAGCAGAGTGGTCGATTTCCCCGCATTCATCGCCGCATAGTAAAAATAGAGCTTGGCCATCGGCGCGGGTTTAGCGCGGTGGCGCGGTTGCGCCTAATGTCTGCTTTCGACCCAAGCGGACTTTAGCTGAAGCGTTCGTGACGTTGGCGGTTCGCGCCGATAAGGTTGCTCCGCTTGGATCGAAAGGTAGCTATGTCGAAGTACAGATATGGTTTGCTGGCGTTCGCGTTTGTTTCGACGCCAGCTTGGCCCGAGATACGCACTGGATATTCAAGCTCGTACAATCTGGATCCCGGTTTCCCACGTAGTCGCGGCGAAAAGACGACTTGTCTCATCCGCAAGTCCACTGGCGGCCGCGAGTGTCACACGATCATTGAGTGGCGTGAGATCGCTCGGAAGCTGGGCGACTCCCGCAACCGGGTTCCCAAAAGCTGACGATGATTGAGGTTGGCCAACGCCTTGAGGCCTAGGCACAGGCTGCGTCTCATTTGGAGCCCTTGCGGACACTACAGACCGACCGCATCGCTACGATATGACATTGGCCAATCCACCTGGCCTATTCCTCGATTTTGCAACGGGGATGGTGACCGATCGCTTTTCGGAGTGCCGTTCCTAGCTCGACTCGCGGGTGCGATTTGGTGCGCCGAAAATGGTGAGCAACGGCTCTCAGCCGAGGTGGTGAATGGGCCGTGCGCCGGCGAGCTGATTCATGTGGCATCGCGCACCACCGAGCCGTTGCAAGATCAGGTGGCCAGCCGCAAATACCTCAGCGTTGTTGTCTATCGGCACAGCGATCCTTCACCAGTCGGCCTCGCCGCCCCGCAACTCATAAGACAGGCGCGCTGAAGTTGTCCCACTCATCCTTCAGGATCGCAAACAGTACCGTGTCGCGGACGTGGCCGGTCCAGGTGATGCGGTCGGCGCGGAGGACGCCCTCGCGGACCGCGCCGAGTTTCTTCATCGCCGCCTGGCTGCGGGCGTTGCGGCGATCGACGCGGAACTCGACGCGGCGGATGCCGCAATCGAACGCGCGCTTGAGCATCATGTCCTTGACGCGGCGGTTGAAGCCGGTGCCGCGCAAATGCGGACGGTAATAGGTGCCGCCGATCTCCAGCACCTCGCGGCCTTCGTCGATGCCGAGGAAGCTCGACATGCCCTCGAGCTCGTCGCCATCAAACAGAACGAATGTGCGGTTGCGCGGCGCAGAGGTGTAGGCGTCGATGCTTTTGTCGAAGCCGTCAGGACCGAAATTGTTGGCGTAGATCTGCCAGATGTCGCCATCCTCCGCGCAGGCGGCTTTCAGGGGTTGCGCGAAGCGCCTCGGAAAATAGCTCCGCACGGCAATCGTCGCCGCGTCATCGGCCCGCCGAGCCGCGCGATATCGATCATTCGTCGCCGAGGTCCTGCGCGACTTTCGTCGGACCGCAGGATGCGGTCGATGTGGCGTGCTTTCGTCGAAGCTCTCGTCAATCAGGAATTTGAGCTTGGAGGCATATTTCATGCGGACGCGATGTGCGACTTCGCGCTGAAGATAAGCGGTGTTCTGGCGCAACGCCTTCAGGACCGCTTCCTCATCCTGGCCGAGCAGCGGTTTCACGAATACGGTCGCATGTCGCAGGTCGGGTGACATGCGCACTTCGGTGACGCTGACGAGGTGCGACTGGAGCACGTCGTCGTGAACGTCGCCGCGTTGCAGCAGCTCGCTAAGGATGTGCCGCACCTGCTCGCCAACGCGCAGCAGGCGAACCGAACGGCCTTCAGGTGTTTCCCCACGACGCATGTCAACTCACCCAAAATGACGTGCAGACGATGAAAACGATGCGAAGGTACGAAGGCCAGACATCCAAGTTCCGCGAGGCAACCTAGTGCCTCAACGACACAACTGGCCGTGTTCCGATCTTCCTCGCTCAAAGCGTCCTCGCGCGCTCCTCGACCTCGAACACTTCAAGGCGTCGCCAGGCTTGATGTCGTTCGTGTCCGCAAGCAGCACACCGCACTCAAGACCCGACATAACCTCCGCCACGTCGTCCTTGAAGCGACGCAGCGAGCTGATAGTCGTCTTCGATACGATGACGTCCTCGCGCGTGAGGCGGGCGTTGAGGCCCTTGCGAATGACGCCTTCGAGGACGAGCAGGCCGGCGGCCTTGTCCTTCTTGCCGGCCGGGAAGACTTCCTGGACCCGAGCGCGGCCGACGACCGTCTCGATGATCTCGGGGCCAAGCTCGCCCGCCATCGCGCCCTTCACCCAATCGGTGAGGTGATAGATGACGTCGTAGTAGCGGAACTCGACCTTGTTGCGGTCGGCGACTTCACGCGCCTTGGCGTTCGGGCGGACGTTGAAGCCAATGATCGGCGCGCCACTCGCGGAGGCCAGCGTGACGTCGCTCTCCGTGATCGCGCCGACGCCCGAGTGAAGGACGCGCACGCGCACCTCATCGGTGCCCAGCCGGTTCAGCGCCTGGACGATCGCTTCGACCGAGCCCTGCACGTCCGCCTTCACGACCAGCGGCACTTCCTTCACCGTCGATGCGTGGTTAGCGAACATGTTCTCGAGGCTGACCGGCGCGGAGGTCGTCCGCTTGCGGTCGAGAACGCCCTGGCGATAGGCTCGCGACTTCGCGGGCGCGGGCCTCGTTTTCGACGACCGTGAACGGGTCACCCGCAGACGGGACGGCGGACAGGCCGAGGACCTCGACCGGGACCGATGGGCCGGCTTCCTTCACCTGGCGGCCGTGGTCGTCGACAAGCGCGCGCACCTTGCCGCTCGATGCGCCCGCAACGAACACGTCACCGACACGCAGCGTGCCGCGCTCGACGAGCACGGTCGCGAGCGGGCCGCGACCCTTGTCGAGCTTGGCTTCGATGACCGTACCTTCCGCAGCGCGGTCGGGGTTGGCCTTGAGCTCGAGGATTTCTGCCTGCAGCTGGATGGCTTCGAGCAGCTTGTCCAGGTTCGTCTTCTTGGTCGCGGACACTTCCACGTCCTGCACGTCGCCGCCCATGTCCTCGACGATCATCTCGTGCTGCAGGAGCTCCTCGCGGACCTTCTGCGGCTTGGCATCCGGCTTATCGATCTTGTTGATCGCAACGATCATCGGCACGCCGGCGGCCTTGGTGTGGTTGATCGCCTCGATCGTCTGTGGACGGAGGCCATCGTCGGCCGCGACCACGAGAATGACAATGTCGGTGACGTTGGCGCCGCGCGCACGCATCTCGGAGAAAGCCTCGTGGCCGGGCGTGTCGAGGAAGGTGATCTTCGACTTGTCGGGCAGCTGCACCTGATAGGCGCCGATGTGCTGCGTGATGCCGCCCGCTTCGTGCGCCACGACGTCAGCACCGCGGATCGCGTCGAGAAGCGAGGTCTTGCCGTGGTCGACGTGGCCCATGATCGTGACCACCGGCGGACGCGTCTTCAGCGTCTCGGCGGCATCCACGTCCTCGGACGTGTCGATATCCACATCGCTCTCGCTAACGCGCTTGATGCGGTGGCCGAACTCGGTGACGAGCAGCTCGGCCGTATCCTGGTCGATGGTCTGCGTCAGCGTGACGGGCGAACCCATCTTGAAGAGCGCCTTGACAAGGTCGGCGCCGCGCTCGGCCATACGATTGGCGAGTTCCTGCACCGTGATTGCTTCCGGCACGACCACGTCGCGGACCTGCTTGGTCGCGGGGCCGGTCTCCATGTGGTGGCGTTTTTCCTTCTCGCGGGCGCGGCGAAGCGCTGCGAGTGAGCGGGCGCGGCTCTCGTCCTCGTCGGACAGAGCACGGCTGACGGTCAGCTTGCCACGCTGGCGATGATCGTCGCGGCCGCGGCTCGGGCGAGCCGGCTCCGGGCGACGCGGCGCCGGGGCGTGACCGCCCGCCGGACGACGAACCGCCGCGCGATCTTCCTGCTGCTCTTGCGCTGCGGGAGCCGCCGGCTGGCGGCGCTGCGGCGGCTTCCGCTGCCTGCGCGAGCGCTCCTCCTCGGCCTTCGGGCGAGCTTCCTCGGCCGCTGTCTCTTCGGCCTTGCGATTGTCTTCGGCGCGGCGGCGCTCTTCCTCGCTCTGCGCGGTCCTGGCGCGGCTCCTCGCGGCGGCGCGCTTCCTCCAGGCTGGCGAGCCGCGATTCCTCGGCCTCGCGCAGGAGCTTGGCCTGCATCTCCTTGCGGGCGGCGATCTCTTCGCTCTGTGTCAGCTTGCGCGGCTGCGGAGCCGCGGGCTTCGGCGCGGCAGGCGCCGGCGCTGGCGCCGCGGCGACTGGTTCAGGCTTCGGCGCCTCGGGCGGCGGGCGCTTCGCCGGGGCGGCCGAGGATGCGCCGCTTCTTGACCTCGACGACGACCGTGTTCGAGCGGCCGTGGCTGAAGCTCTGCTTGACCTTGCCGGTCTCGACCGTGCGCTTGAGGCCCAGCGGCGGCCGGGTTCCAAGCTTCGGTTTTTCGGTCTGGTCTGTCATTCTATTCCTTCGTCAAATCTTCGTCAGCCGAGCCGGTCCTCAAGGCGGGTTCTCCACCTTCCGGACCACAATCGGGGCCAGTGAAAGCTCGCCACCGGACAAGCGCATGTCGGACACGCGAAGCGGCGGCGGGATCGGTCAGGGCGACGTGTACCACATTCTCGCGCCCCAGTGCCATCGACAAGATAGTGCGTCCCTCGGGGAATATCACCCCCTGCGGACTCACCTCCGCCGACCCGCCAGGCCTGGTCGAGACTGCGGTTCCCGTCGTCGCGCGCGTCCGCGGCATGGAGGAGCATATGCGACCTTGCCGGAGCGGGCGGCGGTCTCGATCCGGTCGGAGCCGTTGATGAGGTTGCCGGCACGCGCCTCCATTCCGAGGCGGTCGACGGCGGTCTGACGGAGCGCCTGCGCAGTTCGCTCACCGAGATCCGCTGGAACCTGCACGTCGTTGGTCTTGAAGGCGCGCTGGAGAGCGCCCTTGAGCTTGCCCTTGGGGTTCGCCTCGTCGAGCTCGTCGCGGCGTGACGCCGATCCACGCACCGCGGCCCGGCGCCCGCGCACGAACGTCAGGCGCGACCTCACCGTCAGGGCCAAGGGCGAGCCTGATCAGCTCGTCCTTGGTACCTTTGCGGCGGGTAAGGAACGCACGTGCGTTCAGATGTATGGCCGGGCTTCTGTGAGGCCAGCAGCCGGACTCTGATCTTCGGGCTTCGGCCGCAGGGGCGTCCTCCTGCCCGGATTGTTCGGTTTCCGCAACAGCCTCCTGCTGCCCTCATCCTCGAACCAGTGAGCGCGGGCGGCCATGATGATCTCGTTGCCCTGTTCCTCACTGAGGCCATACTCGGCGAGGATGCCGCCCTTGTCCTCGGGCCGGTTGCTCGGCTCGCGGGCGGCGCGGCTCGACGCGCTTCTTCTGGATTAGCTCGTCGGTGGCGAGATCGGCAAGGTCGTCAAGCGTACGGATGTCCGCCTTGCCCAGCGTCACCAGCATCTGCTCGGTGAGGTGCGGAAGCTCGGCCAGCGCGTCGTCGACGCCAAGCGCCCGACGCTCCTCGCGGGAAGCTGCCTCGCGGCGCTCCAGCGCTTCGGTCGCGCGGCTCTGAAGTTCGGATGCGATATCGTCGTCCAGGCCCTCGATCGAGGCGATTTCATCCTGCTCGACATAGGCGACTTCCTCGAGGCTGGTGAAGCCTTCGGCAACCAGCAGCTGCGATAGCGTCTCGTCCACGTCCAGCTCGTTCTGGAAGAGCGACGAACGCTCAACGAACTCGCGCTGGCGCTTCTCGCTGGCGTCCGCCTCGGTAAGGATGTCGATCTGCGAAGCGGTCAGCTGGCTCGCGAGACGGACGTTCTGACCGCGGCGACCGATGGCGAGGCTGAGCTGGTCATCTGGAACGACGACTTCGATGCGGCTTTCTTCCTCGTCGATGACGACGCGGCTGACAGTCGCCGGCTGGAGCGCGTTCACGACGAAGGTCGCCGTGTCCTGGCTCCAGGGGATTATGTCGATCTTTTCTCCCTGAAGCTCCTGGACCACCGCCTGGACGCGGCTGCCCTTCATGCCGACGCAGGCGCCGACCGGGTCGATCGAGCTGTCGTGGCTGATCACGCCAATCTTGGCGCGGCTGCCCGGGTCGCGGGCGGCAGCCTTGATTTCGATGATGCCGTCGTAAATCTCGGGCACTTCCTGCGCGAACAGCTTCTTCATGAAGTCCGGGTGTGCGCGGGAAAGGAAGATCTGCGGCCCGCGGGCTTCGCGGCGTACCGACATGATCAGCGATCGGATGCGGTCGCCGACGCGGACCATCTCACGCGGGATCTGCTGGTCGCGCCGGATGACGCCTTCTGCGCGCCCGAGGTCGACAACGACGTGACCGAACTCGACGCGCTTCACGACGCCGGTGATGATTTCGCTCGCGCGCTCCTTGAACTCTTCATACTGACGCTCGCGCTCAGCATCGCGAACCTTCTGGAAGATCACCTGCTTGGCGGCCTGGGCGGCAATGCGCCCGAATTCGATTGGCGGAAGCGGGTCCACGATGAAGTCACCGACGGCGGCGCCCTTCTGCAGCTTCTGTGCGCCCTTCTCGTCGATCTGCTTGAAATGATCCTCGGGCTCTTGAACGACCTCGAGCACGCGCCACAGGCGGAGATCGCCGGTTTCGGCGTCGAGCTTGGCGCGGATGTCGTTCTCCGCGCCATAGCGGGAACGGGCGGCGCGCTGGATGGCGTCTTCCATCGCCTCGATGACGATGCCCTTGTCGATCAGCTTTTCGCGGGCGACGGCGTCAGCAATGGCAATCAGCTCTGCCTTGTTGGCGCTGACGGCAGCGGGTGCGGTGGCCATTCTAATTATTCCTCTACGGTTTCGATTGTTCAGCGCCCTCAGTGCTGAGCGGCGCGGTGGCGTTGATGAGCTTGTCGGTCAAGAGAAGCTTGGCCGACGCAATGTCTTCCAGGTGGAACGTATGCTCCTGGCCGGTCTTGTCGGTCAGTTTGATATGGTCGCGCTGCACGCCGTCGAGCGTGCCGGTGAACTGCTTGCGAGCGTCACGCGTCTCCTTGAGCGTGATCCGCGCCTGATGCCCGGCCCAATCGCTGAAGTCCTTGAGGCGCGTCAGCGGCCGGTCGATCCCGGGCGAACTGACCTCCAGCCTATAGCTGCCGTCGATCGGGTCGCACATGTCGAGCACGTCGCTGAGCCGGCGCGAGATGCGCTCGCAGTCGGCGATATCGAGCTGGCGCGTGTCGGGCCGCTCAGCCATGACCTGAAGCGTCGGGTCTGAGCTTCCGCCGATCATGCATACGCGCACGAGTTCGTAACCGAGGTTCTCAATCTCGGGTCCGATCAGTCGCTGAAGACCGTCTATGTCGGCCACGTATGCTCCCGCCATAAGTTCAAACGTCTCTCGGACCGGAGCCGTGGGGCCCCAGCCTCAGGCATCTAACGATGTCGAGGAGAGAGCTGCGATATAGGCGGAAGCGGTTAGGCGCGCAAGCCGCTCAGCGTCCGAGGGCGCGGTTCTCTTCCCGGATGCGGATCGACAGGAGAGCGGCGTTGGCGACGCTGAAGACCAGCGCGATCTGCCAAAGGCCAAAGACGACCGGGAGCAAGGCGATTTCGGTCACCACCACCGCATAATTCGGGTGCCGCAGATATTTGTAAGGCCCGCGAGAGACGAGGGTCTCGCCGGGAACGACGATGATGCGGGTCGTCCAGCGCTGGCCAAGGGTCAGCAGAACCCAGATCCGGGCGCACTCGACCAATCCGAACAGTAGGAGGAGCGGAATGTCGACGGGCTGGTCGAGGGCGAACAGCCACAGGCTCGCGAGCCATGCGGCGTGCAGCGCCACGATCAACGGATAGTGGCTCGCGGCGACCTCCTGACCGCCCATCATGAGCAGGCGTTCCGTGTTGGCGCGAGCGATCGGCAGCTCGACCAGGCGGAGCAGCGTAACCAGAGCGAGGATCAGGAGATTGAGAGTCACGCCGCCTCAGCATCAGGCCGGCGCAGGTGAATCCGGGCCCGAAGGCGGTCATGAGTACGCGATCGGGTAGGCCCTGCTTCAGCAGTCGGTCGAGCACGAACATCACCGTCGGTGCGCTCATATTGCCGTAATCGTGGAGCACTTCGCGTTCGAGGTTCAGCTCGCCCTGGTTGAGCTGAAGCGCCTTCTCGATTGCGTCGATGACCTTCACGCCACCCGGATGACAGCAGAGGCGATCCACGTCTGCGCGCTCAACGCCCATCTTGGCGCACATGCCGTCGATGGTTTCGGCCAGATGTTCTTCGATGAATGGCGGAATGGCTCGATCGAAGACGACCGCAAGCCCTGGGTCTTCGACGTCCCAACCCATGATCCGCAATGTGTCGGGATAGAGCTTTTCCTCTGAACCGGTGATGCGGGCGAGGCTGTGCTCGCCGCTGGTCACGACTGCTGCAGCGGCGCCGTCGCCGAAGAGCGCGGTCGCCACCACCGCAGCGGGGTCGCTGCTGTCCAGACGGATCGAGATCGAGCAGGTTTCGACGGTGACGAAGAGCCAGTTCGTATCGGGCTCGGCAGCCGCCATGCGCGATGCGGTCGCGAGCCCATTCACCCCGCCAGCGCAGCCGAGACCGAAGACAGGCACGCGGCGTACATCGTCGCGCAGGCCGACCTTAGACGCGGTGCGCGCGTCGAGGCTGGGGGTTGCGATCCCGGTGGTGGACACGGCTACGACGCCGTCGATCTCTCGGGGCTTCAGTCCGGCCTGGTCGATCGCTGCGCTCGCAGCCTCGACGAACAGGCTTTCGGATGCTTCCAGGTAGACCGCATTGCGTTCGCGCCAGCCGTGACTCTTCACGTACCAATCCGGCGGCGCGACGATGTGGCGCCGCGCGATTCCCGCATTGTCGAACACGCCAGCGAGCCTGTCGAAAAGTGCCTTGTTTCCGCCGAAGGCCTCGCGAGCGAGGGTCTTCGCTTCGGATTGCTCGATCACGTGCGGCGGAACCGCCGTGGCTAATGAGAGTAGGCTGCAAGGGCGCATGATGGTCCTAACTTAGTGCGCCACAGCCGTTCTGTGGTTCACTCGACGTACTTGATTGGAACAGACTGAATGACGCTACGATTCGCGCAAGCTGCACTTTTGCTGGGACTCGCCGCCTGTGGCACGTCCCGATCGGCCAGCGCGGACCAGCCGCCGGGCGCACGGCCGTTCACTGTATCTGCAGTTACCACATTCGAGACCCCGTGGGCGATGGACTTCCTCCCGGGCTCGGGCGTCCCCATGACGAACTTGGCTCTGGTCACCGAGAAGCAAGGCAAGCTTTGGCTGGTGGATGTGACAAATGGGCGCAAGCAGGAGGTCTCCGGCGTCCCGCAAGTGGTGGTCAGCAGTCAGGGCGGATTTCTGGACGTTGTTGCCTCGCCCAACTTCGCTGGCGATCAAATGATCTATCTGACTTATTCGGAGCCCTCGAAGAACGGCGGTAGCGGCCTCGCGCTGGCGCGGGCGAGGCTGGTACAGCAGGCTGGCGGTGCGCGGCTCGACAGGGTGATCGTCCTGTGGCGTGATCCTGCGGGCGGAGAGGGTGGCCAGTTCGGGGCGCGCATTGCTTTCGCACCCGACGGCAAATCATTGTTCCTAAGCTCCGGCGAGCGGCAGCGCTTCACGCCGGCACAGGACCCCAACCAGCCGCTCGGCAAGATTCTTCACCTGGCGCTCGACGGCAAACCAGCGTCAGGCAATCCGATGGCCGGAAAAATGGGAGGGGCCACGGTCACTGTGACGGATCCGCCCGAAGACACTGAAGTCGCGAAACGAACCGCCGGACGAAGGATCGCGTGGCCCGGACCGAACCTGACGCCAGCGGAAACATGGAGTACCGGCCATCGCAACCCTCTTGGCCTCGCTTTTGCGCCTGACGGGCGGCTGTGGGCAACTGAGATGGGACCGCGTGGCGGGGATGAGTTCAACCTCATCTTGCCCGGCCGCAATTATGGCTGGCCGAACGTGTCGAACGGAAGGAACTATAACGGCGTGGATATCCCTGACCACCGCCCAGGGGACGGCTACGAGGCGCCAAAGGTTTACTGGAATCCATCGATCTCGCCGGCCGGACTGATCATCTACACGGGAGACCTTTTCCCGCAGTGGAAGGGCGATGCCTTCTTCGGCGCCTTGTCGGGACAGGCACTGGTGCACGTTCGCATCCGTGGCGACCAGGCGAGCAAGGCCGAACAGTGGGACATGGGCCAGCGGATCCGCGATGTGCAGCAGGGGCCGCGCGGCGAGCTCTATGTGCTGGAAGATGGTCGTAAAGGCGGTCCGGCCCGACTGTTGAGGCTCACTCCCGCCGCTTCGGCGCCTCGTTCGTAAAGAACTCGCGAGCCAAACCGTGGTAGAGCTTCTCCTTGGAGACGAGACGCGCGCAGGCATCGGCGATGAGTGCCGAAGCGAAGAGCGGCAGGATCATTCCCCTGCTGGCGGTCACTTCCATGACGATGATCACCGCCGTAAGCGGTGCCCGGACGACTCCGGTGAAATAAGCGATCATGCCGAGAAGGACGACGGCGCCACGAGGGTCGTTAGGGAAAAGCAGGCACAAGATGTTGCCAAGCCCCGCGCCCGTCGCGATCGAGGGTGAGAAGATGCCCCCCGGCATACCGGCGAGCGTCGACAACAAGGTCGCGGCGAACTTTGCCGGACCGAAGTACCAAGGGGCTTGCGCTCCTTCGATGATCGCTTTGGAGGGTGCGTAACCCGTTCCCCAGGTCAGGCCGGTTCCAACGCCGATCGCGGCAATTCCCAGACCGCAGATGAATGCCCAGAGAAAAGGGCGCGAAGCGAGCGGGCCGAGGAACTTCCTTCTGTTCCGTGTAACCGCGAGGACGAGCCGCGCAAAGAACCCGCCGCTCACACCGCCCACCAGTCCGGCCACGGGTGCGATTAGGAGCATGTGTGTGAGCGGAAGCGTCTCCTGCAGCGCACCGAAATAGACATAATCGCCGGCGATACCGAGGCTGACCATTCCGGAAATGAGGATTGCCGTCATGACAAGCATCGCCACGCGCTGCTCAAATGCATTAGCCAGTTCTTCGATAGCGAAGGCCACACCCGCCAGCGGGGTGTTGAAGGCGGCGGCCACGCCGGCTGCACCACCCGCGATGATTACTCCGGCTGTGATGGGAACTCGGAAGGCGCGATGTACCTTCGCCAGGATTGCAGCCGACACCTGCACCGTCGGACCCTCGCGCCCGACTGACGCACCGACGACCAAAGCTGCGACAGTCATGGCGAGCTTCGCGAAGCCCGTCCTTAGCGAGATCAGTGGCTCTATTGGGCCGCTCGGATCGCGAGCGGCGGCAATGACTTGCGGAATGCCGGACCCGCGCGCCTCGGGGGTCCACCATTTGGTTAGCGCAGCAAGCGCCAGAACGCCCGCAGGAGTGATGGCGAACGGCAGCCACGGCATCGACGAAGTGGCTCTATTGAAAAGCGCCATGGCTTCGTCCGCCGCTCGCGCGAAAAGCAATGCGAGGAGGCCAACCGCGACGGCGCCGATCACCGTAGCGAAACGGCGCCGCCAGACCGGCGACGTAGGCCCATGGCGGCGCGCCAAGACTTCGAAGGCGACGCACGCGAAAGTCGTGTTCTTTCATGCCGAGCGTCGATAGCGGAGATAATACGGGCGACGGCCCTGACGGCGTGACTTGGCGCCGTAGCGTGTCTCGATCCAGCCGCCCGACGGCTCGAGAAAGTCCTTTGGACGCTCCGCGAGCCAGTCGAACTGGCCAGCGTGGCGCTGCATCACCATCAGCGCCCATGTGAGATAGGTCGGATCGTCAGTGGCGAGGCGGAGCTCGCCGCCGGGCCGCAGCTTCGACGCGAACAGGTCGACGGGTCCGTCGTTCACCATCCGGCGCTTGGCGTGACGCGCTTTCGGCCAAGGGTCGGGGTGCAACATGTAGAGGAAGCTCAACGCACCGTCCGGAAGGCGGTTGAGTACTTCGAGCGCGTCGCCGCGCCACAAGCGAACGTTCGTCAGATGCCTGTCGCGGATATGGCCGAGCGCCGTTGCAACGCCGTTGAGGAAGGGCTCAGCACCGATGAACCCGTGGTCCGGTAGCATGTCGGCGCGGTCGGCCAGATGTTCGCCAGAGCCGAAGCCGATCTCCAAGTGCAGCGGCCGATCCTCGCCGAACAAGGCGCGAGCGGCGACTTCACCTTCTGCCGGCACTTCGATCTGCGGCAGAAGCTTATCGACAAGCTCCTGCTGACCCTTGCGCAACTTATGGCCGCTGGAACGGCCATAGAGCCGATTGAGTGTCAGCGGATCGCCGTGCTTGTTCGCTGTCATGATGGCAACGCCCTCTAACGTCATGCGTTTTCGCGGCAAGCGACTGGAGGAGAGAGTTTATGGCCAGCGTCAATCGCGGACCGCATGAGGATCATCCGCACAGTACTGCGAAGATTTCGGATCACCCGATCCATCCGATGCTGATACCGTTTCCCATTGTTTGCTTCGTGGGCACGTTGATCACCGATGTCGCCTATAGCCGGAACCTTGATCCGGGGTGGGCGACCTCGTCCCATTGGCTACTCGGGATCGGTCTCGGCATGGCAGCGCTGGCGGCAGTGACCGGGCTGACGGACTACCTCGGCGACGCGAGACTTCGCAGTCTCGGAGACGCTCTCAAGCACATGCTTGCGAACGTCGTCGCGGTGGTGCTGGAGATCGTAAACCTCGTGCTTCGGCTCAACAACGACGACTTCATCCGTTCAACGGGTGTCTGGATTTCAGCGGTCGTCGTGCTGATCCTGCTCTACAGCGGCTGGAAAGGCGGCAATCTCGTATATCGGCACGGCGTAGGCGTGCACGACCAAAAGCCGACCTGAAGACGCCCTCAGGCCGCTATTGCGGACTTGAGATCATCGACTAGGTCGAGACGCTCCCAGGGGAACAGGTCGCCTTCCGACTTGCGGCCGAAGTGGCCGTAAGCGGCGGTCGCCTGATAAATCGGCTTGTTAAGGCCGAGGTGCGTGCGGATGCCGCGCGGCGTTAGCCGCCCGAGCTTTCCGATCCGGCCGATCGCCGCCTCGATCTGCTCGTCGCCGACAGTGCCGGTGCCGTGCGTGTTGACGTAGAGGGACAACGGCTCAGAAACGCCGATCGCGTAAGCGAGCTGGATCGTGCAGCGCTTCGCAAGCCCTGCTCCGACGATGTTCTTCGCGAGATAGCGGGCGACGTAAGCGGCCGAGCGGTCCACCTTCGTCGGGTCCTTGCCGGAGAAAGCGCCGCCGCCATGCGGAGCAGCGCCGCCGTAAGTGTCGACGATGATCTTCCGACCGGTGACGCCGGCGTCTCCGTCTGGCCCGCCGATCTCGAAGCTGCCGGTCGGGTTGATGTGATAGACGGTCTCGTTGCCGAGCAGGTGCTGGGGCATCACGCGCGAGACCACGTCCTTCACGTAGGCGTGGAGCTCGGCCTGCTTCTCGCCCTTGTCGTAGCCTGGCTTGTGCTGGGTGGAGACGACGATCGCGGTCGCCTTGGCTGGCTTGCCGTCTTCGAACCGAAGCGTGACCTGGCTCTTGGCATCGGGCTCGAGGAACGGCGCCGCGCCGGAGTGGCGGTCCCTCGCCATCTCGAACAGGATCTTATGGCTGTAATCGAGTGTCGCCGGCATCAGGTCCGGGGTCTCGTCGCAAGCGAAGCCGAACATGATGCCCTGGTCGCCCGCGCCTTCATCCTTGTCCTCGCCGGCATCGACGCCCTGCGCGATGTGCGCCGACTGGGGATGCAGGTGGTTGGAAAAGTCGAGGCGGTCCCAGTGGAACCCCTCCTGCTCATAGCCGATGCGCTTCACCACGCCGCGGACGGCCTGCTCGATCTCTTCACGGATGCCCGGCGCCCAGTTACCCGCCTCATCCATGATACCTTCGCCGCGGATCTCTCCGGCGAGAACTACGCGGTTCGTCGTCGTCATCGTCTCGCAAGCGACGCGCGCCTCGGGGTCCTTGGATAGAAACAGGTCTACGATGGAATCCGATATCTGGTCGGCGACCTTGTCCGGATGACCTTCGGAAACGGATTCGGAAGTGAACAGGTATGAGCTGCGCATGAGCGGGGTCGGGTCCTCGATTTAACGATATAAAGATGTCTTTATATGAGCCTCTTAGCGACGGCCCCGGCCAAGCACAATGCCGACGAAGATGAGTGCGAATCCCAAAAAGAGAGGGATAATATTGCCCAATCTCGCGAACACTGGTGGCGACTTCGCCGCTGGCGGGAGGACGGCGTCGATGACCCCGGCAGTGCGCCATGGAAGTTGCTTCACGACACCGCCGCGGGCGTCGATCACGGCACTGATGCCGGTCGGAGTGGCCCGAAGCACGGGGAGCCCTTCCTCGGCCGCGCGGAGACGGGCCTGCGCCAGATGCTGCGGTGGGCCCCAGCTGCCGAACCAGGCATCGTTGGACGGGTTGAAGATGAATTCCGGCCGATTGCGCTCGTCTACGACGTGGCCAGAGAAGATGATCTCGTAGCAAAGCTGAAAACCGATCTTGCCCCACGGCAGCCCGAGGTCGATCGTCCGCGGTCCCGGTCCAGACGTGAAGTCGAGCTCGCCCGGCGCAAGGCGCGATAGACCGATTGCCGATAGCAATGGCCGCATCGGAAGATACTCACCATACGGCACGAGATGAGCCTTGTCGTATCGGCCGGCGATCTTCCCGCCCGGACCGAGCACGTAAATGCTGTTGGCCGCGCCATCGACATGGACGCCGTCGCGGGATGCGATCGCTATGCCGCCGGTGAGGAGCCGGTCGTTCGGGCCGAGCAGCGACGTTGCGCGGGTGCGCTGGAACTCGGCGAAAGCCTGGTGCTCATCAGTGCGTGCGTCCTCGACGGGATCGGTGATCGCCGCCTCCGGCCAAAGCAGCAGGCGAGCGTCGCTTGCGGGTGGACCAGACAGAGCTGCCAGCCGTCGCGCGGCTTCCTCGTCAAAGCCTGGGCGCCACTTGTCCTGCTGGCCGATGTTCGGCTGGACGATGCGCACGTTGCGGACGGTCAGCGGATCGGGCGGCACTGGCGAGGAGGGCAGCACCCAGAGGAGTGCCGTGACACCGATGATGACGACCAGTGGCAGCCACTTGCGATGATATTCGAGCCACACCGCGCCACCGAGCAGCACCACGAGGCCGGACAGCGCGTAGGTGCCGACAAGCGGCGTGATCGCGATAAGCGGCGTCGGCGCCAACACTGCAGCCGCGGATTCCATGGGAAGCCCGTGAACATCGTTCCGCGCAGCCATTCCGTAACCGCCCATGCGCCGCCCAGCACGAGCATCAGCGCGACGCGGTCCTTGCGGCCGAAGCGCCATGCGAGTCCCGTTGCCATGGCCGGGTAGATTGCCAGGTACACTGACAGCAGCACTACGGCGACCCAGCCGAGCCATGCCGGCATGTTGTTCTGATACGTAAAGGATGTCGCGATCCAATTGAGCCCGACTATGAATTGTCCAAGGCCGAACGCCCAGCCGACCAGCAGGCCGTGCCAGAACTTCTTCGAGCGGCAGATGAGCTCGCTGAGCACGGCAAAAGCCACGGGCAGCAAAGGCCACCAGTTGACCGGCGCGAACGCAAGCGCCGAAATCGCTCCCGTGAGAAAGGCGTACA
Organism: uncultured Alphaproteobacteria bacterium; assembly: GCA_963752025.1. GTDB lineage: Bacteria > Pseudomonadota > Alphaproteobacteria > Sphingomonadales > Sphingomonadaceae > Sphingomicrobium. Next base: position 21,850 of record CAVVWY010000021.1, on the reverse strand, counting down.
GGACGTAGATCATCAACGGCGATGGCTAGCCGTTACCGAAGGTCAACGAAAGCCTCGACAATCGGCACTGTCCAGAGCAGGTGCACTTGTAATGACCATCCCACCTTTTCACCTCGCTTTCCCCGTCGACGATATCGCGGCCGCCCGCCGATTTTATGGAGATCTGTTGGGCTGCCCCGAGGGTCGCAGTGCCGAGCATTGGGTCGACTTCGATCTGCACGGGCATCAGATCGTCGCGCACCTCGCGCCCCAATCGGTGCCGAAGTGCTCGACCAATCCGGTCGATGGCGAAGATGTGCCAGTGCCGCATTTCGGCCTCGTGCTCCCGATGGACGAGTGGAAAGCGCTTGCTGATCGGCTGAAGCGCGGCGGCGTCGACTTCGTGATGGAGCCGACCGATCCGGTTCGCTGGGCAGCCCGGTGAGCAGGCAACGATGTTTCTATTCGATCCCGCGGGCAATGCGCTTGAATTCAAGGCCATGGCCGACGCAGCGAAACTATTTGCAAAGCAATAGGTGCTAAGAATCTGGCACTTGGCGCGACATGATTTGAAAGTTGCTGGGTTCAGGGGGATTTCGGCATGACCGGTGGCGTAACGCGGAGCGATCGCAACTCCGACTTCGTGACAGCGTACCGCCGTCGCCATCGTTCTCGGCTTCGCTTTCGCCAATTTGCTCTTCAACGCCGGGGCCGTGAGCGCGGGAGCAGGCTACCCGTACACCTCGTTCCTGTTCCCGGCCGAGCGATCGTTTCGCCGACTTTTTCAACCGGGCGTTTTCGTACCCCGGAGCGACGGTTCATTCCGTGGCAGCATACTGGCACGTCGACGAGTTGATGGCCCATCACTGGTTCGACGTGAGGCGGTTCGAGGGGACGGACGTAAATCACTTCCACGTGCCGCCGCTGCCTACGTTGCTTGGGCTCGTTTCTCGATCGCTGATGCACTGGATCGATCCGGTCGCGCTGTTTGTCGTTTTCCTCGTCGGCGGACTTGCTGCGCTGTTCGCGACCGTGCTGCGGCTTTCGCCTGCTGGTCGCGTTGGCGCCGGCCTCGCTACGGCAGCGCTGCTGAGCTACCCAACGATCCTCTTCATCGACCGCGGCCACTTCTTTTCGCTGATCTGCGGCGCACGGATGATTGGCGCCACGCTTCGCACGCTGCGCGACAGTAAATGCGATCGCTGGAGCATCCTGATGTTCTCCATCGTCGTGAACATTCCGCCCCAACGCGGGGACGTTCCTCTCCGCGCTCCTCCTCGGCAAGCGGGGCATGAGCTTCAAGGAAGCGGTTGCTCTGGGCGTTACGGCAACGGCCATTTTCTGGCACGTGCCTGTGGACGGATCACGCAATCTATCCAGCCTACTCGCTGAACAGCTTCCTTGACCGGCCTGCGTGATTACGGAAAGGTTATGCGGCAGGCGACATTGGCTATCCGGAGGATCGTCGCTCTATGGTCTGTTGCGGGCACTCTGGATTGGGTCGTGGATGTATGCGCCGCCGATCTTGGTCGCCGGCCTTTTGTTTGCTCCAGCCGTGCTGGAGTTTGCGCCATGGCCGGTTGCGGGCCATCGGAGTGCCTGTTCCTGGTCCTCTCAGCTTATGCTCTTGGGAGCCACATCTTCGGCAGACTACCACCTGCTCATCTTCATGATCCCGCTGCTGTTGCTAGCCGGTGAGGAGGGTCCGCAGGACGCGAGCTGGTGGGCTATCCTTCCTCTCGAGCAGCCTCGTCCTTGCCCCGAAGAACTTCGTCTTCGTGATCCACGGCAATCTGGCCTGGTCCTGGCAAGTGGTCGCGAACCCGGTAATCCTGATGCTGGCGTCGGCAACGGTGCTAGTCTCAGTCCTTCGGCCAGCCGGTCGCGTGCCATCCGCGGGGGCCGTGCCCGCTGCGGCTTAAGCGCGCTTTAGCGCGTGTCTGGCGCGTGAAGCGTACTCTGATGATCCGCCGAGGGTCGGATCGATAGCCTCGAGTTTCCAGCCCGACGGGTGGGTCACGCGACTTACCCTTCGCCGGGATGAGACCCGCGAGCAGGAATACGAGCCCGCCTAAGGTATCGACTTCGTCGTCTTTGGAGGAGAGGCGGCATCGACCGTCTGAGCAAGCTCGTCGAGCTCAATCCGCGCATCCGCTTCCCATAGCCCATCCTCGAGCATGGTGAGCAGGCCCTCGCTGGCTAGTTCGTCATGCTCATCTTCGATGTCTCCGACGATTTCTTCGACGACGTCTTCGATGGTGACGAGACCTTCGGTACCGCCGAACTCGTCGACAACGATCGCCAGATGGATGCGCTGGTTGCGCATGCGGGCGAGAAACTCATCACGCCCATCGAATTCGGGCACGAAAGCGGATCACGCAGGTGCGCTTGCAAGGGAACGGTCGCGCGCCTGCATCCACGTTCGCGATGAAGACGTCCTTGATGTGGACCATGCCGACGACCTCATCGAGGCTTTCACCATAGACTGGCAGTCGACTGTGTCCGGCGTCCGCAAACGCGCGGACCAGTTCGTCGAAGGTGATGCTGGACGGCACGGCCATGATGTCGCCGCGCGTCACGCAAATGTCGCCGGCGGTCTGCTCGCCGAAGTGGAGCATGTTGCGGAGCATCTGTCGCTCTGTCGGGGAGAGGTCGCCCGCGACAGCGCGGGAACCTTGCTCTCCTCCGCTTCGTCGATCGCCTCTTCGATTTCCTCCCGAAGCGTCGATTCCGATTCATCCCCGAAGATCAGATGCCGCATGCCGCGCCACAACCTAGAGCTGTGCCCTCGTCGTGGCGGGTCGCCATCAGGCGGCCTCCTCGTAGGGATTGGCAATGCCGAGACGGGCGAGGGCGCGCACCTCCCGCGCCTCCATGTCTGCGGCCTCATCGTCACGATGATGGTCGTAGCCAAGAAGATGGAGCGTGCCGTGAATGAGCAGGTGCGTCGCGTGCTGCTCGAAGGCACGCCTTTGTCGGATGTTTCCGTCTCGCAGACACCGTGCGCGAGGATGACGTCTCCGAGCAACAATTCTCGCCCGTCGACATTTGCTTGAGTGAGATCCGCGTTCGTCAGCCATTGGGAAAGACAGCACGTTGGTCGGCTTATCCTTGCCTCGCCATTCGGCATTGAGCGCCCGCACCTGGCCGATCGCCTGTCAAACGTGACAGAGATCTCGACCGGCCGCTCGGAGTCGCGCAAGCTCCGGATAAGCGCTTTCGGCGATGGCGGCTTCGGCGGCGCGGCGGGCGAGCAGCTCCCAAGAGACAGCCTGCCCGGGGCTACTGTCCCATTCCTCGTCAGATTCGACGGCGACTTCAAGCATCATCGGCGCGTCATCCCCTGGGCCCCTCATAGGCTTCCACGATGCGGCCTACCAGCGGATGGCGAACGACGTCGGCGGAGGTGAAGCGGACCGTCGCGATACCCTTTGACGCCTTCCAGCTTGTTGACGGCATCCGCGAGGCCGGACTTGCTCGGGTCGGGCAAGTCGACCTGATGCGGGTCTCCGCAAATGACCATCCGGCTGCGCATCCCGAAGCGCGTCAGGAACATCTTCATCTGCAGCGGCGTGGTGTTCTGCGCTTCGTCGAGGATGATGAACGCGTCGTTCAAGGTTCGGCCGCGCATAAAGGCAAGCGGGGCGATCTCGATCTCGCCGGAGGTGATGCGACGTTCGACCTGCTCGGTGGGAAGCATGTCGTAGAGCGCATCGTAGAGCGGACGCAGATAGGGATCGACCTTCTCCTTCATGTCGCCAGGAAGGAACCCGAGCCGCTCGCCGGCCTCGACAGCGGGACGCGACAGGATCAGGCGGTCGACACTGCCCGTGATGAGCTGCGACACTGCTTGCGCGACCGCCAGATATGTCTTGCCAGTGCCGGCCGGCCCAAGGGCGAAGATCATCTCATCGCGACCGAGCGCTTCCATATAGGTCGTTTGAACTGCGGAGCGCGGAACGATCGTCTTCTTGCGCGTACGGATCATTACCCGCGGCGCCGAGGTCACTTCCTCCTGGATGATGCCGTCCAGGTTCGGCTGGGCTGCCATGCCGAGCACGGCTTCGACCGACTCGGCGTCGACATCGTGGCCCTGGTCCAAGCGATTGTAGAGCCCGGTGAGGACGTCGCGCGCTCGCGAAGCCGCATCGGCCTCACCCTCGATCTGCACTTTGTTGCCCCGCGCAGAGATGTGCACGCCGAGCCGCTGCTCGATCGTAATGAGGTGGCGGTCGTAATCACCGAACAAGGGCCCGAGCAGGTATGGCTGCTCGAACTCGAGCTCGAGACGAGCGCGGTCGGGAACGGCGGCAAGGTCGCGGCGAGCCATCAGGCGGCGACTTTCTCGGCGATCGCGCCGCTCATGCTGTTGGGGCCGGCAGCGACGAGTGTAACATTGACGATCTCGCCGGGCTGGGCGTCGACTTCGACGTGCACCGATTGGAGCCACGGCGTGCGGCCGATCATCTGGCCCGCACGCTTGCCTTTCCGTTCCACGAGAATTTGCGTTTCGGTGCCCACTTTCGAGCGGTTGAACGCCAGCTGGTGTTCGCCGATCCGGTCATGCAGCCGCTCGAGCCGCTCTTCCATGAGTTCGCGCGGAATTTGGTCCTCCATCACTGCGGCGGGCGTGCCCGGCCGCGGGCTGTACTTGAACGAATAGGCCGATGCGTAACGCACCTCGTCAACGATATTCAGCGTCGCCTTGAAATCTTCTTCGCACTCGCCCGGAAATCCGACAATGAAATCGCCCGAAAGGGCAATGTCCGGGCGGGCCGCGCGCATCTTCTCCAATATGCGGAGATATGTGTCAGCCGTGTGGCTGCGATTTATTGCCTTGAGGATCCGATTGCTTCCCGACTGCACCGGCAGGTGCAGGTAGGGCATGAGCTTTTCGACATCGCCATGGGCGGCGATCAGATCGTCGTTCATGTCCGCCGGGTGGCTGGTCGTGTAGCGGATCCGCTCGAGGCCGGTGAGCTTGTCCAATGCACGGATCAGGTCGGCAAGGCCGCGGCCTTCGTGAGCCCATGCATTCACGTTCTGGCCGAGCAGCACGATCTCGCGAGCCCCGACGTCGACCAGCGCTCGGCCTCATCCACGATATCGTTCCAGGGCCGCGAGATCTCTGCGCCGCGAGTGTAGGGAACGACGCAATAAGTGCAGAATTTGTCGCAGCCCTCCTGGACGCTCAAGAAAGAGCTTGGGTTGGCGCGGCGGCGCTTCGGGAGAGCGTCGAACTTGCTGATCGCCGGCATGTCGGTGTCAACGGGTCGGCCCCCGCGGCCGCCTCAGCAACCATCTCGGGTAGGCGGTGATAGGCTTGCGGGCCGACGACGATGTCGATCAGCCGAGCGCGCTTCGGGCTTCGGCGCCTTCCGCCTGCGCGACGCAGCCAGCGAGTGCGACCAGGGCTTGGATCCGTCTTCGCGGCGCAGCCGCCCGACGTCCGAATAAGCCTTGTCGGCGGCCTTCTCGCGGATGTGGCAGGTGTTGAGGACGACGAGGTCCGCGTCCTCGCCTTCCGGTGCCGCGGACATGCCCTGCTCGCCGAGCATTTCGGCCATCCGCTCGCCGTCATAGACGTTCATCTGGCAGCCGAAGCTTTTGATTTTGAAAGTTTTGGGAGTCATTTCCCTCGCGTCTATAGGCGAGTGGGCTTCCGACTTGAAGTCGAGGGTTCGGCAGATCGCCTCGCGCGCCTCATGCGCCAATTGTTTCCTGTCCAGTGAGCGATCGAGCGGCGGCAGAAGGCGCACCGTGCACGGGCAGCGTCCCGCGCCGGCCGAGCAGACGCAGCACGTTATCCTTGCCAGGCTCGTGCCACCAGCAAATTTCGGTCGCTCGCGGCGCCGTAATCGACGGCGACCGGCCGGATCTGGACATCCTTCGCGGCGAAGTTGGCGGCTTCCAGCAAGGTCGATCGGAAAGGCAGCAAGTGGTCACCGGGCCCGGTCGTCGCCTCAGGGAAGACAGTCGACCGGCTTATCGCGCCCGAGCGCCTTGGCGATCGCGACCGCTTGGTCCTTCGCGCCCTTGCGATGGGTCCGCTTGACGTAAACGGTGGCATTCTGGTCGGCGAGCCAATGGATAAGTGGATGGCCGAGCTCATCCTTGGAGACGAATGCACTTTTCGTGCTCCCGCCGAGCACGAGAATGTCCAGCCAGCTTGTGTGATTGGCGACTAGCAGGGTGTGGCGGCCGATCGTGCGCCCTTTGACCCGCGCTCGGACGCCGATGATCCACGCTGCGGCAGCCAGGAATCGGCGCGGCCAGCGCTGATCGCGACAGGATGAACTTGGTTGCGATGTGAATTGGCGCGAGACAGAGCAAACAGCAGGATCAGCCCGGCGACGCGCATCGACGGCGCGGGCGTTCAAGCGAGCCTGCCCGCTCAGCGACCGCGATTGAGGGAGACGCCGTAGAGCTCCATGCGATGGTCGACCAGGCGAAAGCCGAGCTTTTCGGCGATCCGCTTCTGCAGCGCTTCGAGTTCCTCGTCGACGAACTCGATCACATTGCCGGTTTCGACGTCGATCAGATGGTCGTGGTGCGTTTCCGATGCCGCCTCGTAACGCGAACGGCCGTCGCCGAACTCGTGCCGCTCGAGAATTCCGGCTTCTTCGAACAACCGCACCGTCCGATAGACCGTGGCGATTGATATGTTCGGATCGATGGCCGCGGCGCGGGCGTGCAGCGTCTCGACGTCCGGATGATCCTCGCTGTCGCCGAGCACGCGCGCGATGGTCTTGCGCTGTTCGGTGATGCGCAGGCCCTTGTCGGCACATAGCGCTTCGATGTCGATGTTGCGGCGTCATTGCCGCGAAGTTAGGCATCGAGCCGCGCCATCGTCCAGCACCGGCAGCGATTACTTGCCGCCGCGCGTCCGCTTGCGCTTGGTGCCGAGGCCGATCGACTTCGCCAGGGTTCGCCGCTGTTCGGCATAGTTTGGCGCAACCATCGGATAGTCCGCGGAAAGTCCCCACTTCTGCCGGTATTGATCGGGAGTCATGTTGTAATGGGTCATCAGATGCCGCTTCAGCATCTTCAGCTTCTTCCCGTCTTCCAGACAGACGATGTAGTCCGGCTTCACCGAAGAGCGGATCGAAACCTTCGGCTCCGGCTTCGGCTCGGGAGCCGCGATCACTCCGGAAATGCCTGTTAAGGCCGAGTGAACGTTCTGGATGAGATTCGGTAAGTCATTGACGGCAACGCTATTATTACTGACATGAGCAGCGACGATGTCCGCGGTAAGTGTTAGCAGAGTATCTTCGGCATTCTCGATTTCGGCCATTATGGTTCCCCCAATTGCGAGCAGAGGCCAATGCAGTCAATGATCTGCACGCGTCGCGCGCAATACGCCTGCGCACTTGCTGCGCAACGCGTGAAAGTCCTGAGTGCAATAAAGTTAAGACTAAAAATTCTTGAGCGAATGTCAGCGCGTCGAATCGGCGGCCATCGGGCGCATGGTAATAGTTCCGCCGCCGACCAACCGGCGTGAAACCCGCGCTTGCGATACATGTCGACTGCTGGATTGCCGTCCCGAACTTCAAGATGAACTCGAGCTGACGCCATCATTTCGGCGCGCGTTCGAGGAAATCGTCGAGAAGCCGGCCGCCAATGCCCTGCCGATGACGGTCGGGAAGCACAGCGAGCAGCAGCAGTTCAGATTCGTCCGCGACGGTCCGTGACAGCGAAAATCCAACGGCGGCTCGTCTTCGGCCGTCGCGCGAGCGACGATCAGCGACACGCCGGTCATCGGCAGGATCCCGGCGCATTGCGAGCGCGTCCAGGCTTCGCCGAAGCGGTCGCCGAATGCGGCGTCCATGACCGCCATGACGTCGTCGAGATCGTTCGCGATCGCCGCGGCGGAGCCGGACGGCCTGTCGATCGCCGGAGTCGCCATCAGGCCGCCTCCTGCAGCGCGGCATCGGGAGCGCGCGCATAGACCGGGCTTGGCAGTAGCGTCCCGCAGCGCTGCGGGAAGCCGGAGCGCATCGGCGGCCGAAGGCCAAGCCTCTCGCGCTTCGCCCCAGCCGCGAGCCTCGACGAGCTGCCGCGCACCGGAACCGACGACGAGTCGCGCGTGACGTCGCCGCGCAGCTTCGGCCGGGCCCAGCGTTGCGCATCTCGCGAGATGGGCTCGACGTCGCGCCATCGAACTGCTGGACGAACAGTTCGCCATGGCCGCCGAGCGACGGCTGCGGCGACTTCGCCTTCGGACTGCGCAGCCAGCGGCGAGCAAGCGCGAGCGACGACATTCCTTGCAAGCTCGGCGCCCCAGCCGATTGCCAGTCCATGCGCCGCGGCGATCCCGACGCGGATGCCGGTGAAGCTTCCCGGGCCGACGCCCACGATGATGCGGTCGGCGGCGCGCCGCGAGCAGTTCGGCGATCATCGGCACGAGACGTTCGGCATGGCCGCGTCCGATGTCCTCATCGCGCGCGCGCAATGCAGCCGCCGTTCTCGTCGAACAGAGCGGCCGTGCAGGCGGCAGCTCGACGTGTCGAACGCGAGAATCATGGAGGCGATAGTGGACACATGCGGCGCGAAGCCGCAACCCCGCCAATTAGACGGCTTCTACCGTTTCCACTTCGGGCACGTAGTGGCGGATGAGGCTCTCGATCCCCCGCTTGAGCGTCACCGTTGACGAGGGGCAGCCCGAGCACGCGCCGTGCATCGACAGATAGAGGTGACCGTCGCGATATCCCTTGTAGACGATGTCGCCGCCGTCCTGAGCGACTGCGGGGCGGACCCGCGTCTCGATCAGTTCCTTGATCTGGTCGATGATGTCGGCGTCTTCGGCGCTCTTCTTCGAAGTCAGCTTGGCCGGCGATGTGAATGCCTGCGGCGCTGCCGGGCGCGAATAGCGGCGCGCCGCTGACGAAATGATCGAGGAGCGTCTCGATCACCAACGGCTCGAGATCCGTCCACGACACGCCGGGCGCCGCGGTTACGGAGATGAAGTCGCGACCGTAGAAGACGCCTTCGACCAAGCCGCTGTCGAACAAAGCGCGGGCGAGCGGCGACGCGTCTGCGCTCTCAGCCGCGGCGAAGTCGCGCGTACCTGCTTCCATGACGGTTTGTCCCGGCAGGAACTTGCGGGTCGCGGGATTCGGCGTCTGTTCTGTGCGGATCAGCATTTTGCCGATGTGGTCCTGACGTCGGTATCAATCAAGAACCAAAGGGCGGGGCGCCGGCGATCACCCATCGCGTGATGCCGATCCCAACCATCAGGCAGATGAGAGCGACCCACCATTTGACGGGCCTCATCGGCTCGATGCCCGCCTGGTGCGGGGCGCGTCCGGTGATCATCGACTTGGTCAGCCTCTTTCCGCGTAACCGGTAGAAGATGATCGCGGTGACGTGCAGAGCGATCAGCCCGAGAAGAACGTTGAACCATAGTTCGTGAATGTCGCGGGCCTTGTCGGACGTATCCGTGCTGACGAGCCGCGACAGTGGGCCGGCGTAGATCCCGTCCTCATCCTCCGAGATCATGCCGAGCCCGACTTGCACGGCAATTGCCGCAAAGAGCGTAATCGTGCTGAGCGCACCAAGCGGCGAGTGCCCGATGCCTGTCCACCGGCCGAGCATGTATTCGCCAATCGCGCGCGGCCCACGCACGAAACTCGAGAAGCGGGCGGTCGAGCTTCCGACGAAGCCCCATAACATTCGGAAGATCAACAGGGTCAGGATCGCGCACCCCGACCATATGTGCCAGTCGGTGTGATGGTTGCGGACCGACCACCAGCTGAAGGCGATGAGCGCAGTGAGCACCCAGTGGACGAGCCGGATCGGCAGGTCCCAGACCGACTGCTCCCGCACGGTCTGCTCGCTCAGTGGTGCATCTCCGAACGATACTTGTCGTGACACGCTTTACAGGCGCCGCCGAGGTCGGCGAACTTCGCCTTGATTGCATTCACGTCACCGGAGGCGGCGGCTTGGTTGAACCCTTGAGCTGCCTTCTGGAAAGCAGTCAGCTTGGCTGCAAAATCTTTCGGCTCTTGCCAGATTTCCGGCTTCGCGCCTGTCTTCCCGACGTCGGGACCAGTGCCGGCGGGGAACCAACCCGAAGCTTTTCGCGAGAGATCGGCGATCTGCGCCGCTCCGGCACGCACCGCTGCGAGGTCGGGCGAACCGCCGTCCAGCTCGCGCCGGATCGCCTTGTTCGCCTTGCCGATCGTCTCCATCCCTTCGTGGCGCTGATGCATGATGTTCGCAGCCTCGGCGCCGGACACCGACTTCGTCGCCAGCATCACCATGCCGTTGCTTACCGCGCTGGCATTGGCGGTTGCCGGAACGGAAGCGTTATCCGCAATGTTGGCGTGCGCATTATTGGCCTGACTCGTCTGAGGACCGCCGCACGCAGCGAGAAGAACAAAGGCCGAAGTGGCAGCGAGTAGTGCAATACGCATGAACTCTCCTCTTGCTGAGCAGCCTAGTGCTGATCGGGCACTTTCCAACTGTCGTCGATCATCTTGATGATGCCCGAGAAATCCTTGTTGCCGCCGCCCCTGTCAACGAACCGCTGGTACAGCTCCTCAGCTTCGCCTCCCATCGGCGTGTAGGCGCCAACGCTGCGAGCAGCGTCCGCTGCAAGCTTCAGATCCTTGAGCATCAATGCCGCCGCGAACCCGCCCTCATAATCGTGGTCAGCCGGCGTATCGGGACCAACGCCGGGCAGGGGCGCGTAGCTTGTCATCGACCAACTCTGGCCCGAGGCCTTCGAGGAGATGTCGAAGAAGACCTTGGGGTCGAGCCCCAGCTTTTGCGCCAGCACGAATGCCTCGCAGGTGGCGGCCATGGTCGCGCCGAGGATCATGTTGTTGCAGATCTTGGCCGCCTGTCCGGCGCCAAGCTCGCCTGCGTGGATTACGGCCTTGGCCATTGGATCGAGGAACGTCTTGGCCTTCTGGAATCCCTCGTCGCTGCCGCCGACCATGAAGGTGAGCGAGCCGCCCGCCGCAGCGGCAATCCCGCCGGAGACTGGCGCATCAACGAACTCAAAATCCTGGCTCTTGAGCGCCTCGCCGACCTCGCGCGCGCTGACCACGTCAATGGTGGAGCAGTCGATCAGCAGCGTTCCCGGCTTCGCATTGGGAGCGACGTCGTTCTCGTAAACCGCACGGACATGCTTTGCGGCGGGGAGCATCGTGATGACGACGTCCGCGCCCATAACCGCCTCGGCCGCGGAGGAAGCGGACGTGCAGCCCCTGCCGACGGCCTGCTCGACGGCCTGTGGAACGAGGTCGAAGGCGCGCACCTCATGCCCGGCCTTGGCGAGGTTCGGGGCCATGCCGCCGCCCATGTGCCCCAGTCCGATGAATGCGATCTTCGCCATGCCTTCTAGCGTCCCTTCCAATTGCCGGGCCGCTTGTCCGTGAACGCGGCCATGCCTTCCTTCTGGTCTTCCGTTCCGAACAAGCCGTGGAACAGGCGACGCTCGAAGCGCAGGCCTTGAGCGAGCGGCATTTCGAACGCTGCGTTGACCATTTCCTTGACGGCCACGGCGGCGACGGGCGGCATCGCGGCGATCGCCTCTGCGGTCTTGAGCACTTCGTCGAGCAATTCGGCTGCCGGAACGACCTTCGCGACGAGGCCGGAGCGCTCCGCCTCTTCGGCACCCATCATCCGCCCGGTGAGGCACATTTCCATCGCCTTGGCCTTCCCGACCGCCAAGGTCAGCCGCTGAGAACCGCCCATGCCCGGCGTGACGCCAAGCTTGATTTCCGGCTGGCCGAACTTGGCGCTGTCGCCGGCGATGATGAAGTCGGCCATCATTGCCAGCTCACAACCGCCGCCCAGCGCGTAGCCGGAAACAGCGGCAATCCAGGGCTTGCGGGTCGCGGTGACGCGCTCCCAGCCGCCGAACCAGTCGGCATTGTACATATCGGCGAAGCCCTGCGGCTGCATCTCCTTGATGTCCGCGCCGGCAGCGAACGCTTTTTCCGAACCGGTGAGGACCAGACACCGCTGCGACGGGTCGGCGTCATAGGCGGTGAAGGCGGCGGAGATTTCACGCTCCACGTCGCGATTAAGCGCATTGAGCGCCTGGGGCCGGTTGAGGGTGACGAGCGTGACGGCGCCGCGCTGCTCGATGAGGATGGTGCTAAACTGGCTCATGCTGGGTCTCCGGGAATGGCGTCCAGGCCTCTGTCTCCGGGAGCGGCTCGAAAAGCACGTCCAACATCTCGTCAGTGACTTCTTCGGCTGTGGGCGGGTCCCATTGCGGATTGTTATGTTTGTCGATCAGCAGCGCGCGGACGCCTTCACGGAAATCATGCGTACGAACGATACGTCCAGCGAGCGCATATTCGGCGCGCATCTCTTCGGCGAAGTTGTCGCGCTTCGCCCCCTCTGCGAGCAGCCACAGAGAAACTTTACACGACAGCGGACTCTTCGTTTTGAGGCTCGCCAGTTCGCTCGTCGCCCAGTCGCCGCCGTCTGCTTCAAGGGCGGCGAGCACATCTTCGAGCCGGTTCGAGGCGAATAGCTTGGTGATGTTTGGAAGGTTGGCCGCGATCTTTGGGTCCGGAGCCGAGGACGCGAATGCCCCGATCGGGCCCTGCACGCGCTGCGGCGTCGTCGCGATCCGCTCGATCATGTCGGCGAGCGAAGCTTGTTCGATATAATGCGTGGCGAGGCCGAGGTAATGGCACTCCGCGCCGTCCAACCTCGCGCCGGTCAATGCCATGAACTCACCGACACGGCCGGGGAGGCGAGGCAGGTACCAACCGCCGCCGACGTCAGGAAACAGGCCGATGCCAGTCTCGGGCATGGCGAACCGCGTGTTCTCGGTTGCGATGCGGTAGTCGCAGGGAAGCGAGATGCCCACTCCACCGCCCATCGTGATCCCGTCCATGATCGCGACGGTGGGCTTTGGATAGGTGAAGAGCAGGTGGTTTAGCCGGTATTCCGCGAAGAAGAACCGCTTCGCCTCTTCGGCGTCCGTATTTCCGCTGCGCGCGAGCATGACCACGTCACCTCCCGCGCAGAAGCCGCGGCCTTCGGCATGATCGATGACAATTGCTTCGACGCTTTCGTCCTGGCGCCAGTTCAGGAGCGCCTCGCTCATCTTCTCGCACATAGCCGTCGTCAGAGCGTAAATCGCCTTCGGCCGGTTCAGGCGGATCCGGCCAATACGATCCTGCGTCGTGATCAGGACGTCGTCGGTCATTGGCGCAGCAGGTCGCGGCTGACGATCACTCGCATGATCTGGTTGGTGCCCTCGAGGATCGAGTGGACGCGAAGGTCGCGCCAGAAGCGCTCGACCGGATAGTCCATGAGATAGCCATAGCCGCCGTGAAGCTGCAGGGCTCGATCGACAACGGACGATCCGGTGTCGGTGGCAAGTCTCTTGGCCATCGCCGCGAACTTCGTTTTGTCGGGAGAGTTGTCGGTCACTTTAGCGGCCGCGACATACAGTAGGTACCGGGCAGCCTGCAGTTCGGTCTCCATGTCAGCGAGCGTGAACTGCGTTGCTTGGAAATCTGCGATCGGAGTACCGAACTGCTTGCGGTCCTTGGTGTAACGGATCGCCTCATCGAGGCAGCGCTGGGCGCCTCCCAGCGAGCAGGCACCGATGTTCAGGCGGCCGCCGTCCAGGCCCATCATCGCGATGCGAAAGCCCTCGCCCTCGCCGCCGACGCGATTGGTGACGGGCACTCGGACGTCATCGAAATTGACCTGCGCGGTCGGTTGCGAATGCCAGCCGAGCTTGCGCTCCTGAGCGCCGAAGCTGACGCCTGGCATGTCCTTGTCGATGACGAGGCAAGTGATGCCCCTCGGGCCGTCCTCGCCGGTGCGGACCATCGTGACGTAGACTTCGTTTTCGCCAGCGCCCGAGATGAAGGCCTTGGAGCCCGAGACGACGTAATGATCGCCGTCCAGGACCGCCTTGGTCTTCAGCGCCGCAGCGTCTGAACCCGACGAAGGTTCGGTCAGACAATAGCTGCCGATCTTCTCCATCGTGATCATCGTGGGCAGGTACTTCTGCTTCACCTCGGCCGAGCCGAAGCGGTCGATCATCCACGACGCCATGTTGTGGATGGAGATGAAGGCGCTCGTCGAAGGGCAGCCGTACGCCATGGCTTCCATGATCAGCGCCGCTTCCATGCGCCCGAGGCCAATGCCGCCGCTCTCCTCGGAGACGTAGATGGAGCCAAAGCCGAGCTCGGCTGCCTCGCGGATCGTGTCGCGCGGGAAAATCTTCTTCTCGTCCCACTCGCCGGCGAAAGGCGTGATTGCGTCCGCCGTGAACTTGCGCGCCATCTCCTGGATCTGGAGCTGGTCGTCGGTAAGATCGAATTGCGTCATTGCGCGGGCGCTCTAGCCCGCGGTTTCCTCCTCCAGCAAGCCCTCGAACTTAAGGACGTTGCGGACAGAGGGCCGCTGCAGCATGCGTTCATGGAACGCGCGGAGGTTCGGCCATCGCTCGAGCCCGCCGAGCATTTTCTCCGCCCAGCTGGTCATGACGAACAGGTAAGGGTCGGCCAGGGTGAGCTCCTCGCCCATCAGGAACGGACCCTTGCCGAGCACCTTGTCGATATGGTCGAGCTTCTTTCCCAAGTCCCCCGCAACGAGCTGCTTCATCTCATCGGATGCCTCTGGATGGAACAGGAACCCAAACCTCTTGTGCAGCTCGGTCGTGATGTAATTGACGAGCTCGAGCACGCGGTAGCGGCTAAAGTGACCGAGCGCGGGCAAGGTGTCGGCTGAGCCGGCGCGGTCGCCGAGATATTGGAGGATGACCGCGTTCTCGGTCAGCACCTCGCCATTGTCGAGTTGAAGGGCCGGAACTGCACCCTTTGGATTGATGTCGAGATAGGAGCTGCCGTCCTCCAGTACCTTGTTCTTGAGGTCCACGCGCCTGGCGTCGTGGCCGAGGCCAATCTCGTGCAACAGAATGTGCGGAGCCTGGGAGCAGGCACCGGGAGAATAATAGAGGATCATCTGGCAGTTCCTCAGCTTAGAATGAATTGGTCGACGCGTTCAGGTCGTTTACGTCCGGATTGTCCTGGCCGTTCTGGAGCTCTGTCGAACTAGTCTCGCTGCTCTCGTCGGGCGGCAGCGTTTCTACATCGGCATTGGCTGGGATGCCGTTGCCCGTCGTTGCGTCGTCGATCGAGATATTCTGCTCCTGCGCCTGCTGCTGGCCCTTGTGGCACGCGGTCCCGACGCCCGCGAGCAGGGCGAAGATCGCTAGAGTGGGTGCTGCACGCATCACAACCTCCGACTATCTACCGTAGCCGGAACGCGCCGCCTCTCAGCAATATCCCTGTTTAATAGCTGTAGGCAGCGAGACAGGGGACAGCCCGGTCTGCCCCGTCGGTGAAGTTCGCCTTGGTGAAGAACCAGCGGTCGTTCTTGAAGCCGTGGAAGGCGCTGCTCGTCACGCGCAGTGCGAAGCTGGTCTGGTCGGCAACCGTGTAAGCGACGCCTTCGCCGATACTCTGCTGTATCACTGCCGTGCCGCCGTAGGTCTTCACCACCGGGCCGGCATCGGGGCGGGTGCCCGTGACGATGTTGACCTCCCCGCCGGATAAAACGAGGCGCGTTGCCTGCGGGGCCTGCCCTTGAGGCAGGATCAGCGCACGTTCGCCCTTCGTCAGTTGGACGGCATAGCCGCCACCGCAGAAGTAGCCGGGGCCGACATATTCAACAGTCCGCGGACCGGTCCATTGAACCAGAGCCGCCGCCGCAAGCGTCCAGAAGATCATGTCCTGCCCCCTTTACTGACTGCCTACCCCATTGTCGGAATGATGAATGCACTTTCCCCATGCGCGCCGCCATCGGGCCAGCGCTGAGTCACGACCTTGTTCTTGGTCCAGAAACGCAGGCCTTCCATGCCGTACTGGCCAATGTCGCCGAAGCCGGAGCGCTTCCAGCCACCGAAGCTATGGTAGGACACCGGCACCGGGATCGGCACGTTGACGCCGACCATCCCGACGTTGACGCGCGCAGTGAATTCGCGCGCGGCGTGGCCGTTGCGGGTGAAGATTGCGACGCCGTTGCCGTATTCATGCTCGGACGGAAGGCGGACCGCTTCCTCGAAATCCTTGGCGCGGACCATCTGCAGCACCGGGCCGAAGATCTCTTCCTTGTAGGTGCGAAAGCTCGACTTCACGTGATCGAAGAAGGTCGGGCCGACGAAGAAGCCTTCCTCATGCCCCTGCAGCTTGAAGCCGCGGCCGTCGACGACGAGCTCCGCGCCCTCGTCGATGCCCATCTGGATGTAGTTCTCGACCCGCTCCTTGTGCGCCTTGGTGACGACGGGCCCGTAGTGAGCGTCAGGATCGGTTGAGACGCCGACGCGCAGGCCTTCGATGGCCGGGATGAGCTTCTCACGGAGGCGATCGGCAGTGTCGTCGCCAACTGGAACGACGACCGGGAGCGCCATGCATCGCTCGCCAGCCGACCCGAAGGCAGCGCCGGCAAGGTCGTTTACGACCTGATCCAGGTCGGCATCGGGCATCACGATGCCGTGGTTCTTGGCGCCGCCGAATGCCTGCACACGCTTATTGTTCGCCGTGCCGCGCGCGTAGATGTACTGCGCGATGTCACTGCTTCCGACAAAGCTGACGGCCGCGATGTCAGGATGGTCGAGGATCGCGTCCACCATCTCCTTGTCGCCGTGAACAACGTTGAGAATTCCGTCGGGCAGGCCGGCTTCCGTCATCAGCTCGGCAAGCCGGATCGGTACGCTGGGGTCACGCTCCGACGGCTTCACGATGAAAGCGTTGCCGGCTGCGATCGCCATGCCGAACATCCACATCGGGATCATCGCCGGGAAGTTGAACGGGGTGATGCCCGCGCCAATTCCGAGTGGCTGGCGCATCGAATAGACGTCGATGCCAGGGCCGGCGCCGACCGTATATTCGCCCTTGAGCGCCTGCGGGATGCCGCAAGCGAACTCGATGACTTCGAGGCCGCGCTGCACGTCCCCCTTCGCGTCGGCAATGACCTTGCCATGTTCGGAGCTCAGCAGGTGCGCGAGCTCGTCCATGTGGGCTTCGATCAATTCCTTGTACTTGAACATGATGCGCGCGCGGCGCTGCGGGTTGGTGGCGGCCCAGGCCGGCTGCGCCGCCTTGGCGGCGTCGACGGCCTTCTGGAGGTCGGCCGCGGTGCCGAGGCGTACGTGGGCCTGCACCTGGCCTTGGTTCGGGTCGAAGACCTCGCCCTGCCGCTCGCCCGAAGCGAAGGTGGAACCGCCGATGAAATGATCGATGCTGCGAAGCATGGAAACGCGTCCTCAAGTCTGCTGTTCTGAATTGCGGCTCCCCTAGACCCGGCAACAAGCAAATGCCAGTTGGCCAAGCCGAGGAGAGGGAGAGTCGCGATGCGTAAAATTGCCGCCGTGCTGTGTCTTGTGTTGATCGGGGCTGCACCGCCGCCATCGCCCGATGCCCGGCTCCGAGCGATCGTCCAGCCGGTGAGCCAGGTCGAGATGCGTCATACGATCGAGACGCTGGTGAGCTTCGGTACGCGGCACACGCTCTCTTCGCAGACAGACCCGAAGCGCGGGATCGGCGCGGCGCTCAACTGGACTCAGGGCAAGTTCGAGACCTTCGGCCTATCGACGGTCCGTCCTTGCGAGATGATGACCAACCAACGCGTGCCCACGCCGACCCGCGTCTGCGACGTGGTCGCGATCCAGCGCGGGACCGAGCGTCCCAACGACGTGGTCGTCATCCAGGGGCATATCGACAGCCGCGTCACCGACATCATGAATTCCACGTCGGATGCGCCGGGCGCGAATGACGACGGCTCCGGAACGGCGGCAGTCATCGAGGCGGCGCGGGTTCTGTCGAAGCACAAGTTTCCCGGCACCGTCGTCTACGCGACGCTCTCCGGAGAGGAGCAGGGGCTACTCGGCGGCAAGGTGCTGGCGAATTATGCGAAAGCACAGGGCTGGAATGTGGTGACGGTCCTTAACAACGATATCATCGGTAACAGCTGTTCATCCGATGGTGTTTGCGATTCCACGCATGCTCGGGTGCTTTCAGAAGGGCCGCGGTCCCAGGGGCAGACCGATTTGATGGCGGCGACACATAGCCTTGGCGGCGAGAATGACGCACCGTCGCGGAATATCTCACGCTATCTGGCGAGCCTTGCGGGGCGGCTGAAGGTCGGGCTCGACGTCCGGCAGATCTGGCGAACCGACCGCTTCCAGCGCGGGGGCGACCATATTCCTTGGCTGGAGCTTGGCTATCCCGCCGCCCGCATCACCGTCGCGATCGAGAATTACAACTGGCAGCACCAAGATCTGAGGACCGAGAATGGGATCAAATATGGCGACACGATCGACCATGTCGATTTTGCGTATTTGGCCAAGATGACGAAGCTGAACATCGCCGCGCTTGCGGCCATCGCCGGCGCGCCGCCGCCACCGGAGCCGAAGGTTGAGGGTGGGGTGAGCACGAATACGACGGTGACGTGGCCATCGGTCGCTAGTGCATCGTCGTACAAAGTTGGCTGGCGCCGGACCGACGCAAACAGTTGGGAAGTCTCGCGAGCCGTTCCCGCAAGTGCCTGCGCAGACAGTTGCAAGCTCGTCCTTCCTCACGTCCGCGTCGACGATTGGGTGTTCGGCGTTTCTTCGGTGAGCCAGGACGGCTTCGAAAGCCCCGTCGCTTCAGCTGTTCCGGGCGGGGCGTTCCATCCCTATATTGCTCCTCAGAAGAAGCCCTGACGCTCTTGGAGCGTTAGCGGCTAGAGGAGAATGACATGGCCGGCGGTTGGACGCGCGACGGCGCGGTTCAGGACCAGATCGACGACACCGTGAAGGATGCGATCCTTCGCGCACGAGCACTTACGCCGACTGGCGAGAGCGCGGAGGAATGCGACGATTGCAGCGAGCCTATCCCTGAGCGCCGTCGCGTAGCGCTTCCGGGCGTGCGCACCTGTGTCGCGTGCCAAGCCGAGCGCGACAAGAAGGTCGTTCATTCGACCATCAACAGACGCGGCAGCAAGGACAGCCAGCTGCGTTGACCGAGGCGGCGCCCGCGCGACGGAAGACGCGCCGAACTCTTCTGATCGTCCTCGCCGAGTTCATCCTCGTTGGCCTGATCATGTGGTTCACGCTCACAAGCACGGAGCCGCTGCTGCCGGAGCCGCTGGCGCCCACGGCCGAGCAGGTCGGCGCAGGCCGCGACGCATATCGTCAGCTTCGCGACGCGAAGGGCAATTCGGGCGGCAACGCCGTTTCGCTTGGAGCTGAGCAGCTGGATGGCCTGGGCGCACTCGCAAGCCATGGCTTCCGCCCGGACCGGCTGCGGCTCTCGATCGAGGGGCAGCAGTTTCGTGCGCAAGCAAGCCACCGCCTGCCGCTTAATCGCTGGCTCAACGTCACCATTGCCGCCGAGGCGCCGAGCGCGAAATTCCCGCGCACTCATCTGACGATCGGAGCACTGACCCTGCCGCCCGTGCTGAGCCGCTGGGCGTTGGAGCTTGGCAGGTGGGTCATCGATCGGCGCCACGAAGGCGTGCCGCCACTCGATCAGGTGATCCGCAACTTTGCGGTCAAAGATGGCAAGGTGACCGCTCTCGTCAGCTTGCCGAGCAAGACCGGCCTGGTCGATCAGATGGCGGGCGTCGTCTCGGAGCAGTCAATCGACGGGACGCAGGTCGCGCGCATCTATTGCGCGCTTGCGCAGCTCCAGAAGGCGGAGCCGAGCAAGATCTTCGCTGATCAAGTTCACCGAACGTTTTCGCTGGACAGGGCCGGAACACGCCGGTCGATTTCAATCGTTCGGCATTCGTCGCTCTCGGCATGCTGCTGGTGGACGAGCGTGTCGGCGACTTCGCCGGCACGGCAAGGGATGAGATTTGCCGTTGCCGAATTCCTACCGTCTACACGTCGATACACGACCGCTTCGACTGGACCGCCCATTGGGCGCTTTCGGCGGCGATTGCCGTTGGTGGGCGTGCAGCTCAGCGAGGCGGTTGGCGAATGGAAGGAGCTGTCCGACAGCCTGTCGCGCCAGTCACGCTTCTCCGTCGGCGATCCGAGCGGCTTCTCCATGGCCGACCTTGCCGCGGATCGCGCCGGATTCCTGACGGCTCGCGCGGCCGTGGACCCTGCGAGCGCGGGCCGCATCGCTCAGTTGCTGACGCAAGCGACGCCGGAACAGCTGCTTCCGAGTTAGCTCGTCAGGCGCCAGGAGGGCCTGACCAACGCGGAATTCGTGAAGCGCTATGGCGGCGTCGACGATCCGAGGTTCAAGGCGCGTGTGAGTGAGATCGACGAAGCGCTCGCGAAGACCGGCCTGCGCTAGGGTCGCTTCACGCTTCTGTTGCGTTTAGGGCCTCCTCATGCCCCGCAAGAACTCCGCAGGCCTTCCCAGCCGCAAGCAGATCCTCGACTTCATTGCATCCTCCGATCAGCCGGCGGGCAAGCGAGAGATCGCGCGGGCGTTCGGACTATCCGGCCAACAGAAGATCGACCTCAAGCGGCTGCTCAAGGACATGGCGGAGGAGGGCCTGATCGACAGCTCACCGGGCCGCGCATTCCACCACGCCGGCGGAGTGCCCAAGGTGACCGTGCTCCGCGTCGCGCAGGCCGACGACAGCGGTGCTGTGTTCGCGGTCCCCGAGCAGTGGCACGCCGAAACGCCGCCGCCCCGCATACGCGTCGTCGAACGCGGCAAACGAAGCGCGCTTGGCATCGGGGATCGCTTTCTCGCCAGGACTGAAGAGAAAGGGCAGGGCTGGATTGCCGACCCGCTCAAGAAACTTGCCCGTTCCGCCGAGCTGACCCTCGGAGTGGTCAAGCAGGAAGGCGAGCGCTTCTGGCTCTCCCCCGTGGACAAGCGGGAACGGCGCGAGCTTTTCATCAGTGATCGAAAGGATGCGGAACCCGGCGACCTGGTGCTGTGCGAAGTGACAGGGCGTCCGCCACGGGTAAGTGCGCGTGTCGATGCCGTCCTCGGCGACCCGTTCGCGCCGCGCAGCTTCAGCCTTATCGCGATTCACAAGCACGGGCTTCGCGCCGAGTTCGCGCAGGAAGCGATCGACGAGGCTCACCGCGTCGCGACACTGCCGCTCGGCGAGCGCGAGGATCTGACGCACCTGCCCATCGTCGCGATCGATCCGCAGGACGCGCGCGATCATGACGATGCCATCTGGGCGGCGCCCGACGACGACCCCGAAAATGCCGGAGGCTGGAAGGCGATCGTCTCCATCGCCGATGTGAGCTTCTACGTGCGGCCCGGATCGGAGCTCGACCGCGAAGCGCGCGCGCGCGGCAACAGCGTCTATTTCCCCGACCGCGTGGTCCCCATGCTCCCTGAGGAACTGTCCGCTGACATTTGCTCGCTGAAGGAAGGCCAGATGCGCGCAGCAATGGCCTGTCACCTGAAGATTACAAAGGACGGCACGCTCAAGTCCTGGCGCTTCACGCGGGCAAAAATTTGCGTTGCAGCAAACATTGCCTACGAGGATGCACAAGCCGCAATCGATGCGGCCGAGGACGATGACCGCTCGAGGTCAGCTCGCCGACCTGTTCGATGCCGCCGATCGAAGGGCGCGTGCCTCGCGAGCTGGTCGAATCTGCGCTGAAGCCGCTGTGGGGGGCGTGGCGTGCGCTTTTTGCCGCGCGCACCAAGCGCGCGCCGCTCGAGCTCGACATCCCGGAGCGCCGAGTGATGCTCGACGAGAAGGGGCGGATCACCTCCATCGCACCGCGCGACCGGCTCGACGCGCACCGGCTCGTCGAGGACTTCATGATCGCGGCAAACGTCGCTGCTGCGCGCGCGCTCGAAGCCAAGAAGTCGCCCGTAATGTATCGCGTCCACGAACCGCCAAGCTGCGAGAAGCTGGTCGCGCTGAAGGATTATCTGAAGACGTTCAGCGTCGAATTTTCGTTGGG
>CAVVWY010000020.1:0-185087 GCA_963752025.1 uncultured Alphaproteobacteria bacterium | reverse complement strand
TGGTGGCGGCCGCCGCCGGGGCGTTCGCCTTCACCCAGCTCCGCGGCGGTGCCACCGGCCCGGGCGCCGCGCTCGGGCCGCCGCACTTCGTCGAGGAGGCGGTGGCTGCTGGGGTCGATCACGCCTACGCCGGCCCCTTCCTCTACGCCATCGGTGGCGGGGTTGCGGTGTTCGATTGCGCGGCGACGCAACTCTACCTCGCGGGCGGCGAGAACACCGGGGCGCTTTACCGGAACCTGAGCCCGGCGGCGGCGAGCTCGGTCCACGGCCGTGCACCATCCGTTTCGACGTACCTCGGTGACCGGCGCCTACCCGATCGACGTCGACGGCGATGGCATCGTCGACCTGGCCGTCCTCCGGATCGGCGGGCGAGCCTGCTTCGCGGCCTCGGCGACTGCCGGTTCGAGCGGCCGACGAGCGCCTGGTCTTTCGATGGCGGATCGGGCATGACGACCGCGTTCAGCGCCACGTGGGAGGCCGACGCGTCATTTCCGACCCTTGCGCTCGGCCTACCTCGAACTGGACGCCAAGGCGAGGCGACGCCCGACTGCGACGAGAACCTGCTCGTTCGACCGGCGGCGGACGGGGACCGCGTTCGCGCGCCGGTGACGCTCGCGCCGGGCTTCTGCGCGCTGTCGATGCTGTTCAGCGACTGGGATCGGTCCGGCCGGCGTGACCCGCGCATCAGCAACGACCGCCACTACTACGACCAGGTGGGCGAGGAGCAGCTCTGGCGGATCGACCGCCGGGAAGCCGCCACGGCTGTACACGGAGGCCGACGGCTGGGTTCCGATCCAGATCTGGAGGTATGGGCATCGCAGCTACGACCTCACCGGCGACGGCTACCCGGAGGTCTTCCTGACCAGTCAGGGCGAGAACCGCTCCAGACGCTGACCGAGGGCCCGACGAAGCCGACCTACCGGAACATCGGCCTGCGGCGCCGCGCGAACGCCGCCGAGCCGTTCACCGGCGGTGACCGCTGCCGTCGACGGCCTGGCACCCCGAGTTCCAGGACGTGAACAACTATGGCTTCGTCGACCTGTTCGTGTCGAAGGGCAACGTCGACGAACTATCCCCGACTATGCCAAGAAGGACCCGAGCAACCTCCTCCTCGGCCAGCCCGATGCAACTTTCGTCGAGGAGGCGGACGCTGCCCGGCATCGTCGAGCTTCGGGCGAAAGCGGGGCGGGGCCCTGGGCGACTTGAACCTCGACGGGCTGCTTGATCTCGTGCGTCGACTATGGCGATCCGGTCAAGCTCTGGCGGAGCGTTGGGTCGGGCGACGACGCGCAGCCCCGAAGCCGATGGGCCACTGGGCTCGCGTTCGACAGGTGATCCAGCCCGGGCCCGAACCGGGATGTCATCGGCGCCTGGATCGAGGTCCGGGTTGGTGACCACATCATCCGACGCGAGCTCAATATCGGCGGTGGCCGCCGGGTCGGGCCAGCTCGGCTGGGTCCACTTCGGCCTGGGCTCCGAGCCCTCCGCCAACGTCCGGCTCCAGGCAGCTGGCGGACGGTGAGGGGCCCGTGGCTCACGGTCCCGGCCGACGGCTTCAGCACGATCGAGCGCGGCGCCACCGCTGTCCGACCCCTGGCAGCCACCGACACCCTGAGCGCAGGAGGGACACCATGCTGACCCCACGCCTCCGCGAGGTCCGCGTGCCGGACTTCGACACCCCGAGGCGATGCCGGTCATCCCGGCCTCGTTCTACGCCGGCCGGCTCGACGAACTGCGCAGCCGGGCCGACGCGCGGGTCTATCTCCTCTCGTCGTGTACGCCGATCGGCAGCAACGCGCCCAACCTGCTCGAGTCCTGATCAGCTTCGACCTCGTTTCGAGGAGGCGCTGCTGATCGACGGCCCCGGCGATCTGGTCGGGCAACGAGGCGCCGCGTGGATGGCCCGCGCCGTCCCGAGGATCCGCGTCTGGATCAGCGGCTGCCCGCCGGCCCCGACGATCAGCAGCGCCTCCTCGAAACGGGGGTCGAAGCCGGTCAGGCAGGACAGGTTGGCGCTGTGCTCCCGATCGGCGTACACGACGATCCGGTCGTAGCCCCGCGCGTCGGCCCGGCTCCGCACTCGTCGAGCCGGCCGGCGTGGGTCGAGGCCGGGATGACCGGCATCGCCTCGGGCATCTCGAAGTCCGGCACGCGGACCTCGGGAGGCGCGGGGTCGGCATCGGGGTCCCTCCTGCGCTCAGGGTGTCGGTGGCTGCCAGGGTCGGACAGCGGTCGCGCCGCGCTCGATCGTGCGAAGCCGTCGGCCGGGACCGCAGCCACGGGCCACCTCGCCGTCCGGCCACTGGACCCGGACGTGGGCGGTGCGGCCGGACCCCAGGCCGACATGGATCCAGCCGAGCTCGCCCGACTCGCTGGCCACCGCCGATAGTCATCTCGCGCCGGATCGTCTGGTCGCCGACCTGGACCTCGATCCAGGCGCCGATCGCATCGCGGTTCGGCCCGGGCTGGTTCACCTGGAGCGCGGCCAGTGGCCCATCGGCTTCGGGGTCGCGGCGTCGCCCGACCCGACGTTCCGCCACAGCTTGACCGGTCGCCGTAGTTGACCTCGACGAGGTCGACCAGCCCGTCGAGGTTGAAGTCTGCCAGCGCCGCGCCGCGGCCCTGGGCGAAGCTCAGGATGCCGGCCGCCTCGGCGCCCTCGACGAACGTCCCGTCCGGCTGGCCGAGGAGGAGGTTGCTCGGGTCCTTCTTGGCGTAGTCGGGGATGTTGTCGACGTTGCCCTTCGACACGAACAGGTCGACGAACCCATCGTTGTTCACGTCCTGGAACTCGGGGTGCCAGGCCGTCGACGGCAGCTTGTCGCCACCGGTGAACGGCTCGGCGGCGTTCACGCCGCGCTTCAGGCCGATGTCGCGATAGGTCGGCTTCGTCGGGCCCGCCGTCAGCGTCTGGAGTCGGTTCTCGCCCTGGCTCGTGAGGAAGACGTCCGGGTAGCCGTCGCCGGTGAGGTCGTAGCTGCGCGATGCCCATGCCCTCGACCTGGAGGCGGACCCAGCCGTCGGCGGCCGTGTACAGCCGCGGCGGCTCGCCGGCGCTGATCCGCCAGAGCTGCTCCTGGCCGTTCGCCTGGTCGTAGTAGTGCCGGTCGTTGCTGACCCGCAGGTCACGCCGGCCGGACCGGTCCCAGTCGCTGAACAGCATCGACAGCGCGCAGAAGCCCGGCGCCAGCGGGATCGGCGCGGCGTACGCGGTCGCCCGTCGCGGCCGGTCGAACGAGCGTGTTCTCCGGCGCAGTCGGTCGTCGTGTCCCCCGCGGCGTCGAGGGTCGAGGTACTCGCCGAAGGCCAGTGTCGGCAATGTCGCGTCGCCCTCCCACGTCGCGCTGAACGCGGTCGCGAAGCCGCGTCCCGCCGTCGAACGACCAGCGCTCGTTGGCCGGCTCGAACCGGCAGTCGCCGAGCCCGCGCAGCAGGACGCGCCGCCCATCGCGGAGGACGGCCAGGTCGACGATGCCCGTCGCCGTCGATGTCGATCGGGTAGGCGCCGTTGACCGCCGTCACGTCGAGCACCGGATCGGGCACGGCCGTGAACCGCAGCGCCCCGCCGACCGGGCTCTCGTTGCGGTACAGCGCGGCGGGGTTCTCGCCGCCGGCGATGTACAGGTCGGGTCGTCCGTCCGCGTCGCAGTCGAACACCGCGACCCCGCCGCCGGCGGCGTAGCGGAACGGGCCGCCGTAGGTGTGGTCGACCCCGGCCGCCACCGCCTCCTCGACGAAGTGCGGCGGCCCGAGCGCGGCGCCCGGGCCGGTGGCACCGCCGCGGAGCTGGGTGAAGGCGAACGCCCCGGCGGCGGCCGCCACCAGCACCACGACCGCGAGGGCGACGGCGACCTTCCTGGTCCGGAGCCTCATCCGGTCGGCGATCCGCGCCAGGCGATCGGGGCGGCGACGGGCTCACGCGAACCCTGGCGCGACGCGCGCATCGACTCCTCCACGCCCCCGAGCATCCGATCGACCGTGGGTCGTCGACCTGGCGACGTCAGCCGGCGATCAGGCGCCGGTGCCGCGTGCCGCCCGGTCGAGGTCCACGAGCGTCGCGATCGTACCCCGACTGAAGTCGAGACCCACGCGGGGCGCCTCGCCATCGAGGATCGCCCGCGTGAGGTCGTCCACCTCGGCCGCGTACTGATCGAGCGACGGGACCGCCAGCGGCGTCGCCTGCCGCCCGCGCCACAGGGTCAACGTGGGCGCCGGGCCGTCGGGCTCGGGCAGGAACGGCGCGTCGAGCACCAGGCTGGCGTCCCCGCCGACGATCTCGACCCGCTCGCGGTCGGGCGCGGCGAAGCCACTGTCGAACTGGGCGAGCAGGCCGCCGGGGAAGTGGAGCTGGCCGATGAACGTCCGGTCGACGCCCCGCTCGTCGAACCGGGCGAAGGCGGACACCCGATCGGGCTCCTCGCCGGCGATCCGGCGGGCGAGGCTGACCGGGTAGCAGCCGACGTCCCACAGCGATCCGCCACCCATCGTCGGCTCGACCCGCGGGTCGCCCGGATAGGTCAGGTAGAACGAGAACGACCCGTGGACGAGCTCGAGCCGACCGAGGGCGCCGTCCTGGGCGAGCGCCACCGCGCGCAGGTCTGCGGGTGGTGGAGGTACATGAACGCCTCGACGGCCAACCGGCCGGCCCGCACGCCGGCCTCGGCGATCGCGTCGACGTCGGCGACTGTCAGCGCGATCGGCTTCTCGCACAGGACGTGCTTCCCGGCCTCGAGCGCGCGGATCGTCCACGGCGCGTGGAGGTGGTTCGGGAGCGACACGTAGACGACGTCGACGTCGGGCGACGCGAGCAGCTCTTCGTACGACCCGAACGCCTGCGGGATGCCGTGGGTGGCCCCGAAGGCGCTCGCCCGATCGCGATCGCGACTCGCGACGGCGACCAGCGACCCCCGGTCGTTCTGGGCGAGTGCGCGGACCAGTCGAGGTGCGATCCGGCCCGGTCCGAGGATGCCCCAGCGGAGCGTCGTCATGTGCGGTTCGACACTCCCATCCGGCGGCGCATCGACGTCGGATCGAGCGGCTTGACACCGTCACGGTCCATCGGCGACTGTAGCACGGCACATTTGAAAGAGAGGAACACAAACCCCGGTGACGATGGGGTTGTTCACGGCGGACATTCGTCCGGAGAAAAGCACTATGATGTCGCCCTCGTCGCCGATGATATAAATCAATTCGTAGGATTTATAGAGACCACGCAGTGCCGAATAGGGCTGCCCGCGCCGGCGTCGTGCTTCGACCGACACCACGAGGTACTGCCCGTCGTCGAAGCCGAAGCTCACCATCGTGTCGCCGATCGCCGGCCCCGACCAGTGGGCCAAGAAATAGTCGAGCGTCGAGAGCTTCGTGAGGTCGAACGTCCGTTCTTCGTACTGCGGGAGGGGCTCACCCGACGCTCCGTTACCTGAAATTGCGGAAATGGCGGATGAGAGGACGTCGCCCGCGGGTTCGATATGGGGCAAGACGCCCATCCCGGGTTTCCAATCGCGGTCGGATTTCGGGCGTAGCGAAAGCCACCACAGGGTCGCGACGGACAGGACCCCACACCAGACGGCCAGCACCCAGGGTCGCATCGGCAGGTAGGCCGAGGCTCGCCCCCACGACGACCAATGGCACGGGCGGCGCGAAACATCGCCGTACGGGCCCGCGCCGACACGTGATAATGAGATCGCCGACGCGACCCACATCGTTGTGGGGATGACGACGAGAGCCGGCGAACAATCGTTCGAGTACGTCATGGGGCGGACGCCTGTCGGATTGACGCGATGCGGCGACGGACGCCACGGGTCGCGGTCTTACACTCCATTCGATTCAGCCTGACCGAATAATTCGGGGTCGAGTCTGGACAGCATCGCCTTGACCCGCCGGATCGAGGCATGGGTCGTGTTCTCCCCGATCACGGCCATTTCGTCCGCGCACGAGAACTCGGAGATGTCGAACGACGTGACATCAGGCACGATGACGAAGTCGGCCGGCTCGACCCCCACCGCGTTCATGTTGCGGCTCTGGACCATGTACGAGCGCATGATGACCTGGAGCGACGCGACGAACCGGCTCGCGCCGGGGGGTTTCTTGCTGCGGACGCCCATGAAATCCCGCTCGAGGCTGGCCGTCACCGTGGATGCGATGACGAAGTTGCAGCCCTTCGCGACGAGTTCGGCCGGGATGTTATTGATCAGGCCGCCGTCCACGAGGGCCCGGCCCTCGTCGGACGATCGGCCGCGACAGCGGGGAGATTGATGCTCTCCAGGATATTGTGCGACACGTCGCCGCGATCTCGGACGAGAGCGACCCCGTCGATCAGGTCGACCGAGACCATCAAGACGGGGACGACCAACTGTTCCATCCGGAGGTCGTCCAGATACTTGCGCAGCATCGGGCCCGAATCGACGGAGGCGATACTTGTAGAGCAGATACCAGTACCCGCCGCCCGGGAGACGCCGGAGGAACCAGGGGGGTTGCAGATCCCTCTTGAAGCAACCGGTGACGAATCCGGGATCGAGCCCCGAGGCGTAGACGCCGCTGACCATCGCCCCAGGCGCTGGTCCCCGCCAGCATGTCGACGTAGATGCCGTGCTCTTCGAGGGCCTTGAGGACGCCCAGATGGGCCATGCCGCGCACCGCGCCGCTCACCCCAAGGCCGATCCGGACGCCACGCAGGTGATGGACGATGCGTTCGACGCCCTGCCGGAGCACCCCCCCCTGATTCGGCCTCGCCTCCCCTGAGTAGGTCTTGAAGTCGCGGGCGGCGAACTCGTGGAGCTCGGGGACATGCGGGGGGGCCGGCGTGCCGTGGTCCAGGACCCAGACGAGGTTGATCTTCTCGCGCAGGCGGGGCACGGAGGGCTCGACGGCCTTGAGCGTCCGCAACGCCACCTCGACGTCCGCCGGCCGGACGCACCAGAGGACGGCGTCCGAGTAGCTCAGCATCCGACCGAGGTCGTCGGGGGTGTGCTCGGCCCGGAAGTCGATGAACAAGCGGCCGTGGGAGACCCACTCCTTCAGAAGCTGATTGATCCGCTCGGGGCCGACGGCGACGCCGTCCTCGAACAGGAGCCGGTGCGGAATCCCGTCTCCCGGCCGCCAGGCGCTCGTCGTCGCCGGCCACGCAGGGGAATTCACCGAGCTGTTGTAGGCGGCGGGCCAGCACGACCGTCAGCGGGCGGCTCTCGTCGGAGTGGTGGACCACCGCGACGGCGGCCGGCTTGGGCAACTCGCGGTCGACGACCACCAGCCGCTTAACGATGCCGGCCGCGACGCGGAACATCGCGAGCTGGAAGTCGCGGTGCTTGGCCGTCAGGCGGAGCAGGTCGTCCAACCCGAGAGAAATGGCGGTCGTGTGCTCGGCGGCCTCGACGTGCAGGAACGAGCTGCTGGCGAGTGCCACCGAGAACAGCCCCACCACCGACCCCCGCCGGAACGTGTCGCGGTGGATCTCCTTGCCGAGCCGGTCGAACAGCGAGCCTTGGAGCCGCCGGCGATGACGATGAAAACGTCCTCGACGTCCGAATCGAGCTCGATGACGACCTGCCCGGCCGGGAACTCGACGAACCCGGCGGAGGCGAGGATATCGTCGATGACCTCCTGCGAGAGGTCGCGGGCCCAGCCCAGTCGCTGGAGCTCGATGCCGAGCCGATGCCGGTCGAGATTCATAGGAGGAGTGCCCGGGATTGAAGGTCAGGGGCGCTGAACCGCTCCGGGCGGCCCGGGTGTTCTCGCCATCGGCTGCCCCGACACGACCCCGAGCCGTGGAGCACTCCCTTATTACAGGTCAGGGGGAGACCAGGCTTCGAGGTGAGCCGTCTTAGCCCGTACCGCCGTGAGGAGACGTGACTCAAAAAAGTATGTCGGGCCACTTTAACCGGCGGCGGCCGGTGCAACGCCAAAATTCCCGCGAGGAATCTGACCCAGCCCGCCAGGCCTTCTCGTTGCCTTCGGCAATCTCGGCAAATCCCGTCGAATTCGGGCTGCCTCCCCCATCCGACCGTTCCATTGCCGGAGATAATTCCCGGGCCGAGGGCTAACCCGTCCCGCAACCCCGAGGAGTTGAGAGGAGAGATGACGGCGAGCCCCGGCATGGGCCGGATCGCCGCCCGCCACGGCCGGCCCGTCGCCCAGGTCGTGTTCCGGTTCGCACGGAGGTCGGCATGGTGCCCCTGACCGGCACGACCGACCCCGACCACATGCGGGCTACCTCGAGGCCTTCGATTTCCGCCTGGAGCCCGACGAGGTCGCCTTGATCGAGCGGATCGGGCTCGCGTGACGCATCGCTCGACCAGGACGACGATGACGAGGCGACGGGCGGCCCGGTGAGCTTACGGTGCGTCGATCCCGTCTCCTCGCAGACCCGTGAGAACGAGCCGGAGCCGACGGGCGCCCGGGGCATCAGAGCACCGCCGACCGCAGCTCGGGGAAGACCTTGCCGACCTTGCCGAGCAGGTAGTCGCCGTAGGTCCCCTCGAACGCGTGGACGCTGGCCCGGTCCCAGCGCTCGTCCCGGTCGTCGGGCGGGAGGTCCCGGCCCGGCAGCTCGATCGGCCGGACGCGGGCGAAGAAGTTGGGGTCGAAGAAGAACGGGAACGAGAGCCGGTCGCGCGGGGCCGGGTTGCGGACGCGGTGGGGCGTCGAGCGGTAACAGCCCGCCGGTCATCCGGTCGAGCATGTCGCCGATGTTGCAGACGAACGAGCCCGGCACCGGCGGGGCGGGGACCCACCGCGACCGCGACTTCACCTCCAGGCCGCCGGCGTCGTCCTGCAGCAGGATCGTCAGCAGGCCGTAGTCGGTGTGCTCGCCCACGCCCCAGAGGGTCGGGTCGGCCGGCGGCGGGTAGTTGAAGATGCGGAAGAGGGTCAGCGGCTCGGCCGTGCCGTGGTCGGCGAAGTACGACTCCTCCAGGCCCAGGCTGAGGGCCAGCCCGGCCATCAGCCGATGGCCCAGGCCGGTCAGCGCGGCCATGTACTCCAGCACCGCCTCGCGGAAGCCCTCGGGCTCGGTCCGGGAAGAGGTTGGGGCCGTGCAGCGGCGTGCCGGCCAGGACCCGCGGGTCGTCCGCGGGCAGCTCGGCGCCGAAGTACAGGCCCTCCTTCTGGTCGGGCTTGCCGGAGGTCAGCTCGTCGCCGACGCGGAAGTAGCCCCGCCAGGCCCGGCCGCCCAGGGCCATGCGGATCCGCAGCTTCGTCTCCAGGTCCTGCGCGAAGAACTCCCGGCTCAGGTCGCGCAGCCGGTCCTGCAGCGCCTCGTCCACGCCGTGCCCGACGACGTAGAAGAAGCCGCTCTCCCGGCAGGCCTCGCCGAGCCGCTCGGCGACGGCCCGCCTGGGAGGGGCGCCCCGCGACCAGGTCGCTCACGTCGATGATCGGGATGTGCGAGAAGTCGCTCCCTCGTCCCATGAGACCCTCCTCCCTGGATCAGGCCCGGACCCGCTCGTCGATGCACGAGATCGGTACCGCCGCCCCAGTCTCTCACGCCTTCCCGTTCTCAACAACGCCGCGCCCCATGGTGGACCTACACGAGGCGTCGAGCGAGGTCGCTGAGCGAGACCGGCCGACGGCCGACCTACCCGAACTCCCGCTCGAATGCGGCCTGCACCCTCGGGCTCCCCCGCTCCCGCACGACCTCCGCAACCCGCTCGCGCAGCCGCGGGTCCTCCTTGTAAATCCGCAACGCCGACAGGGCCTCGCCCGCCATCGTCTCCTCCTCGGCGGTGGCGACCAGCTCGATCAGGTAGTCGGTCGCGGCAGGCCGGCGGAGGATGGCGATGGCCAGGAGGAGCTGCTGCCGCAGGTCGGCGGTATGGCACCGCTCCAGGCATCCCTTCAGCGGCTCCAATGCCTCGGCCAGCCGCGACCGGCCCAGCGCCATGGCCGCCGCCTCGCAGGCGGGCGGATCGGCCGGGTCGAGGAACTCGGCGACGATCGGCAGGTTGGCCGCGGCGTCGACCGCGAGCAGGCCGCCGAGGCATTCGGAGACCACGTCGGGGTCCTTGTCGCCCAGCCGGACCTTGAGGCGGAGGACCAGCCCGGCGGCCTCGCTCCCGACCGCCCCCAGGGCCACGGCCGAGGCGATCCGCACGTCCTTGGCGGGGTCGGCCATGGCGTCGACCAGCACCGGCAGGGAGAAGGTGCCCTCGGCCCGCGCCAGGGCGACGAGGGCGGCCGCCCGGAGCGGCGGCGCCGAATCCTCCGGCCCGCCCCAGACCGGCTCGAACTGGACGTGCCTCGCCGCCTTCAGGAACACGTCCGTCCGCTGGTGCTCCATCCTGTCGAGGGCCTGGACGATCGCCAGCTTGGCCCGGCAGAGCTTGTCGTCCTTCACCGGGTTGACCAGGAAGCGGTCGAAGGCCTTCTCCAGGTCCCCGGCCAGATCGGCGAGCGTGTTCTCGCCGGCGATGGCGGCCGCCGCGGCGACGACCAGGTTCGACCGGTCGCCGATCCGCTTCCGCAGCTCGGCCTTCTGCTCGTCGGTCAGCGTCTGGCCGCGGAGGGCCCGGAGCGAGGCCAGCTTGTCGTCGAGCGATTCGCGGCCTGCCATGGGCGGCTCCGGTGGCCGTGTGGGGCGGCGGGTCCTCGGGGTTGCATCTGGTCCCCCGCCACACGGCTCGATCGGCGGCACCGTGCACCGCCCGCCGGCCCGCACCACCATCTCGTTCCGGGGGGCGTCCCTCGCGTGAAATGAAGCCAGGTATCGCCCGGAACCGGTTATCGATCCGGCCCCGGCAAAGCTCAGATGATGGGCCAGGTGGATGAGCTCGAACCGATCCCATTCCTCCCGCGTCAGCGGGCCGAGGATGCGGTGCGGGATGGGGGTGGCCGGGGGACGCCCGGTAGTAGGCGATGGCGGACCTGAGCCCCTCCGCCTCCTCTCGCCCGTCGCCGACTGGAGGCGGCCTTCGATTGATGCGATTCTTCCACATCAGCGACTGCCTCCTTTCTTGCGGTGCGTGCCGAGCCGATCACCGACCGGGCGAAGGAGGCTCACTCCGCATCGGGCTTCCTGGGCTTGTCCTGGCCCTGCGGGACGACCTTCCGGGCGTCGGGCGGGATCGCCGCCTGCTCGGGCTTGATCAGCGGCAGGTCGTCGGGCAACGCCTTCAGGAAGAAGTCCTTGTACCGGATCGTCATCGGCGGGCCGACGTGGACCTGCACCGCCAGCACGCCTTCGAGCTTCCGACCCTTCTCGTCCAGGTCGATCACGTCCACCGTCGGGTGGCCGTCGATCCAGTGCCGCTGGTGGTTCCCCTCGGCCAGGACCCGGTAGTCGTGCCACTCGCCGGGCTTGAACTCCTTGAGCGGGAACCGCCCGACCACCCAGGGCTGGCCCTGCGGGTCGATGATGACCTTCTCGCCCGTGTGGGCCAGGATGCGGCGGCCCCGCTCCTCGTAGAGCATGCCGTTGTAGTCGGGCCGGTTGGCCACCACGTCGCACTGGTAGCCGGTGACGACCGACTCGCCCAGGTCGGGCCGCTCGGTCCCCCGGTATTGCAGGCCGCTGTTGCCGGTGGGCGAGACCTAGACCTTGACCCGCAACTCGAAGTTCTTGACCGTGCCGCCCCGCCAGGTGATGAAGCGGTTGAACTTGAGCGTGCCGTCGGCCTTGCCGGTCAGGCAGCCGTCCTCGACCGACCAGTAGTTCGGGCTCCCCTCCCAGCCGGTCAGGTCACGACCGTTGAAGACCGCCTTGAAGCCCTCGGGCGGGTTGGTGGCTGTCGTCTCTTCGCCCGACCGCAGCTTGATCTCCGAAGCGGTCGGGAAGTCCTCGGGCACGGGGTAGCTCACCTCGCCGGTGGCGGCCCACTCGACCCCACGGATGAACATCGTCTGGAAGCCGACGCACCGCATCGCCGTGTCCGGCCCGTCCTTCCAGAGGTGCCCGAGCATCGTCGTGTAGACCCGCCCCTTGCCGTAGGGGACCACCCAGTCCATCACCTCGTTCTGCTTCGTGTCCTTCGAGTAGGCGTAGGTCAGGACGGTCATGTCCTTCGCCGGGCCGTGCTGCCCGTGGGTCAGTTGCTCGTGCGGGTGCATCCAGGTCTTGGGCATCCCCCTGGTGATCGGGTGGTCGGCGTCCAGGACCGTGACCACGAAGTCGTGCTCCGGGCCGTGGCCGGGGTTGCGGCCCTGGCCCTTGGGGACCTCGACGACCTTGCCGTCGTCGCCCACGACCAGCGACGGGCCGAAGTCCTTGTCCCGCCAGCCCAGGCCGATCATCCGGTTGTAGGCGGGCCAGTCGGGGAACGAGTTGTTGGCGGCGTGGTAGCTGACGAGCCCGCCGCCCCCGCTCACGTAGTCTTCCAGCGCCTTTTCCAGGTCTCTGGGCCAGTGGACGCCCTTGGACGTGTGCCCGCCGTTGAAGTTCATGACCACCACGTCGTACCGGGCGAAGTCGGGCTTCCACGCCTGCCATTGCTCGGCGGGGGCGTTGGCCGGCGGGCTGGTGGCCACGTCCACCGTGAACCGACCGCTGTCCAGGAGGATCGACCTTGAGGATGCGGGTCGCCCGCTCCCAGTCGTGGTTGTTCATGCCGTCCACGATGAGCACCGACCGCTTCGACGGGGTCCGATCCTCGGCAAGGCCGACCTCCTCGCCCGGCTTCAACTCCCGGATGCGGACGTTCCGCCAGCGGACCTGATATGGCCCCTCGCCCTTGGCGATGCCGTGGACCTGGAGGCCGATGAAGCCGCGCTCGTCCACGTCGTCGGTGAAGTCGGAGGCGGCGACGCCGTTGACCCACGAGCGGTAGCGGTTGCCCTGGACGACGATCCGGTAGCGGTTCCAGCCGTCGTCCTTGAAGGCGTCCTTGGCCTCGGGCTTGATCTCGGCGAGCCACTTGCCGCGGCGGCCCTCGTCGTAGAACCGGCCCGCCGTCCCGGTCTCCTTGCGGGCGATCTCGCACTGGGGGCCGTAGACGACGCCGGCCCTCTTGCGGTTCTTCGGGTCGGGGTCGTCCTTGCTCGTAGACGTGGCTGCGGACCTGGACGCCCGAGTTCAGCCGGGGGTCGCACTTGACCTCCAGTTCCAGCACGAAGTCCTTGAAGTCCCCCTTGCAGAGGAACGTGTTGGGGCTGCCCTCGACGGTCGTGCCGACGATCGCCCCGTCCTCGACCTTGTACTTGGCGTTCCCGCCGGACCTTCCAGCCGTCGAGCGTCTTGCCGTCGAAGAGCGGCGTCCAGCCCTCGTCGTCGGCGAGGCCGGTCGGGCCGAGGCAGGAGAGGACCAGGAGGGCCGCCGACAATATGCGGTTCTCGATCTCGGTCGCATGGGATTACTTCAGTCCCTACTGGGGCCGTTGGCTCAGCCCAGGAACAGTTGATAGGCGATCCAGGCATTCGCACCGGAGAGCAGGACGACCACGGCGATTGTGACGAGGGCCGCCCGCCGGCTCCGGCGGGACACCAGGGCGATCGGGGCGATGATCAGGGCCGTGACCCCACCCATGGCGAGGTAGCCCAGCCAGTCCGGCTGCCCATGGACGGCCCGGGATGGCATGCACGAGGAGGCCGGGCAGCACCGGCCACATCTTGATCCAGTGCAGGCGGTAGGAGTCCCACGGATGGTCGATCAGCACGAGCCAGGCGTACGGGGCGTAGAGGGAGGCAAGAGCCATGGAGACCCGTGGCAGTGGCCTGCCCCCTCTCCCGGCTATCTTTCATGTCGCTTCCGCCTCATGGGATGTCCCCACCGTCCCGGAGGGCGGACCCAGGGGGGGCCTCTCGTTCGCCCGACCCATCCTATCATTCCGGGCCGACCCGGTAGAGGTAACCCGCCGCCATAAACGTACAGCAGCACAGGCAATTTGCGCTGCCGCGGCCGGTTGAGCTTAGCCGGTGTCCAGACATTGAGATAAAGACAGTCTTCGCTAGTCGAGGGCGACCTGAACATCATGTCCGAGAAGAGCGGCTGCTGCATGCAACGCGGACCGAATTCCGTCGCCTGGCGAACGCCGGACCACGAGGGAACCGGTTGCGGCTCACGCCAGCGCAACTCAGCCACAGGTGGAGCAGCAAAGGGGACACCGCGGAAGATGCGGACAGGCGAACCCGCTGTCTCAGCCGAACCTCTAACTTTGCCGCTCTCGATTGCGACGATCGGATCCTCCGCGACTGCCGCAGCAGCGTCGACAGTCGTGGAAGTCAGAGCAAGCGCCAAACCCAATCTTGGCAACGCCGATGAGAGTACATTTATTACTGACACTGACGCCATCTGAAGTTCCTCCCCACGGCGATATCGATGAACCTTCCAGTGTCTGCAATGGGGCCGGATGGCGGCTTTAGGCGCGCGTTGAATCAGCCGCGCAACCGAGATCACTATTGGGCCGTTGTGGCGGCATGGATGAAAGACACATAACGAACCGAGCGCCGTTGAGGCCGAAGGTGATGAAGTGATTGTGGGATGGGCCCGACGGTGTTGCGGTTACTTTGACGCCGGAAGCAGCGGAGGAAACCGGCCACAGATTGGTTGAGCGAGCCAGTGAGGCGGCTGGGAACAGGCGGTTCAGAAGGAATGCCAAGCGAGCTTGAAATTCTTTCGAGAACAACGCGGCTTTGGTTTGCCCTTCTCCCGTGCACATCACCGAACTGACGCGAGCCCATGTGCAACGAATATCAACAGCAGGTCTTGGCCCCGCTGGGAGTTTGCCGCAGCGACCGTTCGTAGCTCAACTGGATAGAGCGCTGGGCTTCGAACCCGGACGTTCGAGGTTCAAGTCCTCGCGCACACCCACGCGTCTCCGGCTTTCCGCGACTGAAATCCTCGGCTAAACCTCTTGCCAGCGGGAGCGAGGTTTATTCCATGGAGCCCACGTTACTTTTCTTCTTCACACTAGTGTTCGCGATACCGATCCTCGGAATCGTCTACAGTGCGTTCCAGCGATGGCTGCAGCACAAGGAGAAGATGGGCCAGCTGATCGCCGACCAAACGGCCGAACGGGCTGCCCAGTATGGAGCCCACGTCGAGCGTATCGAAGCTCGGCTACGCGTCGTCGAGAAAATTGTTACCGATGCCGGTGTCCAGACTGCCGCCCAAATAGAAGCGCTTCGCGAAGACCTTTAGAAGTTGGCCTTAGCGTTGGGCACGCGGCTCCTTACCGTTGTCCGACAAACTGAAACTCGATCAGGCAGACGTTCGTCCCGGTCCCATGTTTTGCGGTCTCGAGGAGGTCCACCACGTCGGCGATCCTGAAAGTTAGTGTTCAGGCGCCTGGTCCCACGGCAGAGCCTGCGTCAGCATCGATCTAAACACCGTCTGCTGCAATCACCCGAAAATAAATGACAACAGTATCAAGAGCATGGCATCAAGGCCGAGCGGACCGATGGGGCGTCCGAGGGGGGACTGTATGAAACGGAAGATCACGGTGTGCGTGCTGATAAGCTGTCTCGAATTGCAAGCCTGCTCATCGCGTCCACGGGATTTTGAACCGACCCTAGCCACACCGGCTGCAAGCCAAGCCGACTTCGAAGCGGCTTATGCCTCCTGCCACCAACTGCTGATTGCTGGGAAGCTAAATTCGAGCGGACGAGCTGGATCTTTGGGAGCGGGCGCCGGAGCTGGTGCGGGTACGGCCGCCGTCGGGGGAACGGCCGCTGCCGTTGCCGGCGGCTGGGGCGGAGTTGCGCTCGCGAGTGCCACCGTCGTTCTGCTCCCGTTCGCTATCATTGGTGGAGCATGGGGCATGTCGCACATGAAGCGGGCGAAGAAAGAACACACGATCAAGACAGCCATGGAAGGCTGCCTGCAGGAACGGGGCTTCCAAGTTGCAGGTTGGTCAAAAGCAATTCGCAAACCGACTGTTGTTCCCTCGGCGTCGTCAGCTGCCCAATAGTCGAACTCGCAGCAGGATCGACCAAGGCTTGAACGCGCTTTGGGCCGAAACCATTCACATCGGCTGTTTTGGATGGAAGACTGAGAATGCGCACGTGATCAATCCTCGAACGATGCGAGGATGGGACAGAGGCCCGCGGCGCCCGACCCGCATTCGCGCGCCAGCCGCTTCAGCGCATCGCGCGCCCGCTGAAGCTCGACAATCTTGTCGTCGAGAGCTTTGATTTCTCGCTTGAGCCAATTCGCGCGCGCGGCTCCGGTCCTCGCTCGCATCGAGGTCGAGCAGTTCCTTGATCTCCTCGAGAGTGAACCCTGCCGCCTGCGCCTGTTTTATGAATCGGAGGCGGCGCAGGTCGTTGGAACCGTAGCGGCGGACCTCGCGGCCGCGTTCCGGTGTCTCGAGCAGCCCGCGGCGCTGGTAATAACGAATGGTTTCAACCCCAACGGCACAAGCCGCGGCGAGCTTGCCGATGGTCAGCGATTGAACAGCTTGACTCTGTACCATGGTACGGAAGCTATATGACAATTCGCTCGCTTGTGAGCAATAAAAAGGAGCCAAGAAAATGGCCGATCAAAAGACCATCCCCGCTGACCAGAGCTCGAAGTGTGGATGCGCTGCCGAGTCCGGCTGCCGCTGCAATCCTTGCACCTGCAAGAACTGCAGCTGCTAAATCCTGAGCACCCCCGGCTGGTCACCGGGGGTGTTCTCCTACGGGGTGAGGCTCATGTCCGCATTGGGTCGAAAGCAGACATGAGAAATGCGGCCGCAATCGTGCGACGGCATTCTCAAATCAACCTGCAGGGCGTCAAGCGGATCGCAACATGAGCTGCCCCTTGCGACTACGACGAGCCGCAAAGCCGATCATGCCGAACCCCGCCAGCATCATTGCCCAAGTGGTGGGTTCCGGAACGGCTGCAATGACGCCGTAATTGTCGGTCTCGAGCGAGTTGGAGGATGACGACAGGACAAGACCGCTGATGGCAATGCCAGGATCAGCCTTGAAGGTGAGCCGACCATTCGTGCGCGGTGACCCTTGATCGCCATTGGCGCTTCCAATGTTGATCAAGTCCTGTCCAGTGAAGGACATTGAACCACCGCCGGCGAGCAGCAGCATGAAGGTGTTGTAGCTATCGGCCGAGCCGTAATCCAACCCGAGTTGCGAAAGCCCGCCACCTGCAAAGCCGGTGAAATCGAAGCTTGCTGTCTGACCGCCGAGAACGCTGAGGTAGGGGTCGCCTTGGTCACCGACAGCCGGATCGGCGCCCAACGAGTTCGAACCACTCTGGATGAGGTAGCTGCCAGTTACGCCGCCGTTGTCACCCGAATTGAATGTGGCGAGCGTTACCTCGCCCGGAGAGAGAGCGCCGACGCCATCAGCGAACGTCGGCACCACCTGGGCATTTGCGGCTCCCGCGGTCAACAAAGTCGCGGCTGCCGCGCACAAGGCCAAACGTACTTTCATTGGTGATACCCCTGTAAATTCAGACAGGTTGCCTATGACGAACATGCGTCTGTCGAAACCGAGCTTCTGATCAGTGTGCCAGTGCGGGACGGCCGGAAAAGAGTTCCTTGCTATCCACGAGCCGGCGCGGACGCATTGATCGGCCCAAGTTCTCTAGAATGCGTCGAAGGCACTTAAGCGGCTAATGCCTGCTTTGGGTCGAAAGCAGACGTAAGCGGAGGGTTTCCTTAAGTGCCAGAGAACCGCTCCTAGCTTAGCCGGAAAGAGGGTCGGGCTTCGAACCCGAAGGTTGGGGGGTTCGAATCCGTCCGGAGCGGGCCAAGCGGCGTCTGTGTTCGGTCGATCAAGACCTAAACGGGATTATTTAAAGTGTAGCTTTCGCTGCCACGGATGGTCCGGTGAGGGTTCTAAAGAAACCCATCCCTGAAATTCATCTAAGTGCTGGTGAGCCCAGCTGGATTCGAACCAGCGGCCTACTGATTAAAAGTCAGTTGCTCTACCAACTGAGCTATGGGCCCGACCAGCCCGGCCCCGTTACCTGTGAGGGCGGCGTCGGGCAAGGCGCTGTGCAAGGTGTCGTGCATTGAGGTTCCCGTGGACACGCCATGCCGGCGCGATTGCGGCGAGGGGCTGGAGGACGAAATGGCGTTTCGCGAGCTGGCGATGGGGAACGTTCAGGTTCGGCGAGCGGAACCGGCCACCGCTCCACAGCACGAGATCGAGGTCGAGCACGCGCGGGCCCCACCGTTTCCCTGGACGGCGGCCAAATTCACGTTCGACGCCCTTCAGTTGTTTCAGCATCTCCGGCGGGGCGAGATCGCTTTCGACCAGCGCCACCGCGTTCGCAAAGTCGCGCCCTGCTCCACCATGAGCCGGGTTCAGGATGATGGGCGATGCATCGAACAGCGCGAAGTGATGATCGAGGCGTGCAATGGCGGCTTCGACAACGCCGGCAGGACGGCCGTGCCGCCCATGGGGCCGGTTCGAGCCGAGGGCGATCGCATAGAGGTGCGTTGCGTGCTGCACGGCTGCTCGCCTAGGTCAGTGCAATGCGCTTCGCTACCCCTGCCGAACTGTCGCCCGTTCCCGAGGCTGAAGCGCCGCGCGATTGCCCACTCTGTCCAAGGCTCGTCGCGTTTCGGGAGCAATGCCGCGTGGAGTTTCCGCTTTGGTGGAACGCGCCGGTGCCGACCTTTGGGGACCGGCAGGCGTGGGTGGCGATCGTCGGTCTTGCCCCCGGCAAGCACGGCGCGAACCGAACCGGCCGCCCATTCACCGGCGATTTCGCAGGCGAGCTGCTCTACGCAACGCTGCTCAAGTTTGGCCTCGCCGAGGGAAAGTATGGCGCAGATCCCGGCGACGGGTTGCTTCTCAAGGGCGCGATCATCCTCAACGCAGTCAAATGTCTGCCGCCCGCGAACAAGCCCGAGCCGGGCGAGATCGCGACCTGCCGCAGCTACTTCGAGGTTGCGCTCGGCTCGCTGCCGAACGTGCGGGTGGTGGTCGCTTTGGGGCAAATCGCGCACGTCGCCGCTGCGCGCGCAATGGGCCTAAAGCCCTCCGCAACGAAGTTCGGGCATGGTTCTCAAGCGCAGGCGCCGGACGGCCGCATCTTGCTCTCAAGCTATCATTGCTCGCGATACAATCAGAACACCGGACGGCTGAACGCGGCAATGTTCGAGAGCGTCTTCGAGCGGGCGATCGCGGTTCGGACGGATCATTGAGGGCCCTCGCTTTCATTGCTGCGGGGCTGCTTGCGAGTTGTTCCAATCTCAACCACGATTTCGAGCGATATCCGACGCCTGGAGCGCTCACTTTCGACCACTGATTGTGTCCGACCGCTGGGGCAATGGGAGCGACACTACTTCTGGGCAGGAGAACCCGGCACGTCTTGGCGGCAACCGACATTGACCATCGAGAGTCCGACAAAGATGGCCTTTCTATATCTGCACTCTTCGCGTCCGCATGCGGTGCCCAGACAGATTGAGCGATTGGCTCGAGAAGAAATGCTCAAGCGAATGCGCCGGGGCGACCCAATCGCCTACGGGACCTACGATTTGGTCAGCGGCAAGCTCAGTGTTCGCTACTGCGGACCACTCACACAGAGTTTCGACGGACTTTAGCGGTCCTCTACTAGACGCCCGTAAAGCTCCGGCCGCCGGTCCCTGAAAAAGCCAAACGCCGCGCGGTGCTTCTTTGCCGCAGCAAGATCCAGCGTCGCGACCAACACGCCGCACTGTTCCGCTCCGAATTCTGCAAGAATATCCCCCGTTCATCGCAGATGAAGCTGTGGCCGTAGAAACGCTGTCCGCCCTCCGTGCCGATGCGGTTGGCGGCGACCACCGGAACGACGTTGGACACCGCATGGCCGATCATCGCGCGTCGCCACAGCCGGCTGGTGTCGAGGCCCGGGTCGTGCGGCTCGGTGCCGATGGCGGTCGGGTAGAACAGGATGTCGGCGCCCATCAGCATCATCGTGCGAGCGGTTTCCGGATACCATTGGTCCCAGCACACGCCGACGCCGAGCGTCGACCTTTCAGGACCCTGCCACACCTTGAACCCCGTATTCCCCGGACGGAAGTAGAACTTCTCCTCATATCCAGGGCCGTCGGGGATGTGGCTCTTGCGATAAACGCCGGCGACGTTCCCATCGGGGCCGACCATGGCGAGGCTGTTGTAATGATGTGGGCCGTCGAGTTCAAAAAAGCTGGTCGGGATCCAGATATTCAGCTCCTCGGCCAGCTTTTGCATCGCGATCACCGATGGGTGCTCTGCCGTCGGCTTGGCGCTAGCGAACAGGCTCTCGTCTTCCACGCGACAGAAGTAGGGGCCTTCGAACAGTTCCGGCGGAAGGACCACCTCCGCGCCCTTGCTCGCCGCCTCGCGCACCATCTCGCTCACGGCGCGGATGTTCGCGTCCGTATCGTCGGTGAAGGCAAGTTGAAGCGCAGCGACAGTAAGCTTGGTCATGCGGGAACCTGTTGGGAGATGCAGTGGAAGCTTCCGCCCCCGGTCAGGATGTGGTCGGCACGAAGCCCGATTGCAACGCGGTCGGGGAAGAGCGCCTGGACGACTTCGACTGCGGCGCCGTCGTTATCGGCACCATATTGCGGGACCACGATTGCGGAATTGCCGATGTAGAAGTTCATGTAGCTGGCAGGGATCACGTCTCCGTCCTCATCGAGCACGCGCCCCGGCGAGGGCAGGGTGACGACGTCCAGCTTGGTCGCGCGGAGTCTTCTCGCGGCGTCGCGATAAACGGCCTCATTCGGCTCGTTCTTCGCGGGTGTCGGGATTGCCACGCGTCCTGGGGCAACGAAACGCGCCAGATTGTCGACGTGACCATCGGTATGGTCGTTCATCAGGCCCGCACCCAGCCAGACCACTTCGCTAAAGCCCAGGTCGTGGCGGAGCCGCTGTTCGATCTCCTCGCGTGAAAGCGTGTTTCGGTTCGGGTTCAGCAGGCATTGCTCGGTGGTGATGACTGTACCGGAGCCGTCCCCATCGATCGCTCCGCCCTCGAGCACCCAGTCCGCCTTGGCGAAGGGTAGCCCAGCACGGATGGCCAGCCGCTCACCTACGTCCTGGTCGCCTTCGAGGTCGTATTTCCCGCCCCAGCCGTTGAAGCCGAAGCACTTCGCGCGGCGCTCTTTGCCCGAGCCGATGACGATCGGTCCGGTATCACGAAGCCAGATGTCGCCGAACGGTTCGACGATGACGTCAGCAAATGGCGCGAGTTTCTGCGCGCTCTCCGCCGCGCCTTCATGAGCAGCGACCAAGCGCACTGCCTCACCCTTGCCGCCGGCGTGCAGAGCTTCGGCGAAAGCAGCGACTTCGCGCTCGGCATCCTTCAGATCGCCGAGCCAAAGCTCGGGGTCGCTCGGGAAACCAATCCACACCGCCTCATGCGGCGCCCATTCCGGGAGGGGAGGAGACGTCATGCGAGCGCCGCTAACAGGCGCATGTGAAAGCGCCAAGTAGGACCCTTGCGCTGCCTCCCAGGACATGCACTATTTCGTCCGGGAAAAGGGGGAGTTCCAGAATGAAGACTCGTGTGTTGCTGCTCGCTTCGGCGATCGGCTTGTCAGTGAACGCCGTGGCCGCTGCCGAGCCGCCGATCGGCTCGCGACTGGGCGAACGCATTCAGAAAGATCCGCAACGGAAGGAGCGAGACGCTGCGTTAGGCGCTCAAGAGATGGCGCGGTGCCTCGTCAACAAGCAGAGGGCGACGGTGCGAGCGTTCCTCGGTACGACGAACGAGCAGGAAGCCAACCGCTCCGGCGCCAAGATGTCGGGCGAGCTCGAATGCTTCAGCATGACCGAGGGTAATGATCTGGTCGAAGGACGCAGGGTGACCTTCCCACAGGACCTGTACCGCGGAATGCTCAGTGAATGGATGATCAAGACGGACTTGCAGGCGTTTTCATCGCTTCAATCATTGCCGCGGCAGCTTACCTATTCACGTGATTGGTACGCGGTGAGTGCGCGCGATCCTTCCGTGGACGAGATGGCGACCTGCGTTAGCGAGATCGCTCCTCAGGAGACGTTAGCGCTCCTGAAGACGCTTCCTTACAGCGACGAAGAAGGGAGTTCGTTCGCTGCGCTGGTTCCGCATCTAGGTGAGTGCCTACGGGCGGGCGTCAAGCTCACCGGCAACCGCCAATCGCTGCGCGCTGCCGTTGCCGATGCGCTATATCAGCGCGTTGCAAGTCCAGCGCCAACGCCAGCCGTAGCTGCTGCACCCGCGCAGCCGACCGCAGCACACTGATATCAGCAACAAAAAGGGCGGCCACCTCTGGCCGCCCTTCATTGTCTTGTTTGAATTTTGCTTAGCGCGAGTAGAACTCGATCACGAGGTTCGGCTCCATCCGCACCGGATAGGGCACCTCGTCGAGCTTGGGCACGCGGGTGAAGCTGACCTTCGTGTTGCCGTCCGGAACGACATAGTCGGGTACGTCGCGCTCGGCGAGAGTCTGTGCCTCGATAACGAGCGCCATTTCCTGCGCCTTCGAACCGAGTTCGACCACGTCGCCCACGTTCACGCGGCGGCTTGCGATATTGCATTTCACGCCGTTCACCCGGACGTGGCCGTGGCTGACGAGCTGGCGGGCAGCCCAAATGGTCGGCGCGAACTTGGCGCGGAAGACGACCATGTCGAGGCGACGCTCGAGCAGACCGATGAGGTTCTGCGAAGCGTCACCCTTCATGCGGGTAGCTTCGACATAATTCTTCTTGAACTGCTTCTCGGTGATGTCGCCGTAATAGCCCTTCAGCTTCTGCTTGGCGCGGAGCTGAATACCGTAGTCGCTGATCTTGCTCTTCCGGCGCTGGCCGTGCTGGCCGGGACCATATTCGCGGCGATTTACCGGGCTCTTGGGACGTCCGAAGACGTTTTCGCCCATACGGCGGTCGAGCTTGTATTTGGCGCTGGTGCGCTTCGTCACTGTCGTTCTCCAATTCGCGTGTCGTAAGTAGCCCGGGACCGCACCGCTGGACCAAAGCGTCCAGCGCGATCACCGCTTCACCGGGCATGCGGGATCAATTGCGAGCGGCGCACCTAGGGCTACGCCGCCGAAAGGTCAAGTTTTGGCGCCCTATTCGGGCTTGCCGCGCTTGATCGCCTGGCCGCCGAGCGTCAACTCGTTGTTGCTCTCGTTAGCGTCGGTCGAGCACTCACCGCAACCGTTGCCCGTCCGATCCATCGAGCCGGCAGTCGACGGGACCAGGCGCGCGGTTGCAGATACGCTGCTTGCGTTCTCGAGAGCGAGCACGGTCGGAGAGTTTGCTGCCGTCTTGAATGAGAAGCCTCGCACCGGCACCCAGCGCATCTCTCCGCCCTTG
This sequence comes from uncultured Alphaproteobacteria bacterium, assembly GCA_963752025.1. Taxonomy (GTDB): domain Bacteria; phylum Pseudomonadota; class Alphaproteobacteria; order Sphingomonadales; family Sphingomonadaceae; genus Sphingomicrobium. Next base: position 161,950 of record CAVVWY010000020.1, on the reverse strand, counting down.
AGCTGAGTGGTCCTCACGGTTGCGAGCTCGGTACGAACGCCATTCACTTCGGCGCGCGCGCTGACGAGAGCCGGTACGCGGGCGCGGCCTCCTTCGTTCTTCACCTGCACGTAAAGCGTGTCGCCCAAGATCCTCAGATCCTTCACCGCGAGGTCTGGGATCGCATCTTTGAACTGCGGGCCACCGGGCCGCAGATAGATGTTCTCCGCCTGCATGGGGCCTTGGCGGTTGGACTCGAAGACTACCGGCCGGTCGAAAACCGGTGCCATGAGAGCGAGGATGACGGAGCCGAACATGCCCTTCTCCTTCGAAAGACCTGACGATTCGGATACTGCGCTTTTTCCTGGTCGCCTGCAACGGCGCTAGCTGCGAACTCGGGCCGGGTTGACCAGCGCTCTGATGATGCCGCGGATCGCCTTCACTTCGCGCGACGACCAGCCCGTCTTCGTGAAGATCGTCCGGATTGTGTTCCTGGTGGACTGCGCACGCGACGGCGGATGGAAGTAGCCCTTCGCCTCCAGCTCGTCGTCGAGCTGGCGGATGAGACCATCGAGTTCGCCATGCGGGGCAGGAGGCTCAAGCTCCTTCGCGGGCGGTTGGGCAAGCGCGCTTCGCTTGGACCATTCGTATGCGAGCAGGATCACGGCCTGAGCGAGGTTCAGCGAACCAAACTCCGGATTGATCGGCACCGTGACGATCGAATGTGCGAGCGCGACATCCTCTGTTTCGAGTCCCGACCTCTCAGGACCAAACAGGACCGCCGAACGACCGTTCCCGCTGGCGATTGTGTCCGCCATCTCTTCAGGACCTACGACGGGCATAATTAGGTCGCGGCGCCTCACCGTTGAAGCGAACACTGTGGAGCAGTCGGCAATGGCCTCATCGACGGTGCCGAACACCTTCGCCTGCTCCAGCACGACGTCAGCCCCACTCGCCGCGGGGCCGGCGTCGGGGTTCGGCCAGCCGTCGCGCGGCGCCACTAGCCGCATCTCTGTGAGGCCGAAGTTCAGCATAGCGCGCGCCGCCTTGCCGATGTTCTGCCCAAGCTGCGGACGGACAAGAACGATGACGGGTTTGCTCGGGGCCGTCACAGCAACTTGTTCTGGCCCGCGGGCGTCGCCTCTTTCTCGACGCGTTCGGCGATCTCCGCAAAATCGCCAGGGTCGCTGAAATCTTTGTAGATGCTCGCGAAACGGATGTAGGCCACGTGGTCCAGCGCCTTGAGCCCGGCCATCACGGCTTCGCCGATCCGGGTCGAGGTGACCTCGTCGCCCTGCGTTTCCATTTGGCGCTGAACACCGCTGATGAGGCGGTCGATCTTGGCTGCATCAATGTCGCGCTTTCGCGCCGCATGACCGATGGCGCGGGCTAGCTTGTCGCGGTCGAAGGGTTCGCGCTTGCCGTCCTTCTTCACAACGGTGAGATCGCGTAGCTGAACCCGCTCGAAGGTTGTGAAGCGCGCACCGCAGGCCTCGCACTGGCGCCGGCGGCGGATGGCGGCGCCATCCTCGCTCGGCCGACTATCCTTTACCTGGCTGTCCTCATGGGCACAGAAGGGGCAGCGCATTCTTACCCTTGATAGATTGGGAAGCGCGCGCAGAGCTCGCGCACGCGCTCGTTCACGTCGCGCTCGGCGGCGCCATTGGTTTCGGGACCGTTGTTTGCGAGGCCGTCGAGCACGTCGGCAACCATGTCGCCGATGTCGCGGAACTCTGCTTCCCCGAAGCCTCGTGTTGTGCCGGCCGGCGAGCCGACGCGAATGCCGCTGGTCTTTACCGGCGGCAGCGGATCGAACGGCACTCCATTCTTGTTGCAGGTGATGCCAGCGCGTTCGAGGCTCTCGTCGGCGTCCTTGCCGGTGAGGCCAAGCGGACGAAGATCAACCAGCGCGAGGTGCGTATCCGTTCCGCCTGCAACGAGGTCGGCGCCGCGCTCCTTGAGCCTGTTGGCGAGCGTCTTGGCGTTGGCGATCACCGCCTTTGCGTACAGCTTGAATTCCGGCTGCAGCGCCTCACCGAAAGCGACGGCTTTGGCTGCGATGACATGCATGAGCGGGCCACCTTGGAGACCGGGGAAGACGGCTGAGTTGATCTTCTTGGCGATCTCCTCATCGTCGGTCAGAACCATGCCGCCGCGCGGGCCCCGAAGTGTCTTGTGGGTCGTCGTCGTGACTACGTCGGCATAGCCGAACGGCGTCGGATGCTCGCCCGCCGCGACGAGCCCAGCGAAGTGCGCCATGTCCACGAACAGTAGCGCGCCGACCTCGTCGCAGATCTCGCGAAAGCGCTTGAAGTCGAAATGCCGCGGATAAGCCGATCCGCCGGCGATGATCATCTTTGGTCGGTGTTCTTTGGCAAGGCGCTCGAGTTCGTCGAAGTCGACAAGATGGTCGTCTTGCCGGACGCCGTACTGGACCGCGTTGAACCACTTGCCGGACTGGGCTGGAGGCGCGCCGTGGGTGAGGTGACCGCCGGCAGCGAGGCTGAGGCCCATGATCGTGTCACCGGGCTTCAGTAGCGCCATCATAACCGCGCCGTTCGCCTGAGCACCCGAGTGCGGCTGCACGTTCGCAAAACCGCAGCCGAACAGCTTCTTCGCCCGGTCGATCGCCAGCGTCTCTACCGCGTCGGAGGGCGCGCAGCCCTGATAGTAGCGGCGGCCCGGATAGCCTTCGGCATATTTGTTGGTGAGGACCGAGCCCTGCGCCTCGAGCACCGCTTTGCTGACGATATTCTCGGACGCGATCAGCTCGATTTGTGTTTGTTCGCGATGAAGTTCCGAGCGGATTGCATCTTCCACAGCTGGGTCGTTCTCGCTCAGTCCGCTGGTGAAGAAGCCGTGCGGCACGCGATAGTTCTGGTCGCTGTCTAGGTCGGCTGCGGTGGCCATCAGTCGCTGTCCTGCAATTCTTGGGAGAGTTGATCGACGCGACGCTGGTGGCGCCCGCCGGCGAAGTCGGTGTCAAGGAAGGCTGAGACGCATGCCTTGGCCATGTCACTGCCGATAAGGCGAGCGCCGAGCGCGATAACATTCGCGTCATTGTGCTCACGGGCTAGCTGAGCGGAAAGAGGGTCGTCCACGCGCGCGCAGCGACACCGGGGTTCGCGGTTTACCGCGATGGAGATGCCGATGCCGGAGCCACAAACGGCAATCCCGCGCTCGACTTGCCCTGAAGCGAGGGCGTCGGCGAGGCGCCCGCCATAGTCGGGATAATCCACGCTCTCAGGACCATTGGTTCCGAGATCCGTCACGTCATGACCCTGCTCACGGAGCCAGCCCACGAGCTCGTCCTTGAGCAGGTATCCGGCATGGTCGGCGGCGAGGGCAATGCGCATGGGGCGTTACCTAGCGATCAACAGCGCGCTGCGCCACCGCGAGCGTGCTTAAAGTCACCAAAGTCACGAAGAGCGGCGCCATATTCCTGACCTTTGCACTGCGCGTCTTGGATATCGTACAGCAGTCTAATTGCGGAGCACGTCGTAGGACAGGCCAAGTTATGCGGGCTTCGGCGCCCCGCCTTCGAGCTGCGCGAGCCGAGCCGCCATCTCGTCGAGCCGCTCCTGCATCATATTCTCCCGCGAGTAGCGGCTTCTCGCGACGCGCAAGGCTTGAGCGAGCGGCGGAATGATCTCCTGCACGGCCTCGAGCTCAATCCTGTTGTAGCGGTTCCCGTCAGAGCGCCGGCCGAGAAGCAGCGTGCCTACGGAGCTGTCTTCGTCGGCAAGCGTGAGACGCTCGACGAGCCGCGGGTCGCTCGCGGAACTCACGTCGCGTGCGGCGATCAGTTCGTGACTAAGGCGGTGTCGAGCACGATCGCGGAGGCGACCGGGTGGATTGCTTCGTCGATGATCGCCAGGGCGCGGGTGGCAACCTCGCCCGGCGGCTCGGTCAGGCCCCAATTTTGAGACGGTGCGCGGCTTCATGGATTTCGCTCGACGGGGCTGCCGAAGCGCCGCCTCGTCCATCCAAGCACGACGGACTGGGTGGGCGCGAAGACGCCGGCGGCGATAATTGCACTCACCGTTGTCGCGCCGGCCTGACTTTCGCGGCCGATGACCTGCTCGACGATGAGCTTCACCAGATCGGAGCTGGCCGCCCAGATCACGCCGACGATGAGCGTGACAACCGCGTAGGCCGCCGAACGGGTGATCACCGTATCCGCCTCCCAGAGACGGAAGCGCAGGAGCGCGACAAGTAGTCCGAACGGGATCGCTCCCATCCCAAGGCTGAACATCAGCACGACGATCATGTTGATTACGATGCTCTGCTGGCTGCTGGCCTCAGGCTGAAGCCCGAGTACCACAAAGGCTACCAGCACCAGCATCAGTCCAGTGACGAAGCCGAAAGCAGCCCATTTGATCTGCTGGCGCTCGATCCCCTGATCGAGGCGGCGATAGCGCCGCACCTGCCCGAACAGCATGGACAGAAGCGAGCCGATGCCCAGCAACGCCTGCACATTGGCGTCGATTGCCGGAAGCGAGACGATGACCGCGAGGGGAATGCCTATGAGCAGCATCCATCGATACGACTTCGGCGCGAAAATGCCGTCAGGGAAGACCGCGAGCGCGATCAGCAGCAAGTAGAACCAGGCGGATGAGATGATGTCGTATGCAATGGGCCAGCCGAACGCCATCCACATCGCGAGCGGAGGGTCTATCGTCGATGCCATGCCGGCGAACGCGAAGGCGAAGAGCATCGCCACGGGGTCGTCCGGCCGCCGACGGGCGAGGAGGAGGGAGCAGAACAAGAGCGATCCGCACGCGAATAGTCCGGCTGTTAGCCGGGCTGCTGTGCGAAGGTCGCGCGTCTTCTTCGCTTCAGGAGATGCGGCCTTCGAATTGCGTTTCTGCTCTGCACTAGCGGTTTTGCCATTGGCGCCCTTGAGCTCCAGTGCCACCGTCTCGCCCTGAGCCGACCGCAGTCGCCGTGCCAAGTCAGGACTATGAATATCCAGCGCGACCGGCTTCTGGTTGATCGCGATGATGCGGTAGTCGGTGTCCTTCTTCACGGCAGACCCAGGGCTCGGATCGACCTGAACAGTGATCTCGCCATTGTCCTGGACATCGTAATCGAGACCCAAAGCGGTGAAAGCAGGCCGCACCTCATAGGTATCGCGAAGCGCGAGAACTGTCCCGGAGACAACGGTGCCGAGCGCGGCGAGAAATGCGAGCAGCCACAGCGGCCGAAGGACTCGGACCCAGCTCGCAGGAAGTTGTCTCAGCCGCAGCGGCGGACGGAAAAACGCCCTCGCGGGAATTGCTTGCACGCGCGGCCCCCATAACCACGAATCGTTCGCCCTGCCGAAGCTAACACCACAGCAAAGCACTTGCAGCAATCGGCATTGACCGAGCCTAAGCGGCGATACGGATTTCCTCGCGGCCAAGGATTTCGACGAGCGCGGTGGTGAGCTCGTCCATCATCTCGGCGGAGTGGTGAGGACCGGGCGTGAACCGGAGGCGCTCCGTGCCGCGAGGCACGGTCGGGAAATTTATGGGCTGAACGTACAGCCCATACTCCGCGAGGAGGATGTCGCTGACGCGCTTGGCCTTAATGGGACAGCCGACGAGCAGGGGCACGATGTGCGTCACGCTCGGCATCAGGGGCAGGCCTGCGGCCGTGAACTTCGCCTTGAGCATGGCTGCCGCTTCCTGCTGGGCGCGGCGTTCTTCGTTTGACTGTTTGAGGTGGCGGACGCTCGCCAGCGCACCGGCGACCAGCACTGGCGAAAGGCTCGTCGTGAAGATGAAGCCGGGCGCGTAGCTGCGGATGACAATCGATGATCATCTGCTCGGCAGCGATATAGCCGCCCATCACGCCGAACGCCTTGCCGAGCGTGCCCTCGATGATCGTTAGCCGGCCAGCGAGCGTGTCACGTTCCGAGATGCCGCCGCCGTGCTCGCCGTACATGCCGACAGCATGGACCTCATCGAGGTAGGTCAGGGCATTGTACTTGTCGGCCAGGTCACAGATCGCCTCGATCGGCGCGATGTCGCCGTCCATCGAATAGACGCTTTCGAACGCGATCAGCTTTGGCGTTTCAGGGTCTTCGGCCGCCAGTAACTCTTCGAGATGTTCGAGATCGTTGTGACGGAATACCCGCTTCTCGCAGCCGCTGTTTTTGATACCGGCAATCATCGACGCATGATTCAACTCATCGGAGTAGATCACGCAGCCCGGGAGCAACTTGCCCAAGGTTGAGAGCGCGGCCTCGTTGGAGACGTAGCCGGAGGTGAAGAGGAGCGCGCCGTCCTTGCCGTGCAGTTCGGCAAGCTCGGCCTCAAGCTCGATGTGATAATGGGTGTTGCCACTGATGTTGCGGGTGCCCCCCGAGCCGGCACCGACTTCGTGAAGCGCCGTTTCCATCGCGGTGACGACGGCAGGGTGCTGGCCCATGCAAAGATAATCATTCGAACACCAAACGGTGATCGGCTTGGGACCATTACCCCCGAAGCAGTGCGCGTTCGGATAACTTCCCTTGGTCCGCAGGATATCGATGAATACTCGATAGCGGCCTTCGTCGTGAAGCCGGTCAACGGCCGCCTTGAAGATCTTGTTATAGTCCATGGTCTTCAGCTTACCCGAGCGCAGTACGGCATTAGAGCAAGGGATTACCCCTAGAGTGCTCCACCGCTCCGGCTAGCGCCAATAATCGGCATTCGGCGCGATTACCACCGCGAATCACTCTCAATTCGCTGTCAGAGTGTTCGGACCTCACCGATTCCAAAGCGCGCGAGCGCGCCAAGGGACGGCACGCGAGCAGCGGAGGTGAAAATCATGAGCCCGGGCGAGGGGACCGTGGGCCAGGCGTCATCGCGAGTGAGATAGGCGATGCGCCGAGCGATCCCGGCTCCGCCATCGACATAAGCAACGTTCGAAAACGCTTCTGCAAGCTCGCACTGCAATAGCGGGAAGTGAGTGCAGGCGAGGACGATTGTGTCGATGCGCTCGCCGCCGGTCGCATCGAACATCGGCTGAGCGGCAGCCCTGACTGCTTCGACGCTGACGTCCTCGCCGGCGAGCTTGGACTCGGCGAGCTCGACCAACTCGGGAGAGCCGTGGCGGATGATCGTGCAGTCCGAGGCGAATTTGGCGGCGAGATCGTCCACGTAGGGCTGGCGCACGGTCGCTTCCGTGCCGAGGATTCCGATCACCCGTGTCTTTGACATCTCGGCAGCGGGTTTGATCGCTGGCACGGTGCCAACGACCGGTAGGTCGAGTGCCGACCGCACGTGGTCCAGTGCGATGGTGCTCGCGGTGTTGCAGGCGATGACCGCGAGCCGCGGTCGGTATCGTTCGACCAGGCGGCCCAAAAGCGCTGGCACGCGACTGGCGATCTCTGTCTCCGTGCGTTTGCCGTAGGGAAATCCGGCGCTGTCGGCCGCGTAGACGACCGGCGCATTCGGCAGCAACCGGAGCGTGGGCCCAAGCACCGACAGTCCGCCGACGCCTGAATTGAAGAAGAGGATGGGTGCACTGGGATCCACCGCGGCTCTGTGGCGTGGCGAAGCGGCAGCCGCAAGTTGCGCACCGCTTACGGTTTGCTAGTCACCTGCGCCCATGACCCGAGAGATGTTGTTCGCCGTTGCGCTTGGCTACCTACTCGGGTCCATCCCGTTTGGGCTGGTGCTGACGCGGCTCGCGGGCAAGGGCGACGTACGCAACATCGGCTCCGGAAACATCGGCGCCACCAATGTGCTCCGAACGGGAAGCAAGCCGCTGGCCGCGCTGACCCTCATTCTCGACTGTTTGAAAGCAACGTGCGCCGTGCTGATCGCGCAGCAGCTCTTCGGTGAGCAATATGGCGCAGCGGCTGGCGCCGCTGCCTTTGTCGGTCATGTCTACCCGGTGTGGCTCGGGTTTCGGGGTGGCAAAGGCGTTGCGACGTTTCTTGGCATCCTAATTGGCTTGCAGTTTTGGCCCGCAGCGGTCGGCTATGCCCTCATCTGGATACTCGTGCTGCTGACAACCCGAATCTCGGCCGTTGCGGGAATGGGCGCTGCCATGAGCGCGCCAATTGTCGCTTACTTCGTTGAACCATCGCTCTTCCCCATGCTGCTCGGCTTCGCGGTGCTGGTCGTCTGGAAGCACCGCGAAAACATCCTTCGACTGAAGAACGGGACCGAGCCACGCATTGGGCGAGCAAAGACTTGAATAGCGATTCAGTCGACCGGCTGGGTTGGTCCGGTCACCGGGAATTTTCCGACAGCTTCGAGCCTATAGCGACCTGAACCGGCGCTTGTGAACGGCGACGAGGGCGCGGTTCGCCTCGTCGAGGAACTGCTCGGTCTGTCGCCTGTGCCCGTCGACGAAATCATCCGCCTGTTTGGCGCAAGCTCGGGCGCGGTGCAGATGGCACTGCTGGAGATCGACCTTGCTGCGGTATGGCCATGCCGGCGGGAAGGTCAGCTTGCGCACCGCTTGACGCGGTCTGAACCGCACCCCCACCTTTACGCGTATGCGAGAGGACATATTTTGAAGCTGGTCGTCGTGGAATTGCCCGCAAAGGCGAAAACAATCGAGAAGTATCTGGGAAGCGGGCACCGAGTGCTCGCCTCGTTCGGGCACGTACGCGATCTGCCGCCGAAGGACGGTTCGGTAGATCCAGACCACGGCTTCGACATGCAGTGGCAGGTCTCGCCCGACCGTTCGAAGCAGCTGAAGGCTATCACCGACGAGGCGAAGAAAGCCGATACGCTCATTCTCGCCACCGACCCGGATCGCGAGGGAGAAGCGATCAGCTGGCACGTGCAGGAGGTGCTTCGGCAGAAAAAGGCGCTCCCGAAGGAAGTGCAGCGCGTGACCTTCAACGCCATCACCAACTCCGCCGTGACGGAGGCGATGAAGAAGCCGCGCGGACTCGATGAGGATCTCATCGACGCCTATCGGGCTCGGCGCGCGCTCGATTATCTGGTGGGCTTCACGCTCTCGCCGATCCTGTGGCGCAAGCTTCCCGGCGCGAAGTCGGCCGGCCGGGTGCAATCGGTCGCGCTGCGGCTGATCGTCGACCGCGAGCGCGAGATCGAGATCTTCAAGCCGCAGGAATATTGGTCCATCACCGCGACGTTCGAAAAGGACGGGCAGAGTTTCATTGGTCGTCTTGTCCAGCTCGACGGCAAGAAGATCGAACGACTGACGATCAGCAACCGTGGCGATGCCGATGCTGCGAAGGCGGCGGTCGAGACCGGTCGCTTCACCGTTGCATCGGTCGAGACGAAGCCCTTCGCCAAAAATCCCCCGCCGCCGTTCACGACCTCGACCCTCCAGCAGGAGGCAGCGCGCAAGCTCGGCTTCTCGGCGAGTCACACGATGCGCGTGGCCCAAAGCCTGTATGAAGACGGGCTGATCACCTACATGCGCACCGACGGCGTCGACATGGCGCCGGAGGCGGTGAGCGCGGCGCGGCGGGCGATCCAAAATCGCTACGATGCCGGCTACGTGCCGGACCGGCCGCGGCAGTATCAGAGCAAGATCAAGAATGCGCAGGAAGCGCACGAGGCAATCCGGCCAACGGATTTCGACCGGCCGCGCGCGGCGTCCGGCGATCACGCGCGGCTCTACGAGCTGGTCTACAACCGCGCGCTTGCGAGCCAGATGGCGTCGGCGCGGCTCGAGCGCACTACCGTCGAATTGAGCGACGGCACGGGCAAGGCGTTGCTTCGGGCGACCGGGCAGGTCGTGCTCTTCCCGGGCTTTCTCGCCCTTTATGAGGAAGGACGCGACGAGAAGGCCGACGACGAGGATGGCGCGCGTATGCCCAACCTGCGCGAAGGCGACGTTCCCGCAAAGACCGCCGTCGAGGCAACACAATCGTTCACGCAGCCGCCACCGCGATATTCGGAAGCGAGCCTGGTCAAGCGGCTCGAGGAGCTTGGGATCGGGCGCCCGTCCACTTATGCGGCGACGCTGCAGACGTTGAAAGACCGGGAATATGTCCGCGTGGACAAGGGGCGGTTCATCCCGGAGGAGAGTGGGCGGCTGGTCACGGCGTTCCTGGAACGCTTCTTCGAAAAGTATGTGAGCTACGACTATACGGCCGAACTTGAAGAGGAGCTGGACGATGTCTCCGGCGGCCGGCTCGATTGGCAGAAATTGCTCGATGCATTCTGGCGTGACTTCAAGCCGAAAGCAGGCGAAGTCATGGACCAGAAGCCGAGCGAGATCACACAGGCACTCGACGAGTTCCTGGCACCTTGGCTCTATCCTCCTCGTGAAGATGGAACGGATCCGCGAGTATGCCCGCAGTGCGGCAATGGACGGTTGTCTCTTCGCGGCGGCAAGTTCGGCGCATTCGTGGCGTGCTCGAACTATCCGGACTGCCGCTACACGCAGAAGTTCGGTCAGGGCGGCGGAGAAGGACAAGTAAGCGATGTCCCGCAGGAACTTGGCGACGGCATCCTGCTGAAGACCGGCCGTTTCGGTCCGTACGTCGAGCGTGGCGACAAGCGTGCGTCCATCCCCAAGGACATCCCCGTTTCGGACGTCGATGGCGAAGTTGCGGAGCGGCTCCTGTCGCTGCCTCGAGAGATTGGAGCGCACCCAGAGACGGGCAAACCAATCACGGCGTCGATCGGGCGCTATGGACCCTACCTCGCGCATGATGGCAAATATGCGAAATTGAGCTCGACCGCTGAGGTTTTCGAAACAGGTATGAACGCAGCGGTCGCCAAGCTCGCGGATGCGGCTTCCGGCGCAGGCCGTCAGCGTGGCGCATCGCGGGAGCCGATTGCGGTGCTGGGTCAGCATCCGAACGGCAAGGACGTGAAGGTGCTCGAGGGCCGCTATGGTCCGTATGTCAGCGACGGCGCCACGCATGCAACCTTGCCAAAGGGCAGCGACCCGAAAGCGGTTACGCTGGACGAAGCGGTGCGCTTGATCGATGAGCGCGCAGCGAAAGCGCCGGCCAAGAAAAAGGGTGGCCGCAAGCCTGCAAGGAAGAAGGCGAAGTGATCGATATACAGCTACAATGGTTACCGCACGGAAAGGATTTGCCTGCACCAAATTACGCGACGGAAGGGGCGGCGGGCCTTGATGTCGTTGCCGCGGAAGACGTGATTCTTGCGCCTGGTCAGCGGCATGCGGTCGCGACCGGCTTCGCCATCGCGATCCCTGAAGGGTATGAGGTGCAGGTGCGTCCGCGTTCTGGGCTCGCGCTGAAGCACGGCATTACTTGCCTCAACACGCCCGGTACGATCGATCACGATTATCGCGGCGAGGTGAAAGTCATTCTCGCCAATCTCGGCGCCGAGCCGTTCGCCGTGCGCCGGGGTGAGCGGATCGCGCAGCTGGTGCCTGCACCGGTGCAGAAGGCCGCGTTCCGCGAAGTCGCGGAGCTCAGCGAAACGGAGCGAGGCGCGGGCGGCTTCGGCTCCACGGGGCAGTGAGCCTCTCCGACGCCGAACTCGGCCGGTACGCCCGCCATATCGTCCTGCCGCAGGTCGGTGGCATCGGGCAGCGCAAGTTCTGGCAAGCGAAGGTGGCGGTCGTCGGCGCAGGCGGAATTGGCAGCGCCGTGATTCCGGCGCTTGCGGGCGCTGGCATCGGGCAGATCACGATCATCGACGATGACGTGGTGGAGCTCGGAAACTTGCAGCGTCAGCCGCTCTTCCGTGAGCGCGACATCGGCTATTCGAAAGCCGATTTGGCGCTGCAATTCGTGCAGCGGTTGAACCATCATGTGAAAGCAACGCCGGTTCAACGCCGGATCGACGCGCAGAACTCCCAGGAGCTGTTGGCCGAGCACGACCTGGTTGTCGACGGAAGCGACAATTTCGCGACGCGTCTCGCCGTCAGCGATGCGTGCGTGTCGCTCGGCATCCCACTGCTCTCCGCCGCGGCGGTGCAGTTCCAGGGGCAGGTTGGTCTCTTCCGGTCCAAGCCGTGCTACCGATGCTTCGTGGGCAACGCCTTCGACGCGGAGGATTGCGACAATTGCGCAGAGCTCGGCGTTCTCGGCGCTCTAACAGCGACGACGGGTAGTTTCGCCGGTCTTCTCGCACTGAACTCTATCGCCGGCGTCGGCGACGATCAGGCCGGGCAGGTTCATGTGTTCGACGGCGAGAAACTGAGCTGGCGCGCGATCCGCATCCCGCCGGATCGGACGTGCCGGGCCTGCGGTTCAGCCTAGTACCTGTTCGACGCGAGCAATCAGGTGCCGCGCAACTTCTTCTTTTGTCGTTTCGGGCCAGTCCTCAACGCCCGCGGCGGTGATCAGGTGCACGCGATTGCGGTGCCCGCCCATCACGTCGCCGGAAACGTCGTTCGCGACGATCCAGTCTGCCCGCTTGGCAACACGCTTGGTGGTCGCTTGCTCGACGACGCGCTCGGTCTCCGCAGCGAAACCGATGAGCAGACGAGGGCGCTGCCGGTGCCCGCCTAGTTCCGCGAGGATATCGCGTGTCGGCACGAATGTGAGCTTGGGCGGGCCGTCGCCTTTTTTCAGCTTCGTCGAGGATTTCTCGACGCGCCAGTCGGCGACTGCGGCGACCATGATCGCTACGTCGGCGGGGAGTGACGCCATGACGGCATCGATCATCTGCTCGGCTGTCTCGACATCGATCCGCTCGACCCCTGGAACAGTCTCGAGCGCTACCGGACCGGAGACCAGCGTCACTCGAGCACCTGCGTCGGCGGCCGCTGCCGCTATCGCATAGCCCTGCCGCCCCGAGGAGCGATTGGCGATAACGCGAACTGGATCGATCGGCTCGTGCGTCGGCCCTGCGGTGACGAGGATGTGCTTGCCAGCGAGAGTCACGCGAGGAGGTCGGAGAGCCGATCCACGATATCTTGCGGCTCTGGCAGGCGCCCCGGCCCGAACTCGCCGCAAGCCATCTCGCCTTCGGCAGGTTCGATGATTCGAACGCCGTCTTTCTGGAGTTGGGCGACATTCCGCTGGGTGGCCTTGTGCTGCCACATGCGCACGTTCATCGCGGGAGCGACGACGACCGGCTTGTCTGTCGCCAGAAGCAGCGTTGTCGCGAGATCGTCGGCAATGCCCGCGGCCATCTTGGCAAGCAGGTCTGCCGTCGCCGGGCAGACAAGCACAAAGTCGGCCGCGCGGCTGAGCTGGATGTGGCCGATCTCGACCTCATCCTTCAGTTCCCACAGTGAGGTGTGCACTTGGCTTTCCGCGAGGGTTCCCAGGCTCATCGCCGTGACAAAATGCTCCCCGCCTTTGGTCAGTACGGGCGTGAGCTGATGGCCAGCTTTCTTGAGGAGCCGGACGAGCTCCAGCGACTTGTATGCCGCAATCCCGCCACCGACGATGAGGAGCACGCGTGCCATGTGATCAGCCTTGCCGTGCATCGCCGCTCAAGTCGAGTGTCGCGTCCAGGGAACATAAGGCACCAACTGCATTGCTGTGGGTTCTTGGTCGCATGAAGCTGAAGAAGTGGATCGATGGGCTGGGCACCGCCGCGCTGAAGTTCGACGGGCGTACTCAAGAGCTGTTTAAGCCTCATGCCGATGGCGAGGCAGTCGCGGCCTTGCACCCGATCAGCAAGCTCGGTGACCAACCGCAGCTCAGGACGATTGCTGGCGGCCTGATCGTTGCAGGCATCTTCGCCCGAAGCGATCGAATGGTGCGAGCCGGCTCCCGCATGATCATCGCGCACGAGGCGGCGACCTTCGTCAAGGATATGTTGAAGACGGAAGTGGATCGAACGCGGCCACGTAGCGCCGGAAGTCGGTACGAGAAGAAGCCGAAGAAAGGGAAGCACACATCGAAAGAGCTGACGAGCTTCCCCTCAGGCCACAGCGCAGGGGCGATTGCTGCGGCGCGCGCGTTTTCGCGTGAGTTCCCTGAATATGGAGCGGCGGCCGTCGGGGCTGCGGCGGCCATTGCGCTTCTGCAGATCCCGCGTTGCGCGCACTATCCGACCGACGTTGCAGCGGGCGTGGCGATCGGTCTTGCTGCGGAGGCGGCGAGTAACGCCATGTGGGACTTCGTCGGCGCGGACGGGGAGAGCCCCGCAGAAGCTTAGAAAAGGAGCGCTGTTACGAGAGCTGCAATGGCTGCACCGCCGATCGCCGCAAGGGCGTAACCCCACCAGTTGCGCTGTTGGACGACGGCGATGTCCGGCAACGGCGGCGGCGGGGGCGCGGCCCCGCGAGGCGGATAATATTCGTCGAGCCGGTTGATGAGATCGGGGATTTTCTTGAGCGCCCGAACGGTATCGATGATGCGATCCGCGTAATAAGCCTCAGGGCCGAGCTCTCCGCGGATCCACTCGCGAATGAACGGTTCGGCAGTTTCCCACATGTTGATGTCGGGATCGAGAGCGCTGGCGACGCCCTCATTCATCACCATCGTCTTCTGAAGTAGCAGCAGGTGGGGCTGCGTCTGCATATCGAAGTCGCGCGTGATCGAGAAAAGCGTCTCGAGCATTCGGCCGACGGAGATTTCCTTCACAGGCAGGCCACGAATGGGCTCCCCGGCGGCACGAAGCGCCGTCGTGAATTCCTGCACGCTGTGGTGCGCCGGCACATATTGCGCCTCGAAGTGGATCTCGGCGACGCGAGCGTAATTGCCCGTGATGAGGCCGTAGAGGATCTCCGCGAGCCACACGCGCGCCCTGCGGTCGATACGGCCCATGATCCCGAAGTCGATTGCTGCAATTCGCCCGTCCTTCAGCGCGAACAGGTTTCCGTGATGGAGGTCGGCGTGGAAGAAACCATCGATCACGGCTTGGCGAAGGAAAGCGCGGACGAGGATTTGAGCGAGCGCGTGGCAGTCCTGGCCGGCTTCGATCAGGGCTTGACGGTCACTAAGCTTAACTCCGTCGAGCCATTCGAGCGTGAGCACGCGCCGAGCCGTCCGGCGCCAGTCGATCTCCGGTATGTAGAAGCCCGGCTCTGCGACCATATTCTCACGCAGCTCGGACGCCGAGGCAGCTTCGCGCTGCAGATCGAGTTCGCGCGCCGTCCACTGGCGGAACTGCGCTACGACGAGGCGAGGACGAAGCCGCTCAAGTTCCCCTCCGTAACGCTCCGCATGCGCTGCCGCCCATTCATAGGTCTCGATGGCCCTGGCGAGGTCTTCCTCGATGCCAGGACGCAGCACCTTGACCGCCACTTCCCGACCCTCGGTGGTGATCGCGTGATGGACCTGCGCGATGGATGCGGCGCCGACGGGCTCCTCATCGAACTGCGAGAAGAGGCTCTCGAGGGGCGCTCCGAAAGACGTCTCGATCGTCCGTTTGATTTCGGCGAATGGGGCGGGCGGGACGTCATCCTGCAGCAGCGACAAGTTTGCGGCCGCTTTGTCGCCGACGAGGTCGGGTCTCGTCGACAAGGCCTGGCCCAATTTCACTGCCGCGGGGCCGATCGCCACAAGCGCAGACGCATATTCTGGGGTTGTCGGAATGCGCGCACCGAAACGCGCGATGCGAACCAGGCGTCGGACGGGGGGTGGCGTCAGCGGATCGTCCTCGATTCCGCGCAAGGCGCCATGCCTAGCCAGCGTCCGCCCCCACTTTAGCAAACGCCACAGGTGAGTGACGCTGGTTGTCAAATCTTCCAGCCCGAATGGATAGTCACGAGGCCGCCGAGCATCGGTTCCGCGAAGGCCCGGACGAATCCCGCATCTGCAATCATCTGGCGGAAGGCTGGAGGTCGCGGGAAGCGGCGGATGCTTTCGACCAGATAGCGATAGCTGTCTTCGTCTCCCGCTATGACTTTGCCGATCCGCGGAATGACCTTGGATGCCCAGGCATCGTACAGGTCAGAAAAGCCGGGCCAGTCGCTGGACGAGAATTCCATGCAGAAGAAGCGGCCGCCGCGGTTCAGGACGCGGTGCGCCTCGCGGAGCGCCGCCGGGATGTCCGTCACGTTCCTGATGCCGAAGACGATAGTGTAGGCGTCGAACGTTGCGTCGGCGAAACTCAGCTTCTCCGCATTCTCGACTTTCCAGGTCAGGCTGGTGAAGCCTCGCTGCCGCGCACGTTCTTCTCCGACCTGCAGCATGTCGGCATTGATGTCGGAAACCGTTACATGCGCGCCGCGGCGTGCCATTCGGAACGCGATGTCTCCAGTGCCGCCTGCCATGTCCAGGATGTTCTCGCCGATACGCGGCTTCACGCGGGCGACGAACCGGTCCTTCCACAAGCGGTGCATGCCGCCTGACATCAGGTCGTTCATCATGTCGTAGCGGCGTGCGACCGAGCTGAAGACTGCGCCGACGCGACGCGTCTTTTCCTCGGGGCTGACGAGCTCGTCGCCGAAATTGACCTTTTGCGTCATGCGGCTGGGCCTCTAGCGGGCTTGTGCGCTGTCCGCCATATCGCGCCGATGCCTGAGCTGCCCGAAGTTGAGACAACCGTCCGCGGACTGGAGCGCGTACTCAAAGGGAGTTGCATCAAGAGCGTCGAAGCGCGTCGGCCCGACTTGCGGCGAGCGCTACCGCTCGACCTCGGTCAGCGGCTCACGGGAGCGCGGATAACGGCGTTGGGGCGGCGGGCCAAATACGGGACGATCGAGACAGATCGGGGGGACACGCTGGTGTTCCATTTGGGAATGTCGGGCAGATGGCGCGTCGATCCGATCGAGCTCGAGAAGCATGATCATTTGGTGCTGGAGACTGACGAGGGAAGGCGCGTGGCGTTGAACGATGCGCGTCGGTTCGGCTCGCTTGATCTTGTACCGACTGACCGCCTCGGTGAGTGGCCGCAGTTCAAGGCGCTTGGGCCCGAACCGCTCGATCTCGATGCGCGCGAGTTAAAGCGGCGGCTCGACGGCCGCACGGCTGCCATCAAGCTGTTGCTCCTCGATCAGGGCATCGTGGCTGGGCTGGGCAACATCTACGTTTGCGAAGCGCTGTATCGCGCCGGCATTAATCCAAAACGTCCGGGCGGATCGGTATCGCTCGACCGGTTGAAGCGGTTGGTTCCTGCTATCCATGATGTGCTTGATGAAGCGATCGAGGCGGGTGGTTCGACCTTACGTGACTTCGCCAACCCAGACGGCGAGCTGGGCTATTTCTCGAAGAAATTCTCTGTCTATGACCGCCAAGGGCTTCCGTGCGCATGTGGCGGCGTGGTTCGTCGGATCGTGCAAGGCGGGCGCTCCACTTTCTATTGCCCTAGATGCCAGCACTAGGTTGACCTGACGCCTCTCTCTCAGTAGTGGAACGCCCGTGTCGGCGCAGCCGTTTGGCTTAGCGCCGCTTTTTCATTGAGCCGCAGCAAGCGAGGACTTTTTCAGATGGCGAATACGCCGCAGGCCAAGAAGCGCATCCGCCGTAACGCGACGCGCACCGTGATCAACCACTCGCGGGTGAGCCGCATCCGTACCTTCATCAAGGCCGTCGAGTTGGCGATTGCTTCGGGCAAGAAGGCAGATGCAGCCGAGGCATTGAAGATGGTCCAGCCGGAGTTGGCGCGTGGAGTTTCGCGCGGCGTTATCCACAAGAACACGGCTGCCCGGAAAATTTCCCGGCTATCCAAGCGGGTTGCGTCCCTCGGCTGAAACAGCCGCTGAGATTGAGGTAAAATCGAGCCGCCGGGCGACCGGCGGCTCGTTTCGTTTCGGGACTGTATAAAAAATGCAGCAATTCCGGCGATTTGCACATAGGTTAACGCGCGAATAACCAAGAAAATGGCGTTTTTCCGCCAATTCCTTCCGGTATCGGCAGCTTTCCGATGTCAAGTGGCATTATTTCATTTCTATGAAAAAACGGCCTTGAAAGCTGCCGCCCAGCGTTTCAGAACATCTCTCCGGGCGCGAATCCGCGCCGGTGGCAAGAGAGAAGAGAAGCCTTAGGCGCGCGACTTGGGTTGCGGGCGAAAGGATCCTTTTGTCTCGTTGTTGGGGGCCAGTGAGAGGGAGCGCGAACCAGTGCATAGTGCAGGGTTGAATCCGGCTGTTGATCCGTCTGGGGGGACGATGACAGCACCGCTCGAAGCAGCCTGGGATTTAATTCGGACGGGTCTTCGTCGCGATCTTGGTGCCCGCACATTCGATGGCTGGTTGAAGCCCGCCGAACTAGGCTCGTTTGACCCTGACAGCGGATCGCTCGACATCGTCATGCCGAGCCAGTTCATGGCCGATTGGGTTCGTTCGCATTTCGGTGAGCGGCTGACGCTTGCCTGGAAGACGGTTCTTCCGATCGTTCGGGAAGTCCGGCTGGTCGCTGCTGCCGACGCGCCGCGGCCTGCGCCGCTGCTCATTCTTGAAGAAGCGCCAGCGCCCTCAGAGCGCGATCCAAACGCGCCGAACTTCGATCCTCGCTACCGCTTTGAGACGTTCATCGTCGGGAAGGCCAATGAGGTCGCCGCAACCGCCGCGCGCACGCTGGCGACCAGCAAGACCGTCGGCTTCAATCCGCTTTTCATTCACGGCGGCACGGGCCGAGGCAAAACTCACCTCCTGCACGCGATCGGCCACACTTTCCTGCAGCAAAATCGCGGCGCTCGCGTCGTATCCATGTCCGCCGAAAAGTTCATGGTCGAGTTTATCCGTGCGCTGAAGGAAAACGACACGATCGGTTTCAAGCAGCGGCTGCGGAACGCGGACCTGCTGCTGATCGACGACGTCCAGTTCATCGCGGGTAAGGAATTCCACGCAGGAAGAATTCTTCCACACGATGAACGAGATCATCACTGCCGGACGTCGTCTGGTGATCACGTCAGATCGTGCACCGCAGGACCTCGACGGAATCGCACCACGCATCCTGTCGCGACTTTCCTGGGGCCTGGTCGCCGACATCAACTCGGCCGATTACGAGCTGCGTTTCAACATCATCGTCGCCAAGCTCGAAGCGCTTCCCGGCGTTGAAATGCAGCGGCCCGTGATTGACTTCCTTGCGCGCCGCGTGACCAGCTCGATCCGTGAGCTCGAAGGCGCGCTCAACCGCATTGGCGCTTATGCGATGATGACGGGTCGCCAGATCGACGTCGCGTTCGTCGAGGAAGTTCTGGCGAACGTTCTTCGCGCAAACCAGCGCCGCATCTCGATCGACGAGATCCAGACGCAGGTTGCCGAGCACTACCGCATCCGCAAGGCCGAGATGACTTCGGCCCGGCGCGCCCGCGAAGTCGCGAGACCGCGGCAGGTCGCAATGTATCTGTCGAAGCAACTGACGCCCAAGTCCCTGCCGGACATCGGTCGGCGGTTCGGCGGCCGCGACCACACGACGGTGATCCACGCCGTCCGCCAGATCGAGAAGCTCCGCGCCAGCGATGCCGAACTGGACGCCGACATCCGGCTCCTCACGCGCCAGCTCGAAGGCTGACCGCCCGTCCGCTCAAATGAAAAGGCCCGCGGGAGCTGATCCCACGGGCCTTTATTTTGATGTACGGCGTTCAGTAGCTTCGCGTTGCTGCTGGTCTCGCTGGAATGCTGATCCTAACAACCTCGCCATTCTGACCGGGGAAACCAGTGAAAATCGCTTCGACCAGACCGGGAAGCACCGCATCGAGCCGGTTGGTGGTCGAGCGGGCCTCTGCGCGGCCGTCGAAAAGCGGCTGGTTGGTGCCCATGGCGCGGATGTGGAGATCAAGCTCGCTATGGTACTCAACATAGCTGTCGATGCCCGAGCCATACCAGAAGGGATCGTTCCAGCCGTACGAGAAGGGTGATCCCCAATAGCCGAAACGCGGATAATAGAAGCGGCTGGGGCCCCAATAAGCGCCGAAGCCCGGACCATAGTCAGATATCCGCGTTTGTCCGCTGTCCACGTTGTAGCCGAGCTCCACAACCATGTTCGCGCCCTTGGGATCAGCCGCCGGACGATAGCCGTGAGCAGCGAGCTGGCCAGCAACCAGAGCAGCATAACGCTCGAATTCCAGTCCGCCGGGGCGCGCCTTGCCTTCGCCGGGGACGACGATGAACGTCTGCCCCTGAGGCGCGGGCATCGCCTGGTAGCGTGAAACCTGCGTCTGGAGGGAGGTGGCACAGCCCGATAACGCAAGCGCGGAGGCACCGAGCGCAATCGCAGCAGCAAATGGACGGAGACGCATTGCTTGCCCCTTTCGAGCGGGAATTCTGAATTCTTGTGCGCCGCCTATACCATCAACAGCTGTGAACGGTCGATGAAGCGTTTGCTCAGCGGGACAGGCCGACGGCCGCGTAGGCGGCGGCAAGAGTAGGTGCTCCCAGTGCGGTTGCACGCTCGGCTCCCGCCGCGAGGAGGCGGTCGAGCTCTGCCGGGTCCTTGCGGAATTGCTCAAGGCGCGCGCGCAGTGGTGAAATCGTCTCCACCAGCACTTCGGCAAGCGCAGGCTTGAACGCGCCGAAGCCCTGACCGGCAAACTGTTGGAGAACTTGTTCGATCGTCTTGCCGGTGACCGCACCATAAATGCCGACGAGGTTCTTCGCTTCAGCGCGTCCGGCGAGCGCCGTCTCGTTGTCCGGTAGCGGTTCCGGATCGGTTTTCGCCTTGCGGATTTTCTGCGTAATCGTTTCGTCGCTGTCGTTCAGGTTGATTCGGCTCATGTCTGACGGATCGGTCTTTGACATTTTCGACTGCCCGTCGCGCAGGCTCATCACGCGTGCGGCCGTGCCGCCACCGATATACGGTTCGGGCGGGACAAAGAGATCGACGTCAAAGTCGTTGTTGAACTTGATCGCAACGTCCCGCGTCAGCTCGATATGCTGCTTCTGGTCCTCGCCGACCGGCACGTGGGTCGCCTTATAAAGCAGGATGTCCGCGGCCTGGAGGACTGGATAGGTGAATAGCCCGACGGAGGAGCCCTCCTGGTTCTTGCCTGCCTTGTCCTTCCACTGCGTCATCCGGTTTAGCCAGCCCATGCGGGCGGTCCCCTGGAGGATCCAGGCGAGCTCCGCATGCGCAGGAATGGCGGCCTGGCGGAAGACGATAGACTTCGCGGGATCGATCCCGCTGGCGAAAAGCGCGGCGGCCATCTCGCGGATGCTTTTCGACAGCTGCGCAGGATCCACGTCGACCGTCAGCGCATGAAGATCGGCCAGGAAGAAGAGGCATTGCGCCTCGTCCTGCATGCGCACCCAGCGCAGGATGGCGCCGAGTAGATTGCCCAGGTGAAGGTCGCCGGTCGGCTGGATGCCGGAAACGACACGTTGCGGGATTGTCATGCTTCTTTGGCCCGTCGCCTCAACAGGGTTTTCAGATCATCGGTCACGAACGCGCCCGTGACGAAACAGGCGATCGCATATACGGCCCCGCCGCCACCGACGAGCGCGAACAGTCCCAGCGCTCGGTAAGTGAGCGATCTGGTGAGATACGGTTCGATTAGCGGAGCAAGGAAAAACAGGGCTGCGCCCATGATCAACGAGGCGGCAGCGAGGCGAGGTACGCGTCGGCGAACTTGCCGATCCGTTTGGAAATGACCGCG
Source organism: uncultured Alphaproteobacteria bacterium (assembly GCA_963752025.1). GTDB lineage: Bacteria > Pseudomonadota > Alphaproteobacteria > Sphingomonadales > Sphingomonadaceae > Sphingomicrobium. Next base: position 140,645 of record CAVVWY010000020.1, on the reverse strand, counting down.
CTTTTTCAATGTCCGGTAGAGCATCCACACATTGACGGTGGACGCGACCGCGGTCGCCAGTGGCGGGCCGACGTGGCCGTAGCCGTAGCGGCCGAGCACGGGGATGAGGATCAAATTGAGCGCAAGGTTCACGCCGACGGACTGGATCGCGTAGCGGACGGGGGTTTTGGTATCGTGCCGGGCATAATAGCCGGGCGTCAGGACCTTCACCAGAACGTAAGAAGGAAGCCCGAGCGAGAAAGCGGAGAGGGCCCAACTGCAGCGTAACGTGTCGACCGCAGTGAAATGCCCGTGCTGGAAAAGGCCGCGGATGATCGGCTCGGATGCGAAAACGAAAGCAATCGTGGCCGGCAAGGTCAGGAAGAGGGCGAGTTCGACGCCGCGGTTCTGCGTGTTCATGGCCTCGTCGTCCCGCTTTTGGCTCAGCTGGCGCGACACCGTCGGCAGCAGGATAGTGCCGAGGCCGATGCCGATGAGGCCAAGCGGGAGCTGGTTCAGCCGGTCCGCATAATAAATGTACGAAATCGAGCCCGGATCGAGCAGCCCGCCCGCGAGTGCTGTCGAAACGGCCAAGTTCACCTGGACCGCCCCTGCGCCCAGCGCAGCGGGCAGGATCAGCTTCAGCAGTTGACGCAGGTCGTCGTTGATCCGAGGCCGTTTGATGGCGAGGCTGACACCCGCCTGCTTGCACGCCAGCACTAGCCAGGCGAGTTGCAGAACACCGCCAACGGTGACGGAGATCGCCTGCGCTCGGGCTGTCTCGTAGGCGCCTTCAGGCCCGTGTCCATGGAAGAACCACAGGGCGGCAATCATCGAGAGGTTGAGCAAGATCGGCGCCGCAGCGTTGACCCAAAACTTGTGCAGGGAATTGAGAATTCCGCCGAGGAGCGACGCGAGGCTAATCAGCAGCAAGTAGGGAATGGTAATCCGTGACAGGGTCACGGCAAACGCGAACTGCTCCGGCGTCGGGTTCTTGAACCCACCGGAGAGGCCCCAGGTGATTGGCCAGGCAGCGATGAGCATCACGACGGTGAACAGCACGAGCACCGGCAGGAGCACCGCGAGCGTCTGCTCCGCGAAAAGCAAGCCGGCATTCACATCGTCAGCTTCGCCGACCTTGCGGTTGAACATCGGGATGAACGCTGCGGAGAACGCGCCTTCCGCGAATAAAGCGCGAAACATGTTCGGCAGGCGGAAGGCGACGAAGAAGGCGTCCGACGCGAAGCTTGCGCCGACATAGCTGGCCTGCAGAGTGTCGCGAACGAGCGCGAGCACCCTGCTAACGAGGGTGAGCCCGCCGACAGATCCCAGTGAACGGGCGAGATTCATATGCTGTCCGCCGGAGCGGCGTCAGGCGTCGCCGGAAGTCTCGGTGGAAGCCGGCTCCGTTCCGCCGTTGCCGTTGCCGGTGACAGGCTGGCCCTGCATCGATTGCAACTGAGCCATATAGGCCGACGTGAAGTCGATCGGGTCGAGCAACAGTGGCGGGAATCCGCTGTTGCTGACGGCGTCGGCGACGATCTGGCGAGCGAACGGGAAGAGCAGGCGCGGAGCCTCGATCAGAAGGAACGGCTGCAGCGCCTCATCAGGGATGTTCCTGAGGCCAAAGAGACCTGCGTAGGTGAGGTCTACGACGAAATGGACGCCGTTGTCCGAACGAGCGGTGACTTCGATCTTCAGGGCGACCTCGTGAACGCCGTCGCCGACGCCGTTCACCGCAATGTTGAACTGCACTTCGATGTTCGGCTGGACCTGCCACTGGTAAACCTGCGGAGCACTCGGATTTTCGACGGAAAGATCCTTGATGTACTGCGCGAGGATGCCGACCTGGGGGTCGTTGCCACCTTCGCCCGAGCCGTTGGCGCCGGTGTTCGGTTCCTGCTCCGCCATTTTACCTATTTCCTTGAAAGCCGTTGAGAGAGATTAGAGGCCGCGTGAGCCACGGCGAGTTGGCCCGAGCGCCTAGCAGTCGCGTATTTGAGGCGCAATGCCGCCTCGTGCGTTGCATGGTGTTGGAATATTTACGTGCGGCGCATTATGTTGATCGTTCGGGCCCGCGTCGGGTCGTAAGAAATTGGGACTTCAAGATTGACCGTAATCGTCATCCTCGCTCTGGTTGCCTTGTTCGTCGGCCTTCGCCTTTACAGCGTGCTGGGCGAGCGTACCGGCCATGAGCAGCAGCCGATCCTCAAGCCGGCGGAGTTGGATGCAAGGGTCGAGCCTCGAGTCAGCCAACCTTCCGCGACACCGCCCCCGCCTGCCGAAACAGGCGACATGGCTTTTGTGCCGACCGCTGGTCCTGGCGTGCGAGCAATCCTGGCGGCCGACCCCAGCTTCGACGTTGCACGCTTCCTTGAGGGCGCCAAGGCTGCTTATCGGCTGATCCTTGAAATCATTCTGGAAGGGCGATCTTGCGGCGCTCAAGAGCCATGTCGACGAGCACGTCTATGACACGTTCGCGGCCGCCGTTGAGCAGCGCGACTCGGAAGGGCTGAAGCTCGACAACCGGCTCGTTGCGATTGACCAGGCGGTCATTGCCGAAGCTTCGGTTGAGCGCAGCGTCGCTATCCTGGCTGTGCGGTTTGAGGCCGACATCGCCGCGGTCACGCGGAACGCGGAAGGGCAGGTGGTTGCCGGCTCGTTGAGCGATGCCGTGCAGACACGCGACGTTTGGACATTCCGGCGCGACACTTCCTCACGCGACCCCAACTGGCTGTTGATCGAGACCGACGAGGAAGAGTGAGGGCGCTCCAACGAGCGTTCGCGCTCCTGACATTCACTTTGCTCGCAGCGTGCGCGACCAAGCCACTCCCCCAGCCTGAAGCTCCGCCGGCAGCCCCGGCACCGACTCCTCCGCCACTGGCGCAGCCGACACCACCTCCACCATCGATCGGGCCGAACGCTCGTGCGGTGGGTGTGAAGGCCGAGCGTCCACGGGCTCTGAAGGCTGACGAGGCATCCCGCGCGCTCGCCGCATTCAGGACAAGCTGTCCGGTCCTGGTGCGGCGGCAAGATCAATCGCAGCTTACGCAGCCGACCGACTGGTCGGCCCTCTGTGCCGAGGCGGCGTCGCTATCCGACGAATTCGCGGCGGGCTTTTTCTATTATAATTTCGACTGGGTGCGTGTGGGCGAGGGTAAGGCCTTCGCTACGGGCTATTACGAGCCGGAGATCGAAGGCTCACGCATTCCGCTGCCGGGTTATGTGCCCGTCTATCGCGTTCCGCCGGATCTCGTCCGCTGTATTAAGGCCGACGGAACGGCGGGCCGGGGACGCCTCGATGAGTTTGGCACGTGCGTGCTCTATTTCACTCGCGCTGAGATCGAGGACGGTGCGCTCAATGGCAAAGGTCTGGAGCTTGCCTGGGCGAAGGATCCAGTCGATCTCTTCTTCCTCGAGATCCAAGGATCCGGCCGCATTAATTTTCCTGATGGAACAGTGATGCGTGTCGGCTATGCCGGTCAGAACGGTCGCGATTATGTGGCGATTGGACGCTTGCTCCGTGACCGCGGCATCCTTCCGCCGGGTGGCGCCAACATGCAGACGATCAAGGACTGGATTCGCGCCAACCCCGGTCAAGGCCGCGAGTTGATGCGAGAGAACACGTCCTATGTCTTCTTCAAGGAACTGACTGGGGCCGGGCCCCTCGGCGCGCTGAACGTTGCGGTGACACCGCACGCCACTGTCGCCGCCGACCCGAATTTTGTGCCGCTTGGCGCACCGGTGTTCCTGACGCTCGACCGGATCGAGGCGAATGGCTTGTGGGTTGCGCAGGATACCGGCGGCGCGATCAAGGGACCGAACCGGTTCGACACTTTCTGGGGCGCTGGTCCTGAGGCCGTCGCGATTGCCGGCGGAATGTCAGGATCGGGGGAGGCGTTGATCCTGCTGCCCAAGGGGACAGCGGCTCGTGCGCAAGCTCAGCCCTGAGGAGACGGAACTCTGGGCACGTGTAACGGCAACCATTGCGCCGCTTTCGCGCGAGAAGCGCCCGACCCAACCGGTTGAAAAGCAACAGCCACCCAAGCAGGTGAAGGTCCGGCTCGCCCCTTCGGCGAAGCGCCCTGCAGTTCCACCGCCGTCGCGAAGCGCAAACACCCTCGACGGTACGTGGGACCGGCGCTTGCGGTCGGGCTCTGTCGAGCCCGACCGCGTCCTCGACCTTCACGGAATGAACCTCGATCAGGCGTGGCGGGCGATCGACGACGCGCTGGAGAGGGCAATCCAGCGCCGCGACCGGGTGCTACTGCTCATTACGGGCCATCATCGGCCCGGAGAGCCGCCGGTCCAGCGCGGGCGCATCCGAGCTGCAGTTCACGACTGGCTGACCCATTCGCGACATGCGAGCGAAATCACGGCGGTACGTGGCGCGCATCCACGCCATGGCGGCGGAGGCAGCCTCTACATCATTTTGAGACGCCAGAACTAAAGCGTGATGACCTTTTCTTAACCCCTCTTCTTTAACGCGGGTGCGTTAGGCGGAAATGTCCGCGCGGGGCGCACAACCGAGATGAAAGCAGGCACGGCGCAAAAGATCAGCAACGCGATCCTGTCGTGTGCCGCTGGTCTCGCCTCTTTTCTCTTCTCGCTGGCCGCTCTGCTCTACATCACCGAGTTGGACGCCAAGATTGTGGCGGCGCTTGCTGCGGGCACTTTCTGCCTGCTTATCAGCTATGTAGCCTCTGAGCGCCCGAACAGCGAAAGCGCTCGCGCACTTGCGGCGCTCAGCGATCGACTGCTCGCCGTCGAGGACGGTGACTTGATCTCACCCGCTCCGCCGAGCGTCCGCCGAGCCATGCCGAAATTGGCGGCAGCTGTGGATTCACTTTTTGCGGAGGTCCGCACCTCTATCGAGAACGCCCACTCGCTCGGCATGTACGATCCCGTGACGTCGCTTCCCAACCGACTCCATTTCCGGTCGGAGGCAGACAAGATGCTTGGAGAGGCGGAGGCAGGTTCGCGATCGGCGATGCTGTTCGTCGATCTCGATCGGTTCAAGATGGTGAACGACAGTCTCGGGCATGCACGGGGCGACCAGCTGCTGATCATGGTCGCCAACCGCCTACGTGTCGTCGTCAATGCAGAGTTCAACGGGCAGGCTCGTAACCGACCGCTGCTCGCGCGGCTCGCCGGTGACGAGTTCACGATGTTCTTTCCGGAGATCGAATCTTCCGACGAGATCGAGCGCGTTGCCCGCCGGGTGGTCGTCGCCATCTCCGAGCCGTTCGAGCTGTGCGCCCACAGTGTCGACATCGGCGCATCGATCGGCGTGGCCATTTCGCCAGATCATGGCAGCAGCATCGAGGCGCTGATGCGCGCCGCCGATATCGCAATGTATCACGCCAAATCGAAGGGCGGAGGTCAGCACTTCCTGTTCGATGCGGAGTTGGCGGCCGAGCATCAGCGGAAGATCGAGACCGAAAGGGCTCTGACAGAGGCCGTCCAGCGCGGCGACTTTGTGCTCGCGTTCCAGCCGCAAATGAGCCTCGTCACGGGAGAAGTCTGCGGCGCAGAGGCGCTGCTGCGCTGGAACCATCCGAAGGATGGCTTGCGCCAACCCAACTGCTTCATCCCGATCGCGGAGCGAACCGGCATCATCGCCGACATCGGCGACTGGGTGCTTGGTGAAGTTGCCTCCATTCTCGGCAATTGGCACCGCACCGGTTATCGCGGTCGCCTCGCGTTCAACATCAGCCCGCGTCAGGTCGACCGCGCCGATTTCTTCGTCAAACTGCGCAACGCTTTTGCAGACGCCGACGTGCCGCTTTCCATGGTCGAGCTCGAGTTTACCGAGAGCGCGGCAATGGAGGTCAGCGAGGCCGTGATCTCGGAGATTCGCTCGCTGCGAGACGATGGCGTGCGGATTTCGATCGACGACTTCGGCACGGGTTATTCGAACATTGCTCGGCTGCGCTCGATGCCGCTCGATCGGGTGAAGCTCGATCCCTCTCTCATCGCAGAAATCGACACTTCGGAAAAAGCCCGCGTCGTTGTTCAGGCTGTCATCCAGCTCATCAAGGGCGTGGATTGCGAAATCGTCGCCGAGGCGGTCGAGACAGTCGCCCAGGCCGACATCCTGCGCGCCATGGGTTGTGACACGGTCCAAGGCTTCATTTTCGCCGAACCGATGTTCGAAGAAGAATTCGTTGCCTGGGTCAGCAATGCCGGTCGCGGCGCGAAGTCGGTCGCCTAAGCCAGCACCTTCCGCACCACGTTCTCGTAGATTCGAGACAACGCGTGGATGTCCTCCACGGCCGCACATTCACCAACCTTGTGCATCGTGGCATTCGGAAGCCCGAAGTCCACCACAGGGCAGAGCTGAATAAGGAACCTTCCGTCGGACGTGCCGCCGCTTGTCGATAGCTGCGGAGTCATTCCGGTCTCCTCCTCAATCGCCGCCACCATCACGTCGTAAAGCTGGCCCGCGGGTGTGAGGAACGCCTCGCCGGAAATGCGGGCTCTAACCTTCGATCCTGGTGCTTCACGCTGGGCGATCTCCTCGACCATCTTCACGAGGTCCGCGCCTCGTTGAAGGTTGTTGAAGCGAATATTGAGCTGGGCGGTCGCTGACCCAGGAATGACGTTGCTCGCATCGGTAGGAGTTGAGATCGCCGTGAACTCCAGATTGGACGGCGGGAACTGCTCCGTGCCGTCGTCCAAATGCAGCGCGTCGAGCGCGTTGATGACGCGGGCCAGCGGTGGCACCGGATTCGTTGCCCGGTGAGGGTAGGCGACATGCCCTTGCACGCCGGGCACATCGATCCACATGTTGACCGACCCGCGCCGGCCGATCTTTACGGTGTCCCCCAGGCGGTCCACCGAGGTTGGCTCTCCAATGAGAATCAGGTCGGGGCGGACCTGCCGCTCGTTCAGCCAATCGATGATTTGCGGCGTGCCGTACGTGGCATAGCCTTCCTCATCACCGGTGATCAGCAGCGACAGCGTGCCAGTCGTTTGCTCGACGCGGCTGATCGCCGCGACGTACGCCGCAATCGCGCTTTTCATGTCGTTGGCGCCGCGGCCGGTCAGCAGTCCATCTTCGATCCGCGCCTCGAACGCGAATTCGGTCCATCCTTCACCGGCAGGGACCACGTCGAGGTGGCCCGCGAAACCGAAATGAGGACCTCCGGAGCCGCGCATGGCGACCATGTTCTCCGTCGGGCCGTCGGGCGCTTCGCCCATAATCCAGCGATGAACCTCGAATCCGAGCGACTTGAGAGGCTCCTCGAGAACGTCGAACACCTTTCCGCACGCGGGGGTGACGCTCGGACAGTTGATCAGCTGTTGCGCAAGCGCGATGGGATCGATCGACATCGTAGCGGCGTAGCAAAGGAAACCGCCATGCCCAAGTTGGACCTGGAGAGCATCGAGCAGGTGAACCGCACCGGCTATCCGCCGCCGTTCAACGACGACGTGCAGGGCCGCTGGTATCGGCGGCTCGCACCGGCGGCTGGTCTCACCGATTTCGGGGTCAGTCATGTCGTGCTGAAGCCTGGTGCCTGGTCTTCCCAGCGCCACTGGCACAACGGTGAGGACGAGTTCATGGTGATGCTCTCAGGCGAGGCGGTCCTCGTCGAGGACGAGGGCCGCACCATCCTGCGCTCCGGAGATATCGCCGCCTGGCCAAAGGGCAGCACGAACGGGCATCACCTTTGCAACGAGAGCGGGGAAGACTGCAGCTTCGTTGTCGTGGGCGGCGGCACCAACACGGGCGGCGGCTATTCCGACATCGACCTCGCGTTCACGCCTGAGGGCAAATATGTCCACAAGGACGGCGTGCCCTACGAGACCGCGGGCCGTCCTAAGTGAGCTAGGCTGCGTCTTCGTACTGCTCGATCACCCAAGGCTCGTCCTGCGCCTTGTCGATCCATTCGGCCACATGCGGATGCGACAGCACCGCCTTCATGTAGACGCCGGCGAAGTTCGGCACGGCGACGCCATAAGTGATCAATCGGGTGACCACCGGCGCATACATCATGTCCGCCGCGCACCAGTCGCCGAACAGGAAATCGCCAGTTCCGCCGAAGCGGGCGCGAGCCTGTGCCCAAAGCTGCAGGATCCGGTCGAGCTCGTCGCGGACTTCCTGACTAAGCTGTTTGGCCGGATAGCTCTTGCGCACGTTCATTGGCAGCTCGCGGCGCAGATTGGCGAACCCGGAGTGCATTTCCGCCGACATCGAGCGCGCCACTGCGCGGGCGGTCACTTCTTCCGGCCAATAAAGATCGGTTCCGCAGCGATCCGCCAGGAATTCGATGATCGCTAAGCTGTCCCAGACGACGCAGTCGCCATCCCACAGGATCGGCACCTTGCCGAGTGACGGCGCGAACTCATCGCCCTGGCGGCGCTTTTCCCAATCGGCGTCGAACATGGGGACGACATATTCGTCGAATTCCTCGCCCGACTGCTTGCACGCGAGCCAACCGCGCATCGACCAACTCGAATAGGCACGGTTGCCGATGATCAGCTTGAACAAGGCCGAGCTCCTTATGAGGCGGCCGCTTCGACGATCGCGGTCCGCAGTTCGGCAATGCCGCTACCCGTTTCGCTCGAAGTCGTGAAGATGCTCGGGTGCGCCGCCGGGTGCTTCGCCGCTTCGGTCATCACGTCTTCGTAGATTGCACCAAGCGCCGTCGGTTTCACCTTGTCGCCCTTGGTCAGCACGAGATGATAGCTGACCGCCGCATCGTCGAGCATGCGCATAACGTCGCGGTCGACGTCTTTGAGGCCGTGGCGCGAGTTGACGAGGACGAGCGCGCGCTTCAGCACGGCCCTGCCGCGCAGGTAGTCGTTCACCAGGAAGCGCCAACGCTTGACCATGTCCCTCGGCGCATCTGCGAAACCGTAGCCGGGCATATCGACGAGCCGTATCTGAACCGGCTCTCCCACATCGAAGAAGTTGAGCTCCTGTGTTCGTCCGGGCGTGTTCGATGTCCGCGCCAGCGACTTGCGGTTCGTGAGCGCATTCAGAAGGGAGCTCTTCCCAACGTTCGAGCGGCCCGCGAAAGCAATCTCGGGATAGTCAGGCTTGGGCAGGAACTCGAGTCCAGGCGCGGATTTCAGGAACTCGATCGGCCCGGCGAAGAGCTTCCTCGCCTGCTCCGTCAGCTCCTTGTCCGCTTCGTCGCTCATGTGTGTACCGGGTGCGTGTCCGACAGGTGCAGCCCGTACTTCCGGTACAGGAACCATTGTTGGAGCAGGGTCAGCACGTTGTTCGTGATCCAGTAGAGCTGCAGGCCCGCCGCGAAGGGCGAAAAGACAAAGATCAGCACCCATGGCATGATGGCGAAGACTTGGGCCTGCGCCGGATCCATGGGCTGCGGGTTGAGCTTCATCGAAAGCCACTGCGTGAAGCCGACCAGGATCGGCAGGATGCCGATATGGAGCGCCGTCGGGGGCGTGAAAGGCAGCAGCCCGAAGAGATTGATCGGCGTGAGCGGATCCGGCGCGGACAAATCCTTGATCCAGAGAATGAACGGCTGGTGCCGCATTTCGACGCTGACGAGCAGCACCTTGTAGAGCGCGTAGAAGACCGGGATCTGGAGGACGATCGGCAAGCAACCGGCCGCCGGATTGATCTTCTCGGCTTGGTAAAGCTTGAGAATCTCCTGCTGCTGCCGCGCCTTGTCGTCCTTGAAGCGCTCCTGGATGGCCTTCAGCTTGGGCTGCACCTTGCGCATGGCGGCCATCGACTGGAACTGCTTCTGTGCAATCGGGAACAGGATCCCGCGCACGATCAGGGTCAGGCCGATGATCGCGAAGCCAAAATTGCCCGTCACCTGGAACAGGAAGAGGAGCAGCTTGAAAATCGGTCGCATGAAGAATTCGAACCATCCCCAGTCGATTGACTTGGAGAGCTTCGTGATCCCGGCGTCCTCATATTTGTCGAGCCACGCCTTCTCCTTCGCACCGGCAAAGAGATGTGCCTTGGTGGAGACCGTCTGATCCGGAGCAAGCGTCTGCGGTGCCATCGCGAAGTCGCTCTGGTAGCCGCCGCTGGGCGACCGCCGGAAAGTCGCGTCCATCGGGCCGCTGCCGGGCACCAAGGCGGTAAGCCAGAACTTGTCCGTAAAGCCGAGCCAGCCGCTTACGTTGGCAAAGCCGGAGCTCCCCTTCTCGTCGAGGTCTTTCCAGTTGACGTCGTAATTAGCTCGGCCGTCGAAAACGCCGATTGGACCAACGTGATTGGTCCAGCTGCTGGCGTCCGTCGACTTCGTCGAGCGGCTCACAAGGCCAATCGGCCGGATCACTACGGGCTTGCCCGAGCCGTTCATGACGCTCTGCTGGACCGTGAATAGATAGCCATCGTCGACCGCGATCTTGACCTGGTAGCGCATGCCGTCAGGCATTTGTGTCGTAAGCGTCACCGGATGCCCGGGCGTCAGCTGATTGCTGTCAGCGGCCCACAACGTGTTGAGATCGGGCGCCGCCGCTCCCTGCGCGGTCCAACCGAACTCGGAAACATAGGCACCCGGCGCTCCAATGGGCGAGAGGAGCCGAACCGGGGGCGAATTGCGGTCGATCGTCTGCCGGTGCCGGACCAGCAGAAGGTCGTCCATCTGTGCCCCCTTCAGGTTGATCGAGCCGATCAGAGATGGCGTTTCGATGTGAACGCGAGGCGTCGCCCGAAGCACCTGGGTCTGCGTCTGAAGCACCTTTGGCGCGGAGGGCGCCGGCTGAATGCCTGGCTGGGGCACAGGTACCTGCTTGCCGTTCTCGATCTTGGTGCTCGGCGGGTTCGCTGTGGGGAAGTATTTGTTCGACGCCCAGGTCCACCCGAGCAGCACCAGCGCGCTCAGCACCACCGCGAGGATCATGTTCTTGCTGTCGTTCACTTGTCTTCAGATCCTTACGGTACCGGGTCGGGCCCCTGGCCGCCCCAGGGGTGGCAGCGGCAGATGCGTTTCAGCGCCATCCAGCCCCCGCGCGCCGCGCCATAGCGTTGAATTGCTGTGATCGCATAGGCCGAGCAGCTTGGTTGATATCGGCAACTGGGTGGAAGGACTTGCGAAGGGCCTTTTTGCCAAGTCTTGGCGATGAGGATCATCAGCTTCGCGATCATTTGCGAAGCCCTTCCAGCGCTCTGCTCAAATCGGTCTTCAATTGGCCGAAGTCGCGCTCGACGCCCTTGGCTCGACCGATCATCACGTGGTCAGCACCAGCGAAGCCGTTAACGGGTACGATCTCGCGGGCGAGTGCGCGGAAGCGGCGTTTCATCCGGTTGCGCACGACTGCACCGCCGATCTTGCGAGTGACGGTGAATCCCACGCGCATCGACAAGTCCGCGTCCTCTCGATCGCGAACCAGCAGGACGAAGCCCGGAGTAGGGACGCGCTTGCCCGCGTTCGCCGCGAGGAAGTCAGCGCGCTTCCGAATGTTGACTAGGCGCTGAGCTTCTTGCGGCCGCGCGCGCGGCGTGCGTTCAGCACCTTGCGGCCGCCGACCGTCGCCATGCGGCTGCGGAACCCGTGCCGCCGCTTGCGGACCAGATTGCTCGGCTGGAAAGTGCGCTTCATCGCTCATTGCCTCAAATACTGAATGAAAAAGGGCCGCCCGAGAGGCAGCCGCTGTCGTGCGCGCCGATAGTGGAAGGTCGGCGCCAAGTCAACTTGCGCCGCCGCTTTCCGTAAGCTGCGTCTGAGCTTCCTCGGCCTTGCGAACGGCCTCGCGGCGCTTGGCAAATTCGCGTCTTAGGGCCCAATCCGTCCAGCGACCCGCCTTCGGTTGCCACCGCTTGAACCTTACGTAGTGCCGCTTGGCCCAAACGCTAGTCCTCAACACGAGCGCGAGACCAACACCGGCGACAATAATGCCGCCAGGACCGGGGATCGCGCCCACGAGAGGGGATACGATCAGCAGCACCAGCCCGACCACGAATAAGCTCCACTCAACCACCGGATGATTGATGAAGCTGCGCCATTTTTCCCGCGTGATCATGCGGCCGATGTGGCCACACCCGACGTTCACTGCAAGCGGCTTGCGGTGGAGCGGACAGCCGCGTCGGATCGATGTACGAGTTAGGGAGGATTCCTGCTCAAGTTCGAGCGTTCGGGGGAGCGGCCCTGATGGCTGCCAGAGGCGGCAGGCGCCCCCCAAACTAGTCCGCGTCTTGCTTGTGCAGGACCGCGTTCACTACCTGGCGCGCCGTGTCCTTGATGACGTGGCTGGCATCGTCATCGTTCCGCATGGAGAACATGAAGTTCTTGGCTTGTTTCAAGGAGATATGCGGGGGCAGAGGCGCGATCTCCGGGTCTGTTTTTACTTCCAGGACCACGGGTCGATCGGCTGACAATGCGTCGTCCCAAGCGCTCCCAAGGTCGTTCGGATCGTCCACGTAAATGCCTTTCAGGCCGACGAGCTCGGCGAATTTGGAATAACGAACGTCAGGGATGTCCTGGCTAGCGTCGAAGCGCGGGTTGCCGTTCATCACCCGCTGCTCCCACGTCACCTCATTCAGGTCTTGGTTGTTGAAGACGCAGGTAACGAGCCGCTTGTCGGGCCAACGGTCCATATATTTCGCAATGGTGATTAGCTCGGCCATGTTGTTCATCTGCATGGCGCCGTCGCCGACGAGCGCTACGACGGGGCGGTCGGAATGAGCGAACTTCGCGCCGATGGCGTAGGGCACAGCGGCGCCCATCGAGGCCAGTCCGCCCGACAGCGACGACATCTGTCCACGTTTCACGCGATAGTCCCGCGCATACCAGTTCGCGCAGGAGCCGCTGTCGCTCGTCACAATCGCGTTTTCGGGGAGGCGAGGAGACATTTCCCACACCACGCGCTGCGGATTAACGGGATGGGCATGAGTTTTGGCCCGCGTCTCGAGCGTCTCCCACCACTCCTTCATCCAGCCCTCGATGCCGTGGCGCCAGCTACGGTCCTTCCGCTTCAACATCGGCAGGAGCAGCCGAAGTGTCTCTGCGGCGCTGCCGTGAAGATTCACCTCGCAGGGGTAGCGGAGTGAGAGCATGGCTGGATCGACATCGATCTGCACCGCGCGCGCTGCTCCATCCTTTGGCAGGAACTCGGACCATGGAAATCCGCTTCCCACGATCAGCAACGTGTCGCAGCCATTCATGATATCGGAGCTTGGCTTCGTTCCCAGCAGGCCAATAGCGCCAGTCACGAACGGCAAGTCGTCGGGAAGGATCGATTTGCCGAGCAGTGCCTTAGCGACGCCGGCGCCAAGTCTCTCGGCGACTTCGATGACCTCGTCGACTGCACCAACCGCTCCCGCTCCGACCAGCATGGCGACCTTCGCGCCCGAATTGAGCAGATCCGCAGCTTTCCTCAGATCCGCTTCGTGGGGCACGACAACAGGCCGCGAATAGCCGGGCCCAGACCGCGTGAACCCATGTGCGCGCTTCGGCGCTTGGAATGGCTCCTCCTGAACATCCTTGGGGATGACAATTGCAGACGGTCCTCGGCGAGCGATGGCGAGGCGCACTGCTCGGTCGATGACGTGGGGCAGCTGCGAGGGGACGCTTACCTCCTGCACATACTCTGCGACATCCGCGAGGACACGGTCGAGGTTTAATTCCTGCTGGTAGCTTCCGCCGCGCACGCTTGCTTCGGCCTGGCCGCAGATCGCCAGCACCGGCATGTGGTCGAGCTTGGCGTCGTATAGGCCGGTTATGAGATGGGTTGCACCCGGTCCGCCGGTCGCAAGGCAGACGCCGAGCTCACCCGTAAACTTGGCGTATGCGACGGCCATGAACGCGGCCATCTCCTCATGACGCGGTTGGATGAACTCGATCGTCCCGTCGCGCTGAATGGCCCCAATGACGCCGTTGATACCGTCCCGGAGTAGCCGAAGACCTTTTTGACGCCCCAGGCTTTCAGTCGCTCGACGAAGAAGTCGGCTGTCTTCATGGCTGCACCCGCGTTTGATTACCTGGAGGAGAACGTCACGGACCGCGTCTCGGGTCCGTGAACTCTTCGTCAGACGAGGGGTAAGGACCATTGCGGCTCGCGAACACCGCCGCTAGCTAAGGCGAGCGTGCCCCTGTGGCGGAATGGTAGACGCGCTGGACTCAAAATCGAGTTCCTAACCGGAGTGTCCGTTCGAGTCGGACCAGGGGCACCAACCACTAGCCGAGAATTTCGCGTATTTTCCGTGCGAGCTCGTCCACGCCGAATGGCTTGAGCAGCAGCTGGATTGCAGCTTCGCCAGTGCTTTCTTTGTCCAAAGCACTGCGCGCATAGCCAGTCGTGAACAGCACTTTCAGGTCGGGCTGAAGCTCGCGGGCGTCCCGTGCGAGGTCGGCGCCCGTGCGGCCGCCTGGCAGAACGACGTCGGTGAAGAGCATGCCGATGGGGCGATGCTGCATCATAAGCGCGAGCGCTTCGGTCGCATCACGCGCTTCGATGACTTCATAGCCGAGATCCTTGAGCGTCTCGCTGGAGAACAGGCGTACGCCTTCATCGTCTTCGCAGAGGAGAATGCGTTCGCCGTCGCCGCGTGGGAGCTTTCCGTCCGTGGCTTCCGTTGCTCTCGACTGAGCGCTTTTTCCCGAGCAGGGGAGGAAAATCTCGATGGTGGTTCCCTCGCCCTCTTGCGAATGGAGCACAAGGTGGCCGCCGGATTGCCGGACGAAGCCGTAGACCATTGAAAGTCCAAGCCCTGTGCCCTGGCCGACTTCCTTGGTCGAGAAGAACGGCTCGAGCGCGCGTTTGAGCACTTCCTCACTCATACCCTCACCGGTGTCGCGAACTGCGACACGGATGTAGCGCCCAGGCGCAGCCTCGGGATGGAGTTCCGAATAGTCGCGATCGAGCTCGGCAATGTCCGTTGCAATCTCCAACCTGCCGCCGCGTGGCATTGCGTCGCGGGCGTTGATTGCGAGGTTCAGGATTGCATTTTCGAGTTGGTTGCCATCGACTAGCGCGCTGGGAATGGCACTGACGAGGTGCGTCTCGATCGTGATCGTCTCGCCGAGCGTGCGATGGAGCAACTCCGTCATGTCGGTGATGAGCCGGTTCACGTCGACGGGCTTAGGATCGAGTGGCTGCCGCCGCGAAAAGGCCAGGAGGCGCTGAGTGAGCGCCGCCGCGCGCTGCGACCCGGTGAGCGCATTGTTCACGGCACGGCGCCACCTCTCATCGCCGGGCGTTTCCGAACGTTGGAGAAGAGACAGATTGCCGTGAATGATTTGCAGCAAATTGTTGAAATCGTGCGCGATCCCGCCGGACAACTGCCCCACTGTTTCCATCTTCTGGGCTTGCCGGAGCACCTCTTCGGTTCGTGCGCGCTTTCCGATCTCTTCGGCCACACGGCTCTCGAGCGTTTCGTTGAGCGCGGTAAGCGCCTGCTCGGCGTTCATCCTCTGGTCAATCTCATGCTGAGCCGCGCCGAACAGGCGAGCGTTGTCGATGGCGATCGCTGCCTGCGCAGCGATGCCTTCCATCAGATGCTCGTGCTGCTCCTTGAACTGACCGGCTTGTTCGTGGCCAAAGAACAGGCCGCCGATTACTCCTCCGTCCCGGCCCGTGACTGGCACCGCCAGGTAGCTAATCACTGGCAGATGGCCCTGCGGCTTACCGTAGTAGGGCGCATTCTGACCGTACCTCGGGTCCTTCGTGATATCGTCCGAGCGCACGACACCCTCGCCGTCGAAGGTGGGGCCGAAGACCTTGGTGTTTCGAGGCATCGGGAAGTTCTCGAACGCCGACCGGGGAACGCCTGAGAGCGTATAGAGCATGTAGCTCTCGCCGCCGGGATTTACGACATTGTAGAAAAAGGCTCCGAATTGCGCGCCGGTCAGCTCGACGCCGGCATCGGTCACCAATTGAACCACGCGTTCGAGATCCAGTTCGCCCGCAATCGCCGATCCGGTCCGGTTCAGAATCTCGAGATTGTGAGTTCTCGTCCCGGAGCGCCTGTTCAGTCTGCTTGCGTTCGATCACGAGCGCCGCAGAGCGTGTCACGAAGTCGACGAGTTCGAGGTCCTTCGGCGTCGGCTTGCGCGGTTCGCGATAGTACATAGCGAACGTGCCGAGCACGTCGCCTGTGCCCGTGAGAATAGGGGTCGACCAGCACGCCTTTAGTCCGTGGGATAGCGCTAAGTCCCTAAAGTCATTCCATAACGGATCGTTGGAGATATCGGAGACGTACACCGGTTTTTTGTGGAACGCCGCTGTTCCGCACGAGCCGACGGTGGGACCAATGGCGATTTCATCGATTGCCTCATTGTAAGCGTCGGGCAGGCCCGGCGCCGCCGCGTGCCGAAGATGCCTGCGCTGCTTATCGGTGAGCAGCACCGAGGCGACGACGCCCGCGGTGGAATGCTCCTCAACTGTTCGAATGAGCGTGGAGAGGGTTTCCTCAAGCGGCGTATCGCGGATCGCCACTTCGAGTACGCGCCTTTGAGCGTCGCGGAGCGATTCCGCGGTACGCCGTTCCGTAACGTCGCTCCCCTGGACGAGAATGCCGGCGACTTGACCGGTCGTATCGACCATCGGCTGGTAGACGAAATCGACGAAATGCTTCTCCGGTCCAGCATCGAGCTGATCGATGACGATCGGCGTTCCGATGCCGACATGCGGTTCCCCGCTGGCGTACACGCGGTCCAGGAGCTCGTAGAATCCCTGGCCGGCGATCTCCGGTAGCGCTTCGCGAATGGTCTTTCCGACGAGTTCTCGGTCGCCGACTAGCCGACAATAAGCAGGGTTCGCGATTTCGAACACGTGTTCAGGCCCGTGAAGCATCGCCATGAAGGTTGGCGATTGCTCGAACATCCGTGTGAGCCGCTCGCGATCCTCTATCGCATGGCGTTCTGCCAACACTCTCTCCGTCGTCTCGCTGACGATGCAGAGGACGCCGCCGACCGCCCCAGATTTGTCGGGCACGGCGGAATAGCTGATGTCGAAATAGACGGTTTCGGGATAACCGTGGCGCTCAATGTAGAATGGGCGGTCCTTGGCGAAGACCGTCTCGCCCGTATCGCGAACGCTCTGGAGCAATGGTTGGAGATCGTCCCATAGTTCGGCCCAATTCTCCTTCGCTGGCCGGCCGAGCGCACGCGGATGCTTGTCGCCGATCGTCGGTGCGTAGGCGTCATTGTAGGTCGCAACGAACTCAGGTCCCCAGAAGAGGACAATCTGCGCAGCTGCCGGGAGCATCATTCCGACAGCGGTCTTAAGGCTTTGAGGCCATTGTTCGGGTGCGCCGATGGGCGAATTGGACCAGTCGCGATTTCGGATCAGTTGCGCCATCGAGCCCGACGCTGACTGCGCGGGATGGGGAGCCCGCGCGCGGGCGATGTCTTCGGCCATCATACTCACAAAAAAGCTCGCCCCCCTAACGGCCTAGCGACGCTGCGCGTCTATTGCGACCCAAATCGCTACGGCTGTCATTGTTCCGGCCGTGTAGCGGTGGGGAATGGCTGGCGGGGTTGGAGGCGCGGCGATATGTTGGCTCCGATGGACGCCCGCACACGCAAACATCAAGACATCGACAATGACGACGTCCCCGACGAGGCCCGGCTGCTAGGCAAGGTTATTAGCGCCAAGCGAGACCGGCTCCTCGCTTCGCTGACCTTGATTGCGGGAATTGCGCTCCTCATCGGCTTCCCGTTCGCGCTTCGCGAGGGCGCGGAATTCTTCATGCCGGTTACAGCCGCGCTCGTCGTGGCGATCGCGCTCGTGCCGCTGCTCGAGTGGTTCGAGAGGCGAGGGATCCCGTCGAAGGCATCCGCCGGCCTCTGCGTGATCATCTTCCTAGTGTTCGCGCTATTCGCCATCGGATCGATCGTAATCCCGGCGAGCAACTGGGTTGCGCAAGTCCCCACAAAAATTCCGAAAGTGCGTCAGACGCTCGAACCGGTGATCCAGATCTACAAGCATCTGGACAAGTTCATCGACCGGACGGTGTCGCAAATAGCGATTACGCAGGAGCAAACCCGCGCAGTTCACATCGAGACTCCGAACTCGGTATCGAACCTGCTGATTACGTCAGCACCGCACCTGCTGATCCAGCTATTCTTCGCTCTGCTTGTCATCTTCTTCTTTCTCGCTGGCTGGACCGCAATGAGGAAGAAGACGATCGTCAGCCGCGGCAGCTTCGAGGGTGCGCTGACCACGGCGCGCGTCATCCAGCAGGTGGTTGATGCGACCTCGACCTATCTCGGCACGATTACGCTCATCAACCTCGGCCTCGGGACGCTCACAGCCCTCGTCTTGTGGTGGCTAGGCATGCCATCGCCCATCATGTGGGGCGGCATCGTCGCGGTCGCCAACTACATTCCGTACCTCGGGCCGATCGTCTGCGGGCTGCTGCTCTTCCTCGGCGGACTGATGACTTATCCGGACGTGTGGGGCGCACTGATGCCTCCCGCGGCGTTCATCAGCTTCCACCTCGTCGAAGCCAATTTCTTCACGCCGATGGTGGTGGGGCACCGGTTGACGATCAGCCCCTTGTCGATCCTGATCTCACTGTCGTTCTGGGCGTGGGTTTGGGGGACCACGGGAGCGCTGTTGGCCGTACCGTTGCTGATCATCATGAAGACGATCTTCTCCGCTGCGGGCACGCCGGACATTGCCGGCTTTCTGTTCGAACATGGGACGCTCACGCACGTAGGCGATGCGGACGAGGAAGAAACCGAAGAACGGCAGGAAATGGAGCCGGCAATGGTTGACACTCCCAAGCGCCCCTCCTAGGTCGCCGCCACGCCAAAAACGCGGGTGTAGCTCAGTTGGTTAGAGCGCCGGCCTGTCACGCCGGAGGTCGCGGGTTCGAGCCCCGTCACTCGCGCCACCTTTCACATGCCACAAGAGTGGATTTTGATGTCGGTGAGTGGCTGGCGACGCATCCGCTTATGGAGGGGTCGCGCTTGCGCCCGATGCCGAGCCCATTGCTATACAACGTGCCTACAAACGGCTCCTAAAGGCGTCACCGACGCCGCCGCCGCAGTCTAGTTGCCGCCCGCCGCAGTCTAGTTAGCGCTGACTACCTGCGCCGCTTGCTGCAGCGGCAGCCGCAGGTTTGCCGAGCGGGGCTTGGTTTTCGGCGACAGTGTCGCCCGAGAGGGCATATTTCAGATTATCCGAAGCTTCGAACTTCTTTGCGTACTCTTCGTGGACCGCGCCGTCCGCCGCCTTGCGCGCCGCCAGGTTGAAGCGGACGGCCACGCGCTTGTCCCCGCGCATCGATGGCGCAAGCTTCAGAGGCTCGGCGCCCGGGATGTCCTTGATTGCTTCCGCAACGCCAGGCTGCACCTCGCTCGCGAATGTCGCTTCCGCCGCAAGGGCTGCGTTGCGCAGCGCGCGAGCATCCGCCTCATGGCCCGAATAGGCCTTCACGAACGCGCCCGGCTGCCCCCATCCGCCGGCCCAACGATAGAAAATGTGAGCGCCGACGATGGCATTCTTCGCCAGGGTCGAGGCCCAATAAGGGACGACGTAATTGGCGTGATAATGGGTTGCATAGCCGACCGGCGCGTAGACCGTGCCCGACAGCGCTGCTTCTGCGACGCGATAAGCGCGATTCCAGCCGTTGGTATCGGGCCGGCGGTTAAGCGATCCGTCGCACGTGAAGGTGAATTGGCACCCCGTGGACCGTGTCGAGCCCTCGTAGACAACGCCGCAGACGCTCTGCGGGAAGGCGGGGTGGCGGACGCGGTTGAGGACGACCTGCGCAACAGCGCGTTCGCCGTCGTCGTCCTGGCTTCCAGCCTCATAGTAAATCGCGCTCGCCAGGCAATCCAGTGCCTGCTTCCTCGAGGTGTCCCCGCCCTTGAACACGAACGGCTGCGCTGCAGGGTTGGGACCGCTTGCTAGCGGAATGTCCTTATTGACCTGCAACGCCTGTGCGGGCGCGAGTTGTCGGATGAGCAGCGGCGGCGGTGCCGGCGGGGCGGTTTGAGGCAGGCTCGACGGAGCGTTGCCAATCGTCAAAGCCGTACCGCCAACAGCGGCGGCAACCGTCAGCGAAAGAAGGCCAACGCCAACCGTCTCGCGCGGATAGGCGCGCCACAGCTTGCCGGCGCGCACCTTCAGCTGCGCCGCAGTGCGCCGTAACCCGTCGATCGGGCGAGAGAGAGTGACTGCCTGTTGCATGCCCCTGACTGATATAGCGGTGTAATACAGTTAATTCAATTCACACTGCCGGATCGCTTTACTGCGGCGTCCGGAATGACCCTGTCTGAACCCACCTAACCAATGGTTTCAATGGGATAATCCAAACAATTCCCATCACGAGATAGTACAGCGCTTGGACGAGAATAGGCCATTGCCCGACAGTCCGCGCCAGGCTTGCGACGAACGCGGCCCAGACAACGATGAGCAGCAGGATTAGCCCGATTCCCGCAAGAGTTCGGCTGGAGGGGGGAGGCGGCACGACCATTTTGCGCGCGTCCGGTAGCAGATGCCCGATACTGAGTTTGCATGAGCGACGACCCCGGAGCGACGCTGTAGCCGGAAGCCGCGAAAAAGCTGTCGCGGAAAGCAAAGAGCTGCGGGGCCGCTGGTATACGTGGCGCCGGCAGGCGTGGGGACTGCGCGAAGCCGGTTCTATCGGACGCCGGATTGACGCAGCGACATTGCAAGCAGCCCGCCGCTGGCTAACAGCGTTGAAAGCGCGCCCAGGCCGAAGAAGGCCGCGGGAGGGATGACCAGCCAATAGGCTCCCATGAATCCTGCAAGGAGGCTGCCAAGGAACTTGGCGATGTACCAGCCGCCCATCGCCATCGATGCAAAGCGGATGGGTGCAAGAGATTCAACGAGCGTCAGTCCGACTGGGATGACGTAAAGTTCTCCGAGCGTCAGCAGCACGAAGTAGCCTAAGACCCATAGGGAACTGACGCGCGAGCCGTCGGGACCGCTTGCGATGGCGGCGGCGACCATGACGAGCATTGCCGCGGTCGCGATGAGGCAACCGATCGCCATTCGGCGCAGCAGGTCAGGGACGGTTTCCTTCGCATTCTGGCGCCTCCAGAATGCGATCAGCAATGGCGTGCCTAGAATGATCAACAACGGATTGATCGACTGGAACCAGGTCGCCGGAATGGTGAGGTGCAGCCCCAACAGGTCGAGCGATCGATCGGTTCGGTCGGCGACCCAAAGAGCGATCACGTTGCCACTCTGCTCATATCCGACACGGAACAGCACCACTGTCGCGATCATCAGGAGCAGGATGGCAACGTGCTCGCGTATTACTGGCGCCGCTTTGGGTGTTTCTTCGGCCGCGATCGCTCCACGCGCGGGCTCGGGGGGAAGCAGGCGAAGAAAGCTGCAATAGATGATGAGACCGACGGCCATGCCAACCCCGGCGGCTGTGAAGCCCCAGTGCCAGCCGTAGAGCTCACCAAGCGTGCCGCAAACCAGCGGCGCGAGCAGGCCGCCCAGGTTTATGCCCATGTAGTAAGCGCTGTAGGCGTACGCCTTGCGCGGATCGTCATCAGCGTAAAGGCTGCCGACCTGAATCGCGAGAGGCGGAATGAATAGCCCGTTGCCCAACGCGACGAGCGCAAGGGCAGGGAACAGCAGCCCTTCGAAGGCCATGGCGAAATGCCCGAACATCATCATCGCGCCACCGATGATCACGCTCTTGGTGCGACCGAGCCAGCGGTCGGCAAGGATTCCACCGAAAAACGGACTAAAGAACGCGGCGGCCCCGTAGGCGCCGTAGATCAATGACGACTTGTACTGCGGGAACTGGAGCTGCTTGGTCATGTAATAGACCAGCAGCGCTTGCAGGCCGAAGAAGGAGAACTCGGCCCACATCTGGGTGGTGAAGAGGACGGTCAGGCCGGGCGGATGCGCAAACACAGTCCGGGCCGGCGTCTCTCCCCTCCCGAAGACGCCGGCCCGGTTCACGGGATTAGTAATTCAACGAGGCGGTCAGCAGGCCAACGTCCAGGCAGAGCCAGACGAGGAATGCCGCAGAAGCCGCGATGATGATTGACCAGATCGTCGCGACGCGATGCTTGCCCGGGGTGCGGACCACGGTCCATGCGTTCCATATTGCAACCACGGTTCCGACGATGGCGGCGACGAGGATCAGCTGCAGCAGCCGCATCCAGATGTCGAGACCGCTGTCGAGGACCGCGAGATCCTTGTTGATCAGGCTGAATATGATGAACCAACCCACCATCAGCGCGATGAACAGCCACGCCGTGACGCGCGTCCCGCGATGAAGCTGAAGCGGACGACCGCTCAGATCCGACGCATATTTGTAACGCCTGCGGACGAGCGCGACGGTCGGCCAACCAATCGCCGTGACCAGCATCACGAGGATGGCAAGACCCGCCACCGGCAGGATCCAGCCGGCATTGAGCGATGTCGGCGCGGGCACGAACTCGATGATGGGCGCGTACGGCGTGATGGAGAACATCTTCACCTTGCCATTCGCGTCGGGCACTGCCTCCAGCTTGTCGGTGCCGTTCACTTCCTGCCACAGCCATGGACCGATCGCTCGCCACTTGCGCGGCGCGCCCGAAGGATCGGTGACGGTCGAGACCGTCAGGATGCCGTCCTTGTCCATTCCGACCTGGGTCTGGCCAAGTAGAGCAGTGAGCCGGAGCCAGTTGAATCCGGAAGCGCGGCTGCTGACCCAGTGGCCAGACATCGCTGCGCCATGCTCTTTCGCAGTTCCGGCGGTCGCCAAGTTTTGCTCGGGAGCCGGGAAGTAGCGGTCAGTGAACTGCTCGAACAGTTGCTCGCGCAATGGGTGAACCGCCGTCTCGCGTCCCGGGCTGTTCATCGAGACGTAAAGGCCCACGTTCTTGTCCAGGAACAGGTGAAGGTCGGAGTGGAAGAAAATCGTGTCGCCGCCATGTCCGACGATGTTCAGACCGTTCCGGTCCTCGTGATAGAAGCCCAGCGCCATCGGCGGCAGGGCGGAATAGAAATGGTTCGCGGGCGCATGCATCAGCTGGGCTGTCGCAGGATCAAGCAGTGGACCGCCATTGTTGAGGTGCGCGATCATGAACTTGCCCATGTCCGCGCCGGAGGACGCGAGCGCCCCGGCGGGGGCCATCGGGATGACTTCATAGCCTTTGGGATCGCTCGACCCATATTCGTAGCCCTTTGACATGAAGGGCTTCAGCTTGGCCGGAAGCGGCTGCTCGAAGGTTGAATGGTTCATGCCGAGCGGCGCAAATATGTGCCGCTCGATATATTGGTTGAACGGCTCGCCCGAGACACGCTCCACGATGTATCCGGCAAGCGAGGCGCCGTAGTTCGAATAGGCGGGAATTGCTCCAGGAGGGTTGATGCGCTCGGGCACCGTCCGAAGCACCTGGCCGAGCGGCTGAGGCGCCTTGTCGTAGGTTATCAGGCCCTTGGCGGTCTCGGCGAATCCGCCCGTGTGAGTCATCAGGTTCCTGAGGGTGATCGGCTTCCCGAACTTCTCAGGAATTCTTGAAGTCGAGGTATGCGTTGACGTCCTTGTCGAGGTCGAGCTTGCCCGCCTGAACCTGTTGCATCACGGCGGTCCAGGTAAACAGCTTCGAGACCGAACCGGGACGGAAGAGCGTATTCTCGGGATCGACCGGCTTGGCGTCCTTGAGGTTGGAATAGCCGAAGCCGCGCATCGTGAGTGGCTGACCGTCTTTCACGACCACCACGACAGCACCCGGAATCCCGCCGGCCTTCAGCGCGTAGGGCAGATAGCCGTCGAGCCAGGCATCGACGTCCGCCTTGCTGAGCTCGTGCGTCGCAGGCTCTCCGGCGCTCGTGGTTGGAACTGGAGGCGCCGGAAGCACCGCGGTGTTCGTATTGGCCGGAGAAAGTTGCGTCGGCGACTGCCCGGAGGCGGGAATGGCGAGAGCCGCGAGGGCGGCTATTGCGAGCTTTATCGTCTTCATCGTCATCCCCGTCAGTAACGATAACCGAGCGCTAGCCCGAAGGAGCGTGGGCGCACGATTGCGGCCGCGTAATTGCCGTTCACGGGGCCTTGTGTGGCCAAGTTCAGGACTCCGCGGGCATCGGTCAGGTTACGAGCGAATGCGTCGAACCGGAAGCGGTTGAAGTCCACGCCCACATGGGCGTCGATTTGCGAAAAGGCGTCAAGATGCGGCTGTCCAGCGGGACTGAAATCGCCCCTGCGCTTGCCCGTGTAATGCCAACTGATCCCGGCGTGGCCAGTCACCGAATTGCTCAACGGCCGCTCATATTCCGCGCCAATCGTGCTCTGCCATTTGGGATTGTACGGCAGTGGGTCGCCACTCACAGCGCCAACGAGGAGGGGATCGGTATCCGAGGTCAGATAGGCGTCGACGTAAGAACCGTTGGCATACAGCGACAGACCGTGGACCGGGTTGAAGTTGCCGGTGAGCTCAAATCCCTTGCTCTTCGCGGTTCCACCGTTGGCGTTTACTCCCAGGCCCGCCACCTGCACGAGGAGCTGGATGTCCTGCCAGTCGATGATGAACCCGGTAAGCTCGGCCGAGAAAAGATGATCCGCAGTCTCGGTCTTGACGCCAATTTCGTAATTGGTGGTGGTGTCGGGGCCGAACTGGCGAGGCACAGCATCGGCCGCCAGCGGCGAAACCGCGTTGGGTCCGCCCGGACGATAGCCCTTCGCAATTCGCGCGTAGACGCGTGTGTGATCGTTCGGCTTGAAGGTCGGCGCAACCGAATACGTGAAGACGTCGTCGGACGAATTGCCTTCGAACACCGATCCGCCGCCGGCAAGGAGACCGGCGGTGTTCTGCTGCACCGACTGCTTGTTGTGGCTGAAGCGTCCGCCTGCCGTTAGGTCCAGCTTTGGAATGATGTGCCAGGTTGCGTTCGCGAAAGCGGCGACTTCTTCGTAGTGCGAGGGCAGCGACACGAGCACGAGGCCGTCCAGGGAGGGGATCGCATCGCCCGATGCTCCGTCGATTCCGAACAGGTCCTGTGCGAGCCGGTTTTTTTCCTTCGTATAGAAACCGCCGGCCGTCCATTCGATCACGTTGTGACGAGTGGAACCGAGGCGAATTTCCTGCGTGAAGCGGCGTTGCTTCATCCCTTGATCGACCGCGGCGCCGAGTGGCATTCCGAGGATCGAAGTCAGGATCGGTCCGTAAACGCCCGACGCGTCGAAAGCGCCTGATTGATCGAGAGTCCCATAGCTCGTCGACGAAACCAGAGCGACGGGGCCGAAGTCGTAATCGATCGTCGTATTGTAGATGCGGTAATTAATGTCGTTCGGTTCTTGGATCAGCCGAAGCTGTTCAAGTTGGCCGTAGGCGGGCCTCAGCGTTACCGGGTCCACGTCTTCCGCGTTTGATCCGTTGCTGCGGATATTCTCCAGAAGGACCGAGCCGCGGATGCGGAGCGCCTCCGTGGGACGAACGAGGAACGAGAAACGGCCGCCGTAGGTGTTCCCGTCGTTGACGTCGTTTCCGTCATGTATGTTGTCGATGTAGCCTGGATCGCGCCGATAGAAGCCGCTCAGTCGGAATGCCGCATCCTTCGTCACCGGAACGTTGCCGGCGGCTCGCGCCCACCAGCCGTTGTTTCCGTGCGCGACGTCCTCGAAACCGAGTTCACCCGCCGCACTGAAGAGGTGCGGGTCCGGAGCCACCGTCACGTATTTCACGAGCCCGCCTAGCGAGTTGGCGCCGTAGAGAGTGCCCTGCGGGCCGCGAAGAACCTCAACGCGGGCAAGGTCGAACGGGTCGATGTCCGGCGCCAGAACTGCACCATTGGCCAGGCTTGTGGCCGATCCGAACGGCGTTTCGTCGACATAGGTAGCCACGGTGGCGCCGACGCCGCCAGTATTGATGCCGCGCAAAACGATCCGGGTCTGGCCGGCCTGGCTTTCCACGATGTTCGCGCTCGGGATACGCGTCAGGTAGTCCGCCATCCGCATCGCATGCGCATTGTCGAGAGCATCGCCCGAGATGACGGAAACGGACTGCGGCACATCCAGCAGCCGTTCGCGGCGCTTCTGCGCGGTGATCACGATGTCAGCCGGATTGGTTCCCTGCTTTGCCGAAGCCTGTTCGTCCTGCGAACTCGCCGGCGCAGCATTGCCCTGGGCGTAAGCCGCCGAACCCATGGTCGATGCGCACGCACTGGCCAGCCAAACTGCGACTGAGCGTTTCATCATTGGACTAGCCTCCCCAAGCTGTGTCGTGCAAACATCATTGCAATCCTGTTTCCAGAATAGCAACTGGTTTCTCGGAAGGCATACAGAATGGTAGGATCGAGAGCGGAAAATGGCGACCCTCGAAATCGCTGGCGAATGCTGCCGGCGCCGAGCAGGGCGATCCGCCAGGCGAGGATCGAAAGGGGGCTAAGCCTTCGCGCGTTGTCGGCCCGCGCAGGCCTTCCTTATTCGACTCTATCGAAGCTCGAGAATGGGAAGATGGGCCTGACCTACGACAAGCTGATTTGGCTTGCGCAGGCGCTGAACGTCGATCTGAAAGACATTGTCATGGAAGCCGAGGAGCCGCCCGCGTCGGTGGCCGTCGGACGGCGTAGCGTGACACGTGCGGGCGAGGAACTGGATGCCGATTTAGAGCGGCACGTGCACTATTATCCCGCGGCAGATCTCCTCGGAAAAATGATGATTCCGATCATCATCGACGTTCAGGCCCGCAGCGTCGAGGAACTCGGCGGCTTGGTTCGCCACGCAGGGGAGGAATATCTCTACGTGCTGAGCGGAATGATGGAGCTTCACTCCGATATTTATGCGCCGCTTCCGTTGGGCCCAGGAGACTTCGATCTATTTCGATAGCGGCATGGCCCATGGTTATGTTCGAACCAGTTGCGAGCCGTGCAAGGTGCTGGCAGTCTGCGCGGGACAGGGAATTCAGCATCTCGCCGGCGCGGCCGGCAAGAGCTGGCGCCTGACGGATGACCACGCGCCGAATCAGCTGATGTGTTTCAGTAATTGAAACTTTGTTGTCCGTTGCTATGCCTGTGCGCATGGCAACGACCGCGACGCATCGAACACTGACGGTTGAGCGAGCCGCAATCCGCTTCGCCGAGCCCTTTCCGAATCGCGGGCTATGTGTTCGACGCAATGCCCTCGATCGTCGCCCAGATCGCAGACGGGGACCTTGTCGGGCGAGGTGAGGCGGCGGGCGTCTATTATCTTGGCGACGACCAGGATCGCATGGTCGGCATGATCGAGAAGGTTCGCGTCGAGGTCGAAGCGGGCCTCACGCGCGAGCGAGCTTCAGTCACTATTGCCGCCGTGCGGTGCGCGGAACGCACTCGATTGCGCCTTGTGGGAGCTAGAAGCACAGCAACTCTGCTCGCCGGTGTGGCAGCTCGCCGGCGTTCCCAAGCCGAAGCCGCTAGTCACCACATTCACATTGCCGGCCGAGACCCGTCGGTCTTGGCGACCAAGCTCGATCGGCTGTCCTTCGCCAAGGCGATCAAGCTCAAGCTGGACGGCGATGCCCCAACGGATCGCGAGCGGATTGCCGTCGTACGCAATGGCCGCCCCGATGCATGGATCGGTGTCGACGCGAACCAGGGATATACGAAGAGCGGTTTAGAAGATCTCGCTCGCGCCTGCCGCGACTTCTCCATCGCTCTGATCGAACAGCCGCTCAAACGCGGAGACGAGGCGAGCCTGGAGGGCTGGCGCCCCGGTGTGCCAGTGGCGGCGGACGAAAGCATTCTCGATTTCGAGGAGCTGCAGGCGCGCGCTCGCTATTTTGACGTAATAAACATCAAGCTCGATAAATGCGGCGGCCTTACCGAGGCGCTGCGCATGGCCCGATCCGCCCGCTTGCATGGCTTGCAGGTGATGGTCGGCAACATGGGCGGATCCACACTCGCGATGGCGCCCGGGATTCGTCGTCGGTCAGTTGTGCGACGTCGTTGATCTCGACGGGCCGTTCGGCCTCGCAGACGATCCGCTGGCCGACAAGATTTACAGCGGTGGCATGATCTACGTGCCGCAAGACATCTGGGGCGGTCCGTAGCCGCGGCATTGACGAACGGCGGCCCCGGTGGAACTGCGATCAGACGCCAGCAGCGGGGAGTATCATGGCCGCGATCGACGCAAACGACGACGCCTCTCATCTCATTGATACTCGTATCGCAAGTTTAGGTGACTGGCGCGGTGAGACACTTGGCAGACTGCGCGCGCTGATCAGAGACGCAGACCCTGAAGTCGTCGAAGAGGTGAAATGGCGGAAGCCATCCAACCCGTCGGGCGTTCCGACCTGGTCGCACGACGGCATCATCTGCACCGGCGAGACCTACAAGGACAAGGTGAAGCTGACCTTCGCCAATGGCGCATCGGTCGAAGACGCAACGAACATGTTCAACTCCAGTCTCGACGGAAACACGCGTCGCGCGATCGACTTTCGCGAAGGTGCCGAGATTGACGATCGGGCGTTCAAAGCGCTTGTCAAAGCCGCGGTCGCTTTCAACCTCTCCAAGCTGAAGCGCCGATAAGACGTGTTGCAGGTGCTGGGGCGTCGACTAACGTCACTTCTATGAACCGCAATCTGCGCTGCGCTGCCGCTGCAGCTTTATGCCTGGCACCTACAATGTCACTGTCCGCTGCGCCATCGCCGGCGCCTGTCGTAGCGCTTCCCAACGGACTGCAGGCTGGTGCCGGCTCTCAGACCATGCGGGTGACCGCCGTCACCGACTCGATCCTGCGGGTACGGTTCGCTCACGACGGTAAGTTCGCGGAGGACGCGAGTTGGGCCGTACCGGCAAACGTGCGTCGGGAAAGCGTGAACGTGCAGCCCGTCGCCAGCGGGTTTCGGACGGGTGCACTTATGGTGCGCTTAGATACCTCGACCTTGAACTTGACCGTCACCGACCTCCAAGGTCGGACGATCCTTGCCGATGCCCCGGACGCACTGCGTTTCTATGGCCCGCGCTTTACGCTGCGCAAAGCGTTGCCACTGGGCAAGCACATCTATGGGATGGGCGACAAGACGGGCAATTTCGATCGGCGCGGACAGAGCTTTGTCAACTGGAATACCGACGCCTGGGGTTTCCAGCGCGACACCGACCCGATCTACAAGTCGATACCCTTCTACATCGCGACGGGCGGCGAGGGCGGCGCTTACGGCCTATTTCTCGACAACAGTTGGCGCAGCTGGTTCGATTTTGGCCATCGCGATGGCGGTACGATCGAGGTTGGCGCGGACGGAGGTCCCGTCGACTATTATGTCATTGCCGGACCGACTGTTCGTGACGTGGTGAGGCGCTATGCGGACCTCACCGGAAAGCCGCCGTTGCCGCCGCTCTGGTCCCTCGGTTTCCAGCAGTCACGCTATAGCTACATGAGCGCGCACGAGGTGCGTGAAGTCGCGCAGCGACTTCGTAGCGAACATGTACCCGCCGACGTGATCTGGCTCGACATCGACTTCCAGGACCGCAATCGCCCGTTCACGACCAACCCGCAGACCTATCCCGATCTAAAGGCGCTCGCCGGTGAAGTAGGTGCGCAGGGTTTAAAGCTGATCACAATCGCGGACCTTCACGTCGCACATGCGCCGAGCCAAGGCTACGCGCCCTACGACACTGGCTTGGCGGGCGACCATTTCCTCAAGAACCCGGACGGAAGCCTGTACGTCGCCCCGGTGTGGCCAGGGCCTTCAGTGTTTCCGGACTTCACTCGTGCACCGAGCCGCGCCTGGTGGGGCGGGCTGTTCAAGACGTTCGTAAACGACGGCGTAGCGGGTTTCTGGAACGACATGAACGAGCCGGCGATCTTCGACACGCCCACCAAGACCATGCCGCTGGACACGGTGCATCGCATCGAAGGCGACGACTTTGCGACGCGTGTCGCAACCCACGCCGAGGTGCACAATGTCTTCGGCATGCAGAACAGTCGTGCCACGTTCGAGGGGTTGCAGAAGTTGCGGCCGAACATGCGTCCGTTTGTCATGACGCGTGCGACCTTCGCCGGCGGTCAGCGCTATGCCGTGACGTGGACCGGTGACAACAGTTCGACGTGGGATCACCTCAAGCTAGCGGTTCAGCAAATGCTGAGCCTTGGGCTGTCCGGCTTCTCCTGGTCGGGCGCCGACGTCGCTGGCTTCATTGGTGGCGCGTCGCCGGAGCTGATGACCCGGTGGTACGAGGTCGCAGCATTCACGCCGATCTTCAGGAGCCACGCGGCGAAGGATGCGCCACGCGCCGAACCTTGGGTGGACGGGCCCGAGCATCTCTCAATCCGGCGCCGCTTCATCGAAGAGCGCTATCGCCTGCTGCCATATTTCTATGCCGTGGCGGACGAGAATGCGCGAACGGGCGATCCGGTGATGCGGCCGACCTTCTACGACTACCCGGAAATGCAAAGCGCGCCCTGCGACCAGTCAATGGCGTTTACTGTCGGGCACGACCTGCTCGTTGCCGCGTCGCCGCGACCGGACTCGCCCAAGCCCTACGACATCTGTCTGCCGAGCGCGGGCTGGTACGACTATTGGAGCGGGCTGCCGGTCACAGCGCAGAAGGTCGCCGAGACGCCGCAGCTTGATCGACTGCCCGTATTTGTCCGCCCCGGCTCCATCATCCCGAAGCAACCGCTTGTCCAGAGCACATCCGAGAAGCCGAATGGCCCGCTCCAGCTTGAGGTCTACCCAGGCGAAGATTGCCGGGGCGACCTGTATCTCGACGATGGGGTGACGGTGAAAGGCCCGACGCTGCGCCAGACGATCACTTGTACAATCACTCCGAGCGGTATCTCGCTCCACTTCGGAGCGCGCGTAGGCGGCTATTCCCCGTGGTGGAAGCAGATCGCCGTGACGATCCGCGGCTCGAAACCGGTTCAAAAGGTCATTCCGGATCAGCCGCGCGCAGCGACCATCAGCATCCAGTGAGCGCCCGTCCGTCCAAGGCCGCGATTGCTGCTGTTCGCCTTCGGCGACTTCGCCTTCAACCTGTTCTGGCAGAGCATCATGCTCTTCCTGCTCTTCTACTACACCGACGCGCTGACGCTTCCGATCGGCGTCGCGGCGACGACCTACATGGTCGCGTCGATATGGGATGGGATCGCCAATTTCATTGCCGGTGTTCTCGTCGATCGCCGTCATGCAAGCCTGAATTACGGCCGCTGCTGGTCCTCGGTGCGCTCCCCTCAGCCTGACGTTCGTCTTGACGTACATGCCGCCGGTCAGCAGCGGCTGGATTGCGATCGCGACGGTGTTCGTGGCGCACCTCCTGTTCCGCACGGCCTATGCAGGTGTGAACGTGCCTTACCTTGCAATGACGGCGCGCATCAGCCCGGACCCGGCGATCGCGCCTTCGTCGCCGGCACGCGCATGTTGTTCGGCACTGCGGCGGCGGTCACAGTCGCGCTGTGCACGGTGCCGGTCGGTCGCTGGCTGACGGGCGCGAGCTCGGCACAAGCCTACTTCGGAGCGGCCGTTCTATTCGCGACAATCGGCGCGGTGATCCTCGTGCTGGTCGGCGCGACCTATCGCGAGGATGCGCAGCCGCACCGGCCGCTTCCTGCCAACGTGAAGGCTGCGCTGCGTAGCCTAAGGGGCAACCGCGCGTTCGTCGCGCTGAACGCAGCCATGATGGCGATGATCGTCGCGATCACCGTGCTGAATAAATCGGTGCTCTATTACTTCAAATACCTACTTGAAGACCCCGACGCCGGTCAGCTTGCGCTCGCGTCAATGGGCCTCGTCAGTGGGATAGCCATTCCGCTCTGGATGCTTCTCGGCCGTTTTGTCGGGCTGCGCGCGCTTTGGCTAATTGCGGCGGGGATCGGGATGGGCGGCCTGCTCGTCGTTCAGCGTCGTTCACCTTCAACGGTGCGGGAACGATGCAATTGTTCCTCGTCGGAATGCAGGTCGTAAGCGTTGGTCTCAACTTCGTCTTCTGGGCGATGCTTCCCAACACGATCGAGTTTGGCGAGCGCGAGACCGGTGTGCACGTTGAAGGAACGGTATTCGGCCTTGCCGCCCTCCTGCAAAGGATCGCCATCGGAATAGCGACGGCGATCCTCGGCTGGAGCTTCGCTTCAGCCGGTTACATCGCCAACGTTCGGCAGAGCACGGAAACGCTCGCCGGCATGCGCGAGACAATCGCGATCGTGCCGCTCGCGTTCCTTGCGCTGTCCTGCATAGCCATGGCCTTGAACCCGCTCGGACGCGAGCGCCGCCGCTTAGGCCGCCAGCTCGAAGGTGCCGCTGACTCCGTCGCTCTCCGCTGAGGGTGCGATCCAGACATCGAAGGTTCCGGGCTCGATTATGACGTGGTTGCCGTTCTTGTAGAAACCGAGATCGGGCGCACGCAGCGTGAAGCGGACGACTTCCGACTGACCCGGCGCAAGCGCAATTTTTCGGAACGCCTTGAGCTCCCGCACCGGACGCGTGAGGCTGGCCGTACGGTCGTGCGTGTACAGCTGAACGACTTCTTCAGCGGCGTGCGCGCCGCGGTTGGTCACCGTGGCCGCGACCTCGATCGTCCCGTTCATCGGAGCACTGGCGCGCTTTGCGTCAGGCGCGAATATTCGATCTTACCGTAGGTGAGGCCGTGCCCGAAGGGGAATAGAGCGGCATTTGGGATGCCACGGAAATGGGCCTTGTACGGCTGCAGCTCGCCCGGCGGATTCGGCCGGCCCGTGCTTTTGTGCGCGTAATAATAGGGCTCCTGTCCGGAACGGCGCGGGAAGCTCGCCGGGAGGCGCCCCGAGGGGCTGTAGGCGCCGAACAGCACGTCCGCGATCGCATTGCCCGTCTCGGTCCCGAGGAACCAGGTCGCAAGGATCGCCGAAGCGTTCAGGACCGCGCCTTCGAGAGCAAGCGCGCGGCCGTGCTTAAGGACGACAATGACCGGCTTGCCGACGGCGGCAACCGCCTCCGCCAGGCGTTGCTGCGGCTCGGGCACTACGATCTCAGTGCGCGACTGAGCTTCTCCCGACATGCCCTGAGACTCACCGATAGCAAGAACGACGATGTCGGCCGCACGTGCGGCAGCAGCGGCCTTTTCGATCCCGCCGGCGAGGGGCTCCTCGACCCCGGAGCCTTGTTCGATGATCAGACCGTTACTGTCCGCTAGCTGCGCGCGAACGCCGGTGGCTAGATCGACAGCTTTTGCGTCGTCGCCGTAAACCACCCACGGGCCGACGAGGTCATGTTGCCCGCTGGCAAACGGACCGATCAGCGCGATTTTCTTCCCGGAACGGGGAAGGGGGAGGACGTCGCCCTCGTTTTTCAAGAGAACGATCGCCTTGCGGCCCGCTTCACGTGCGAGCGCGCGTGTCTTTGGAAGCATCGAACGGGCACTTTCGCGCTTCACGTCGATGCGACGGAACGGGTCCTCGAACAGGCCGAGCTTCGCTTTCATCGCGAGGACACGACGCACCGACTGGTCGAGCTGTGCCTGGGGCACAGCGCCGCTGCGGACGAGGTCCGGAAGAAACTTGCGGTACAGGCCGCTCTGCATGCTCATGTCTACGCCGGCGAGGAAGGCGAGGCGGGCAGCGTCGCGGCCGTCCTTGGCATAGCCGTGCGCGATCATTTCCTCGTCGCCGGTGTAGTCCGAGACGACAAATCCCTGGAAGCCCCATTCGCCTCGCAGCAGGTCGGTCTGGAGCCAATGGTTGCCGGTGGAAGGAACGCCATTGATCTCGTTGAACGAAGCCATGGCGGAGAGCGCGCCCGCATCGAAGCCGGCCTTGTACGGCTGCAGATACACTTCGCGCAGCCGTTCCTCCGTCATGTCGACCGTGTTGTAATCGAGGCCCGATTCCGCAGCCCCGTAAGCGGCAAAATGCTTGATGCAGGCGAGCATGCGCTCGGTCGATTTGAGGTCCTGACCCTGGAACCCCTGCACGCGGGCAGCGGCGAACAGCCGGCCAAGCAGCACGTCCTCGCCACCACCTTCAACACCGCGGCCCCAGCGCTGATCGCGCGCCACGTCGACCATTGGTGAGAAGGTCCAGTCGATACCGGCGCCTGCCGCCTCAAACGCAGCAGCTTCGGCGGTCCGTCGCGCAAGATCCGGTTCGAAGCTCGCAACCTCGGCGAGGGGAACGGGGAAGATGGTCCGATGTCCGTGGATGATATCGCCGGCGAAGATCAAAGGGATCTTCAACCGCGATTCCTTGACTGCAGCATTCTGAAGGATGCGCGCCATAGTCGCGCCATTGCCGTTGAATACGCCGGTGAGTTGGCCCTGCCGCGCTTCGTCCACCTGCTGCTGAAAATTCGCGCCC
Organism: uncultured Alphaproteobacteria bacterium; assembly: GCA_963752025.1. Lineage (GTDB taxonomy): Bacteria > Pseudomonadota > Alphaproteobacteria > Sphingomonadales > Sphingomonadaceae > Sphingomicrobium. The sequence goes on along the minus strand of CAVVWY010000020.1, from coordinate 106,567 downwards.
GCGCTCGCCGGATTTAGCGACAGCGCTGCGCCGCCGCCCAGGCTGACGCCATCAGGCTGAGCTGCCCCGCCTTCTCCTCGAGCGTCATGCGGGAGATAAGCTGGTCGACGAAGCCGGGTACCTCGAGTTTGCCGACAGCGTCGAGGAGTGCTCGCGCCGGACTTCGACAGCCATGCGGCAACTGCGCCCGCACCCATCAGCGCTGCACGCCGCGAAATCCGCGTCTCGAACATCAACTCCCCTCCACTCCAAAAATGCCGAGCTTGTTCCAGATAGCACAATCCTTCGGCCGCGCTTGACGGTCTGTGTAACCGGTTACATGACCCGTGCAATCGGCTTTTGCACGGTTCGTCGTGACTCCGACAACCGTTCCAGCTGATAAGGAGAAGAATGTCTGACGCGACGATCCGTGATGTGGCGCGACGAGCGCAACTTTCAGTCGCGACCGTGTCGCGTGCGCTGAACCGGCTGGAGAACGTAAGCGAGGACGCCCGGACGCGCGTCGCAGATGCCGTCCGTGAACTCGGCTACGTGCCCCATGCCGGCGCGAGGAGCCTCAGTCTTTCGCGCACAAATGCGATCGGCGTCGTTCTGCCCGACCTCCACGGGGAGTTCTTTTCGGAGTTCGTGCGCGGCCTGGATCGCGAAGCGAGCCGCGCCGGATATTTGCTGCTTCTTTCCAATCTGCACGGCAGCGGCGCACAGGCGGCGCTTGCCCTTCAGGCGATGCGAGGTCGCGTAGATGCACTGCTCGTCATGGCGCCTCACCTCAGCGAGGAGGAGCTCGCGTCCGCGCTTCCGCAAGGATTGCCGGCGATGCTGATCAACACGCGCGACAGGAATTCGACGCGCCCATCGCTTCACCTCGACAATCGTGCGGCTGCTCATGCAGTCGTGGAGCATTTGGTCGCGATCGGTCGCAGGCGCCTGGTTCACATCGCCGGACCGAGAGGCAACGTGGACGCCGACGAGCGCGCGGAAGCGTTCCGCGATGCGGCTAGCTCACACGGTCTCGAGTTCGAGATCATCCAAGGTAACTTCGAAGAAGAATTGGGAGCGGCTGCAATCGCGCAGTTGCTCAGCGCAGCTCATCGTTTCGACGGGATATTTGCGGCCAACGACAATATGGCCATCGGCGCGCTTCTTGCACTCCGCCACGCCGGACTCGGCGTTCCCGACGACGTCGCCGTTGTAGGTTTCGACGATATTCCGATGGCGCGTCACGTGGGGCTGACGACGGTAAGTGTTCGGATTGCCGAGTTGGGCGAACGCGCGCTTGCACGTCTCCTCCATATCTTGGCCGATGACGATCCGGGCGGTGACGAACTCCATGCGCCGAAGCTTGTGGTCCGTTCAACGACCGACCCTCGGGCACGCTAATGCATCTTGAACGTCGCGACCTTCTCAAGGGCTCAGCCTGGCTGCTTGCCGGCGGCGTGCTTCCCGCCTGTGCAACCGCAGGATTGCGTGCCGGTCCGCAGCAGCTTCCTCCTTTCTATGAGGAAATCGAGCGGCGCACCTTCCGGTGGTTCTGGGACACCGTAAACCGCAAGAACGGTTTGGTTCCCGATCGCTGGCCGACGCCGTCATTCTCCAGCATTGCGGCTGTCGGCTTTGCATTGCCTGCTTACGCCATTGGCGTTGAGCGCGGCTGGTGCACGAGGGCCGAAGCTCGTGATCTGACGCTGACAACGTTGCGATTTTTCTGGACCGCGCCGCAGGGACCGGAGCGCGCCGGAACGGCGGGTCACAAGGGCTTCTTCTATCACTTCCTCGATATGGAGAGTGGCCTTCGTTATCGCGACGTTGAACTGTCGAGCGTCGATACGACCATTCTGCTGATGGGCGTCCTGTTCGCGGGTCAGTATTACGACCGGGAGGACGAAACCGAACGCGAGATCCGCCGCCTTGCCGACTCCATCTACGCGCGAGCTGACTGGAATTTCTTCCGGTCGGATGGACGAGCCCCGATCTCCATGGGGTGGCACCCCGGCGACGGCCTGATCGAGCGCGACTGGACCGGGTTCAACGAGGGCATGTTCGTGAACATCCTCGCGTTGGGATCTCCGACGCATCCGGGGCCCGCGAGCCTTTGGGAGCAGTGGACCGCGCCTTACCCGAACTTCTGGCGTGGCGACGGACCGACGCGTCGTATCGCGTTCGCGCCGCTATTCGGCCATCAATACAGCCACATTTTCATCGATTTCCGGAACATCCGGGACGCGGTGATGAAGGAGGCCGGTTTCGACTATTTCGAGAACAGCCGCCGCGCCACCTACGGCAATCGCGCCTATTGCATCGCCAATCCGATGCGCTGGAACGGCTATTCGGATCGGGTGTGGGGGCTGACCGCATGCGACGGTCCCGGCAATTTCGAGCTGCCATTCAAAGGCGAGACCCGGACCTTCTACGGCTATTCCGCACGGGGACCCGTTGGGGAGCCCGACGGGCGCGACGACGGTACTCTCGCCCCTACGGCCTCCCTCGGGTCCCTGCCATTCGCGCCTGAGATCGTGGTCCCCTGCGCCGAGACATTGATGCAGCGTCCAGGTCTGTTCGACCGCTATGGGTTCAAAGACAGCTTCAACCCCAGCTTCACCTACACCGACGTCAGGCTTGAGACGGGCTCAGTTGATGAGCAGCGCGGCTGGGTCGCAACTGACTATCTCGGCATTGATCAGGGACCGATCCTTTTGCAGGCCGCGAACTATCGTGACGACTTCGTGTGGCGGTATATGCGCCGCGTGCCCGCAATCCGTAATGGACTAAAACGCGCGGGCTTTTCCGGCGGCTGGCTTTTCTAGCGGATCTCGACGACGCGGCTGAGCTTGGACACCCCGCTCTCGTTGAAGGCCTCGATCGCGACCCAGTAGGGCACACCCACATTCAACGAGCGCAACTCCTTCTCAAGCGTGGCGCCATCGCCAAGCTCATCCGCCCACAACTGGTGCGTTAGCGTGAGCCTGTCAGGCCGAATGCCGAAACGGACATTATAGCCGACTGCCCCCGAAACCTTCGTCCACCTTATGGTCGCATCACGCTGGTCCGAATGGCGCGATGCAGTGGCAATCCTCGGCACCGCCGGCGGAGCCCCACCGGCGTCCCCGAACACCCGAATGTCGCTAATCGCGAGGTTCGCGGCCCCGACATGGCCATGAACATATCGAATGAAACGCGTAGGCACCGGCTGCGGCAACTCGAAATAGGCGTTCGGACGGTCGCGCTGCGGGGGCTCGGTGCGAGCGAGCGGCTGCCATGTCCGGCCATCGAGCGAGCCTTGAAGCTCGAACTCGGTATAGATGTCCGGTGCGTCGTCGAAGCGGCCGGACTTGTAGTCAGCGAAGTTCACCTGAATCGCGCGCACTGTCTTGGGCGCGCCAAGATCGAGGGTCAGAGTCTGCCCCGGCGTATTGCTCGCGGCGACCCAAAACGTGCGGGGGTCTTCGTCGGTCACCGCGCCGGTGCCGAAACCCTGCTTCGTGGCCGACGCGGCGACGGGTTTGCGATAGGATAGCAACATCCAGCCAGTGAACAGCTTGTCGGGGTCGTCGAACTTTGTCGCGGGCGCATAATGCGGAAAATCTCCGAACCGCGTAGATACCGCGAACTGGCCGTCGCCGTAGAATTTAGCCGGATGCATGACGATCCGGCGCTCCATGCCCCAATTGTATCCGATCCAGCTTGTGCCCGTGTTCCAATAGTTCCCGGCGTTGTCGCGGAAGGTGGATCCGTGCCCCGCTCCCTCCGCGAACCCGCCCGGGCGATAAGCCACGGGATTGTAGGGCGCATATCTGAACGGACCGAGCGGGGAGTCCGCCACGTAGGTGCCGTTGGCATAAACGTTGAACTCGGTGCCCGGCGCTCCGTATTGCAAATAATATCGGCCGCCGTGCTTCGTCATCCATGCGCCCTCCATGTAGGAGGGGCTGGGTTTGCCTGGCTGCCAGCAGGCGCAATGGTCCTGGCCGAACCGCTCCCAGCCATGCTGATCCGGATGCAGCTTCAGCATCGGCTCGGGCTTCGTCCGATAGACCATTTTGCCTTCGCCGAACGCGATCTTCTGCCCGTACATCGGGAAGATGTTCGACGAACCCCAATAGAGAAACCACTGGCCGTCATCGTCCTTGAACAGTGCTGGATCCCAAGGACCCGGCGGCACTTCGCCCGGCTTCATCAGCTCAGGATCCTTGTTCACGGAGCCGGGAAGGGGCGGCATCTTGCGAACCCAGAAGTCGAGCTTGCCTGTATCCGGAGCAGTGCTCGAGAGGATCGAGCCCGGCTCCATCATCGACGGTTCAACGATCACTTCCTTCCCGTCCGACCAGACCGCGGGCGCGACGATGCTCTGCATCGGCCAGCGGCTCGGCGTAACGAACGACCAGTGGAGGAGGTCGGTCGAGCGCCAGTAGCCATCGGCTAGAGTCTGAAAGAGATAATAGGCGCCGTTGTGGTTCACCACGGCGGGGTCGGCGCCGGTCCGGTAGGAAACGCCGTCGTTGATCTGCTCGAAATTGTACCGGTAATCGACATCGACGGGGTTCGCGTAAGTGCGCTGTTGGGCATCAGCGCCGCCGCTTGCGAAAGCGAAAGCGGCGAGGAAAGGCAGGACGCGCAGCGTGGAATTCGAGTTCACTCTATCGGCCTCGCAAGAAGAAATTGGCGGTCAGTCTGCCCTCGCGCGGATCGGCGCTCAGCGACATGCCTTCAGGAACGATCCCCGAATGCAGCAGGCTGCCATGGTACAGGATCAGGCGATCAGGGACTGCTTCGACAAAGGCGATCTGCTCGTAGAATTGGTTCGATCCGGCGATATAGCCTGAGTCGGCGGGGAGATAGCGTCGATTCGGCCCGCGCGGCGCCTACGTAGACGTCGAGGTTCGCATCGGTAATGCGTTCGATGCCAGTGGCCCGATGGCGGAAGAACGCGGTCCCGGTGCCTGGCGGAACGCGTAAATAGTGAAGGCCGGCAAGAAGAGCCTGATCGGTCGAATCAAAGTGGGGAGCCCGCTGCACCGCTTGCAGTTCATGGGGCTGCAGGCTCACAACGGAAAAGCTGCCCTCGATCAAATCGAACCCATTCACCTCAAACGCACCGCCGATGAAGGGGGCCGCGCCTCTGCAGGTCGCGAAGACATATTTGTACGCAGCCTCGTCGGCTTCAGTGATCACTCGCCGCACCCCCGGATAGTAATTGCCGTCGATGAGCGGGAAGGGGGCAAGCTCGTCCGCGAGCCGCGCGACCTCCTCGGCAGACCCACTGAAATCGTCGACGATGACGACGGGGCTCTGGTTGTTCCCGACCCGCTGCAGTTGGGGCTTCACGGCACTTCCCAAAGAAAAGAGGGAGACGTTTCCGCCTCCCTCCTAACCTAATGCGTCGAACTTAGAACTTGTACTTCAGGCCGACCTGGAACTGCCTCGTGTCGTTGCCGACCTGACCCCGCTCGACCCTCGGCGCCGGCGTTCCTGCGCCTGCGGACCAGGTCGAGTAGGTACGGTTCAGCCAGTTGAACACGTTGAACACCTCGAAGTCGGCCGTAAGTTCATTCCCCCACGGCATCTTGAAAGCCTTGGCGACGCGCACGTCAAGGCGCTTGTAGCCGATCGTCTTCTTCGGGAAGAACACGCCCCCGAAGTTGCCGGAGCAGCATGCACCGTCCGGGGCATTGCCAAAGACGATGTGACCGAAGGATGGACCGGAGTTCAGCGAGAGCTGGCCTGACAAGATGAAGTCCCAAGGCGCCCGGTACGTCGCGGCCGTCACCCACATCCACTTCGGAACGCCATTCACGTGGGTCGTTCCGTAAACGCCGAAGTCGGTGCCGTTAAAGAACTCGTCGTTGTTGAGCTCCATCTCCAGGTTCGTCTTCGCGTTTTGCAGAGTGAGGGAGCTCTGGATGCCCCAAGTGGAAACGTCTGTGAACGGCTTCTCAACGGTCAGGTAGACTGCGTTGTAATTCGCCCAACCGTTGTCTTGCCCACGGTTAAGCTTGCCGGGGAAGCCGGCAAGCTGGCCGTTCTGCGCGGCGCAGATGCTGGTCGGCACAGGCGTGCCGTTCGAGTTGGTGAGGCCGCTCGGGATTCCATCCTGGATCCAAGCGTCGCCGCCATTGGTGCAGCCGGTGACATTGCCCGCCGCGTCTCGAGTGACGACACGGGTGTACCAGCCATTCTCGAAGAAGTTGGCGCGAGTAAACATGAACAGGTTGCGCGAACGGATGTGCGACAAGGTGAGCGACGTCTGGATGTCGCCGAACCGCTTGCGCACGCCGAGGTCGAACTGGTCCGAGTGAGGCGGCGTGATCTTGTTCGGAAGGACCCAAACGGATCCGCCGACGTTCTGTGACGCCGCGAGCGCACGGACCGCCTCGGGATCGGTCAGATAAGACGGGTTCCACGGCGCGCAATTTGCGACCGACGAACCAGTCCCGCCAACGGGCGGGGTCGTTCCAGGCGCGCAGAACGTGATCTGCGTGATGTAGTTGTTGTTGGTGATGGTCTCGATCGCGCCTTCGATGAAGAGGCTGCGGTCGTAATAACGGCCCGCACCGCCGAAGAAGACGAGATCGTGGTCACCGTTGACGTCGTAAGAGACGCCGAGACGCGGCTGGAACATCTTTGCATATGCCGTCCGGTTGTGGCCGTTTGAGATGTAGTCGTCGGGATTGATGCCGCGCGCCGCCCAGCCGGGGTAATTGCGCAACGCAGTCGCGATCGCTTCGGGCGTCTTATATTCGTTGTTGGAGGGGATTCGTTTCGTAATCGTAGCGAATGCCAGCGTTGACGGTCCAGTGAACGTCGGGCTTCCACTCGTCCTGGACGTAGATTCCCGCCTGGATATCATTGGCGTCGAGCGACGGGTTGGAACCGGTGGCAATCAACGCTCCCTCAGGCTGCTGCGTCAGCTGATTGAAATTGCCCGTCGGACCCGGGTTGAAATAGAAGAAGCTTGGGTTCGTGAAGTTGATGACCGTCCGCTGCAGATTAAGGAAATTGAGCTGCCCGCCAAACTTGAAGGTATGTTCGCCACGGCGCCACGTCGCGTCGTCGCGGAGGAAGAAGGTCTTTTGCGCGTCTGACTGCGTGAAGAAGTGGGCGCCTAGATACGCGAAGTTCGGGTTCTCGCCGAAGTCGACGAGGCTATTCGTCTGCGTTCCAAAGCTCCAGTTTGCGCAGGTCGGATCCACGGCTCCCGCCGCGGTCGTGCAAAACGGCAGCGTGACGACATATTGATTGCCGCTCGAGACCGTCGGCGTTCCCTGCGTCGCCGTGTCGTACGCCATGTTGAACATGTTCAGAAAGTCGCCCGAGCTGTGCTTCCATTGAAGCTGAAGGCGCGTCTGGTGAGTTTTGATCGTGCGCGCGTGGCTGGGCGCTGCCTGGGCAGCGATATCGCTGAGGTTGTTCTCGCGGCGGACGTACGCCGACACGTTCACCGTCTCCGTGTCGCTCGGGAAGAACGTCAGCTTGCCGAAATACAGACCCTGCTTGAAGTCGAAGTTATGCGGAATTCCGACGATCTGATCGACGACGTTTGACGGGAAGAGTGGCGCTCCAGTGTTCGTCGTTGCAAGCTTTCCGATCGAGCCTGGCAGAGATTCGATCGTGCCTTCGCCCGCGAGATAGAAAGTTACCTTGTTCGGGATGATCGGGCCGCTCAGTTCGCCGCCGAACTGCTTGCGGTTGTAGTCGGACTTCGGCGCCGTCTGGAAGTGCGGCCGCGTGATGAAAGCCTTCGGCTGGTATTCGATGAAGGCTGAACCGTGGAATTCGTTGCCGCCCGTCTTGGTGATCGCCGTGAGAAGGGCCGATCCGGCCTGACCGGTCTCCGCGCCGAAGTTCTGCGTCTGAACCTGATATTCCTGGATCGCGATCTGCGGGAAGGGATTACCGAATCGCCGAAGTTCTGCCCGAACACGCCGCCGTGGTTGATCGGGTTCTTGAAGCTCATCCCGTCCAGCAGAACGTTGACGTTCGACGGAGCTGACGGCGCCCGCCTGGATCTGCGCGTGCCGCCCGGCGAGACCTGCACGCCCGGGGCGAGTGCGCGAAGCTCAGGAAGTTGCGCTGGTTCTGCGGCAAGTTCTCGATCTGCGCCGGCGTGATGTTGGTCGCGACGGTCTGCGCCAGGACCGGCTGACCGGTTCCTCCGACCAGTGACGATGATCGCACCGCCCGCGCCGCCGCTGGCGTAGCTGCCGTCGTCTGAATGAAATCCATTGTAACGGTCTGACCGACCAGAACGGTCGTGGTCTGCGGCGTACTGGCCCGTCGACGCTGACGGTGTACTCGAGACGGCCTGAGGCCGAGGATGACGTAATTGCCCTTGCGCATCGACGCGACCGACTGAGCGCTGGCCGGTGTTCGTATCGACCGCAACGACCTGCGTTCCCGCGGGCGCGCCGTCGACGTGCCCCTGGAGTTGCGCATTTTCGGATTGGGCTAATGCAGGCGTCGCAATGCTTAGCGCTGCCGCGACCGCGATGGTGGAAATGCCGGATGCAAGCCATTGCTTCGCTCGAATGTGATCACTTACGCCTCTCCCCAGTGGCATTGGTTTATGCAAAACGTTTATGTAACCGGTTACATTTTACGGTCGGCCATTTGGCTCTGTTGCGGCTCTGAAAACTCCTTCGCTGACAAGTTAGTCAATTACAGGGGGAGACCGCCCTGTTCAGAATTCGGAACGATTGTGGCTTTCAGGACACGGCGTCGCCCGCGCTTAATGGGCGGCTGCGCGCTCATAGCGCGATCTGAAATTGACGCTCGGCACCGAACTTGTTGGGCTAGGCGTGCTCTTGCGGCAGCCGCCGGACGAACTCGCCATGATCTGGCAGGCCCTGGCCACGTCTTCGATCATTTCGGCAATGTCCGTGAGGATATCCGAACAAATCCGCATCGCCTACGAACTGCGTCACAGGATCTGCCCGCATGTCGAAGCCTTGGCCGATCAGAACCTGAACCCAGCTCTCCTCCGCGAACAACTCCGCGGCGCCATGCTTGAAGAAGCGGCCCGACGACCGGAACAGGTCGAAGCGTTCGTTCAAGGCTGTCGGGCACATCCATCGTCGCGCACATGGTCCCAGAAGGGATCGCCGCATCGGCGCGTCACCTTGTAGTGAGCGATGATGAAGTCGCGTACGTCCTCATATTCGAAACGCGACTGGCGATTATATTCGTCGATGTCGGCCTGATGAAACCAAGTCGACGGGAAGATCGCCAGAAGCCGCGGAATACCGGTCTGGATGAGATGGATGCTGGTCGATTCCAGCGGCTCTAGGAAGCCGGACGACAGGCCGATCGCAACGACATTCTTCTCCCAGGATTTGAGCCGTCGCCCCGGCGCAAACCGCACCGGCGCGGATCCGCCAGGCTTCGCCGTCGAGACTGGCCAGCAGGCTCTCGGCTACCTCGTCATCGCTGATCAGATCGGAGGAATAGACGTATCCGTTTCCGATCCTGTGCTGCAGCGGAATGCGCCACTGCCACCCGGACTTGCGAGCCGTGGAGCGAGTGTAGGGTGTCAGCGGTGACGCGCTCGCGCAGGGTACGGCTTGGGCGCGGTCGCACAGCAGCCACTGCTTCCAGCTTTCGTAGCCGACGCCGAGCGCATCTCCTATCAAAATCGCGCGCATACCTGAGCAGTCGACGAACAAGTCGCCATCCACCTCAGCTCCGTCCGTCAGCCGCACTTTCTCGACGAAGCCGCTTTCCGGATGCTGGACGACCTCGACGATCCGGCCCTCGATCCGCTTCACACCGCGCGCCTCGCTCTCGCGCCGTAGGAAACGAGCGAAGAGCGACGCTCGAAATGATAGGCATATTCCATATCGGCAATCGGCGAATTGCGATTGCTGGTAGTCTGGGAACGCGAACCGGTTCTTCAGGCACGCGACGCAACTCATCGCGTAATGGTCGAAGTGGATCGACCTTCTCAGGCGCTCGCGCCCGAGCCGCAAGGTACAGCTGGTGCGGGTGCAGCCAGAGCATATCGCGGCCGATCTTGCCGAAGCCGTGGATATACTTCTCGCCAGCCGCGCCCCAGTCGACGAACTGGATGCCGAGCTTGAAAGTGGCCTTGCTCTCCGCGATCATCTCGAGCTCGTCGATGCCGGCGAGAGTGAGATAGTTGCGGATGTGCGGGATCGTTGCTTCGCCGACTCCGACGGTGCCGATCTCCTCGGACTCGATGAGGTGGATTTCGACCTGGCTCAGCCATTGCGACAGCACTGCCGCCGTCATCCATCCGGCAGTGCCGCCTCCAACGATCGTAACCTTGCGTACCGGCTGATCCGCGCCCGCCAAAATCGCCTCCGATGCTCGTGCAGTTTGGAACCGCTTACACCAAGGCTGCACGCTTGCCACAGGCGTGAGTTACGCCGCGTTCGTTATTGGCGTAATATGGCTGCATGCGGTTGTGGCTTGCGGTCCTGCTAAGTCTTGCGTCCTGTGCGCCAGCGTCCACGGGAGCGCCGCAGGCGCAGTCGCCGCTCGGACTGGCTGGCCGGACTGCAGGGCCGCCGGAACGTTGCATTGTCATCGAGCCAGCCAAGTCGTTCCGTGTCTCCCAAAGCGATCGCCACACTTTGTTGTACGGAACCGGCCGCACAATCTGGGCGAACCACCTCGGCTCAGGTTGCGGGTTCAACTCGAGCCTCACGCTGGTGACCCAGCCGATCGGTTCCTCGCACTGTCGTGGCGATCTTGTCCGGTCGTTCGACAGTTTCACGCGAATTCCCGGACCGTCGTGCGTTCTCGGCGAATTCACTCCATACACCCACCAGTAATCAGCGGGTGAAAAGCTCGAGACCATCCGGCGAGACAAACCCGTGGAGGGGAATGTCCCATGCGTCGGACGGGATCGTGTCGAGGAGACGCTGCATCGCCCAACCAACGCCGATCAGCTGAGCGCCGCTCTTCTTCAGCCTGATTAGCGCTTGGTCGTAATGCCCTTTGCCGCGGCCGAGCCTCGTCCCCTGGTCATCGATTGCGATCAACGGCACGAGTATAAGGTCCGGCTCGACGACAGGCGCGCTCCGCTTAGGCTGCATCATGCCGAACGGGCCGGGTTGAAGCGGATCGCCCGCGCGGAATTTGAATGGCTTGCCGGGATTGTCGAATGCAGGGAAGGCAACGATTCTACCGACCGCCCGGGCTTCCTCAATCGCCAGCTGCGGGCTGATCTCGGACCCAAGAGGCGCATAGCCGCCCACGACGCTCGGCAGCAGCGCACAAGGAGGTGAGGTGATGAGCAAGCCGCGCCTCCAGCTTGGAACGATCGCCGTCGCTGATCGTGCGGACATAGGCCTTGCGCGCTTCGAGCGCCGCGCGGCGCAGCAATTCCTTAGACAGGGGCTGCATCTCAGGTCCCGAGCGTATTGGGGGACCGGGCGGGAAGGGAGGTGACGGGACCACCATGGCCGTTTGCCCTAAAATCCTCTGACGCCAAAACGTCAGGTGGGCGCCGTATGATCCGGACCAGGGTCCGGAGGCAGGGACAGCTCCCAAGTGGATTATATCGCCTCAGGGATTTTCCGAAGGCTCGCACCGGGTAGTGCCCGTCGCCTTTCATATCTAGGGATTCGCGCCCTCTTGCTCAAGTGCCGCGGCGAGCAACTCGGCCGTTCTGCGAGCGTCTCAGCGCGACTGACGAGTTCCGGATCGGGAGCTGCCGGCGCCGAGGGCTGAAACGCAGGCGCGTCGGGATCCTTGTCGATCAGTTGGTCCGCAAGCAGTAGCGCGGCGAACAGGAACTGCCGCAACTCCGACAGAGTCCCCAGTCCGGCGAGCGCTTCCCGGCTTTTGCCGTCGACGAGCTTTGCCGCTGCCCTGAGATTATCCTCCTCACCCTCGCGGCACGCCACTTGGTACGAACGGCCGGCGATGTTCACGTCGACGAGCGCGGCCATCAGGCTGCAGCCTCTCGGATCAGCTCATCGAGCTCTACGACAACTTCGCGCACTTTGGCCCTAAGCTCCTCGTCGCGAGCGACAGCCGGCTGCCGGACCGCAAGCGCGCGCTCGATGCGCTGGAGTGCCTGGTCCGCACGATCCAATGCTGAAGAGAAACCTCTGTCGTCCATCAAATCATCGCTACGCAAGTTGACAATCCCGGGCAAGCATTGACGCTGGTCGGCTCACCGACCAAAGGGGCGCCGACGGCGCGGGACCCCGGGCCGGACAAACCCAGTAGCGGAGCTTATGCAGCCGACCGACCGCCGCCTCGCCAATGCCATCCGCGCTCTTTCGATGGATGCTGTCGAGGCTGCGAACAGCGGACACCCGGGCATGCCGATGGGCATGGCCGACGCCGCGACAGCACTGTTCACACGCCATCTGAAGTTCGACGCCGCTGACCCTCGCTGGCCCGACCGCGATCGGTTCATTCTGTCCGCAGGCCACGGTTCGATGCTCATCTATGCCTTGCTCTATCTCACGGGGTACGAGCGGCCGACACTCGACGACATCAGGCACTTCCGCCAGCTCGGATCTCCGACGGCAGGCCACCCCGAGAATTTCGAACTACCCGGCGTGGAGGTTACGACCGGTCCGCTGGGGCAGGGCGTCGCGATGTCCGTAGGCATGGCCATCGCCGAGCGTCATCTCAACGCTATCTACGGTGACGATCTTGTCGATCACCGAACGTTCGTGATCGCCGGCGACGGTGACCTCATGGAGGGCGTCAATCACGAAGCCATCGGGCTGGCCGGTAATCTGAAGCTTGGACGGCTGATCGTTCTGTGGGACGACAACAGCATCACCATCGACGGCTCGACCGAACTGTCGCGCAACGAGGACGTGGTTGCCCGGCATCAAGCGGCACAGTGGCACACGACCGAATGCGATGGCCTCAACGCGGACGACGTGAGCCGGGCAATCGGGGAAGCGATCGCCGATCCACGGCCGAGCCTGATCCGTTGCCGCACGATCATCGGTTACGGTGCCCCGAATAAGCAGGGCACCGCCGCGAACTCACGGCGCGGCGCTTGGCAAGGATGAGGTCGAGGCCGCGCGGGACGAGCTCGGCCTGGAACCGCGGGAGTTCACGGTTCCCGACGACGTGCTCACTGCCTGGCGCGCAGCCGGCAAACACGGAGCGGTAGAGCATGCACTATGGAAGGAGCGGCTGCAGGCGAGTGGCCGCAAGGAAGAATTCCATGCGCGCATCAATGGCAAAGTCGGCGATGCATGGCTCAAGCCGTATCTCGACAAGCTGCTCGCGGACCTGAAGCCGGTTGCGACGCGCAAGGCGTCGGAGATGGCGCTCGAGGCGATCAATGCCGCGATCCCTGCAACCATCGGTGGTTCAGCGGACCTAACCGGCTCGAATAATACGAAGACGAAGAACATCGGCCCGCTGACCGCCGAAAACTACGGTGGCCGTTACATCTATTACGGGATCCGGGAATTCGGCATGGCCGCGGCGATGAACGGCCTTGCGCTGCATGGCGGCGTCATCCCGTACGGCGGCACGTTCCTTGTCTTCACCGATTATGCTCGCCCGGCGATCCGACTTTCGGCGCTTCAGGAAGCGCGCGTCATTTACGTGATGACGCATGATTCAATCGGCCTCGGCGAAGACGGACCGACACACCAGCCGATCGAGCATCTGCAGAGCTTGCGCGCCATGCCGCAGCTCGATGTGTACCGCCCGGCGGATGCGGTCGAGACCGCCGAATGCTGGGCCTTGGCGCTCACGAGCGAAGATCCCAGCGTCCTCGCCCTGACGCGTCAGAACCTTCGCCCGGTGCGTACGCAGAAGGCTCCGGAAAATCTCTGCGCACGGGGCGCATACCGGCTTAAGGCCGCGGCGAGCGCCCGCAAGGTGATCATTATGGCCACGGGTTCGGAGGTCGAGATTGCGCTCGACACCGCTGAGAAGCTTGAAGCGCAGGGGATCGGCACCGACGTAGTCTCGATGCCCTGCACCGAGCGCTTCGATGCACAGCCCTGGGAATATCGCGAGGACGTCCTGCCGGACGTTTCCAACCGTGAGATCCTGCGCGTGTCGATCGAGGCGGGAACGACCTTTGGCTGGGAACGCTACACAGGTCTTCACGGCCTCCGCATCGGCATCGACCGCTTCGGCGTCTCCGCTCCGGCACCTGACGCTTACGACTATTTCGGCCTGACCCCCGAAAAGGTCAGCGCCCGGATCAACGACTTCCTGAAGCAAAGAGGCATTCAATGACGAAAGTTGCAATCAACGGCTTCGGCCGCATCGGCCGCCTGGTCGCCCGTGCGATCCTGGAGCGACCGGACTGCGGCCTGGAACTGGTGTCGGTCAACGATCTCGCCGATGCCAAGGCGAACGCCTGGCTCTTCAAGCATGATAGCGTCCACGGAAAGTTCCCGGGGGAAGTGACCACCGACGGCACGGACATTGTCGTTGCTGGCAAGCGCATCCATGTCACCGCCGAGCGCGACCCTGCCAATCTTCCGCATGCTGCGAATGGCATCGACATTGCTCTGGAGTGCACCGGCTTCTTCACCGATCGCGCAAGTGCTGAGAAACATATCGCGGCGGGCGCCAAGAAGGTCCTGATCTCAGCCCCGGCCAAGGGCGTCGACCTGACGGTCGTCTACGGCGTCAACGACGACAAGCTGACCGCCGAACACCGGATCGTGTCGAATGCTTCGTGCACGACCAACTGCCTCGCGCCAATCGCCAAGGTGCTCAACGATGCGCTAGGCATCGAGCGCGGCCTGATGACGACCGTGCACGCCTACACCAACGACCAGAAGATCCTCGACCAGATCCACTCCGACCTGCGTCGTGCCCGGGCGGCGGCGATGTCGATGATCCCAACGACGACGGGCGCGGCTCGCGCAGTTGGCGAGGTCCTTCCGGAGCTGAAGGGCAAGCTCGACGGCTCTGCGATCCGCGTTCCCGTGCCGGACGTCAGCCTGGTCGATCTCACGTTTACTCCGAAGCGCGACACCACGCGCGATGAGGTGAATCAGATTCTCAAGGCGGCTTCGCAGACGGAGCGCCTCAAGGGCATTCTCGATTATACCGACGAGCCGCTCGTCTCGATCGATCTCATGCACACGCCGGCGAGCTCAACCGTCGATAGCCTTGAGACAGCGGTGCTCGACGGCAAGCTGGTACGCGTTGTGAGCTGGTACGACAACGAATGGGGCTTCTCCAACCGTATGGTGGACACGGCAGCAGCGATGGGGAAGCTGGGCTGAAGCCTGTCCTACAGGCCTGTTGTGAAGTTATAGGTCTTGGCAATGCAGCTTGAACGGCATGCCAAAGCATCGGCGTCTGCTCGTCAGTGCGAAGATCGGTGAAGATCGGTGAGAACTCGAGTGCATAGATGAGCCGCTTCAAGACTCTCGACGATCTTCCGGATGACCTCACCGGCAGCACAGTGTTGGTCCGGGTCGATCTCAACGTGCCCATGGACGGAGCGCGGGTCACCGACGACACGCGTCTCAGGGCAATGCTGCCCACGGTTCTCGAGCTTAGCGACCGCGGCGCCATCGTGTTGCTCCTCTCGCACTTCGGACGGCCCAAAGGCGAAGTGCGGCCCGACATGTCCACCGCGCAGCTGGTCATGCCTATACACCGGCTAGCTGGCCGATCGGTACAATTCGTCGAAGACTGCCAGGGACCGGAAGCGAAGCGGGCCATCTCGACCATGCTGGCGGGCAACATCGGCATCCTTGAGAACACGCGATTCCATCTCGGCGAAGAAAAGAACGATCCCGAACTCGCGAGGGGCATGGCGGCCCTCGGTGATTTCTATGTCAACGACGCCTTTTCGGTCTCCCACCGCGCACACTCCTCCACGGAGGGCATCACACATTACCTGCCGAGCTTCGCCGGCCGAGCGATGGAAGCGGAACTCAAGGCGCTTGAGCGCGCGCTCGGCAATCCAGAGCGCCCGGTCGCCGCCGTCGTCGGCGGCGCGAAGGTCTCGACCAAGCTCGCCGTGCTCGGGCACCTCTTGAGCAAGGTTGATCACCTCATCATCGGCGGTGGCATGGCGAACACCTTCCTCGCAGCGCGCGGTGTGAATGTCGGAAAGTCGCTGTGCGAGCATGAGCTAACGGGTGAGGCGAATGCCATCTTCGACCGCGCGGAAGAGGCTGGTTGCACGATTCATCTCCCCTACGATGTCGTGGTAGCGAAGGAGTTCGCACCCAATCCGCCGAGCATGCGCACTTGCAACGTCCATGAGGTCCGGCCCGACGAGATGGTCCTCGACGTCGGTCCGGCCGCAGTCGAGGCGCTTGCAGATGTGCTCAAGACGTGCCGGACACTCGTCTGGAACGGCCCGCTCGGCGCCTTCGAAACGCCACCGTTCGATGCAGCAACGGTCGCGCTAGCAAAGACGGCCGCCGCCCTGACCGACGAAGGCTCGCTCGTTTCGGTGGCTGGAGGCGGCGACACAGTTGCCGCACTAAATCACGCCGGTGTTGCGCAGGATTTCACCTTCGTCTCCACGGCCGGCGGAGCGTTTCTCGAATGGATGGAAGGGCGTACGCTTCCGGGCGTCGCCGCGATCGAACAACAGGGGTGAGTAATGAACCAGTCTGATATGACCGCAAAGATGGCTCGGGGCGACGGCTTTATCGCTGCCCTTGACCAGTCGGGCGGTTCGACGCCGAAAGCTCTTCAGGGCTACGGCCTCAACGACGGCGCTTGGTCGTCTGACGAGGAGATGTTCGACCTCATCCACAAGATGCGTGAGCGGATTATCACCTCACCGTGCTTCGGCAGCGGCAAGGTCATCGGAGCAATCCTCTTTGAGCGGACCATGGACGGGACGGTCGCCGGCAAGCCCACGCCGCAGGCGCTGATCGATCAGGGCGTCGTTCCGTTCATCAAGATCGACAAGGGTCTCGAGGCCGAAGAAAATGGCGTCCAGCTCATGAAGCCGATGCCGGATCTGGATCGGCTGCTCGAGCGGGCAAAGGCGCTCGGCGTATTCGGGACCAAGGAGCGTTCCGTCATCAACCAGGCGAACGCCTCCGGAATGGCGGTGCTTGTCGCGCAGCAATTCCAGATAGCGAAGCAGGTGCTCGCACACGGCATGATGCCGATCATCGAGCCTGAGGTGAACATCAAGAGTGCCGATCGTGCTCAAAGCGACGATCTCCTGCTCACGGCGATCCTGGAGGAACTGAACGAGCTTCCCGACGGTCAGCGCGTGATGTTGAAGCTGTCCATCCCAGCCGAACCCGGCCTGTTCCAGGCCCTGGTCGATCATCCGAAGGTGCTTCGCGTCGTTGCGCTTTCGGGCGGATTCTCGCGTGACGAAGCTTGCCGGCAGTTGGAGAAGAATCCCGGAATGATTGCTAGTTTCAGTCGGGCTCTCCTGTCCGATCTGCGCGCGCAGCAGACCGATCAGGAATTCGATCGAACGCTCGGTACGGCCATCGACGAGATTTATGCGGCGTCCACGACGAAGGTGCCGGCCTGACCTTGGAAGAAGCTCAGTACGATCCCATCGACTTCCCGCCGCCGCAGCGAACGGAGCCGGCGAAGCTCTACCTGATCAGCCCGCAGGAGGTCGGCGGCTCTTTTCCAGAACGGCTGAAGGCGGCGCTGGAGCCTGGCATTGCTGCCGCGTTCCAGTTGCGGGTTAAAGACGTGGGCGAGCACGAACTCGCGCGTCTCGCCGAACCCCTGCAGCGCATCTGCGGCGATGCCAATGTTGCCTTCATCGTCAACGACAGCATCGCCCTCGCGAAGCGCCTCGGCGCCGACGGCGTGCACCTGGGACAGCAGGATGGCGACATCCGCGAAGCGCGATCACTGCTCGGCCCGGCCGCGCAGATCGGCAAGACCTGCCACGATAGCCGCCATCTTGCGATGGAAGCAGGCGAGGCGGGTGCAGACTATGTTGCGTTCGGCGCGTTCTATCCGACCACGACCAAGCCTTCCGATTACCGACCGGAAGCCGCAATTTTAACCTGGTGGTCAACGATCTTCGAAATTCCATGCGTCGCCATCGGCGGAATCACACCCGACAATGCCAAGCCACTGGTTGCCGCTGGCGCGGACTTCCTCGCCGTATGTCAGGCCGTGTGGGGCAAGGACGATCCGGCTGCTGCGGTGGTCGCCTTTCAGGACGTGCTCGCCGGTTAGCGGAACGGGCAGAGCCGCCGGATGGTTTGCTCGTGGAAGGAGCCGACCATGATCGAAGACAAGCAGAATATGCAGGCCGACGGAAGCGACGACAGAGGCGCTGAGGTCGCAGAAAGCGTTGATTCGGCAGCCGCGGGCCGGCCGGATATGGAGGAGAACCGCGGCCAGTCGGGCGGCGGGGCCTATCCTAATCCGCGCACCGGAAAGGACGGGGGCAGCTTCCACGGCGGGCAAAGCGTGGCCGGTTATTTTGGGCACGGGCAGCTTGGCGGCAAGGACGTCGGCGAGACCGACAACGCCCCGACCGAGGAAGACTGATCAGCGGCTCATCTGCCGGACCATCGATTTCAGCGTCTGCGCGTCATGGATGGCATGGCCGTGGATGTCGTTGTTGAAATAGCACCACACGGATCTTCCTCGCCGTGACTGCTCCAGGATCCAGTCGGTCCAGGTCAGCAGCCCTTCATCGGAGTAGCGGCCCCAATATTTCCCTTCGCCGCCGTGAAACCGGACATAGGCGATCTGACCGACCGCGATCCGCTCTGCCTTGGAGCCGGGCATGTCGTGGACGCAGAAGGAAGCGCCATAGCGCTCGAGAAGCTCGTACGTTTCCGGAACATACCAGTCCTTGTTCCGAAACTCGAAGACGCTGGTCACGTCACTGGGCAGGATCTTCAGGAAGCTCTCAAGCCGCTCTAGGTTGAGCTTCATGCTTGGCGGCAGTTGGTAGAGCATCGGGCCGAGCCGATCGCCGAGATGCCGCACGGCGGTCATCATCCGCTCCATCGGTTCCTCGCAATCCTTCAGCTTCTTCGCTTGCGTCAGATAGCGATTGGCCTTCACGGCATAACAGAATCCCGGCGGCGCCTGATCGCGCCACTTCTCGAAGGTCGCGGGCTTCGGCAGGTGATAGAAGCTGTTGTTGATCTCGACTGTGTCGAACTCTTCGGCGTAGCGTTGGAACCAGCGGGTTTGTGGCAGCCCCTCCGGGTAGAGGATGCCGCGCCAGTGTTTGTACACCCAACCGGAGCAGCCGATTCGAATTTGGGAAACAGTTGAAGTCTGCATCGTTGCAACGCCGAACCATCTTTTGCATCGGAGAGTTGCGTGCGTGTCCTTCTTGTTTCGCTTGCCTTGGGCGGCGCAGCCGCCGCCGCAGTCGCTCAGCAGCCGCAAAGTCCCACGAGTGGCACCAGCAACGGCTGGGTTGCCCCAGGGACGAAAGGCTCACCGATAACCGGTGAATTGTTCCACGCGCAGGTGCTCCTCGACAGCGCAGGCTTCTCTCCAGGCGTCATCGACGGGCGCAAGGGCACTTCGCTGACCCAGGCCATCAAGGGCTTCCAGGAAGCGAATAACCTCCAGACCAGCGGGAAGCTCGATACGCCGACGCGCCAGGCATTGCTGCAGCAGAACCGCCCTTCGACCGTGATGGTGAAGCTCACGGCCGACGACGTGTCGGGCCCGTTCGTCTACCCGTTTCCGAATAAGCCCGAGGATCAGGCGAAGCTCAAGTTCATGGGCTACCGGAACATGCTCGAGAAGCTGGCCGAGCGCTATCACACGTCCCCTGCCACGATCGTCGCGCTCAACGGACCGGACAAACTGATCGGACCCGGGCAGACGCTGCGCCTTCCCAACGTAGTGCCGAAGTCCCGCGATTACGGGAAGGTCGATGAAAAGCAGGCGACGCTGCTCAACATGCTCAACGCGGAAGCCAGCCAACCGCAGGGCGACTTCATTGTCGTCGACAAGAGTGACGGGACGCTCAAAGTCTACAAGAGCGATGGCTCGTCGGACGCCGCCCCTCCGAAAACAAGCACTGCTGCCAACAGCAAAGACACCTCACCGACCGTTCCACTGGGCACCTTGGTTGCGCAATTCCCCGTAACGACCGGATCATCGCATGACCCGCTGCCGCTAGGGACGTGGAAGGTGAGCACCTTCTCCTTCCTCCCGCCCTTCAATTATCAGCCGGACCTCTTCTGGGACGTCGCAGATGATAAGGCGGAGCAGAAGCTTCCGCCAGGACCCAACGGCCCCGTGGGCGTCGCCTGGCTCGACCTCAACAAGGAGCATTACGGCATCCACGGCACGAACGAGCCGCAGACTATCCAGCACACCGAGAGCCACGGCTGTCTCCGCTTGACCAACTGGGACGTGATGCGGCTGTCTCGAATGATGAAGCCGGGCTTCACAGCATATTTCGTAGCGTAGGAGCAAAGAACTGAGGATCGCAGCAACCGCACTCTTCTCGGCAATCCTGACGGCAGTCGTCGTCAGCGCCTTCTGGATCTGGTTCTATAACTTCGTCCCCTCGAAGCCTGCGGCGGTCGTCCGAAGCGGGAACCTCGTTACGGTCACCCCGGCGAAGGCGCCGCCGGTCGTATTGGCCGAGCAGGTCGCTGTTAGCCCGTCAGGCCTTGCGATCCCGGTGACGGGCATCAAGGCGGATCAGCTGACCGACACGTACGATGCTGCCCGCGGCGCAGGGCGGCGCCACGACGCTATCGACATCATGGCCGACGAGGGCACGCCGGTGATCGCGAGCGCCGACGGAACAATCGAGAAGCTGTTCAACAGCGTTCGCGGCGGCCAAACCATTTATGTCCGATCGCCCGACCAGAAGTGGCAATATTATTACGCGCACCTGTCCGCCTATGCGCCGGGTCTCCACGAGGGCCAGCAAGTGAAGCGCGGGCAAGTGATTGGCCGGGTCGGTCATACCGGCGACGCGAGCGCGGAGGGACCGCATCTCCATCTCGCGATCAATTCGATGGCGCCGGGCGAGCGCTGGTGGCAGGGGACACCGATCAACCCTTATCCGCTGCTTGCCGGGAAGAGGGCTGGCGGCTAGGGACCGCGCTTTCAGCCACCACTCCGTTGGGCTGAGCGTGTCAAAGCCCTGTCCTTTACCCAGAACAAGGCAGCCCTTGGACAAGCTCAGGGCGAGCGGATGTTGATGAGGTTCTTTGAAGCATGAAAATCTCCGGCGTGGACATCCGTCCCGGCAACATTATCGAATATGAGGGCGGCATCTGGCGCGCGGTGAAGATCCAGCACACGCAGCCCGGCAAGGGCGGCGCCTACATGCAGGTCGAGATGAAGAACCTCATCGATGGCCGCAAGACCAACGTCCGATTCCGCTCCGCCGAGACAGTTGAGCGTGTCCGACTCGACACCAAGGACTTCCAGTTCCTGTTCCACGACGGTGACATGCTGACCTTCATGGACAAAGACAATTACGAGCAGATCAGCCTGCCGGCGGACCTGCTCGGCGAAGCCGGCGAGTTCCTTCAGGACGGAATGGACGTCGTCATGGAGCTCTACAACGAGCGCCCGATCAGCGTTCAACTGCCCGACCAGGTGGAAGCAACGATCGTGGAGGCTGACGCCGTGGTGAAAGGCCAGACGGCCTCTTCGAGCTACAAGCCTGCCGTGCTCGACAACGGGGTGAAGGTGCTCGTGCCGCCGCACATCACAGCCGGCACGAAGATCGTCGTTGACGTTTACAACCGCGAGTACGTCCGCCGCGCGGACTGAGCCATGGTTTCCCACTCCGGCCTGATCACAGTCATGACCCGCGCCGCACGCAAGGCGGCGCCGCGCCTTCGCCGCGACTTCGGCGAGGTGGAGCAGCTGCAGGTCAGCCGCAAGGGACCGGCAGACTTCGTCACGATGGCTGACAAGCGTGCCGAGCAGACGATCGTCGAAGAGCTTCGCAACGCGCGACCCGACTGGGGTATGCTGCTCGAGGAAGGCGGCCAGATCGAGGGCAACCCCGATAAGCCGCGGTGGGTCGTCGATCCGCTCGACGGCACGACCAACTTTCTCCACGGCGTGCCGCATTTCTCTATTTCAATTGCGGTTGAGGAGCGGAAGCCGGGTGGCGGGTCGGAGATCACGCAGGGTCTCGTCTACCAGCCGCTGACCGACGAAGGCTTCTGGGCTGAGAAGGGCAGGGGCGCGTGGCTCCATGACGCCCGCCTTCGCGTTTCGGCGCGCCGCGACCTAGCGGATTGCCTCATTGGCACCGGAATCCCGTTCCTGGGCCGCGGCGACATTCCGCAATGGGCAAAAATCTATTCTGCGGTGGCTCCGAATGTGGCGGGCATACGCCGCTTTGGCTCGGCAGCGCTCGACCTTGCTTGGGTCGCCGCGGGCCGGATGGACGGCTTCTGGGAAGATGGCCTCGATCTCTGGGACTTTGCCGCTGGCGTACTCCTGGTCAGGGAAGCGGGCGGTTTCGTCAGCGATTATCGCGGTGCAGACCGTGCTTTTGAACGCGGCGAATATCTCGCCGGATCGGCTGCAATCCACTCAAAGTTGCAAAAGCTTGTTGCAGGGGCGCTCAGATAGTGTGTCAAGTGGTTGCGGCACTCGGTTGCCTGTCCTAAAGCGCCGCCAGTTTTCGAACCCCCCGGAGTATTCCCCTTGGCAAGCGTCGCCGCAGGCTACCTGCCGATCCTCTTGTTCCTGATCATCGCCCTGGGCTTGTCCACGGCGTTCGTTGTGCTGCCGATGATCGTTTCGCGGTTCACGGGCGCTCACCAGCCGGATCCGGCGAAGCTCAGCGAATATGAGTGTGGCTTTCCCGCGTTCGAGGATGCGCGCGCCGAATTCGACGTGCGGTTTTACCTTGTCGCTATCCTCTTCATCGTTTTCGATCTCGAAGCCGCATTTTTGTTTCCGTGGGCGGTCAGCCTCAACTTCACCAAGTGGACCGGCTGGCTGGCAATGATTGTATTCCTCGCCGAGCTTGCCCTCGGCCTCGCCTACGCGTGGAAGAAAGGAGCGCTCGAATGGGAGTGATGCTCCGCCCCAGCGAAGATCCGATGCCGACGGAGGAGGAGCTCGCTCGCCTCGCAGGCCTGGTTCCCGGCGACATCGACAGGAAGCATCTCGAGGAGCTTCGGCGGAACCTCGATGAGAAGGGCTTCATGGTCACGACGGCCGAGGACCTTTTCACCTGGGCCCGGACGGGATCGCTGTGGTGGATGACTTTCGGCCTGGCTTGCTGCGCGGTCGAGATGATCCATGTGAACATGCCGCGGTATGATCTTGAAAGATTTGGAGCGGCGCCGCGTGCGAGCCCGCGCCAGTCGGACGTGATGATCGTCGCCGGAACGCTCTGCAATAAGATGGCTCCGGCGCTCCGGCGCGTCTACGACCAGATGTCCGAGCCGCGCTATGTGATCTCGATGGGCAGCTGCGCGAATGGCGGCGGCTATTATCACTATAGCTACAGCGTCGTTCGCGGCTGCGACCGGATCGTTCCGGTCGATATCTATGTCCCCGGTTGCCCGCCAACCGCTGAGGCTCTGCTCTACGGCATCCTCCAATTGCAACGGAAGATCCGCCGCGAAGGGACGATCGAGCGCTAATGCCGATCAAGCTCGCTCCCCACGTACCCAAGACGGCTTCGAACGAAGGCGTGATCCGGGCCACGACTGCTGCGCTCGGCGATGCGCTCCTCGACATCAAGGAGCAGGTCGACGAGATCATCCTAACAGTTCGCCGCGACAGCATCGTCGATGTCTGCCGCGCGCTGCGGGATACGCCCGGGCTCGAATATCAGCAGCTTATGGACATTGCGGGGGTCGATTATCCCGAGCGTGCCGAGCGGTTCGACATCAATTATTGCCTGCTGTCGCTGACCAGGAATTGCCGGATCATCGTCAAGGTCACTACCGACGAGGCGACTCCGGTGCCGAGCGTCACCGGACTGTGGCCGGTGGCGGGCTGGCTCGAACGTGAGACGTTCGACATGTACGGCGTCCCGTTCAGCGGCAACTCCGACCTACGCCGCATCCTCACCGACTATGGTTTTGAGGGATATCCGTTCCGTAAGGACTTCCCTCTCACGGGCCACGTCGAGATGCGTTACTCGGAGGCCGAGAAGCGGGTCGTCTATGAGCCCGTTGCGTTGCCGCAGGACTTCCGTACCTTCGATTTCCTGATGCCGTGGGAAGGGCCGGAATATCGGCTCCCGGGTGACGAGAAGGCTTCGCCGGAGCAGGCTGGCGCACCGACGCCGGCTGCCGCACCTGCGGGAAATCAGCCGCAGAACGTGAAAACGCCCGTGAAATCCGACCGCACGTCGGAAAAGCCAGGCGAGGGCGGCGGTGGAAAGCCGGCAGATGACGTGGAACAGGCTGAGGCACTGAAATCCTCCGAGGCGAAGGCTGAGAGAGAGGTGCTCAAGCCCGGCGACTTGCCCGATCCCAAGCCGCGCGGCCGAGGCAAGCGCCGGCCGACGGGGAGCGCCGGATGACCG
This sequence comes from uncultured Alphaproteobacteria bacterium, assembly GCA_963752025.1. GTDB lineage: Bacteria > Pseudomonadota > Alphaproteobacteria > Sphingomonadales > Sphingomonadaceae > Sphingomicrobium. The sequence continues at coordinate 82,188 of CAVVWY010000020.1, read as the reverse complement.
ACACCCGTATCGATACTCGTTCGGGCGGCGGCACCGGCGCGCAGCCGAAGAAGCCGCGGCGCGTCGAAGTCAGCGTCGGCGCTGGCGGCGAGGGGACCGAGCTCGGTCACCCCCGCGATCCCGGCGACGAGGCGATTGGCAATTACACGATTAACTTCGGCCCGCAGCACCCGGCGGCGCACGGGGTTCTCCGCCTGATCCTGGAGCTCGACGGCGAGATCGTCGAGCGCGTCGACCCACACGTCGGGCTTCTTCATCGCGGCACCGAAAAGCTGATCGAATACAAGACCTACGCGCAAGCAATCCCATATTTCGATCGTCTCGATTATTGCTCGCCGATGTGCATGGAGCACAGCTTCGTGCTCGCCATCGAAAAGCTGCTTGGGCTCGAGATCCCGCCGCGCGCTCAATACATCCGCACCCTGATGGCGGAACTGACCCGCATCAAAAATCACATGCTGAACCTCGGCAGCCACATCATGGACGTGGGTGCGATGACGCCCAACCTGTGGCTTTTCGAGATCCGCGAAGACTTGATGCAGTTTTACGAGCGAGTTTCCGGCGCTCGCATGCACGCCAACTACTTCCGTGTTGGCGGCGTGCACGAGGATATACCCGAGAAAGTGCTCGTCGACATTGGAGAGTTTCTCGACCAGCGCATGCAGCTCTTCGAGGATGCGATCAGCCTCGTGGCCGACAACCGTATCTTCAAGCAGCGCAACGTCGACATCGGCATCGTCAGCAAGGACGACGCGATCGCTTGGGGCTTCTCGGGGCCTATGATCCGCGCGTCCGGCATTCCGTGGGACATCCGGCGCTCGCAGCCGTACGAGGTCTACGACCGGATGGAATTCGATATTCCGGTTGGCACGAATGGTGACTGCTACGACCGCTTCATGGTCCGCGTGGAGGAGGTGCGGCAATCCGCTCGCATCATGCGGCAGTGCCTGCAGCAGATGCCGAAAGGGCCCGTCGGCACCGACAGCAAGGTTTATCCGCCGCGTCGCGCCGACATGAAGACGTCGATGGAATCGCTAATTCATCATTTCAAGCTCTACACTGAGGGCTTCCACGTCCCAGCCGGCGAAGTCTACGTCGCCACCGAGAGTCCGAAGGGTGAATTCGGCGTCTATCTCGTCGCCGACGGCACCAACCGGCCCTACCGGTGCAAGATCCGCCCGACCGGCTTCTCGCACCTGCAGGCGATGGACTTCATGATGAAGGGGCACATGCTCGCCGACGTAACCGCCGTGCTCTCCGCCATCGACATCGTGTTCGGGGAGGTGGACCGCTAATGGCCGGCCAGGCAGGAATTCTCGACAGCCCGGAGCAGCGCACGCGGTGGGAAGGCTTCCAATGGAACGTTGCGAACGCAAAGCTCGCTCGCGAGATCATTGGGCGTTACCCGGAGGGGCGGCAGGTCTCGGCGGTGATCCCGCTGCTCGACCTCGCGCAACGGCAGGTCGGGGCTGAGACGCAGACGCAGGGGTGGCTCCCGATTCCCGTGATGGAGTTCATCGCGAAGGAACTCAGCACAAGCTACATCCGCGTTCTCGAGGTCGCGACCTTCTACACGATGTTCAACCTGGAACCGGTCGGCCGCTTCCACGTGCAGGTTTGCGGGACGACGCCGTGCATGCTGCGGGGCTCCGACGACGTCTTCACCGCCTGCGCCAAGCGCGGCCTGAAGAAGGGTCACACCAGCGAAGACGGGCTGTTCACGCTGACCGAAGTCGAATGTCTCGGTGCCTGCGCAAACGCGCCGATGGTCCAGATCAACGACGACAATTATGAGGACCTGACGGAGGAGAGCATGGGAGCGATCCTCGATGCGCTCGCGGCCGGAAAGACGCCGAAGCCGGGCCCTCAGTTCGATCGCCAGACGAGTTGCCCAGTCGGCGGACCGACCACGCTGAAGAAGATGGCCGAGCGCAACTACGATTACCGGCCGCAGTGGACCGCCACTGCCGGGCCCGTCGGGGAGGGCGCGCAATGATCGGCCTGATTATCGCGATCGTCCTCGGCATCCTGCTGATCGGGATCGTTCTGAAAATCGTGAAGATCGCGGTGATCCTGGCGCTGTGCGTCGGTATTGTGATGTTCGCCCAAAACAAGCTCGGTCGAAAGAACGGCCGCGGACGAATCGAATAATGGGCTACACCGGGCCTCTCGCGGACAAGGACCGCATCTTCACCAACCTCTACGGCTTCCAGGAGCCGTGGCTGAAGGCTGCGCAAGCACGCGGCGATTGGGACAATACCCAGGCGCTCATGGCGATGGGCCAGGACGCAATCATCGACAAGGTGAAGGCGTCGGGGCTTCGCGGGCGCGGCGGCGCGGGCTTCCCGACCGGCATGAAGTGGGGCTTCATGCCAAAGGAGCCGGAGCCCGGTAAGCCGAACTTCCTCGTAATCAACGCCGACGAGTCCGAGCCCGGGTCGTGCAAGGACCGCGAGATCATCCGCCACGATCCGCACAAGCTGCTGGAAGGCGCGCTGATCGCCGCCTTCGCGATGCGCGCTCGTGCGGCCTACATCTACATTCGCGGCGAGTTCATCCGTGAGACCGAGGTTCTCCGGAAGGCTGTTCAAGAGTGCTACGACGCCGGACTGTTCGGCAAGAACGCGGCAGGATCAGGATACGACTTCGACCTGTTCGTTCATCGCGGTGCCGGCGCCTACATCTGTGGCGAAGAAACGGCGATGCTCGAGAGCCTCGAGGGCAAGCAGGGCAAGCCGCGCCTCAAGCCGCCCTTCCCGGCAGGCGCGGGCCTCTATGGCTGCCCGACCACGGTCAACAATGTTAAATCCATCGCGGTCGTTCCGACGATCCTCCGGCGCGGCCCGGAATGGTTCGCCAGCATCGGGCGTGAGAAGAACGAGGGCACGAAGCTCTTCCAGATTTCCGGGCACGTGAATGCTCCGTGCACGGTCGAGGAATCCATGTCGATCCCCTTCCGTGAGCTGATCGACCGCCATGCGGGCGGCATCCGCGGTGGGTGGGACAACCTGCTGGCAGTGATCCCGGGCGGTTCTTCAGTGCCGCTGGTCCCGGCCGAGCAGATCATGGACGCGCCGATGGACTTCGACGGACTGAAGGCGCTCGGTTCGGGCCTCGGCACGGCCGCGGTTATCGTCATGGACAAGTCGACTGATATTGTGAAGGCGATCAGCCGCATCAGCTATTTCTACAAGCACGAGAGCTGTGGCCAGTGCACGCCGTGCCGCGAAGGTGCCGGGTGGATGTGGCGCATGATGGAACGGCTTCGCGAAGGCGATGCAGAGGTCGCGGATATCGACAAGCTGATCGACGTCACGAAGCAGGTCGAAGGTCACACCATTTGCGCTCTCGGCGACGCCGCCGCTTGGCCGATCCAGGGCCTCGTCCGCCACTTCCGTCCGGAGATCGAGCGCCGCATCGCCGAGCGCACCGCGCGCGGGATGCTGGAGGCCGCTGAATGACGACGACCCAGCTCGTCATCGTGATCGTGGTGGTAGTCGCGCTGATTGCCGTGCTGGCCGTGCGTAGCGGCGGTTCCCGCGTCACCGAGATCACGCGCACTACTCGCAAGGAGAAGGACGGCACCGATGCCTAAGGTTACTGTCGACGGCATCGAGATCGACGTCCCGCAGGGCGCAACCGTGCTGCAGGCGTGTGAGCTTGCGGGCAAGGAGATCCCGCGCTTCTGCTATCACGAGCGTCTGTCGATCGCGGGCAATTGCCGCATGTGCCTCGTCGAGGTCGCTCCGGGTCCGCCCAAACCGCAGGCGAGCTGCGCGCTCCCGGCTGCTGATGGTCAGACGATCCGCACCGACACGGCCATGGTCAAGAAGGCGCGCGAAGGGGTGATGGAGTTCCTGCTCATCAATCACCCGCTTGACTGCCCGATCTGCGATCAGGGCGGCGAGTGCGACCTTCAGGACCAGGCGATGGCCTATGGCCGCAGCGGCTCGCGCTTCGAAGAGAATAAGCGCGCCATCGACGACAAATACATGGGTCCGGTGATCAAGACGTCGATGACACGCTGCATTCAATGCACGCGCTGCATCCGCTTCTCGTCGGAGGTTGCCGGCGTCCCACAGATCGGAATGCTGTATCGCGGCGAGGACAGCCAGATCACGACCTATCTCGAGCGGACGGTGACGACCGAACTCGCCGGCAATCTCGCTGACGTCTGCCCGGTAGGTGCGCTTCTTCAGAAGCCGCAGCTATTCGAATATCGTCCGTGGGAACTTCGTCGAGTTCCGGGATCGACGTCATGGATGCGGTCGGCTCCAACATCCGTCTCGACGTTCGCCAGCGTCAGGTGATGCGCATCCTCCCGCGCATCAATGAGGACGTGAATGAAGAGTGGATCAGCGACAAGACGCGGCATCACGTCGACGCGCTCGTTCGCAACCGCCTCGACCGTCCGTGGGTCCGCGAGAAGGGCAAGCTGCGTGAGGCGAGCTGGCAGGAGGCCCTCGAGATCTTCGCTAAGCGGCTGACCAAGGCTGGGCCGAAGGTTGCTGCGATTGCCGGCGATCTGCTCGACTCGGAAACGATGTACGCGGCGAAGAAGTTGATTCAGGCGCGCGGCTCCAATCTGCTCGAAGGACGGCAGACCGGTCTGGACTATGATGTGACGAGCCTGTCGGCGGTGGCGTTCAATTCTACCATCGCCGGCATCGAGGAGGCGGACATCGTCCTGCTCGTCGGCTCGAACCTGCGCTGGGAAGCGCCACTCATCGCGACGCGCGTTCGCAAGGTCGCTCGCAAGGGCGGCAGGGTCTTTGGCATCGGCCCCGAAGTCGATCTCGGCATGGACGTCGAGTGGCTCGGCGAGGACCTCAAGCTTGTGGGCAAGCTGCCGCAGGGCGTGAAGGACGCGTTCGCAGCCGCGGACCGTCCGGCCGTGATCGTCGGTCCGGGCGCGCTGGCCGCCGGGGGTTTGGGCGCGGCATTGGCGCTCGCCCAGCCGCTGAATCTCATCCGCGAGGGGTGGAACGGTTTCAACGTCGTCCACACATCGGCGTCGCGCATGGCGTCGCTGATCCTCGGCTACGCGCAGGCGGGTGGCCTGGCAGACATCGAAGCGGCGGACCCGCACCTCGTGCTGCTGCTTGGCGCCGACGAGATGGCGGCTGACAAGTTCAAGCGGGCGTTCAAGGTCTACATCGGGCACCACGGCGACAATGGCGCGCGCATGGCCGATTTGATCCTGCCGGGAGCGGCCTACGCCGAGAAGCACGGCACCTATGTCAACACCGAAGGGCGCGTGCAGCGCGGCGAGAAGGCTGCCTTCCCACCGGGAGAGGCCCGCGAGGATTGGACGATCCTTCGTGCGGTGTCCGAGCTGGCGGGTTCGACGCTTCCCTTCGATAGCTTCGACCAGCTTCGCCGCGAGATGGTGGCCGAATATCCCCAACTTGGTCGAGATGGCTTGATTTATCTGCCGTGGGCACCGCCCAAGCTCGCCGCCAAGGCCGAAGGTCCGATTAGGTACCCGATCGCTGACTTTTTTCTTACGAACGCGATCTGCCGCAACAGCCCGACGATGCGTCAATGCTCGGACGAGGTGCTGCATCCGCGGGAAGTGCTGGAGGCTGCGGAGTGACCGAGTTCTTCGTCACCCACGGCATGAACTACGACTGGGCGTGGTTCCTCGCCACGGTCATCGGCATTCTCGTCATTGCTTTGCCGCTGATGCTCGCGGTGGCGATGGTGATTTATGCCGAGCGCAAGATCTGGGCGGCGGTCGCATTGCGGCGCGGTCCGAACGTCGTTGGTCCGTGGGGCCTGCTGCAGAGTTTCGCCGACGGCCTGAAGGTTTTCCTCAAGGAGACCATCATTCCGACCAGCGCGAACAAGGGCTTGTTCCTGATCGCGCCTATCGTGACATTCACTGTCGCGCTGATCGTCTGGGCGGTTATTCCGTTTCAGCCGGGTGTCGTACTGGCCGATGTCAATGTGGGGCTCCTCTACATTCTCGCGGCGAGCTCGCTCGGTGTGTACGGCGTGATTGTCGCGGGCTGGGCATCCAACTCCAAATACCCGTTCTTCTCGGCGCTTCGGGCAGCTGCGCAAATGGTGAGCTACGAGGTGTCGATCGGCTTCGTGCTGATCTGCGTCGTGCTCTATGCGGGAACGTTCAATCTCAGCCAGATCGTGGTCGCGCAGACTGGACACGGGTTCGGCATCGTGAACGGTTACTTCTTCAACATCCTGCTGTTCCCGATGTGGGTGGTCTTCTTCATCAGTTCGATGGCGGAGACGTTCCGCACCCCCTTCGATCTGGTCGAGGCGGAGAGCGAGCTCGTCGCTGGTCACCAGACGGAATATTCGTCGATGAGCTTCGCGCTGTTCTGGCTTGGCGAATACGCCAACGTGATTCTCATGTGCGCACTCAACGCCATCCTGTTTTTCGGGGGCTGGTTGCCCCCGGTTAACTGGGCGCCGCTCTATCTGGTGCCCGGCATCATCTGGTTGCTGCTCAAAATGTGCTTCTTCTTTTTCTGCTTCGGCTGGGTGAAGGCGACTGTGCCGCGCTATCGCTATGACCAGCTGATGCGCCTCGGCTGGAAGATCTTCCTGCCGCTGTCGCTCATTTTCGTCGTTCTCGTGTCAGGTTGGTTGATGCTCACCCGTTACGGAGCCGGTGCATGAAGCACTGGATCAAGTCCTTTACGCTTTGGGAGCTGCTGCGCGGACACGCGCTGACGCTGAAGTATTTCTTCAAGCCCAAGGCCACGATCAACTATCCGTACGAAAAGGTGCCGCAGAGCCCGCGCTTCCGTGGCGAGCATGCCCTGCGCCGCTATCCGAACGGCGAGGAACGCTGCATCGCGTGTAAGCTGTGCGAGGCGATCTGCCCGGCGCTGGCGATCACGATCGAGGCCGAGCCGCGCGAGGACGGCAGCCGCCGTACAACGCGGTACGACATCGACATGGTGAAGTGCATCTATTGCGGGCTGTGCCAGGAGGCGTGCCCGGTCGACGCCATCGTTGAGGGGCCGAACCTCGAATTCGCGACCGAAACGCGCGAGGAGCTGCTCTACGACAAGGGCAAACTTCTGTCGAATGGTGACAAGTGGGAGCAGGCGATTGCCGCGAACCTTGCCGCCGATGCCCCCTACAAGTAAGCGCGCGCCAACAGGGTCCCCTCTTGATCGCAATCCTCGCCTTCTACCTATTCGCGACGCTCACCATCGCTTCGGCGATTGCCGTGATCTTCGCGCGTAATCCGGTCCACAGCGTGCTGTGGCTCATCCTCGCCTTCTTCAACGCGGCGGGGCTGATGCTGCTCGCCGGCGCCGAGTTCATCGCGATGGTCCTGGTGATCGTCTACGTGGGCGCGGTCGCGGTGCTGTTCCTGTTTGTCGTCATGATGCTCGACATCGACTTCGCTCAGCTTCGTTCCGGCTTCACACGCAACCTGCCGTTCGGAATTCTGATAGCGATAGTGCTGCTTGCCGAAGTTATCGTGGCGGAGGCAGCCAACAATGCCGCACCGGTGCTCGCCGGCCGGCAAGTTCCCGAGGCCAAGGTTCCGAACATCGTCGCCTTGGGCCAGCTGCTTTACAGCCGCTATCTCTTCGCATTCGAAATTGCCGGGCTGATCCTCCTCGTCGCGATGATTGGAGCGATTGTCCTGACACATCGCCGACGCGCGGACACGCGTACGCCGAACGCCTCGAAGCAGCTACGCCGCACTCCCGGTGAGGCGATCAAGAACCTCAATCCTGGCGTGGGCGAGGGGATGAAGCTGTGATTACGCTCGGCCACTATCTCTTCGTCGCCGCGGTCCTGTTCACGATCGGCGTGCTCGGCATCTTCCTCAACCGCCGGAATGTCATCCTGATGCTGATGGCGATTGAGCTGATCCTGCTCGCGGTGAACATCAACCTCGTGGCCTTCTCGGCCTTCCTCGGTGATCTTACCGGCCAAGTCCTCGCCATGTTCGTACTGACCGTCGCTGCGGCGGAGGCGGCGATCGGCCTTGCCATTCTCGTTATCTTCTTCCGTCGCCGCGGGTCGATCGCGGTGGACGACGTCAATCGGATGCATGGCTGATGCACCCCTTGCTGTTCATCGTCTTCCTGCCGCTCATCGCTTCGATTATCGCGGGACTGTTCGGCCGCTGGGTTGGCAAGACCGCTGCTAAGGTCGTCACGACCGGCTCCCTGTTCGTCGGCGCATTCCTGAGCTGGCCGATTTTCTTCTCCTATGTTGCAGGCAGCGCCCAGCCGGCGGTCGTGCCGGTTCTCAACTGGATCCAGTCTGGTTCGCTGAACGTGGAGTGGGCGCTTCGCGTCGACAGCCTTACCGCCGTCATGTTGGTCGTGGTGACGACCGTCTCCAGCCTCGTGCACCTCTACAGCTGGGGCTACATGGAGGAGGACCCCAGCCAACCGCGCTTCTTCGCCTACCTATCGCTGTTCAGCTTCGCGATGCTGATGCTGGTGACGGCTAATAACCTGGTGCAGATGTTCTTCGGCTGGGAAGGCGTCGGCCTCGCCTCCTACCTGCTGATCGGTTTCTGGTATTATAAGCCGACCGCGAACGCCGCGGCACTCAAGGCGTTCGTCGTCAATCGCGTCGGCGATTTCGGCTTCTCGCTCGGCATTTTCGGCACTTTCCTCGTCTTCGGCACCGTCTCCATCCCGGCGATCCTTGCGGCGGCCCCGGGCATGGCGGGTTCAACCATCGGCTTTGCAGGGATTCGCGCGGAAACGATGACCGTGCTCTGCCTGCTGCTGTTCGTTGGCGCGATGGGCAAGTCTGCGCAGCTGCCGCTCCACACCTGGCTACCCGACGCGATGGAAGGTCCGACGCCGGTGAGCGCGCTCATCCATGCGGCGACGATGGTCACCGCGGGTGTGTTCATGGTCTGCCGTTTGTCGCCGATGTTTGAAGTCAGTGAGATGGCGCGGACGGTAGTCACCTACGTCGGCGCCGCCACCTGCATCTTCGCTGCAACCGTCGGCTGCGCCCAGAACGACATCAAGCGCGTGATCGCTTATTCAACCTGCTCGCAGCTCGGCTACATGTTCTTCGCCGCGGGCGTCGGGGCATATGGCGCGGCGATGTTCCACCTTTTCACGCACGCCTTCTTCAAGGCGCTGCTGTTCCTCGGCGCAGGCAGCGTGATCCACGCAATGCACCACGAGCAAGACATGCGTTACTATGGCGCGCTCCGTAAGGAGATTCCGATCACCTTTTGGGTGATGGTCATTGGTACACTCGCGATCACCGGCGTCGGCATCGACGCGGGCGGGGGCTTGGGGTTCGCGGGCTTCTGGTCGAAAGACGCAATCCTCGAGAATGCCTGGGCCAGCGGCTCTGTCGCCGGCACGATCGCTTTCTGGACCGGTGCACTCGCGGCTCTGCTGACCAGCTTTTACAGTTGGCGCCTGATCTTCTTGACCTTCTTTGGGAAGCCGCGCTGGGCGGCGTCGGAGCATATTCAGCATGCGCTTCACGGCGAGCACGATGCTCCGGACGAGGAGCACGGCGACAGCGCGCACGATGCGCATCGGGTGCCGGCGACTGGCACTGGCGGCTACCACCCGCACGAGAGTCCGCCGTCGATCCTCGTGCCAATCGTGCTGCTTGCACTCGGCGCTCTGCTCGCCGGACAGCTATTCCACGGAATTTTCGTCGGTCCCGATAACGCGCCGGCCTATTGGCGGGGAACAATATCGTTCAGCCGCGAGCTTGCCGAGGCAGCGGAATCCTCGGCGCTGTGGGTGAAACTCACCCCTACGATCGTCATGCTGATCGGCCTTTGGATCGCCTGGAACAACTACATTAGGGCTCCCGGCTCGGCCGATCGCTTCGTCTCGACCTTCCCGAAGATCTACTCGTTCGTGTCGAACAAGTGGTATTTTGACGAGCTCTACGACGTCCTCTTCGTTCGCCCGGCGATGTGGCTTGGTCGCCTGTTGTGGCACGGCGGTGACGAGGGAACGATCGATCGCTTCGGCCCGCATGGCGCAGCCGTGGCCGTCGCTGCCGGCAACCGCGTCACCTACCGCATTCAAAATGGCTATCTCTATTCCTACGCACTCGTCATGCTGCTGGGTCTGATCGGCGCTGCGACCTGGGCCATTTGGTGGGCCAAGTGAGTAACGACATGGCGGGTCTGCCTTTGCTCTCAATTCTGATTGCGATTCCGCTTGTCGGGGCAGCTATTGCGCTGTTCCTCAATGCCAGCGGCGCGCGCTGGGTTGCGCTGATCACCACGCTCATTGGATTCGGGCTCTCCATCTATTTGTGGGCGGCGTTCGACCCGGGCGGTGTGCAGTGGCAGTTCGTAGAGGCTGCGGATCTCGGCGGCGGCATCCATTGGGCGCTCGGCATCGATGGCATTGCGCTGACGCTGATCGCCTTGACCGCCTTCCTGATGCCGATCTGCATTGGCGCGAGCTGGCGCTCGATTGAGAAGCGCGTGCCCGAGTATATGGCCTACTTCCTGCTGATGGAGGCGCTCATCATGGGCTCCTTCGCGGCGCAGGACCTGTTCCTCTTCTACATCTTCTTCGAAGGCGGCCTAATCCCGATGTATTTCATCATCGGCATCTGGGGCGGCGCTGAGCGCATCAAGGCCAGCTATAAGTTCTTCCTCTATACGCTGTTCGGATCCGTGCTGATGCTGATCGCCATGCTCTACATGTCGAGCACGGCGCACACGTCGAACATTCCCGCGCTGATGGCCCACGACTTTCCGAGGGAAGCGCAGACTTTCTTGTTCCTCGCTTTCCTCGCCAGCTTCGCCGTGAAGCTGCCGATGTGGCCGGTCCACACCTGGTTGCCGGACGCACACGTGCAGGCGCCGACTGCAGGCTCGGTGATCCTTGCAGGCGTGTTGCTGAAGCTGGGCGGTTACGGCTTCATCCGTTTCTCGCTACCCATGTTCCCGGACGGATCGGCGCAGTTCATCCCGCTCATGTTCATCCTGAGCGGGGTGGCGGTCGTTTACACCAGTCTTGTTGCGCTCGTGCAGCGCGACATGAAGAAGCTGATCGCTTACTCGTCGGTTGCGCACATGGCCTTCGTCACGTTCGGGCTGTTCGCCATGAACCGGCAGGGCCTCGAGGGGGCGATGCTGGTGATGCTGGGCCATGGCCTCGTGTCAGGCGCACTCTTCCTTTGCGTCGGTGTAGTCTACGATCGCCTGCACACCCGGGAGATCGAGAAATACGGCGGTCTGGCCAACAACATGCCCGGTTACGCATTGCTGTTCATGATCTTCACCATGGCCAGCGTCGGCCTTCCCGCGACGAGCAACTTCGTTGGCGAGTTCCTAAGCCTGATCGGTACCTATCAGGCTTCGAGCTGGGCGGCGGTCGTGGCGACCACCGGCATCATCTTGGGGGCCGCCTACATGCTTTACCTCTACTGGCGTATCTGCTTCGGCGTGGCACGCACGCCTGAGGCCGCTGCGATGACGGATCTCGACGCGCGTGAGTGGTGGCTCCTCGCGCCGATTGCGGCCGCAGTGTTCTGGATGGGCATCTATCCTGAGAGCTTCCTGCGCCCGATCCGGAACGATGTGGGCCGCTTGATCACGCGCCTTGATCGCGTGGCGCCGAGGGGCGACTTGCACCTGACGCTCGGCAAGGGTGCTCAGCATGAGGCGGGCCACATGGACCACGGAGCAATGCACTGATGGGCCGCTTCGCCCCAATTATTCCTGAGCTGATCCTGTCGATCGGTGCCATCATCCTGATGCTCGTCGCCGCATTCGGTGAGCGCCGCGTTTCAGCAATCGTCAATTGGCTCGCCGTCGTGCTGCTGATTGCCGCGACGGTGGCCCTCATCGGGGCGCCTTCGCATGCAGGTCCGGTGTTCGACGGGCTCATCTCCGCAGACCTATTCGCGAGCTTCGGCAAGGCAGTCATGTTCCCCGCGGCTGCGATTGCGATCATTGCTGCGCACGGTTGGTTCGAGCGCGGAACGGAGCACAGTGGCGAATATGCCGTGCTCATCTTGTTCAGCGCGGTCGGCATGAGCGTGATGGTCTCCGCCACAAGCCTCATCTCGCTTTACGTTGGCCTCGAACTGCAGAGCCTGGCGGCGTACGTGCTCGCCTCCTACCGCCGCTCCGACGAGCGTTCGGCCGAGGCGGGTCTCAAATATTTTGTCCTTGGCGCGCTCGCCAGTGGCATCTTGTTGTACGGCATTTCGCTAATTTACGGCTTTACAGGCACGACCAACTTCACTGGCATCGCCGCGGCTTTCGGGCGCGGAGCGCCGACCCTCGGACTGCTGTTCGGCCTCGTCTTCCTGCTCGCAGGATTGGCATTCAAGATCAGCGCGGTGCCGTTCCACATGTGGACGCCTGACGTGTACGAAGGTGCGCCAACCCCGGTCACTGCATTCTTCGCCTCCGCTCCAAAGGTCGCGGCTGTCTTGCTTGCAACTCGTGTTTGCATTGAGGCACTCGGACCTGCGACGGAGGCCTGGCGTCAGATCGTGATCTTCGCGGCGCTCGCGTCCATCTTCCTTGGCGCCGTCGCCGCCTACGGCCAGACGAACATCAAGCGGCTGCTCGCTTATTCGTCGATCAACAATGTGGGCTTCGCACTCATCGGTCTCGCAGCCGCGGGGCGGAATGGGGCTTCATCAGTGCTGTTCTACATGGCGGTATATGTCGTCATGACGCTTGGCGCTTTCCTCTGCGTGCTGTGGATGCGCGACGAGGATGGGCGCCCGGTTGAGGCAATCGAAAGCCTGTCGGGCCTGGCGCAGACGCGTCCGGCGCTTGCGGCGGCGCTTGCGATCTTCATGTTCAGTCTTGCCGGCATTCCCCCGCTGTTCGGCTTCTGGCCGAAGCTGATGGTGTTCAGGGCTGCCGTGAACAGCGGCTATATTTCGCTGGCGGTTGCGGGCATCCTCGGCACGGTCGTGGGTGCCTATTACTATCTGAAGATCATCAAGACGATGTATATGAACGAGCCGGCGGCTCCTTATGGTCGCGTGAGTCAGCCGATCAATGGGCTGCTGATCCTCATTGCGGCCGTGATCGTTTCGCCGCTCGGCTATCTGCTGATCGGTCCGTTGGGGACCATCACCGACACGGCAGCGGCGGCTCTGTTTTCGTGAAGAGGGCCGTCTGAGCCGCATTCGGATCGTCGAGCAGACCGGCTCGACAAACGCCGATCTGCTCTCCGATCAGCACGCCGTTGAAGGCGACTGGCTGATCGCGCTGGAGCAGCGAGCGGGCCGCGGACGACAGGGTCGTGAATGGGTTTCCTCTTCGGCAAATTTCTTTGGGAGCACGTTGGTTCGGCTGCGCGAAGCCGATCCACCCGCAGCGTCTCTCTCCTTGGCAACCGGTCTCGCGCTGATCGAAGCCATTGATGTCGCGTTCCCGGGCGAAGCGCTGATGCTGAAGTGGCCGAACGATCTGCTGCTCGCCGGCAGGAAGCTGGCGGGAATCCTGCTCGAACGGAGTGGAGACAGAATTGTCGTTGGATTTGGGGTCAATCTCGCCATGGCGCCAGATCTCCCCGATCGACCCACCGCTGCACTAAACGGCAAAATTTCGCCGCAGGCCTTCGCACCCTTTCTCGCCGCCAGCTTCGCTCGGCTGCTTCACGTCTGGCGCACAGCCGAGAGCAGCGCGCTCCTCCGCGCTTGGGAACAGCGCGCCCACCTCTACGGCACAAAGCTCTCGGTTCACGTCAGCAAGGATGAGAAGGTGAGTGGGCGGTTTGCTGGTCTAGAGGACGACGGGGCGCTGCGTTTGCTGCTCGAAGACGGGTCCATAGAAGTCATTCGGGCGGCCGACGTTTTCCTGGGATGAGCGCCTAACCGGCGTCATTTCCCGGCCCCCCAAATCCTGTTACGGGAGCGCATCGTCGCCCGAGTCCGACGCGTAGAAGGACCAGTGTCCGTCCGGCAAATCGGCCCCTAGCCGACATCGGTACCGGTCCCGCCGGCCGGGATTCGCTTCGAGAGCGGAGGCAGCCCCCCATGCCATTCATCACCACCACCGACGGCGCCGAGATCTTTTACAAAGACTGGGGACCCAAGGATGCACAGCCTGTCGTCTTCCACCATGGTTGGCCGCTCAGCGCGGATGACTGGGACAACCAGATGATGTTCTTCCTCCATGAGGGATATCGTGTCGTTGCTCACGATCGCCGGGGCCATGGTCGCTCAAGCCAGACGGATACCGGCAATGAGATGGATACCTACGCCGACGACGTGAAACAGCTTGTTGCCGCGCTCGATCTTAGGGATGCCGTCCATGTCGGGCATTCCACCGGCGGCGGTGAGGTCGCGCACTATGTCGCACGCTCAGAGCCTGGCCGCGTCGCCAAGGCGGTGCTGCTCGATGCCGTGACGCCCGTCATGGTCAAAAAGGAATCAAACCCGGGAGGAACGCCGATTGAGGCGTTCGATGGCTACCGGGCCGCGCTCGCGAACAATCGTGCTCAGCTTTATCTCGATATCCCCTCGGGTCCCTTCTACAATTTCAATCGCACCGGCATCGCTCCGATCGAGGGACTTATCCGAAATTGGTGGCGGCAATCCATGATGGGCAGCGTCAAAGCAGGCTACGAGTGCGTCAAGGCTTTCTCCGAGACGGACTTCACGGAAGATCTCAAGAGCATCGATGTGCCAGTGCTCGTTATCCACAGCGAGGATGACCAGATCGTACCCTATGCTGATTTGGCTCCGCTCGCCGTGCAGCTCCTCAAGCACGGCAGCCTGAAAACCTACAAGGAACTGCCGCATGGATGCCATTCAACACATCCGGAGCTCATCAATGCGGACATTCTGAACTTCATCCGCGGCGAGCAGGTCGGCCTCAAGAGGGAGGAAGCGCCCGCGCTTATTGCAGAGCCGATGCCCGTCGAATGACCGACCTTCGCGGCGACACCTATGCGACGCGTGGAGCGCAGATGTTTCTGCGGTTCACCGACGACGAGATCGCGCGGCTCTCCAGGTTCGGTGAGCCGCGCAGCTACAAGCAGGGCGACATGCTCGCAAAGGTGGGAGAACCCGGCCCGGGGCTCATGCTCATCATCTCCGGACAGGTGGAAGTCACACACCGTGACGGTGATCAGCACAAGCACATCGTGACGCATGAGCAGGGCAATTTCATGGGCGAGCTCGCCCAGCTTTCAGGCCGGCCGTATCTCGTCGATGAGCAGGCGCTGACAGACGTGCAGACGGTCGCGATCCCGCCGGACCGCCTTCGTGCGCTACTCATCGCCGAGGCCGATCTGGGTGAGCGGATCATGCGCGCGCTGATTCTCCGCCGCGTCGGCTTGATCGAATCCGGCGCTGGACCGGTGGTCATCGGCGATGAACAGAATTCCGACGTGCTCCGCCTGGTTAATTTCCTCCGCCGTAATGGTCACCCGTATCAGCAGCTGAACCCCGGGAACGACAACTGCGCGAAGACGCTGGTCGAGCGCTTCCAAGTCACGGACGACGAACTCCCGATCGTCCTTTGTCCGGGCGGGCAGTTGCTGAGGAACCCAACGGAGGGACAGCTTGGCCGCTGCGTCGGCCTCGTCGGACCGGTCGACGGCAACAATCTCTATGATGTCGTAGTGATCGGTGCTGGACCGTCCGGTCTGGCAACCTCCGTATATGCCGGTTCGGAAGGACTGTCGGTGCTCGCCATCGACTGCCGTTCTTTCGGCGGGCAGGCGGGCGCTTCGGCAAGGATTGAGAATTATCTCGGCTTTCCGACGGGCATCTCCGGCATGGCCTTAATGGGTCGCGCTTTCAGCCAGGTGCAGAAGTTCGGCGTCGAGGTCTTGATTCCGGATGAGGCAGTGAAGCTCGAGTGCGGCAATGATCCTTGCCATGTGCAGCTGGCGACAGGCGAGCGGGTGCAGGCAAGGGCAGTCGTGATCGCGACCGGTGCGCGTTACCGTCGGCTAGCTGTCGATCGCCTCGAGGAGTTCGAGGGATCTTCAGTCCATTATTGGGCTTCGCCGCTGGAAGCCGACCTCTGCGCAGACCAGGAAGTGGCGCTGATTGGTGGTGGCAATTCGGCGGGACAGGCCACTGTTTTCCTCTCCAGCCGGGCACGGCGTGTGACTTTGCTTGCGCGGCGGCCACTCGAAGACACCATGTCGCAGTACCTGATTGAGCGAATTCGGGCGCAGCCGAACATCGACGTCGTCGTTGGTTGTGAGATTTCGTCGCTAAACGGCGCCGACGGTGTGCTCAACGCCATCTCGTGGCGGGACAAGGCGTCCGGCTGCGTGACGCTCCGGCCCGTCCGTTACTTGTTCTCATTCATCGGCGCGGAACCGAACACTGACTGGCTTGCGGCATCGGGTCTCAAGCTAGACGACCGCGGCTTCGTCCTGACCGGCGACGACGTGGGTGATGACCGCTTGCCACTCGAGACGAGCCGCCGCGGCGTATTCGCGGTGGGCGACGTCCGAGCATGCTCGGTGAAGCGCGTGGCTGCGTCCGTTGGCGATGGTGCTCAGGTCGTAGCGTCCATCCACAACTATCTTGCGAAGGCGAGGGAAGCCGAATTGGGGCAGGCCCCGATCCAGTTGACGGTCACCGCCTGACGCTTTGCGCGGCCCGCGTCTTCGCCTAAGGCCGCGCAATGCTGCTGGCCGTAGACGTCGGGAATACGAACCTAGTCTTCGCGCTTGTCGACGACGGGGCGATCAGGACGCGCTGGCGGATTGCGACGGACCCGCGGCGAACGGCCGATGAATATGCGGTTTGGCTGCACCAGCTGCTCGAGCTTGAAGGTTATTCGAAGAGCGATGTCACCGCGGTGATCATCGGAACGGTCGTTCCGCGCGCGCTCCACAACCTCGAAGTGCTTTCGAACAAATATTTCCACGTCGAACCTTTGATCGCCGGGCAAGGCAAGGCGCAGTGGCCGCTCGAGCTCGACGTGGACGAACCACAAAACGTCGGCGCCGACCGTGCGCTCAACGTTATCGCGGCGCATGTGAAGCACGCGGGCGAGCTGATCCTGATCGACTTCGGAACCGCGACGACCTTCGATGTCGTCAGCTCAACTGGCGCGTACCGCGGAGGAATCATAGCGCCGGGGATCAACCTTTCCCTCGACGCACTTGTCAGTGCCGCTGCCAAACTCCCCCGCATTGCGATCGAGGCGCCCGTCAACCCGACCGTGATCGGCCGCACGACGCAGAGCCAAATGCTGATCGGCATCTATTGGGGTTATGTTGCAATGATCGAGGGCCTCACCGACCGAATGAAAAAGGAGGTCGGAGGACCGGTGAAGGTCATTGCCACTGGCGGTCTTGCGGACCTGTTCGACAAGCACACGAACGCCTTCGATGCGATTGAACCCGATCTGACGATCCAGGGGTTGAGCCTGCTGCACGACATGGCCACGCGAAGCTGACATGATCCCTGGAGAAGAACTGCTTTTTTGCGCGCTCGGCGGCTCGGGCGAAATCGGAATGAACGTCAATCTGTATGGCTGTCGCGGCCAATGGATCATGGCGGACTTGGGGCTCACCTTCGCTGGGCCGGACTATCCGGGGATCGAGCTGATCCTTCCTGATCTGGAGTTTATCGAGGACCAGCAGGAGCGCCTTGCCGGCATTGTCCTTACTCATGGCCACGAAGACCACATCGGCGCCCTTCCGTACCTCGCCGACGACTTGAAGGTGCCGCTGTTTGCCACCCCCTTCACTGCCGGGCTCATCGCAGGCAAGCTCGAGGAAGAAGGGCTGACGGGTCGGGTTAAGCTCAATGTCATCGATCGCGGCGGAAGCATCGAACTCGGGCCGTTCCGCGTAAGCTTCGTCGCGTTGTCGCATTCGATCCCCGAAGGGAACGGACTGCTGATCGAGACGCCGTTTGGAAGCGTCTTCCACACCGGCGACTGGAAGATCGACGAAACACCAGTGATCGGCGAAGCGCCAAGCACGGAGGTGCTGACGCAGATCGGTGACGAAGGCGTCCTCGCGCTCGTGTGCGATTCGACCAATGTCTTCCAGGATGCGCCTTCCGGCTCCGAGGAGAGCGTCCATGCAGGGTTGCTGACGAAGGTCGCCGAGGCATCCGGACGCGTGCTCGTGACCACCTTCGCGTCCAATGCCGCCCGGCTTCAGACGATCGGACGGGTCGGTCGCGAGACGGGTCGACAGGTGTGCATCGCTGGCCGCTCGCTGGAACGCATCCTGCGCGTCGCCCAGGCGACCGGCTATCTCCTCGATTTCCCGCCGCCGATCAGCTTCGACGAAGCGATGCGCCTACCGCGAAGCGAGGTGCTGATTATCGCGACGGGAGGGCAGGGCGAGCCTCGTGCTGCGCTTGGCCGCATCGCCTCAGGCACGCACGAGCTGAAGCTCAGCGAGGAAGACACGGTGATCTTCTCGTCGCGGATCATTCCCGGGAACGAAGTGGCGATCGGTCGCATCATGAACCAGCTGTCGGAGCTCGGCGTCAAAATTGTCACTGAGCGTCAGGCTCATGTCCACGTCTCCGGCCATCCCGGCCGTCCCGAGCTTATCCAGATGTATAAATGGGTGCGGCCGCAGATCGTCGTGCCCGTTCACGGCGAGTTGAGGCATCTCGCCGAACATGCACGGCTAGCTCTGGCAAACGGGGTACCTCAGGCGATCGTTCAGAAGAATGGTGACGTCATTCGCCTTGCACCCGACGGACCAAAGAAGGTCAACGAGGTTCGCGTTGGCCAGCTGGTACTGGATGGCGACGTGATACTGGCGGCCGACGGAGCGACGGTGAACGAACGCCGCAAGATCGGGTACGGCGGCCTGATCACTGTAGCGATGCCCGTTCGCGAGGACGGCAAATTGGCCGGGAAGCCGCTCATCCGCCCCTTCGGTGTGCCGGTCGAGGAGGACCGCGACGATTTCATCGCCGACGCGACCGATGCCGCCACCCGCGCATTCGATCCAACCAGCAACGAAGAGCAACTCCGCGAAAAAGTGCGGCTCGCGGTGCGCCGCTGCGCCACCCTTTGGACCGGGAAGAAGCCGGTCGTCGAGGTGATGCTCCTTCAAGTCGCGGCCTAGGCATTACTCATGGCATTCACGTCGGTCGTCGCGATCTATTTCCTGTTCTTTGCTTTCAGCGCTTTCCTGCTGCTGCCGTTCGGCGTGCGGACCGACGAAGAGATCGGAAAGGAGAGGGTGCCGGGGCAGGCCGAAAGCGCGCCGCATCAGTTCTACCTCAAGCGGCACCTGCTCAAAGCTGCCGTGCTCGGTCTCGTCCTGTTTGCGGTCTATTATGCAAATTGGACCTACGGCTGGATCACGCCGCAGGATCTCGATTTCTACAATCCGCCAAACGCCAGTTAGCGGCGGCGATCGATCTGGGCGAGCGCTGCATAGAGCTTGCCCATATCCGAAGACATGAGTGTCACGGCGATCATGCCGCCGTCGCGTTCCGCAACGACACGGCGGAGCATTGATTTGAAGTCGGCGATGTAGCGATTCACCGACCGCTGGAACTCGACGTCGCTGTCGTAGTGCGCCTTGATGGCGCGCGTCTCGCTGCCGCCCATCAGGCGCACGGCCCGCCGCGTGAACACGCCCCGATTACCCTTGATGTAGCTGTCCCATGCCTTGTCGTCGATTTCGTCGGCCAAGATCTTACCGACGTCGATCGCCGCTGAATGCATGGAGTTGATCAGCAGTGACACGCGACGCGCGAAAGCCTCGCTGTCCTTCTCCCGCTGATCCTTGCTCGTCGTTTCGATATGTTGTTCGAGCGCCGCAGCGGTTTGGCCCAAAGTCAGCATCTGTTGCGTGAGGCGGCTGGACGCTGCCTGTGCGGACTCGACGGCGCGCGCCGCGACTGTCTCAACCTCGCGTAGTCGTTCCTCGACGCCGTCACGAATGGCGGCTTCGAGTGCCGCGCGGGTTTCCTTCGAAAGCTTGCTGGCGCTTTCAGGAATGACGCTTTCAATGGCTTCACGCGCGCGTTCCGCGGCATGCGACGCGGCTTCTTTGACCTGAAGCAATGCGCTTACGAGTTGAGGACCGGTTTCATCACCGAGCTTCGCTGCCTCACGCTCGACCTGCACCATCACTGCTGCAAGGTCGGCGAGCTTCGTGCCGGCATTGTCGACACCGGTGTCGATCGCAGCGAGATATTCGGTGAGGCGATTCTGCTGCTGCGCGATTTGCCCTTCAGTGAATGCAATGCGGTCGCTCGCTTCGACGGCCGCCTCGCGAATCCAGCCGATCTCGGGACGTAGCGTCGCCGCACTTTGGACGAGCCGCTCGGTGCTGCCCTGCGCTTCGCCGAGCGCGGTACCGATGCCCTCGCGTATTCCACTGGCTAGTTGATCGAGGGTCTCCCGCAGCGAGTTGGTGCGATCGGACAAGCTAAGAATGGCGCTGTCCTGTGTTCCCGCCTGCGCAGCGAGCGTGTCCAGTTCCGTCCGCGCGCGGGTCAGAGATGTGAGGAAATGGTTCGCGCGCTCATCGCCATTTGCGGCAAGCTCGGCGAAGCGCTGATCGATGAGAGAGAGGCCGCGCTCGATCTCCGCAATCATGGTCTGTGACGCGCGATCCTGTTCGGCAACGCGGTTCGAAAGGCCGTCGAGCGATACGCTTGCACGCTCGATGTTCGAGGCAAGTGATTCCGACGCCTGACTGCCCGCTTTGCCAATCCCGGCTGAGACCTGCTGCACGAGAGCGGCCACGGCAGCTGACTGTGTGTCGATGCCGGCACGAATTTCCTGAAGCGTATCCGAAGTCCGATTGAGGAGCAGGTCGAGCGAGCCGGTGAAGGCGGACTGCGCTTCCGCGAGGCGACCCGCGGCCGCGGTGCTCGCTGTATCGATCTCCGCGAGCCGGGCAGCGAGCCGCTCCGCCGTTTCGGAGACGAGCCGGTCGGTTGCGTTGGTCTGTTCCGCCAGGGCTCTGACGCTCTCGCCGAACTCGCTTGCCTTCGTAGCCGATTCGCTCCCAACGGACCGCAGCTGTTCGGCCACTGCGCGCGCTGTCTGTTCGGCGCGTGGCAGATCGTCGAGGAGAACCGCAACATCGTTGCGCGCTGATTCGGCGGCCCGATCCAAAGCTTCGCCGTGGACTTTGAGCCGTTCGCTGCTCGCATCGAATTCGCGGGTGATTCCACCAAGCTTACCCGTGGCCTCGTCGCCGAGCTTCATCAAATGCTGAGAGATCATCGTCAGCTCAGATCGGCTGTCCTGGATTCGCTGCGACAGAACCGCGAGCAGCGCCTCGAGCGAACGCGCCTCATGGCGCATCGCGACGACGGAACGGGTGAACCGTTCGGCTTCCCTGCGTCGCGTACGGCCGAACATCAGCCAGACGAGGCCGAACAAGCCAAGCGGACCCGCCGCAACCGCAATCCATTGCGCAAACGCTGGCGAAGAAATCTGCTGGCCGGCCAACGACCGACCGGCACTCCACGCGCTGAACGCAAGCCACAGGATGGCCAGGACAACGAGGACGGTTCCCAGCACGTGGCGTCCACCCGCGCCGCGTTCTTCGGCCCGGCTCTCGCTCCACTGCTCCTGGTCGAACGCGGGCTCAGCACCCATCAGAGCGACGTTGAGGTCGAGAGGCTCTTCCTCGTTGATGGCCGGCATGAGCGGTTCGGCGCGCTTTGCGAATGGGTTCATATCAATCGGCAGTTTACCATCTTTGACGATGGGCGAAAGCGATTAGACAGTGCATTGCTGGGCGACGCGGGGAAGGGGAGAGAGTTTGGCTGTCGGCGCTCTGATTGGAGCCTATCAGGAAGATGATGAAGGAGGGTTGCGGGCTCTTCTGCCGCTTTCGGGGCGAACTCTCCTCGAATACCAGGTGCGCTGCGCCTCTGCTTCCGGCGCCGCTCCTATCGTTGTGGTCGTCGAGCGCGTGCCGCAGGCCCTTCAGGACGCGTTCGAGCGCCTCCGCCTCGACGGTATCGGCGTTTTTCCGGTCAGCGACGTGCAGGAGGCGGTAAGCCGCTTCGAAGCCGGCGCGACAATCCTGATGGTCGGAGATGGGATTGCGCCATCGTCTTACTTGGTTGCGCGGATGGTTGAGGAGCCGGAGCCCACTGTCATTACCGTTCCCGACGATGAACTGCATGGCGCCTTCGAGCGGATCGACGCGCAATCACGCTGGGCCGGCCTAGCGATCGTCGATGCTCGTTTGCTCGGCTCGACCGCGGCTATGCTCGGCGATTGGGACCTCCAATCGACGTTGCTTCGCCGCGCAATCCAGGACGGTGCGGTCCGTCAGACGGCTGAAGGCGATGATGAGCCCCTGCTGGTCGGGAGCGCGTCGGATCTAGGCGCGTTTCAGCGGAAGCTGCTTCGCCTCTCGCGCAGTGGCCGGACGGACTGGGTCAGCAGGTTCGTGCTGCCGCCGGTCGAGGAGTTCGTCACCGAGCGGCTCATGGAAACGGCAGCCCGGCCGCTTTGGCTGATCTGGGCAGCGCTCGGGCTCACGCTTGGCGGTGCGTTCTGCTTCATTCGCGGTTGGCTCGGTGCGGGCCTCGTCCTGCTGATCGTGTCGATGCCCCTCGATATTGTCGCCAACCGCCTGGCCATCCTGCGGCTCCGTCCGCTTTCAGCGAAGCTGGTCAGCTGGCGCGCCCTTTGGGCCGCAGGCGGCTTGGCTCTGCTCTCTCTCGGCTGGTGGGAGATGCGCAACGTGAGCGGGTGGGGCGCAATCGTCAGCGCCTTGGCGGCAGGTGCATTCGCGGAAGCTGCGCGCTTGGAGAAGGCGGGCTTCCCTGCCGACGCTGATCCGTGGCTCTTCTCGCGTAGAAGCGCGATCGTTGCGGCGATTCCGTTCGCGCTCGCCGGCAGGTGGACAGCATACCTTATAGGGCTGCTGGTCTACGCCGCGCTCTCTTTTTTCGTTATACAGTATGTGCGCCACGACACTCGAGTTGACGGGAAGTTAACGCAAGTCGGATAAGCACCGGCGAATGATGCCGGAGGAATGGCCGATCTCTGCTTCTGGAGCCGACCAAACGCGCGCCACGCGGCGCGCGGGCGGCGACCGGCTGTCCACTGTCCGTGTCGATTTTCTGCTGAATTCGGCCGAGCGCCTGACGGAGCAGGAGCGGGCGCTGATGACGGCGATGCTACACTGCCTCATCGGGGATATCGCCGACGCGCTTCGTGCCGTCCTCCCGACCATCGCGATCCCGGCAAACGATGAAGGCAATCTCGCGGTGATCGAGCAATTGACGTCAGCCGGATTGCTCGACCGCACCGGCCTTATGCGCCGGTTGCTTCGGCGCGCCGACGAGGAGAGGATTGCCACGGGAGCAAAAGCGCGGATCGGCCGTCGCGAGGCGCGAGTTCCTGCAGGGACTCGTCAGCCACAGCGATGGCGCGGTGGCCGCCGCAGCCATGGCTCTGATCATTGCTCGGGGGCGCCGCCGCGATCGCTTCGGTCAGTGCCTCCTTCATTTCGATGACCTGCCGCGCGATGAGGCGCGTGCGCTTGCCTGCTCGCTTGCTGCAGCACTTCGTTCTGAACTCATCGTGGGCACTGGTGCTGCTGAGGCGGACCGACTGCTTGCAGCCGCAATCGCTCAGGTGATGGCGAGCCATGACGCCGGAAATTCGATCGAGAACCTGACCGCCACGCTCATTCGCTTGCTGGCGGAGGAAGATGCGTTGACCGACGAGTTGATCGGTGCAGCCGCGATCGAAGGCGAGGTCAATTTCGTCTCGCAGGCGCTGGCGCGGCGCTCAGCCCTAAACGGTGACATGGCCTTGGATGAGTTGCTGTCGAGTGACGCCAAGCGGATCATGGTGTTGCTTCGGATGGGTGGTCTCAGCCGTGAAGTCGCGGGCGGTCTGCTCGCAGGGATCGGCGACCTTCTCGGCATCGCCGATCTCGGCCGCGCAATTTCCGAATTTGACCGGCTTAGCGAAACGGACATCGCTAATGCGCGCAGCTGGATCGCGGCCGATCCGCTTTATCAGCGGGCCGTCGCGGCGCTGGGGGGGAATGATCATGGCCAGCGCTCCTTCTGAGCCTCGCCCCGTCCTCGGCCGTATCGATACAGCTGGCCGGCTGATCGCGGCCGATCCGGAGCTCGAGGCACTTCAGCGACAGGCGGGGGCGAGGATCGGGCAGAAGCTCGCGCTCCCGCAGGTTGCGGCCATTGCGCAGCTCGCGCGCACGCTCCGAATTCCGATCGCTCGGGCCGCTGTCGCTGCTTCCGTCGATCACGATATCGAGCTGTGGGTCCGAGCGATCCCGGAGGGCGATGAAGTCGCGCTTACGCTTGAGGGCTGGACCGAGCGATCTCCGGCGGCGGCCCGGCTCGCATCGCTGCTCGGCGGCCCCGCCGAGGCGGCTTCGCCCGCCTCCAACACCGAGTGGGTCGCGGACGAGGAGATGCGCATCATCTCACTTTCGCCCGAACTTGCAGACTACCTCGGCGTCGAGCTTGCCGAAGCAGCTGGCCAGCCAATCACCCGCGTCGTCCGCCTGGAAGAAAACGAGGCCGGGGAGATGCCGCTGATCAACGCACTTGCCGGTCGCCGCGGCTTCGCCGAACAACGCGCCCGGAGCCGCTCGGACGAGGCTCGAATGGTTATCCTCACTGGCGAAGTCGTCAGCTCCGCTGACGGTGGCTTCGCCGGCTTTCGAGGCACTGCGCAGCTCGAAGAGCCGCTTCAATCAACGGATGAGGCGAGCGGCGGCAGCGCCTTCGACCTCGCGCTCGACGAGGTCCTTAGATCTCCGCTCGATCGTATCATCGAAAGCGCTGAGCGGATCGTCGACCGCGCCGATGGCCCATTGCGCAGCGACTATGCAAACTACGGCAACGACATAGCAGCGGCGGCTCGGCACCTGCTTTCAGTCGTGCGCTCGATGGGTGAGGACAATGCACTCGGCCAGCATGCAATCGACCTGGCCGCGCTCTCAGCCGAGGCGGCGATCATGGTCGAACCTCGAGCGGAGGAACGCGAGGTCACGATTGCGCGCGAAAACGCCGAACAGCTTCCGGCGACGGGTCAGGAGCGCGGGGTCATTCAAATCCTTTTGAACCTGATCGGCAATGCCGTTCGTCATTCACCTCAAGGTGCGACGGTTCGGCTGACGTTCGCTCGTACGGCGGCGACAGCGTCAGTGACTGTCGAAGATGAGGGTAGCGGGATTGAAGCTGCCGATCAGCAACGAATCTTCGAGCGCTTCGAACGGGTCCAGGAAACGGAAGGGGGCACTGGTCTCGGCCTCGCCATTTCACGCAGGCTTGCCCGCTCCATGGGTGGCGACGTCACGCTTGAAAGCGCGCCCGGCCAAGGGGCACGCTTCACGCTTACTCTTCCGTCGCCCTAGCGCTGGCTGACGGGAACATAGTCCCGTTGCGTTGCGCCGATGTACAGCTGGCGCGGACGGCCGATCTTCTGCTCGGGATCTTCGATCATTTCGTTCCACTGCGCGACCCAGCCAACTGTTCGCGCAACCGCAAAAAGCGCGGTGAACATATCAGTCGGAAAGCCGATCGCGTTGAGGATCACGCCTGAATAGAAGTCGACGTTGGGGTAGAGCTTCTTCTCGATGAAATAGTCGTCGTTCAGCGCGATATGCTCGAGTTCCTTTGCAACATCGAGGACGGGGTCGCTGATGTTCAGTTCCTTCAGCACCTCATCCGCGGTCGCCTTCATCACCTTCGCGCGGGGGTCGAAGTTTTTGTAGACGCGATGGCCGAAGCCCATCAGGCGGAACGGATCGTCCTTGTTCTTGGCGCGCTCGATGTAGTGCGGGATGCGGTCGGGCGTCCCAATCTCGCGCAGCATGTTGAGCGCGGCTTCGTTCGCGCCGCCGTGCGCCGGACCCCAAAGGCAGGCAATGCCAGCCGCGATGCACGCGAACGGATTTGCACCCGATGAGCTCGCCAGGCGAACGGTCGACGTCGACGCATTCTGCTCGTGGTCGGCATGCAGGATGAAGATGCGGCGCATCGCCCGTTCGATCACGGGGTTCACATGATAAGGTTCGGCGGGAACGCCGAAGGTCATGCGCAGGAAATTGCCCGTGTAGCTGAGGCTGTTGTCCGGGTAGAGGAACGGCTGGCCGATGGAATATTTGTAGGCCATTGCGGCGATGGTCGGCATCTTCGCGATCAGTCGATGCGAGGCGATCATCCGCTGCTCGGGATCGTTGATGTCCGTACTGTCGTGATAGAATGACGAGAGCGCCCCGACGACACCGCACATGATCGCCATTGGATGAGCATCGCGCCGGAACCCGCGATAGAAGGTCGCCAGTTGCTCGTGCACCATCGTGTGCCGGCTGATCGTGTAGACAAACCTGTCCAACTCTTCCTTGTTCGGAAGCTCGCCGTTCAGCAGGAGGTACGAGACTTCCATGAACGTCGAATTCTCGGCCAGCTGATTGATCGGGTAACCGCGGTGGAGCAGGATTCCTTGTTCGCCGTCGATATAGGTGATCGCGCTCTTGCAGCTTGCCGTCGAGGTAAAGCCCGGGTCGTACGTGAACATCCCCGTTTCAGCGTAGAGCTTGCGAATATCGACGACTTCGGGGCCGACGGAACCGTCCAGCACCGGGAAGCTATGGTTCGTCCCATTGACGCCAAGGGACACGGTCTGGTCGGTCATTATTTCGGCTCCATCTGATCAGCAATGCGTGCGAGGCTCTCGTTACGGCCCAGCAACGCAAGAACATCAAAAATTCCCGGCGACGTCGTGCGCCCCGTGAGAGCGGCACGAAGAGGCTGGGCAAGCTTGCCGAGCTTCACTCCGAGGCCCTCGGCGACTTCGCGAATGGCCGCCTCTAACGACGCGGGCTCCCAATCTGCAAGCGCACTCAGCGCACCATGAGCGGCGTGCAGGACTTCTCGAGCTTCGAACGTGAGCAACGCCGTAGCGGCCTCATCCACGTGTAGGGGACGTGGGTCAAACAGGAAGCGAGCGCCATCGGCGAGCTGGTTCAGCGTATTCGCGCGTGCCTTCAACTGCGGCATGGCGCGAACGAGAAGCGCGTGCTGCTCGTCAGGAAGGCTGAGCTTCGCGCCAACGATGTCCGCGAGCCGGCGATCGTCAGCTTCGCGGATGTAATGGCCGTTGAGGTTTTCAAGCTTCTTGAAGTCGAAGCGAGACGGCGACTTGCCGACATGGTTGAGATCGAACCATTCGACGGCCTGATCCTGGCTGATGATCTCGTCGTCCCCATGACCCCAACCGAGGCGCAGCAGATAATTGTTGATCGCTTCCGGCAGGAAACCGAGCTCGTCGCGATAGGAGTCGACGCCCAACGCGCCATGGCGTTTCGATAGCTTCGCCCCGTCCGGGCCGTGGATCAGCGGAACGTGGGCGTAAACCGGTTCCGGCCAGCCCATAGCATGGATGATCGCCAGCTGGCGAAAGGCGTTGTTGAGATGGTCGTCGCCGCGGATCACGTGAGTAACTCCCATGTCGTGATCGTCGACGACTACCGCAAGCATGTAGGTCGGAGTTCCGTCGGATCGCAGCAGGACGAAATCGTCAAGTTCAGCGTTTTGGACGGTCACTCGTCCCTGAACGCGATCGTCGATGACGGTCTCCCCCTCGCGCGGCGCTTTGAGGCGGATCACGAACGGCCTGTCGCCTTGTTCGTCGGTCACGTCGCGCCATTGGCTGTTGATGCGGAATGGCCGGCGCTCTCGCTGTGCCGCCTCCCGCTGCTCGGCAAGCTCCTCCTGCGTCATGTAACAGCGGTAGGCGGCACCATTCTCCAGCAATCGGTGTGCGATCTCGGCGTGACGCGCCCAGAATTGCGACTGATAATATTCGTGGCCGTCCCAATCGAGCTCGAGCCATCGCATCCCGTCCACGATCGCATCGATGGCCTCCTTCGTGGAGCGGGCCCTGTCAGTGTCCTCGATACGCAACAGGAACTTGCCGCCATAGTGACGGGCGTAAAGCCAGTTGAACAAAGCTGTCCGAGCGCCGCCGATGTGCAGAAAGCCGGTGGGGGAGGGCGCGAACCTTGTGACGACCGGCCGTAAACTGGTGCTTGCGCTCAAGCGCGCTTTCCTCTTCTCTCTATGCTGCAATGCAACGGACGAGCGCCCCTAACATAGGGGAAGCGCCTCTTCCACAGCGTGCTCGGAGCTATTGGAAGACGCGGTTTTCGGCGTGGTACGAGGGGCCAGAAGGCTTCCTTGAGGAGAAGCGCGCCCAACTTCCGCCCTGGTTCGTCGTAGGCTTCGCCAGTGGCATCGCTGCCTCGCTCACTCGCGGCGATTTGGGGTTAATCGTGCGCTTCATGGCAACCGTCGGATGAAAGTCGTCAGCGGGATCGAGTTGCTGAAGGTCTGTCCGCCGAGGTCCTCTGCATCTAGACCGCTATGCCCTCGAACGAACTGGAGGCATGGTCATTTACCCGCGTGGTGAGCCGCGCGTCGAAAGTGTCGCGGACCAGGTGCGCGTGCATCCTTGGTCCCAAACGAAATCTAGTCGCTCCAGACCGCCAGCTCACTTCCGGACGGATCGATCAAATGGAACCGGCGCCCGCCCGGGAAGCTGAAGATCGGCTTGGCGATCACCCCCCCTGCCTTTGAGACTGCATCGAAAGCGGCTTCAAGATCATCGACGCGGATCACAGGAAGCGGCGCTGACAACGCGTCGGACGGATCACCCTGCAGGCCGACGTCCGTCGTACCGTTTGTCGTCGCTGAATAGGTTGGTCCGTAGTCGGTGAAGCTCCAGCCGAACGCCTTCGAGTAGAAGGCCCTAGTCAACTCATGCGCAGTCGCGCTCGGAAGTTCGACGTAATCGATGCGCGCATCCACCATCTCAGTAGCGCCTGATCAGGCCCGCCAGGCGGCCCTGGATCTGTACGCGACCTTCATCATACCGCTGTGGCTCGTAGCGCGAGTTTGCCGGATCGAGGCGTACCATCCGCCCCTCACGCCGATAAGTCTTCAGCGTAGCTTCCTCATTATCGATCAAGGCCACGATAATTTCCCCATCGCGCGCCGTGTCGACCTTGCGGATAAGGGCGAAATCACCGTCGAGAATGCCTTCCTCGACCATCGAATCGCCCGAGACCTCGAGTGCATAATGCTCGCCCGGACCGAGCAGCGCGGCAGGAACGGAGAAGTTCTCCGTACCCTGCAAAGCCTCGATCGGCGTACCGGCGGCGATCCGCCCATGGAGAGGAATGTCGATCGTGTCGTTTGCGGGCGCAGAGACGTCTGACCGAATCGGCGTGACGGTGGCGGAAGGCCGTGTCTCGGGCAGCTTCATCACCTCGAGCGCACGTGCCCTATTCGGAAGCCGCCTGATGAACCCACGTTCTTCAAGCGCCGATATCAACCGATGTACGCCGGACTTTGACTTCAGATCCAGCGCCTCTCGCATCTCGTCGAAGCTGGGAGAGATTCCACTCTCCTTCAGGCGCCCATCAATGAACAACAGCAATTCATGCTGCTTGGCGGTGAGCATCGGCCTAAACTCCCCCGAAAGAACGAACAGAGAACGTGTAGGCAACAAAGCGGTGATGGTCAATAGGCGTTAGCCGCCTTGCGTCGCCATCCGAGTCTTAATTGTCTGGATCGCGCTGTCATTGCGGTTGACCTTCATGTCGGCGCGGATCGCGGCCAGGAACTGGCGGGCGTAATCTTCGGAGACGCTCTGCTGCAACTCACGCTGCATCTGTCCGATCAGGCTCGGCTGCAGCAGCGCATTCCCAGGAACGATCTTGCCTACCTTCACCACGTAGAAGCCTCGGCCCTGGGGGTCGGCGACGGCCCGCGTCTTGCCCTGGCCGATCGTGAACAGCAGCCGCATTGCTGGTGGCACCTGTCCGTTCGCCGTCGCAATCTGGATACGGCGAGCTGCAATCGGCTGCGCAGCAGGCAGCGGCACGCCAGCCTGCTTGACGGCATCCGCGAGTGAGCCGCCCTGCGAAGCCCTGGCGGCAATGCGGTCTGCAGCAGCCCGAGCGCGTTTCAGTGCCTGATCATTGAGCCAATCGGCGGCGACTTGATCGCGGATGCTGGTGAGAGGAGCAGGGGCCGCGGCGGTGACCTGCGCCGGCGACACCAGGACATAGCCCTTGTCGTTCGGCAGCGAGACGATTTCCGGCGGATCGTTTGGCGCGATATCGAAGCCGGTCTTGAGCGCTGGCGCAAATTCAGACGCCAGCTGGAATTTCGGGTCAGCGCGCGACGCACCGCTGGCGGTGATCAGCGGCGTTGTCGTCACCGCGGCTTTCGCGGCCGCGGCTGCCTCGGTGAAGTTGCCACCGCCATCGATGGCTTCCTGCATCTTGTCGACCAGGTCTTCGATCGCGCCCTTGCGCTTGTCGGCGTTCAGCTTGGCGGCGATCTCTTCACGCGCCTGAGCGAGGGTCTTGCCGCCCTTGCTCTTGACCGAGTTCGACCTTGGCGACGACCCAGCCGAAGTCCGACTGCACTGGGCCGACGACCGCCCCAGAGGCAGCGGAAAACACCGCAGCCGCAACCTTGTCGCCGGCGACGCCCGCATACGCCTGCCGAGTCTGATCGCTCAACGTCGTGACAGCGGCTTTGCTTCCCGCGGGAGCGGCCGCGGCAGCGAGGGTCGCTCCGCCTTTCGCGCGGGCGGCGATGCCGCTGGCTGTCACCTGATCTGGAACGACGACCTGGCTCAGGTTTCTCGTTTCACTCGCGCCATAGCTCGCTTGGTTCTTGTTGTAATAATCGGCGATCTCCTGATCGGATGCGGAGATGCTTGCGACCTGATCCGGGCCGAGCAAGGCGAAGCGCAGAACTCGTTGTTCCGGGATCATGTAGCGGGCGCGGTTCGCGGTATAGAATTGCTGCAGGTCGGCGTCGCTCGCCTTCACCCCGGCCTTGAATGCATCGACGGGAATCACCGCGGCCTCGCCTTCACGCGATTCCAGCATCATCGAGGCGTAAGGCGTCGCCATTCCGACCGAGAGGCGAGCATTCGCTGCGACAGGCGTGAGCAAGAGCCGCTGCAGCATGCCACTTCCGATGATGTCGCGAACCTGGGCATCGGTCAGGCGCTGCCGCTGCAGGAACGCCTGATAAGCCTGGTCGCTGAACTGGCCGTTCAAGCCCTTGGTTTGCGGGATCTGGGCGATCTCGGCGTCGATCAGCCGCTTGGACAGGCGGAAACCATATTTGTCGCCGAACGCGAGCAATGAGCGCTGGTCAATCAGCAGCCCCAGCACCTGGTCGAAATCGCCGATGATCGTTGCGTAGTCTGCTTCCGGCTTTTGATCGCGCACTTCCTGCAAGCGGCGCTGCATAGCGTCGCTCATGTCACGCTCGGACACTTGCTGATTGCCGACCTTCGCTAGCGTGCTGCTTCCCATTCCGAAGCCGATATTGCCGGAGCCAAAGTTGGAAATATCGCTGGCAGCGAAGCCTCCGAGAATGGCGACGAGCACGGCGACCATGATCCAGGTGCCAATCTTCGACTTAGAAACACGGCGGAAAAAGGAGAGCATCAAGGTTCCCGGGAAGGTGAAAGAACTTTTCGCGAGGAGCTTTAGGGGCCAGCCTTGCAGGCATCAAGGCGCGCCCGCTACGGAAGCGCCGACAAGGGGGAACAATGGCGCTTAGGAAGTTCGTCGCGGGCAATTGGAAGATGCACGGCTTGTCGGCCGACCTCGCCGAGATCCAGGCGATTGCCGCCGAGGCTCAACATTATCCCGAGGTGGACGTCGCGCTCTGCGTTCCGTCAGTCCTGATCGAGCGCGCGGCGCGCGCCGTCCCCGGCTTTGCGATCGGCGCTCAGGATGTTCACCACGCCGACAAAGGCGCCCACACCGGCTGCATCTCGGTTCAGATGCTCCGCGACGCCGGCGCCAGCCTGACCATCGTTGGCCACTCGGAACGGCGCGACGCCCAGCGCGAGAGCGACGACGACGTGAAGTCGAAGGCCACGAATGCCCTCGCATGCGGGCTGGGTACAATTCTCTGCGTCGGCGAAAGCCTAGACGCTAGGCAGCAGGGAAAGGCTGTTGAGACCGTGCTCGGGCAATTGGAGGGCTCGCTGCCCGACAGCTTTGCGCCCGATGTGGACCTTGCGATCGCTTACGAGCCGATCTGGGCCATTGGATCAGGACAGATCCCCACGTGGGCCGAAATCGGCGAAATGCACGCCGCGATTCGTCGGCGATTGGTCGACCACTATGATGCAAGCGGGAAGCAAATTCGCGTGCTCTACGGCGGATCGGTGAAGGCTTCGAACGCCCTCGAGATTTTCACAATCGCCGATGTCGACGGCGCCCTCGTCGGCGGAGCCAGCCTCAAGGCCGCCGATTTCATACCAGTCGTCTCAGCCGCGGCGGCAAGCAGCAGCTGAGTTGTCATTCAGGACCAGATCATCGAATCTCGCTAGAGACCGAATCATCGAAAATGGTACGAGGTTGAAATGCGCTTGATTGCTGTAGTTGCTGCTGTTTCTGCTGTTGCTCTTTCGACGCCAGCGCTCGCGCAGGCGATCGTCCCCGGGATGCAGGTTACTGATCCCGCCGGTGCGCCGGTCGGCAGCGTGAAGTCTGTCCAGGGCGATAACCTGCTGATCAACACAGGCGCTCATGAAGTGCTGCTCCCGAAGGCGAGTTTCACCGCGACCGGCGGTAAACTGCTGTTCGGCATGACCAAGACTCAACTCGACGCCGAAGCCGAAAAAGCCGCTGCCGCCGCCCAGGCGTCCGTTGCCGCCGGTGCGACGGTGAAGGGGCTTCAGGGTGCCGATATCGGCAAGATCGACAGCGTGACGGACCAGGCAGTCATCATCGCACTTCCTTCGGGGAAGAAGGTGCAACTGTCGCGTACCGGCGTGCGCGGCAATGCCGACGGCAGCGTCACTGTAGGCCTGACCGCTGAGCAGCTTGATGCTCAGGTCCAGAGTTCCCCCAGCTCGACGACTGCTCAGTAAAGTTCCGTGAACCGTTGAAAGCTCGCGCGGCGCCCTCTAAGTGGCGCCGCACTCCTTTTTGAAAGATCCGGATGTTTGCCTTCCTCCTTATCGTACAGACGATCGTCGCTGTCGCGCTTATCAGCGTCATCCTGATGCAGCGCTCCGAAGGCGGCGGCCTCGGCGTTGGCGGTAGCTCGTCCGGCTTCATGACGGCTCGTGGAGCGGCTGACTTCCTCACCCGCTCGACGTCGGTCTTGGGTGGCACGTTCATCGTCCTGTCCATCGTGATGGCCGCGATCGCTGGCGCCACTCGTGAGCCGGTGAAGATTGACACCTCGCTTGCCGGAAAGACGGGTGCTCCTGTTCAACAGACGCAACCGACGACGGCTCCGGCGCAGCCCACAACTGCACCCGACCAGAACCAATCGGCGCCCGCGGTTCCGCTCGCTCAGTAAGCTCTTCCGCAAATTTTTTCGCCGCGCCTGCTTGCGTCAGGCGCGTGAACACCCCTAAGCCTCGAAACCCATGGCGCGGTTCATTTTTGTCACCGGCGGCGTGGTCTCATCGCTCGGAAAAGGTCTTCTCTCTGCTTCCTTGGGAGCGCTGCTTCAGGCGCGCGGCTACAAGGTGCGCATCCGGAAGTTCGATCCCTATCTGAACGTCGATCCCGGGACCATGTCGCCATATCAGCACGGCGAAGTCTATGTGACTGACGACGGGGCTGAGACCGATCTCGATCTCGGTCACTATGAGCGGTTCACGGGCGTCAGTTCACGCCAGTCGGACAATATTACGACCGGCCGCATTTATCGCGACATCATCGCTCGCGAACGCCGCGGCGACTATCTCGGCGCCACCGTCCAGGTGATCCCGCACGTGACCAACGCGATCAAGGAATTCGCGATCGCCGACACGCAGAATTGCGACTTCGTGATCTGCGAGATCGGCGGAACCGTCGGCGACATCGAGAGCCTCCCTTTCATCGAAGCGATCCGACAGTTGAGGAACGATCTTGGGCGCGATCAGACCGTCAGCGTCCACACCACGCTGGTGCCGTGGATTGCCGCGGCGGGAGAGCTGAAAACGAAGCCCACCCAGCAATCGGTTCGCGAACTCTCAAGTCTCGGGGTTCAGCCCGAGGTGCTGCTTTGCCGCTGCGACCGGCCATTGCCTGAAGCCGAGCGTGAGAAAATCGCTCTGTTCTGCAACGTTCGAAAGAGCGCGGTCATTCCCGCGCTCGACGCCCGCAACATCTACGACGTACCACTTCAATATCACGCAGCAGGGCTCGACGATGAA
The DNA here is from genome assembly GCA_963752025.1 of uncultured Alphaproteobacteria bacterium. Taxonomy (GTDB): domain Bacteria; phylum Pseudomonadota; class Alphaproteobacteria; order Sphingomonadales; family Sphingomonadaceae; genus Sphingomicrobium. The sequence goes on along the minus strand of CAVVWY010000020.1, from coordinate 48,086 downwards.
GTGCTCTATGCCTTCGGGATCACCGATGCTCCTCAGCCGGACCTCGCGCGCTGGCACGACATCATGGACCGGATCGACCATTTCGAAGGCGAGGTCACGATCGGTGTCGTCGGCAAATATGTCGGCCTGCCCGATGCCTACAAAAGTCTGCGGGAAGCGCTGGTCCACGGCGGCATTGCGAACAGGGCCAAGGTCAACATCAAATGGCTCGATGCCGAGTTGTTCGAGCATCCCGATGCGGAAGTCGCCGCCGAACTCGAGCCTCTCCATGGCATTCTCGTCCCTGGCGGCTTCGGGGAGCGCGGCAGCGAGGGCAAGATTGCCAGCGTGAAGTTCGCTCGCGAACGCGATATCCCGTTCTTCGGCATCTGTCTTGGCATGCAGATGGCCTGCATCGAGGCGGCCCGGAACCAGGCCGGTATCGCGGAAGCCTCGACGACGGAATTCGGCGAGACTCCCGAACCGGTTGTGGGCCTCATCACCGAATGGATGAGCGCCGAAGGCCTGCAAGAGCGCGCGGCCGGCGGCGACCTGGGTGGCACGATGAGGCTTGGCGCGTATCCGGCAGTGCTCGCCGGGAATAGCCGCGTGGCCTCAGTCTACGGCGAGACTGAGATTAGCGAGCGCCACCGCCACCGTTACGAGGTCAACGTCCACTACCGCGACGCGCTTGAAAGCAACGGCCTCCTGTTCACGGGAATGAGCCCCGACAACAGGCTACCGGAAATCGTGGAGCGTCCGGACCATCCGTGGTTCATCGGCGTTCAGTTCCATCCGGAGCTCAAGAGCCGTCCGTTCGAGCCACATCCACTTTTTGCCGGGTTCATTGGCGCGGCTCTGACGCAAAGCAGGCTCGTCTAAGCACCTGCCGTTGGAACGGCTCTCTCGTTCGTCCGTTACGGGGGCGAACTCACGGGAGGAAAGAAAATGCTTTTGACCATCGCAATTATCATCCTTGTTCTTTGGGCGCTCGGGTTCCTGGCGTTCCATGTGGCCAGCCCCCTGATCCACCTGCTCCTGGTGATCGGCGTAATCGTTCTCATCTGGAATTTCGTGGCTGGCCGCAGAACGGTCTAACGGCCCGTTAACCGGTCTTGCTGGGGGCCCCCGCGCGCCTTAGATGCCGGGCATGACGAACAGCATTTCTACGCGTCTCGCCGTGCTTGGCTCTGGGCCCGCGGGCCTCACCGCTGCAATCTACGCCGCGCGTGCGGGCCTCAGTCCGGTGGTCATTCAGGGCATTCAGCCGGGTGGCCAGCTCACCACGACGACCGATGTCGAGAACTATCCGGGGTTCCGCGACGTCATCCAAGGCCCGTGGCTCATGGAGGAAATGCAGGCGCAGGCCGAGCATGTCGGGACCAAGATCGTCTGGGATCATATCAGCCAGGTAGATCTATCGCGCCGACCTTTCCGCCTCAGCGGCGACGGCGGCGTCCAATACTTCGCCAACTCGCTCGTGATAGCCACTGGCGCCCAGGCCAAATGGCTCAATTTGCCGTCGGAAGAGCATATGAAGGGCAGGGGCGCGTCGGCTTGCGCGACGTGCGATGGTTTCTTCTACCGCGGCAAGCGCGTCGCCGTCATCGGCGGCGGGAATACTGCGGTGGAGGAGGCGCTCTACCTCACCAATCACAGCCATGACGTCACCTTGATCCACCGGCGTGACGGCCTTCGTGCCGAGAAGATCCTCCAGGATCGCCTCTTCGCCAACCCAAACATCAAGATCGTCTGGGATTCGGAGGTCGTCGAATTCGTCGGCGGCGGCGATCCGCAAGCGCTGGTCGGTCTCGACATCCGAAGCCGCGTCACAGGCGAGGTCACGCGCGTTCCCGTCGAAGGTGCGTTCGTCGCTATCGGCCACAAGCCCGCGACCGAACTGTTCGCTGGCCAACTCGATCTCGACGAGGATGGCTACATCAAGGTCGAAACCGGCACGACGCGTACCAGTGTCGAAGGCGTGTTCGCCTGCGGTGACGTCATGGACAAGATCTATCGCCAGGCCGTGACCGCCGCTGGGACGGGCTGCATGGCAGCCCTGGACGCCGAGAAATATCTCGCCGCCCAGGAATATCAGGCGATGGCCGCCGAGTAGCGCTTACTTGTGACCGCCGTGACCGGTGGTCTGCTTGTGGCCCGTCCGGCTGTTCTCTTCGTGCTTGTGGGCCTTCTTATTGCCACCTTCGTTCTCGCGCTGCCACTGGTCGAAGTCGCCTTTCTTCTTGTGATCGGTCATTTCTGTCCTCGTCGGTTTCTTGAGGCACCAACTCGTTGAGCGTGCGTGCGTTCAGCGCTCTGACGCAGATTAAAGGTAGATCGCCTCGACGAAGTAGAGACCTTCAGCCGGAGCATTGAAGCCCAGCGCAGCGCGATCGCGCGCATTGAGCGCCTCGCGCATGTCGTCCGGCTGCCACTGACCACGCCCGACCATTGCAAGGCAACCCACCATCGAGCGCACTTGGTGATGGAGGAAACTGCGCGCAGCCGCCTTGACGTGGATTTCCTGACCCGCCCGGCTAACTTCGAGACTGTCGAGTGTCTTGACCGGACTGTCCGACTGGCAGTGTGCCGAGCGGAAAGTCGTGAAGTCGTGCCGCCCCACGAGAAATGACGCGCCTTTCTGCATTTCTCCGAGGTCAAGCGCTGCGGGAATGTGCCAGACACGCTCCCGATCGAGAGCAGGCGGCGCACGCCGATTCAGGATTCGGTAGAGATAGCGCCGGCCAATGCAGGAAAATCGCGCATGCCAATCGTCGGCAACTTGCTCGACCTCCAGAACGGAGATCGGATTAGGCCGCACGAGAGCGTTCAGCCCTTCCCGAAGTCGGTGGGGGGTCAGTTCGCGGGCGACATCGACATGAGCGGCCATCGCCAAAGCGTGCACGCCGGCATCGGTGCGCCCAGCCGCATGAAACGCTGCCCTCTCGCCCGTCATCTGCTGCAGTGCTTCCTCGAGCGTCTGCTGAACCGATGGCCCATGCTCCTGTCGCTGCCATCCCATGAATGGCCCGCCGTCATACTCGATGGTCAGCCGCCACCGCATCACGGCAGGATCGTGCCCTCGGATATGGCGAACCCGCGCAGAAGCTCTTCGGCACTCATCGGTCCTCGACCTGCGCGCTGGACCTTGGTCGGCCGAATCGCTCCCGCCCCCGTGGCGATCGTCAGTCGCCGATCGAGAAGCTGCCCAGGTTCGCCGCTGGCTGATGTCACAATCGCAGCGAGCAACTTGATCCGCTCTCCGTTGGCCTCGAACCATGCGCCAGGCGAGGGGGCGAAGGCTCGGACCTGACGTTCGATCGCCAGCGCGGGCGCCGACCAGTCGATCCGCGCCTCGGCCTTGTCGATCTTTGAGGCATAGGTGACGCCGGTCTCAGGCTGCGGCTTCGGGTCCGTCGGGTGCTCAAGCCATTCGAGCAATGCAGTCGCTCCGAGTTCTGCCATTTCTTCCGTAACTTGGCCCGCATTCCTGCCACGCAAATCGAGCTTACGTTTGAGCAGCATAGGTCCAGTGTCGAGCCCTTCATCCATCTGCATGATGGTCACGCCACTGATGTCATCACCCGCGAGGATCGCGCGTTGGATCGGCGCCGCGCCACGCCAGCGCGGCAGGAGCGACGCGTGAACGTTCACGGAGCCACCCTTCGGAGCTTCGAGCACCGGCTTGGGCAGGATCAGGCCATAAGCCGCGACCACACCCAAATCTGAATTGAGCGCGCGAAACCTTGCCTGCTCTTCCTCGCTTCGCAGAGTCCGCGGAGTCCGCACCTCGATGCCGAGTTCCTCCGCTCGTTCATGGACCGCCGTCTTGCGCTCGCCCTTTCCTCGACCTGCGGGGCGGGGAGGCTGAGAATAGGCCGCGACCACTTCGTGCCCCGCCTCAACCAAGGCGTTCAGGCTCGGCACCGCGAAGTCCGGCGATCCCATGAAGACGATCCGCATGGCCGCCCTATGGCGAAAGCCGCTGGAATTGCCTACCTCGCCACTCAGAGTGGCAAGCCAGGAAATCGAAGCGTTGTCGCAAGCCCTGGCGCGGCTCCCCGGTCTGGGGCCGCGCTCGGCAAGGCGTGCCGTGCTCTACCTGATGAAGAAGCGTGAAACGGCGCTTAGGCCGCTGCTCGGCGCGCTGCAGAACGTTGCGGACCGGCTGTCGACCTGCTCGGTCTGCGGCAATGTCGACACGTCCGACCCCTGCTCGATCTGCACTGATCCGCGCCGGGACGACAAGTCGCTATGCGTCGTCGAGGAAGTCGCTGACCTTTGGGCTCTTGACCGTTCGCGCCTCTTTCCTGGCCGTTACCACGTGCTCGGAGGACGCTTGTCGGCGCTCGACGGCGTTCGACCGGAGGACCTGACGATCGCCCAGCTCGTCGGCCGAGTCTCGAAGGGAGGCATCGACGAGGTCGTCCTCGCAATGAACGCGACGCTGGAGGGACAGACCACCGCTCATTACGTGGCTGAGCGTCTCGAAGGATTTCCGATCCGACTCAGTCAGTTGGCGCACGGGCTTCCCGTTGGCGGTGAACTTGACTATCTCGATGAAGGAACGTTGGCACAGGCGCTTCGCGCCCGCCGCCCCATTTCTTGAAGCAACAGCACTGAAAGACTAAATTCCCTCGATGGCCATTCGTCCGATAGTGGAAGTTCCCGATCCGCGCCTGCGTGAGATCTCCAAGCCCGTCGACCTCGTCGACGAGGAGATTTGTGCGCTCGTCGCAGACATGTTCGAGACGATGTATGATGCGCCGGGCATCGGCCTCGCGGCAATCCAGGTCGGCGTGCCGAAGCGCATCCTCGTGATCGACCTTCAGGAGCCGGAAGAAGAGGGTGGCGAGTCCGTCAAGGATCCGCGCGTCTTTATCAACCCGGAGATCCTCGAAACCTCGGATCAGGACGTGCCGTACACGGAGGGCTGCCTATCGGTGCCCGACCAGTATGCTGAAGTCGATCGCCCTGACCGCATCCGTGCGCGATGGCTCGACCTCGGCGGCAATGTCCGTGAGGAGGAGATCGAAGGCCTTCTCGCGACCTGCCTTCAGCACGAGATGGATCATCTGAACGGCGTCCTGTTCATCGATCATCTTTCGCGTCTCAAGCGGGACATGATTCTAAGAAAGCTCGCCAAACAGCGCAAAGAGCAGCAAAAAGCGGCTGCTTAACCGCCGATCGAGGCCGCCGCGTTGCGGCAGTCCTCTGCACATTCCCGGCACATCTGGGCGCACAGCCGACAATGCTCGTGCTCGTGCTTCTCGCACTCCGCTGCGCATGCGTCACAAACGCGAGCGCACAGCTCCAGCATCTCGCGCAGCACCTGCTCGTTCGAACCTGTTCGTCGCACGGCGAGCTTGCCCGCGGCTTCGCAGACGTCCGCGCAATCGAGGCACATGCGGATACATTCGCGCATGTCCATCTTCTCGGCCGCGCACGCGTCTGCGCAGCTCAGGCACATCCGCGCACAATACATGAGGTGATGTGCCGCATCGCCCAGCGGCTGATTGACGTGACCTTCCACGTCGGGGTGAAGGGCGATCATCTTGCGAATGGACATTGCGTTCTCCTCAACGGCTAAACCTGTGGATAGACGCTCGCGTTCCTATTGAGCAATGTCTCCGGCGGAAGTATTGTTCGCTTTCTGTTCCGGGGGAGTCACGGTCATGGATGCGACCGTCTTGTTGTTTGTCGTGGTTGCGCTTGCTGCGGGTGGTCTAATCGGCTGGCTGTTGGGCAGCCGAGACGGCGCAGGTGCCCGACAAACGGTCGATGCTCTTCGGCTTCAGCTTGACGAGGTGGCGAAGGAACGAGACGCCGCCCGAAGCGAGATTGGTCCGCTCAGCGCCGAACTGGCCCGGCTGCAGGCAGAGGCTGTCCATTTCGACCAGCGGATGAACGACCTCGCGGCCAATCGCGATGCGCTGATCACTCAGTTCCGCGAGGTCGGCGATAAGCTGCTCGAAAAGGCGCACAAGGATTTCCTAGAGAAAGCAGGCGAGCGTTTCTCGGAAGCCGACAAGGCCAGCCAGGCAAAGCTCCAATCTCTGCTGCAACCTGTTGAAGCGACCCTCAAGCGTTACGAGGAAGGCCTGCAGCGCGTCGAAAAGGAGCGCGTCGATCATTATGCCGGACTTCGCGAGGCCGTCGAGCTGGTTCGTACCGGGCAGGGGCAGGTGCGGGACGAGACGCGCAACCTCGTGAATGCCCTGCGCGCCTCACCCAAAGCCCGCGGCCGCTGGGGCGAGCAGAGCCTAAAGAACGTCCTCGAGCAGGCGGGACTCAGCCCCTATGCCGACTTCCAGACTGAGGTCTCCGTAAACACCGACGATGGCCGACTGCGGCCCGACGTAATCGTTCGGCTTCCCGGCGGGCGGAGGTTGGTGATCGACGCCAAATGCTCGCTGAATGCCTATCTCGACGCTTGCGACGAGGTGGACGACGACAAGCGGGCGGCATGTTTCCGCGCGCACGTCGCCTCAATCCGCAACCACGCCCAACAGCTCGGATCGAAGGCGTACTGGGCGCAGTTCGGCGACGCCGCTGACTACGTGATCATGTACATCCCGGGCGAGCATTTCCTGGCGGCTGCGCTGGAACAGGACCCGACCTTGTGGGATTGGGCGTTCGAGCGTCGCGTGCTGCTCGCTACGCCGACCAACCTCGTCGCTATCGCCAAGACCGTGGCAAGCATCTGGCGGCAGGAGCGCCTAGCCGAGGCCGCTCAGGAAATCGCGAGCCTCGGTAGGGAGTTGCACTCACGCCTTGCGACGATGAATGAGCATATGACGCGCGTCGGCAAGAACCTCGCGACTGCGAACAGCGCCTACAATCAGATGGTCGGCAGCTTCGAAAGTCAGGTCCTCACCCAGGCGAAGCGCTTTGAGACGCTGGGAGCAGGCAGCGCGAAGTCGCTCGATACGCCGCCGATGGTGGAAGTGGCGCCGCGGCCGCTGACCAAGATCGCTTCGACAGCTTCGAACGACGAACCCCCACAAATCGCGGCAGAATGAGCTTACACTTGTAAAACATGAGTTCGCCTGCTCCCTCGCAGGCTCCTTGATGGGCTAAGCACACAGTCCGAACGACGTCGTCATTGTGAAGATCAGTTAAAGCCCGCCGCAGCCGTTGAACTGGCGCCCGTCCACAGCGACTTGGACCCGATCCGGATAGGTCTGGTCGCTCATGCCATCGCTGCACAGCTCGTGGACGATGTTCACATTGATACGCGGCGTTGGGTAGATTTCGCCTGCAATCCCATGGATCACGCGCGGGGTCGGCTGACGGATCGGCTGGGCGTCGGGCTGGGTAAACGTCACATGATGCTCGTCGATCAGGACGTTCCAGAAAGGCTCCGTGCCAACCGCGTGATAGGGCGGCGGCGGAGGCGGCGGCAACGGTGCGCAGCTCGGCACCCCTGCAAGCAACACAGCCATGAACAGTTTCTTCACAAGAGAAACAAGCTTGGGCGCGGCGCGCAGGTTCCGCTCAACGCCAGGTCGCCTTGATCGCGAAGGCCGTAACCGCCGCTGCGACGGCCGCATTGAGACTATCGGCGCGACCCGCCATGGGGATTTTCACGAGTAGGTCGCACTCAGCCTCATACTCTGCTGGGAGGCCCTGCTGTTCGTTGCCGATCAGCAGGAAGCAGGGCCGCCGGTACTCAGCTTCAAGATAGTCGTGCGTTGCCTTCAGGCTCGTACCGACGAGTTGACCTTCGCCGGAACGCAGCCATGCTAGAAATTCGGGCCAGCGTGCTGTCGCGACTTCCTGCGTGAAGATTGCACCCATTGAAGCGCGCACCGCCTCGACTGAAAAGGGATCGGCATTGTCGTCGACGAGGATCAGCCCGCCCGCGCCGACGGCGTCACCAGTTCGCAAAATAGTGCCGATGTTCCCCGGATCGCGCAGCGCCTGAGCCACGATCCACAGCGGTGCCACGGACCTGTCGATTCTCGCCAGCGAGCTCTCAGGCTGTCGATATGCGCCTAGCAGCATCTGAGGATTGTCCTTGCCCGACATCTTGGAGAGGATGTCGGGCGTCGTTTCGATCGCCTCGCCGCCCGCGAACTCAGTGGCTGCGATGATTTCCGCGGCAAGCGGATGTCTTGCGCCCTCTGCCGAAAAGGCGACGACTTCTGGCAGGCGGCCGCTGTCGCGCGCTTCGGTGAGGATACGCAGCCCCTCGGCGAGGAAGAGGCCTTCCTCCCGACGCGCCTTCTTTTCCCTGAGAGAACGGAGCCGTTTAACCGTCGGATTGGAAAAGGCGGTGACCTGGCGAACCATTATTCTTCGCCGAACCGCTCCTCGACGAGCTGCACCAGCTGCAGAAGCGCGTCTTCAGAACCGTTGCCCTCGGCGTGAATGACGATCGAGTCGCCCATCGCCGCGCCGAGCATCATCAGGCCCATGATCGAGGTCCCGCAGACCCGGTGACCGTCCTTTTCGACCTCAACCTTGGCCGGCACCTGGCTCGCTACGTTGACGAATTTGGCGCTCGCACGTGCGTGCAGCCCGCGCTGATTCGAGATCAGCACTTCGCGGCTGACGGCGCTCAAGCCGCTGCTTCCCCGAGGATCTCAGAAGCGACGGATATGTATTTCCGTCCAGCTTCGCGGGCTGCGGCGACGGCGGCGTGGACCGGCATAACCTTGCGGGCGCCTTCCAAGCGGATCAGCATCGGCAGGTTAACCCCAGCGATGACTTCGATATTCTCGCTCTTCATCAGGCTGATGGCGAGATTAGACGGCGTTCCGCCGAATAGGTCGGTGAGGATGATCACGCCCTGGCCCTGCTCGACCCGGCCGATTGCTTCCGCGATGTCCTTTCGCCGCGCTTCCATATCGTCGTCGGGACCAATGCAGATGGCCTCGATGGCCTCCTGGGGTCCGACGACATGTTCCATTGCGGTGACGAATTCGGCCGCAAGGCGGCCGTGAGTCACCAGCACCAATCCGATCATTTACTCAACTGCCTTCGCTCTCGCTTTCCGCGGCGCGTCCGGGATGTCGCTCGATCGTGTCGCTCGGCGGCGAAGATAGATCGCGGTGACGTATGTTGGGCGAAAATCCCACCTTACGTAACCGCTCACCCATCTCGACAGCTGCAGCGACCGAGCGGTGGCGTCCTCCTGTGCATCCGAACGCAACGGTCACGTAACTTTTTCCAGCGGTCCAGTAGCGGGGAATCCAGTCCGTGAGAAGGGATTCGATGCGGTCCAGCGCCTCATTCCACTCGGGCTGTTGACCAAGATAGTCCCGAACCGGGGCATCTTGCCCTGTGAGCGGCCGTAGCTCGTCCACCCAGTGCGGGTTGGGAACGAAGCGGAGATCGAACACGAGATCGGCGGTGCGTGAAATGCCGCGAGCAAAGGAGAAGGAAGCGATCGTCAGGACGGGTTGATCGCTACTGCCGCCGTAGCGCAGGCGCAGTTCGTCCCGCAGTTCAGCTGGCGTCAGATCGGAGGTGTCGAGGACGGTGTCGGCCGCGGTCTTGAGCGGGAACGTCAGGCGTCTCTCGCGCGCGATGCCGTCCTCCGCGGGACGGTCTGGCGCGAGCGGATGCAGGCGCCGCGTGGCATCATATCGTTTGATCAACTCGGGGCTGCCGCAATCCAGATACAGCAGCTCAGGTACGACATCGCTCATCGATCGGATGAGGTCAGGAAGTATATCGGGATCGAAACCGCGGCTTCGCACGTCCATCCCAATCGCCGCAGGAACGGTCCGGCATTCTCCGCCGCCGTGCACGAAGTCGTTGAGCAAATCGACGGGAAGATTGTCGACGACGTCCCAACCCAAATCCTCGAGAGCATCGAGGACCGTCGACTTCCCTGCACCAGACATGCCGGTGACGAGCAGCAGGCGCGGCAAGGGCCGCGCCCGGGCGGTCAAAACTTCAGACCCACGCGATCGAGGGCGAGGGAGACCTTGGACGGCGCCGATGCCGCCATGGCGTCAATGCTGATCAACGGAATGGATACGCCAAGAATTGGGCGGTGCCGATTCTCGTCCGGGAGCCGCATGATTTCGCTGGTGAGGTCGACGAGTAGGGCCACGGGCATGTTCGTCACCGTTTCCATGTCGACGATGCCGATGCCGCGGATTTCAAGCTTGCCGGCGATGTTGGCCGGAGCCGACGCCACAAGGCGGTCATCGTTGCGCTTCAGAAGCGTCTGGTCGTCACTGACAAGAGTGAAGCCGCGATCGAGGAGGCGCAGCGCGAGGTCGGACTTGCCCGCTCCCGAAGGCCCCATGATGACGACAGCGCGGCCATCGAGGGCAACCGTGCTCGCGTGGACCGTCTCGGCAGACAAGCGTGCCCCGGCTGACTTGATCGGCTGATTGATCATTCGCGGTCTGCCGCCGGCAACCTTATGGTGAAGCGCGCACCCGAGGGCGCGTCGTCGCGATCCTGCACGTCAATCTCCCCGTCATGCCCTTCGACAATTGCCCGGGCGATAGCAAGGCCGAGCCCCGAATGGCGGCCGAATTCTTCGCCCTCAGGGCGTACTGAATGGAATTGGTTAAAGATCGCCTCACGCGCTTCCGGCGGGACGCCAGGCCCTTCGTCTTCAATGCGGACGCGGACCTCATCGCCCACCCGCACCGCAACAATCTCCACCAACCCGCCTGGCGGAGAGAAGCTCACCGCATTGTCGATGATGTTGTTGATGGCGCGCGCAAGCCGATCCGGCTTGCCCATGACGGCCGCCGTGTCTTTACGTGGTCGAGCGAAGGCTAGCCGGGCATCGCCGGTCTCCCGCCGTGTCTCCCAGCTGTGGACGAGTTGTTCAATCAGCGGACCGAGGTCCACACGATCGAAAGTTGCCCGGGCAAGTTCCGCATCTGTGCGGGCAGCCTCGCTGATGTCGTTGATAAGGCGATCGAGACGGCCAACATCCTCGCGGGCGATGCGCATGAGGCGCTTGCCAAGCTCCGGATCGTTGACGCGCTCGAGACCTTCGACCGCGGACCGCAGCGACGCGAGTGGGTTCTTCAACTCGTGGGTGACGTCGGCGGCGAACGCTTCCATGTTGTCGATCCGCTGCCGCAGCGACTGGCTCATGTCGGATACGGCACGCGCGAGCAGGCCGATCTCGTCGCTACGGGAGGGCAGGCGAGGGACGTTCACCTCGCGGGATCGGCCCAATCGCACCCGATGAGCTGCGATCGCCAACCGCCGCATCGGTCGGACAATCGTCCGCGCGAGGAACATCGACAGGAAAACCGAGAGCAGGATCACGCCTGCCATCGCCGTCAGTATGCCAGCTCTTTGCCGTCGTACCGCGTGCGTGAAGCTTCGGTCGTTATTCGTCGCGAGCAGCACTCCGCCGTTTACGGGCACTGCCGCGGAGATGACCGGCGTCATGTCGGGCGCATTGCGCACTTCCGTCGCAGAGCGGTTGCGCTCCAGCGCTCTGACGGCCTCGGGCCAGGCTTGCACCGTATCGACGTTGGGTTCTTCGAAATCGTCCAATGACCGTGCGCCGACGATGAAATTGAAACCCCGGTCGAGCGCACGCGCGAAGTCCTTGGTCCATGCCTGTGTGTCCGGATCGCGCAGCTCGTAGGTTGGGCCGGTTAAAGACCAGCTATCGATCAGAAGGCGTCCGTCCGGCCCAAAGAGACGCAGACGCTCGCCGTTTGTCTTTGACACAGAAGCGAGAAGCGCCGGCCAATCCTGCTGCGGGACATGGGCCAGTGCGGCTGCAGTGGTTGCGCTCTCGATCCTCGTCTGCTGCGTGCGCTCCTTGCTCAGACGATTGCGGAACACGTCGAGATAGAGCGTACACAAGGCGACGAGGACGAGGGTCAGCAGATTGACCGCGAGTATCCGGTGCGCGAGCGTCCAGCGCTTCGACCAGCTCAGCGCCAGATCGGCTTCCTCGCTATTCGTCGAATTGGTAGCCGACGCCATATAGCGTTTCGATTGCGTCGAACTGCGGATCAGAGGATCGGAACTTGCGCCTGATCCGCTTGATGTGGCTGTCGATGGTGCGGTCGTCGACATAGACGTCATCGTTATAAGCGACATCCAGCAATTGGTTACGGCTTTTTACGACGCCGGGCCGTTGCGCCAACGATTTGAGGATTAGAAACTCGGTCACAGTAAGGCTGACGTCCTTGCCGTCCCACCGCACTTTATGACGAGCCGGGTCCATCACCAGGCGCCCGCGCTCCAGTGGGGCAGGCTCAGCTTCATCCGTTGCTGTCGCTTCGCCCCTCGCGAGCTCCTGCCGGCGCAGAAGAGCGCGGATGCGCGCAATCAGCAGGCGCTGCGAGAATGGCTTTGAAATGTAATCGTCGGCGCCCATTGCGAGCCCGAGCGCTTCGTCGAGCTCATCATCCTTTGATGTCAGGAAAATGACCGGTATCGAGCTGAACTCCCGGACGCGCCGCAGGAGCTCCATTCCATCCATGCCAGGCATCTTGATGTCGAACACGCCGAGATCCGGCCCATTGTCGGAAATCGCCCGAAGCGCCACCGCCGGGTCCGAATAGACACGCGTGACGAAACCTTCCTGCTGAAGGGCGATCGATACCGAAGTCAGGATGTTCCGGTCGTCGTCGACCAGCGCGATCACTTGGCTCATGCGCCTCTTGTCTGTGCCTCTGCCGGTGGACGAAGCGGGATTAGCCAGCGTACGGCGGTGACACAAGGCAGGCGGCATTTCCCTGTTTTGGTGCCCCCTGTTCGAAGCCGGGACATTGTTAGCGCTATCTTCGGCCCTGAGGCCTTTCCTGCGGGTTATCCTGTTTTGACCGCGCAACTTTTTCGGCGTTATAGGCGCTACGCATACGTATGCGGCGGCAGCCAGGCAGGCCGCCGCCGCTTTGATTTGAAAGGGGTTCTTCAAACGTGACTGAACGGGTTCCGCTCAGGGGGCTTGAATCGCAGGGTATTGTGACGGCCGCCGAGACCTACTGGAATTTGACCACGGCTTCGCTCGTCGAGCACGCGGTACGCCGCGGCGAAGGCATGCTCGCGAAGGACGGTCCGCTGGTCGTCCGTACGGGCAAGCACACCGGACGAAGCGCCCAGGATAAATTCACGGTCAAAGACGAACTCACTGAGAACGTCATCTGGTGGAACAACGGCAACAAGCCGATGGAACCCGAGGCGTTCGAGCGGCTGCACGACGATTTCATGCTGGCGTTGGCCGACAAGGAGACGCTCTACGTCGCAGACCTCTTTGGCGGATCGCAGCCGGAGCATCGCGTGAAGGTCCGCGTGATCAATGAATTCGCCTGGCACAACCTGTTCATCCGCACGCTGCTGGTGCGCCCGCAAACCCACGAGCTGGCGGAATTCGCGCCGGAGTTCACGATCATCGACCTGCCGAGCTTCCGCGCCGATCCTGAGCGCCACGGCTGTCGAACCGAGACGGTAGTTGCAGTAAACTTCTCGAAGAAGGTCATCCTGATCGGCGGCACGTCCTATGCCGGCGAGATGAAAAAGTCGGTTTTCGGCCTTCTAAACTTTCTGCTGCCGCCGCACGGAATCATGCCGATGCACTGTTCGGCCAACATCGGGCCCGCCGGCGACACGGCGATCTTCTTCGGCCTCAGCGGCACGGGCAAGACAACCCTTTCGGCCGACCCGAAGCGCACGCTGATCGGCGACGACGAGCACGGTTGGTCGGACACCGCGGTTTTCAATTTCGAAGGCGGCTGCTACGCCAAGATGATCCGCCTGTCGGCGGAATCCGAGCCCGAGATCTACGCGACCACCAAGCGCTTCGGCACCGTGCTGGAGAACGTCGTCATTGACCCCGAGACTCGGGAACTCGATCTGGACGACGCGACGTTGGCGGAAAACAGCCGCGGCGCCTATCCGATCGACTTCATCCCCAATGCGTCTGAAGCGAATATGGGCCCTCTGCCCAAGAACGTCGTCATGCTCACCGCCGATGCGTTCGGTGTACTCCCGCCGATGGCGAAGTTGACGCCGGATCAGGCGATGTATCACTTCCTGTCCGGCTATACCGCGAAGGTGGCCGGGACGGAGATCGGCGTGACCGAGCCGCAGGCGACCTTCTCGACCTGTTTCGGCGCGCCGTTCATGCCGCGTCATCCATCGGTCTACGGAAATCTGCTGAAGGAGCGGATCGCCAAGGGGAGCGTCGATTGCTGGCTGGTCAATACCGGCTGGACTGGCGGTAAATATGGCGTTGGCAAGCGTATGCCGATCAAGGAAACGCGCGCGCTTCTCAATGCAGCGCTCGATGGCAGCCTGAAGAACGTCGAATTCCGCAAGGACCCGAACTTCGGCTTCGAAGTGCCGGTCTCCGTCCCGGGCGTGGATCAGTCGATCCTCGATCCGCGCAGCACCTGGTCGAACCCTGCTGAATATGACGCGATGGCGGCGAAGCTGGTCGATCTTTTCGTCGACAATTTCGCGCAGTTTGCAGAGCAAGTGGACGAGGGAGTTCGCCAAGCAGCGCCGAAGCACGCGCAACGACAAGCGGAGGCTCAAACCCAGACGCAATCTGCTGCTTGAGACCCGGTCCCCGATCGGGCCTTTGCAAAGGACCCGATCGATGACCGACTACCGCCCACGACTGTTCACTACGAGCGCCGAGATCGAGCAGATCGGCGAAGGCCTGCTGGCGCGCACGCTGCCGCGGGGCGCGTGGACACACGAAGCACATCTCGCCGCGACCACTTACCTGCTGCTGCGGCGGCCCGACGTCGATCTCGACAAGGATCTGCCCGGCATCATCAGCCGCTACAACGAGAGCGTCGGAGGCGTGAACAGCGATACAGAAGGGTACCACGACACGATCACCCGCGTCTTTCTTGCGGGGGTGCGGCTATTCCTATCGGAAGCCGATACGACGGAGCCGCTGCACGACCTCGTCAACGAGCTGTTGCTGTCCCCGATGGGGCGGCACGACTGGCCGTTGCGTTTTTATTCGCCTGCGCGGCTTTTGTCAGTGGAAGCCCGGCGTGGGTTCGTTCAGCCCGATGTGGCGCCAGTGCCGTGATGGCCAAACCGCTGTTGGAACGATGGCGCGTGCCGGTATTTAGGCCCGCGTGAACGTCCAACAGGCGCACGAGCCGCGTCCCCACGCCGATGAGGGCCTTCCAAAACCGCGCCGCTATTGGTCGGCCGTTGCAATCTGGCTTGCGCTGGCGATGGCCGTTCTCGATGGATCCATCGCAAACGTTGCTCTCCCGACGATCGCGCATGAGATCGGCGCGTCTGCCGCGACTTCGGTTTGGATCGTCAATGCATACCAGCTGACGATCACAATACTTCTGCTGCCCTTGGCGGCACTCGGCGACCGGTTGGGATACCGGCGGGTCTACATCCCCGGCTTGGTCCTGTTCACCTTGGGCTCGATCGGGTGCGCGTCCGCGCAGGGAACTCGACACGTTGATCGCTGCTCGTGTGTTCCAGGGCATCGGCGCCGCCTGCATCATGAGCATGAACGCGGCGCTGGTACGCGCGACCTATCCGGCGAGAATGCTAGGGCGGGGTATCGGCTACAACGCGTTGGTGCTGTCGATGTCGGCTGCTGCCGGTCCGACATTCGCTGCAATCATCCTCAGCGTTGCGTCGTGGCCTTGGCTGTTCATGATCAACCTTCCGATCGGCATTGCCGCCGTAATCGTAGGTTTAAAAGCGCTCCCACACGTAGGCGGCCACGCACATCCGTTCGACTGGGCTTCCGCTTTGCTGAGCGCGGCGATGATGGGTTGCACCGTCTTCGGTGCGGAGACTTTCGCGAGGGAGAGCTCCGGCCTCGGTGCGGTGCTGATCGCCCTGGGTATTCTGGCGGGTGTCCTGCTCGTTCGACGCGAGTGGGGTGATACAAGACCGCTGTTCCCAGTCGACCTGCTCAAGATCAGGATCTTCAGCATGTCGATTGCGACGTCGACGGTTTCCTTCGCCGCGCAGATGCTCGCGTTTGTCACTCTGCCGTTCCTGTTTCAGTCGGTGCTGGGGCGGAGCGCCTTTCAGACGGGCCTGCTGATGACACCCTGGCCCTTGGCGCTCGGGATGGTCGCTCCGATCGCCGGACGTTTGGCCGACCGTGTTCGAGCCGGTCTCATCGGAGGCGTCGGTCTCGCCATCTTCGCATTCGGGTTGTTCATGCTCTCGGAACTCGGGAAGCATCCGAATACGTTCGACATAGTCTGGCGGATGGCGGTCTGCGGAGCGGGGTTCGGCCTGTTCCAGTCACCCAACAACCGCACGATCGTCAGCTCCGCGCCCCGGCATCGTTCCGGTGCAGCAGGCGGCATGCTCGCGACTGCGCGCTTGCTTGGCCAAACAACGGGCGCCGTTGCCGTCGGTGTCGCATTCCATCTGTTCGGCCTGGATGTCGGACCGAACCTGCTGGCTGCGTCCGCAGTCGCAGCTTTAGTCGCGGCCGGCTTGAGTCTGCTCCGGCTCCGCTCGCCTCGAACCATGCACCGGCTGGAGGCAGGGCCGCTCGACTAAGCCGCTTTCGTCCGGGCGATATAGTCGCCGATGTTCAGAGCGAGGACGTCCATGGGCACGTTGCCACCGAGCACGACCGCATCGTCGAAAGCGCGCAGATCGTACTTCGGTCCAAGCTCCGCCATCGCTTTGTCGCGGAGGCGATTGATGGTGCTGTGGCCGACCTTGTAGCCGCAAGCCTGTCCCGGCCAGCTGCAATAGCGATCGACCTCGCTTGCGACTTCGAGCGGGTTGGAGCCGTTTCGCTGAACGAAGAAGTCGACGCCTTGCTGGCGCGTCCAGCGTTTCGCGTGAATCCCGCTGTCGACGACCAGACGGCAGCACCGGAACGCGATCGATTGAAGATAGCCCAAGCGGCCGACCGGGAAATCGTCATAGACGCCCAGCTCGTCGACGAGCTGCTCGGCGTACAGTGCCCAACCTTCCGAATAAGCATTGAAGGCGAGGAGAGTGCGGATAAGCGGTAGCTTGTTCGCATATTCGCCCTGCCAGACGTGCCCCGGGATCGCCTCATGCGCAGCCAGATCAGGCAGGCTGTACTTGCTGTGAAGATCGGTCGAACGAAGATTGATCCAGAACTTGCCTGGGATCTTGCCGTCGATCGAGCCCGCGCCACCGTAGGCACCGGGCGCTCCTGGTTCCTGCTCTGGTGACATGCGCCGCACCTCGAGGTGGCCGGGCACGAGGGTGTTAAATCCGCGCGGCAGAACGGTACGGATCTTGGCGATGCGATCCGCAATATAGGCCTTGATCTCGTCCCGGCCCTTGTCGCCTTCGCTGAACTTGTATCGGGGGTCCTTGGCTAGGGCCTGCATCCGTTCACCGACGGTGCCTCTCGAGTAGCCGATCGACTTGAGGATTGGGTCCATTCGGCCCTGCAGCTCGGCGAGCTGCTGCATGCCCATCTGGTGAACCTCGTCGGGGCTCATGTTCGTCGTTGTCGACGCCTTAAGGGCCCAGCGGTAGAATTCGTCGCCGTGCGGGCGCGACCACAGGCCGGCTACATCCGTGGCGATTGTTCGCTCGGCCCGCAACTCTTGGATCTGCCGCTGAAGCGCGGGCGCGACCTCATTGACCGCGATGTTGCGGGCACGAGCAGCCCAATCGCCCACTATTCCTTTTTCCTTTGTTCGTTTGACGAGCGAGTGGACGAGGGTTCCGCCCTGCTGCGAGTTTTTCAGCGAAATCGTGATCTGGTCGATCGCCTTGTCGATCAGGAAGTTCGGCGGGACGAGGCCTTGTGCGCGTGCCGCACGCATCCGCGCGAGCTCACCGTTGAGCTGCCGGGGGTATTGCGCCAGCCGGCTGAGATAAGCCTCTGCGTCAGCGCGATTTTCGACCGGGTGGTCGGTGTCCAGCAACTGCGGCGTATCGATGTATGCGCCGACATTCTGGATCACGACATAGGGCGTGTTCCGCCACCCACCGACGGCAACGTCACCATAGGGCAGCGCGAAACCCTCCAGTGCCGTCGAGTAAGCGCTCTTCACAACTTCGACGCTAGTGCGCACGGGGAAGGACAGCTTCGACGTATCAATTGCTTCGGCACGCGCGAGATCAGACTTGAGCGTGGCGGCAACCCGCTGCTGGCCAGCGGCAGTACGGTCAGCGAGTTGATAACGCAGTTTGGCGCGGCTGCCGGTGTCGACCCCGAGCGAGGTCGCGCCTTCGGGATTGAGCCGCAGAAGATTGTCGCCGATCGAGTTGAGAAGGGCACTGGCCTGAGCGTCTGTCGCTGGTGCGGCCCAGGCAGGGGTCGCCTTGGCGATGAGCGGAAGCGTAGCACTAGCGGCGAGAGCGCTGATCGTCTCGCGGCGCGAAAGCTCGAAGTTCGGCAAGGGCAGGTCTCCGGTTAGGCGGTGGGAAGAGCGCGCTCGGCTTCCACCTGAAGGCAGTTTCCGTCAACGCCGGTGATGCGAACTTGCTCGCCCACGGTGGCGGGGCCACCGCGTGCGCTCCATTCGCTATCGCCGACGCGGACGCGTCCGTTATGCTCGTCGACCGCGACCACCACCGTCACGAGCTTTCCGACAAGCCGTCCAGCACGGTCGTTGAGCAGCGGGTCCGGGCTTGTCTGATGCCTGTAGAAACGCCGTCCGATCATTACCGCGAGGATGGCGTAGATCGCGAAGAGCGCCAGCTGCGGGACCGTGCCCAGTCCGAAGAGCAATGTGAACAGGCCGGCGGCGATCGCCGCAGCGCCTACGAAAACGAGAAAGAAGCCGGGCGCGATGACTTCGGCGATCAGCAGGATGACACCGCCGATCAGCCACAGCCAACCCGGTTCAATGCCGTTCACTGCTTTGCTTCAGGTACGCCGGATACAGCTTTGGGCTTAGGCGCGGCGGGGCACGGTGCCACCAACCGACTCCTTTGCCAGCTCGGCTATGCCGCCGAGCGTTCCGATGAGCTGCGTTGCCTCCACCGGGAAGAGGATCGTCTTCGCATTGGGTGAGCGGGCGAACTCAGCGACGGCTTCGACGTACTTCTGCGCGATGAAATAGTTGATCGCTTGTCCGCTGCCTTGTTCGATTGCGTCGCTCACCGCTTTTGTCGCCGACGCTTCCGCCTCTGCCGCACGCTCGCGGGCCTCCGCCTCACGGAACGCAGCTTCTCGTGCGCCTTCAGCTGAAAGGATGGCGGACTGTTTCTCGCCCTCGGCGCGAAGAATGGCGGATTGGCGCGAGCCTTCCGCCTCGAGGATGACGGCTCGCTTTTCGCGCTCCGCCTTCATCTGCCGAGTCATCGCGTTGACGATGTCCTGCGGCGGACGGATATCGCGAAGCTCGACACGGGTAATCTTCACGCCCCAGGATTTGTCGCCTGGTCGACGACGGAAAGCAGCCGAGAGTTAATCTCATCGCGCTTGGACAGGGTTTCGTCGAGGTCCATCGAGCCCATGACGGTGCGTAGGTTGGTGGTGGATAGGGCCGTTATCGCCATGTAGAGGTCACTAACCTCGTACGCTGCCTTCGCCGGATCGAGCACCTGGAAGAAAACCACGCCGTCCACCGCGACCATCGCATTGTCCCTGGTGATGATCTCTTGGCCAGGGATCTCAAGGACCTGTTCCATCATGTTGATTTTACGTCCAACGCGGTAGAAAAACGGCGTCACGTAATTGAAGCCCGGCTCCGCCACCCGGACGAAGCGGCCGAAATGCTCGATCGTGTAGCGATAGCCTTGACGGACGATCGTGACGCCCATGATCACGAACAGAAGTGCAAGTACCGCGATTGCGGTCATGAAGGTCGTCAGCATGTAATCCCCCGAATCTCAGGCGGTGAAGTATGCGTCGCACAGTCGTTTCCGGGAAGCGCCTTGTTGACGCTTGCGCCGCATCCGGCGAAATCGGCCGCAGATGAGTGAAGTTACGGAGCAATCAGCATCCAACAGCTATCAGGCGCGGAATGAACGTGTGATCATCGACCTGCACCTCGTTCGCTCGGTGCTGTTCCTGCCAGCGTCCAACCCTCGTGCGATCGCGAAGGCGCGGGCGGCTGGCGCCGATTTGGTCGTGCTCGATCTCGAAGATGCTGTGAAGCCGGACGACAAACGTGCCGCGCGCGAGGCGGCGGTCGACGCCATCGCGGGCGAGTGGAGAATGCCCGTCGCCATTCGCGTGAACGGCGTAGGGACGGAGTGGCATTCGCTCGACCTGGATGCTGTCGCCCAGTCGGACGCTGCCTTTGTCGTACTGCCGCGCGCGATATCCGCGCATCTCGCCCACGGCGTGGGCGAGGCCGTGGGCAAGCCGGTGCTCGCGATGATCGAGACGGCCGCGGGCGTCCTTTCAGCGACTGAGATTGCCGGGGTCTCAGCAGCGCTCATTGCGGGGACGAACGATCTTCGCTCCGACCTTCGTCTTCCGCTGAATGCGGACCGTCACGCGATTTCGGCTTCACTACAGATGATTGTCCTTGCTGCCCGGGCTTCCGGCGTGGCTGTATTCGATGGAGTGTTCAACGGACTGGAGGACGCGGAAGGCTTCCTGCGCGAGGCCGATGAAGGGAGGCAACTCGGTTTTGATGGGAAGAGCCTCATCCACCCGAATCAGATCGATCCTTGCCACCGCGCCTTTGCGCCGAGCGCCGCCGAGATCGAGCGTGCCCGGGAGGTGGTGGAGGCCTTTCAGGGCGGCGCAGAGCGTCTCGGAAACGAGATGATCGAACGGATGCACGTCGAAGCAGCCGAGCGGGTGCTCGCGAGGGCGGGCGGCTAGGCCCTTGGCAAATCGTCTATCGCCTGTCATGGGCCGATATGGCCCAACTCAACGACGCCGATAGCATCACCCTCGGACTAACGTTCGATGACGTCCTCCTGCAGCCGCTCGAATTCTTCTGTCCTCCCCAGTCAGGCGGAAACCCAGACGCGGCTGACGCGCGAGATCCCGCTCAACATTCCGATTCTGTCGTCGGCCATGGACACGGTGACGGAAGCCGACATGGCGATCGTGCTCGCGCAGCTCGGCGGCATCGGCGTTCTGCACCGGAATATGACGGTCGAAGAGCAGGCGACCGCGGTGCGGCAGGTGAAGCGGTTCGAAAGTGGCATGGTGGTAAATCCGATCACCATGACGCCTGACCAGACGCTTGCCGAAGCGCTGGAGATGATGAAGGCGAACCGCATCAGCGGCATCCCCATCGTCGACAAAACGGGGAAGCTGTGCGGCATTCTCACGAACCGGGACGTTCGCTTCGCGGAAAATGCCCGTCAGCCGGTGAGCGAGTTGATGACGAGGGACAATCTCGCCACGGTCGGGCTCGGCACCAGCGGCGATGTTGCTCGGAGGATCCTGCATGAGCGGCGGATCGAGAAGTTGCTCGTGGTGGACGATCGGCATCACCTGGTGGGCCTCATCACGGTCAAAGACATTGAAAAGGCCGTAGCTACACCGAGCGCTACGAAGGACGCTGAAGGCCGGCTTCGTGTGGCCGCGGCGACAACCGTGGGGGACGCCGGCTTCGCGCGTTCCGAGGCGCTCATCGAAGCCGGCTGTGACTGCATCGTCATCGATACTGCGCACGGCCACAACACGGACGTGGCGCGGGCAGTCGAGCGCGTGAAGACGCTATCGAATTCTGCTCAGGTCGTGGCCGGCAATGTCGCGACTTATGACGCAGCCCGGGCGCTCGTCGACGCGGGCGCCGATGCGATCAAGGTGGGTATCGGACCGGGGTCGATCTGCACGACGCGCATCGTTGCGGGTGTAGGCGTTCCCCAGCTTACCGCCATCATGGAATTGTCACGCGGGGCGAATGGTGTTCCCGTGATTGCTGACGGGGGCATTCGCACCAGTGGGGATGTAGCGAAGGCGCTTGCCGCCGGCGCTTCGAGCGTCATGGTCGGATCTCTTCTCGCCGGCACCGAAGAGGCGCCCGGTGAGACGTTCCTATATCAGGGACGCTCGTATAAATCCTACCGCGGCATGGGTTCGGTGGGCGCGATGGCTCGCGGGTCTGCCGATCGCTACTTCCAGCAAGACATTCGCGATCACTTGAAGCTCGTGCCCGAAGGCATCGAAGGTCAGGTGCCGTATAAGGGTCCGGTACGGGAGATCATCCACCAGCTCGTCGGCGGCGTGAAGGCGGCGATGGGCTATACCGGATCGAAGACCATTCGGGAGCTTCAGAGCCGCGCAAAGTTCGTTCGCATCACCAATGCGGGTCTGTCGGAAAGCCATGTCCATGACGTCACGATTACCCGTGAGGCGCCGAACTATCCGACGCGCTAGCTCATGACTCCTGCTGCGCGGCTCCAGGCGGCGAGCGAAATTCTAGACGAAGTCATCGCTTCTGCTCGTGACGACGGTCCGCCCGCCGACGCGATCGTCACGCGCTATTTCAAGCACCGGCGCTATGCCGGGTCCAAGGACCGGCGCGCGGTTCGGGAACTCGTGTTCACAGGAATCCGTCGGACTGCGCAGCGACCTGAGAGCGGACGCGCGGTTATCCTGGGCCTGGCTGAAAGCGATCCCGACCTGGTTGCCCTGTTCGGGGAGACGCGCGGTCCACAGCCGCGGATGGAAGGAGAGCCGGCGGCCGAGGCGTCGCTCGTTCCGGCGTGGCTCGTGCCGGAGCTCTCATCGCTGGTGGGCGAGGACGAGATTCCCGCCCTTCTAGAACGTGCGCCACTGGATCTGAGAGCGAACATAGCGCGCGTGTCGCGTGACGAGATTCTAGGCGAATTCCCAGGTTCCAGACCGACACCGCTCAGTCCCTGGGGTATACGCCTTCCGCCGGACAGCCGGGTGGATGACCGCCCAGCTTTCATTGACGGCCTTGTGGAGGTGCAGGACGAAGGCAGCCAACTGATCGCCTTGGCCTGCGAGCCTAAAGCCGGCGAACACATCATCGATCTGTGCGCCGGGGCCGGCGGCAAATCGCTTGCGTTGGCGGCCGCAGCACCTGATGCGGAAATTCTTGCCGCGGACAGCAACAGGGGACGGCTATCGAAGCTGCCCGCACGCGGCGATCGCGCGGGGGCATCCATCGAGACTATTCTGCTTAGTCCGCCCAAGGAATTGGAAGAACTTGCCGAGTGGCGCAGCAAGGCGGACTTGGTTCTGGTGGATGCTCCTTGCTCTGGAAGCGGGACGTGGCGCCGTAACCCGGAAGGCCGATGGCGCCTCACGCCGGAGCGGCTTGATCGGCTCATTACTGTTCAGAAGCGCTTGCTCGACATCGCCGCGGAACTGGTTCGCCCAGGCGGACGGCTCGTCTATGCAGTCTGTTCGCTCCTGTCCCGCGAAGGGGCAGGGCAGATTGACGACTTCCTCAAGCGTCATTCATCGTGGATTAGTGAGCAGCCGGCCATTGCTGCCGGGCGTGCGGATGGCGCGGCTAGATTGTTGACGCCTGGGCACGATCATACGGACGGCTTTTTCGT
The DNA here is from genome assembly GCA_963752025.1 of uncultured Alphaproteobacteria bacterium. Taxonomy (GTDB): domain Bacteria; phylum Pseudomonadota; class Alphaproteobacteria; order Sphingomonadales; family Sphingomonadaceae; genus Sphingomicrobium. Next base: position 24,758 of record CAVVWY010000020.1, on the reverse strand, counting down.
CGCGCGGCTCGGGCGTCCGTGCTAGGCGGCGGCTTCGAAGTGGAGAAATTGATGCGCTTTTTGCCTCATCTTGTTCTCGCCGGTTTTGCAGGCGTTGCAATCGCCTCGCCGGTGATGAGTTAGCGCGCTGACGACCAGATTCAGCCGAAATCCGTCGAGCTGCAGCGCGAGGCCAAGGCACTGGCGAGCGCTGGCAAGCTCGAGCAGGCGGAAGACGTGCTGGAGACGTCGCTCGCGGTCGATCCACGCAACCGCGCTGCCTTCGTCGATCTGGCACGCGTTGCGGAAAAGCAGCACCTTTACGGCAAGGCGATCCGCATGACGATGAAGGCGCTTCTGCTGGAGCCGAACGATCCGGACGCGATCGCGGTGCAGGGCGAGGCAATGGTCGAAATGGGCGCGACGGCTCGCGCTCAGGCGAATCTGCAGAAGCTGCAGACGCTCTGTGCAGGCAGGGCCTGCCCACAGGCAGTGCAGCTTTCGCAAGCTATTAGCCGCGGACCGACGGTTGCTTCGGCGAAGGCACCTGCGACGCCGAAGTCGAATTAGCCCAACACGCTCGCAAGTCTGACGAAATCCTCGACGCTGATGGTTTCGGCGCGGCGTTGAAGATCAATGCCGAGCGCTTCAGCGGCCTCTGCAGCTCCCGGGAATGACTTGAGAGTTCGAACGCAGCATCTTGCGGCGTTGGCCGAATGCAGCCTGCGTCAGCCGCTCCATAATCTTTGCATCAACGCCTTGCGGCGATTGTACCGGCACGATGTGCACGACCGCCGATGTTACCTTCGGCGGCGGCACGAAGGCAGATCGGCTGACGTTCATCTCGATGCGGGCCGTCGAGCGCCACTGCGCCGCAACCGAGAGGCGGCCGTACGCACGGGTGTCCGGCTGAGCGACGATGCGCTCGGCAACCTCCTTCTGGAACATCAACGTGAGCGAACGCCACCAAGGCGGCCAAGCGCCGCCGAGCCATTTCAGCAGAAGAGCGGTACCCACATTGTACGGCAGGTTCGCGACCACGTGCGCGCCGGTGCCGACGATCGCGGGCTCGTCAATTTTCAGTGCATCTCCTTCGATCAGAGTGAGTTTCGAGCCAAACTCCTTTTGAAGCTCTTCGAGCGCCGGGATGCAGCGCCGGTCGCGTTCCACGGCGACGACGGACGCCCCGGCATCGAGAAGTGCGCGCGTCAGGCCACCCGGTCCTGGGCCGACCTCATACACGTGCTCACCTTCGAGATAGCCCGGGATGGCAGCGATGCGGGCGAGCAGCTGCCGGTCCAGAATGAAGTTTTGTCCGAGGGCTTTGGTCGCGTTCAGGCCGTGGCGCGCAATAACCTCGCGCAAAGGCTCCGTGCTGCTCAAGCGGCGTCGGCGCGAAAGGCAGCGCATTGGGCCGCCATGCGGATGGCGGCAGCCATCGGACGTGGATCTGCGCGGTCCTGGCCAGCGATGTCGAATGCAGTGCCGTGGTCGGGAGCAGTGCGGACGATGGGCAGGCCGAGCGTCACGTTTACTGCTTCCTCAAAATAGAGGGCCTTAATCGGGATGAGCGCCTGGTCGTGGTACATGCACAAGGCGACGTCATAATTCGCACGAGCGCGGGCGTGGAACATTGTGTCGGCAGGGTGTGGACCTGTGACACGCCAACCCTCCGCCGCAAGTGCAAGAATCGCCGGTTCGATCACCTCAATCTCGGCGCGGCCAAGGGCTCCGCCTTCGCCCGCATGCGGATTGAGGCCGGACACGGCCAGGCGAGGATTGGCGATGCCGAAATTGCGTTCGAGCCCGCGCAGCGCGGCTCGGCCGCGCGATTCGATCAGTTGAATGCTGAGTGCATCCGGCACTTCGCGGAGCGGCAGGTGAGTCGTGACGGGGATTGTCCGAAGCGTTGGGCCGGCGAGCATCATGACAACGTTGGACGGCGATATGCCGCAGCGCTCAGCGACGAATTCGGTCTGTCCGGGATGCTGGAAGCCGATGCCGTAGAGCTGCTCCTTAGCCACTGGCCCGGTGACGACAGCCGACGCAGATCCGGATCGCGCGAGTTCGACGGCAAGTTCCAGGCTGTCGAGCGAGCAGTGCGCGCCGGCGACGCTGGGGTGCCCCGGCAAGTCAGTCTCCTGCGCCGTGATCTGAATCAGCGGTAGGGCATAGTCGAAGGCTGCGTCCGCTTGCTGCGGATCGTCAACGACCTCGATCGGTCCATCCCAAACTGCCGCCAACGATCGGCCGTCGCCGATGGCAACGAAAGGCTGAATGTTGAACTCGGCGCGATGATCCCAGCACTTTGCGATCACCTCCGGGCCGATGCCGGCTGGATCGCCAAGCGAGATCGCGATCGGGTTGTCAGGAGCGCGCGCCACCGACGGCCCTTAGCGCCGATGAGCGATTAACGAAATTCGATCACGGCGTCGCGGCGCAGGTCGCGCAGGTAGCGACGTGCGCGGCTGTTGACCCGCTCCTCGTTGAGCTGGCTGTACACTTCGTCATAGCTCGGCGCAGTCGGATCGACTTCGTCGCGGCCGCAGATAACCAGAGTCCGAACACCTTCCTCGAGCGATCCGAACGGCTGTGTCGCCTGACCGACCTGCATGTTCATCATCATGTTCTGAAGCGCGGCAGGAAGGTCGCGCATCTTGACGCCATCCTGTTGGACGATCTCGGCGTGGAATTCGGTAGCGATCTTGTCGGCGCCGCCGCAGCCACCGACGGTCTTCGCCGCTTCGCCGAACCGCGCAACGACGGGCTCGGCTTCGGCTCGCGGCATGCCCTTTGGAAATGAGATCGAAACCTGCTTGAGGCTGAGCACGGCGTCGCGCGGATCGCGCGTCAGGATCTTCCGGGTGTCCTGCACCGCAAGGATCGACACACCGCCCGGGACCGGAATCGGGTTACTGATCGTGCCTGGCGTCATGCTACGAACAGCCGCCGCAAGCGGCGTCGGGAGCTGCTCGGGGCGGACCCATCCAAGATCGCCACCGACCGCTGCAGTCGAAGCTTCCGAATATTGGCGCGCATAGCCTACGAAAGAGGCGCCGTTGCGCAACTGCTCGAGGATCTTGTTTGCATTCGCGAGAGTTCTGGGACTGAGTATCCGGCGTAGATGATAGGAAGATCTCTCCGACGCGATATTCCTCGGTGCCTTTCGATGCGGTCATCTTTTCGAGGACGGCTTTTACCTCCTCGTCGCCGACGCTGACTCCGCTTTCGATCTTCGCGCGCTGCAGGCGCTGCCACGAGATTTCCCCTTCGATCTGACGCCGCAGCGAGCGCATCGACGAGTTATTGGCGGTCAGGAAGTCTTTGAGCTGGTCCGGCGTTTGCTTCACATTTGCCGCGACGCGCGTAACCGTCTGGTCGATATCCGACGACTTGATCTCGATCTTCTCAGCCTTGGCTGCCTGGATCTCCAAAGTCTCGTCGATGAGGTTACGAAGCACCTGTTGACGAAGGGTATCTACTTGATCGGGAGGAATCTTGCCGCCGTTCGCGATGGCGAGGAGCGCAAGGCGCTGGTCAACGTCGGTCTGGGTGATGACATCGCCGTTCACGATGGCTGTCGCCTTCACCACCGACGGCATCGCAGTGCCGAAAACCTGCGGATTCTCGGGCAGGCGCAGCGCCTGCGTCGTATCCACGGGTGCGGGCTGGCCGGCCTGATCCGTTTGCTGAGCAATAGCCGAAGATGTGGCAACAGCTGCCGCGGCAGCCAAGAGCCACGGACGCGTCGAATTCAACCGAAACACTGCTGCCACGATGCTTGTTTTCCTTATTCCCCAGCCCATTAGCGCCTTCGTCCTGTCGCAAAGACCCGCTGAACACAGCCTTAGCGGTTGAGTCCCTTCAAAGCCAAGTGAAGGCTGAAAGTGCTGCCTTTGTGGAAGGTGCCGATCTCTTCATAGTCGTGCCGCCACGTGAGTCCAATCTGCAGGCAATCGTCCTCGTACTGAATGCCGAGGCGGTGCCGAACCGGCTGCCACCCGTCAGCCATCGACAGCGGATCCTCGTTTTTGTCAGTCAGATCAACGACGGTCGCGCCGAAGATCGACCAATAGCGATGGAAGAGGACTCGGCCCGCAACCCGGATTTCCTCCTTATCGCGAAGATCTTCCACGGCAGCATCGATGTTACGATTGAGCTTCAGGTAGCCAATTTGAAGATAGGTTTGTGTCGAGCCGACTGTCAGGTCGACTTCGTTCCGGCGGACGGCGAAGTTGCTTTTGTCGATACGGTAGCGGTGGGTGACGTCGATCAGTCGTCCGAAACGGATACGCGTGCGACCAACGATGTCGGACATGCGATCGTCGAGACCGGTTCCCGCGGGAAAGATGCCAGTCCTGTCCGACAGTCGATAGCTTTGCCCGACCGTACTGGCGATCGACAGGTTCGGCCGATCGAGCGACCAGTCGAGCCCATAAGTCACTCGCGAGGCATCCTCCCAGCGGTCGTAACCGGGAAAGCGGTTCAGCGCGAAGAGGTTGCTGTCCTCGAGATCGACGGATCGAGCGTCTTCATTGGGGATGTCGAGGTTGTTCGTAGGGGGCGTCAGCACGAGCTGGACGCGCGGCGTGACCCGCTGAGTGCCGCCGAATGCTGTCCCGATGAATGGCCATTGGATATCGGCAGCCAATGCACCGATCGCTCGCGCGTGCCAGCCGTCCGTACCTCGATAGATTGGCACGACCGTGCTCGCCGCATCATCTGCGTGATAGACGTCACCGCGGGCATAGGCGGTGAACGTCACTTGCTGACCCCACGGAGTTAGCCGTCGCAGATCCCACTTAGCGCTGGTGAAAGCGCGTTGTGTGTCCTGGCCCTCGATGCGGATGATCGAGAGGCTGTTCCCTTGCAGCTCCAACCTCCCGCCGAAGACATCGTTCATCATGAAGTGAGCGTCGATCGCGGGGAGGGCGATCGGAATTCGCTTCTGAACGTCTTCTTGCCGGAGGCCCTCGAACGCCCATCCGGCAATGGAGATATAGGAATCAGCGTTGATCCGCTCGGCCTTCACGACATTGCGCAAGCGGTCGTCGTTCGTGATGTCGTAGCGGCGAGTAACGGTCTTGTCGCTGGCAACCCTGATCGAACTCGTGATGCTCCAGACTGGATCGAGCTGCGCCTTGCCGTTCGCTTCAAAATAGGCGCGGACGCCCTTGCGGGTGGACGTTGCGTTCGGATTGGTATTGTCGATCGTGCCGTAGGTGAGGAACCCGCCGACCTGGAACGCGCCGATCGAATTCAGCTCTCGATACCTGCCTTCGATTGCTGGTAATACGTTGGTGTAAACGTGAGGGGTGAGAGTGAGGTCGCGATTTGGCCCGAGCTGCCAGTGGTACGGCAGCGCGATCTCGAAACCCTTCTTCGTCGAGACGCTGAAGTCCGGAACCAGGAGGCCAGTCGATCCTTCCTTGCCGGTCGTGATGGTGAAAATCGGCAAGACTGGAAGGTTGATGCCGAACAGCTGGAAGCGGCCGCCGTGGAAAAAGACTTTCTCTCGCGCCGGATCGTAGACGACCTGCGCTGCGGTGATTGACCAGCTCGGGCGTTGCGGGCAGCCGCTGTCGGTCGTCACCGGGCAAGGCGAGTAGATAGCATTTTCGAGTGTAGTGATTTCACCCTTCCGGGTGCCGCGTTGAGCCGCGATTCGGCCGCCGCTCTCGAGTACGACTAAAAGGTTTTCGACCGTGCCGTCGCGCAGCGTGTCGGTGAGCTCAACTTTATCGCCGACGAGCTTGTCGCCTTCGGGCGTCAAGACGACGACATTGCCTTGAGCATGGACCTGACCGGTGTTGCGGTTCCAAATGACCTGGTCGGCGGCGACGTAATTGCCTTCGCGCTGCATGCGCACTTCGCCAGTCGCCGTCACGATGTCAGTATTTGTGTCGTACGTGACCTCATCGGCGCTGAACTCGATGATTTGATCGGCTGGGGCTGGGACAGGTGCCGCTGCAGGAACGTTCGTGGGAAGGCGCGTGACTGCCTGGGCGCTTGAAGAGGCGGGTGCCACGGGCTGCGCGCCAGCCGCGGCAGGCGCAGCCGCAATCATAGGCAGCGCTGTCCACCAGGCAAATTTCGTCCGCAACGCCGCCCGTTCCCGCCGATCGAAGACCCAACCTGCTTTCGCGTATTGCACCGGATGCGCGTGCCGACAATCGCTTCCCTGAGCTTTGCCAAGCTTGCCCTTGCATCCTAAAGGTCCGAGAGAACGTTGCGCCTTTTTCCAGGGATATTCGTGAATGAAGATTAGTTTTGCCGACCGCCGGCCTGCGGGAGACTATGCGCTTGTGCTCCCGGTCGCGGGCAAGGACCGGTCGAGCCTCAGCTCGCTAGGGACCGCCCAGCAAATCGTCACCCAGACCATTGAACGGCAACGGTTCGAGGGTGACGCGTCTAGCGCGGTCGAGCAGTTCGTCGACGATAGCGGCAGTGCGCGGCGCGTTTTGATCATTGGCACCGGCGCCGGCAGCACGCCGAACGACGCAGCCGAGAAGCTGGGCGGAACGGCGGTTGCGCGGCTCCTGACCTCGGGCGAAACCAAGGTCGTTATCGAAGTCAGTGGCCTCGGCTTCGACGCGGACGCTGCGGCGCGCGTCGGCTTGGCAGCGGCGCTGCGTTCCTGGCGCTACGATCGGTATCGCACGAAGCTCAAGGACAAGCAGAAGCCGACATTGGACGAGGTCGTCATCGTCGGAGGCGGTGATGGCGCGGCTCAGCGCTACGCAGATCGTTGGGAGCCTGTTTACGAAGGCGTATCTTTGACGCGCGAGCTGGTAACAGAGCCGGCCAACATCATCTATCCCGAGTTGTTCGTTGAGCGCGTCCGCGCTTCGCTCGAGGGCACCGGCGTCGAAATTGAAGTGCTCGATCGTGCTGCGATGGAGAAGCTCGGCATGGGCGCGCTGCTCGGCGTCGCCCAAGGATCCATTCGCGAGGGACGGCTGCTGATCCTCAAGTGGAATGGGCGCGGCGAGGGTCAGCCTCTGGCACTTGTGGGCAAAGGCGTGACTTTCGACACAGGCGGCATTTCGATCAAACCGGCAGCTGGCATGGAAGCGATGAAATGGGACATGGGCGGTGCGGGCGCTGTAGCCGGCGCCATGAAGGCGCTTGCTCGCCGCAAGGCCAAGGCAAATGTGGTGGGCATCTGTGGCCTTGTTGAGAACATGCCGTCCGGCAGCGCTCAGCGCCCGGGTGACGTAGTCACGACGATGTCTGGCCAGACCGTTGAAGTGATCAACACCGACGCAGAGGGGCGCCTCGTGCTCGCTGACGCGCTCACCTACGTGCAGCGCAACTACAAGCCCGAGACGATCGTCGATCTCGCTACGCTCACCGGCGCAATCCTGATCAGCCTCGGTCACGAATATGCCGGCCTGTTCTCGAACAATGACGATCTTGCGGCGCAGCTGCAGCATGTCGGCGAGGAGAGCGGCGATCGGCTGTGGCGCATGCCGCTCGGGGAATCCTTTGATCGCCTGATCGACTCGCCGATCGCGGACATCAAGAATGTCGGTCCGCGGGAGGGCGGCTCCATTACTGCGGCGCAGTTTCTTCAGCGGTTCGTCGAGAACGGCGTTCGCTGGGCGCACATCGACATGGCTGGGAAGGCCTGGTCGGATAAGCCGGGAAATACGTATGACAAGGGCGCGACCGGCTTCGGTGTTCGCCTTCTCGACGAATATGTCGCTGATGTGATCGAGGGCTGAGTCTAGCGCTCCGTGCAGGTCGATTTCTATCAACTTGCAGGATCGCCACCGGAGCAAGTGATCGCAAGCCTCGCGGGCAAACTGTTGGCGCAGCAACAGCGTCTGCTGGTCGTTGCCAACGACGAACCGTTCCTGGCGAGACTCGATCGCATGTTGTGGGATCAGGGAGCGACGAGCTTCCTGCCGCACGCGCTGGCCGGCGGGACCGATGACGCCCAACAGCCGATCCTTCTCTCCACCACCGAGGACGCGCCTAACCAGGCGCGCAACATGCTGATAGCGGACGGGATCTGGCGCGATTTGGCGCTCAACTACGATCGCAGCTTTTATCTGTTCGACGCCGCCACGCTGGATGCCGCTCGGCTTGCGTGGAAGCTACTGGCTGGTAGGGAAGGTGTCGAACGGCGCTATTGGGCGCAGAAGGACGGGCGCTGGGCCCAACAGGCTTGAGGGTTGCGGTGGCGCGGCCTCGCGGCTAGGCGGCGCACCAATCCATTCCAAACCAAACACAGGAGACCGCCCGGTCATGGCCGCGACGCGCACGTTTTCGATCATCAAGCCCGATGCCACCCGCCGCAATCTGACTGGCGCGATCACCAAGATGCTGGAAGACGCCGGCCTGCGCGTCGTTGCTTCCAAGCGCATTCACATGACGCGTGACCAAGCCGAAGGCTTCTACGCCGTCCACAAAGAGCGGCCGTTCTACAACGACCTCTGCGCCTTCATGACGTCGGGGCCGGTCGTCGTGCAAGTTCTCGAGGGTGAGAATGCCGTCCTTCGCAATCGCGAAGTGATGGGGGCGACCAATCCCGCGCAAGCCGATGAAGGCACGATCCGCAAGACCTTTGCGGAATCCATCGAAGCGAACTCGGTCCACGGTTCCGACAGCGACGAAAACGCAAAGATCGAAATCGACTTCTTTTTCAAGCCTGAAGAGATTGTCGGCTAACGGCTGAGGCCCACCAAAAGGAGTGAGCGGCTGCCGAACAGGCCGCCGCCCTCCCACCGGTAGCGGAGGACGTAGTTTCCACCGCCACGCTTATCTTTGCCCATCTCCACATAATGAGCATCGATTCGGACCGGCACGCTGTACGTGACGTTCTTCTGTTCCTTTTCACGGTTTTTGAGGGCGGTCTGGACATCGCTCGCCTGCAGCCGCCCGTCGCTACCGACCTCGATGGCGGCGGCGCCTTTGATTGTGACCGTCAGCGACTGCAGTCCGTGCGTTGATTCAACCGGCACGATCGTCAGTTCTTGGCCATTGCTCTGAACAGTCCCGCGCAGCGTCAGCGGGACGGACTGCCGCTGCTCGACGATACGCGACGGCTTATCCTCGCTGCTGCTCTTCCAGCTAATCCACACGCCGGCCGCCGAAACGATCAGCGCGGCAAGAGCGATCAGTTCGCCGATATTGATCCAACGGCGTCTCGTTTCCGAATCACTCATCGTCCACCTGCTTCGAGCAACCGCCGCGGCGCGGCAAGCTCCCAGCTCTCGGCAATCCGATCGCAGACGTGCTCCCAATCTACGGAGTTGCCGGCGACATTAATGGAAATCCAACTCGGCAGATAAGCCGGCTTTGAATAGGTGTCTGGGGAGGCGTCGAGGAGCATAGCCTGCTCGTCCAGGCTGCTGATCCGGACACAGACGACGGTCTGGCCGTCGCCATGATGATTGCGGCGGAATTGAGCGAATTGCTTACCGGCGACGAAGAAAGTTGGCTGGCCGTGGGAGGGCCGCTCCTCGGTTTCGGGGAGATCCAGCGCGGCCGCGCGGATACGGTCGAGAGGGTCGCTCATCGGTTCACGAACTCACTTAAAACCCTTGGATATAGCTGATGTTCGGCGGCGAGCACGCGCTGCTCAAGCGTCACAGGCGTATCTCCGGCCTGTATGTTTACTTCGGCCTGAGCCAGTACTTGCCCCGCATCGAGCTCTTCGGTGACGACGTGCACGGAGCAACCGCTCACTGAGTTGCCCGCTTCAATCGCTCTCGAATGCGTGTCCAGGCCGCGATATTTCGGAAGAAGGGAAGGGTGGATGTTCACGATGCTGCCGGCCCATTCATGAACGAACCACGATGATAAAATCCTCATGAAGCCAGCTAAAGCGATCGTTCCAACATCGTGCTCAGCCAAGGCGTCGCTGAGCAATCGGTCGAAACTCTCCTTATCCATGCCTTTGCTGTCCTTGGCCCAGGTCGCCAGTCCGCGCGCTCGGGCCCATGCGATGCCCGCTGCTTCCGGCTTGTTCGAGGCGATGAGCGCAACTTCGTAGTTTTTACCTTGTTCGACCAGGGCGCGCATGTTGCTGCCTCGGCCCGAAATCAAAATCGCAACACGCTTTGAATCACGCATTATGGGTCGCGGACCAATCCTCGGATGAACCCCAGCTGCCAGCTTTGCCGGTAACCGTGCAGCCACGCTGCCCGGCGTCTACGCGACCGACCTCGAAGACCTTCTCGCCTGATGCCTCAAGCGCCGAACTCACGGCTTCCTTCTGCCCAGGGCTTACGATCACGACCATGCCGATGCCGCAGTTGAACGTTCGAGCCATCTCTTCGGGAGCAATTCGGCCGCCTTGCTGTAGCGTTGAGAAGAGGGCGGGCAAATCCCATCGGTCTGTGTCTACCATCGCGTGACAGCCGTCTGGTAGAACTCGCGGAATATTCTCGAGAAGTCCGCCGCCAGTGATGTGCGCGAGACCGTTGATCCGGTATTGCTGAACGAGCGGGAGCAGTGCACGAACATAGATCTTCGTTGGCTCGAGTAGCGCCTCGCCCAAGCTGCGACCACTTGTGGACGGGAGGCGCTCGTCGAGATTCCAGCGCTGCTGCTCGATGATGCGGCGAACGAGCGAGAAACCGTTGCTATGAACTCCCGAGCTGGCGATACCGAGTATGACGTCGCCCGCTGCAACGTCGCCGCCGGTGAGCACCTTGTCGCGGTCCACGGCGCCGACGCAGAAGCCCGCAAGGTCGTAGTCGCCAGCGGCATACATGCCCGGCATTTCTGCCGTTTCGCCGCCGATCAAAGCGCAGCCGGCCTGACGGCAGCCTTCCGCGATCGACGTCACGACAGCAGTGGCAACCTCGTTGTCGAGTTTCGCTGTCGCATAATAATCGAGAAAGAACAGAGGCTCCGCGCCCTGAACGATCAGGTCGTTGGCGCACATTGCGACGAGATCGATGCCGACACCCTGATGGATGCCCGTTTCAATCGCGAGCTTTAGCTTTGTACCGACGCCGTCGTTCGCTGCGACGAGCAGCGGATCCGAATAGCCGGCGGCTTTCAAATCGAAAAAGCCCCCGAATCCGCCCAGCTCCGCGCCGGCACCAGGGCGTGCGGTTGAGCGGGCGAGGGGGCCGATCGCCTTTACAAGCGCATTTCCCGCATCGATCGACACGCCTGAATCAGCATAAGTGAGGGGTTTCGGCGGCATGTCCGGCGAGGCACTAAAGACAAGCCGCTTGGATTTCCACGCCGTTGTCGCCAAAAGACGCTGCGAATGCCCCGTCGCCGTCTCGTAGTCCCCTTTCTGATCCTGCTCGCCGCCGCTGGGCTTTCCGCGGGGGTCTACGCGCAATTGGAGACCGCCGACCGCGGGATCCTGCCGATCGACAGCTCGGGTACGCTGGAAATCACGGGTATACACGTAGACGTAGGGGCGCCCGATGCTCAGTCGGCGCGGTACGCCGGGTGGCGCATCGCTCAACGCCAGGGCTTCCGTGCCCTTTGGGCCAAGATGCACCACCAGCCCTTGAACCAGGCACCGAGTCTGCCCGATTCGACGCTCGATCAAATCGTGAGTTCGATCAACGTCGAGCGCGAGGAGATTGGTCCCAATCGCTACATTGCCGACTTGGGCGTGCTCTTCGACCGGGTCCGTGCGGCAGAATTCCTGGGCGTCGAAGGCGGCGAGGTTCAGCGTTCGGTTCCTATGCTGCTGATTCCGATCACCGTCACCGGAGGTACGGCGACGAGCGTCGAACTGCGTAATGCTTGGCAACGCGCGTGGGCGCAGTTCCGTACTTCGCAGAGCCCGATAGACTATGTCCGCGTTAGCGGCATGGGCACGGACCCCATGCTCATCAACGCGGCCCAGACGATGCGGCCGGGCCGCGGGTGGTGGCGCAACATTATCGACATCTACGGCGCGGCCGACATTCTCGTGGCGGAAGTTCAGCTGCAGCGCCTCTACCCGGGGGGACCAGCACGGGCGCGTTTCATTGCGCGGCATGGGCCGGACAATCAGGTCGTCGGCGGCTTTACTCTCACCGTGCAAAACAGCGACCAGATGCCAGCGATGATGGCGCAGGGCGTGCAGCGGATGGATCAGATCTTCGCTCAGGCACTGGCTGCCGGCGCGCTCACGCGTGATCCGTCTCTCAACCAGCCTCCGCCGCCGGTGATCCCGCTGCCAGTCGAAGAGAAGCCGGTCGTGAAGGCGCCGACCACCAACGCCTACCAAGTGCAGGTCACGGGCACGGACGTAAACGTCTACAACTTCGCGATGGCGCATCTGCGGACGCTGACCGGCATCGAATTGGCGACGCCGCAGCAGATCAACCCGGCGGGCACAAGTTACATTCTCGTCGAATATCGCGGCGATATCAGCCAGCTGGCGGCAGCGTTGTCGGCTCGGGGCTGGCTGGTTGAGACCGCCGGCACTGTCGTGCGGATAAAATCTTCCTCGGAGAAGCCGCCAGCGTTGCCGCCGCCGCCGGTTCCCGCGAACCCTGCGCCTGCACCGCCTCAGACGCCGCCTCAACCGCAGGCAACCACTCCCGCGAAGCCTGCTCAGCCCGCGACGACGAAACCGGGGCAGGAGCCGTGAAGCACGGTCCGGACCAGATCGCGCTTCCGCTCGACTGGCCGCAAACCGAGGGGGACGCCCGCTTCATCGTCTCGGACGCGAACCGAGAAGCGTTCGACCATTTCCGCAAATGGAGCATGTGGCCGGTCAAGGCGACGATCCTGACCGGCCCTCGTCGCTCGGGCCGCAGTTTGCTGGCCCGCAGCTTCGCCGAGCGCACCGGAGGGAGATTATTCGATGATGCGGAGCAACGCGAAGAAGAGGAGTTGTTTCACGCCTGGAACCAAGCACAGGACACGGGCCGTCCCCTCGTTATGATTGCGGATCATGTTCCCCCTGCGTGGTCGCCACTCCTTCCCGACCTGCAGACCAGACTGGCGGTCACGCCGGTAATTCGCATCCAGCATCCGGACGACACGCTTTTTTCGGCGCTCATCCAGCTGTTGTTTGCCGACCGCGGTCTGCACATCGCACCCGATGCGGTGCGGTTCATGTCGGAACGGCTCCATCGCGACTATTGGACGGTGGAGCGGGCCGTGGAGGCGGTCGACCGCTATGCCATTTCCGAGCGTGCGCGCCTCAGCCTGCAGACTATTCGACGAGCGCTCATGGAAGCACGGATGATTGGTGAAGCCGCTTAGCCGCAGTCGATCTTCGAAACCTTCCCGTCCGTGCTCAACGAAACCGTCGCTCGGTCCGTGCGGAAATCCATGGTCAGCGCGGAATCGGGCCAAGCCCAGCGCAGCGTGCCGGCATTCGTCGCCTTCATGATGGCGCTGCCAGTCTCGGTTGTTGCAGGCCGTCCGATGAAGGACGCCACTTGGCTATTGTCGCACCGGTGGCCCGCCGTCTCGCCATGCACCGGCGGCTCTTGCGGCGTGGTGGCGCAGGCGACGAGCAGCAGAAGCGAGACGAGCGCGATTCTAAGCATCGACGATCTCGTCATGAGCGACTCTACTCATTTTGAGCTTTCCGTTTTCGATCGCGAAGGCGAGCCGACCCTCGACTAGGTCGACCGCGTCCTTGCCGAACTGCTCGAAACGCCAACCGCTGAGGATATTCAAATTCTTGCGCACGCCCGCAGCGAGTGCCTCGAGATCGTCGGATCGGGCGATGAGACGCGCGGCAACGCCGGTTTCCTTGGCGCGTATCTTCAGCAAAAGCTTGAGAAGGTCGCTGACCAGCGCCGCATCCTTGGTAAGCCCAGGACGTTTCGGCTCACGGTCTGGCATGTCGGCCTGGTCGAGCGGCTTCGCAGCGTCGATTGCGGCAATCAGCCGAGCACCGATGTCGTTCGTTCTCCAGCCTGCCGAGAGGCCCCGAATCCGTCCTAGATCATCTTGCTTTTTGGGAGGGTGAAGGACGATCTCGTTTAGCGTGTCGTCCTTGACGATGCGTCCCCTCGGCAGGTTCTTGGACCGTGCCTCTGTTTCGCGCCAGGCAGCGACAGCCTTGAGACGGCCGAGAACGGCAGGATTGCGGCTCGGGAGCTTCAGGCGCTTCCAGGCGTCCTCGGGCGGGAAAGCGAAGCTCGACGAGTCCGCGAGCCGTTCCATCTCCTCGTCGAGCCAGGCACCCCGGCCTGTCTTCTTCAGCTTCTCGACCATCCGGGGGAAGACCGTCGCGAGGTGCGTAACGTCGGCTATCGCATAGTCGATCTGGCGCTTGTCGAGCGGACGGCGGCCCCAGTCCGTGAACCGCGCCCCTTTATCGAGGCTGTGGCCGAGCAGACTTTCAATGAGATTCGAATAGCCGATCTGCTCGCCGTGCCCGAGGGCCATAGCGGCAATTTGCGTGTCGAATAGCGGATGAGGGACCTTGCCGGTCAGATTGTGGATAATCTCCAGATCCTGTCCGCCAGCGTGGAATACCTTCAGCACTTCCTCATTTGCGACAAAGAGGTCGAGGAGCGGCTTGAGATCTATGCCGTCCGCCTTCGGATCGATTGCAGCCGCTTCATCTGGGGTCGCTACTTGGATCAGGCACAGATCGGGCCAATAGGTGTTCTCGCGCATGAACTCGGTGTCCACGGCGACGAACGGGTGGCTTGAGAGGCGGTCGACGAGAGCCTGGAGGTCGTCCGTCTTGGTAATCAGGGGATGGATATGCATGAGTCTCCCGGGGCTTTAGCCGGGCCCCGCCGGGTTGACAAAAATGTTTGCGGCCCTGAAGCGCAGCGCGCGATTTCCCGCCAAATTTCTCCTTAGCGAGCCAACCTGATCATGCACGCCTATCGCACCCATAACTGCGGACAGCTCCGCGCTTCCAATGTCGGCGAGACGGTCCGCCTGTCGGGATGGGTGCACCGCAAACGCGACCACGGTCACCTGCTGTTCGTGGACGTACGGGACCATTACGGAATCACTCAAGTCGTTGCGGATTCGAAAATCTCCAGCTTTCCAGACGCTGGACCGCATTCGCGTCGAGTCGGTCGTCACCGTCGAGGGGCAGGTGGTTGCGCGCTCGCCCGAGACGGTCAACCCGAACCTCGCAACAGGCGAAATCGAGGTGAAAGCTGGCGAAGTTACGGTCCAGTCGGCTGCCGCAGAGCTACCAATGCCTGTGTTCGGCGAGCAGGAATATCCGGAGGACATCCGGCTCAAGTACCGGTACCTCGATCTTCGGCGCGAGCAGCCGCACCGCAACATCATCCTCCGCTCCGCCGTGATCGCTTCGATCCGCCGTCGGATGATGGAGCAGGGGTTCACTGAGTTCCAGACGCCGATCCTCACGGCGAGCTCACCAGAGGGCGCGCGAGATTATCTGGTCCCTAGCCGCGTCCACCCAGGCAAGTTTTACGCGCTTCCTCAGGCGCCACAGATGTTCAAGCAGCTGATCATGGTGGCTGGCTTCGACCGCTATTTCCAAATCGCTCCGTGTTTCCGCGACGAGGACGCCCGTGCCGACCGTTCCCCCGGCGAATTCTATCAACTCGATTTCGAGATGAGCTTCGTCACGCAGGACGACGTGTTCGCTGCCATCGAGCCGGTGCTGTCGGGCGTGTTCGAGGAGTTCGCGAACGAACGGACGGTCACGCCGGCCGGTGAATATCCTCGCATCCCGTATAAGGAAGCGCTGCTAAAATACGGAAGCGACAAGCCTGACCTTCGCAATCCGCTGCTGATCACCGACGTGTCGGAGCAATTCAGGGGATCGGGCTTCGGCCTTTTCGCGGGACTGGTGGAAAAGGGCGCAGTCGTCCGCGCCGTTCCTGCTCCAGCTACTGCCGAGAAAAGCCGCAAGTTCTTCGACGACATGAACGAGTGGGCTCGCAGCGAGGGTTTTGCAGGTCTTGGCTATGCTACCCGCAAAGCCGGGGAATGGGGTGGTCCTATCGCGAAGAATCACGGGACCGAGGGCATGGACCGGATCGCCCAGCAACTGGATCTTCGTCCGGACGACGGCATCTTCTTCGCCGCTGGCAAGGAAGAGGAAGCCGTGAAGCTCGCCGGACTCGCGCGCACGCGCGTCGCCGAGCAGCTCGATCTCATCGAACGAAGCTCGTTCCGCTTTTGCTGGATCGTCGATTTCCCGATGTACGAGTACAACGAGGAGCAGCAGAAGATCGACTTCAGCCACAACCCTTTCTCGATGCCGCAGGGCGGCATGGAGGCGCTGGAGACCAAGGATCCGCTCGACATCCTGGCGTGGCAATATGACATTGTTTGCAACGGGGTGGAGCTGAGCTCGGGCGCGATCCGTAACCACCGGCCCGACATCATGTACAAGGCGTTTGAGATCGCCGGCTATACCAAGGAAGAAGTCGACACGAACTTCTCAGGGATGATCAACGCCTTCAAGTTCGGCGCTCCGCCGCACGGCGGGTCGGCGCCGGGCATCGACCGCATCGTCATGCTGCTCGCCGATGAACCGAACATCCGAGAGGTGATCCTCTTCCCGATGAATCAGAAGGCAGAGGACTTGATGATGAACGCACCGTCCGAGGTCAGCCCGAAGCAGCTCAAGGAGCTGCACATCAAGACGGTGCCGGTGGACTGAGTGCCGCCTCGTTTTGAGACGAAAAAGCTGTGGATAAGTTTCGGCGCGATTGTCCGTCGGTGACGGGGCCACTACCCTCCGTAGCGTGCGGGATTGGATAACCGAATGTGAAGGGCTGACGCCCAACTCGACGCTCGATGCGCTCGAAGCGCTGCGGGAGCATCTTAGCGAGCTGCAGATCCCCCAGATCGTTCACGGTCGCCGCGCAATGATCCTGTTCGAAGGACCGCAAGGATCGGCGAAAAGGCATGCGCTGCGCCAGCTCTCCGCATCGTTCGATCCGTGTCACTTCACCGTTCACAGCACTGGATACGACCGCCGCGAGGCTTCGGAAGGTCATTGGCTCGCGCGTTTCTGGCGCGCGCTGCCGAGCGCCGGGAACACGTCGATATTTTTCCGCAGCTGGTATCGCCGCGTTCTCGACGATCGAGTGCTCGGTCGCACCGACGAGGCGGTTCTTGCGCGCACCTTCGACGAGATCAATGAATTCGAAGCGCAACAGCGCGATTACGGGACGCTGATCGTGAAGCTCTACTTCGACGTTTCACCTGAGGTGCAGGAGCGCCGACTCCACGAACGAGCAACTGATCCGTGGTTCGCCGTCGCTCACCGCGACAAGACCGTGAGTGTCACCGATCCGGCCTATCGGCGTGCCCTGGATGACGTGAAGGCCCACTCGAACACCCGCTGGTCGCCTTGGGTTATGATCGATGGCAGCAATGCCGACGAAGCTGCCGTTGCGGCGTTGACGGCTATTTCCGAGGCGTGGGCGAAAACGATGCCTGCCGAGCCGCCGCGGCTCGTGAACTCGTCGGGTCGCGCCGCCTAGTTTGTCGAGGGATAACTGATCTCGACGATCTCGTAACTCTTCTCGCCAGCCGGCAGGCGCACGGTGCGCTGGTCGCCTACCTTCGCGCCAATCAAAGCTCGAACTCACGGGAGCGCTCCAACCGATGCGACCAGCACCCGCGTCCGTTTCATCGTCTCCGACGATGGTAAGGATACGGCGGTTATCGTCCTCATCCGCCAGCTCAACGGTGGCCCCAAAACGCACCTGATCGCGTGAAGA
This sequence comes from uncultured Alphaproteobacteria bacterium, assembly GCA_963752025.1. GTDB lineage: Bacteria > Pseudomonadota > Alphaproteobacteria > Sphingomonadales > Sphingomonadaceae > Sphingomicrobium. Next base: position 7,170 of record CAVVWY010000020.1, on the reverse strand, counting down.
TTGCGACGCTGGGTCGACGACCTTGGCAGTCTTCATCACCTTGCCAAGATAGCCAAGCCGCCGGTCAATCTCGCGCAAGCGCTTGCGGCCGTAGATGTAGTCGCCGTTTTCGGACCGGTCTCCGTTCGCTGCAGCCCAGGCTATAATTTCGACGAGCTTCGGCCGCTCCGTGCCGAACAGGTCGTCATATTCCGCCCGTATGCGCGAAAGGCCCTCAGGCGTGATGAAACGGGGGGGCGAGTCGAGTCATCCTTGCGGACTATCAGCCCGGGCGATTCTTCCCAAGATACCGGGATACATGCATCGCCTGCTGCCCGTTGCCGCCACGCATCGAGTCATAGACGACGCTGTTCTCGATCACGCGCTGCACATAGGCGCGCGTCTCCGTGTACGGGATGGCCTCGATCCACTTGAGCATGTCGACCTGCGTGCGAGGATCACCGTAACGGTCAATCCACTTGCGGACGTTGCCGCTCCCTGCGTTGTAGGCCGCCACGGCAAGAGGAATGCTGCCGTCCCACGTATTCAGCATTCGCTGGAAGTAGGCAGAGCCGATCATCACGTTGTAGCTCGGGTCGCTGATCAGTCGGTAGCTGTCGAAGCCGACGCCCATCTTGTTCGCCTGCTCGCGAGCAGTTCCGGTCATCAACTGCATCATCCCGCGAGCGCCGGCGTGGCTGATTGCATAGGGATCGAACGAGCTCTCCTGCCGCGCGATACCATGGGCGACGGACCATAGGCTGCCCGAGACCGAGCCAGGAAGTATCGGATATCCCTGCCTGTAGTAGAACATCGAGCCCTTCACACGCGCCATCCGTGCGGTCCAAACGGCAAGGTCCTGGCGCCGGATTTGCTGACCTAGGTCGACGGCCAAGTACCGATCCGAATCGACTGTCGAGCGAGGTGGCCAATGCCCTCACGAACAGTGCCTGCTCGTTCGACCGGCCCTGCTGCCCGAGAAACCGAACGGCCTGCACTAGCGACCGCGCATTAAATGCAGTGCGCTGCGCCTGGGTGGTCACATATTGCGGGACCGCCTGGGACGGTGCGTTCACGCTGCGCCCAAGACGCTCGAGGGCGAGCTGACCGTAGAACAGCTCTGGGTAGGCCGCTGCTTGCTGAAAATAGCTATTCGCCGTTTCAAACCGCCCCGCGGCCAGCGATGCGCGTCCTGCCCAGTAATTGCCTTTCGTCTGGACCTGGAGGGATCGCCCGGCGTGGGCGTAGCGATCGAACATAGCGACAGCGCTCGCGGGGCGCTGCATCCTGTCGAGAGCCACGGTTCCACCGAGCCACACGAGGCTGGTGTAATTATCTCGAAGATCAAGCGATTGCTCGCTAACGCTGGCACCAGATGGGAGCACGTCGTCGACTTGTCGAGCGATGTTGAACGCTGTCTGCCAATTCCGGTCCTGCACCGCGTCGTTCGCCAGCGTCAGCAGCATGTCGTAGAACCGATCGGGATCGGCGGGTCGATAGACGAAATTGTGATCTCTCGCTGCCAACTGCTGAGCGGCGCCAGCATAGTTGTTGGCCCGCAGCCACCGCGCACGGTCCATCATCAGGCCTGCGTCGCTGGTCACCCGGCCACTGACAGTTTGAAAACGGCTCGCCGCATCCGGCGAATTGTTCTGCATTGCGATCCGCGCCGAGAAGGCCGCTTGGCGGTCGGGGCTCGTTGCGGTCAGGAAGCGAGCGGCCTCGTCAGCGCTTTTTGGCGAAAAGCAGGGCATCTGCCCGGCGGTCTTGGTCCGCCCGAGTGAAGCTCGCGCCATAGCGTTCCATATCGATTGCTCGTCGGTCAGGCTTAGGTCGGGTTCTGCCCAGGCGTTGCGAGCCGCGTCGAGCGCCTCCGCCGCTCTGCCGGTCGCAGCGTAGGCGTCCGTCAACCGCGCCCACGCATTTCCGGTCCCAGGCTTGTCCGCCGTGAAGAAGGCTATGACCATGGCAGGGTTTTCGCCCGGCCGCATTGCGTTCTCGGCCCATGCGCGCATCTTCGCCGCGTCGGGCCAGTCGCGGTTTGGGATCAGGAAGCGCGCATAGTCGGCGAAGCTGTAACCGCTGCTCTGACGTAAGCGGCGCCAACTCTCGAGCGATACGTCGAATCTCATAGGCGTTATAGCTATAGGCCGGCGCGACTGCAGTCGCGGCCGGTGCATATTGCGCCGAACTCGTCGGCGCTATGGCCAGAACGCCGGCGAGAATCACAGCAACACGCCACATGCTGGACATTGTCAGCCCCCGCTCCTTATCAGGCCGTGAACGCAGCCCGCAACTGACCGAGAACGCTCGTTCGAAGGAGGCAAGTTCATGTTTTTCGGGTCGATTCCGGCACTGGTTACGCCATTTTCCGGCGGCCGTGTCGCCGAAGACACATTTGCCGAATTCGTCGAATGGCAATCGCGGGGATCGACGGGCTGGTGCCCTGCGGGACGACTGGCGAGAGCGCGACCCTGAGTCGCGACGAGCATCGCGAGATGATCGCTCATGCTGTGCAGGTCGCGAGGGGCAGGGTGCCGGTGATTGCGGGCTGCGGCAGCTATTCCACTGCTGCGGCGATCGAAATGGTGCGCGCGGCAGCCGATGTCGGGGCCGACGCCGCGTTGGTCGTCGTCCCTTACTACAATAAGCCGAGTCAGGCTGGCCTCGCGGCCCATTTCACTGCCATCGCCGAAGCATCACCGATTCCGATCGTGATCTACAACGTACCCTCAAGGACGGTTGCGGACATCTCGGTTGAAACCCTTACGGATGTGGCAAAACATCCTCGGATCGTCGCAATTAAGGACGCGACCGGCAATCTTGCCCGTGTGTCCGCTCAGCGGCTCGACTGTGGAGAGGATTTCGTCCAGCTCAGCGGCAATGACGATATGGCGCTCGGTTTCAACGCCATGGGCGGCGTGGGCTGCATCTCGGTCACCGCGAACGTTGCGCCGAAGCTCTGTTCCGACTTCCAGAAGGCGACGCGGGAGCGCCGTTGGGACGATGCCCTGAAGCTGCAGGATCGGCTTTATCCGCTTCATGCCGCCTTGTTCAGCGACGCTTCGCCCGCGCCGACGAAATATGCTCTGTCTCGCGTGCGACCGGGTTTCCCGACCGAGCTTCGCTTGCCCCTCGTAGAAGCTTCGGAGGCATCGAAACGCGCGGTCGACGCCGCGTTGCAGCATGCCGGCCTCGTTTGATCAGGTCGTGACGTCGACCCTTTGAAGCAAGTTCGCAAACCGTGGATCGCTCCTGATCGGATCGAATAGCGGATCCACGCGCAAGGGTATTTAGACCGGGATCGTTGACCTTTAAGCCGCGCTCAAGCGCTTCGAACGCTTTGTCCGTTTCGCCGAGCTGCGCATGGACCTGAGCGAACTGATAGCTCGCGGCATCGCCGTAGACTCTTCTCAGTTGGTCCAGCTTGGCCTTCGTGCGCTTAGTATCGCCCAGTCTTCCAGCAACGATCGCTTCGCCGGAAAGCCGGACGGTAAGGTCTGCCGGCAGCGTGTCGAGGTAGCGCTGCGCCTCTTGCGGTTGGTCCTTCATGATCAGGCTCAACGCGATGAAATATGGCGGAAGCGCTAGCGCGGGCGCGAGCTTCAGAGTTCGCTGCGCCTCAGCAATGCATTCGTCGATACTGCCGGTCGTAGAATAGTGCATAATAGCGCCGCCGGTGGGATAGCGGGTTGAGCGGATCGATGCTCGATCATCCGGTCGGCATAGCCGAGCGCCCGCCGCGTCTGTCCGCCCGCGACGAACACTATCACCGCAGCCTGCAACAGCTGCATGATCGTTCGTCCCGATAGTGAAGCCGGTCTCAATCTGCTTCATCGCGGCTGGAACCTTGCGTTGTCCGTAGAGCGCGTCGGCGAGCGCCGCATAGGCTTCCGGCAGCCGCGGCGCCGAGTTCGATTGCCTCTGCGCGGCGGCCACGGCCGCGGCATAGCCGCGCCGGGTTTCCTTGGGCGACCGCCCGACGTCGGCGATGTACGACAGGTTGCGCGACTTGGCGGCTAAAGCCTTGGCGAAGCGGGGATCCTTGGCGATCGCCGCATCGAGCAGGCGTTTGCCTGCTGCAGGCTGCTCTCGCTGTCGTCGCTTTGCGCCTGCGCGATCGCGCGAAGGTACAGGTCGTGTGCTTCGGGATCGTTCGTGCCGCCCGTCGTTAGGGCCTGAACGCCGTCCTGCCGAGCTCGACGCTCAGCGCGGAGACGACGTTTTCCGCGATGTCGGTCTGGATCGCGAGGACATTGCCTTCCGGGCGATCGTAGCTTGCCGACCATTGCTCGAGGCCGCTTCGCCATCGATGCAGTTGGGACGAAATCCGGACCATGCCCGGCGCCGCGCCGGACGCTTCCGGTGAGGATGTGGCCGACGTGCAGCCGGCTGCGCGGCGCTGGACGCGTCCTGGTTGCGCACGGCTTCGGAAGAAATGCGCCCGACCACCTTCAGACCGGGCAGCCGCGACAACGCGCTGCGAAGCTCCTCGGCGATGCCGTCCGAGAAATAGTCCTGGTGCAGCGTCGCCGCTGAGGTTGGCAAAGGGAAGCACCGCGATGCTGTTCGCTGCCTTGGCGTCGCCGGGCTTGAGCAATGCCCATGCCGCCCGCGGCACGCGACGCCGCGACCGCTGCGGCGCCGCCGGCGAGCGATCGCTCCGCGTCTCGACAGCCGCTCGTTTCGTCGGCGCACGCTCGTGCGCGGCGTCTTGCCCGCCATTACTCGCGCGAACCGCTTGCAGCAGCCTGCGGTAGCGACCGTCGGTCGCGCGTCCCTTTCCAGCCCTTAGCGATATCGCGTGGAGCTCGCCGAAGCCGAGCGGCGGCTCGACATTGTCGATGCAGACAGGCAGATAGGTTCCGCGTCGCTGGGCTCGATTGGCTTCGTCGCGCACGAACCGCCCTTCGGGTCCGATCGAGCGCTTGCTCCAGACCACGATCACGCAGCGCGCCTCGATCGAGCTGTTGCTGGATGTCCTGCCGCCATTCCGAGCCCGCCGCGATTTGCGTGTCCCACCAGACGCTCGAGGCCCTCGGCCTCCAGCGCCTGCACCAGCGGCGCGACCCGCGCGCGATCCTCGGCCTTGTAGGACACGAAGACGTCGCTCATCTTAGATCCCCCGAGCCGCCGACAGCGCACGTCGCGCCGTTAATATCGCAATTGGCTGCGCTCGCATCGGCGCTGGCAAGTTGCGCGCGCTCGCCACTAACTCGCCGCGATGGCCAAGCCGCTTCCCCAGCCGTTCGACAAGCAGAAGGTCGTCGCCGAGAACCGGCGCGCGCGCTTCGACTATTTCGTCGAGGACCGGTTCGAGGCTGGCATCCAGCTGGCCGGGACCGAAGTGAAATCGCTGCGGCACGGCGAGGGCTCGATCGCGGAGAGCTATGCGACGGTTGACGGCGACGAAGTTTGGCTGATCAACAGCCACATCCCCGAATATAGCCACGGCAACCGGCTGAATCACGAGCCGCGGCGGCCGCGTAAGTTGCTGCTCCGCAATCGGGAAATCGCCAAGCTGAACGGAGCGGTGACCCGCCAGGGCCTGACTCTCGTCCCGCTTGTCGATCTACTTCAACGGCAGCGGCAGGGCGAAGGTCGAGCTGGCGCTGGCTCGCGGCAAGAAGGTGCACGACAAACGTGACACGATGAAGGAGCGGGATTGGAAACGGGAGCAGCAGCGGCTGCTGAGGCATGGCTGAGGCCGATTCCGGCCGCGGCATGAGCTGGGTCAGGCGCCATATCCCGACCCGGCAGTCGATCCACGTTATCGGCTGCTTCGGCCCTTCGCTCCGCACCTCAGTCAGCCGGCGCTTTGGCGGATGACGCGACGTCGGTCCCGCGCGGCGTTGCGCTGGGACTGTTCGTCGGGGTGATCATCCCGTTCATGCATACGTTCATCGCGGCGATTCTCGCGATTCCGCTGCGCGCCAATGTCGCGGTCGCGGCGGCGTTCACGCTGCTGATCAATCCGCTGACCATCCCGCCGCTCTATTATGCCGCCTACCGCATCGGATCGTGGGAGCTGCATCACGACGCGACGATGGTAAATCCGGCGGCTGCCGAGCGCTTCTCGAGCGAGCTCAGCCGGCTGCTGTTCTGGATTCATCAGGCGTCCGGTCCGATTGCGGCTCGGTATTTTGTCGATCGCCGTCGGCGCCGCCGCTGATCGGCTATCTCTGCGCGTCGCTCGTCTGGACATCTTGGCTCAAGAGCAAGCTTCGCGACCGGCGGACGCATGTGCGGCGTTGACCCATGACGTTGGCAGTGTACGGCGAGGGTGTCGTCGAAAGTTTCTGGTGAGCGCGCGTGGCGCTGAACCAGTCTTGTCAATTGTCGATTGACCGGAGGGGTATTGCTGATTTGCGTAACCTGACGCCCTGTTCTTGCCACCAGGCGCTTGCCGGTTGTGCAGCGCAATCAAGCGCCGCGCCGGCGGTGGCCGCGCCGCGGCGGGCAGAGGCGCCGGCCGCCGAAGTCGCTGCTGCGCCCAAGCCGCAATATGGCACCTATGGCTTCGATGCCGCTGGCATGGATCGCGACCATTGCACCGGGCGACAATTCTACCGTTCGCGAATGGCACCTGGGCGAAGAACACGCCGATCCCGGCCGACAAGTCGAACTACGGCATGTTCACCGTGCTCGAAGACCTGTCGCGCGAGCGGACCCAGCAGATCATCGAGGAGCAGGCCAAGGACCCGAACAGCAGGATCGGCGTGCCTATGCCAGCTTCATGGACCAGGCGGCGATCGAGGCGAAGGGCCTGCGCCTTCGAACCGTGGCTAAACCAGGTTCGCGGCCTGAAGTCGAGAGCGGTCTCGCGACGCTCTATGCTGAGGCGACGCAGCTCAGCATCGGCACGTCCCTTACGGCGGTGTTCATCGGCCAGGACCGAAAGGCGCCCGACCAATATGCGTCTGAACGTGCTCCAGGGCGGTCTCGGCATGCCCGACCGCGATTATTATCTGTCGAAAGATCCGAAGCTCGCCGAGACGAAGGCCAAGTATCTCCAGCACCTGACCAGCAGACGAACCTTGCTGGCGAGCCGAATGCCGCCGCGCGCGCCAAAGCGATCCTCGATTTCGAAACGAAGATCGCGGCGGCACTGGACCCGCGTCGAAAGCCGCGACGCGACCAAGACCTACAACAAACTGTCGCTGTCCGAGGTGCGCGAGCCGCGGCCGGTTT